>CP070836.1:0-6197 GCA_020341795.1 Thermoplasmatales archaeon
ATCAACAGCTATTGATGTAAAAAAGGAATTATTAATGCTTTCAGAGGAAACTAATTCTGCTATAGACCAATTACCATCTTTCGGTTTCTTTTTATAATAAACCTCAAAATTACGAGTTTTATCAGACTCATCAGTATAAACAACATGGATCGTTTCATTTAGATCAATAGCAAGAGTTGGCCAATTACAATTGTTACTACTCTCATAAGTTAATACCTCAGCAACACTCCAATTTCCATCAATTGGTTTATACTTATAAAAAATATCATTATCATTACCTGAATCAAGATAATTTGTTCCATCTACCCATGCTAAGTGTAAAGTCCCCCATTTATCTACTATTAAATAAGAAGGACTTAAGGAGTCTTTAGTGCTTTCTGAGGAAATAAGTATAGTTTCTGTCCAATTACCACCAAGTTTTTTATTTTTATAAAAAATATCATAATCACTTCCAGAATCACCAAAATCAGTTTCTTCTTCCCATACAACATGAACAGTATCATTATAATCAACTGCAACAGATGCTTTCAATGAGGAACTATTGCTATCAAATGTTACTACCTCGGTTGAAGACCAAGAACCATCACTAGATCTCTTTTTATAAAAAATATCATAATCAAAGCCGAAACCAGTATCAAACGTACTATCCGGCCAGACTACATGAACTGAATAATCCTTATCAATAGCTAAAGATGGACAACTACAACTCCCAGTATTATCAGTGGAAACTATTTCAGTTATTGTCCAAATATCGTTTTTATGTTTCTTTTTATAAAATATATCATAGTCCTGGCCAGCATTGCTAAAGTTAGTTTTATCCTTCCATACAATATGAATTGTTCCATTTTGATCAACATCCATATCCAGACAATTGCTATCATCTGTGCTTTCAGTCGACACTATTTCAGTTGTTGTCCAGTTACCATTCCTAGGTTTCATTTTATAAAAAATATCCCAATCTCGTCCTGAATTATTATAATTTGTTCTATCCATCCAAGCAATATGAACTGTTCCATCCTGATCAACATCTAAAATCGCACGATATGCAGTATCGTCACTTTCAGTTGATACAATTTCTGTAATAGTCCATCCTCTATTATCAGTAACTGGATCTCCCAAGAAATTTGGTAAACCAACAAGTACAATTAATAATATTATAAGAATTATTTTCTTCATATTACCATATCCATATAATTTGATAGATTATCAATTGGCTTATCTGGAAATACATGTCTAATAAGATAAACCTTTCTTTTTTAAGCTTTATATTTGTCTATATAATATTAATATTATTATCTTTTAATTGATAAATCATAAATAGAAAATTATTTTATATAATTAATTGATTATCGCAAATTTATGATTTAAGGAGGAGTATAAATATCTAAGAAGATAATATTATTATTTCTTATAATTTTCTTCATAATAGTTATATTGTCAATTTTATATCAAACAATAAAAGATAAAAATGAAATAACTAAAATTAATTCAAAAACATTATTTGTTGGTATTTCAGATGAATCTTATTATAAAACAATACAAGATGCGATCAATGCTTCATCCAATAATGATACAATTATTATAGAAAATGGAATATATAACGAATTATTAACTATAAATAAAAGTATAATTCTTGTAGGACAAAGTACGGATAATACTATTATTAATTATAGTTCGAATAATAGTCAGAGACAGGTTATAATCATCAATATAGATTCAGATAAATGTAAAATTGAAAATTTAACAGTTACAAAAAATACATACACAGGTGATACTATGGGAGTATACATAAATTCTTCGAATAATATTATAAAAAATGTTAAAATAATAAATGTATCAAAAGCTATCACAATAGGAGTAAATAAAAATAATAATATACTTTCACAAAATCAAATATTAAACAATTTAATTGGTATACAAACTTGGAAATCCTCATATAATTTTATTGAAAACAATATTATTTTTTCAAACGCTGAAAATGGAATTTTTATACATACTTATTCATATGAAAACACAATTAAAAACAATATCGTTATAAATAATTACTATGGCGCAATGATAAAGGGCTCAAATAACAACATTGTGTATAACAACTGTTTTAAGGAAAATAACTATGGCACAATAATTTGTTGTGGATCGAGTGATAATATAGTATATAACAACATTTTTTTAAATAATTCAATAAATAATAGTAAACAAAGTGCAGATATAACAAATTACTGGCATAATGATTTTGAAACTGGAGGTAATTACTGGGATGATTATAATGGTGTTGATGAACACCATGATGGTTATGGTGATACACCCTATGTTATTCCAGAAGGAGGTGAACAAGATATATATCCGCTTATAAAACCTCCAGAAGAAATAATGTGTGAAGTTTAGTGCAACAATTGTTTCAAATATAAATAGATACTTTTAAATCCAATAATTTTATTATAAATCATATTATATATATTTGAAGGGGGAAAAATAATAAAAAATAATTTAAATAAAAAAGGAATGGTTTTTATCATAATAGGATTATTGTTAATAGTACCTATTTCTTCAGCTAATGGATTTGATAATTTAAAATCTGAATCAATAATATTACAACTTAATAATACATCATCGAGTCATATTTTATCAAACTCGGTTTATAATCTAAATACTGGTGAAATTTTTCAAACAATTCAAGATGCAATTGATGATATTGACACCAAAGATGGTCACACAATACAAGTAAATGAAGGCCTATATCAAGAAAATGTAATAATAACCAAATCTATCACATTAAGAGGAGTAAATAGATATAAGACAATAATTCAAGGTAATGGAAATGAACATGTTTTAAATATTTCAACTGACCATGTAAAGGTAAACGGATTTAAGATTCAAAATAGTGGATATCAAAAAAGTGGAATTTTAATTAATTCAAATTTTAACAACATAAATTGGAATTATATAGTTAACAATTGGTACGGTGTTCTTATATGGTATTCATCAAAGAATAGCATAGAAGGAAATAAAATATGTGAAAACGAATTTGGTGTACTTGTTTTTAATTCAATTTATAATAATATGAATTGGAATTTTATAGATAAAAATAAAAATGGTATAGATATGTGGGGCTCCTCTAATAATAATGTTAAAGGAAACAGAATAATAAACACTGTAATAAAAGGTATGTTAATGGGACAATCCACCAACAACGATATTTATTGGAATAACATAAGAAACAGTACTACGGGTATCTATTTATGGAGTCATTCTGATAATAATAATTTTTATCTAAATAACTTTTTTTATAATTCTCTAAATGCTGTAGATGAATGTAGCAATAATTGGTATAATGGTGACAAAGGTAATTATTGGAAAGATTATAAAGATAAATGCCCAAATGCTAACAGAATATGGTTAAAAGGTATTTGGGACAAGTATTATGAAATAAATGGTGGAAATAATAAGGATTTATATCCCCTGTATAAACCTTATCTCAGATCTAATTTAAATCATTTATTATTAAATTTAATAATTTATTTTAAAATAGTTATTCAATGTATAATAGATGGAATAATTTTGGCAGATAACCACTTAATAAATTAGATTATTATACAAAAAATTATTATTAAATAATTAATTTATATAAGAAAAGTTTAAATATTTAACAAATGTTAATCTTTTTCGGAGGTTTATTATATCAACAAGATCTTATAGGAACAGTGATTAAAAAATGATTAATAAAAAAATTAAATATATAACATTTTTTATTTTAATTTTACTAACTTTATTACCTTTTTCAAATGCAATAATTGTAAACCAAGAGGTAAATAATAATGAAAAAACCATTCTTCAACAAATACAAGATGCAATTATAGAAAATAATGCAAAATGGACAGCAGGTGAAACAAAAATTTCTTCTTATTCACAAAATCAATTAAAAGTCCTTTTTGGAGGCAAATTAGATAAACCAAGTGAAAACTATATAGAATATAGTCCTCCATTATATATTGACTTACCAGAAGAATTTGACTGGCGAAATGTTGATGGCTATAATTGGTTAACACCTGTTAAAGATCAAGGGGTGTGCGGAGCATGTACAGCATTTGCATATACCAGTGCATTAGAATCAATAATACAAATAACCTCAAACAATATATTTAATGTAGATTTATCGGAATCTCATTTATTTTTTTGTGGAGGTGGATCCTGTGATTTTGGCATGTACCCTTGGGATGCACTTGATTACCTACAAAATTATGGTATTTCAGATGAAGCATGTTTTCCGTATGAAGATAAGGATATGTCCTGTAATTCAAAATCTCCTGATTGGGAAGACAGAGTAATAAAGGTTAATTCTTCAGGTTTCGTCTCAGATGGTGATATTAAAGAAGCACTTATCACCTATGGTCCATTATTTACATCGTTTCTTGTTTATCAAGACTTTGTTCACTATCAAGAGGGTATATACCAACCTCTATGGGGCGCAAATATTGGAACACATTGTGTTGCAATTGTAGGATATAATGATACTGGAGAATATTGGATATGTAAAAATAGTTGGGGCCCAGAATGGGGTGAAAATGGTTATTTTAGAATTAAATATAAAAAATGCGATCTTGACAAAGATGCAAGATATTTGACTTTATATGAATCATTACCTCCAACAACTCCTTCAGTTCCAGATGGTCCCAACTCTGGACAAGCAGGAACTCCATATTATTTTACAACTCAGGCAGAAGACCCTGATGACCATGGAATTTATTATTTATTTGACTGGGGTGATAGTCCAGATTATGAATTAGTTCATCCTCATAAATCTGGTGCAATCGTTAATGTTTCACATGTATGGAGTGTTAAAGATCAAGGTTTATTTAGAATTAGAGTAAAAGCTATAGACGTATATGGTTATGATAGCGAATGGACAGCTTTAACTACAATAAATATTTATAATAATCCACCTGAAGCACCTGCTAAACCAGAAGGACCTAGTAAAATTAAACCTAGAGAAGAAAACACTTATAGCACATATTTAAACGATTCAAATGGAGATCAGATGTACTATATATGGGATTGGGGAGATAACTCTGAACAGGATTGGATGGGGCCAAATAAATCCAAAGAAATAATTAGTTCAACACATTCATGGTCTTATAGAGGTAAATATACAATAAGAGTTAAAGCAAAAGATATACATGGGGCAGAAAGTGACTGGTCAGAACCAAAAACTATATGGGGATCTAAAACAAAGTCATATACTATTTTAAATAACTTTGAATCAATATTAGATCGCTTATTACGATTCTTAAACATATAATTATTGAAAAACCATCAAAACCTATAAATACATATATAATTATAAATATATAAATATGAAAAGAAAAATAATATTAATAGTAATATTTTCATTTTTTCTAACTATTAATATTTTGAACCCTTTATCACTAGGATTAAATATAACAAATTGTAACATTATAAATAAAGAAATTTCGATAAATAATAATACATTATATGTAGGTGGAACAGGACCAAATAATTATACAAAAATAAAAGATGCAATAAACGATGCACCAAATGGTTTTACCATATTTGTATACAGTGGAACGTATTATGAATATATTGTCCTCTATAAATCTTTAAATTTAATTGGTGAAAACAAAGAAACAACAAATATAACCTGCATGGATAAAACAGATGTAATAAAAATATCTGCAAATAATGTAACAATAAAAGGTTTCACGTTATATGATGCCGGTCAAAATTTTTTATATAAAACAGATGCAGGAATTGAAATTTCAAATAATAAAAATAACATCACAGTTGAAGAAAACATTATAGCAAAAGGATACTGTGGAATATTATCACAAGATTCAGAAAATGTAACAATTAAAAACAATATATTTCACACAAACAATGGACCAAGTATATGGTTCTATGGAAAAAGTATAAACAATACCATTATAAACAATAAAATCACAAGAAAAATCAATGAAAAAGGCGGAGGAATATGGTTAGAAAAATGTTCATCAAATATTTCAATAAAAAATAATATTTTTACAAACACAGGTATTTTTATTTTTGGAAATACAATAGAACATTTCACACAAGAAATAAAAGAAAATACAGTTAATAATAAATCATTATTTTACGCAATAAACCAAAAAAATTTACAAATACCTGATAATACAGTTAACCTTATCCTTGTAAATTGTTCAAAT
>CP070836.1:6297-11498 GCA_020341795.1 Thermoplasmatales archaeon
GGTATGTCTGGTGGAGGAATGATGACCTATCGTCTTGGTGCTGATTTATCAGATATTGTTGCTGCTATTGCTCCTGTAGCTGGTTCCATTGGAGGAATATGGTATACTGAATCATCTTTGTATGTTATTCCAGAGCCTGCTCATCCAGTTTCTGTTATTGTTTTTCATGGTTTACAAGACAGAAATCTTCCTTATTATGGAGGCTGGGTTAATGGTACGCTTCGCCTTTGGAATACTAATATTAAAGTGATAGTAAATACCTATTTCCTTTCAGTTAATGAATCGGTATCTTTTTGGGTTGAACATAATAATTGCAATCCTATTCCTGAGATTGAAACAAGTGAAGGTGGAAATATCATTAAACAAACATATGCAAAAGGTGATGATGGTTCTGAAGTTGTTTTATATACTGTTGTAGATGGTGGTCACGAGTGGTTTGGCGGTCCTGAGGCTTTTTGGCCACCCTGTGAAATATCAGCAACTGATCTTATGTGGGAGTTTTTTGAAGCTCATCCAAAACAATAATTTTTTACTAAATAATTTATTTTTTTCCTTTCTTTGAAAAAATACTAAAACAAATACTAATCTAAACTATAACTCTCTTTTTACTTTTTTTCTTATATTTTTACTGGTAAATTCGTGTTCCCTTCCCGACGGGAGCATACTGTTATTTTTTCTCCTGTAGAAAAAATATGAAAATATCATTTTCTACTAATAGGTGAAAAAAGGGGATTTGTACCCAGGAACTAATTTAAAAAATTGTTAAATAATAAAAAATAAAAAAAGAGATTGTTTAGAGTTTTTGTAATAATTGTCGTAATATTGGAAACAGGTTTGGATGCTGCTGAAGAAAGTTATGTAAAGATAGTTCAATTACTTTGTTCTTCGATTTTGGATGATATGTTTTGAAACAAAAGTCAGGATCAGGGTATCCCTCAATAACTAATTCCGTCCATCTCGGACCTCTCCAAGCACAACCATTAGGATAAGGATCATTGGAACCATAACCCCATAAAAAGGTATTATCCATATCAAATGCTATGGGATCCCAAACAATATAATATGTTTCACCAGGAATTACATTAATATCAGGGAAATCACACTCTATCCATCTAGATGTTTCAGGTACCATATCAGGAGTAATTACAATAGATGTTAAATCCATATTTTCTAATTCATCTCTAATAGAAATAGTTAGTTTAACAGGATTACCAATTCTATTCATGTATAATTGTACCATTGTGATTGTATTTTTTGAAGGAATAAATGATTGAGCTAATTGAGCACCCTTCCAGCAGCGATATCTTCCATCATATTTACCTTGTTTCTGATCATCACCATCATTATTTTTTGGTATACATACTGTAAATATATTTGACCATTCACTTTCCTTCTCATTAGTGTTTTTTGCTTTTACTCTTACTTTATACACACCTTCTTCAGTCCAAGAATGTGATGTACTAACAGATTCCCCTGAGTTATATAATCCAATCCAGTCACTAGTTGTTTCATTACCCCAATCCCACATATAATATAATTGTAATTCATTTGGATCAGTTGTAGTTGTTGAAAAAGTAAGTTCTTCACCAATTTCACCTTCTTTATCTCCAGAAATTGTAGGTTTGTTTGGTTTCCAATTGTCACTTGTCTCATAATCAACCCAGTCTATTTGAAAACTATCAATGTTCAAACTCTTATATTCCAGGTTAAAAAAACCATCATAACCCCAATCTGTACCCCAACTGTTTTTAATTATCCAATAACCACCTTTATTAATAGTTGGATCATCTTTCCATCCAACAATTGTTACAATGTGCCCTATTCCAACTGCAGGGTAATATGGATAATAATCATTAGGATTTTGATTTTCATACCCCCAATCTATTAAATCATTTCGAACAGCCATAGCGCTGCAAATAGGTCCATGTTGCATAATTTGACTTTTAATAGCTTCTCTATCTTCACTACTTCCATCTGGGATCCAGTATCCATAATCTTTTATTGGAATAAGTTCTTCTACCCAGTTATCACATTTTTCATCACATGAAACAGGATTTTTATCACAATCATAAAAATCACAACCAAATGAGTCAACACCTACATATGGAAAACAAGATTCAGGAATTACACCATTATAGTAATTACCCATAATATATGCATTTCTCATATAACAAAAAGCCCAGTAAGCATAATTCCCCATCCAACAGCTACCTGCTTCTGGTATACAAGATAGTACATATTGTTCTGAGAGGTCCAAGTCTAATTCAGCATTTCCTTCCCTTATATTAATAATGCTTTCAAGAGCTCCAATAGCTGCAAAATCCCAGCAACAACCACAATCACTTTGATTTTTTACAGGTGTAGTCCAGTCTTGACCTTCATAATCCTTCCAACTGAAATAATCAGGTGTATCAATTATTGCAGGTTTAGGAGAAGCATTCTTTGGATCTAATGGTTCTAATATATCATTCATCACTGGAAATCTATAGTTATTTTTATCATCTTTACAATATCTATTATTATTCACTGATGTAATATCATTAAATATTTGATTCTGATAATTTTGATGTGTAGACCCAACAATCGGTATAATAGTTACAATCAACAGCGTCAATACCAATATACATAATATTTTCTTTTTCATATTTTTTCTGCCTCTTCTCTAAAATATAGACCTTTTATATATAATTTATAATATTTATAATTATTTTGATTTATGTAGCATAATATTAAATCAGTCATGTTTCCTCCAATTATTATTTAAAAATATTCCAAGAATAATTATTATCAATCCAATAACAGAAAACAATAGTATTTCTTCCCCAAGTAAAAAATAAATATAAATTAATGAAATAAATGGAGTTATAAACACGATATTTGACATTTCAATTATATCACCATGTTTTATTGCTAAAAACCAAACAGCAAAAGCAAGACCTGTAGCAAAAACACCCATCCAAATCAATCCAATAATTTCATAAGATGTAACTATTGGAATAGTTGAAAATGCAACTGTAAAAATCAAAGTATAAATAAATGAAAAACCAAAATAAAACATCATTGAAGTAAAAACTTCATAATTATATCTTTGCCCCATTACAGAAAAAAGTCCATATGATATAGCTCCTGCAAGAGCAAATAAATCACCATTAATATTAATCCCTGAAAAATTAAAAAAATCTCCATGAGTAACAACCACATAAACACCTATAAAGCAAATAATAATCGCTAGTATTTTATTAATATTCAATTTCTCTTTCATAATAATTACTGCAAAAACAACAACCCAAATTGGCCAAGTGTAATTTACAATAAAAACTTCCGAAGCAGGGGCAACTGATAATCCAGCAAATAATAAAGCATGATAAAGAAAAACTCCTATAAATCCCATTAAAGCAAAATAGCAATAGTTTCTAAGATTATATGTTTTAATAATCTCTATTTTTTTTTGTATCAATACAATAATAAAAAGACTTATCGTTCCAAATAAGGAGATAAAAAATAGAAGTTGAAAGTTATTTAAATTTGTTAATAATAATTTACCAACAGCTGCGGTAGAACCCCAAAATAGCACAGTAAGTGAAATATATAGATATGAAATTTTGTTAAACATGATTCCTGCTTGATTAATTTAGTGTTTAGATTAAAGTATTTATTTCTGTTGAAACATAATTCTCTTTTGATTTGGTATTATAAACTGTTTTATTTGAATCAAAAAGATCGATAACACTATTTTTTATTTTCAATTGTAAGTTATTTTTTGAGGGACTGTTATTGAAAAAGTCAACATAAGGTAATACAACATTTCTCCATTTTTCCACACTTTCTGATACTTGGTCAAAGCAAGAGCTGCATAAAAGATGATTTTTATCTAATATTGGATGACGATAGCCTTCAAGGAAACCAAGCACCTTATCACATTCTACACATTTTACCATTTTTTTACCACAAAATGTGTAATGTAAGAAAATAACATTAAATTATTGACTATAATTTCTAACAAAAAGATATTTTAAGATATTAAATATATTGTTTTGTAGAAATTGATATGATTAACATTGA
The DNA here is from genome assembly GCA_020341795.1 of Thermoplasmatales archaeon. Lineage (GTDB taxonomy): Archaea > Thermoplasmatota > E2 > DHVEG-1 > DHVEG-1 > M9B1D. The sequence continues at coordinate 10,360 of CP070836.1, forward strand.
TTTGAAGGATCGGAAAATATTATATCAATTAGATATTGATTCAAGACAATCTGCTTCAAAAATTGGTAAAAAAATCGGGTTAAACAGGGATGTTGTGTCATATCGTATAAAAAGAATGCAAAATGAGGGTGTTATTAAGAATTTTTATACTGTTATTGACGCGTCAAGATTAGGTTATTTTAGCTTTAGATTCTATTTTGTTTTACAATATACAACTCCAGAAATTCAAAAGGAAATTACTGATTATTTCATAGATAATAAGTATATATATTTTGTAGGTCCAATTGAAGGAATGTATGATATATTGATAATTATGTGGGTTAAAAATATTAAGGATTTTTATTCATTCTACGAACAGATAAAAAAAAAATACGGATACTACTTTAAGGAGACGAATTTTTGTTTATATGTTCAATTACTGCATTTTAATGCATCATTTTTAATTGATAAGGTTGATGATAGAGAAAATCCTATGATTACAGGAGGTGAAAAAGAAATCAGTGTTGATGATATGGATATAAAATTGTTGAATATAATTGCAGGAAATGCTCGCCTTCCAACGATAGAAATTGCCAATAAACTTGATACTACTGCAATGGTTGTAACTCATAGGATTAAAAGATTAATTCAAAAAGGGGTAATACAAGGATTTAAGACAAATTTGGATTATATGAAATTAGGATTTCAGAATTTTAAGGTTGATATTCACCTTAAAGATTATGCAGATATACATCAGATTACTAATTACATAACAAAAAATCCTCATCTATATTATATTAACAAGACCGCTGGACATGCTGATCTTGAACTCGAATTTTATGTTAAAACAATCAGTGATCTACATGAAATCATGATGAATTTATCAACAAAATTCCCAGGGAAAATCAAGTATTATAACACTTATAATATACTAGATTTCATCAAACGTCAATTTATGCCTGAAGTATAGACACATGTAAGATGTTTTTCTTAATATTAAAATTATTTTATGCCAGTAAACTCGTATTCAAATCTTGTTCTTTATTGCTGTTTAGAGTTGGGGGCTTTATATTCGTGGGTGCTAAATCCCGACGGGAGCATACCTTGGTTTTTTCTCCTGTAGAAAAAATGTAAAAATGCCGTTTTCTACAATAATATTA
>CP070836.1:11598-14791 GCA_020341795.1 Thermoplasmatales archaeon
AAGAAGTTTAGAATTAGTATGTTTATATTAGGTTTGTTTTTTGGCATAGTAACACTGAGTGGATCAGACCATTCACTTTCTCTGCCATATTCATCAATTGCTTTAACACGTACTTCATATGTTCCCTGGACAGTCCAGTTATGATATACTCTTAAAGTTCCAGGCTGTGGCATAATCCATCCTGAATCCGATCCATCCCCCCAGTCAAAAAGATACATTATTCGATCCCCATTAGGGTCACTGGTTTTTTTACAGCTATATCTATAATCTTCTCTAGGTATACCTGTTTCATCACCTGTTGGAGCATCAGGTTTCAAAGGTGCCTGGTTATCTTCTGGTTCAAAAAATGATCCTAAGTAGTAACGATTTTTACCTTTTACAAACTCTTCATTTAAATCAAATATTACTATATTATCATATTTGTAATATTTATAAAGATATATTTTCATCTCTTTTAAATCATAAATACTAGAGTATATAGTAGATGTTAAATGAGTTGCATTACTTATTGATGTAAAATATTCGACGGATAAATCAGTCATATTCTCCAACATGCTAACAGCAGTGTCATATCTCCAACATGGATATCCACCCAATTCAGGTTTACTCTGAAGGAAATTTGATACAACCTGAAAATTTCCTTCTTTGAAAATGATACTATTACAATCTTCAATAATTAATGAATCACCATTTCGATCTACAAAAAATAATTGACCACTTGATATATTATTTACACAATATGTGTCATATTGATTAACAATATCTAAAACTTCATAAACAGTAGAACATTTTGCAAGACAATAAGTCCAAAGAGCATAATCATAATACTCAGGATCATCACTTTCAAAAAATGGTTTACCACTATAAACAGCAGGACGATCTGGAGTCATATAAGTATCAAAAAACAAACCCTGATCATTCATTCCCTGAATTGGTAAAAACCAGTCTGGATCACCAAACCAAGGCCAGGGTATATCTAAAATAACTCGTCCATATTTTCCCTCATCAGATGGAAAGAAGTTAATAAATACGTTAAAATCATGTGACCAATCCATATTTGTTCCAACTAAAACATTATTATCTTCTGAAGCATTAAAACCAAGACAAGCAGATACAGTATTTGTCATAGTAAAAACAGTTCCAATCAACAGCGTCACTACAACTAATTTAATAATTTTTTTTTTCATATTTCTCACCTATTTATGATTTTCAATGATAATTTTTTCCATAAAATGTTCTTTTAAAAAATACAACATTAGCGAAAATATTTTTAAATAATTTATACATTGTTGTATAATGGTATGAAATTAGATTTGAAAGATAGAAAAATTCTTTATCAACTTGATAGAAATGCTAGGCAATCATATTCTTCTATTGGAAAGAAAGTTGGTCTTCATCGATCTAATGTAATCCATAGAATTGAAAAATTGAAAAAAGAAGGTATCATATTTAATTTTTTAACTTATGTGGATATTTCAAAATTAGGATATAATGTAAATAGATTTTATTTTATTCTACAATATCAAACTCCCGATATTAAGAATAACATCATTAAAGATTTAATTGAGAATAAATATTCACTTTTTGTTACAAAAAATGAAGGTCAAATCGATTTATCAGTATATTTTGCAATAAAAAATGTTTATGAATTTTATAAGGAATGGAGCTCATTTTATAGTAAATATAGAAATTATTTTTCAAAAATATTCTACTCGCAATGGTGCTTTGAATATGAATATCCTTATTCATTTTTACTGTATGATACTCCAGAGAATAGATCCGATGTTGAAAATATTAGAACATTTGGAGGCGGCCCAATAATAAAAATTGATGATCTGGATTTAAAAATATTACGAATTCTTACAATAGATTCAAGAATCCCAACATCTGAAATAGCTCAAAAACTTCATAGTACTGCAAATACTATATCTAAAAGAATAAGAGATCTACAAAATACAGGAGTTATAAAAGGATTTTATGTTGATCTACATTTTACAAAATTAGATTACAAAATGATAAGAGTTGATATTAGTCTAAGGGATTATAAGAAAATGAACAGAATTAACGAATACATCATAAAAAACCAATTTGTCAGATGCAGATATATTTCTATTGGTGATGCGGCTGATTTAGAATATGAGATTTTCTTTAAAAACATTAATGAATTGAATATTATGATGGAAGATTTAATACGAAAATTCCCTGATACAATTAGAAATTATCGCTATCATAGAGGTCTTGAAAGATTAAAGAATAAATTTGTTCCAGATTATTGATAAATATTTTATTAACAAATGATTAATATAACTTTCATTAATACATTATACAAATGATGGGATCTAATACAATTGATAAAAACTATATCTATAATATTGGTATTCTAGAGATCCAAAGCCACATACCTGTATTATACAGTTTTATGAAAATATGTAAAACAAATAAGACAAAAGTAACTGTATTTACAACTCCTAAAGTTTTTACAAGATTACTTTCTTATAATATTAACAAAGATGATTTTAATTTTGTTATAAAGAAGAAGACTGAATCAAAAAATGCTTTTCTAAGACGTATTAAAAAAATTTGTGATATAGAAATTGATTTATTATTTATAAATACAATTCATGATACTACTTTTGATTTAATTCAATATATTAACTTTAATCCAAACACAAAAAAAGTGCTAGTAGTCCATCATGCAAATGCATGGATACGACCATATCTTGTTTTTAAACCATTTCATTTATTAAACACAATTGATTCAAATTTTAGTACAATATTAATTAAAAATTTTATTTTACCAAAATTTGATGCAATAAATGTAATTTATAGCCCAGTTCGTGAATATATCTACGAAAATATGGATTTTGATAAAGAAATTTTTACAATTCCAACATCAACTTTTGAAGAAGACTTATATATAGATAATCAAAATGATAATGAAAAATTAAAAATAGTTCTTCCAGGTATAATTCAAGAACATAGAAAGGATTACTTAAGTATTCTAACTGCTTTTCAGAAAATATGTGAGAAATACAAAAACAAAATAGAAATTTATATACTAGGACAACCAATAGGTCCATATGGTCATTTAGTAATAAAAGAATATAATAATTTAAAAGAAAAAGGAGGCAAGATTGTAACTTATAATGGTTTTGTATCAGATGAAGTATTTGACAACACTTTAAACCACTGT
>CP070836.1:14891-18339 GCA_020341795.1 Thermoplasmatales archaeon
CCAGGTGACCCTGATGATGTTCAGGATAATGTTTATTGTTGGGATATTGGTACTTTGGTTTCTAGTCAGTCTGTTGTGATTACTTTTGAAGCTTTTGCTGAGGGATGTGGTGAATATCGAAATGTTGCAAATGTATCTGGTATATATAATCAACAAGGATTATATGATGAGGATGATACGAAAATAAAGGTCGAATGTAAACCAGATTTTGCTATTCGTAAATATGTATTATCTGATTATGTTATTGGTGAACATATTACCGTCAAGATTGGAGATATTGTTCATTTCATAATTGAAGTTGAGAATATTGGTGATATTCCTTTAGAGAATGTTGAGGTTCGTGATGAGCTTCCTAGTGAGTTAGCTTTTCTTTCTGCTTTTACTGTTCCTGATAGGGGTGTTGGTCAAGTTGTTACTTGGTATGCCGATCTTGATGTTGGTGAGGTTAAGATTTTTTATTTGAATACTACAGTGGTTGGTCCTGTTTATCCTTGTGATGAAGTTACTGTTGTCAATTGGATTTATGGATTTTTACCAACTGGTCTTAGTCACCAGGATGATACTACTGTGACTATTGTTAATCCTTGTGAACCGGGTGTTAAGATTAAGAAGTATGTGAAGGAAAAGGGTGCTAGTGTGTTTGATGATTTTAGTGTGTCTGTTGATGTTGGTGAAGATGTTGTTTTCAAACTTGTTGTTTCTAATATTGGTGATGTTCCCTTAGAGAATGTTTGGGTTTGTGATGTTTTACCTATGGGTCTTGTGTATAATGATAGTGCTAGTCCAGGTGACCCTGATGATGTTCAGGATAATGTTTATTGTTGGGATATTGGTACTTTGGTTTCTAGTCAGTCTGTTGTGATTACTTTTGAGGTTTTTGCTGAGTATTGTGGTGAATTTCTTAATAATGCTAATGTTTTTGCATTGTTTGATCAGCAGGAGTTGATTGATGATGATAATGCTAGTGTAGTTGTTGTTTGTGGGCCTGAACTAGGTCTCACTATTGAAAAAGCAGTAAAGTACAACTGTAATGGTACATTAAATGATATAGGTATTACAGTTCCTTACGGTATGTGGGTTACATTTCGAATTGAAGTAATGAACACTGGTGATGTTCCACTTGATCTTACAATAAGCGATGAACTACCAATGGGAATGTTATACCTTAATCATGCTTATGTAAATGGCGATTTAACACCTCCAACATCCATTTCTGGAAACATATTCTGCTGGTATATTGGAATAGTCAACCCAGGAGATATTGTAGTTATAAAATTTCGAGCTGAAGGAGAAAATTGCGAAACATATATTAATAATGCAACTGCGACAGGTACCTATCAACAAGAAATATATTCTGTATGGGATACAGCATATGTAATTGTAGAATTTGTAGAAGAATGGGATCATTCAAATTTAATCGTATCTGGTGAATGTATCTATAGTAATACAACGTTTACTATTACAAATACAGAGGAACCAGGTGTTGGAGACATGAATGGTACAACTGAATACAGAGTATATAGAAACGATATATTAGAAGATACTCAGAGTTTTCAATTAAATGGTGGAGAAAGCTTAATTATAAGTGTTCCTGGAGAATGTGACATAATTCGATTTGAAGTTGATCAACGCCCTGGTCATCCTTTAGCTAGGCAGACTCAATCAACTGTTGAAGGTTGTGGTTGCACTGAAAAAAATGAAGAAGGTAAAATATCAAAAAGTAAAGACCAAACATTAAAAACAAGATTTATTTTGAGATCGATTAGGGAGTTAATTGAAAACTTTAAAGATAAAGGTTTAATAAATGTATTATCAAATATTAGATTGCAACTTAGAGAAGTACTCCAAGATATTATATGTAAAATAAACTCAAGGTAAAAATAATTTTTTTCTTTTTATTTTTTGATTATTTTTTCTATTCTTTTTTTCAAGTCTTTGATATCAAAAGGTTTTACAATATAATCTTCTGCTGCTAAATTACCCATTCCAATGCTCATTGTATCACCTTTTGCTGTTAAAAAAATAATTGGGATATTCTTCCAAGCTAGATTTTCTTTTATTCTAGCAGCAATATCCCATCCGCTAAGATCAGGCATCATTATATCAAGAAGAAGTAAATCAGGATTAGCTACAAGTTCATTTAATTTATTAATACATTCAATTCCATCTTTGGCTTTTATAACTTGATAGCCACTCATCTCTAACATTTGTCCTACAGTTAAAAGAATATCAGGCTCGTCGTCAACAACCATAATAACTTTATTCATGCTATTCCTTGTCTACTAGTATTTTGTCTACTCTGTTTAATAGAGTGTCTTTATCAAAAGGTTTCAGGATATAATCTGCGAGTCCTTCTTCGATTAAAACTTGTTTTCTTTTATCAGATATTTCTAAAACGCTCATAAATGCAACTTTTATATCTGTTGATTGTTTATTTATTCTATTAAAAACATCCCAACCACTCATACCAGGCATCATTATATCTAAAAGAACTAAGTCAACTTTATTATTTTCTAAAAGTCTTAAACACTCTTCACCACTATGTGCAGTTATAACATTATATCCACCAATTTCTAAAACTGTTCTTGTAAGATCAACTATATCAGGTTCGTTATCAACAACCATTATTTTCTTCATATCTCTACTCACCTTTTTTGATCCTTATTATCTGTAATGTTATTAATACTATATCAATAATATGCTTTTATATATTTATTAAAAGACATTGGTAATAATTATGATACCAAGATTTAATATGAGTTTAATAATAATGGATATAAAATTATGTTAAAACAAAAATCATCGGGATTATTATCATTTGCACAAAACTTGTATTTTCAAGATATTGGCAATAAATTTAAACCCGGTACTCTTAAAAGGTTTAACTCTTTATTATTTATTTTATTTGAAAAAGTTGTAATAAATTTTGACATTTTTTTATTTGCCTATATTAATTTTTATAAATTACTTGTTAGCGAAGAAATTAAACTTGCAAATATATCCTCAAATGATTCAATTTTAGTAATTGGATGTGGAGCAATTCCTTCTTCTTGTATATTATTAACGCAAGAAACTGAGGCAAAAATAACTGGAATAGATATAGATAAAAAAGCCTTAAAAAAAGACACAAATCTTATTAATAAATTAAACCTTGAAAAAAATATTAAAATTGATAAAGGAAATGGGGCAGAATATCAAGTAAAAAATTATGATATAATAATGATTTTATATGGAGTTAAAAATCTTATTAAAATATTCAATCACTTATCTAAATATATGAAAGACCATGCAAGAGTTATAATTAGAGCTTCTGAATCTTTTAATCCTGAAAATATAGAATTGAAAACTATTTTATCAAAACATTTTAAGCAAGAAAATAAACTTTTAACTAAATCTTTTGGAACACTGAATTTATATTTATTTAAAAGATTCAGAAGCTCTAATTATA
>CP070836.1:18439-22937 GCA_020341795.1 Thermoplasmatales archaeon
GCAGGGATACAAAGTAATCAATGATTTCTTTTTCCTTTTCAAGATCATCATACTGGAATTTCATAAAAAATCTGCAACTAAGATAGCCTAGTCTTGATGCATCAATCATCGTATAGAAGTTCCTTATTATTCCTTTTTCTATTAGTCTATTAATTCTATAGTTTACCATTCCTTTGTTTAAGCCGACCTTTCTTCCGATTTCTGAATCGCTCTGTCTTGAGTTTAAATCTAGCTCGTAGAGTATTTTTCTGTCTTTTAAATCTAATTTTTCCATAAAATCGTACAAATATGTATTATTTTTGTAATATTTTAATGTTTTGAATGAATTTTTAATAGCACATCTTATCTTTTGTTTAACTATACTTGTTATTTGATAAAAATGAAGAAATGTGAAGAATGTGGAAAAACACTTGGTTTCCTTGAAGGCTATCGTCATCCAACATTAGGAAAAAATCAATTTTTATGCAATCCTTGTTTTGATCAGGTATCAGAAAGTGTAGAAAAATGGAGAAATGTTGTTTTATCATATGCTAATTTTTTCAATAACAACACTTCAAAAAGAAACTTACATTTGAAAACAAAAAATAAGTTTACATATCTTATTGAAGCTAATAAAACAGCTACAAATACCAGAGCAGATGAAAGCTGTATAATCACAGGAATGAAGAATTTAATTTAAAAAAATAAATCAATTAAACAGGTTTTATGACTAAAAAAATATCATATCTATATATATTACTTACCGTGTTATTTTGGGGTTCTATTGCGACAGTAGGTAAGTTGTTACTAAGAAATCTTGATTATTTTCAAGTTCTTCTTTTTACTACATTTTTTGCAACAATTATACTTTTCTTAGTTGTAGTATATTTAAAAAAAGTTGAAGTTATAAGAAAATATAATATCAAAGATTTTTGCCAATTTGCTTTATTGGGTTTTATTGGTGTTTTTCTTTATCATATTCTATTATTTACAGGTTTATCATTTGCCCCTGCTCAAGAAGTTTTTATTGTTAATTATACTTGGCCAATATGGGTTATGATTTTTTCTGTAATCTTATTTAAGAAGGAGATAAATAATAAGAAAATTCTAGCAATAATTTTAGGTTTTATTGGTGTTTATGTTGTTATTTCTAAAGGAGATTTTTTTAGTTTTACAAGTGTTTATGCTAAGGGTAATTTGTTTGCTCTTGCTGGAGCAATCTCATATGGTTTTTTTTCTGTAATAGGTTGGAAAAAAAATTTTGAAGTTTTTACATCAATGATGTTTTATTTTGGTTTTTCATTTGTTTATACTTTGATTGCGACAATTGCTTTTTCAAATTTTCCAACAGTTACAGCATATGAGACGATTGGTTTGATTTGGATGGGTGTTTTTGCTACTGGTCTTTCGTTTTGTTTTTGGTTTTTAGCATTAAAACATGGTGATATTATTGAGATGTCAAGTATTGTGTTTCTTACTCCATTTATCTCATTAATTTATATCTATTTTTTACTTGGGGAAGAAATACTATTATTTTCTGTTGTTGGTTTGACAATAATTGTTCTTGGTATTTTTTTAAATAATAATTGGAGGAAAAATGATAAAAATGTTAGAAATGTTAGATATAAATCAGAATAATTATAAATATTTCAAATTATATAATAAAATTTTATATTTTTGAGAGGAGGTGGGAAAAATATGAAAAAGAAAATAGTAGGTATATTGGTAGGAACGCTGTTGATTGCAACTGTTTTACCAGCGGTTAGTGCTATAAATATAAATATTGATTTTGGTGAAATAAAATATATAGATGATACAATAAAACAGGAGTTTATTCCTAAAGAAATTATTGTAAAATTCAGAGATAAACCAGTAATGGCAAGTCTTTCAATTGAAAATCTTTATGATAAATATCAAATAAATTCTATAGAAAAAGTTTTTAAAAATTCTGAAAACACAATACTTGATAATATTTACTTACTCAAAGTTCCAAAAGATACTGATCTTTTTTCAATTATTGAAGATTTTACTTCTCATCCAGACGTTGAATATGCTGAGACAAATGGGTTAAGTCAAACTGCTTGTCTTATTCCAGACGATGTTGATTTTGATAAACAATGGGCCTTGGAAAATACAGGTCAAACAGGGGGAAAGATTGATAGCGATATAGATGCAACAGATGTTTGGGATATTGAAACTGGAAGTTCTGATATTGTTATAGCAGTGATAGATTCAGGTATCGATTATAATCATCCTGATTTTGAAGATAATATTTGGAATAATGAAGATGAAATCCCTGATAATGATATTGATGATGATGAAAATGGTTTTGTTGATGATATAATTGGATGGGATTGGTGGTATGATGATAATGACCCATTGGATGATATGGGACATGGAACACCTTGTGCAGGTATTGCTGGTGCACTTGGTAATAACGGTATCGGAGGTGCTGGTGTTTGTTGGAATTGTAAAATTATGCCATTAAAAATCATGAATGGCACAGGTTGGACATATTTTATTGATATAGCTAAATCTATAGAATATGCTGCTGATAATGGTGCTGATGTTATTAGTATGAGTCTAAGGATATATTCAAATAAAACCTACATTCATGATGCTGTAAATTATGCTTATGAAAAAGGGGTAGTTTTGGTAGGTGGTGTTGGTAATGAAAATATTTCAGATAAAGCTTATCCAGCAGCTTATAATAATGTTATTGCTGTTGCAGGAACTGATCATAATGACAATAGGATGGTTTATTATTGTGAAGTGTGTCAACAATACCATGGCTCAAACTTTGGACCATGGGTGGATGTAGCTGCTCCAGCACTTGATATATTTTCTACGATGCCAACATATCATGTTTGGTTTAATGATATATATGAATTAGAGCAAAATTATGATATTATGCCTGGAGGAACTTCTTTTGCAACTCCTCATGTTTCAGGTGTAGCAGCATTAATGTTATCAAAAAATCCATCATTATCACCTGATGAGGTAAAATCCCGTATTCGTAAATATGTTGATCCATATGATTCAGCTGAGTACATTGGTACAGGTCGCATAAATGCTCATCAAGCAATAAAAAATTCAAAAAATAAAATAAATCTTGAGAGAGATATTTCATCATTTGAAAAAATAGAACAATTAACAAAATTCCTAGAATACTATCCAAATATGTTTTCGACACTAAGACAAATATTACAAATACTATTATACAAACCCTAAACCCTCTCTTTTTTCCTTTAATATTTTATCACTTAATAAGGGAAATTTTATGTTTTTTTCTGATAATATCTAAAGCTACTGACGGGTCTTAGTAAAAATATTACAATTCTTCGTCAATAAAAATTTATTTAAAATAGGATTAACAATAAATATTTAAAGCTATAAAATTACGTTTTTTATATGCTTTTTACTCAACAGAGTTTTGTCCTTAAAGTCACTTTAGAGTCAAAATGGACTTTGGAGACAAAGCCTCTCCATTAAATTCTTTATGCTACTGATGTTTTCTTGATTGTAAAATAGTAATCTACACAAATAATATTTTAGTTTCATAAATTCTAAAGTTTACTCCTAAAACCTAGAATTTGGAGATATATTTTACTATAATTTTTTAATGATTTCATCACCTGATAGAATCTTTGCGAAACCTCTCCGTAAAATTTTCAATTCAGCTTCATGTAAATCAAGGAAATGAGCGGATGTCACATCACTTCCAAATACTACCTTAAAACTTCTTTCGTAAGCCTGACGTGCTGTCGTAGAACAACAATAGTTAGTCAATGTTCCACAAATAATCACAGTATCTTTATCAAGATTTTTAAGAATAGTTTCTAATGGTGTATCATAAAATGCACCATATGAAGGTTTATGAATTACGATTTCATTCTTCTCTGGTGCAAGCTCATGCCATACATTCCCCTCTTGGAAAAATGAAGATTGATCTATATCTAAATCTGGAAAACGACATGGCATAAAAGGTAGAGTTTTTGGGCGATCTAAAAATTTATGAGTATTTGAATATAAGGTGAATATAACAGGTATATTTTTTACCCGAGAATGTTTTATCAATTTTTTTATACGAGGAACTTGTCTTGTTGCTTCAGGAACCCAATAAGGTGTCCAATATGGTTTAACAAACTCATCTTGCATATCGATAACAAGCAGGGCACATTTTTTTGGAATAATATCAAATTCAACATCTCCTCTTTCATAAGCTCTTTTAGCTAATTCAAGAACTTGTTCCTCAGTAAGTTCTCCAATTTTCATCTTGTTACCTCCGAATGAATTTTGGGAATATGATTGTCTTTATAACTTTTATTTCTTTAGACGATAAACATTGAACCGAATTTGACTTTAGATACAAAATACCTACTTTGGATGTAGAATCAGTAATTTGGGTGCAAAGTTCCATACGAAAAAAACTAAAAATATTAAGATATAAATTTAATGAATATAAAAATAAAAAAGTTATAAAAAAATCATCATTTTTATAAAGAGACTTGAGTTATCC
>CP070836.1:23037-26338 GCA_020341795.1 Thermoplasmatales archaeon
AAATCATATATCTTTTATTACAGGTTTAAAATGAATAAGAATGATTTAATACAACTGTTAAAAAATTGTGGAGCCATCAAGTTTGGACGTTTTGTACTCACATCAGGTGCGATTAGTGATTATTATATTGATATTAAAAAAGCAAGTACAAATCCCCAAATCCTAAAGAAAATTGCTAAAATTATGGCTGAATACTCAAAAGGTTATGAAATAATTGCTGGATTAGAACTTGGAGCAATTCCATTAGTTGTTGCACTTTCCTTAGAAGCAGAAATACCATATGTTATAATTAGAAAAGAAAAAAGAGAGCATGGTACAGGTAAACAAATTGAAGGAGAAGATATTAAAGGTAAAAAAGTTCTTCTTATTGAGGATGTAACGACAAGTGGTGGATCTGTAATTAAATCTGTTCAAATATTACGTGAAAATAAAGCGATTATTGATGAAGTTTTAGTTGTAGTTGATAGAGAAAGTGGTGCTGAAACAAAGCTAAAAGGAGTTGATGTAAGCCTAATACCCTTAATCTCTATAAGTGACATATTAAAAAATGGTTAAATAATTAATAAAATATTCCATTGAAAAAATAAATTAAATAACCGATTAATAAATTTAAAATATCTAACAAAAAATGTGATATTTTAAAAAAATAGTTTAGGTTAAATAATTGATTTGTATTCAATTTATTTCCCGGGAGGTTTGTTATCTTTGAAAGTTCTTGTTGTTGGTGGTGGAGCTAGAGAACATGCAATATGTGATGCTGTTTTCCGATCAAAAAATGCTGAGCTTTATTCAATTATGAGTAATCTGAATCCTGGAATTAAAATTTTATCAAAAGATTATCTACGAGAAAAAGAAACTAAAATAGAAAAAGTTATTACTTATGCTAAAGAAAAACAAATTGATTTAGCAATTATTGGTCCTGAAGCGCTATTAGAGTTGGGAATAGTAAATAATCTAAATATAGCAGGTATCAAAGCTTGCTCTCCTACACAAGAGGCAGCTAGAATTGAAACAGATAAGGAATGGATGAGAAATCTTTTAAAAAAATATAAAATCCCTGGACAACTTAATTGTGAAACGTTTACTGATATTAATAAAGCAAAAAAGTTTATAGAAAATCTAAACTGTGAAGTTGCCTTAAAACCAATTGGTCTTACAGGTGGAAAAGGTGTAAGGATCTCTGATGATCATTTTAATGGAATTGACCAAGCAGTTGATTATGTAAAAGAAGTAATAGAAAATAAAATTGGAGGACAAGCAAAAATATTGATTGAAGAAAAAGCTATTGGAGAGGAGTTTACGCTTCAGGCTTTTTCAGATGGGGAAACAATCCTTCCATTACATGCGGTTCAAGATCATAAAAGGTTACTTCCAGGTGATAAAGGTCCAAACACCGGTGGGATGGGTTCTTATTCATGTGATAATGGGCTTTTACCTTTTCTTTCTAAAAGTGAATATGAAGAAGGGGCAGCAATACTTCAAAAAATAATAGAAGCCCTCAAAAAAGAAGGCTGTCCATATATTGGCCCAATCTATGGGCAGTTTATGCTTACTATAGCCGGTCCTAAAATTATTGAGATAAATGCTCGATTTGGCGATCCTGAAGCAATGAATGTATTACCACTTCTTGAATCTGATTTCGTTGATATATGCCTCGGTATGTTAAACACAACCTTGAATAAGAAAAAACTACAGATGAGAAGAAAAGCAACAGTCTGTAAATATGTTGTACCTGAAGGATACGGTGTTAAAAGTTTGGTAGGTAAAGTTGTACATGTTGATGAAATCAGTATAAAAAACACGGGTTCTAGACTTTTCTATGCATCTGTGAACAAAGAAAATGATTATGTAACAACAACCTCATCTAGAAGTCTTGCAGTTGTTGGCATTGCTAATATACTTTCTAATGCTGAAAATATTTGTGAACAGGCTTTATCACATATAAAGAGTGATCATATTTTTATTAGACATGATATTGGTACATCTGAACTTATTGAAAAAAGAGTTCTTCATATGAACACACTTCGTGGAAATTGATTATGAAACAAGAAACTTTTGTATATTTTATTGGAACTGCAGGTTCTGGGAAGTCGACTTTAACTTATAGTTTTCAACAATGGATGAATAATCGCGGTCTTGATGCAATAACTGTTAATCTTGATCCCGGTGCTGAAAATCTACCTTACGTACCTGATGTAGATATTAAGGATTGGATATCATTAAAGGAAATAATGGATTCATATGGTTTAGGTCCTAATGGAGCACAGATTGCAGCTGCTGATATGCTTGCTTTAAATATTGATGATATTAAAAAAAGTATTGAGCTTTTTAAAACTGATTATATCTTAATGGATACTCCAGGTCAACTTGAGCTTTTTGTATTTCGTGAGGCTGGTAAATATATTATAAAACTTTTAAATCCTGAAAGATCGATTATTGCATATATACTTGATCCTGCACTTGCAAAAACAGCATCTGGTTTTATATCACAACTATTACTTTCTATTAATACAAATTTTAGGTTAAATTATCCACAAGTTAATGTACTTAGTAAATCAGATATTCTTTCTGACCCTGAATTTCAAAAAATTCAAAAATGGTCAGAAAATACTGAAGAACTTGAACATTCAATTATAAATGAAGATGCTTCGATTCATCGTGAATTAATGGAAAAGATTTTAAATTTAATAAAAGATTTTGAAAAAAATATGAAAATATACCCAACCTCTAAGGAAGGATTTATCGGTATAGAAGATTTATATAGCATGATTCAACTCCAATTTGAAGGTGGAGAAGATCTATTAAAAGATTAACTATTAGATATAATGATTTTTTCACATATAATTAATCTTTCTGTTATTTTAAGGACTATAACTTTCCCAATTCGACTGGTTATATATGGATTTAAAATATTTAGTGCCTTAAAACAAACATTATTTCCATATTTTATCTGAGGAATACGACATGGTATTAAAAACAATACAATTGCATTTATTGATTTATTGTTCTCATCAGTTAAAATAATGTTAAATGTGCTTTTTTCATTTACATTTATAGGAATTTTAACATTAATATATGGGAAATCACCAAACCATACAGTTTTGATGTCAACACTAGTCTGATTATTTCCTCTTACAGTTAGTTTTAGATCATAAATTCCATCTTTTAATTCACTGATATTCCAAATATGAATTATATCATTTTCAATCTCAATAGAGCTAGTTTTTAATTCACACCATTCTTCCATTTCCATTTGATTCTTATATGATAAAGTGTAATTAGTGAAATCTTTAGATAAACT
>CP070836.1:26438-29733 GCA_020341795.1 Thermoplasmatales archaeon
AATTAACACTAATAAGAGTTTGATTGATAAATGAGTAAAATAAGAATTTATCTAATAATATTTGTAATATTTCAGATTATATCCACCTCATTACCAATTGTAGTTAGTGAGATAGATAAGGCCTTAATAAGTTATCAAAAAAATGATACTAAATATTATTGGTTTAGTATCTGTATTGTAATTGGAACATTTGATGAAAAGAGGATAGATAATACTAGTTATATAAACCAATACGTAACCAATCATACCAATGGAATCGTTTTTGGTTTATTACGTGACAATGAATATCCAGCGGTAGAGACTTTGAGGTTTTTTTGTATAAGAAATATGACCGTATCAATTCCCACAGTATATTACATTGGATACATTGGTGACAATTTTTTGTGTATGATTTCAAGAGATTGTGATATACGATAAAGCTTTGCACCCAAAGTCGTTTTTGCACCAAAAGTCAACTTAAATCGTTATATCATATGGTTTTAAAGCTGGATGCCAATCAATATTAATCCATAATGGAATTAATAAACCTAAACTACCAAAAATGATATAAGGACGTGTTTTGGGTTCATTCCAATAATTATAATCCCATTTGTTACGATAAGATAATTGTACAAAATATGCGTTTATATGATTTTTAATAAAATTATTATGATGAATATAATTAGAATGAGACAATCCATATAAATGGATACCCAACTTTTTACCGTAAGTAATGTTATTGTGAAAAATGTCACAGTTAGAAGACATAAATAGTCCAATTCCCCAGTATGAATTATTTATAAATTGATTCTGATAAATAGTTGCATCTGAACAACCCACTAGGGTAAATCCATTCACATTGTTTAAGAATATGTTATTTGAAATTATAAGATTTTTATGGTTGAAATATGGATGGATCCCATGAGCATTGTTATAGAAAATATTATTTGAGATATTGACATTATCAGATGTGTTTGAAGCTAAATTAATACCTGCACGAGAAACATTTTGAATTTTGAAACCACTAATATTTACATAAGATGCATATATCAAAATTCCATCTATTTCTTGACTTGCATCTATAATTGTAGTATCTTTATCTTCTCCAATAAGATTAATTGTGATGTTAATAGAAATACCATTTTCATAATAAGTTCCTTCGAAAACATAGATAGTATCATTATCACTTGCATTATCTATTGCATCTTGAATCCTTGTATAATCAGCAGTTCCATCATCATCAACATAAATAATATTATTATTTGTTTTCACATAGCTTTTAACATGTTTATAAGGCTCAACAAGTGGATACCTATCTATATTATCATTACTTATCTCATAAGGAGTATCCCAAACTCCTCTTAATTTTCTATTTGCATTAGGATATTTTTCCTCAAAATCATCCCAGTAATTCCCTGTTTTTTTATAGTCCCAGCTATTTTGAAAGTTATCATAAGCTTGGATGTTGTTGTTAACGAAATTATTAAGATAGATTTTATTATTAACTGAATTAGATAAATAGACTCCTGTCCTAGGATTATTTAATATATTATTTTTACTAATAGTATTGTTATCTGAGTAATAGATAGTTATTCCTCTATCGTTATAATCAATAATATTTTTATAAATAACACAATTTGATGAATGAGATAGATAAAATCCATGTTGCATTCTTGATGGATTATATCTAAAAGTAGCTCCATTATCAGTAATTAGATTATTCTTTATTTCAGATTTTGATATATTAACTATATCAATACCTCTATGATAATTTGATATAATTGTATTATTATCAATATAAGAATTTGAACAATCTTTGAATCTTATTCCATATGAATTATTTGATATTAAGTTATTTTCAATTACTGAAGAAGATTTTTCCTGGTTAATTCCTTCTGAATTATCTGAAATATTATTTCCTGTAACATGAGTTGAATAAGAGTTATAAGTATTTATACCTGTGAACTTGTTCAAATTTATATTATTTTTCATAATGAGAGTGTTATATGAGTTATATAAGAAAATTCCAGTGTCACATTCACATATATTATTCTCAGAGATTCTGACACTATTTACATTATTAGTCATAATACCATAATCAGGATAGTTTCTTATGGTAAAGCCATTTATAGTTACATTGCTAGATGTTACATATATAACAATTAAATTTTCTGAATATCTGTTTATAATTGTTGTATTTCTATCTTCACCAAAAAGATTGATTGGTTGGTCTATCCACAAATAATCAATATAATTTCCTGAATGAACAAAGACTATATCACCATCAGTAGCTTGTTTTATTCCATCATGGATAAATTGATATGGATGTTCCATTGTTCCATCCCAAGGACCATTAATATTGTCATCATCAACATAAATAATTTTATTTGAAGAAATTTTTAAACTTGAAGTTATTGGAATCAGATTTGAAAATAAGAAGGATATAATAATGATACCGATGATGGATTTCATATTCATTTTCTAGCTCCCAAAAATTGAATCTATTTAATTTAATAATATAAAAATAATATTAAATTTTATCTCTTCTATAATTATTTGCAACATTTATAACAATATTAGATATCCTATGAGTTATATATGTGCATTATCACAAAAGATATTAATCCTATAAATTTGATGCTAAATATATAAAATATTATCAAAAGATATCAATGGAATTATTAATTTTTTTATAAAAACTTCCAAATCTCAATCCTATCTACTGCACTGTTCCCAGCATTATCATAAGCCGTTATTGTAACATACCATCTTCCAAAGGAAAGTGTGCTTAATCTATAAATATATGATTCACCTTGAAATACGCCCATTATAAACGTTGGAAATCTCACTAATTCATACTCAACATAATCAATCCCAGATTCATCATCAGATGCCTCTGCAATAATATCAACTGGTCCAATAGCAATAATGATGTTTGAAAGATTCATAATTTTTTGATTGAATAAATATAATCCTAGTTCAGGATAGATAATAGTTAGATTCGGTGGGGTGTTATCTTCTTCCTCTATGAGTATTTTATCATATTTGGAAATAATTAAAAATTCTACACTAAATAATAATTTATTAGATTCTATTGATTTATCTGCTGTAATAGTTTGATAAGGTAAATAAATAGGATTAAACAAAGATAAGACACATACAATAATTAGAAAAACACACAACGCAATGGGCTTCTTATTCATATATTACCTCTCTCAAATTATAATCTAAACAAAATATAAACAGAATCATTATATTAAATTGTATCTATCTTTCTCATTTTTTTATCGATTTGTTTAAAGAGAAGTTTATAAAC
>CP070836.1:29833-32457 GCA_020341795.1 Thermoplasmatales archaeon
CCCTTATTTTCTTCCTCCATAAATAGCTTTCCAAAATAAAGATTATTATTTTAGGGTCTGACTCGTTAGTCAGACCCATTTTAAAAAAATACAAAAAAACCAAAATATTATATCTATGAAAGATTATACCTTATAATAGAGGCGGATGGACTATGGATATAATTGCACTAATTTTAGGTTTTTTTATAGGAGTAATAATAGTTGGACTAGCAATAGAGATAGGAATAAAAAAAATAACAGGTACAACTCCTGCATCAAAGCATACCAAAACTTGGAATGTATCAGAAATTTCAAATCCAAAAGTTATGGCTGAATATCTTTCAAATGTTGATCTTCCAAAAGGTTCAAAGGTACTTGTAAACAAATACAAAGACAAAGAATTACTAACAGGTCTTGATGCAAGGGAACACAAAGGAATCCGAGGTAACTTTATCGTAGGTGATGATAGAGCACTTATTCTTGCAGGTCCTTTTAAAAAAGATGAAATGGCATTCTGGACTGTTGAAGAAGATATAGTAATACAACTAAATGAACAATTCAATGAGAAATGGTCAGAAGCACAGGATTTACATCAAAATAAGGAAACCTAATAAACACTTTTTTAATACAATGCACTCATGCTAAACCTCATAGGGGTAATCATAGCATTTGCATTAATTATTATCTTGATTAGAAAAAAATTCAACTTTGGATTATCATTAATAATTGGTTCACTTATTTTAGGAGTTTTTTCGTTACAAGAAATTAATGCTTTTGAAATTCCAAAAGCATTTGTTGAAGCTCTTATTTATTCTTTTGAAGATAATAAACTAGATACACTAGCAATAGAACTTGCTCTTTTATTATTACTAATATATATTTTAGCAAAATGCATGCAAGAAACTAATGCAATTCAAAAACTAATAGATAGTTTTAGAACCATTTTTTTTAAGGGAGGTATACTTGGATTAATACCTGCTATTTATGGGTTAATGCCTGTACCTGGAGGTGCACTTTTTTCAGCACCAATGATTGATAAAGAAGGAAATAAATTCAATTTAGAAAATAATCAGAAAAATTTTTTAAATGTATGGTGGAGACATATATGGTTTCCAATTTTCCCAATCTCATCGGCAATGATGACAATTTGTAGTATCGAATTTTCAAATATTGATATTTACGATCTTATTATCGCAGATATTCCTGCATTTATAGCATTTTTTATTATTGGATTTATATTCCTTAGATTTTTTATAAAAAAAATTCCAAAATTAAAAACTTCTCCTAAAAAAGATTATACAGGATTAATCTTTCTTTTACCTCCGTTAATTCCAATTCTAATTTATATTCTGATATTTTTAATATTATTTTTAAATGGAACTTCTGAAATTTTAAAAGACTATCAAATCAAAATTTTTATTATTGGTGTAGTTCTAAGTATTTTTTTTCTTTTTTATCTAATTAAAAACACAAAAAAAGAATTTATTCAAATAATAAAACGTTCAATTTCTTTTAACCTTATATTAGCAATTTTTGGCATATTAATTTTTAGAGAGATGATAGAAGTTTCAAATGCTAATATTATACTTGCTAATTTAATTAACCAATTATTAATTCCTCCTCTTTTGATTATTATCATTATACCTTTGATACTTGGTTTAATTACAGGATATAATCTTGGTGCAGTTCTTTTATCATATTTTCTTGTAGAACCTTTTTTTAATGAGACTGGATTAAATATCATTGGTTTAACGAGTATTATATTTATTAGTTCACTAGTTGGATATCTGATATCACCTATTCATTTATGTAATGTAGTAAGCAGTGATTATCTAAAGACTGATACTACTCGTATGTATAAGATGTATATTCCAGCAATAATCACCCTACTTTTAATTCAGACGACATTTGTTTTTATATTTTTCAGAGTTTAAAATTAAATTTTCTTTTTTATTTTGTAAGTTTTAACCAGGGAATGATTTATAAAAGCGAATCTTTTCCCAAGTTTAAATGGATGAGTCAATACTATATGATAAATTGAAAAATCCAAGTTCTTATGGATTTGGTGTAAAGTCAGTAAAAATTTTACAAACTCATATCTCTTATGTGGTATTAACTGGTGATTACGCATATAAGATTAAAAAACCGGTAAATTTTGTTTTTCTTGATTTTTCAAGCCTTGAAAAACGTAAGCATTTCTGTGAAGAAGAAATTAGGCTAAATAAAAGATTATGCCCTGAGATTTATTTAGGAGTTATACCTATAACAAAAAAAGACCAATCTATAGAAATAGATGGTAGTGGAGAAATCATCGAATATGCTGTTAAAATGAAAGAATTTTCACAGGAAAACATAATGACAAAAATGCTTCAACATGGAAAAATCGATGAAGTAACAATTGATAAAATCGTTGATATTTTAATCAAATTTTATAAAAAAGGTGAAAGATCTACAGATATCGATATATTTGGTTCAATAGATACGATTAAAAGTAACACAGATGAAAACTTTGAACAAACAGAATTCGTTATAAACAAAACTCTTTCTCAATATATTTTTAATTTTATAAAACAAAATACAAACAAGTATCTAAAATCCAAACGAGATATTTTTATAAAAAGGATTGAAAATGGTTTTATAAAAGA
>CP070836.1:32557-56689 GCA_020341795.1 Thermoplasmatales archaeon
ATTTATTAATTTGATTATGATTATATTTTTTCTAGTATTTATACTACCAAAAGGATCTATTAAAAAAATTCCAAAGGATATTAATATTTTAATTAATATATTTAGCAAACAATTAATCCCAGTATTAATTATTATTATTATCGTTTTTTTCCATTTATTAGAAGTCAAATTGATTGATCCAGTTGTAACAAAATGGATTGGGCATGATTTTGCATACACAATACGAGATATCGAAGGAGATATTGTAATCCAATTTTCACAATATTGGACTCCTCCACTTGTTTATTTTTTTGTAATTATATACATCGCAATTTACACTTTTACTTTATGGTTTTCACCTCTATATTTTATACTTGGAAACAAAAAAAAGGCAATGAAAATTTTTGCCTATGGTCTACTTTTAACATATATTGTTGCACTACCATTTTATTTATTTCTACCAATAACGAATGTTTATAGTGCACCTTTTTATGATGGGAAATCAGCACTTGAGGCTGTAATTCCTTCTATAGAATCCTTTTTTTATTCAACTACAACAATAAATAATTGTTTTCCATCAATGCATACAGCAATGAGTATTCTTATTGCATATTGTGCTAGTCTTACTGGAAATAAAAGATATACTTATTTTATGATTTTTATTATGATATCTGTAATATCTTCGGTTATTTATTTATCAATTCATTGGATTACAGATATTATTGGAGGTGCAGTATTAGCCCTTTTAGTAATTATGATATTAAGACGATTCATTAAGGATGAAGATAAATGACACACATTGAAGTAGAAAAACAAGTTATAAAACAAATTACACCAACAATAGCTTATAGAAATAAAGTACAAAAAGTTACAAAAGAAATATGGAGAAAAATTGAGCGTGAAATAAAGGAAAGAAAACTACCTGTTACAGTTGAGCTCGTAGGAAGTATAGCAAAAGACACTTATCTTCAAGATGATATGGACATAGATTTTTTCATCTGTTTTCCAACTAATCATACAAAACAGATAATTGCAAAATATGCACTATCAATAGGTAAAAGTCTTCTCACTGATACTGAAGAATCTTATGCAGAACATCCATATATACGAGGATACTATGATAACTTTTACGTTGAGGTTGTACCATGTTACAAAATTGAAAATGCAAATCAGAAACTTAGTGCTGTTGATAGAACGCCTCTCCATACAAAATTTGTAATTGAAAATATTACACCTCAACTAAAACAAGAAGTACGTTTGTTTAAACAGTTTCTAAAAGGAATAAACTGTTATGGTGCAGAAGCACAAATTGAAGGATTTTCAGGGTATCTATGTGAAATACTTATTATAAAGTATAAAAAGTTCAAGACTCTTCTTAAAAAAGCATCTAACTGGAAATTAGGAGGAAAAATTGTTATAAAAAAAGGAAATTATCCAGATTTTTATACACCTCTTGTTTTTATTGATCCTGTTGATAGTAACAGGAATGTAGCATCGGCCTTATCAATGGAAAAATTTGATTTATTCATAAAAGCATGTAACCAATATTTAAAAAAACCAAATATAACATTTTTTTTCCCAAATAAGATTAAACCCTGGAATCTTAAAGAAATTCGGAAAAAAATCAAAGAAAAAAATTACAAATATATAAGTATTAAATTCTCAAGACCTGAAATTATAGATGAGAATTTATATCCGCAAGTTAGAAAAGCTACAAAATCTGTTTTTGAATCATGTAAACGTTTCGATTTTAAAGTCTATGATGTAAATTATTTTATTGACAAAACATCAATATTTATCATTATCAAAACTGAAAAAAAATTACTAGATAAAACCATGATTCATGTAGGTCCTCCAGTAGACAAACTGGAGAACACAGAAGATTTTTTAAAAAAATGGCAAAATAATCCCTTAATTGTTAAAAACCCATATATTAAAGATAAACGCTGGTATGTTGAAATCAAAAGAGAATATAGAGATATTTTTGATTTTTTATCAAAAGAATTTAAAAATCTCAGTCTTGGAAAACATATTGATAAAATTGCAAAGAAAAAATATATAATTCTTAAAACAGAAGATTTAATAACAGAAAAATTAAGAGTGTACTGGACAAAATATTTAGATGGAAAAATGAGCTGGGAACGATAAACATGAAAACAATTGGAGTTTATACAAAAAATTTCTCTCTTTACTATGATCTCTTAAAAATATTAAAAAAGCGAAAAATACCCTATGTTTCACTAACATCTATAAAACAAATACCAAGTAAAATAGGAGTAATTTTAACTTCTAATAATGAGTTACATGATGTTAAATCAACAAAAGTTATTGCAGCTGATGCATATGATAATATTGATAAAGCGGTAGATCTTGCTTTACAAATGCTTCTGGGAAAAGATCTGTATTCTAAGATTTATATTGGTATTGATCCTGGTGAATATCCTGGAATTGCAGTTGTTGGAGATGATGTATTACTTCATAAGATAAGTTTAGAAACTCCTGAAAAAGTTGCAAATATTGTAAAAAGACTTTTAAAAGAATATCCTTCATATCAGACTATTATTAGAATTGGTCATGGTTCAATTACTATTAGAAATAGAATAATTAACTCACTAATATCATTAGAGATTCCGATTGAAATTGTTGATGAGACAAAAACTTCGTCGACAAAACAAACAAATAGACCAAGTAGAGATAGTGAATCTGCAGCATCAATTGCACTTATGAGTGGTGGAAAAGTACAAAAAAAATTACCATTAGAACCTACAAAAGGTGAAATTAGAAATATTCAAGAACGTAGTAGGAAAATGACTGATGGACAATTTTCAATTTCAGAAAAAACAGCACTTGAGGTACTTAATGGTAAGATTAGTTTAACAGAAGCAATTGAGTTTGAAAAAAGTAAATTTAAACCCAAACGTTTATGAACCTGTCTCATATGCACGTTAGGTAAGAGTGATGAATGTTAAAAGAGCGCTCATTAGTGTTTCAGATAAAAAAAACATAGATATTTTTATAAAGGATTTATCAAAACTCGGTATTGAAATTATATCAACGGGTGGAACTGCATCTTTTTTAAAAAAATCAGGAATAAAAATTACTGATATTTCAACTCTAACAGGTTTTCCAGAGATGTTAGATGGACGTGTTAAAACTCTTCATCCGACTATTCATGCAGGAATTCTTGCTAAACGTAGTAATAAAAATCATATGGATATATTAAAAAAACATAAAATCAAAACGATTGATCTACTTGTAATTAATCTATATCCTTTTGAAGAAACGATAAATAAACCAAACGTTTCACTTGATGAAGTAATTGAAAACATTGATATCGGGGGTCCAACGCTTATAAGAGCTGCTGCTAAAAACTATGACAATGTAATAGTTGTTACAAATCAAGAACAATATAAAATGGTTTTTAAATCATTGAAAGAAAAAGGGGATCTTACTTTAAAACAAAGAGAAAAACTTGCACTTGATGCATTTTCTCACACAGCACAATATGATACAATAATATCTACTTATTTACGAAATATTTGGTCAGATGAAAAACTTCCAAATAATTTATCTCTTACAATGAGAAAAAAACAAGATATGAGATATGGTGAAAATCCACATCTTCAAGGTTCTTTTTATAAATCAGTACCTGAAATACAAGAACCCTGTATTACAAATGCAATAAAAATACATGGAAAAGAACTTTCATATAATAATATATTAGACTCAGATAGTGCAATAGAATGCATAAAAGAATTTATTGAACCAACGTGTGTAATTATCAAACATGCAACACCCTGTGGAATCGCAAGCGCAGATAACATTCTAAAAGCATGGAATGATGCATATTCAACAGATACTTATTCTCCCTTTGGAGGGATAATATGTTTTAATAGGAGAGTAGATAAAAAACTTGCATTAGAAATAAACAAGTTATTTCTCGAAGTTGTTATTGCACCAGATTTTGATAAAGCTGCATTAGGCGTTTTAGTGCAAAAGAAAAATCTTAGACTTTTAAAACTTGAAGAATTAGATAAAAAAGTTGATCGAAATGGTATGATTTACAGAAGTGTGGTTGGAGGTTTTTTATCTCAAGAAAGAGATGTTAAAATGACCACAAAAAAAGATTGGAAGATAGTTAGTAAGAAAAAACCTTCTGAAAAAGATCTTATTAGCATGGATTTTGCAGTAAAATGTGTAAAACATATAAAATCAAATTCAGTTGTTTTTGTAAAAGATACTCATACTGTTGGAATAGGTGGAGGTCAAACAGCTCGTGTTGATGCAACATGGATTGCTACTAATAAGGGTAAAGAAAATATAAAAGGATCAACTATGGCAAGTGATGCATTTTTCCCATTTCGCGATGCAGTGGATGTTGCAGCAGAAGCAGGTGTTAAATCAATTATTCAGCCAGGTGGTAGTATTCATGATGAAGAAGTAATAAAAGCTGCAGATGAACATAATATTGCAATGGTTTTTTCAGGACAACGTTATTTTAGACATTAACTTTGAAAATATACTTTAAAGATGTTTGTATATTTACTTATTATGCAGTTTATTACAAAGTCAAGAGATGGCTATGCAAAAATTGGCCTTTTCAAAGTAAACAAAGAAAGAATTTTTACACCTAATATATTATTTATTAACACAAAACGATTTAAAGCACCATGTTTTGCAGATATCCAATTAACAAAAGAGTTAATAAATACCAAAAAACCAAATTTAAAATATAAAAATAATGGTATAGATAAAGGCGAAGAATTTTTTAAATTGAAAAATAAAGATATAGTAATAATTAAGTATGCTTCTCAATTATTTGATCAGCCTGCAAAGTTTGTTAATACTTATTTGAAAATAAAGTCTGAATTAGATGATAACTTTGCTATTTATATACCATCTATCTGCAAACCATCGAATCTATCTTTATTAGCATATATGGGAGTTGATTTTTTTGATTCGGCTTTTGCAATAATTGCTGCTAGAAAAAATTTTATGCTTTTTCAAGATGGTGAATTTCCTTTAGAAGATTTAAAAGAAATTCCTTGTAACTGTTTTATATGTAGTAAGGTAAAAAATCCTTCAAATATGAGTTTTGAGCAAATATTAAATCATAATTATGTTGCTTTTTATAATGAATTAAAATTTGTAAGAAATATGATAAATAAAGAAAAACTTAGAAGCCTTGTTGAAAAAAGAGTGAAATCCAATCCTTTATTAACTGCTATATTAAGAAATCTAGATATGAATTACTATAATTTATATGAAGAAAAAACACCTGTTTCTAGTGATAATATAATCTATGCTAATTTTAAAGAGTCAATGTTTAGACCTGAGATTAAACGTTTTCAAAAACGTGTAATCGAAAGATATAAAAAACCATTATCTACAAAGATTCTAGTTCTTCTTCCTTGTTCTGCAAAAAAACCTTATTCTTTTTCGGAGTCTCATAAATACTTTATTGAAAATATTCAATCATCACCAAATCCTAATGTTGTTCATGAATTAATTGTCACATCACCACTAGGAGTAGTACCAAGAGAGTTAGAGCTTACATACCCAGCATCGAATTATGATATTCCAGTAACTGGAATATGGGATGAAGATGAAAAATTGATGATAAGAAAACAATTGAAAGCTTTTCTAAATACTAATAAGTATGATAGTATTATTATCCATCTTCCAAATGAATTAACGAAGTTTGTTAAGGATTTAATCCTTAATCCAATTTTTACTTGCATTGATAAACCTTCATCAAAAAAATCACTTAAAAAATTATCATCTGTTTTAAATATCGAAACTAGTAAATATGAAAAAATAACAAATCAAACTCGAAATTTTGAAAATATTAAATCACTTGTATGTTATCAATTTGGAAGGAAACCAGCGGAATTTTTAATGAATAAAACTTTAATCAAAGGGAGATATCCATATTATAAAATTTTTTCTGAAAATAAACAAATAGGCATGTTAGTTAAAAAAAGAGGTCTTATTTCACTAAGCTTAGAGGGTGCACATCGACTATTTAAATCAAATGAATATTGGGTTGAAATATTTGATGATTTTGAATTAATTGGTTCTGTTTTTGCACCAGGTATAAAAAACACTGATAATAAAATTAGAAAAGGTGATGATGTAGTTCTTATAAAAAATAAAAAGTTAGCAGGAGTTGGCGTTGCACAAATGAGTGGTCAGGAGATGATAAGCTTAAATTATGGAGAAGCAGTTAAAATAAGACATAAAATCTAAAATCGATTTAAATTTTTTTTAACACCACAGAATGGACACGAATATACTATTATGTTATCGTAAAGGTCTTTCCCTTCTGCCCATACAGTGATTCCTTCTCCACATTCCATGCATCTAAAATTTGCTTTTCTTGATTTTTTTTCAGGTATGTCTTCTTTTATACAAACTGGATTTGGCGGAATAATACCAAATGATCCACAATCTGGACAGTTCATCTTAATAGGTCGCTTATTATTACTTTTAGATTTTTTTAATGCAAATATTCCATTGCAAGTTGGGCATTTAAAATGATAAAGTCCACCTTTTAGAGATTTTTCAAATTCCTCAATTGAGCCAATATGTCGTATTTTTTTACTTCGTCGAAAAATAATTGTAAGTATAATTAAGATAATCAATACGGTATATAAAGCAATTAAGAAAATTTTCAACTCCATATTAAATATTAGAACATATATTGTTAAAATAAAAACACATAATGAAAGCAGAATAAATATTATAAATGGCCATTTTGATTTTATCCAATACATATAATTATTTCCTCCTTTTACCAATTATTGATATAATGAAAATTGCTAAAAACATAATAATCGACGATCTATACTTATAGCTATTAAAAAAATGATTTAACATTTCTCACCTTCCTCCATCCATTTTATCCTCCTTCAACCAATTCAAAATTTAAATCTTTAAAGCTGTATTTGTAACTATCTATTTTTTATTAATATATTAAATCCAATAAAAAAATAATCATTCTTTTATCATAAACTATAAAATAGATTTTATATTACCAGAAAAAATGGTTGTATAATTATGAAACCACAAGTACATAAGTCAAGCTTTATTGATAAAACAGCAGTAATTATTGGTGATGTTAAAATTGGTAAAAACTGTGGAGTTTTTCCTTTTGCTGTTATCAGAGGTGACGAGAATTCTATAATAATTGGAGATGGTTCTAATGTTCAAGATTGCTGTGTGTTGCATGTTGATGAAAATCACAAAACAAAAATTGGGAAAATGGTAACAATTGGTCATGCATCTATGATACATGGAGCAACAATTGAAGATGACTGCTTGATTGGTATACATGCTACAATATTAAATGGATCAAAGATCTGTAGTGGTTCAATTATTGGTGCTAATGCATTAGTTACTGAAAACATGGTTATTCCAGAAAACAGTTTAGTTTTAGGAATTCCAGGGAAGATTATTAAACAGGATGAAAAATTTCGACAGCAAGCTCGTTTAAATGCAAAGACATATATTAGAATTAGCAAAGATCATAAAAAAGGTAAGCATTCTAATTATGAAATCGATTAATTTTTAATTTTATTTTTTAGTTTCGATTTTGTATAATCTAAAAGACCTCCAGCATTTCTTATTGCTACAATTTCACTGGGAAGTTTTGGAAAAGTAAAGGTTTTATCATCGATAATAATTTTACCATTATCAATATCTAATTTTATTTTATCACCTTTAGAATATGCTCTTACAGCATCAGGGGATTCGATTAAAATTAATCCTTGGTTTATAGCTGATCGATAAAATATTCGTGCAAAGCTTTCAGCTATGACTGCTTTTATTCCAACTGCTTTTAAACCAATAACTGGTTGTTCTCTACTGCTTCCACATCCAAAATTTTTACCAGCAATTATTATATCTCCTTTTTCAACATTTTTTGCAAAGGAGGAGTCAAGATCTTCTAGTATATGAGGTTTAATTTCCTCTGCAGTATTGCATGTATAGGTGTATTTTCCAGGAAATAACATATCTGTGTTTATATTATCATTATATTTCCATATTTTCATTATTAAACCTCTCTTGGATCAGTGATTTTACCTTTTAGTGCTGATGCTGCAACTGTTGCAGGACTTGCAAGATATATTTCTGCATCTTTACATCCCATCCTTCCTTTAAAGTTTCTATTTGCTGTACTTATGCATCTTTCTCCTGGTGCAAGACATCCTTGATGTGCTCCAAGACAAGGACCGCATCCTGGTGGTAGTATTGTTCCCCCTGATTTTAAAAGTATTTCAATAGTGTTATCTTTTAACGCATTTTCATAGATGTCTTTTGATGCAGGTAAAATTAATAGTCTTACTCTTGAATTTATTTTTTTATTTTTTAATATATCCGCTGCGATTTTTAAATCTGATAGTCGTCCATTTGTACATGTACCGATTAAACATTGTTGAATTTCTACTCCCTTTAAATCTGAGACAGGTTTAACATTATCAACTGTATGTGGACATGCAACCATCGGTTCCATCTCGTTAAGAGAAAAATCTAATTCTTGACTATAGCATGCATCCTTGTCAGGATAGATTGGGCGATATTTTGAAGCTGATATTTTTATTGATGACAAATATTTAGTAGTAACATTGTCGACTAAAAAAACAGCATTTTTAGCACCCATTTCAACACCCATGTTACAAATTGTAAATCTGTCATCTATGTTAAACTGTGATGTGTCACCATGATATTCAACTGAACAATAATTTGCACCTGCTGAAGAAATATCTCCTATAATATGTAATATTACATCTTTTGCATATACATTAGGTTTTAGCTTTCCATTTAAATTCATTTTAATACTATTTGGGACCTTTAACCATGTCTCTCCTGTAAGTAAAAGACATGCGGCTTCTGTTCTATCTATTCCTGAAGAAAAAGCCCCAATTGATCCATACGAACAAGTGTGTGAATCACTTCCTAAAATAAGTATACCTGGAAGCGCAAGACCTTTCTCAATTACAATTTGATGGCAAACACCATATCCAACATCATAAAAATTTTTTATATCATGATTTGTAACAAATTCTCTAATAATTTTATGATTTGTTGCGGTTTTTTCTGATGCAGCAGGAATTACATGATCGAGTACTATAATTGGTAATGTTTTTGAATAAACACCATAATTATTGAGTTCAGGTTGAATTTTTTGAATAATTGCAGCTGTATTATCATGTTTTAAAAGGTGATCAGGTTTTACAGTAACAATTTGACTTGGTACAACTTCTTTATTATTTGAGTATTTTGTAAGAATTTTTTCAACAAATGTTGAATCCATAATAAATCTCCTAATATTTTAGAACCGATATTATTTAATTATCTTTAAATTTATTTAATATGAAATAATAAGTTTTTACAATATGACATAATGATAAGAAAAATATAAGATATAGAAATTATATATATAAAATAAATGAGGGTGTATTTGGAGAGATGAAAAAAAGATCGTTTATTAATAATAATCATGCACTTGCAGGTGTAATTGAAGCATTGTTATTAATAGCTTTAGTTGTAATAATATTGTCAACTATTCAAATATATTATATTCCAGAAATTATGGAACAAAAAGAAGCAGACCATATGGAACAAGTTGAAAATCAATTAGCACAGTTAAAATCTGTTATAGAGATACAATCAATAATGGGAGTTCAGGAATCAGGAGAATCTATTGCATATTCTCCAATATCTTCACCTTTAACTTTAGGAAGTAAACAACTTCCTTATTTTGTATCAACTTCATCAAGTGGACAGCTTGATATTTTTGATCGAAATATTTCAAATCCTGGAGAGATTGAAATGGATCCAAATGATATGCCCAATGAATTTCTTACTGGGGTTCCATTAACATCGATTAAATATCATGCTTATAACTATTATTTTGTTCCTCAAACTTATATACTTGAAGGTGGGAGTTTATTATTGCAACAAATTAGATTAAATGATAGTAGATTAGTAAATAGTACATTAATAGCTCCCGGAATGACAGTTGAAAATCGTAGTCAAGATGGATATATTAAAATCTATTTTAATTTACCAATAATTTCCAGCAAACCTGGGAGAAACAATACAGGGGGATTTAAAACGTGCTTTATACGTTCAAGATATATAAAACATTATTCATCCGTTGAAACACTTGATGATGAGTTCGATAACGACTACCTTTACATTTATTCAGATTATTTAGATGCTTGGGAAAAAACTCTAATTAAGGATAATTCTGGTTTATTATTTGAATATTATAATATGGGATATATTAATGTAACTTATGACAATCCATCATCACCAACAAGGATTGAAGTGACAGCTGGTAGTAAAACGATTGATGTCGAACTTACAATTGTTGAGATTAGTGTACAAACTGGGGAAGGTGTTGTTTAAATTTTATGATAAATTCAGTCAAATGTTTTTAAATAAATTTCTAAATAAGAAAGGTTTTTTATTGACCAAAATATATAGCTATAAGATGGAGGATATGTAAATTTTAATATCTCTATTGTTAGGTTAAGCAATGATTTAATATGGAAAAGAGTGAAAGCATAATGAATGAACAAAAAGATACAAACGAAGATTCAAAGAATAAAATCTTAAAAACAGAGATAAATGGATTTGATAATCTATTTACTAACGGAGGAATACCTAAGGGTAATTCTATACTTGTTGCAGGTGGTCCAGGCACCGGTAAAAGTATTTTTTGCCGACAAATATGCTATAATCTTGTCACTAAAAATAAAAATTGCATGTATGTAAGTTTTGAAGAAACCAAAGAACGTATTATAAAAAGTATGGAGAGCTTTGGATGGAATGTCAATAAATATATTGAAGAAGGAACATTTTTAATCCAAAAGATTAATCCTCTTGATATTCTTAGAATGAAATTTGGATCAATAGGTGGATCTGGTTCTGCAACTGAGCTTTCATATAAAATTAAACCACTTGTCATTCCAAAAGATTTCAATCCTGAAGTTATTGTTGTTGACTCTTTAACTGCTATTATTGCAGCATCTGTAACAAAGGATAAAAACTATAGAGTTTATCTGCAGCAATTGTTTAGTTTTTTTGAAGAGACAGGTGCAACTAGTCTTTTAATAACTGAAACCGATCCGATTCCTACAAGATATAGTGAGACTGGTATTTAGGAGTTTTTAGCCGATGGAATAATTGTTCTTTATAATTTTCAGAATGCAAATATTCGAGAAAATGCAATAGAAATATTGAAAATGCGTTATGGGAAACATGAGAAAAAAATTGTTACGATGGAAATTACTGAGAAAGGTGTAACGGTACATCCTGATAAAAACATTAATATTAGATAATAAATTAAATTATTATAAAAATTCGAATGGCTTTTCGTGTTTATCTAATTTTTTTGCTCCATATTTTATAATACAAATTTCTATCTGTTTTATCTGTATTTTATTAAGTCCAGTTCTTTTTAATATTAGGACATCGTTTTCATCATATATTTTCAAAATTCCGTCATCTGCATTTAGTATTGCTTTTAGTAATCTATTATTTTGAAGCCAAATCCAAATACTGATGTTACTCTTTGTCATACGATCTCCCAATTTTTATTTTGTATGTGCAATATTATTTTTGATTTTCTAACTATATAAATATTTCTATACAATTATGCACATTTTAATAAAACTATAAGAATTTAGGGTAATTTAACAAAAAATTCGTAAGTAATTACAATGAAAAAAACTAAGGATAAAATAATATACAAGGAATGATATATCTATTTTATTATAATAAAATGGATGGGATTGTACATGGATAGAATTAGTACAGGAATAAATGGTCTTGATAATATTATCGAAGGTGGTTTTCCAAAAAAATCAATTACTTTAGTTTCAGGGCCTCCTGGTGGAGGTAAAAGTATTTTTTGTTTCCAGTTTCTTTGGGAAGGAGTAAAAAATAAAGAAAAATGTTTATTTTTAACTCTTGATAAAAAACCCGAAGGAGTCCTAGTACAAGCAAAAGAACTAGGATTTGATTTTCAATCAGCAATACAAAATAATCTTATAAAATTCCAATTTTTAAACATAAATAAAAAATTTGTATATGAATCTATGACAAATGAGATATTATCTGGAAATTATAATAGAATCGTACTTGACTCAATTACTCCATTATCAGAAATGCCAATATTTATGAAAAATACTGAAAATGTGACCATGGATACAGATATCGCAAGTCAAGAGGACTACCCAGAAGGTGTTGTGCTCCCTACAAGAAGACTTCATTTAAGATATATTCTAAATGCTTTAGAATCCTCATTATCTACATCTGTTGTTACTTCTGAGCTTCCAGTTGGATCCTCATTATTATCCCGTGATGGAATTTCTGAATTTTTAGCAGATGGAGTTATAACATTAAATTTTGATCCAACAATGGATAGACGTAAAATAACTGTTATGAAAATGAGAAACACAAAACATACTTTAAAACCACAAAATATGGTTATCGATGATGGCGGTATAACAATTGTTTAAATGAGCGTAAAAAAATTTTTTCTAGAATATAAACCTCCAAAAAAACTTAGAATATTATTTATTATACACTATTCTCCTTTATTATTGATGATAATGATTGGACCATTAACTGCGATATATGGAATATGGATGTTGCCGATTGATTTAAGATTAAGCATTGTTATTGGAGGAATAATTTTTTTAATTGGTACTTATGTTTTTTTTAAATGGGAATTTTACTGGGAAAAAAAATATCAAGGTCAGCTTTTAACAGGGGGCATTTTCAAACATATTCGACACCCTCATTATACGTCTCTTATAATAATTGGATTTGGACTAGCGTTCTTTTTTTATTCACTTGCTGCTTTATTAATTGCCATAATAGCAATACCAATTATGATTTGGAGTATTATCGATGAAGAAAAACTCTTGATAAAGCAATATGGTGATGAATATAAAAGGTTCATGAAAAAGACTCCCTGGCGTATGATTCCAAGAATTTTTTAGAAGAATAACATTTATATACAATATCTATTATGCCTTATTTCCTTATCCATACCAGACATTAATTGGGCAATTCAGTTAATGAAACCCGGTAACTAGCAACCATAAATCTGTTTTTGGTTGATTGGGAGATGTCACGGTTTGGAGTATTAAAGGATAGAAATTTCAAATCCAAATATTAACAGAGAGGGTATAATATGCCTGAGAGACATCATCCAAGAAGAGGATCTATGGGCTTTTCGCCTCGGAAAAGAGCTAAATCTGAAACTCCACATATAAAAAATTGGCCCCAGGGTTTTGATAAACCTAAAATACAAGGTTTTTTAGGTTACAAAGCTGGAATGACCCATGCTTTTGTAATTGATTATCGACCAACCTCGACAACATCTGGTAAAGAAGTCGTAATGCCAGTATCTGTTGTAGAAACTCCGCCAATTAAAGTTGCAGCTGTGAGAGCTTATAAAACTTCTTATCAGGGTTTACAAACAAAAGGTGAGATATGGGCTGAAAAATTAGATCCTGAATTAATTAAAAAGTTACCTCTTACAAAAAAGGAAAAAAAGAAAAATTGGGATTTTACAAAAGATGCAGATGAAATACGTGTGATTGTTTATACACAACCCAATCTTGTAACTGGTATTCCAAAGAAAAATCCTGAAATTAGAGAGTTTAGAATTAGCGGTGGAACTATTGAAGATCAAATAAAATATGCTAAAGAAATTTTAGGTAAAGAAGTAAAAATAAATGACACCCTAAAAGAGGGTGACATGATTGATACTATCGCAATTACAAAAGGAAAGGGATTCCAAGGTCATGTAAAGCGATGGGGCGTAAAATTACTCACACATAAAAATAGTAAACATAGAAGAATGATTGGAACTCAAGGTTCATGGCATCCAAATTGGGTACAAGCAACGGTTCCTAATGCAGGACAGATGGGATATCATCAGAGAACAGAGTATAATAAACGTGTTCTAAAAATCGGAGAAAACGGAGAAGAAATAACACCTTCTGGTGGATTTCCACATTATGGTACTATAAGAAATTCATATATTTTATTACACGGCTCAATTCCTGGTCCTGTAAAAAGATTGATTAGTATGAGAGATGCAATTAGATATCAGCGAGGAGTAAAAGTCGAAAAACCTGAGATAACTTATATCTCAACAACCAGTAAACAAGGGGTTTAATCATGACAAAAATAAATGTCTATGACATAAACGGATCTTCGAAAGAACAAATTGATCTACCTGATATATTCAATACACCTTATAGACCAGATATAATAAGGAAATCATTTAATGTTCTTCATTCAAATAAAAGACAATCATATGGTTCAGATCCTCTTGCAGGTACAAAACACGCAACCGCAAGCGTTGGAAAAGGACGAGGTATGAGTAGAGTGCCAAGACTGACACAAGGAAGACGAGCAGCTTTAGCACCTTGTGTTGTGGGTGGGAGAAGAGCTCATCCTCCAAAATCTGAAAAAAGCTGGAATGAAAAAATCAATAAAAAAGAAAAATTACTTGCTAAGAACTCTGCTCTTGCTGCAACGGCAAACAAAGAAATAGTTAAAAACAGGGGACATAAATTTGATGAAAAAATTACACTTCCAATAATAATTGATGATAAGTTTGAAAAAATAACAAAAACAAAAGATGTACTTAATGCACTAGACAAATTAGGAGTATATGATGATGTATTAAGAGCAATAAAGGGTAAACATATAAGAGCAGGGAAGGGAAAAAATAGAAGTAGAAAATATAAAACTCCAAAATCAATTTTAATTGTTACAACAAAAGATGAAATTAAAAAAAGCTCAAAAAATCTCACGGGTTTAGATATTATCAAACCAAAAGATATAGACATTGAATATCTCGCACCTGGTGGTGATGCAGGAAGACTAACAATTTTTTCAAAATCAGCAATTAAAGAATTAGGTGGTGCTAAATAATGGATCCATATCAGATTATATTTCATCCTTATGTAACAGAAAAAACAATGAATTTTATGGAAAAAAACAATGCAATTGAGTTTGTAGTTAAAAGAAATGCAAATAAATCTCAGATTAAAAAAGCTATTGAAGATATGTTTGAAGTAAAAGTCAAAGATATCAACACTAGAATTACAAAAAATGGAAAGCATGCGATTGTAACTTTTACGCCAGATTTCAAAGCTGAAGATATTGGTATGAGGATTGGTATATTCTAGAGGTAATAATATGGGTTTAAGACTTATTCAACAAAGACGTGGGCGGCAAAATACAAAATTTAATGCTCCTTCACATAGGTATAGAGGTAAAATTAAATATACAAAGAAAACTAAATCAAATGAAGGAATTGTTGAGGATCTTATTCATGATCCTGGTCGTACAGCACCTCTTGCTTCTGTAAAACTTATGGATAATAAAAAAATTCTAACTCTTGCACCTGAAGGAATAAAAATTGGTGACAAAATTAAATTTACAGATGATAAGAATCAAATAGCAATTGGAAATGTTTTACCAGTTGGGATGATTCTGGAGGGTGCACCTGTTTATAATATTGAAAAATCACCAGGAGATGGTGGTAAACTTGTTCGTGCAGGTGGAAGTAATGCAACAGTTGTATCACATGAAAAAGGAAAAACTGTGATACAGCTTCCATCAGGTCGATTTAAAACATTTGATTCTAATTGTAGAGCAACAATTGGTATTGTCGCAGGTGGAGGACGTAAAGACAAACCCTTTTTGAAAGCAGGAAACAAATATCATGCATATCGCAACCGTGGTAAACAATATCCGATTGTAAGAGGTGTAGCAATGGTTGCAGCTGCTCATCCACATGGTGGGGGAGGTCACCAGCATGTTGGAAAACCTTCTACAGTAAAACGTGGAACCTCACCTGGAAGAAAAGTTGGCAGTATTGCTGCTAAAAGAACTGGGAGAAAGTAGATATTATGGCTATTAAAAAAGGATTTAAAAGCTCCACTCGAAGTAGAAGAAAAGCCAGAAGAAAAAAAATCGAGTTTAAAAAGAAAGAATTTGCTTATCGAGGTTTAAGCCTTGAAGAACTTCAAAAACTAACACTTGATGAATTTATCTTATTACTTCCATCTAGGATGAGAAGGACTTTAAACCGAGGTCTATCTGTAAAACAAAACAAGCTATTAAACGATATTGAAAAAGGCAATCAAGGTGATACAATTCGTACTCATTGTCGTGACATGGTAATTCTTCCAAATTTTATTGGTCATACAATTTTTATTCATAATGGAAAAGAGTTTATAAGAATTGATATACAACCAGATATGATTGGTCATTATCTTGGCGAGTTTGCATTAACTCGTCAGAAGGTTAAGCATACAGGACCTGGTGTTGGTGCTACTAGGTCATCTAAATTTATGCCATTGAAGTGATGAAATATGAAATATTCAGCTGAATTAGATCCAGATAAAACCGCAAAAGCATATGGATATGAGCTTCACTGCTCAAGAAAAGACTCAACAAATCTTGCATATGCAATTAAAGGCATGAAAACAGAAGTAGCAAAAAAATATCTACAGGAAATAATCAATATGAAACGTCCGCTTCCAACAATATTTCATTATAAAAAACGAGCTCATCAAAAAGGGATAGGCCCTGGAAGTTATCCAACGAAAGCAGCAAAATACATGCTTAAGACTTTGGAAAATGCAGAAAACAATGCTGAGTACAAAGGATTTGACCTAGAAAATATGATAATTGCTCACATATCAACCTATAGTGGCAGGGTAATAAAAGGTATTATGCCCAGAGCTCATGGTCGGGCTACTGATAAAAATACTAGAACAACAAATATTGAAATAATAATTGAAGAGGTAGAGTAATGACAGGTGAACGTACTTTCATTAAAGAAAATACAAATAGAGTTTTAATCAAAGAATTTCTTATTAAAAAAATCGAAGGCGCGGGCTTCGGTGGAATGAATATACAAAGAACACCAATGGGAACAAGAATAAACATACTAGTAGAAAGACCTGGTATGGTAATTGGTAAGGGTGGACATAAAATAAAAGAATTAACTGAAGCAATTATTGAAAAATTTAAAGTTGATAATCCTCAAATTGAGATAGAAGAAGCTGGAGGAAGAGCTTCACTTAACGCACAAATAATGGCAGAAAAACTAGCAGAAGCACTAGAACGTGGATGGCATTTCCGAAGAGCAGGACATTCAACTGTTAGAAGAATTATGGATTCTGGTGCAAAAGGATGCCAAGTAATAATTGCAGGTAAACTTACTGGTGCTCGTCATAGAACAGAGAAATTTACTGAGGGCCATGTAAAATATTGTGGAGAAGTAGCACGAGAAGTAATGAATCATGGTTATGCTATTGCTAAATTAAAAGCAGGAGTTCTAGGTGTTAAAGTCAGAATAATGAAACCTGATGCAGTTTTACCTGATGAAATTAAATTACATCTAACTGAAAAAGAAAAACAAAAAGAAGTAAAGAAAATTGAAACAAAAAAAGAAGAAAAACCAGTTGAAAAGAAAGTTACACCTCTTAAAAATTTAACCAAAATTCAGGGTATAGGCCCATCAATTGTGAAAAAATTTGAAAAAGCTGGAATTAACTCTCTTGAAGAAATTTTTGAAATGGATGTTGATGACATTGCCTCAATTCAAGGAATTGGTGGAAAAACAGCTGAAAACATTCTGAAAAGCCTTAAAAAAATTCTTGAGGAGGTAGCATAAATATGGTTCTTAAGTCAAAAGAAATTAGAGATTTCACACCTGAAGAAAGGCGTGAAAAACTCAATGAATTAAAAAGCGAACTGATGCATGAAAGAGGAGTTGCCGCAATGGGTGGTTCACCACCATCTCCTGGAAAAATAAGACAGCTTAGGATGAACATTGCAAAAATTCTTACTATCATGCGGGAGGAAGGAGAAAAATAAATGAGCGACATATGTGAAGTATGTGGTCTGCCAAAAGAAATCTGTGTCTGTGAAGATATTGCACGTGAGCAACAAAAAATCACAATCGCAGTTGACAAACGTCGATATGGTAAGATGATGACAATTGTTGATGGGATAAATACCCATGATCTCGACATAAACTCTTTGATAACACAGTTGAAATCTAAATGTGCTTGTGGCGGTACAATAAAAGATGGCAAGATTGAACTTCAAGGTGACCACAGAAACAGAGTAAAAGAAACCCTTGAGAAAATGGGATTCACTGTTGAAGTATTATAAACATCATCAACACAAACCCATTCATTCGAAATCCTCAAGGAGAGGATAACATGGATGATAATAAAATTGGAAGAGAAGAACTCATAGGGCTACATGTAAAAATTAAGGATTGCACGGATTCAAGTTGGAAAGGGAAATCAGGTCTAATAGTTGATGAGACAAAAAACACATTTCTCATCAAAATAGACAATAAACAAAAAATAATTGTCAAAAAAACCGCAACATTTGAATTCAATATCAAAGGCAGACAAATAATCCTTAACGGCTCAAAAATTTCCTATCGTCCTGAAAATAGGATTAAAAAAGTAAGGTGAAAAGCTAAATGCCAAATAAAAAAGATGAAACAAGAAATATTGGATTAAAT
The DNA here is from genome assembly GCA_020341795.1 of Thermoplasmatales archaeon. Taxonomy (GTDB): domain Archaea; phylum Thermoplasmatota; class E2; order DHVEG-1; family DHVEG-1; genus M9B1D. The sequence goes on from CP070836.1 coordinate 51,132, forward strand.
GTACAAGCTCCTACTAAAAGCTGTGATGATAAACTATGTCCTTTTCATGGAACATTACCTGTTAGAGGTCAAATTATTACAGGAGTTGTATCATCTGTTAAAATGAAAAATTCAATTCTTGTAAAAAAAGAATATATGAATTATATTCCAAAATATGAACGTTATGAAAAAAGAACCTCAAAGTTTGCTGCACATTGTCCCCCTTGTATAGATGTACAATTAGGTGACAGGGTAAGAATTGCAGAATGCAGACCTCTAAGTAAAACAATTTCTTTTGTTACTATTGAAAAAATGTAAAGGTGAAAAAAATGAAAGGAATAGCTGGTAGAACAATGCGAGGGCTACCTGTTGGTGCCCGACTTGAATGCATTGATAATACAGGTGCTAAAGTTGTTCAAATAGTAATGACTCCAAAGTTAAAAGGAACCCATAGAAGGTATCCTCAAGCAGGAGTTGGAGACATGGTAATTATTAGTGTAAAAAAAGGTGCTGCAGATATGAGACGTCAGTTATTAAAAGCAGTAATAGTGCGTCAAAAAAGACCATTCCGTCGATCAGATGGAACAATGGTACAATTTGAAGACAACGCAGCTGTAATTGTTACTGATACCGGAGAAACAAAAGGTTCAATGATAAAAGGACCAGTAGCACTTGAAGCAGCAGAGCGATATCCTAAGATTGCCTCAAATGCTTCAATAATAATATAATGATGGTGGAAAAAAATGAAGACAATAAATCCAGGAAAGCAAAGAAAAGAACTATACAACGCTCCTCAACATCTAAAAAGAAAATGGATAGCTGCACATTTAGAAGAAAACCTGCTGTTAAAATATGACAAAAGATCAATCCCTGCAATAAAAGGTGATACTGTCAAAGTAATGCGTGGTAGCTTTAAAGGTCATGAAGATAAAATAGCAGGTGTAAATGTTAAAAAAAGGACCCTTGAAATTGAAGGAATCACAATGTCAAAAGCAGATGGAAACAAAATTGCAAAACCCATCCATCATAGTAATGTTTTGATTACAAAGCTTAATCTTACCGATAAATGGCGAAGAAAAAACCTTGAATTAGGTTTATCAGAAGAAGCAAAAAAAGAAATTGAAAAAGAAGCGGAAATACAACTCAAAGAAGCAGAAGAGGAGAAAAAACGTCTCGAAGAGGAGGCAAAAGCCCTAGAGGAAGCAGAAGAGACAGAAGAAATAATTGAAGAAGAAGATTTAGAGCTAAAAGATAAAGAGGAAAAACCAAAAAAGGAAAAAGAAAAACCTAAAACTCCTACAAAACCAAAAACAAAAGAAAAACCAGAGATAAAAAAGAAATCAGTTAAAAAAAGTCCAGTTAAAAAACCTGTTGAGAAAAAAACTCAAACAAAAAAGAAAACACCTTCAAAAACAATAAAAAAAGGAGGAAAAATAGATGAGTAAACACATGAAAAGACTTAATGCACCAAGGTCTTTGAAAATCCATAGAAAAGACAACATCTGGACAATAAAAACATCACCTGGTCCACATCCAATAGAAGAATCAATACCTCTAGGATTAATTATAAGAGATTATCTAAACCTTACAGACACGTTAAAAGAAACAAAAAAAGTAATTTCAAATGGTGAAATTCAGGTTGACGGAATCGTAAGAAAAGATCATAAATTTCCATGTGGTTTAATGGATGTAATAACCATTTCAAAAACGAAAAAAGATTATAGAATACTATATAATACAAGAGGTAAACTTACTTTAGTATCAATACCTACAAAAGAAGCAAATTGGAAGCTTTGTAGAATTGAAAATAAAACAATTATAAAAGGTAAAAAACTTCAGCTAAATTTTCACGATGGGCAAAATTTAATTGTAAAAAAAGATGAATTTAAAACTGGTGACGTTTTAAAAATAAATTTTAAAGATAAAAAAATTGATGAAACTTACAAATTTGAAAAAGGCACAATTTCAATGATTATAGGTGGAAGACATATTGGTGAAATAGCAAATATAGAAGATCTCCAAACAATTTCTTCACCAAAACCTAATCTTACAAAAATGAAAGGAAAAACTGATTTTTCAACACTACAAGAATATGTATTTCCAATCGGAAAAAATAAACCAATAATTGAACTTCCTGAGGTGAAAATACAATGAGCCACGATAAAATAACCAAAACAAAAAAATCAGACAAAAAAACAACTAAAAAAACAAATGAAAAAAAGCAGTCAGATAAAAAACCAATTCAAAAAACTAAAAAACCAAAAATGAGCCCTGAAGAAAAACAAAAACTATATTCACCTGCAATAGAGAAAGTTACAATAAATATTGGAGTTGGAGAAGCAGGAGAGCGTCTAAATAAAGCAAGTACTGTTCTAAAAAATCTTACAGATCATAAACCGATAGAAACACTATCAAAAACAACTAATAAAGACTGGGGACTTAGAAAAAAAATGCCTATTGGATGTAAAGTAACACTACGTGGAAAAGATGCAGATGAATTTCTAAAAGAAGCACTCATAACTCGTGAAAACAAAATGGCAGATTATTCATTTGACGACCAAGGAAATTTATCATTTGGAATTCCAGATCATACACTATTTAAAAGTCAAAAATACGATCCAAATATCGGGATATTTGGAATGGACGTCTGTATCACAATGAAAAAACCAGGTTTTAGAGTAAAAAATCGTAGAATTGCACCAAATCATATACCAAAAAGACATAGAATCACAAAGGAAGAGACAATAAAATTTTTCACAGAACAATATAAAGTGGAGGTCATAAAATGAAAATAAAGGAAAAAAAGAAAACATACGGAAGACAAAAAGGATGCAAAAGATGCGGAAGAACAAGAGGACTCATAAGAGCATACGGCCTACACATATGCAGACAATGCTTCAGAGAAAAAGCGGAAGAAATGGGATTTAAAAAATTTTCATAAGGAGACTAAAAAATGTTAAATGATCCACTGGCAAACGCTCTATCAATAATGATAAATGCGGAATTAAAAGGTAAAGGAATCTGTACGATACAGCCTTCATCAAAACTCATTGGAGGAGTATTAGACCTTCTAAAAGAAAAAGGTTATATTGATGGATTTGAAAAAGTTGATGATGGAAAAGCAGGAATATTTGAGGTAAAACTTAAAGGAAATATTAACAACTGTGGAGTTATAAAACCAAGATATCCGATTAAAGGAAATGACCTTGAAAAATGGGAGTCAAGATATCTTCCTGCTCAGCATTTTGGACTTCTAATATTAACCACTACAAAAGGTATCTTATCACAAGACGACGCAAGAAAAAACGGAATTGGAGGTAAACTACTAGCATATGTATACTAGTGAGGTGAAGAAATAATGGCAAGAATACCAGAGTTGAAAGAAACAATTACAATCCCAGAGGACGTAACTGTTACCAAAGAAAACGAAACTTTAATAGTAAAAGGAGAAAAAGGAGAACTAAAAAGAATCTTTTCACATCCAAAGGTATACATAAAAATAAACAAAGAAAATATCGAGATAACAAGTAAAGACGTTCTTAGAATAGAAAAAGCATTGATAGGTACATATATAGCACATATTAAAAATATGATAAAAGGAGTATCAATTGGTTTTGAATATAAAATGAAAACCGTATTTTCACATTTTCCAATTAAAACATCGGTTGAAGGAAATCAGTTTGTTATTCAGAATTTCTTGGGTGAAAGATCAGCTCGTTATGCAAACATTATCGATGGAGTCAACGTAGAGGCAAAAGGGGATGATATAACAGTTAAAGGGATAGATAAAGAAAAAGTTGGTCAAACTGTTGCAAATATTGAAAGAGCAACACGGGTTAAAAAAAGAGATATAAGAGTTTTTCAAGATGGAGTATATCGAATTAGTAAAGGAGGTCGTTAAACATGGTTGAAGAAAAAAAGCCGAAAACTGAAGAGAAAAACGTAACAAAAACTTCAACAAAGCCAAAGCCAAAAACTAGTAGTAAAACTAAACCTAAAAAAACTCCTTCAAAAAAACCTGATGTAAAAAAAGAAACAGCTAAAAAGAAAACACCAGCAAAGAAAAAGCAAATTGAGAAAAAACCTGAAAAACCTAAAACTGAACCAAAGATATCACCTAAAAAAACTGATGAAAAAGCAAAATTAGAAGAAGAGAAAAAAGAAGAAGAAATCAAGGAAGAACAAAAATATAAAGTAAAAAAGAAACCAGAAATCTCAAAAGAGATAAAACAAAGTCTTAAAATAAGAAAAAAAATAAAGAAAAGAACTCCAGAGTTTCTAAGAGAAGAATGGTTTAGATATAAAAGACTTTCAAAGAGTTGGAGAAGACCCGATGGAATATCATCAAAAATGAGAATTAACCTTAAATATCGACCTGGCAAGGTAAGAGTAGGATATCGAGGACCAAAACAAGTACGCGGATTTCATTCATCCGGTTTTGAAGAAATTATTGTTTACAATATTAATGATCTTGAAAAAGTAAATCCAAAAACGCAAGCAGCTCGTATTGGTAGCAATGTAGGTACAAAAAAGCGATTGGACATCGAAAAAAAAGCAGAAGAACTTGAAATAAGAATTCTGAATTTGTGAGGATGAAAACATGACAGATTTAAGAAATCAACGAAGAATGGCATCAGATTTATTAAAATGTGGAGTAAGAAGAGTATGGATGGATAATGACAGACTCGATGAAATCGCAAAAGCTGTAACTAAGGAAGATATAAGGGTGCTTATTAATGGTAAAGCTATAAAAAGTAGACAAATAAAGGGAATATCTAATGGACGTAAACAATTCGTAACAAAGCAAAAAGAAAAGGGAAGACGTAGGGGGCATGGATCCAGAAAAGGTGCAAAATATGCAAGAATGCCAAAGAAGGACCGATGGATAAAAACAATAAGACCAATTCGTACTTATCTCAGAACACTTAGAGATGAAAAACAAATTAGTCCTACTATTTACCGAAAGTACTATATGAAAGCTAAAGGTGGAGAATTTAGAAGTAAATATCACCTTGAAACACATCTTAAATCTGATGGTATTTTAAAAGGAGATAAACTATGAAACAAGGACCTAGATATCATGTTAAACCTAGACGTAGAAGAGAAGGTAAAACTGATTATAGAAAACGACTTAAACTCCTAAAATCAAGAAAGATTAGAATAGTAGTTCGTAAATCATTAAAAAACACTCAGATTCAATTTGTAGAATACAAAGAAATTGGAGACAATATTCTAGTATCTGCAAATTCAAAGGAATTAACTAGCAAATATAATTGGAAATATTCAACTTCTTCTACACCTGCAGCTTACTTAACAGGTTTAATTGCAGGTAAACGTGCAAAAGATAAAGGTATTGATGAATGTGTATTAGATATCGGTCGATATATTCCTGTAACTGGTTCAAAAATTTTTGCATCATTAAAAGGTGTTCTTGATGCAGGAATTATTTGTTCACATGATGAAAAAAAATTACCAAATGATGATAGAATCACAGGAAAACAAATTGATGAAAAACTTGTATCAATTGTTAATAATATAAAAAATCAGATTATAGGGAGGTAAATAATGGCAGTAAGAGA
>CP070836.1:56789-59582 GCA_020341795.1 Thermoplasmatales archaeon
GATTATCTTGATAAAAAATTCATACCAGTAACATTTGGAGATGTTGTTCTTGATAGAAAACTAGGCTTTTCAATATGTTCTGGGGATATACTAATCCAAGCTCTTGCTGAGCATTTCAAACCAAAAAGAGTAATATTTGCAATAGATGAAGATGGAATATATACATCTAATCCAAAAATTGATAAAAAGGCAAAACTAATTGAAAAAACAACAATTAAAGATTTAATAAAATATACAACAGCAATGGATGATCATGATGATGTAACGGGAGGAATGGGTGGTAAAATTGAAACTATTAAAAATATTTCAAAATCCGGAGTTGAAATAGTATTACTAAATGGTAATAAACCAGATAGATTATATAAGGCTCTAATAGGAAAATATACAAAAAGTACCATTGTTTATGGAGAATAGTACTATGTTTAAAACAGAAAGTAGAAAAGATGATCATGTAAAAATCTCACTTGAAGAAGATGTAATTTCTACGTTTAATTACTGGGATGATATAAAACTTATTCATAATGCCATACCTGAGATTGATAAAAAAGATATTGACCTTACAATCGATCTTTTTTCAAAAAAATTAGGTGCACCGATTATTATATCAAGTATGACAGGTGGTTATCAAAAAGGGAAAGAAATCAATGAAAATCTAGCAATTGCCGCTGAAAAATTCCAACTTGGTATGGGTGTTGGTTCCCAAAGAGCTGCACTTGAAAAATCAGAGTTAATATCGACATATAGTGTAATTAAAAACTATGATATACCTCTTCGATTAGCAAATATTGGAGCGTCACAAATTGTTATGTGGGGTCATAAAAAAACCTTAGAAAATGTACAAAAAATGATTGATATGATCGATGCACATGTATTCATAGTATGTTTAAACTTTTTACAAGAAGCAGTTATGGCAGAAGGTGAGTCAAACTCAAAAGGAGTTTTAAAAGGTATAGAAAAACTTGCAAATGACCTTAGTACTCCAGTTATAATAAAGGAATCTGGCGCAGGAATCTCTTATAATGTTGCAAAAAGGCTTTCAATAACAAAAATAGCAGGAATTGACGTAGGAGGTTTAAGTGGTACTAGTTTTGCAGCAATTGAGCATTATAGATCTAAAAAAATTAATGATAAGCTACATGAACGCGGTGGAAAAACATTTTGGGACTGGGGCATTCCAACCGCATCCTCAATTCTTCAAGTAGGCGATGCAACAGATTGGGAAATACCAATTATCGCAACTGGTGGTATACGTAATGGTTTAGACGCAGCAAAAGCACTTGTCCTTGGTGCAGATGCTGCAGGAATAGCCCGAGCTCTATTAAAACCTGCAACATTAAGTAAAAACAAAACAATATCAGAGATTGATGCAATTATTAAAGAACTTCGCACTACGATGTACCTTTTGGGTGTAGATAAAATATCAAAAATGTCTAATGTTGACTGGACAATAGTTGGTGCAAATCTATGGATATAAAACAAGAAATTCAAAAACGTGGAGATTTTTTTAACAAAGAACTAGAAGAATTTTTAAGAGAGGGGTCTCCCAAGGCTTTATATAATGCTGCAAGACATCTACCGCTTGCTGGTGGGAAAAGATTACGTCCAGTTCTAGCGATGATATCTTGTGAAGCTGTAAAGGGGGATATTATTAATGTTATTCCTCTATCTATATCTCTTGAGCTTATCCATAACTTTACTCTTGTACATGATGATATAATGGATAAATCAAAACTTAGAAGGGGCTTACCATCAGTTCATATTAAATTTGGAGAACCTACTGCTATAATTGCTGGTGATTTACTATTTACTAAGGCATTTGAATCAATGCATAACACAATAGGTGATTTGAAAGTTTTTAAAAATGTTGAATATGGTCTAATTAACTGCATACGGGAAATTTGTGAAGGGCAACAACTTGATATGGAATTTGAAAAAAGAAAAATCGTATCAGAAGAAGAATACCTTGAAATGATTCGTAAAAAAACTGCAGTATTCTTCAAGTATGCCGCAGAGGCTGGATCATTACTTGGTGGAGGCTCAAAAGAGCAAGTAAATGCTCTTAGTCAATATGGAATATCACTTGGTCTAGGTTTTCAAATATGGGATGACTTTCTGGATGTTAGCAGTAACGAAGAAACCCTTGGAAAGGATATAGGAAACGATATCCGCAATGGTAAAAAAACATTAATCGCCTGCCATTGTTTAAACAAAGCAAAAGGGGATGAAAAAAAAAAACTTGAGAAAATTTTTGGAAATCTGAATGCCTCTGATAAAGAAGTAAAAAAAGTATATACTCTTTTTAAAAAATTAAGATCTGCTGAATATGCAAAAAAAACAGCAATAAGTTATTGTAATACTGCAAAAAAATCATTAGAAATTTTACCAGATACAGAGGCAAAGCAAATTCTCAATGCTTTTGCTGAATATTCAATTAGTAGAGAAAAATAATGAGAAATATGACTGATAAAATTAGAGATACTGCAAGGATTTATGCCCTTCAGAATGCTATACAGTTCAATGGTAAAGCAAATGCAAAAGCTGTTATTGGAAAGGTTATTGCTGCTTTAAAAAAAGATGGTTTTTCTGCTAATGAAATAGTAAATAAAGTTAATGAAATTGTCAATGAAATAAACAAAATCTCAATTGATAAACAAATCCAAGAGCTTGAAAGACTTGCACCAGAGTTACTAGTAAAAGAAAAAAAAGTAAGAGATTTTTCGTTGCCACCTCTTCCAGATGCAAAAAAAGGAGAAGTTGTCACTCGTTTTCCTCCTGAACCAAATGGTTATCTTC
>CP070836.1:59682-100275 GCA_020341795.1 Thermoplasmatales archaeon
CATGTCTCCTCCTGCTTTTTTAATCATTATCAGAAACTACTATATCAAATAATTGCTCTCTTATTTTTCTTCTAGCTGAAATAGTTCTTAACCAGTCAGGTATACGTGTTCCAACTGGTTTTCTCATATAACTAATTCCAGAGTTCATTATTTGTCTACTAAATTTTTCAACCATCGTCTCTTCAGAATGTCTATCATATTTTAAATTATTAAAATGAGCATCTGCATGATATTTCCTGATGCAATCTTGAGCATGACGTTGATATAAAACTCTTAATGATATTAACGATTCTTTTGAAATCTGGATATGATCTTCTTCAATTAAAACACGAAGTAATGTTTTTAAAATATCACCACTCATTTTAATTAGACCTGAGTCATCAGTTCCAATTTTTTGGTGTTTATGATCATAAAAACCTAAATCAGTTTGACATATTCTTTTTGATTGAACATTTCTATACATCTCTGCCATAATACCTATTTCAATACCCCAATCACCAGGTATATCCACATCACGAGCAAGATCACTTGTAAGTGCAAACTCACCAGATATTGGATATCTGAAAGATCGTAAAAATCTTACAAAATCTGGTTCTTCACCTAATAAATCTATAAATGATCTAAGTAATGGATGTAAAAATAATCTGAATACTCTTCCATAAATAACCTTTTTTTCAAGGTTGACTCTTGCATAATAACCTTTATTAAATTTAAAATCAAGCTCTGGTTCAACAATAGGATATAATAGTTTTGTTGGTATCATCTCTTTATATCCAATTACATCTGCATCATGAAGAGCTATTGCATATGAATCAATACTCGCAATTCCCATAGCAAGCCATACGTCTCTTCCTTTACCTCTATATTTTAAAAGATTTATACCTTCACTTTTTAAACCATTTAATAATTTTACAACTTTTGGTCCATTGCACCACATTATAAGCTTTGGAATTTTAAGATCAGAAAAAAAACGTTTAACTTGTTTAAACTCATTTTCATTTATTGCAGCAAGTGGAATTACAACTTTATGGAGATATTCACATTTGTTTAAACCAATAATTATATTTTTTAGAGCATTACTTTTTATCTCTTTATAAAGCATTGGCATTATTACAGAAACAGGTCTTGCATCTGCTGCATCAGAAACGGTTTTTATCAACTTTTTTTTATCATAACAAAGCTCATGAAGAGTAGTAATTTCATCTTGCTTAATATCCAAATTATCACCTCAAATATGTTTTAATATTTCTTTGAACTCATCTATTATTAAATCAGCATGATTTTGTACTTTCTTAGAGGCCTTAAAAGCGATACCAAGGCCTGCTTTTTTAATCATACCAATATCAATAATACCGTCCCCAACAGCTATAGACTTCTCTAATGGTACATCATATTTCTGACAGAGTAGCTCAAGAACATGCCCTTTACAAATTGAATATATATTATTTCCATCAAAGTCTTTTTCAAGACTTACGTTGTTTATCTCAAGTTTACCAGTAATAATCCCTTTTTCAATTATAAGATTATTGGCAAATGCATAATCAATATCAAGTCTATTTTTAAGATCATCTGCTAAAAACTGGTAACTATCAGTAGCAATTGAAGTAATAATATCTCTTTTTTTAAGTTCATAAATGACCTTTTTTACATTATTTTGAAGAGGGACATTGTTAAAAATTTTTAGAAAATCAGAGCTTTTCATACCCTTTAAAATTTTACCAATTTCAATGCTTCTTTCATAATATTGCAAACTTGGTTCTCTAATTAATCTAACTAAATCATCATGAAATCCTAATTTTTTTGCTATGACAAAAATACCTCTATCCTTTAGTAATGTTCCATCCATGTCAAATATAATAACTTTATAATGGCTCATTGTTTTCCCTATAAACTCTTTTGGGTAAATATTAATTTATTAATAACTTTTTTACCAAAATCAAATATATAAAGAATCTATTTCCCCTTCAATATGCCAGTAGTAGAATTTGACTATAATGATTTCATAAATCTTCTAGGATATAAAATTAGTAAAAAAAATTTAATAGAACGATTACCAATGATAGGTGCTGATTTTGATAAAGCAGAAGGGGATCAAATAAGTATAGAATTTTTTCCTGATCGTCCAGATTTAGCATCAGTTGAAGGAATTGCTCGTGCATCTAGATCATTTTTTAATTTTGAACCAGGACTTAAGAAATATTCAATTAAAAAATCAGATATCGTGATAAATGTAGATTCCTCAGTAAAAAAAGTTAGACCTTACGTTATAACAGCTCTTGTTAAAAATGTAAAAATGACGGATGAATTGATAGCATCACTTATGGAACTTCAAGAAAAACTACATGTAGGACTAGGTAGAAATAGGAAAAAAGTAGCAATTGGAGTTCATAATTTTGAACCAGTCGAGTCTCCTTTTATTTATAAAGCAGTAGATCCTGATTCTATTCAATTTGTTCCTTTAAATAAAGTTGAATCAATGACAATGACCGAAATTCTGGAAAAACATGAAAAAGGTGTTGACTATGCACATCTTCTAAAAGATTATGATAAACACCCATTAATTTTAGATAAAAATAACAATGTACTATCATATCCTCCAATTATTAACGGAACCCTTACTGAGGTTACACCATTTACAACTGATTTATTTATTGATGTAACCGGACTTGATAAAAAAGCAATTAATTATGCATTGAACATTGTCACAACTTCTCTAGCCGAGCGTGGTGGACAAATTTTTAGTACAGTTGTGAAAGAGGGTAGAAAAACATATGTTTCTCCTAATTTAACTCCAGTTAAACGTAAATTATCTTTAAATTATGTAAACAAAATTCTAGGTACGAATATGAATATGAATAAAGTAATAGATTGCCTAGAGAAAATGGGATATGGGACATCGGAGTCTGGAAAAGATATAATAAATGTTGAAATTCCAGCATGGCGAGCAGATATCTTACATGAAATTGATTTGATAGAGGATGTTTCTATTGGTTATGGATATGATAATTTTGAGTCAGAATATCCAAAAGCTCTAACCTTTGGAAAAAGAATTTCTTCCTATGATTTTTATGAAGCACTTCGAACTATTATGATTGGCCTAGGATTTAACGAGGTTAATACTTTTACAATTTCAAATGAGGCAGACGAGTTTGAGAAACTTGGATTAAAGAAAGCAGAAAGAGTTGAAATTGAAAATCCCATTGGGGAAGATTTTTCATGTTTGCGAGTTGGACTTATTCCTAGTCTTTTAAAAATACTTAGTGAAAACCGTCATCATCCATTACCTCAGCAGATTTTTGAGGTAGGTATAATTGTTGATAGCAAATATAAAAATAGATTCAAACTAGGTTTTGCAAAAATAGATGCAAAAGCTAGTTTTACAGAATGTAAATCCTTATGTGAATCGATTATGAGAGATGCTGGTATTAAAACTATGATAAATGACTTCGAACATCCTGGTTTTGTTAAAGGAAGATGCGCATCAATTTTTTATAAAAATGAAGAAATAGGTTTTTTTGGTGAACTTCATCCAAAAACAATTTCAAATTTCGAGCTAGAACACCCAGTTATTGCATTTGAAATCTATTCTGATTTAATCTATCAATAAGTATTTTATCTATTATTTATTCCCATTTTTAAAATGTCAACAGTTTGTAGCAAGTGCAAATCTCCTGCGGTTACATATATTAGATATAATGGTACACATCTATGTAACGATCATTTTATTGAATATTTTGAAAGACGTGTTAAAAAAGATATAAAAAAACAGGGTAAAACTGAGGGTAATAAAAAAATCGCAATAGCCGTCTCAGGTGGTAAAGATAGCATTGTAGCACTCCATATTATAAAAGATATTTTTTCTAAAAGACCAAATATTGAATTAGCAGTAATTACAGTTGATGAAGGTATAAAGGGATATAGGGATAAAAGCATTGATTATGCAAAAGAAAATTGTAGACTTCTTGGGATTAAACATTTCATAATATCATTTAAGGAAACCATTGGAAAAACAATGGATGAAATTGCTAAGAAAAAAAACAAGATCGGAGACTGTAGTTTTTGTGGTGTATTTAGGCGTGTATGTTTGAATCAAAAATCAAAAAAACTTGGTGTAGACAAACTTGTAACAGGTCATAACTTGGATGATATGGCTCAATCAATTTTAATGAATTTTACAAATGGAGATCTAAAAAAGCTAGCTCGTTTAGGCCCACACAAAAAAGTACAACCAGGTCTGGTACCCAGAATTCTTCCTTTAAGAAGTATTCCTGAGAAAGAAATCGCGCTATATGCAATCTTAAAAGAAATCAAATTTTATGATGCAGAATGCCCATATTCAACAAATGCACTTCGCGGGAATTTTCGAGATATTATTGACACACTTGAATATCAAAATCCTGGAACTCGTCATAGTATTTTAAACAGTTATGAAAGTATTAAGGATGATCTTTTAGAAAAATATCCCCCTGCTAATCTAAAAAACTGTCAGTTTTGTGGTGAACCTTCTTCTCAAGTCTTATGTAAATCTTGTATTTTAAGGAAAAAAATTGTTTAAGATTATTTTAAAAAGGTTTTTATTTGAAGTATTACTGACTGTTAATATAAATGAAGCGTTTAAAGATTAAATGCAAACCTCTTGATGATTTATTAGGAGGAGGAATTGAAATTGGTGCTATTACAAAAGTATATGGTGAAGCAGGTAGTGGAAAGACTAATTTTTGTCTTCAACTAACTAGGGAATGTTCAACACATCTTGGAAAAGTAGCTTTTATAGATAGTGAAGGAGTCTCACTTGAGAGACTTAGTCAAATGTGTGAAAAAGGATATGATTTTAAAAAAATCCTTGAAAAAATTTTATTTTTTAATCCCCACTCTTTTGAACAGCAAGAAAAACATATTAAGGATGCAATAAACAATAAAGATGTCAAACTTATCGTAATTGACACATTAAATCTTTTTTATAGGATAGGTCTTGAGGAAGAAAAAGAAGCATCGATGAGGTCTTATCTTCGGCAAATGGCAAGTTTGCAGATGGCTGCAAGACAAAAAGAAATTTTTGTAATTGTATCAGAACAAGTGTATACAGATAAAAACGGTGATATTAAACCTTTTACACATCGTGATACAGAACATATGGTTAAAACAGTTATTAAATTTGAAAAAACCAGTATTGGAAAACGTAAAGCAATTATAATGAAACATCGATCTCAACCTGAAGATAAATCAACCATTTTTTCAATTATTAATACTGGTCTGGAATAAATAATGAAACAAATAAAAACATGGCTTAATGAAAGCACTTATACTTCACCTTTGTCACCTGGATGTAAGATGTGTTCTGATGGTTCTAAACTAGTTATTTTAATTACTGGTTTATGTCCTTCAAATTGTTATTATTGTCCTCTAAGTAAAGAAAAACTTGGTAAAGATCGTATTTTTGCAGATGAATGGGAATTAACAGATGAATCGGATACAGAAAAAATAATAATGGAAGCTGAATATATTGATGCAACAGGTGCAGGAATTACTGGGGGAGATCCTCTAATTGTTTGGCAGCGTACTAAAAAATATATTACACTATTAAAGGAAAGATTTGGTCCAAATTTTCATATTCATCTTTATACTAGTGGATTAAAAAACAATAATTATATTGAGAACCTAGTTTCATCTGGTCTTGATGAGATTCGATTTCATCCAATGCCAAATCAATGGAATAAAATGGATTCTAGCCCAATTCTAAATTCAGTAAATAATGCTATTGATACAGGAGTCGATGTTGCAATTGAGATCCCATCTATTCCAAAAATGGAAAAACAAATCATTTCATTAGTAAAATGGGGGGATAAAAAAGCTATTAAATGGATTAATTTAAATGAGTTGGAATTCTCAGAAACAAATGCTGAGGCTATAAATAAAAAAGATTTCACAGTTAAAGATGATATTTCAGCAGCAATAAAAGGAAGTCAGGATACTGCATATAATGTGATAAATCTTGCATCAAATGTAGATCTTAATATCGGTGTTCATTATTGCTCATCTTCTTTTAAAGACGGGATACAGCTTAAAAGAAGAATTATTAGACGTGCAAAAAATATTGCAAAAAAACCTGATATTATAACAAAAGATGGAACACTTATCAAAGGAGTTATTTATACAAATAAAAAAACCATTACTTATTTAGCAAATTTGTTACTCAAAGATTACAAAATCAAAAACTATGAAATCTATATTAATAAAGAAAAAAACAGAATTGAAATAAATCCTGAACTTCTTGAAAAAATTGCACAAAATTTAAAAAAAATTGGATTAAAATGTTATATAATTGAAGAATACCCAACAGCAGATAGATTAGAAGTTGAAAGAACTCCAATTTAAAATAATTTAATCTGAAAAAGATTTTTATATAAGACCTACATTCAAGGCTTTACATTCTTAATAGAAGTAAATATCTATGAAAGCTTCAAAAGGAGGCTAAAAAAATATGGCTATGTATGTAAAATTTCAAACACCAAAAGATATACAGGATTTAGCCTATGATCTTGTAGAAAAAGCTAGAGATAATGGTAAAATAAGTAAAGGTGCAAACGAAGTAACAAAACAAGTAGAACGAGGTCAAGCAAAACTAGTGGTAATGGCAGAGGATATATCACCCGAGGAAATCCTTGCACATATGCCATTGCTTTGTGAAGAAAAAAATATACCTTATGCTTATGTCCCAAGCAAAGACGAATTAGGAAGCGCTGCAGGATTAACAGTAAGTACAGCAGCTGTTGCAATATTAAATCCTGGAAAAGATAAAGCAGGAATAGAGGGAATAGTCAAAAAAATAGAACCACTAAAGAAACAGGGATAGAAAAATGGTAGAAGGAACACCTTGTGAAGTAGTAGAAATCATAGATCGAACAGGTATGGCTGGTGAAGCATCTCAGGTAAAGGTAAGAGTACTTGATGGCATTGACAAAGGAAAAATTATTACAAGAAATGTAATCGGTCCGATTCAGCTTGGAGATATTCTGATGCTTAGTGAAACACAGCGTGAAGCAAAACGCCTAGGCGGTCCACGATAGGGAGATGTTTTATTTTATGGTAGAGAGAAGGAAATGTTCGTTTTGTGGAAACGAAATTGAACCTGGAACCGGTAAAATCTATGGTAAAAAGGATGGAACAGTTCTTTATTTTTGTAAAAACAAATGCCAAAAAAACATGCTAAACCTTAAACGTATACCTCGTAGAATCAGATGGAGTAAACACTACGCAAAAAAATAATTTTATTAACAATTGCATATGTAGATGCATATGCATATTTATATAGATAATAAAATAAAAAAGATTTATTTTTTGATATATGAGAAGTTATAAAATTGTATAATTTATTATCGTATTAATTTACCAAATTAATAATATATGGATTTTATGCAGATAGGAGAATAAGAAAAATATGAGTAATTTTGAAATAAAAATAATTAAAATCCAAAAACCTGATGATATGAATTTTATTTTAGGTCAGACTCATTTTATTAAATCAGTTGAGGATTTATATGAAGCAATAGTAAATTGTGTTCCTGGTTCTAAATTTGGAATAGCATTTTGTGAGGCAAGTGGTGCATGCAAGATCAGAAGTGAAGGAAATAATCCAGATTTAAAGACTCTTGCTGAAAAAAATGCAATGAATATAGGAGCAGGACATTCGTTTATAATATTTATGAAGGAATGTTTTCCTATCAATGTTTTAAACAGCATTAAAAACATTCCTGAAGTCTGTGGTATTTATTGTGCAACTGCAAATCCTACTGAGATTGTTATAGCTAAATCAACAAATGGAAATGGAATTCTTGGTGTAATAGATGGATCCTCTCCTAAAGGTATTGAAAACGATGAGGAAAAATCTTGGAGAAAGGATTTTTTAAGAAAAATCAATTATAAACTATGATAACCGTGTTTACCAATTAACGGTACAAAAGCACATCCTCCACAATTATAAGTCTTGGTTTTATTATCTTTTTTCTCAAGGAGGATAAGAGTACATATCGTACCTCCAACTGGTATCAAAAGTTTTCCTGGATCTTTAAGCTGTTCAATTAAAGGTGGTGGTATATCTGGTGCACCGCATGTTACATATATTCTATCATATGGTGCATATTTAGAAAGCCCCTCTGAACCATCACCTAACTCTACAGTAACATTTTTTATTTCTGCTCTTTCTAGGTTTTGCTTTGCATTTTCTGCAAGAACCGAAAATCGCTCTATTGTGTAAACATGACCATTCTCTCCTGTTATATTTGCAACTACTGCAGCATGATATCCTGATCCCGCACCTATTTCTAGGATTTTTTGTCCTTCTTTAATGTCTAGTTCTTCGCACATAATTGCAACCATATGTGGAGCTGATATTGTTTGTCCTTTACCTATTTGTAATGGGGTATCAGCATATGCATATTTTTTTAAAGAATCAGGTAAGAATAATTCCCTTGGAGTATTAAGAAAAGCGTTTTTAACTTTTTCAGATATAATTCTTTTTTCAAAGAGTAGATTTTTAACTAATGCTTCTCTATTTTCTTCAAAAGACATTAATTTAATGAAGTTTTTTTGGTATAAAAATTTCACCATCAGGTTTTTTATATAATATTATATTCCCCACAAATGTTAATATGTGTAAAAGAGCAGTTGTTGCACTCGGTGGTAACGCATTAATAAAACCAGATCAAGAAGGTACAATCTATGAGCAGTTTGCAAATACTCGAATTGTAATAAAATCAATAGTTGAAATGATTAAAAAAGATTGGAATGTTGTAATAACTCACGGTAATGGTCCACAAGTTGGTTCAATTTTATTGCAGAATGATTTAGCAAGAGATGTTACACCACCTATGCCTCTAGGAATCTGTGTTGCTGAAAGCGAAGGTTTTATTGGATATATGATTCAGCAATGCCTCTCAAATGCACTGAAGAGAGCAAATATTGATAAACAGGTTGTAACTTTAATAACACAGGTACTCGTCGATGAGGATGATCCTTCTTTTAAAAATCCTACAAAACCAATTGGTCCTTATTATGATGATAAATATTTAAATGAGTTGAAAGAGGAAGGATATCAAGTTAAAAAATTTAAAGATGGATGGAGAATAGTTGTCCCCTCTCCTGATCCAAAATCTATAATTGAAGGAGAAATAATAAACAAAATTCTAGAAGATGATGTTATTGTAATCGCTTCAGGTGGAGGCGGTATGCCAGTGATAGAAAAAGAATGGGGTCTTGATGGTCTTGAAGCAGTAATTGATAAAGATCTTGCATCTGAACGTCTTGCAGAGCAAGTTAATGCTGAACTATTGTTTATTCTTACAAACGTTGAAAAAGCATATTTAAACTATGGAACACCTAATCAGAAAACAATTGATGAAGTTAATTTAGAAGAAATCGAAAAATATTATCAAGAAGGTCAATTTCCACCAGGTAGTATGGGACCTAAGATTCTTGCAGCGATACGTTTCCTCAATTCAGGAGGTAAAAAAGTAATTATTTCACATGTTGATAAAGGGATTGATGCTTTTAAAGGAAAAACTGGAACCCATATAACTAAATAAAATTTTTTAAACAATTATGCATAACTGGAACCAAGTATTATGGATACAACAGATATTGAAAAACAAATCAAAGATATAGAAGATGAAATCTTCAATACTCAAAAAAATAAGGCAACAGAACATCATATTGGAAAATTAAAAGCAAAACTTGCACGCCTTCGTCAAGAAGTGGAAAAAAGAAAAAGTGCTGGTATTAAAGGTATAGGTTTTGCTATAAAAAAAACAGGTGATGCTACTGTTGGGCTTGTAGGTTTTCCAAGTATTGGTAAAAGTACTCTTTTAAATCAACTAACTGATGCTGATAGCCGTGTTGGTGCGTATGAGTTTACAACACTAAATACTATTCCAGGTATGTTAAAATATAATGGTGCAAGAATTCAAATTTTTGATCTTCCAGGACTAATATCTGGTGCTTCTGAAGGAAAAGGTCGTGGTCATGAGGTAATATCTGCACTTAGAAATGTCGATCTTATATTGTTTATGATAGAAGCACAACATAAATTCCATCTTGATCTTATGACAGAAGAACTTTTTAAAGCAGGTCTTCGCCTTAATCAAAAAAAACCAGATGTGGTAGTAAAAAAAACAGGTCAAGGTGGAATTAATGTTACTTCAACTGTTAAACTTACTCATCTGTCTCATGATCTAGTTAAAATAATTTCCTCTGAGTATGTAACAAATGCTGATATTATAGTTAGAGAGAATATTACAGAAGATCAATTAATTGATGTTTTTATTGAAAATCGTGTTTATATACCTGCTATTGTTATAATTAACAAAATTGATATGATTTCTGAAAAAAAATTACAGAATCTAATAAATAAAATTAAGCAGGCCGATTGGAAAGTAATAGGTATATCTGCTGAATATGGAACTGGTTTAAATAGGTTGAAAGAAATTATTTTTGAGGAGTTAAAACTTATTAGAGTTTATATGAAACCTGTAGGTAAAAAACCTGATTTTGATGAACCATTGATACTTAAACATGGTGATACTATAGAAGATGCCTGTCGAAGACTTCATCGTGATTTTAAAGATAAATTCCGGTATGCAAATGTATCTGGTCCCTCAGCCAAACATGATGTTCAAAAGGTCGGTCTTGACCATTTATTACATGATGGTGACTTGCTTACAATTGTAATATCCAAATAAAATAGTAATTATTAATAGCGATATTTGAAACATAATTCAGAAGAAAAATCTTTTATTATTTTATTTCTTAAGTAAATTTTGGGCTTTTTTTACCATATATTTTTCGTTTAATTCATATTTTTTCAATAGATCTGCAGGAGATCCGCTTTCACAAAATATATCTTTTATACCCATCCTAAAAAATTTTATACAAATATTATTATCCATTAATGTTTCTGCAACTGCTGCACCTAGTCCTCCAATTATTGAATGTTCTTCAGCTGTGATTATTGCATTTGTATCCTTTGCAGATTTTAAAATAAGTTGAACATCAAGTGGTTTAATTGTATGCATATCAATAACTTTAGCACTAATACCTTGATTTTTTAAATTTTTATGTGCTTCAAGAGCTGGTTCAACCATTGTACCAGTTGTTATAAATGTAATATCTGATCCATCTTCAACTATCAATCCTTTACCTATTTTCAGGTCCTCAACATCTTTATTGCTATATATTAATGGTGCATTTGCACGACCTACACGTGCATACATAGGTCCGTATTCTTCTGCCATAAGATGTACAATTTTTTTTGTCTGAGTAGCATCACTAGGGGCCATAACTGTCATATTTGGAAGAACTCTCATTAGTGCAAAATCTTCAAGCATTTGATGACTAACTCCATCTTTTCCTACACTAATCCCACCATGTGTTGCAAAAATTTTAACATTAGCATTTGAATAAGCAATATCCATACGTACCTGATCATAGACACGTCCTGTTGCAAATACTGCAAATGTACTCGCAAATGGTATTTTTCCACATGAAGCAAAACCTGCGGCACAACTCATCATATTTGCCTCAGCTATTCCCATTTCAAAAAAACGTTCTGGGTATTTTTTTGCAAACATAATAGTCTTAGTTGATTTAGAAAGATCAGCATCTAAAACAACTAAGTTTTTGTATTTCCTACCAAGTTCAATCAGCGCTTCACCATAGGCTTTTCGTGGATTTAACATTTCTTTTTTACTCATTGTGCTGTCTCCAGCTTTTTCTCAGCTAGATTTAATTCTTTTATTGCAATGTTTCTTTCCATTTCATTTGGTGGAACTCCATGGAAATCAACGTTATTCTCCATAAAGGACACGCCTTTTCCTTTTGTTGTATATAAAATTATTACAGTAGGTTGTCTTTTATGTGCTTTTGCTTCATCTAATGCTTTAAGAATTTTTTTTATGTCGTGACCGTCGATTTCTATTACATTCCATCCAAAGGAACTCCATCTATCTCTAACAGATTCTAGTTTTAGTACTTCTTCAGTATTTCCATCTATTTGTAAGTAATTTCTATCAATTAAAGCAGTTATATTGTCAAGTTTGTAATGGTTTGCTACAGCAACCGCTTCCCAAACCTGTCCTTCATCGGTTTCCCCATCCCCTAACATGACATAAACCTGATAGTTTTTTTTATCAAGCTTACCTGCAAGAGCTACTCCATTTGCAAAAGAAAGTCCATGGCCTAATGAACCTGTTGATGCTTCAACACCTGGCACCTCTGTGCATGCTGGATGTCCCTGTAGCATGCATCCTTCTTCTCTAAGGCTTTCAAGTTCGTTTAAATTAAAATATCTACTTTCTGCAAGGACAGCATAGAGTGCAGGTGCTGCATGACCCTTTGAAAGTATGAAACGATCACGATCTGGGTCATCTGGTTTTTTAGGATTATGTTTCATATGTACAAAATAAAGTGCGACAAGTGCATCAACTGCTGACAGTGATCCACCAGGATGCCCTGATTTTGCCCTGTATAACATTTCAATTATATGTTTTCTTATTTGAACTGCTTTGAGCTCTAGTTTAAGTATCTCCTTGTCATCATAGTCCTTCATTTTTTCTCCCCGGAAATAAAAAAATAAAGCAATTTCAACCGAATAGTTTTTCCTTGTATATACTTTTTGTAAAAATTAAATTTATAATTATTATTCTTTAGGCATAAAATGTTTCCTTGAAATATGATATAGATCTTGATATATTTCTGGGCGTATATTTCTAATAACTGGTCTATGTGCACGTGCATAATTAATTTTATTCAAATCAATATCACATGTTACTATACTTTCTTTGAAGTATGGTGCTTTGACAAGTTGCTTTGCTAAAGGATCATATACTTGTGATCCACCCCAGAATATTAAATCCTCTTGGGTTCCTACAATGTTACTATATATAAAAAATATGGTGTTTTCAACTGCTCTTGCTGGCATTAAAAGTTCAAATAATGTTTTGGAAATTGTTGGTGATGCAGATATACATATTACCATATCTGCCCCCATCTGACTATATGCTTTGCATAACTCTGGGAAGAAGATATCATAGCATATTATTAATCCGATTTTTCCAAATTTTGTGTTAGATAAAGTAAACTCTTCTCCTTCGTCGAAGAAAAATTTTTCTTCAAATGGTCCAAAGTTTACTAGGAACCATTTGTGGTAGATATCTGTTTGACCACTGGGATGAACTAATACTGCTGAATTATGAATTATCCCTTTAATATGTTCATCATAAATTGGCATTCCAAATACTATATAGCAATTATGTTTTTTTGCAAGTTGTTTAAAATATTTAATTGAAGGACCATCTATTTTTTCAGCATAATCTCTATACTCATCTTTTAATATATAACCTGTGAGTGTCATTTCCCCAAAAATGTACATGTCTGCTATGTTTTCTATGATGTATTTTTCCATTTTTTTAATGTTTGCTTTTACATCTGCAATTTTAGGTCTCATTGATATTAGAGCAAGTTTCATGTTTACTACCAAATCTGGTTATCTAAAACGTGCTCTTAACTTTGTTGATGATACAAGACGGTTTTTAATTATCGTTTTTATTAATATAAAAAATTTTGATTTCATCAGTTGATTTTTGACCCGACTCGTCATAGGCTATTACTTTTAATTTATGAAACCATAAGCTGGTTTTATCAAGCCACCATTGATAAGGAAGATCTGAATCAGTATATTCGAGATTATCATCATAATAAAATTCCACTCGTTCAATTGGAGAATTACCAGGTTTTATTTCAGCAGTTACCAATGATTTTCCAAGAAAAATCGTTCTGTTATACTTGAATTGTAATAGTGTTCTATCGTTTTTATAAAGTCTTCCGAGTTTAGGATTTGCAATTTTTGCTTGTGGAATAGGAATAGGTAAATCACCTAATATTGCCATTGTTCCTACTATGAATCGTGTCATGTTTGTAAGATATGAAAAGTTGATTTTATCAATAGTATCTGTTGGTTTATGCATGTTAGGATCCCATTCTCCTGGCCAGTATGCTATTGATTCATAACCATATTGTAAAAACTCGAAATAATCACTTCCGCCTCTACCTTCTCTTGTTCTAGTATATCGCTCAATTGTAAAATCAAGATTATATTCATCGTTTATTGTATCAGTTATCTCTGCTATCCATTGAGTATCTTCTGACATTGAAAGTCTAAGTTTATGCCCTGATTCATATGTTGTTGCGTATCCTATCATATCAGCATTGAATTCAACAACTAGATGTATATCTTTATCATATAGTTCTTTTGCGTATGCTCTACTACCTCGGAGACCTATTTCTTCTCCTGAAAATGTTACAAATTTAAATGTTCTATTAAATTCGTATTGGCTTAATACATAAGCTGCAGCTAGCACTGATGCTGTTCCTGAACCATCATCATTAGCACCTACTGTTCTTCTTATTGTATCATAATGTGCATTGAATACAATTACTTCATCCCAATCCTTATTCGTTCCATACTGTGTTGCTTCAACATTTTTACTTTTATAATATTGATTATGCCCCTTACTTCCCCAGGATTTCCATGGTTGATATCTAGTATGTAATCCAGTTGATTTGAATTGTTCATATATGTAT
This sequence comes from Thermoplasmatales archaeon, assembly GCA_020341795.1. Lineage (GTDB taxonomy): Archaea > Thermoplasmatota > E2 > DHVEG-1 > DHVEG-1 > M9B1D. Next base: position 74,314 of record CP070836.1, read on the forward strand.
TCAGCTGCTTTTTCACATCCATATGTACCCGTACTTCTGGGTCCAATATTTACAATATCTTGTAGATAATTTCTTAACATTGTTTCATTTATTTTATCGAGTATTTCTATTACTTTTGGATTTAATGTTATTTCATTATTAATCTGTCTTAATATTGTGCTTCCTTTTATTTTTAATGATGTTGAAGAAATTATTGGAGTCGTAAATAAAAATGCTAATAAAAAGATTGCAATGATTATATTCATTTTACTTTTCATGTTTTAAGTCCCCTATATATACTTTATTATCTTCATTTTTATAAATCTATCTATAAATAAAGTAATGTTAATCTCTTTTAAGGAAAATATTATGAACCTTATTTAAAGAATTTATTTCTTAGATTTATTAAAGATATAGAGATAAAAAAATTTGACTTGATCTGTAGAGGTTTTTCCTTCTTGGTCATATGCGATTACTTTAACTTTGTGAACTCCTAATGATGTTTTATTAAGACACCATTCATATGGTAAATCTTTATCTGTATATTCTAAATTATCATCATAGTAAAACTCTACTTTTTCAATTTTTTCATTTCCAGGTTTAACCTCTGCAATAATATGAACATCTTTTAATACAACTGTTCTTTCATACAAAAAATCTAAAAGAATTCTATCTTTATAATATAGTCTTCCTTTTTTTGGATTTACAATTTTAATTTGCGGATATGGATTTTCAAAATCTGCGAGATATGCTAAAGCTCCAACAATATGCCTTGTTGTATTTACTAAATAACTAAAATTAATATTGTCATAATTATCATTTTCTGTGTGATAATTAGGATCTCCATCAGAACTTCCCCAACATGTTATTGATTCATATCCATACTGTAGAAAAGCCCAGTAATCACTCCATCCTCTATCAGCATCACGGTCTATTTGATATCTGCGTAATTTAAAATTCATCCCATATTCCTTACTAATATTTTCAATTAAATCAAGAATCCATAGGGAATCTTCAGTACCTCCAATACCCATGTTTCTTCCACCTTCAGCTGTGACTGCACGTCCAATCGTATCTGCATTTATATCTAAAAAAATATTTTCATTATTAGTATAAATCTTCTTTACATAATCTCTACTTCCAATAAGACCTACTTCTTCACCTGAGAAAGTTACAAATTTAATAGTCCGATTAAACTCAAATTGACTTAGTACATAAGCAGCTGCAAGAACAGCTACAGTTCCTGATCCATCATCATTTGCTCCAGGTGATGTTCTGAGAGTATCATAGTGTGCGTTAACCATTAATATTTCATCATTTGAGTTATCGATTCCATAAAGAGTTGCTTCTATATTTTGACTTTTATAAAATCCTTGATGATAATAATCACCAAATCCTTCCCAATAATGATATTTTGGATTTAGATTTAGTTTTTCAAAATGTTCATATATATATTTTGCTGCTTTGTCACAGCTATATGTACCTGTCATTCTTCGTCCTATATCCATTAAGTCTCTTAGGAATTTTTGAATTAAAGTAACATTGATTTTATCTAATATTTTAGTGATTTTATTAGTTAAAAAAGTATTTGAATTTTTTGTTTGTTGAAATTTATCCTTTACTTGAATTATTAAAGCTGTTGATGACGATAATAAAGAATTAAAAATTATTATTAATATAATTATAATAATTACACTTTTAGTGATAGTATTTCTAATAAATAAGCCCCCTTCAAGTAGTAAGTATAGATATTAATCAACTATTTATATTTGTCGTTTTATAATATATACATTATTCTATATTACAATTATTTTCATTTTAATTATTATGCATAAAAATACATAAATTTGTAAAGTTTAGAAAAAATAAATGTTATGTTTAAACTTAAATTAATATTTGTTTTATAATATTAATTAAAATATTAATATTGGGATTATCAAAAAAGTTGCAAGTACAAAAAAATTAAGAATAGAATTTGTTTTTAAGATCAAATATTACAATCAATTCAAGAATATCTATCATAACATATGATGTAAAAAGCATTACAATTACTAATAATACTATTATACCAAAGACATAAAAAAGATCTGTATTGTTAATAAATTCTTGAAAAAAACCATATGATACAAAAAACGTAAAAAAACAAATTGTTATTTGTGCTTTAGATCCTTCCTAAATTTAAAATTATTAGTTATAAAATGTTTATAAAACTTTTTAAATTGGGTTAACCCTAGTTATATTAGGAAGGATTTCATTTTTTTTGTAGGGATAGATATTAATCCTATAGATGAGTTTATAAAAAAAAGAATACAAAAACCATAGGAAATCTTATCTAAAAAATACTTGAAGTTTCAATGATTGATTTATTATTAAGCTTGAAAAATGAGTAAAAAATTGAAAAAAATTTGAGAATAAAATAATTCCAAATGATAAACTATAGACTGAATTTGAAGAAAAAACAAGCGTAGATACAGTCTTTAATAAATTATTTAAACTTCATAAACTCAAACATTTGTAGGCTATCAACAAAATGTTCAACATCATCATCCTTAGAAATAAAACCAGTTACATTAACAAAATATCTACAGTAAAAAAATCTTGGAGAGCCAACAAAATGAATAGAAGTTGCATTCATAAGAACATCAACTTTTACAGAAAAATTACTTATAATTATTCTAAACTGGGAAGGAATAATTGCACCATTTTTAGATATATTATTTAAAAAAAAGAGTTTAATATCTTTAGGGTTAATTTCAATATAATCTCCATAATCCTTATTTAAAACTACTAGATTATCAAAATCAAAAGGGGATTTTAAAAACCAAGCAGATATTAAACTATACATATTTCCAGTTAATCTAACCCAATACCATCCCCATTCTCTAGCTTTCGTTTTAATAGTATAATTCCAATTATGATCATGATAACCTCTACCTGTTACATTAATAATTTTTCCATCAATTGTAATAGTGCCAAATACATCAGCCTTTGGTAATGCCACTGCCCATCCTTCTCGATCCATAATCATGTATTTCCATCCTTTTGTAATACCAACAAAAGTTAAGTTAATTGCATGATTCTTCATATTAATTGATATATTATATTTCCATTTACCAGTATTGTAATATTCATTAATATCAAACTCAATAATTGATTTACCAGCCACCTTAACAGAGGGATAAATCAATGATGCAGAGAGGTCCTTAAGAGGATAAGGTTTCAATATCTTTACTATCAACTCTCTTCCCTTATAAATTTCAAAAATTGGCCATACAACACCAATACTTTTAATTGAAAAAACTTTGAAACCAGCATGTAAATCATAATCATCATTTAAAATAGCATCAAAATACCACCACTCAATAGAAAAATAATCATTATATCCATGAAATGCATCATCCTTTAACTCAATATCTTGAACAATATTAGTATCAAATCTTCCAATTTCTTTATGATTAACAAATGATTTTGATAAGGTGGAAGAATCATTAGATACACCTTGAATCTCTTCTGTTTTACTTGCATTAACATCATTAAATAGATTTGTTGTATTAAAATTGAAAAAAAGGAATAGTCCTGTTACAATTATAATCATAATATTTTTTTTAAGAGGATGATGCATAGTTAAATTAGTATCAAATTATTTTAATTTATAAATTTTTCTATGGAAAAACACAAAAATAAAATAATAAAGCTTTATTAAATTAAAACAATCACATAGAAAAAACCGTTTTTTAAACCTCTTTTCCTAATATAAAAAATAATTTCATATTTCATTATCATTTTTTTAATATGTCTTCTATTGTTTCTTCATTTTCTGCAGAACCTAAAAAGTAGTCTGTAATTTTTATTTCCATAATAAATATAAATCTCTGAACTATATATTATCTGTTACTGAATTAAACCACCTAACACTGGGTTAATCATATATATAAAAATTTTTAAACATATTAAAAAACTGATATATGATTCAACAAATTGAGGATAAATATTTTGAATAAAAATAAGTTAGAAAAAACATTTAAATATAAAAGATTAACAATAAGTATTCATAAGGAGGTTTATGATCCTGCAGAAGATACATTCCTTCTTCTTGATTCCCTGATCATAAAACCGGGTGATAGAGTTTTTGAAATAGGAACTGGTTGTGGAATAATTGGTCTTTATTGTGCAACCATTGGGGCAGATGTTTTGTGTTGTGATATTAATCCATTCGCTGTTGAGCTTGTTAAGAAAAATTATCAACAAAATTTAAAGTTATTAAAAGGTAATTTTGAGGTTAGAATTGGTGATATATTTTCAGTATTAAACAAAGAGGATTTATTTGATATCATAGTTTTTAATCCACCATATCTACCAACAAGTTTTCAGGATTTGGTCGGTGGATCAGGTTGGTTTGATAAATCAGTTGATGGAGGAACTGATGGATTAAATACTACTAAAAGATTCATAGAATCGGTTAGTAATTATTTGAAAAAAGATGGTTGTGCATATTTTATATTTAGTAGTCTTTCTGATAGAAAAAAACTTAATAAAATCATTAATCAAACTTATTTGAATAAAACTATTATTTCAAGTAAAAAATTCAATGATGAACAACTAGATGTTTATTGTTTGAAAAAATAAAGAAAAATAGGGAGTTTATTTATTGAATATTTTTTGAAATATCTGATATATCAATGGAAAATTTTCCCGTAGTCTTGAAAAAATTGGAAGGTTGATTGTTTTTGGCATTGCAATTCCCAATGGTTCGCTCCAATCACTCTGTACTCCATGTTCATCTTTAGCTTTTACTTTAATCTGATAATTACCTTGTTCAGTCCATGTATGGCTTGCACTTGCGGTTTGACCTGAGTTATATGGTCCTATCCAACCGGAAAATGTTTCGTCTCCCCAGTCAAATAGGTAATATATCTTGTCTCCATCAAAATCGGTTGTGGATGTTGTATATGTATAATCGTTGTTTATTCCACCATTTGTTTTACCATCTGGTCTATCTGGTTTTTCTGGTGGTGTAGATTCAGCAGCGATAGATAGTGTTGGATCACCAAATAGTGTCCATTCAACAACTGTTTTATATTCTCCTCCATTGTTGATTCTGTGAGTGTTCATATAACTGTTTAATGCTCGTTCCCACATTTCTCCGACGGTTATCGAGCCATCCTTATAGGCTCTAAATGTTCCTATAGCCATACCCTCAACAAGCCCAGCTACTACAGATGTGCCAATATAAGCATAACCAAGGCCTGTTGCACCAAATGAGGCAATGCCACCTCCACCTTCATTTGCAAGCCATGCCCATGAAAATGTGTTTTCATCTTTTGAAAATTTGCTGACGCTACATGCACCAGTAATTACAATAGGTAATTCATCACCATTATTAAGTGATTTTATATCAGATGAAAAATATCCACCATTTGGACCAGGAAGCCATTTGTTATCATTTTTATGTGGATGTGTTGCCCAGACATTTGTATTTCCATGTCCTGAGAAATCAACAAATCCACAACCACTCTTAAGAACGTTGTTTAAATCCCCTTTGCTATTAAGTCTTCCAAGTGATGCCCATATTTTCTCAGGGATAAAACCATCCATATAGTTTATCACTCTTTGATTTACATATTCTCCTTCAAGAACTCCATCTGAGTCGTATTGTTCATCTATAAATGAATCTCCTCCAACAACTACCATGTCTGTAAACCAATCCTGAGTATATGCTTCGTTGTTTTCATATGTTATAATTTTATCAATAACAGTGTTAACTTCAGTACCGCTGTTTGCTGGGAGTCTTCCTAGTTTTACATCAGGTGATAGATCCATGAAATCATAATTGTTATTCCAGTCATATTCTGCAAATACATCATTGTCATTTGAGTCCCAGGTTACAAACTCGTTCTGCTGAGTTTCCTCGTTATAATAATAAATATCTGCAAAATATAGGTCACTAACAAATATTTCACCGTCATTTCCAACTTGTATATGAGTATCACGGGTTGGGAATTTATCTCTGTTACCAACAAGTAATACACTTTCAATGTTGTTTTCATCAATTGCGTCTTTTATGAATTTTTTAACTTTTTCTGCATCATCTCTACCAGATGCCATGCTTTTTATTTGACTGAGTGTAAAAATTTCAGTTACTATTCCCCGGTTGTTTTTATGTGATTTTAATGTCTGAAGTTCATCTGAAAACTCATCAGCTGTAAGTATAATGAAATCATATCCAACATTTGTTGTTTTTGGTTGATTGTTTAATTCATAATTTATACTGATTTCTACATTTTCTGACCATGAAAATTTTTGTTCTTGCTGGTTGTAAGATGACATGTATGCTACGACGTTTACTATTATCTGTATTTCTCCATCTATTTGTCCTACTTTTATTGTATAATCAAATTGTTGTTCTGGATATGTCCCTGCATAATTATACTGTTTTTCAACTGTTTTAGATAAAATCCCAACTGTTGCTTTCACAGGTGATGGTATTATATCTTTTGAAAGCTGCATACTCTGTATATTATTAAAAGTGCAAGTAACACTTTTTATTTCTGTTCCAAGTGGATAAGCAAAAGTATGAATATACATAGGTAATAATGGTTTACCCTCATTGATCATTAAGGAGTTCGTCTCTTCAAACGATACTTCAACATAGTCTTTATTTTCTTTCAAAACTGGTCGTGAAAATGCAACATTTATTGTTTCGGATTCAAAAACGTCTTTGCCAGGTGTAGCAACAGCTCCTAGTCCGCTTAGGACTAAACATCCTATTATAAAAAATATTAACACTTCTCTCAACAATTAACCCCCTAGAGTTAACATATGTTAATCTTAATATATAGCTTGTATTATTTATACTTTTCTAATAATCAATTTAATTATCAATTAAATACTTAAAAAACATAGCTTCCATCAAAGACAATTCTTTTAATAAACTTCCAGACAGTTTCAATATCTGAATCAAGGAAAACAGCACCAATAAGTGCTTCAAGAGCATTTGCTAGATTAGTAAGATTTGTATCACCATCCTGCATTGTCTCACCTCTTCCAAGATATAAGTATTTACCTAGTCCAAGGTCTTTTGCTCTCTGTGCAAGATAGCTATTGTTTACTAATTGTGCACGCCTACGTGTAAGTTCACCCTCGGAAAAATATTTGTTACTTTTGTAAAGCTCTCGAGCAACAAGAAAACTCATAATACTATCACCTAGAAACTCAAGACGCTCATTAAATTCAATTGGTGTTTTTGCTTCAAAAGCATAAGTCTTATGTGTAAGGGCAGTTTTTAAAAGATCCCTGTTTTTAAAAGTATATTTTATCTTTTTTTCTAGATTACGTAGCTCACTTTTCAGCATATTTACATACCTATTTTTATTATAGATAATAATAACTGGAAAACAGGAAACCATTGAATAAGATTTTGATTATTTAAAAACTGATTGTTTTTCAATCTTTTATTATAACCAGTAATATATGCACAAGATCCAGGTGAGCCAATACCACATTCACCATATTTAATCTTAAACCAGCCGTTCTCACCCCAATTAGTACCCCAACTATTTTTACATATCCAATAATCCTGATCATCGTTATATCCCACAATAGCGACAACATGTCCACCAGAGTAAATGTTTGAATTTCTTTCATAAACCCCTCCATCATACTCATAGAAATCATAATAAATATCAAACGCTGCAATGACTGGTCCATAGGTAACTATTGCATTTTTTATCGATTGATGGTTTGATAGACTATGATAATTATCTACTTTAATGATGTAGGATTCCCAGTCTTCACATTTTTCATTACATTCTACAGGGTCATTGCTAGGAATTCGCAAACCCTTACAGTCACCAGCATCTCTACCATTGGCATCTATTGCTTTGTAAGAAAAACATGCCTCAGTTATTGTACCAACATTTCTTACGAAATTTAAAGCATTGGGAAAAAAACCTCCACAGCAGTCCCCAACACTATAGCCATAATAAGAAGGACAAGATACAATAAACTGCTCTGAAAGATCAATATCAATATTCGGATTATTATTTTGAATGTTATAAACTGTTTCAAGTGCTGCTACCAATCCAAAAGCCCAACAGCTTCCACATTGAGCTTGATCTCTAATTCGAGTTGTCCAATCGCCATATTTACCATTAAATGATGCTTTTCGCCAATCCCAATTATCAGGCGCAAAACCTGATAAAGAAATAGGATTTGGAATTAAATGACCATTCTCATCATATTTTTTTATAAGACCTGTTGCATATTCCCTGCTCTCCTGTTGATTGTTTAATGTTACATCTTTGGAAATAAATTCAGATTCCACTGATCCAATAAATCCGATAAATATCAATAAAAACATCAATACTATTGAAATTAATTTTTTACTCATTATTACTACCCCTCTAATATATGGGATATATGTATCATTAATAAAATTATTCATTAATTGTAATAAATTTTAATGCTTTTTTACCTGCATCCTGTTCGTCAAACGATCCTAACAAATGTTTTTTATTTTTAAAAGGCCTACCAGCTAGAAGTCTAATTGCTCTTTTTTTACCAATACCTGGTACAGCCTCAAGAGTTTCCCGACTCGCTTCATTTACATATAAAGGATGTGGAATGGCTGTTATTGAGCGAAACCCATAATCAACAATTTTCACATCAATAAATTTATTAAGATCACTAATCCCAGGAATTCCTATTAATAGAGGATAGCTTCCAAGTTGCCTACCAAAAATAGTTTTTCCATCTGCTTTTTCACAATAAACATCTTTTAAGATTGTTCCAATAGGAAGAAGATTTTTAAGCATTGGACGTACTATATCTTCACTAACACGTTTTTTGAATCTTTTAAAATCAGCTTTATGTTTATTAACAAGTTTAATCCCAGTATCATACATTTTTGTACCAGGGATCGGGATAACCTGTCTAAGATTTATACGACGAAGAAGTAAACCTTTGTCTAGTATATCTTTTAAAAATTTATAATTTAAATCAAAAGTTTTTTTAGATTCACCAATTAAACCAAACACAAAATTTAAACCTGGTAATAATTCAGACATTCCATTACTACCTCTCTTTGCACCTACTTTGTTTATTAATCTGATTGCATCAAATATTTCTCCAGGACTTGCTTTTAAATTATTTTTATCGATAACATCAGGATCAGCACTTTCAACACCTAAAGCAGCAACATCACCAGGGGTATGATACTTAACTATTGTTTTAGCTATTTTTTCAGATTCTTTAGGATATTCTGCAATAACTCCTGGATTTGCATTATCGATATGAAGTATTTTGAGGTTTGGAGCTACTTGTCTAATACCTTTAAATAACTTTTCGATTGCATCTGGATTTGGCCTTGGTCGTTCTTTCTTACCTGCATCAATGCTCATATATGAGAAAATACATGGTTGATTTCCAATTCTAAAGTGTTTAATTCCATTCTGATATAATGCTTTTACTTCCGAAATAATATCATCTATATGTCTGAATTCCGGAAACCCTTTGCTTGGTTCAGAGCAAAATGAGCACCCACCAACAAGTGTTCGAGCGCAACCTCTATATGTTTCAATCTCTGTTATTAAATAACTTGGGAAATATGGGTGTTGAGTTACGATTTTTGCACCAAGTATTGCATAATCTGATATTGAATGTGCATTTTCTCTATATAGGTCTGTTTTGATTTTATCATATGATAATTTATTTTTTAAAAACTCATAGATGATTATTTCCCCGTCACCTTTTGCTATTATATCAAATGAATCATTTAAAGAGGATATTTCTTTTGTTTTATGACCACCAGATATACCAAATCCATATCGCGCTGCAGGTCCAGATAGCATCTTAAAAGGATTGGGACAATTGTTTATTATCGAAAGGATTTCGTTTGGACTTGCTGGATATCCTGATAAATACTTACCAGGTACAGCCATACCAGCAATTACAATCAGTAAATCTGATTTATTTAAATCATAGATCAACTCTTTTTTATTTCGGATTTGATCAATTGTATAATAACAGACATTTGCTTTTTTATCAAAGCTATATACAGCACCTGCTAAATAGCGTGGATAAGGACTAATATAGGGTGGGACACCTAGACATGTTGGTTCATCAATGTATCCATCTAGAATACTTACTTTTAACATAATAATTGTTCATAATTATAATATTGGGAGTATTTGTATTTTTTTAATTAAGAAACATATTTAAGTTGTTAAATGATAACAATATATTTGGTGATGATAAAGGAGGGATATATTAAATTATGATAGAAATTAATGAAGAAGTTAATTTTACTAAAATTACTAATTCTAATAGAATCAACACAGGTCTTGCAAGACTTGATGAGCTAATCTCCGGAGGTCTTCCAAAAAATAGTATTACACTTATTTCTGGAACACCTGGTTCTGGTAAAACAATTCTGTGTTATCATTATCTTATGGAGGGTTTGAAAAATGGTGAAAACTGCTTATACCTTACTAGTGATGAACGTATTAATAATATCATAAAACAAGCAAATAACATTGGTTTTGATTTCCAACAATGGTTAAATAATAGTAAACTAAAACTTATGTATCTAGACCTTGATAAAAGCACTATTCACAAAGAAATGGAGCAAGAAATAAAAACTGGAAACTATACACGAGTAGTCATTGACTCTCTAACGCCTATCACAGAAGTACCTGTTTGGGTTAGTGGTATAAATGAAATAATGCCCTCTTCAGATTCGACAGAGACAAAGAAATATCCTGTAGGTTCGCTTTCCACAACACGTATGCATATAAGAAGAATAATGAGTCTTTTAAACCATAAAAACTGCACAACCCTTATTACCTCAGAAATACCCGAAGGTGCAAAAAGCCTATCTCGTGATACAATTTCCGAATTTCTTGTCGATGGTATAATACTTATGGATATAGATGTTACAATGGATAGGCGAAAACTAACAGTTCGAAAGATGAGAGCGACAAAACATACATTGAAGCCTCAGAATATAACAATAACAGAAGGCGGAATAAAGTTTTTATAAATAAAATCGGAGTGAAACAAGTTGCAAGATGATCCAATTCTTGAGATATTAAATAATCTCCTAAAACATGAGGAGATTCTAGCATGTATGGTAGCAAGACAAAATATGATAAGTGTAATGCCAGAACAGGATCGTTTTGATCCTGCAGTCATGGAAATATGGGATGTAATAAAACGAGCTATGGATGATGTATTCGGTGTAATACGTGAATATTCACAAGCTGGCTTAGGTGAAATTGAGTTCAGATTACAAGATTATGCAGCATTGTTTTATATATTTCCTGATACAGAAAATGCATTGGTTACAATTGTACCTGCTTTATCAAATAAAGGATTAATTGAAGTCGAGCTAGAGAATGCAAGATTGGAAATTTTAAATTTAATGGAACAAAAGGAAATTAACCAATAACTACAAAATAATTTATTCATTATCATATAAAAATTTTTTAAAAACAATAAATAAATTAGTAAAAAGTAAATTAGAAAAGTTTTTTAATTCTTAATTATTATTATTTTATGGGATGCAATCTATAACAAAAAATTTAATTAATAATTCTAATCTAGAAGCATCAATTGGCCATTCACGTAAATGGAATGCTAGAGATGCAGGAATAGAAGTTGCTAAAACAGCAATTAAAGGTTTAAATCAACCACCAAGTTTTTTTATTGTCTTTTCAACGATTCATTATAAAAAAAATGGAGGATTTAAAAATTTTTTAGACGGTATTTGGGAGATATTACCAAAAGGTACTCCGCTAATTGGAGGAACAGTTGCTGGTTTTATAAATAATTATGGGAGTTATTCTAGAGGAGCTAGTGCATTGGCAGTTTCTTATCCAAATATTGATGTTGCAGTAGGTATTGGAAAACAAACAAAATTAAATCCAAAAAAGGCTGTAAAAACTTGTTCATATATGATTAAAAAAAGTCTCGAAAAATCCAAATTTAAAAATCATTTCTTAATAAATGTAATATCAGGTCCAACTATTCCTTTTAGTAAATTTAATGTTATAAAATCAAAAATTGTTGGTAAATTAGCAGCTCATCTTGGATACAAATTGTTTTCTCTCTTTGGTGTAGGAGTTGGAAAGGAAGATGATATGATTGATTGGATGGTTAATTTATTGCCTGACTATTTTATTATTGGTGGCTCCACAATGGATTCTGGCCAAATGTTTCATAATTATCAATTTATTGATAATCAAGTCCATACAAATTCTATTGTTGCTTTAGGTTGTAGTACTGACCTTGATATATTTATAAAAAGTAGTCTAGGAGTGCACGATACTAATAAAACATTTGATATAACAAATATGGTCTCTAATGATAGGATTATAACAAAGATAAATAACAAACCTGCAAAAGAGGAATTTCTTAGTAAAATTGGGATAGTAGAAAAACAATTTGTTGAATTAGGGCCTTTTTATTATAAAACATCAAATTATTTTCCAATTACTTTTGAAGAGAATAATAAATATACATCTGGTGTAGCAGGTTTTTTAGGAGATTATGTAGCTCTTGGATATAAAGCTCGAGGAAATAAAGTAAAATTACTATCGATTACAGGTGAAGGAATTATTGATTTAATTGATGACATGTTTGAGGAGTATAATATAAATAAATATCCATTTATTTTCATTCCTTGCTCATTTATTTTAGTAAATACACTTGGTTCTAGGACGAATCTAATTAGAAAGAAACTTGAGGAAAATATTGATAATATACCTTATTTAATGGTTTTAACAGTAAATGAAAATGCGGGTACACCTGAAGAACCAGCTTTAGCGAGAGTATACTCATTTAATATACTGTCAGTTGTTAATAAATAAAAAATGGGATGCATATGCCAAAATATAGCCTAGAAGATTCAATTCTTCTTTACAAATCAGTTGCTCCAAGAAATGCAGATTATCTTTTTCCATGGTTATATAGTGTTTATGATAATACATATCTTCCTTCAATAGATATTAATTTTAAGCATGTATTAAGCCTGGATAAGACTAAACTTACAATTTTTGATGTACTAGTTGACGATCTTGCAGATAATGCAAAACTACGAGATAGGCGTCTATTAGAGGAGGCTATTAGGATTCCTTGGAATGGAAATAAAAAATCAAATGATCCTTATATAATTGTAACAAAAAAAATTTGGATAGATTGTATAGAATCTATCAGAAATTATCCTCGTTTTGATGAGTTTAAAGATATTTTTTATTTTGACTTAGATCAGGTAATGAATTCAATGAGATATAGTTATTTAGTAAATACTTCTGATTTTTCTAGTATGATCGAGGATGAATTGTATCTAAACCATGGTGTTATGGTTATATTACACTGTGATATGGATTTAATGTGTTCCCCTAATTTTAATTTTGAAGAACTTAAAAAATTAAGGCCGATTCTACATTGGGTTCAAGATGTTGCCCATATTGGAAATCTTTTAAATACCTATCCAAAGGAAATTCAAGAAGCTGATTTTTCAAGTCCAATAATTTCATTAGGAGTGAGGGAAGGTTTAATTGATAAAAGTACAATTATAAACGATCCTGAATATGCAAAAGCGAATCTTTTACCACTCGTTTCACGTTTTGAGCAAAAAATGATAGACAATCTTGAAAAAATTAAAAATAATGCTGTATCTATTAAAAGTATAAACCTAATAGATTTTTATAATAGATTAAAAGAAGTATGGGAAGCATTTTTAAATCGAGAACAGTATTGGGATTCAATTGATAAATATAAAGAGAAAGAAGAACTTTTTATATCTAAAAAAATTAATAATAATAAACTTAAATGGATTAGGATGTAAATTTAATATCGAGAACTTTTAATATTCTTGTCTATCTCTGTTTTTACTACCTCATAATAATCTTTATTTTTTAAAGGAGAATATATCCATATTCCATAACATATTATTATAATTCCAAATGTTAAAGCAGGTACTATAAGCTCTGGAAATCTTATATTTAAAATTGGAAATAACCATTCGGTATTTAGACCTATTATAATTGGGATACAAATACCAAAAATAATTATTCTTGTTTGTTTTTTCTTATTTATATTGTGCAATTTTGATAAGTAATCGAGTATTATATAAAAACAAAAAAGCGCAGTAAATGCAGCCCAAGTTGAAGGAATACTATGCATTATTGGGTTTGTAGGAATACCAAATGTCCATCCCCAGGATACAAGTACTGGTTTAGTTAATAAAAGATTTGTAGATATGTCAATAAAGAAAAATATTATTGCTGGTCCGTATATGATTAAATATGTTATTTTCTTCTTCAATAAATGATGATTTTCTGTATATAATAATGAAAAATGTAATAAAAAAGACATAACAAAATACCAAGCTACGTTTAGTTTTAGCCAGTAATAAGCTGTTGTAAAATCATTTGCACTACGATATCCAAACTCAATTAACGCCCAAAATAATGCTAAAGATATGCATAGTAATACAAAAATTTTACTTAGGTCATTATTAAAAATATATTTAACTTTTTTAAAATATATTGTTATACTTAATAAAATACATAAAATAAAAGAAATCATTGAGACTAGAGCAAATCCACTTATCATTCTAGATGCATCCCATTATCATAAAACAAAAATCAGTTTTAATATTTTTTGTTTATGTAATAGATATCTATCTCCTATAAAATTATTTTTTCAAAATGTAATTCTGACACGATAACTTTAAATACCAATCGAGACAGAATATAACATGTCAATATATGACAATATAAAGGATGGTGAGAAAAAAATGGAGAAAATAAAAATTGGGGCAACTGCTTTAGCAGTTTCAATTATTAGTATAGGAATAAATGGTATAAATCCTTTTCAATTTGTTTAAATTTTTAATCTTTTTTAAATATCCACTAATACCTCTATAATTTAATTTTTATTATTCTTTAATATTTAATTCTGGAAGCCATCTTTCTCTATAATTTTCTTCTGTTATCCAAAAATTAAGTTTTTTAACTACATTTGGAAATTTTTTGTCTATATCAGAAAAAATTTTGTCTAATTCATTAACATTTTTTACAACAAATTCTGGTTCAAGATCACACCAACCAACTGAGACATTTAAATATTCAAAATAAGGCTTTTCTTTCAGAAAATTCCATATAGCCTTTCTTTTTTTATGTTCCTTGAGATATATATCAACTTTAAAATGTTGTAAATCGATTTTCGAGAGATCTATATTTACACGAAATGCTTGTATTACTTGCTCTTTTTGAAGGTTCTTAATCCTATAATTGACTGTTTGAGATGAACAATTAAGTTTTTCTGCAAGATCTATAAGAGGAATTCTTGCGTTTACAGCTATTTCATTTAAAAGACTATAATCGATTTCATCAATTTCTAATGATTTTAAACCGCAGGTTAATCTATACATTTCTCTTTCTGATGTGTCAAGTTTATCTTTTAGTAAATATGATTTCTTATAGCAAAAAGCTTGAATGTAAACTGATACTATTGCTTTTGCAAAATAATCCTCGTATTTATCTAGAGTTTCTTCCCAAAATTGATAGAATTCTAAATTATTTTTTGTCCAGACTATCACAGTTAGATCAATTTCTCCCTTATGTGATTTAACTGTCCAAGTATTTTGATAATTCATAAAATGATTAATTATTTCATTCTTGGTATCTTGACTTACATATTGAAATGTGATATATATCCTAAAAACATCATATCCTAATCTAAATGTGTTAATAGCTGTCCAAAAATTTTTTATGATTCCTTCATGCAGCATATTATTAATTCTGTAAGCAACAACATCTCTTCCTAGACCTACTTTTTTACCAATTTGACTGTTAGATTGTCTACAGTTTAAATCAAGTTCGTATAGTATTTTCTTATCTTTTGAATCAATTTTGGACATATTATGAATTCCAACATATTATCTTTTTATTAATTAATAATTTTTTTATTTTAATAATTAAACATTAACTTACTATTATAATAAATTATATAAGCTAATTTCTTATTGAATAAATTGGATTTGAGGATGCGTACTGATAGTAAAAACGTATTATTAATATCAATGCCATTTGCTGGAGTACATATTCCATCTATTCAACTTGAATTATTAGAACCTTATCTTTTAGAGCGTGAAATTAAAATTGAGACAAGGCATCTTTATCTTAGTGCTGCAGATATATATAAAAATAAAAATTATTTTTTTATGATTGAACCTCCAAATGATTCTTATACTGCACAGATAATTTATTCAAAATATGTTTATCCTGAACATTATAACCAATATAGAGATAAAATTAAAGAAAATCTTTATCAAAAAAGTGAAAATAGTAAAAAATTCAACTTTAATGAGTATGAAAAAAAAACAGATGTTTTTTATTCATGGATATTTAAAAATATAAATTTTTTAGATTTTGATTTAATTGGTTTTTCACTTAATTATGGACAATTACTACCATCCTTAGCTGTAGCGAAAAAAATCAAGGAACAATACCCTAAAAAGAAAATAATCTTTGGAGGTAGTAGAACTGTTGGTGAACTAGGAATAATAGCTCTTAAAACTCATCCTTATATAGATTATATTGTATCAGGTGATGGAGAAGAGCCATTATATCAACTAGCCTTAGAAAGTAAACTTGATACAATACCTGGTTTAATATATAGAAAAGAAAATAAAATATGCTTCAATCCAAGTCAATATATTGATATGAATACTTTACCTATACCGAATTACAATAGTTTCTATAGAGATCTGCTAAGAGCATCATCTGATATACAACAATTTTTTTCTTATCAAGGACGAATACCAATTGAAATTTCTCGTGGATGTTGGTGGAATAAATGTACGTTCTGTAATCTAAATTTACAACACAAAAAATATCGTGAAAAAAGTGTTGAAAAAATAATCGATGAATTGAATATTCTATCAGAGGAATATAGGAATTTATCATTCCAAATAATCGGTAATACTTTGCCAATAAGATCATATAGAAATCTTTGTAAAAGTATTATTAATCTTAAAAAAGATTTTAATTTCTTTGTTGAAACAAGAGCCGATCAACTTCGAAGTGAGGATTATTATCTGTTAAAACAAGCAGGATTTATAGATATTCAAACAGGAATAGAGTCTTTTAGTAAAAGCTATCTTAAAAAAATGAACAAGGGAGCTAGAGTAATTGACAATATTGCAGCACTCAAGTATTGTAAAGAAAACCAAATAAAAAATCATTATAATCTTATAATTAATTACCCAAATGAAGATAAAAAAGATTTTGAAGAATCCAAAAAAACAATACTAGCACTACAATCTTATCTTGACCCCCCCCAAATATGTCAATTAAGAGTAATGTATGGAAGCATTATTCATTGCAATCCAAATAATTATAATATTGAAAAACTTGAACCTACAACTATTGATACATTAATGTTTCCAAAAGAAATATTATCTAAAGGTTTTGTCTTTGTATTTGGATTTAAAAGAAAGCAAATTGAAAATAATGAAAACAACTGGGAAGAACTAATAAATAATTGGCAAAAACAAAAAGAAAAACAAGAATTAAAAAGAATTAAAGATCCAAGTATATTAAAAAAATTTGTTTTTTATTTTGAAGATGGAAAAAATTTTATAAAAATTTTTGATAATAGAAATTCTGAAAATATTAATATATTTTTACTCAATGAAATAGAACGTAAAATTTTTCTTTCTTGTATAGATATTGCTTCTTATAACGAGTTAAAAATTCAATTCCCCAATTTATTTGAAGAAAAACTTAAAAATATTTTACAGTCATTTGTTGAAAACGGAATTCTATTTGAGGAGGATGACTATTATTTAGCCTTACCAATTAGAACTAATGTTAATAAATATTATAAAGAGGAATTTGAAAAAATATATGATAACAAGTTAGTTGAATGTTCACAATTTAAATAATTATTATTTTACTAATTATTTTTTAATTTCCTACAAAAATAAACATAACTATCCGATTTTGGAATATTGTAGGATTTTTCTCTATTAGGGCTTTAAGTTAGTTTTTAAAATATTAGAATTGGGGAAAATAAAATGGAAGAAGAAAAAACCCTTAGTTTGAAGGAAGCAATCGAACTCTATAAGAAAGTAGGCCCAAGAAATGCTGACTTCTTATTCAAATGGCTTTACAAAGTATATGAGAAAACATATCTTCCTTCCATTGATAATAATTACATAGAACAACTTGCATTAATCAAAACAAAACTCTGTATTTTTGATGTCCTAGTAGATGATTTAGCAGATAATGCCAAACTTCGAAATAAAAGACTTCTTGATCAGGCAATTCGAATCCCAAATAATGGAGCAAAACCTTATAAAAACTTATACCTAGAAGTTACACGATTAATTTGGCAAGATTGTTTAAACTCAATAAAAAACCTTCCAAGATATGAGGAATTTGAAGATATCTTCTTCTTTGACATAGAACAAGTATTGAACTCAATGAAATACAGTTACCTAATAAACACATATGATTTTTCAAATTTTAAAGAGGATGAAATGTATCTAAACCATGGTGTAATGGTTATGCTACACTGTGATCTTGACCTAATGTGTTCACCAGATTTTAACTATGAGGAATTAGGTAAACTTCGACCAATACTACATAGTGTTCAAGATGTAGCACATCTTGGGAATATGATGAATACATACCCAAAAGAAATATCAGAAGCTGATTTCTCAAGCCCAATAATATCGATGGGTATAAGAGAAGGACTAATAGACAAACAATCAGTAATAAGAGATCCAGAAAATGCTATATCAAATTTAAAACCGCTTCTAGCTAGATTTGAAGAAAGAATGAAGAATAACCTTGAAAAAATACAGGCTAGCGCTCATTACATTGAAAGTATTGATATCTATGAATTTTACTTAAAACTAAGAAATGTATGGGAACAGTTCCTACAAAGGGAGCAATACTGGGATTCAAATAAAGAAACAATCCAGGATTCACCTTTCCAAATAATTTCAGAAAGAACTATTAAACTAGGTTAAATGAATTTTTCTTTACTTAGTAATAATTTCAACAACTGGTGATAAAAATCGTTCTTTTAGATATTCCATATAACGTTTGATATCTTGGATTACAAAGATTTTTTCGTCATCACTGAAAAATGAAAATGATGATAAAGGGTACATCCGCTCATTTACAATATCTTTTCCTTGCATCTCCTGTAAAAATCCAATAACTCTTTGTTCACTGAGTCCAAGAGAAGATATTAGTGTTCTGGGATCTGATCTATTAGATGAGTACCAATATTCTGGGGGATATGTGTTATCACCAAAGAACATTGATCGATATTGTTCTCCTTCTCCTCTAAAGTTTATTAGGCTTTTTTGATCTTGTGCATATACGTAGTAAAAATAGTAATACTTAAGTGAGTCTTCCTCTGACCAGGAAAGATCTATTATGTTTTTATATTGCTCCTTTAAAAAGTTTTCAACTATTGGTGAACACCAACGTTGTCCTTCAATGTTTTTTATAAATCCTAGTTTTTCAAGTGATGTATAAAATTCTTCTAGCATATCTTTTATTCTTTCATCTTTTAGAAGAACTCGTTCATACCATAGGGTATCATCAAGTGTGTATGGTTTTGTTACAGGATCAATAAATCCGTTTTCCTTTGTTATTTCATCTTTCCACATTACACGGTTGACAAGGCATGCAGTCAGTCGTTCAGGTAGTTTTTTTACTTGTTTATTAAACTGGTCTTTTTTATCGACAAGTCTGCTATGCATAATTGATCCACAGATGTTAAATCCTTCTTCTGTAAGTATTAGTATATTTCTTTTGTTTTCAACCTTTGAGCTTATAAGGTTTTTTTCTAAAAGGTTCTTTATAAATTCATCAGATATTAAGATCTCATCAATTGAGTTAAGAATACCATCCTGGTTGTAATAAAGACTTAAAAGAATTTCAATCTCGTTATTATCAAGATCTTCAATAAACCTTGAAATATTTCTCTCCATACCCATCCACCATCATTTTTATATATTTTAGATTGATTTAAATGTTTTCATTCAATAAAAAAAAGAAGGATATTAGTTTTTTAAAATTCTTATTTTATATAAGTTGTTTTTTTGGTCTGAAGTCAAAATTTATCCAGTTTATATCAAAGTTTGTAATAGTTCCTTTAATAGGTCTTGGAAATATTTTATTCCAGTCATCCCATGTGTTTCTATTCCAGTTTGTCATATAAGATTCTTTAAATGTTGCTTGCACTCTATTATCAATGAAAATATTATCATTTATCTTATTTTTATTCGAGTGATCAAGTTTGATTCCAATATTATTATCTTCGATAAGATTATTTTTAATGATGCTTTCTCTTGAGGATGCATGAAAATGAAGGCCAATTCCACTATTGTCAAATATAATGTTGTCTTTGCATGTTCCATACATGCTTGCTTCAAAGTTTATTCCATCCTCTGAATTTTTAAAAATTGTGTTGTTTTCTATTAAATAATTATTTGACCATAAAAGATACATGCCTTCACGGTTATTTTTAATAATATTGTCTTTTACAATGTTAAAAGAATCTTCATATGCATAATTTAGAAGAATTCCAATGTCACAGTTTTGTATAATATTGTTTTGAATTGTTATCTCAGAGTTTAGTGATAGCGTGCTGATTCCTGAGTCAAAAAGATCAGGTCCACTGTTTTGAATGGTAAAGCCACTAACACGTACTCCTGGGGCTTTGACATATATCACATTACCTGTACTTGTCCCATTTATTATAGTTGTTGTTTTATCTTCCCCATCTATGTTTATTGTTTTATTTATTACTATGTCTCCATGATATGTTCCGTTTTTTACGTATACTGTCCATCCCTCATATGCAGCGTTCATTCCTTCATTTATAGTTTTATAGGGGTGCTCTTTTGAGCCATCCCATGGTCCTTCAATATTTTTATTATCAACATATACAATTGGGAAATTTCCATAAACTCCTCCAAAATAGACTGGCATTTCTTCAATACTACATTCTCCATATGCTATTCTGAACCATCCGTTTTCACCCCATTTCTTACCCCAGCTATTTTTAATTATCCAATAACCGCCAGAGAATATAGATGGATCATCAACATATCCCATAATACATACTAGATGTATTGCAAATGCTTTACCCCAAATATGTCGATAGATTCCTTTTTTGTATTCTCTAAAATCTTCATAAATTTGGAAATAAACTGGTACTGGTCCATTGTTAACTAATGCGTGTTTAATTGCATTAATGTCACCAGCAGGTAAATAACTCCAATTTGTAACCTTCACGGTACGGTCCATCCAACAATCACAAGTTGTATTTTTAGGCCATAATTTATATTCTTTTGGATAAGGCCAGCAGGCTTCATCTGGTATACCATATTCTACCAAATAGTTAGTATCGTTTTCTGGAAAAGATCCCCAGTCAAGATTTCCACCAGACCAGAAATAAAGATGAGCTTCAGATAGGTCACAACCGAAGGGATATCCTACTTCTTTCTGAACCATGACTTCTACTGCTGCTGTGAATGCAAAAGTCTCACAGCTGTGAAAAGGTGATTGACTTCTTACAGGTGTTACAAAATTCACTCCATCGATATCTGTCCAACTGAATGAATCTGGAAGGGAGTTTACATCATAATCTATATAAATTATATTTGATGATTTTTGATTGATTTTTTCGTTTTCTATATTATTACCAATTGTAATATGTAAATTTGAAACAATTAAAATCAATAGTGTGCAAATTATGATAAATTTATTAATCATCTTTATTCCCCTTAAATAATTATTATTAACCAACAAATAGTATTTAAATATTTTTGATTAAATAAAATAAATTATTATTTTTTTAGATCATCGAGAATGATTTCAGCGGTCCATCGAGCAACATTACCTGATACACTTGGGCATTTATCAACATGTGCTCCAGCTTCTTCAAACTCTTTATACTCTTTTGGATCAAGAAGTTTAAAAGTTCTGCCAAAGAGTTTTTGATGAATATCTTTACATATTAATGAGCCATATTCTTCTATAAATTTATCATATAGTTTTTTCGAATATTGAAAAACACGTCTTCTTCGTTCTCCTTTAGAAAAATCTTCATAAGTACGACCTACAATGATACTAATTGCCATGAGTCCTCCAACAAGTGCACCACATGTACCCTCTGTTGATAAAGCTGTACCCCCGGCAAGACCGTCAGCGGCTTGAATTATTTTTTCATCACCAATATCTAGTGTTTCAAGAATTGCTGCAGTTACACATTGTGGACAGCTTCCTCGTTCTGCTTCATATTTATATGCAAGATTATATGCTTTATCAAGAAGCTCTTTCCGGTTTTGTTTCAAATATGCTCACCCATACATCTGAGTAGGAATTGGTGGAAGTTGCGGTGCGGTTGGTTTTGATTGTTCCATGAACGCACGTATTTTCTTTTCTATTTCTTCTGCCTCTTTATATAATGGTTTTGGATCTATTTTAATATCAGGTAACATTACATCAAGTTTTTTTAAAAGGTTACCTGCTGCTCTTGAATCTGGATAACTAGAATGTGCTTCAGATAATAGACATATTACATCTTTTTGCATAAGAACTCCTTCATAAAGAAGGACTCCATTTACACCTGTAATCATGCCTTCTTGAGTCTCCTGGATTTTATATTTCTTGAGAATACTTTTCATCTCTGTGTTGCTAGCTACACCGTAGACTTTCATATCTTTATCTTTGTCACCAACTGCATGTGTACCCTCAAGTGATACTATTGCTTTTACACCTTTATTGGCTGCCCAGTTTATTATTTTTTCAGCCAGAGGTTTAATTATTTGATATGGTGGCATAAATTCAGAGATTATTACTGCGATTTGTTCACATTTTCCATCAGGTCCACAGGTTTTTTCACCTGCATAAATTCTAACAGGTGGTGATGGCCTTGAGTTATGAATAATTGTTGCAGGCATAAACTCACGTGAAACTATTGTTCCTACTTCATTAAGTTTTAATGTATCAATTATAAAATGTCCTGCAATACTACTTATAAGTCCAACTGTTGGAAATGCTACAACAAGTAAACTGTTTGATAAATCTACTTCATTATACTCTATTAATTCGATATCTTCCATAATTACCCTAATTTGAGGTATATAGTTTTTCTACTTAAACATTATTTATAAATTTTTTTGAAAAAATGATATATGAATCCTTTAGAATTTAAGTTTAAATATCAATAAATCACGACATTTTAATACAAAAAAATTGATAACGTTTTTTGTTGGTATATATGAGGGAGATAAAAGTTAAATCTAACAATAGAAACGAGATGATAGATATCACAGGAGAGGTTCAGGAAGTTGTAAATCTTGAAAAACTGGTAAATGGTTTAGTTGTGGTTTATGTTCCTCATACTACCGCAGGTTTAACTATTAATGAGGGTGCTGATCCTAGTGTGCAAAGAGATATTATTACATCCTTTAGAAAACTTGTCCCAGAATCCGGTGATTATCATCATATGGAGAGTAATAGTGATGCTCATATAAAAGCAAGTCTTTTGGGTTCTTCAGTTTCTATTATTGTTAAAAACAGTAATTTATTGCTTGGTACATGGCAACATATATTTTTTTATGAAGGTGATGGTCCAAGAAATAGACGAGTTTTTGTTGAAATCATTTCAAAATAAAAAAAGTGATTATCTCCATATTATTTTATCACAAAATCCTACTGTTACAAATTTAGCAGGGATAAAAAATTTTGGAGGAACCCATCTAAAAAGCTTTCCTTGTTGTAATTGAAAAACTCCAGTAAAATTTTTAAAGGTTACAATATGTCTTCTATTTCTTGTGAAAGATGAATAATTATTAATGTCTTTAATAACTTTAACAAGGTATTGTATATAGTCTGGATCTGATATTTTATCGATATTAACTTCTGTTGTATTAAATGTAAAAAATGAAAACCTTGAAAATATTGCAACTGGTAGTCTGTAAGTTATTTTAAAAGTTAATCCAGTTGCAAATACTGGTTGAATTTTTTCTGATAGTACACTTCTAGTAAAATATCTGTTTAACTCAGTTATTTTTAATGGATTACCATCTATAAACTCAATTTTCATAAAAATTCTCATCCAAGCAGGTCCAGATGTTACTACTAAATGATATGTATTATCTGATTCTGTTGTATTTACCTTTGTTTTTTCATTATCTTCGGCTATTGCATTTGTTGAAAAAATAATATTTACTAAAATTATGAATCCAATAAATAAAGTGATTTTTTGTTTTTTCATAATTAAACACTAGATAGTAATATTCAATATTTGTTACTCTAATTATATAAACTTATTGTTACAAAAGACACCTATTTTATAAACCCTTTATACAATAAAGTCTGTTATGTACTACTATATCCATGGGTACTTATCTGAACCAAATAGTACAAAAGGAATGCTTTTAAAAGAAAAATTAGAAGTAAAACCAATCAAATATCGGGATTGTCAACCAGAAGAACTAGTTATAGCTGATTGCGTTAAACAGATAATCAATAATATTAAAAACGATCCTAAAGTTGTATTAATCGGTTCCTCACTTGGTGGTCTACTAGCTGCAAAAACTGCAAATATATCAAAAAATGTTAAAACACTTATTTTACTTAATCCTGCAATAATTCCTCCTAATATTGACATCTCAAAGATACAAGGTATTCCTCAGTCAATTCTTAAAGATATGCAAGATGAACGTCTTTTTAATGAAAAAATAATTTCAGATATATATGTTTTGGTTGGTAGATATGATTATATTGTGCCAAACAATTGGGCTGAAGAGTTCGCAAAAGCACAAGATGCAATAATAAAATTTTATGATGATGATCATAGTTTTACACAAAATATTAATAATTTACCATCTATCATATCAAACATTTTAAACGAAAAGGATTATGAATAGAAACCTATTACCCAGTGAGAGGTAAATGGAAGACATCTGGATCGAAAAATATAGACCCAAGATTCTTGAAGATGTTGTAGGTCAGGATGAAATCGTTGAAAGATTTAAAGCATATGTTAAAACAAAAAACGTACCTCACCTATTGTTCGCAGGACCTGCAGGTACTGGTAAAACAACTTGTGCACTGGCTCTTACAAAAGAACTTTATGGTAGCACTTGGAGACAGAATTTTAATGAACTTAATGCAAGTGATGAACGTGGAATTGGTATTATCCGTGGTAAAATTAAAGATTTCGCTCGTACAGCACCTATTGGTAAAGCAGATTTTAAAATAATCTTTCTTGATGAAGCAGATAGTCTTACCAATGATGCTCAATCAGCATTAAGACGAACTATTGAGAAATATTCTCATATATGTCGATTTATACTATCAGTTAATTATTCATCAAAAATAATTGAACCAATACAGTCAAGGTGTACAGTTTTTAGGTTTCACCCTATAAAATCAGCTGATATAAAAAAATACATGCAAAAAATAGCAAAAATTGAAAAACTTGAAATTACATCTGATGGACTTGAAACCTTGATCTTTATTTCTCAAGGTGATATGCGAAAAGCAATAAATGTTTTACAGGTTGGAGCATCAGTTAAAAAGAAAATAACTGCTGAACTACTTTATGAAACCACCTCAACTGCAAAACCTGAAGATGTTAAAAATTTAATAAATACAGCACTTGGTGGAAATTTTATGGCCGCAAGAAATCAACTATATGATTTGTTGATTAAATATGGACTAAGTGGTGAGGATATTATTAAACAAATTCATAAAGGAATTTTTGACTTAACAATTCCTGAAGAAAGTAAAATAAGGCTTATTGAAAAAACAGGTGAGACAGAATTTCGACTCATTGAAGGTTCAAATGCTCATATACAAATTGAAGCACTCCTTGCACACTTTGTTCATGAAGGTGGAAAACTACAATAAAAAAAATTTATTTTTTAATAAAATT
>CP070836.1:100375-112114 GCA_020341795.1 Thermoplasmatales archaeon
ATTAACTAAATCTGCTAGCTATGACCTCTATATTAAACTGTATCTTAGTGAAATTAATATATTAGATTTTATTATCAAAATAGAATTAGGGAGAATATATTGCATAACAAAATTGTATTAATCACAGGTGCAACATCAGGTATTGGTAAAGAAACTGCTCTAGGACTTGCAAAGTTAGGTGCAACAATTGTTTTTACAACCAGAGATAATCTAAAGGGAGAAAAAACCAAGAAAGAACTAATAGCAGCAACTAGTAATAAAAATATCTACATGATAAAATGCGATTTAGCATCATTTAAGTCAATTAGGAATTGTTGCAAAGAATTTAAATCAAAATATGATAAATTACATGTTCTAATTAACAACGCTGGCGTATGGGATTTTAAAAGAAGGGAATCAAAAGATGGAATTGAAAACATTTTTGCAACTAATTATCTTGCACCATTTCTCATGACAAATCTTTTACTTGATTTGTTAAAAAAAAGTAGCCCCTCCCGCATTATTAATGTAACATCTGGGATGCATTACGGGACAATTAATTTTGAGGATATAGAATTCAAACAGAATTTTTCTGGAGCTAAGGCTTATAGACAATCTAAACTTGGGTTAATTTTATTTACTAGACTTTTAGCAAAAAAACTAGAGGGGACCGGTGTAACTGTAAATGTTGTTCATCCGGGGATGAATAAAACCGACCTAGGAAGAGATGCGGGTGGTTTTTCTCGTATGATATTTAAAATGATGGGGAAAGATCCTAAGATAGGTGCTGAAACATCGATATACCTAGCAAGTTCACCAGATGTAGAAAATATTACGGGAAAGTATTTTGCAAAGAAAGAAATTAAAAAATCATCTAAAGAATCTTATGATATGGATTTAGCAAAAAAACTATGGGGTGTTAGTGAAAAATATTTGAAAAATGACCTATAATCATTTTGTCTTTAATCACTGGTTATAAATTATATTATATTTCAAATCAGACAGAATTCCTGCATCTAAATCATTTTGTGCTTCTTCACCAAAAATATATGTAAAATACTCATCAATGTCTCTTAGATGATACTCAAACCAGGCTGTAAAATATCTTTTGGAGATTCGTCGTTGTTCTTCAAATTCAATGCCCTTTGGGTCATCTATACCGATCAATTCAGCAAACTTTGCAAAAAAATCATCGACAAAACCGATATGATTTCCACCAGTAATAGATAAATATTCTTTGTTTAATGTATATGGTATAAGATTAGAATAATAAGGTAAAACACGCTCAGGTGAGACCATACCGTCATTATTTCCCACCTGAATCTGAATTGGTACTGTAATATTTTTAGCTGCATCCACAGAAGAATTTGAACTTGCAGGGGCTAAAGCAACTGACGCATCAATCACTGAATTAACAGCTCCAGTAGCCTCTATGCATCCTGCACCCCCCATAGAAAGACCGATACCACCAAAAGTTTCTATATCTAAAATACCAGATATTGGAGAAAACCACAAACTATTATGATATTTCAGATTTTCAATACCTTTAATAAAACCATTAGCCCACTGTGTTGTATCACCTTTTAGTTTATCAGGTGGAGTAAAACATATAGTCACATAACCATGAGTGGTGAGATGCTTAGGTATCCATTTAATATTCCACTCTGATCCAGCAAAACCATTTGCTACAACAACACCTGGATAGGGAGCACCAGAGTTATCTTTTGGAGTAAAAAAACCATCACATTTTGCAGGATATCGAATTGTTGCATGATAACGTCCATATGTTGGATCGTTATAGCTTACTTTATAGTAGCCAATATGAAATGATCCCGGATCTTCTGGTTTCAATACCTTATTAACTTCATCTGCATGAATAGGAAAAGCCACTAGTAAAATTGTAGTAATAGATATTAAAAATATTATACCCTTTTTCATTTTTCTATCACTTCTTTTAATATTTCATCTAATATTTAATACCATCTTATTTTAATAAAAAACCTGCTAAGTATGAAATTATTTTAAATAATGGTTTAACACCGATTCGAATTTTAAAATAACTATTGCATTTTTCCTCTCTAAAAATATTAAAATCGAGTAAACTCTTAAATATCAGAAACAAAAGCTTACGGGATAGGTGAATATGGAAATGAAAAAAACTAAAACCAATAAGAAAACTCCAACTGGAGAAAAGACGCAAGGAACCAAAACTAAGAATAATGTTACAAGTGATTTACAGGAAATAATTAAAAAACGCAACGATAAAAAAACAATAACACTATCTTTTGAAGAACTTAAACCATACATAGATAAATCATATATCAAAACAAAAATCAGTAAGCTTGGTGAAACAATCATATATGTTGATGATACAATAGTATACTACATCGCACAAAGAAAATACGGACTTGCATTTCAAACAATAAAAGATGATAGTTGGAAAACAACTCGTATAACCACAAAGGAACAGTTACAAAGGAAGTTTGACGCTATGGAAAAACTACACAACGCCAATAAATCAGTTAAACAAGCATTGGATGAAATTGTAGACTAATCAAACCTATGGAGGATTAACCTGGAACAAATAGATGAAAAAAATTATAGAAAAAACCTTAAAGAGTTGATGGAAACACCTTTTGGAGGATACCAAAAGAAACAAACGATAAAACAACCTGACTTAGGACTAAAGGTAATCAATAAACAACCTAAAGAAATACAGACAACGCCAGTTTCTGCAACGTCTCAACCACAGAACACTAAGACTGATATTCAGGAGGAATTATATTGAAATGGAATTTAGCTGCTGACACTGAGTTAGACGAGTATACAATTTTATGCATGGTTAACAAAGATAACTTATCAGACTTTATTGATATAGTTAAAAAAGAACTTGACCAATGGAAGAGTATTGAAATAATAGTTCCAATTAGAAAGTTAGTTTGTGTGGTGAATTAATGAACAAGAAAAAAAATTATATAAAAGTGCAAAATATAGGTAGAAAAAATATAACTTTTAACAAACTAAACCTTATATATTATAACTTTATTCAGGACTTACTTTATAAATAGTATCTGGGAGTATAATAGTATGGCACGAATGCATTCAAGAAGAAAAGGCAAATCAGGTTCAACACATCTTGTTGATCGTAAAGATCATCCTAAATGGAGTTCTCTAAACCCTCGCGAAGTTGAATCACACGTAATTGACCTTGGAAAAACTGGTAAATCAACGAGTGAAATCGGAATGATCCTACGTGATCAATTTGCAGTTCCAGATGTAAAACTCGCAACAGGTAAATCTATTTCAAAAATACTTGAGACAAATAATATTAAATCCGAGATACCAGAGGACCTTAGAAATCTAATCGGTACAGCTATTCAACTTAGAAAACATCTTGAAGAAAATAAAAAAGATTTAAAAAACAAACGTAACTTACAACTTACGGAGTCAAAAATTAGACGTCTTACAAAATATTATCATACACAAAATCGCTTACCAACCAGTTGGAAATATAGTGCTGAACAAGCAAAATTAATGTTTGAATAATCACTATCTTTTTTAGATAGTTTTGTGTTGTAGTTTTTTCCCATGACTGATAAACTTAATAAGACTTATAAAAAAGCAATAGAGATAATACTTTCAATACCAAAGGATACAAGAATTCGTGTTATATCACACTATGATGCTGACGGTATATCTGCAGCAGCAATTATATGTAAAGCATTGTATCATGCTGGTTATGATTTTCATTCAACTTTAATGCGAAATCCATTTGATAAAGGACTAACCAGAGTTTCCAAAGAGGAAAATCAATTAATAATTTTTTTAGATATGGGCAGTGGACAGATTGAGACAATTGAAAAAATGAATTGTAAATCAATAATTGTTGATCATCATCAATATTTAAAAGAAAAACCTGCTAAACATGTTTTTCAGATTAATGCTAATCTCTGCGGAATTAATGGAAATTATGAAGCGTGTGGCGCATCACTTACATATGGACTATGTAAAGCATTAAATCACGATAATTCTAATCTTGTATCTCTTGCCATAACTGGTATAATGGGTGACAAACAATACATTGGAGGTATCCGAGGTTATAACAAATCAATTATTGATGAAGCCTTGAAAAACAATTTAATTACAGAAAAAGTAGGTATCAAATTTTACGGAGAATCGATCTTTGATGCATTATATTACTCAGTTGATCCTTATTTTTCAGGTGTTTCTGGAAACAAAGAAGTAATTAATGATTTACTTGACAAATTTAAAATTAATACAGACACAAAATGTGAAAATCTTTCTGAGAATCAGATGAGTCAACTTCAATCTTATCTAATGTTTTTACTTGTTAAAAAAGGCTGTGAAAAAAACATTCTTGATACAATTATCCGTCAGCGTTACTATAGCACTAATATTTATGGATGTGAATTAGAGCGATTTGCAGATCTCCTTGATTCATGTGGAAAAAGTGGAAACCGAGGACTTGGCTTATCTTCTGCAATTGGAGATAATAAATCTTTTAATGAAGCAGTCAAGTTGGAAAAAGAATATAAACAAAAGATATTAGATGAATTAATTCGTCTTGAAAATGATGGTTTCATAGAAAAAAAAGGTTTTAAATATTTTTACAGTATTGATAGTTCTCTTGGAGGAGTTATTGGAGGTATTGCTACAAATTTTATCCTAGACAGTGAAAAACCATTAATGTCTATTGTCAAAAAAGATGATGAAATACATGTTTCATGCCGCGGGAATCAACAACTTGTAAAACAAGGGCTTGACCTAGGTTTTGCTATGAAAAAATCATCAGAGAAATTAGGAGGACATGGTGGTGGACATGCAATTGCATCAGGTGCAACAATTCAAGCTAGTAAAGAAGAAGAATTTCTAAAAATAGTTGATGAGATAATAATTAACCAATTAAAGTGATATATTATGAAAGCAAGTTGTAATATTATCATTGAATTTGATGATCCAAAAAAAGTCAAAACTATTTTAAAATCTGTAAAAGTTGATGATTTTGATTTTGTTAAATCCAAAATCGTCAAAAATAGAATTGAGTCAACTATTGAAAGTAGCTCTGTTTCAAGTCTATTACATACCCTTGATGACTATTTAGCATGTATCAGTGTTGCTACAAAGATTGTTGATAAAAATTAATATTGTCCTATTTTATCTGGGTTTTCATTATGATGTTTGATTTAAAAGCCAGTTTTAATTTTAGCAGTGATGTATCATTAATAAAAAATGAACTAGATACCTTTATTGCAGATTTCAATAAAAAAATACTCTTAAAAGATAAGACTTTTAATATTAAAAACGTCAAAATTGATAAATCAAATCTTTCATTTAACATAATATCAGAAGGAGTTTTTCGACCACATAATGCACTTCTTCAAATGAAAAATGAAATAAGCAGAAATTTTGGGAAAAAAAATTATTTAGGAATAAGAGAAATCAATATTCACAACTATAGTATTAATTTTGACTTGGAAAAAAAACCCTTAAAAAAAGTAACAATACCATTTGCAGATATAACATTCAAAGACAAACATGCAACTCTTATTTTAAAAAATATTGATAAAGAATTTTTACAACACAACTATATTGATAGAATGATTTCCAGAATTCGTGAAAAAGTCGCAAATCATTATTATGAAGGGAAATCTGAGTTTTGGAAACCTATATGGGAATCAGAAGAGAAAAAACCAATTTGGACAAAAGATCCAACTGAGGAAATGGCACGACTAGGATGGCTTCAGCAGGGTCCTACTAAAGGAAAATGGTTTTACAGATCCCAGGCAACTACAATAATTAAAACAATGGAAAAAATAGCAATTGAGGAAATACTAAAACCACTTGGTTTCAAAGAAATAATTTCATCACATATCGTACCATTTGAAATATGGCTTAAAACAGGGCATATGGAGGGTATGCCTGGTGAATTTTATTATATTGCAGAACCATCAACCCGTGATAAAGAGAAATGGGAACGCTTTGTTGATCTTACAAAAATTACAAAAGAAATACAACAAGATGAACTTAAGAAAAACCTTGCAACACCAACATCAGGTTTATGTTATGCACAATGCCCAGTTATTTATTGGTCTTTTAAAGGAAAAACAATTTCTGAGGAATCGCTACCAGTACTTGTATATGACAACACAGCAATATCTAGCAGATATGAATCTGGTGGACGTCATGGGATAGAACGTGTTGATGAGTTTCATCGTATAGAACCAATTTATATTGGAACCTCAAAACAACTAATTAATCTTCGAGATAAAATGCTTGAATGTTATAAACATGTTTTCAATGATATCTTCGATCTTGAATGGCGAATGGCCCAGGTAACACCATGGTACATACAACAGGCAGGGGAGATTGGTGATGAAAACACACAAGACACAGGCACCATTGATTTTGAAGCATACATGCCCTATAGAGGAGACCGCAAGAAATCAGAATGGCTCGAGTTTCAAAACCTCAGTATCCTTGGGGATAAATACATCAAAGCTTTTAATATAAAAGCTCAGAAAAGCGCTCTTTGGAGTGGATGTTCAGGAATAGGTCTTGAAAGATGGACAACAGCGTTTCTTGCACAGAAAGGTCTTGATCCAGAACACTGGCCAAAAGGTTTTAGAAAATACTTAGATAAACTACCTGATGGTATTGAATTTTTATAAAATATGAATCAAAAAAACCTTATTGAGTATAAACGCAAATATGATACAGTACGTCATCACGCATGGGCTGGATCGGTCCTTTTAGCTGTACTTGTAGCATTTAGAGGTTTTTTAGAGATTACTGATATAAATCTAGATGACAGAATTATTGTTATTATTGGTATTGTTCTAATTATCTATATTCTAGTCTCAGTTTTTTTCACTTATAAGTATAGGTCTGGACTTTCTGCTGAGCAAAAATCTGTTGAAATTCATATAAATTCAAAAAATGCTGAAAAAGAAAAGATAGCAGCAGAAGTAGAAAAAGAAAGATTAAAAGCTGAGAAAAAAAGAGCTAAAGCAGAAGCAAAGAAAATCAAAAAAACAGATAAAAAATAAACTATATCAACAATATTATATTTTTTTTAAAAATAATAAAATTTATGGTCAAATAATTCCGTATTGTTACAAAAGTACAATTAAGAAAATTAAAATAGGAAAAACCTTTAAATAAAAACTCTTTTCCCCGTCCAATGGCAAAAAGAAGAAAAGAAAAAGACGAAGATGAAGAAAAACCTTTTAAAATCCCTAAGTTTGATGAGGAAGCATTCGTAAAAAGAGAACGAAGAAACATTAAGACAACTTTTTTAGCTTTTTTATTTGGTTGTCTAATGGCTCTTGTTTGTTTCGGCTTCTGGGCTTTAATGGGAAATGAAACTAATTTTAGATGGCCACTTATTTTACTTGTAGGAATTGCAAATGCTGCATTTTTAAGATACATTTTCTTAAGGTTAAATATTGATTTAACAGATTTTTCAAGAAGAAACTGGTTTTCAACATACGGAATTTATTTTTTCACATGGTTATTGGTTTTTATTGTATTTACCAATCCTCCATTTTATGATGATGAAAGCCCACGTATAGAATTTGTTTCTCTTCCAGACATTCAAGAGTTTGGTGGAAACGTATTAATAGTGGCAAAAATCACAGATAACGTGCGAGTTGACTACGATGAAATAACTCTTACAATAACAGATCCTGATGATAATGTGACAACAATATCACCTACTAAATTTGACATTGAAAAAATTATTTCTATATTTGAAATAAAAAATCCCGATAATCTAACAGGTGAATTTAGCTATGTACTTTCAGCAAAAGATGTCAATGGTCAAATCAAAAAAACATCTGGTACATTCTCCTACAATGAAGATGTAATAGAAATTTCAAATGATGATGAGCTAGAAAAAATGGATGACAATGACGACATTAAAATAGATGTCGATGTCGATGTCAGTCAACGGAATTTTAGAGTATATTATACTTTAGATGATGGAGTAGAAATCAATATCGACCGAGAAAATGTTGCATATAAAGACGAGTATGAGACATCACCTAAATATGAAGGTTGGATGGCCAATAATAATTATACAATGAAAGTCTATGTTGAAGTAAGTCATTATTTCCCAAATATTCCCATTCAATATAGCAACATCGTTAAAGATACAAGAGATTATAAAGTATCTACAACTGATGATTCAGGAATTGGGGATGAAACTCCACCAATGCCATGGAATTGGACTAAATATTTTAAAGGTGAAGCACAGGCACCAGTTTTATTAAATTATGATCAAGTTAAAGTTAACAGTGATACACCTTTGCATAGACAAATAATTCTACCATATCCAGTTAGTGTTCAGACACCAGGTTTCGAGTTAATAATCTTTTTAGTTGCAATATTTGCTATTCTTATAATATTTAAATACAAAAAGAAGAATAACAACCATAAATGAGCACCTTAGAAGAACAGTGTAAAAATCAAAAAAAAGATTTTACACCAAAGATTAAAAACAAACATAAACCAGTTAGTTACTGGTCTGAAAAAGACATACAAAACAATAGAATAGTTGATGCTTTTGTAATAATTTTTAGAACTCAAGGTTGTTCTTGGGCTTTAAAATCAGGTTGCAGTATGTGCGGATATTTTAATGATAGTGCGTGGAGTAAGGTTTCAGATGATGATCTTTTAATTCAATTTCAAACAGCGATGGAGAAATACAAAAATGAACCATTTGTAAAAATATTTACATCTGGAAGTTTTTTAGATGACATAGAAATACCAAAAAATATTAGAAAAAAAATATTATCAAAACTTTATGAAACAGCAGATAAAATATCAGTTGAATCAAGACCAGAATATATTACAGATAAAAAAATAAAACAAATTAAAGAAATCAACAACTCAAAAACCTTTGAAGTAGGTATAGGTTTGGAAACTGCAGATGACAATATTCGTAAAAATTGTTTGAACAAGGGTTTTACTTTTAATGATTATAAAAAAGCAGTAAAGATTTTAAAAAAACAAAAGGTTAATATCAAAACATATGTACTAATAAAACCACCTTTTATAACAGAGAAAGAATCAATCGATGATGCAATTAGCACAGTTGATAAAATAAAAAATATAACAGATATTATCTCTTTTAATCCAGTAAATGTTCAAAGAAATACTTATGTTAGTTTTCTATGGAATCGCAAACAATACCGACCTGCATGGCTTTTCAGCGTTGTTGATATATTAAAAGAAAGTAAAAAAAATGCAAAAGACAAGTTAATTAAATGTGATATAGTGGGTGGGGGTACTATTAGAGGAGCACATAATTGTAAAAACTGCGATTCATCTTTTTTAAAGGCAATTTCAGATTTTTCGCTCAATCAAAAAACAAGTATTTTTAAAGGATTAGATTGCAATTGTAAAGAAAAATGGCTTGACGTAATTGATATTGAAAATCTAGGATTTGGAAGCCTAGTAAATATGTATGGATAGGAGTTTATTATGACTGAGAATGTAAAAAAAGGTGAAACTGTTGTACTTATTGATTCTTCTTATCAAAAATTTTTCATAAACACAGACAGTAAAACAGACAAATATCAAGGAGTTGGAGTTATAGATCCAGGATTTTTAATTGGTCTTGAATTAGGTAAAAAAATTGAAATTGGAAACAAAGAATTCTGGATTCTTAGACCTTCTGTTATGGACAGGCTTGAAGGATTGAAACGTATAGCACAAATCATCCTTCCAAGGGATTCAGCACATATTATTCTTAATTGTTCTATTGAACCAGGTCATAGCGTACTAGAGGCAGGTATAGGCTCAGGTTCATTAACAATTGCACTTGTAAATGCAGTAGCTCCAGATGGAAAGGTTATATCTTATGATAAACGAACAGATTTTATAGATCATGCACTGAAAAATTTAAAAATGATGGGTTATGAAAAATACGTAACAACTAAAAATAGAGATGTTACAAAAGAGATCACTGAAAAAAACCTTGATGCTATAATAATTGATATACCAGATCCATGGAATGCTGTAAGTCATGCATGGAATTCT
This sequence comes from Thermoplasmatales archaeon, assembly GCA_020341795.1. Taxonomy (GTDB): domain Archaea; phylum Thermoplasmatota; class E2; order DHVEG-1; family DHVEG-1; genus M9B1D. The sequence goes on from CP070836.1 coordinate 110,417, forward strand.
TTAAAAATTGGTGGATATCTCTGCACTTATTCACCTCTTATTTCACAGGTTGAAAAAACAGTAAAAGAAATTCAAAAACACAGGTTTATAGAAGTTAAAACATATGAAAATATACAACGAGAAATGATAGTTTCAGAGCATGGAACTCGTCCCAGTTTTAATATGTTAGGACATACTGGTTATCTTACTTTTGCAAGAAAAATAATCAAATAAATACTATAATTTTATTCCTCTTTGATTCTGATAATTACCAGATTTTTTATCATAAAGCTCAGAGGGTATGCTATTCATTTTTTCAAAAACAATCTGGCAGAAACGATCGCCAATTGGTATCTCAAGAGGTGTATCATTGCTATTAAAACAACTAATTGTAAGAGTTCCATGAAAACCTGCATCTACTTTTCCAAAACTAGCCATAACACCTTTACGAGCATAGCTACTACGAATCCAAAGCTGAGATGTAATTAAAGGTCCCATTTTTACAAACTCCTTTGTACTAACTGCAAACCAAGAAAGAGGAGGAATAACCGCCATACCCTCTTTAATATGTTCATCATTTTTTTTGATATACACCTCATCAATTGATAAATCATAACCATTAGGTGTAAGGTTTTTTTCTATAAAAGGCTCAATTCCTAACACATTTTCCTCAACATAATTTTTAATATCAACATCTGAAAGTATGGACAAGATTGATCACCATTTTATTTAATTGAAATATTATTAATTACAACTTTTTTCAGAGGTTTATCATTTCTATCTCTGTCTACTTTTGATATTTTTTCAACAACTTCCAAACCCTCAATAATTTTACCAAATATTGTATGATGACCATCAAGCCAAGGCGTTGAGGCAACAGTTATAAAAAATTGAGATCCACCAGTATTAGGTCTACCTGTATTTGCCATTGATAATATACCTTTCTCATGTTTTAAGTTTGGAATAATTTCATCTCTAATCGTGTAACCTGGTCCACCATATCCTGAGCCATGTGGACAACCTGTCTGAATCATAAAATTTGGGATAACCCTATGAAAAATTAGATCTTTATAAAAACCTTTATCAACAAGTTTTTGAAAATTACCAACTGTTACAGGTGCTTTATCAGTAAAAAGCTCTGCTTTAAAATCTCCCATACTTGTATTAAATTCAACTATTCTATTTGGCATAATAATACAATCCCCCTCACAAATCCTTAACCATCTGAATATTATTAATAATTATATCACCAGAAGTTGGTCGCCCACCACCAACTTGTCCATAACTTCCATCATGAGGTTCATCTGCAATATCTCTTACAACATCTATACCATATATTGTTTTTCCAAAAGCTGCATAACTTCCATCTAAAGAAGGTCTATCTCCATCCATAATAAAAAACTGTGAACTTCCCCCTACTCCTGCTCCAGTACTAGCCATTGAAATTGCTCCATCTACATGTTGTGCGGAATTACCCTGAGAAGGTCCTTCAAATACAATGTTACCATATGGGCTTTCTTTCTGTGTTTCATCTGGAAATGTATTACCTGCTTGTATCATGAAATCATCCATAACCCTATGAAATATCATTCCATCATAAAGCGTCGGTGTCCTCCTGCGCTATCAACCACGGCATCGGCGGCCTTAACGCCCGGTACGGTCTTAACAGTCAGGAGATAACCAGCATGGAGGTGGTGCTGCCCACAGGCGAGCTGGTGC
>CP070836.1:112214-116145 GCA_020341795.1 Thermoplasmatales archaeon
ACATATGAATTTTATGAAATAATAAAAGACGTGCTAAACAAATATAAACCTTTCATTAAAGATTTTTTACCAGGGATATATGCAAAATTCCATCAATTTAGAAGAAATTACTTATTAGAAAAACAAGAGATAGATGTTAAACCAGTTTTAACCTGTTTTAGAGAAAAAATAGACGTAGATAAAACAGATATTAACATATTAAAAATATTAGCAGAAAACGCAAGAATTCCAACGGTTAAAATTGCAGAAAAATTAAATCTATCAAGTGCAACTATAACACAGAGAATTAAAAGATTAACTCAAAAAAATGTAATCCAAGGATATAGAGCAGCAATTGATTTGGGTAAAATCGGCTATCATTGGTATAAACTTAGACTTGACCTTGAGGATTTTTCTAGGACAAAAGAAATACTACTTTATGCTAAAAACCATCCAAACATAACATATGCTTATGAGGTTATTGGTGGTGCAAACTTAGAACTTGAAATGGAAATAAAAAGCTATGATCATTTCAAAGAATTATCCAATGATTTAAGAAAAAAATTTTCAGATGTAATTAGATTTTATGATCATTTTCTTTTCTACAAAGAGCATAAAATATTATACATGCCGATGACAGATTAATATTAGTTTTTTACTATTACATAATTAAAATAGTAGTACAATATTGATAAAATTTAACATATATAATTAATCAACTTTAATCCTATTTAAAGGAACTTTTTTATCGGATTCGGCAGGATGCAAAGTACATTTTTGGGTCTGACTAATTAGTCAAAAATTAATTAGTCAAAAGTTAAAAACTTATTATTAATCGCGGGTTCGAATCCCGCCAGGTCCGCTTTATCAATTAATTAGAAAAAATATAAAAAAAAGAGATGAAGAAATCCCTTTTTTATATTATATAAATGTCTCTAGATACGTGTTTATATCATCGACTTTCATACAGATATGGTATTGTCTATCGTAATCTATTATCCAGTCGTCAGTAGGGTCTCCATCGATTAATCCATCTGCTTTTATTCGAACGTCTTTAATCAGTTTATCTATAAGCTTTTGATAGTCTTCGTCTTCAAGTATTTTGTAAATTGCATTGAATTTATTACTAAACGCTTTCTTTCTTGTGCTTGCCTTGTCTTTGAAGTCATCATCTGGTGTGTTTTGCAAATAATCGTCGAGGTCTTGTAGTGCTTCAAGTGCGGTTACTACTATAATCGTTGTTGTTGCAGTATCACTATCACCGTCATCATCTGTAACAGTTAGTGTGACTATATAGGTTCCTGGTGCCGAGTATGAATGATCACCTGTGACAGTTCCCGTTGAATCAGGCTCTATGTTTTCTTCAGAGACATCTCCTACAATCACTGTTGTATCTCCAAAATCCCAAGTAGCTGTATGGGTATCTTCCCATCCTGGGTCTGTAAAACCTCCAAGAAATGTTAATTCCTGATAAGGCAATATGAACTGTGGATTTGGTTGGCCGAGGTCATCAAAAGTTGCTGTTGGTGCAACATTGTTTATTGTTACTGTTGTGCTTGTGGTATCAGTTTTTCCGATTTCGTCTCTAACTTCAAGCTTTACTGTTCCTGAGTAGTCATCACCCCAAGTATGATATGCATAAGGACTTGTTGACCAGGCTGTGTCCCATATGTCATCTCCATCGAAATCCCATCTGTATTCCATTGGCATTGCCTCTGGGTCTACCGATCCACTTGCATCAAAAGTTACTTGGCTTCCTTCATAACCAGTGTATGGACCGTTTGCATCAGCTGTTGGAAATTCATTTGCGTTAGTTACTAGTAGATAACAATCTGGATCTCCGTATAGATTAAACTCTATTGCATTTGCGTTGGGTTCAGAGTGAAACTTTACAACTTGGTTGTATGCTTTTCCTGCTGGCATGTTATAATTTATTACATATCTAGAATAGTAGTATGCAATTTGATGATTCATATATTCTACAGGTGAAAATGTTGTATATTCTCCATATTGGAATGTTGTCATTCTTGTTCCTGCGATTGTTGCAATTGCACCATGTCTTAACAAAGAATATGCTAAGTTGTCTGGATTTTCAGGATAAGCGTTATGACATGAGGCTTGCATTGTGAACGCTGGTTTGCTGTCAACAAGAATTCCAAGGTTTGCAGTGTCCATTACATGAGATGCACCTTCTTCTCCACCATGCGTATGCCACGTAACCATTCCGTAACCATTTATCCATTCGTTTTTTACTGTGTTGATTTCACATGGATATAGGTCTGGAGTTGGCGGATTATAATCCTGCGCATAGATTCTATAAGAATAAAATCCTGCAGGATCTGCAACATATGTTTTTATTGCTTCCCCAAGGCTTGCACTTGTTGTAACATCATTCATAGGAACCATTGGTAGAAGTATTGATTCTCTCCAACTGATGTCGCCGGGGTCTGTTTCATAGTTTATTATTTTTCTAAGTATCTTGTCAAGATCATTATAGTTATCATTATAAACAGGAATACGACCGACTATGACTTCTCCATTATAATCTGGTTCAGTTGCGGAAATGTCACCTGTTGCCCACTCAAAATTAACAACCGAATCAATTCTTGTCAAAGCAAGGTCATCTAAGTTATCATCATGATAGTACCAAGCGTTAAGTCCACCTGCATCTGTATTTGTATAATATAGATTGGTAGAAGGTATTATTTCTGTTTTAATATAGTGTGGATCGCTTTCATCAACTTCTGTTCTCCAGTAAAGATTACAAATGGCATCTTTTGTATCTTCACGAAATAATAGAAATATTTGATGCAGCCCAGCACTCATTGACCCAGTCCACTCATCATATGACAAGTGATCCTTATTCCATAGGTCTATGACCAAGTTGTTATCAATTGCTAGTTGAACTCCATCGTCACTTAATATTCTGAATGTATAGTCCTCTTCGTAATCACACTTTACATATCCAGTCCACTTGACTGAAAAAGTATCTTCATCAATTGATAGGTCTGGACTGGTCGGTGTATTATATGCCTTCATTTCATGATAAAAGCCATCTCCATCCAAATCCCAATTGCTGTCCAGATCTGAAAAATACAAATCAGTTGGCGCACCAGTTCCTACTCGGAAGTACCTTGGCCAACACATCTTCATTGGAATGTCACCGACATAATCACCCAAAATTTTTGTGTCATCTGGATCTGGGTCTCCAATGAGTAGGACATACTCGATTCCATAACCAACATAATTATCTACTAACCATTTTCGAATTTTGTCAGCCCTATCATTTGGATATTGGCCGGTTTTGGTTCCAAAATCATCTTCTGTTACGACTAATACTGAGTGTCCTTCGATTTCTTTTATGCGTATGAAAAAATCTAGTTCTTGACTGTTTTCAACAATATCCTTTGTTGTAATTATGACATAGTCATATGTACCTCCACCATTAGCACCTGATGGAAATACAAAAATACTAGAAACCAACATCAACATAATGGATAACACTAGCGTTTTTTTTGTAAAATATATTTTCCCGTTCATTTTTTACCTGCCTAATATGAGATTTTTTAAAGCCTTGTAATAAAATGTCATATTTTAAATTTTGTGAAAAAATAAAATATCAATTATAAATTATTAAAAGGTAACCTAATAAAAAAAATAAGCGTTTAACAAGCAGTTTTTCTTATTAAAAATCTCATTTATACTTCAGGATCGTGTTAATTATTAGCTTACTTAATTAAAAAAAAAGGTTTTTTGTGAGAAGAATATGCTAAAATCAAACTTCGTGAAAATTGTAATAGATCGGGTGAAAAACCTTAGAGAAGGGTGTTCACAAACCAGCAAGTCAACCTTATATTTAATTATTATAGATATATAAATCCTGCTAATTAGTCAAATTTTTTTTTATCCATTTAATTCCCTCAATCTCCAATACCATATATAGACAGAAAGT
>CP070836.1:116245-132815 GCA_020341795.1 Thermoplasmatales archaeon
ATTATCTCTTTTTACATCATCTGTTAAAAACTCATAAATAGCATCTGCTAACTGTTTTATATTTCCATTTTCTTTAATTAAAATTCCTGTTTCTCCATCACTTATTGAATCTCTTAATCCACCAACATCATAAGCAATACATGGTGTTCCACAAGCATTTGATTCAATTACATTAATGCCCCATCCTTCTCTCACACTAGGATGAATCATAAGCCATGCTCTGGATAACAACTTGATTTTTTCTTCTTCTGAAACATATCTAAAAAATTTTACTCCATCACCTGCACTTTGTTCTAAATTTTTTCTTAAATAACCATCTCCAACGATATTAAGTCTTGCATTTGGAATTTTTTCTTTAACAATTTCAAAGGCTTTAATTACATGATCAGGTCTTTTCGCAGGTTTCAATCTACCAAGAAAAATAATAGTTGGATTTTCTTCTTTCTCTGGAACTTTTTCAAATGGTTTAAACTTGATTCCTTCAGTTACTAGATATATATTTTTAAATCCTAAATCAATAAGATCCTTCTTTGTTGAATTAGAGACAGTTACCATCGGAATATCTAGATATTTTTTAAGCCATCTATCTTCAAAAAAATGATAACCAAGATAACTAATTGGAAAAGAGGTTTCATAATACCAAAATTCACGTGCTAGTTGGTGAATAAGTCCAACTATTTTAGTTCTATTATAAACAAAACCTGGTGTGAAAAATGGACGTGTATTTATCTCATCAATGATAATGTCAAAATCATCTTTTGAAAAAAATTTTTTATAATATTTCTTAGCCTGTGTATAGACAGTATATTTACCACCAGCACGTATTATCTTAACTCCATCAATGATTTCCTCATCTTTACATCCTTCAAAAGCAGATGAAAACATAGTAACATTGTGTCCTTTCTTCACCCATCTTTTTATCATTTCATGGGTAAATACTTCAGCACCACCATGGACTGGATTACTTATGTCACGCCAATTGAAAAGCAGGATATTCATTTTTTCACACTAATGTAATCCTTTAATAACTTAAAATGATAAAAATATTGCCTATCTTGATAATGTTTTTTAATTTTCAATCGATAAAAAATCGCAGCTGTATCAAGACCTAGATGCCACATATCCTGTAGTTTTAATCTGTTGTTAGCCCTCTGCCAATTAAGTTCAATAGGTGCTTCAGTTATTTTCCAACCTCTAGTTTTAACATTGACTAGTAGCTCTAGATCAAAAGCATATTTTTTACATAAAATTCTTGGCAGTATTTCTTTTAAAACTTCATTTTTAAACAATTTTAAACCAGTTTGAGTATCACTCAAGTCAAGGTGAAAAAGAAGTCTTGTTAAAAGGTGATACCCACCACTTAATACCTTTCTAGAAGTTGGATAGTTAATAATCGAAAGAGGATGTCTTTTCGAACCAATTACTACATCAGCATTGTTTTCTTCCATATATTCAATAAAATGAGATATTTGATTAGGATGTAGATCTAAATCAGCATCAATAAAGGTAACATATCTAGCATTACAATATTTAAAACCATATTTTAATGCTTTTCCCTTTCCACCATTTTTCTTATAATTTACTACCTTTATATTTACACTGTTTTCTGATACATTTAAAGCTTCTTTGTAGGTGTTATCTGTTGATCCATCATCAACAACTATTATTTCATAAGTATATCCATGTTTTTGCAGTATATTTTTTAATGCTTCATCTGTTTTTCCAAGGTTTTTATAAATGATTTTTTCTTCATTAAAAGCAGGTATTATGATTGATAAATCCTTTTTATCGGTTGTATCTGGTCTAAGGTGTCCCAATTTGATTATCCTTCACCTCCAAATTGGCTAAATATCGTGAAAAAATATCTTTCAAACACTGTAGAGATATGATAATTTTTTCAAGAAAAGGAAATCTCTCAAAGAGTTTATTTAAAATTTCAAAGAATAACATCTGTAATTTATTTTTGCTTTTTGGCATACTTACTGATAATGAATCTGACCATTCACTTTCAAAATTATATTTATCTTTTGCTTTAACCATTATTTTAAAAGTTCCTTCTCGATCCCATGTATGAGATAATATCACAGTTTGTCCTGAAGAAAGAGGGGTTGTCCATCCACTATTTGTTCCATCTCCCCAGTCAAATAAATAAGATACTTCATCTCCATCTGGGTCAGATGTTACTGTATAATAATTATAGCTTGTTCCTTCCTTTCCTTTTGTTGGTCCTGATGGCCGATTTGGTTTGTTTGGTGGATTATTGATATTTGTTATTGTCAATGGGTTATTGTCCCCACCATTAATGATATTACCTTGGGAGTTGTATGGTATCATGGTGTTACCTAGGCCATCTCCGTCTAAATCTAAACCTTCGTAGTCATGCCAATAGTTACCACCAATATATGGTCCACCAATAATATTTATTCCCGGAGTTCCCCAAATATTCCATTGATTATTGTCATCATCCCAAGCGTTGATTAGATTATTGAAGTAATTGTTATATATCAAATTATTATCTGAAGAATGCATATAAATTCCATACTCTTTGTTTGATATTATCCTATTATCAGTAAGTTCATTGTCAGATGAGAATCGAAAGTTTATCCCCTTCTTGTTATTTGATGAGATGTAGTTATCTATAAACATGTTAGCAGATGAACCTAAAAAGTAAATGCCATCTTCGTAATTTGTTGAGATATTATTTTTTGTAAGAATGTTGCTTGCCCCCCCTTCAAATATGATTCCATTATTGAAATTTTCTGATATAAAATTACTATCGATTATGTTATCAAATGAATTTTCAATATTGACTCCATTATTGTCATTGTCAGTTACAAAATTTTCTTTTATTGTATTATTGTTTGACAGATCAAGACTGAACCCGTCAACATCGTTTAAAAAAATATTGTTTTCTTTTACCATATTATTACTAGATTCATAGAAATAGATTCCATAATTATTATTTGAGAATACGTTATTATTTTCTAATATATTTTCGTTTGATACTCTTAGATAAATTCCATCTGCACTATTTGAAAAGATATTGTTATGTTTAATGATGTTATTATTTGAATTCCTCGCTAAAATTCCATTATAATTGCTAGTTAAGTTATTATTTGAAATATTACAATTTTCTACTCCCTGTAAGTATATACCCGCTTTTCCATCTAAATCTGCTTTTTTCACAGTAAATCCACTAATATTAACATCATTTGCTGTGATTAGAAAAACATGGTCGTAATCTGTATATTCAACTATTGTATTTTCAGCTCCAGAGCCGATTAAATTTAATGATTTGGTTATTACAACTTTCTCAATATATTTACCTTTAGAGACAATAACTGTTCCACCTGGTTCAACTGCATTGACACCTTCTTGTATTTTATTGAATGGTGAGCCCTCTGAGCCATCCCAGGGTCCTTCTATATTATTAATATCAACATAAATAATTGATGGTAATGATTCAGAAGTAACAATGAATGATTTTCCTTGATCTGAAGTAAATGTATGTGTACCTGATTCAACATAAAGTTTTGCATAAAATTTTCCAACTTTACTTGTAGAATATGTTATATCATAAAGAAAAGATATATCAGTATAACTTGGATTACCATAACCATATCCATATCCATAACCAAAATCGTAAACTGTTCCCTCATTTTCATCAAAACCCCATCTGTAACCATAGCCATAGTAGCCATTTGAAAAAGGATTTTTCCATTCAACCGAAAATGATCCTGATGGGGACTCCTGGGTTTTTTCACCATCCACAAAAAATTTTACATAAGCTATCTCTTGATTATCGTCGTAATCAAAGATCGAAAACTTGAGATAAATAATAGGAATTTTCTCTGGCCCTCTAATTGTTAAAGTGACATCTTCAAAAGTAATATCTGCATTTTCAATGACAGATGCGTCATCTGGTTCTCCAGGATTTAAATAAACTCCGGTGGCTGGTTTTATAAAGGTAAATAAAATAAGGGAAATCAATAATATAGAAATTAAAAATGATAAAGATTTGTTATACAGTCTGTGATTAACCATAAATTTGAATTTACCCCCAGATATTTTCGTTATAAAATAATAAACTGTATATATAAGTGTTTAGGTTATATTATAATATTTATAATAAGTCACTATAAAATTTAGTTTTTTGTTTTTCATTTGTTTCACATTTACTGGCTTTGAAAAAATCCTCTTCTGCTTCAATTAATTCTCGTTTGCGGAGCCATTTGTAAAACAGTCTTAAACAAGCCTTAGCAGTGTTTAGTGACATCCCCTTCTTGTTTATTATGAAGTTCTTATAATCAGATACAGTAATTAATTTATAAGGCCTCTTCGGAAATTTATAACCAAGATGAATCAATAGTGTAATAATGGTTCTTCGAGTAGTTAAAGTGTAGTTTTTAATCTTATTGTCGGCATCATATTTTATGATAGTATCTTTTTGCTTTTGTGATAGTGATTCCCAGTTATTTTTGAGAAAGTTCATCTAGGTGCCATCTTCAAATTCTATTTCACATTTTTTCATGTTGACCTAGCTCCCGCGAACATATTAACAGTTTTCTAAATCATATATCCAAAAATTATTATCCCCACTATAATTTAAGCATTCCTATTTTTGGATATATCTATTTATATATATTCCTTATCTATTGGTGCATTATTAAAATATTTATTAGAACTTTCTTAAATATAGCAAATATTTATGTATAACACCAGTATACGGGTATTTACCCATAAGAGGTGTTTATTATGGTTAATACATTAGTTAGTGAGAGTAAAAAAAACGATGAAAAGAGACATAAAATCATTAAAACAGTTGATGGAAACACAGCAGCCGCTCATGTTGCCTATGCTTTTTCTGATGTAGCTGCTATATATCCAATAACACCTTCATCACCGATGGGTGAGATGGTGGATGAATGGGCAGCTGAAGGTCGTAAAAACATTTTCGGTCAAACCTTAAAAGTTCAAGAGATGCAATCAGAGGGTGGTGCTGCAGGAGCAGTACATGGAGCACTTTCAGCAGGTGCTTTTTGTTCAACTTTCACTGCTTCACAAGGTCTTCTTCTTATGATCCCAAATATGTATAAAATATCAGGGGAATTAATGCCTGCAGTTTTTCATGTATCTGCCAGAGCAATTGCAGGACAAGCTCTTTCAATATTTGGTGACCATCAGGATGTAATGGCTGCACGTACTACCGGTTTTGCACAAATTGCTTCAGGATCAATACAAGAGATTAATGATTTAGCATTAGTTGCACATCTTGCATCAATACGAGCAAGTATTCCGTTTATTCATTTCTTTGATGGATTTAGAAGTAGTCATGAAATACAAAAAATCGAACTTGTAAACTATGATGACTTAACACCACTAGTTGATTGGGAGGGTATTAAAAAACATAGAGATCGGGCGCTAAATCCTGAAAAACCTCATTTGCGAGGTTCTGCTCAGAATCCGGATATATACTTCCAGGTAAATGAAGCAGCAAACAAGTTTTATCATGTTATACCTCAAATAGTTGAAGAAGAAATGGAAAAAGTAGGTAAACTAACCGGACGTTTATATCACCTATTTGATTACGTTGGAGCACCAGATGCAGAGCACATTATTGTTATGATGGGTTCAGGTTCAGAAGCAGCGGAGGAAACAGTTGAGTATCTAAATAAACAAGGAAGAAATGTAGGTCTTTTAAAAGTAAGACTCTATAGACCTTTTTCTGTTCCGCATTTTCTTACAATGATACCAAATACAGTAAAACGAATTGCTGTTCTTGATCGGACAAAAGAAAGCGGAGCATACGGTGAACCATTATATCTTGATGTATCAGCAGTTTTACAACATACTAATAAAGATATTCAAATTGTTGGTGGTAGATATGGAATGGGTTCTAAAGATTTCACACCTAGCATGGCAAAAGCAGTATTTGATAACCTTGCTATGAATGAGCCGAAAAACAATTTCACAGTTGGAATCAATGATGATGTAACATTTACATCACTTCCAATAACTGAAGAGATTGATGCAACACCCGAAGGACTTGTACAATGTAAATTTTGGGGCCTAGGTGGAGATGGAACAGTTGGAGCGAACAAAGATGCAATAAAAATTATTGGTGATAAAACAGATATGTATGCACAAGGATATTTTGCATATGACTCAAAAAAATCAGGTGGAGTCACGATAAGTCATCTTCGATTTGGAAAAGTACCTATAAAATCTACATATTTAATAAAAGATGCAGATTATATAGCATGTCATAATCCTTCATATATCGATAAATATGACATACTTGAAGGTATAAAAAACGGTGGAACATTTCTACTTAATTCCTCCTGGACACTTAATGAGATGGAGAAAAACCTACCAAAAACTCTTAAGAAAAAAATCGCAGAAAAAAACCTTAATTTTTACAATATAGATGCAGTAAAAATTGCAGAAAATATTGGCCTTGGTGGCAGAATTAACATGGTTATGCAAGCTGCGTTTTTTAAACTTTCAAAGGTTTTACCAGTTGATGATGCAATAAAATATTTAAAAGAGGCAATAGAGGAAACATATGGTAAAAAAGGCCGTGACATAGTTGAGATGAACTGGAAAGCAGTAGATGCAGCACTAGGGCAAATATATGAGGTCAACTATCCTGATTCATGGATTAATCTAATACCTGAACAGTTACAAGACCCAGATAGACCTGAGTTTATACGAGAAGTAATGGATCCAATGCTTGCACAACAAGGTGATAATCTACCGGTTAGCAAGTTTATACCAGGTGGAATATTTCCAACAGGGACAACAAAGTATGAAAAAAGAGGAGTGGCAATAAATGTCCCAGAGTGGCAGATTGATCATTGCATTCAATGTAACCAGTGTGCAATGGTATGTCCACATGCAGCAATTAGACCAGTACTAACAAACGATGAAGAACTTGGACGAGCTCCAGAAGGATTCACTGCAAAAAAAGCAGTTGGAAAAGGTGTTGAAAGTCTTAGCTTTAGAATACAAGTATACCCTGAGGATTGTGTCGGTTGCGGTAACTGTGCAGATATCTGTCCATCAAAAGAAAAAGCGCTTATTATGAAACCTTTTGAAACACAACTTGTACAAGTTCCTAATCAGAAATATGCAGAAACTATACCAATTAGAACTGGTAATTTCGACAAATACAGTGTAAAAGGCTCACAGTTTATTAGACCTCTTTTAGAATTTTCAGGGGCATGTGCAGGTTGCGGTGAAACACCTTATTTAAAACTTGCAACACAGCTTTTTGGAGATCGAATGATAATTGCAAATGCTACAGGATGCTCAAGTATATGGGGAGGATCTGCGCCATCAGTACCATTTACAGTTAATGAAGAAGGACACGGACCATCTTGGGCAAACTCACTTTTTGAAGATAACGCTGAATTTGGTTTTGGAATAGTACTTGCAATAAATTACAGACGAAATAAACTTGCAGATATCATTAATAAAGCAAAAGAAAAAGCAACGGATGATTTAAAAGAAGCATTTGATAAATGGCTTAGGTTAAAAGATGATGCAGATGGCTCAAAAGAATGGGGGAATAAAATAAAGACTCTTCTTAAAGATAAACATGATGATGGATTATTAAATGAAATATGGCAGTCTAGAACAATGCTTACAAAAAAATCTATATGGTCAGTTGGTGGAGATGGCTGGGCATATGATATCGGTTATGGTGGTCTTGACCATGTACTTGCAATGGGGGAAGATATAAACATACTTGTATTGGATACAGAGGTTTATTCAAACACGGGAGGGCAGTCCTCAAAAGCAACACCTATAGGTAGTGTTGCAAAGTTTGCAGTTTCAGGTAAAAAAACAAAGAAAAAAGACCTTGGTCTAATGGCTATGACATATGGATATGTTTATGTTGCATCAGTTGCAATGGGTGCAAATAAAAACCATCTTCTTAAAGCATTAAAAGAAGCAGAATCATATCCAGGACCATCCTTGATTATTGCATATGCTCCATGTATAAATCATGGAATCAAAAAAGGTATGGGAAAAACCCAAGAAGAAGAAAAACTTGCAGTTGAATCAGGATACTGGCCATTATATCGTTATGATCCAAGACTTGCAGATGAAGGAAAAAATCCATTTCAACTTGACTGTAAAGAACCAAATGGTACACTTCGTGATTTCATAATGGGTGAAATAAGATATAATGTACTTACTCGAACTTTTCCGGATGAGGCAAAAAAACTTCATGAGAAACTTGAAAAAGATGTGAATATTAAATATCAGAAATACAAAAAAATGGCAGAAAATCAATAATTTTATTCATTTTTTTTATTTTTTATTTATTCTCTTTTTTTATATTATTTAGAAAGATTCTTTTATGCTTTAGTATTACACAATATGTTGGTGGGTTCTTTTGCATGATAGAGCAATTGAGATAGCTAAAATTATAAAAAATTCTGAGAAAGTTCATATAATAACTCATATCGATGCTGATGGAATTACAGCTGGATCAATTGCTTATAAAACATGTGAAAGACTTTATAAAGAAGTATCAATAGAGTTTGTTAAACAACTTGATGAAAACGTGTTTGAACAATTGATTAATGAAAACTATGAGCTTGTATGGTTTACTGATCTTGGAAGTAATATTTCAATTGATTATCCAGAGATTAATAAAATTATTACCGATCATCATGAATGCCCAGAAAATTCTGATAAAAATTTTCATTTAAATCCTCATCTTTTTGGTTTTGATGGAGGTTTTGAAATAAGTGGTGCTGGGACCACGTATTTAGTATCAAAAGCAGTTGATAAAAAAAATATTGATTTATCTCCACTTGCTATTATTGGAGCATGCGGAGATCTGCAGGATCGCCGATATGGGAAACTTATTGGTATAAATAGAGATATATTAAGGGATGGGGAAAAAATTGGGATTATTAACTCAAAAATAGATATTAGATATTTTGGACGTGAAACTCGTTCAATTATCAAACTACTGCAATATGCTAATGACCCGATTATCCCAGGTGTTACTGGTCGTGAACAATCGTGTATTTCGTTTCTACAGGAAATCGGTATTCGAATACAGGATGGTGATAATTACCGTCGATGGATTGATCTTAATAAATCTGAGAGAAGTATTATTGTTTCAAATATTGCACAACTTCTGTTAATGAAGGGTTTTGGTCATAAAAATGTTAAAAGAATCCTTGGAGAAGTATATATTCTTAATAATGAAGAGGAAGGTACAGAGGTTCATGAAGCAAAAGAGTTTGCTACGCTTTTAAACTCAACAGCACGTTATGGTAAATGTGATGTTGGTCTTCAGGTTTGTCTTGGTGATCGTTTAAAGTTTTTTGATGAAGCAAGATCACTATTACTTGGTCATCGAGCTAATCTGGTAGAAGGATTGCAATTTGTCCGTGAAGAGGGAATCAATAAAAGAAAATATCTCCAATTTTTCCATGCTGGTACAGGTGTTCGTGATACAATAGTTGGAATTATTACAAATATGCTTTTAAACTCTGAGGAAGTTAGTAGCGATATACCCGTTGTTGGATTTGCTGATAAAGGTGATGGTGAAATAAAAGTTTCAGCACGAGGAACACAAGAACTAGTTGAACGTGGTTTGAATCTTTCACATGCCTTGAAAAAAGCAGCTAGAGTCTTCAATGGTGTAGGTGGTGGTCATAGTATTGCTGCAGGTGCAACTATACCAAAAGGTAAGGAGGAAGAATTTTTAGAAATATTAGAAAGTGAGATTAAATCTCAGCTTTCCTGACAATTTTTATAAATTTTAACAATTTCAACTTCAAAGTATAATTCTTTGCCAGATAATGGATGATCAAGGCTATAGTTTATTGTTGGGTCTAGTGGATTGAAAATATAATTAATAAGGTAATCTAAAAACTCGGGTGGGAAGTAAAATACTATATCCTGTGTTTCATTTCTTACAATTGTTATAGTTCTATCTATTTCATAGTATGATAGGTTTCCATCTTCATCATCATCATAGCTAAGGTTAATTTTATCCTCTGTAAGATTTACAACTGTATAAGTTATCGGGTAATATTCGACAGCCAAGCTAATATTTTCACCTATTTCAGGTGAATGTGTAATCACAATATGTGTGTCATTTACTTCTGCGCTACTTTTGTTTTCCCAATATGTGATTGTTTGACCTGTTGTTGGATCTATACTAATCCATGTAAAATCTGTTGTTTTATCTTCTGGTGGTGTTGTATAAGTCCATATTGTTGTATCATTCATCTTTGTGACAACGCTTGAATTTTCCCATGCTAGGTGAAATGTCATTTTTTCACCTACAAAGTGTGTTTGATCTTTGACGACATATAGTGTTGTTGGATCTGCAAAGCCAAAACCAGCGTATTCTTCTGGTAGGCTTACATTTTCTTGTATATCAATAAATTCAAGTTTTATATCGTTTTCAAGTGATTCATTTGAGATTTGAATAATATCTCCAATTTTTGGAATTGCTCCATATGCTTTCTCGGGTGGAATTGGATCAAATATTGCACTTTCTCCTTCAGACATTCCGATTAATTGCTCAACAAATCCCTCTATTCCATGCATATATTGTGAATAATCATCTGATGGATTTTCAAATTCATCATAGCTCATGAAAAATTTTGCAGGAGTTCCACCGGTTTTATTTTCTGAGTCGTTATATGAGCTATCAAAAACCTCTCCATCAGATAATTTTCCAACATAATGAATATCAACGCAGTCACCAAGTTCAATTACACCTTCATTAGGTTTAGGTTCTTTATCTTCAAATAAATTTCCAATAATGTCCTCATTTGTTATTATATATGCGGATAATGCAATAACAATAATTATTACAAGTCCTGCTACGGCTAATTTTTCTGTTTGCATGTCAGAGTTGAATAAAATCATAATATATTAAGCTACCTCTGTTTTCCTGACCATATTTTTTCAATAGCATATCTGACAATTTTGGCAGCTGTTATTGCTGTTTCACCTTTATCAAATGGTGGACATACTTCAACTATGTCAAAACCAATAAGGTTTGATGATAAAAAATCAATACATTCAACTATATCAGAAGGTGTAAGGCCAAATGGTTCAGGTGTCCCTGTTCCAGGAGCGTATGCAGGATCAAGCACGTCTATGTCAATTGTTAGATAGAATTTTTTATATTTAAAATTTGAAAATGAATTTTTTAATGCATTTTTAATTCCATTTTGTTTTATTTCATTTGAATCAACATAGAACAAATTTTGTTTTTTTGCATCTTCAAATTCTTTTTTTTCTGCAGAGCGTATCCCAAGAACTGCTAGATTTTCAACACCGATATGTTCTGAAATACGTCTATTTACACATGCATGATTGTATTTATTGTCTTCATATTTTTCTCTGAAATCAATATGAGCATCAAGACAAATAACTGAGATTTCTTTTGGATATGCTTGTATAATTCCTGAAGTTATTGAATGTTCTCCTCCTAAACATAATGGGATTTTGTTTACTAAAAGTAATTTTTTTGTAAAATATTTTACTTTTTCAACCATGACTTTAGGAGAATTATCTGTAACATTCAAATCACCATAATCATGAAAATTTATATTTTTTAGATCTACACCTGTTTTAAAATTAAAGGTTTCAAAGTTCCAACTTGCTTGTCTTATAGCTTTTGGTCCTTCTTTTGCTCCGGATCTGAATGAAGATGTCTTGTCATATGGTACTCCAAATATGACAAATTCTGAATCTTTATAGTTTGATTCTGCATCTGCGAAATAGTTTGGAAATTTCATAAGAAATCAGTTTTTGAATAACGATAGAAAGGTTTTATTTTTTTCTTTATAAAAACATATTAGAAAATAAGAAAAATAAAAATAGAAAAACAGGTTTTTTTAAGCTCTTGTAATTTTTTTACGACCAAGTGCTTCTAGATAGGATATTTCATTTCCAGGTTGTAGATTACTTTTGAATTCATCAGGTATTGGCATTTCAAATGTTTCATAGGTTTCCATGTCCATAAGTTGTACGTTTTTACCCATGAGAGCTACTACTTGTGCATTTCGTTTGTCGATTAATGGTACATGTACTTTGTGTTTCACTGGATGGACAACACTTCTTTTTTGACCATCAAAAATGCCTATTGCCTCTATTCTTGCTTTAGCTTCACCATGTTTACCAGGTTTTGATGTGGTAATATTCATTATTTTACATGGTTCTTCATCTATTATCATATATCTATTTACCCGTAATGTTCTTACTTCTGCTAATTGTTTCATTTTTTATTCCTCTGGAATTTTATATACTACGTCATGCTCGCGTACCCTGTCTTTTACTTTGATGCCGACATCGTCACCTACTTTTACAGTTTCTACAGGATTTCTGTTGATTTCCATGCTATCGATTCTTTGTGTAAAATCGGTATGTGCACCAACGATATGTATGGTGTCTCCTATTTTTAACTCACCATTTGTGATCTTTATTGCGGCTACGCTTACTTTATTGAAGAAATGCTCAACTATTCCAATTTTTTCTTCAACCATTTTAAAATCTCACCAACCATTAATATAATAACTATTACTTAAAGGATATTAAAAAATTTTTAATCTCCTTCTACAAGTTCATATATTGCTTTTTTTCCATGTTTGACACAGATGAATCCTTCCCAATGGCTTTCCCATTCCATAGGATTTCCACATACTGGACATTTTAAACTATCAATTACCTCCCTGTGTTGTTTTGTCCGTGTTTTTAGTACTTCTGCTTTTATTTTTTTAGTTGCATCAAGTGAATTCATTACATATACATTACCATCTGGAGGTAGAAATGGAGTATTGTCTTGTATCATTCTTTTCTTACGATATGCTTTCATTTGTTGTTTGTATTTTTCCATCATGGTTTGTCTTCTACCCATAATTTCACCTTATAGTTTTTATCAATCCTGAATAACACTTTTCTTTTATAACTCTATTGTAAAGCAAGACTTATGTAATAACAGTTTTAATTATAAAAGATGTTATTTTTAAGATACCTTTACCTAAACCTCAAACGTGTTTTGTCTGGAGGGGGGTTCGTATAAATCCCCTTCTCCAATTATTAGTTTTGGTTTACTTATTTTATATTCTTTTTTGGTATACAAAACAATCGGTGTATTGGAACAATTACTTAGACTGTGTTCAATGATCTTATTTCTTCCTTAGTTATATCATTAAAGTTTGTTAAATTATCTTTGTTAACAGTGCATAGAATCGTATACTAATCTCATTAAGTATTGGAAGCAATATTCCATTTCAATATAACACCTACTAAATATTATAACTAGTGTTCTGCGGTTGAGACTTGGTATTTACTGGCATTGTCAGTATTTAAATAGTTTGTTCGCAGATTAGCTTTGATCGTGGTTTGAATTATATAATAGTTTGATTCTGTTGGTGCTTCCCCAAACAGTTTTTTCATTAACTCTTAAAGAGTTTTTTCATATTCATTTTAATATAACAATTTCATTTCTATAATCACCGTTCACGTATGCTCATATTTCTAATATTTAAGAGTTTTCTCGATTTTAATATTTTAAAAGAGAAAAAAAATGCTATATATTATTGTTAATATTCGAATCTGGCAGGGTTTTATACAATAATTGGTTACCAATTTTGATAAAGGTGATCTATAATGGAGTTTGAGGGTGTAATTAGATCCAGAAAGAGTATCAGGGATTATATAAATCGAAAAGTTGAAGACGAAAAGATAAATTTTGTACTTGAATGCGCACGACTTGCGCCTTCATGGACAAATAAACAATGTTGGCAGTTTATAGTTGTAAAGGATAAAAAAATTATAAAAGATTTATCAAAAACTAGTATCATAAATCGTTGGTTAAAAAATGTTCCAGTTATTATTGTTGCTTGTGGAGATCCAAAAAAAAGTGGTTTTAGAAATGATATAGATTATTTTATTGTAGATGTATCTATTGCATTAGAGCATCTTGTTTTAGCAGCCACAGATAAAGGACTAGGGACTTGTTGGATTGGGGGTTTTAATGAAAAAAAAGTAAAAGAAATCCTTGAAATCCCTGAAAATATAAGAGTTATTGCCTTAACACCACTTGGTTATGCTGCAGAAAGAAAACGTTTTGTTGGAAAACTAGCAAAAATAGTTACACAAAGTAATAAAAGAAAAAGTCTTGTAAAAATGATTCATATTAATAGATGGTAATAGTAAATTTATCATAGCTAGTAGGTTTTTATTTATTGATTGGTAAATTTAAAAAAATCCAATAGTTGTGAAATGATTTTTAAAATTGGTATATCAATTAGCTGTTTGTTTTTTGGCATGGTAACTGATATAGTCGCCCAGTTGCTCTGTGAACCCCATTCATCAATTGTTTTTATTTTAACATTATATTTTCCCCTTTCAGTCCATGAATGATTAAAGCTTATTTCTTCTCCAGAGGCGTATGGTCCAAGCCATTTTTCGACACTTCCATCATCCCAATTTATAGTATAATAGATAAGATCATCATCCGGGTCTGATGAGCTAACTTTGTATTCATATTGTTTTCCGGGGCTCCCGCTGATTGGACCCTTGATACTTGGTGAACTTGGTGAATGAGGATCAGCAGGCCAGTCAAAGCTACTTGGGTCATAGTCGACCCATGCGACAAAGGCACCCATATTCAGGCAATTATATTCAAGGTTGAAAAAGCCGTCATAGCCCCATTCAGATCCCCAGCTATTTTTAACTATCCAATAGCCACCATTTCTTATAGAGGGATCATCCTTCCAACCTACTATTGTAATCCCATGATTTACATAGTTTGGGCAATTTTCGTTTAAATCTTTATAATAATCTGTTGGTTTATGATGGAAACTTCCCCATTTTTTAAAATATTCGCTTACCCAATAAAGCGAATAAACAGGACCTTTTGTATAAATCAAAGTTTTTATGTTGTCTATAAGATCAGGATTGTTAATATTCCAAAATCCTGATTGCCAAAAATCAGATATTGGTACGAGAAATTCTTCCCAATCCTCATCTTTCTCATCACATTGGGGTGTATAACCGAAATTGGATTGATAGGTAAAACACTTTTCTAAAATAACACCGTTTTGTTTGTTTTCCGGCGTGCTCATAATATAGGAAAAAGCACAATTATAAGGATCTCCTCCATTACAACTTCCTGCCTCAGGTATACATGATAGTACGTATTGTTCAGAAAGGTCAGGATATAGATTAGCGCAACCCTCTTTTATTTTTATAACACTTTCTAATGCTCCCATTGCTCCAAATAGCCAGCAGCTACCGCAATTTCCTTGGTTTCTTGCTGGTGTTGTCCAGTCTTTTCCGTCTATGTTTTTCCAGCTGAATTCATCTGGGGTATCAACAATGGTAATATCTAGAATACTAGTGTCAGGATTTATAGGCTCGATAGGAATCGG
The DNA here is from genome assembly GCA_020341795.1 of Thermoplasmatales archaeon. Taxonomy (GTDB): domain Archaea; phylum Thermoplasmatota; class E2; order DHVEG-1; family DHVEG-1; genus M9B1D. The sequence goes on from CP070836.1 coordinate 131,674, forward strand.
TTTCATAGTAGGATATTTTGCATTAAAAATATATTCGCTTTTTGTATGTTCAATTGTTTGACAATTGCATTTAGAAGATGAGCTAATCACATTGTATCCTGATGCTAATCCAGATCCGATGAAGAGTAATATTATTGCTGTTATCAATCCTTTTTTAAGAATATTATTTATCATTTTATGACCTCACATTTTTTTATATTTATAATTCAATTCTTTATTTTCCTCTAAATATTAAAAAAAAAAGTTATATAAAAAAGTTTTTTTCAAAAATTTGTATAAAATAAGAAACATTTATAATATATTTAATTTTACATACAATAATTATGATGAAGATTGATATAAAAGATAGAAAAATCTTATATGAACTTGACATAAATTCACGACAATCAATACCGCAAATTAGTAAAAAAGTCGATTTGCATAAAAACTCAGTTCAATATCGTATAAAACGACTTGAGAAACATGGGATCATTAATAATTATTACACCGTCATCGATTCACACAAACTTGGTTATATGGTTTTAAAGTTTTATACGAAATATCAAAATGTCACTTCCAGCATTAAAAGAGAAATTATTGAGTACTTCATTAAGAATAAAACAACATGGTTGGTATGTACAATTGAAGGAACATTTGATCTAGATGTTATATTTTGGGTAAAAAACTTAAACCAATTCTATTCTTTTTGGGAAAAAACACTTAATACTTATGGAGTATATTTTAAAAACCCAACATTTGTCTTTCAAATACAAGCAATTTCATTTAGACCATCTTATCTTATTGATAAAAATAAAAAACCGCAAAATGAAAAATTCGAAATTACAGGTAGGGGATCTATAACTCCAATTGATGAACTAGACTATCAACTTTTACAAATTATTGCTTCACAGGCACGACTTTCGCTTATTGATATAATAAAAAAACTTAAAGTGTCAACAAACGTAGTATTGTATAGGCTAAAAAAATTAACTAAGTTAGATATTATTCAAGGTTATAGAACAAATATCGATATTTCAAAGCTTGGTTATAAAACCATAAAAGCAGATATCTTTCTTAATAAACATGATGAACGTAGTAAAATTATCGTTTATTTAAAACAAAATCCTTATATTGTTTGCTTTATGACATCTTTGGGATATTAT
>CP070836.1:132915-149699 GCA_020341795.1 Thermoplasmatales archaeon
CATTTATTATTATATTTACAAGACCTTGCTTTTATATAATTTTAGAATACTTTTCTTTTTAAAACAATTAATCATGCAATGCAATTTTCATTAGGATATAGTTCCTTATTAACTCAATAGGAAAATGAAAACGAATGAGTTCTATATTAAAAGGATATAGATATCCTTGTTGTAACTTTGTCATATCCATTTTACCTTTTTTTGTTATATCAATATCAATCGGGACACCATGTATTTCAGGATAAATAATATCGCCATTCCAATAATATTTAACCATCCATCCATTAATCCTGTAATTACCCGGTGACACCTGCACATCACTATTATCGACCTGATCCCAATCATCATTAAGTAATTTCACTGTTTCACCTCCAAGAATCGTCAAAGGTGTAATTACATCAGGAAATCCTTTACCATTTGACCATAAATATATATTTTTATTATTTTCATTTACTATACTAAAATCAGCTAGTTGACTATTTGGAAATTCAATAGTAATATCTTCATCTCCGGTATTAGTTAATTTTATTATTACTTGTACTGGTTCACCAATAAAATATTTGAGTTTATCAGTTGACACAGTTACTTTGAGATCTTCTGGTACATCTATTTTTATAGATTTGTGTGTAGTTATGATGCCTGCAATACTGTTAGCGTTAACTACATTTTGTGCCATTATAAGGAGAACAATGATAAGAACGGTAACTATTACACTACATACTTTACTTGAATAATTTTTCCCCACCATTCTAACACATTATTTCACATTTTATTACTTATTTATATAACTTTCTATTATGAATCTATTAAATTAATTGTTAATAAAACCATGGTTTTAGGCATATTTTACACTATATTTATGATAAATTTTATTAGATCTCAAGAAATTTGAGCAATTTTCTCAAAAAATCCAACAAGATTATACCATGAAATCTTCTAATTAACATCAGCAAAAAAGGCTGGAGTCAAACCTAAGGTTAGATGTTTATGTAGATAATTATGAACAATACCCCTCATAGTTTGAAAAATCGTTTACCACATTCAAAACTTTTGATAACTCGCATACATAACTCCTTTGGACATATCTCAGAGTGATATCATCAAATACAATTTCCTCCCTATATTAAAACAAAGGTTTTATAATTTTAAAATAAAATTAATTTAATTACCTCTGTGTTACCGATTTCATTTAATATGAATATTTTAATATATATAACATTCTTATAAAAAAATTTATCACAATACTTAAATGTACTTTTTATATCTCAATTATTATTTTTGTTTGGAGAGGAAGAAAAAATGAAGGATGGTTATTCTAGAAAAGGCTTATTTATTGGATTAGGCATAGTATTTATTACAGCAAACATTTTTCCTGGGTTTATAAATAATAATTGCAATTCATCAAGCATCAGGAAGAATTGTATAGAAGTCTGGGTACGGCACTCATCATCAGAAAATTCTATAATTAATATAGCGTCTTATGAATTTGACACAAGGTTTGGAGAACCAAAACTCCCGGAAAATTTACGGACAGATACATTTTTGCCAGGAGAGGAAAATTATTATCTTGTGCAATTTATGGGTCCAATAAAAAAAGAATGGAAAGATCAATTACAAAAGTTAGGAGGAATAATTTATGATTATATTCCCCACTATTCCTTTATTGTAAAAATGAACAGCATAGCAAAAACAAAAATTGAAAACCTAAGTTTTATCCAATGGATTGGCATATATCAACCTGCATACAAATTATCGCCTGAATTATTGAATATAACAGGTCTGGTTAATCTTACAATACTTGTTTTTAAGGGAGAAGACATAGATGTAATTGCAGCAGCTATTGAAGAAACAGGTGGCAATATTTTGTATTCAGGGGAAACATATGTAAATGGAATAATTAAAACACAAATCAGCGCCTCAAAAATTATAGAAATTGCTAATATCTTAGGTGTTTTATGGGTAGAATCATGGACCCAAGGATCGCCAGATAATTATCAAGCCAGTTGGGTTATACAGTCTAATATCCCAGATAGCAGACCCATATTTGCTCATAATCTTCATGGTCAAAATCAGATTATCACTATTTGTGATAGTGGTTTGGATAGTGATGATGACAGAAGTAATTTCATTCACGAGGCTTTTGATGATCCTGACAAAAAATTTAATTTTGGTTTGATAAATCCAAGTCACAGAAAAGTACTTTATTATTTTTTTCCCGTGGAAAATAACAAGGCTCTCGGTGATTATGACGATAAAGATGGACACGGAACCCATGTTTCAGGTACAATTGCGGGAGATGCACCAATTTATGATGTTTACGATGTGAACAAGTATGATGGCATGCAATTTGGTGGTAAATTAATCATCGCTGATATAGAAAAGGACTGGAAATGGTACGTTCCATCCAACTATGACAATATATATCAACCTGCGTATATTCATGGGTCTAGAATACATTCTAATAGTTGGGGTACCCAGCCGCATACAGATATCTATACTAATGCAGCTAGAATGTGCGACAGTTTTATGTGGAAGCATAAAGACTTTTTAATCTTACGTTCCGCAGGTAACTATGGTATTGAAGGACCAGGCTTACTACGTCCAGAAGCTGTAGCGAAAAATGTTGTCAGTTGCGGTGCGACACAGAACATTGTTTTAGATAAACCGAGTTATGATCCCAATAATTTAGCTTACTTCAGTAGTTTGGGTCCATGTGCTGATGGTAGAATAAAACCCACCGTTTTGGCTCCAGGATTAAGCTTAATATCAGCAAGAAAGAGTACCTCTGATAAGTATCGGCTCTTATATGGTACCAGTATGTCCACACCTGTAATAGCTGGTGCAGCTGCATTAATTAGACAATATTTCATGGAGGGCTGGCATCCATCTGGGATAAAGAATTCTAGTGATTCATTTACACCTTCTGCTGCATTACTAAAGGCTATGTTGGTAAATGGGGCAGTAGAGATCACCGGACAAGAGGCTTATAAAAATGAATGGAATTTTTATCCAAATTGCAACCAGGGATGGGGCAGGATCCATTTAGATAACTGTTTGTATTTTAAAGGTGACTCAAAAAGATTAGGGGTCGTGGATAACAACATAGGTTTAGACACCGGAGAACAAATAGAGTATAAAATTGAAGTTACTGATGCAACTGAACCTTTTGAAATAACTTTGGTTTGGACAGACTATCCCGCCATGCCTTATGCTGAACCAGCCCTTGTAAATGATCTCGATCTTCAAGTTATAGATCCAGATGGTAACATCTATTTAGGCAATGTTTTTTCTGGTCAAAATCCAGGGCACTCTACGACTGGTGGTACTAGAGATGATCGAAACGTTGTTGAATGTGTATTGATTATTCCACCAGACATAAAGGTTGGAAATTGGACAGTGAAAGTCGTTGGGACAAATATTCCTATAGGTAAACAACCCTTTGCTCTTGTAACTACTGGTAGTGGCGTAATAACGTCCTATTCTTATGAGCCCATACAATATGTACTCAATAGGAAATACAAATTGACAAACCCTCTGATTAACTTTTTGATAAAAATCCAACTCTAACCTTATAAATAATACTAATATTATTCGCAGAGTATCGAACCAATTGATATTGGTAAATTTCGATTAAGAAAAAAAGATAAATTCTTTTTTCTTTTTATATAAATTAAATTTTTATAATAATTTGAGATTTTGACCATAATTTGTCAACAAATTATTGTAGTATAAATCTGTTAAAAGATACTATTCTTAATATTTTTTAATTGACATACTGTCACTGTCCTTGAGAGTGGAAATAGGTTATTATTATTCAATGCCCTTACCAATTTTATTATTATACAAATTTATGTTATAAGGAGAAACTAATTTTTATGAGATTATTTTTGTATTTTTAAAATCTTGCTTTAAAAATTTTTAGTGAAATTTACTTAGAATATAGCTTATATAATTAATGTTTTTTAAAGCATTAAAACCATTCGATTAATGAGTCAATTTCTATTAATATTTACGAGGCACAAAACATCAAGATTGAAGATAGATAATATCATTATCCCTAGTGCCGAGAGTGGGACTTGAACCCACGACATCACGGTCTTCAGCCGTGCACTCTCCCAACTGAGTTACCTCGGCAAACTAAAATTAAACTTTTACAGGTTTTTTTTCAATTCCTCTGCTTTATTAACAATATTTTCTAGTGTTTTTTTAAGAAGTATTATTGTTTTTCCAACTTCATCTGTAGTTATTGCACCATGCGGAGAAGGCTCAATTAGGCCATCTTGCTCAAGTATTCTAAGAGAATATCTAACCATGTGCTGTGGGTATCCTGTTAGCTCAGAAAGCTTAATAATGCCCATAGGTTGATTTTCTTTTAGTGTTTTTAATACATTAATATGACGTTTAAGTATGTCAAGCTCTGTTTCAATTACACTAGTTAGTACACATCTTTCTTTTTTACCTTCTCTCATAAAATTATGCTCCTAAGTGACTTGTTAACACATGTAATAAAACTCCCCTATTTAAAAATCTCTATTAGAGACACCAAATGTAAAACGTTAGAAAAATTTTCTTACTGTAATACTGTCTTCGTTGCTTTTCCCCTCTAAATCATATGCTACTGCTTTAATTACATATCGACCTAATCCAAATTTATTCCAAAATATTTCATAAGGTTCTTCATTTAAAACAAATTGTTCATTATCCATTAGAAATCCATTAATTGTAATTTCAACTCTGTCAATTCCAGAGTCGGAGTCTTCTGCGTTTACTTTAACTGTTATATCACCAACTATTAATGGAATCGGAGAGAAATTTGATAAAATAAACTTATCACTTATGTACAATTCTCCAGGTTTTGGTCTTAAAATTGTTATTTCCGGTTGCATGTTTCCCTCAGTTTTTGTTTTAAAAGAAAAAACGTCAGACTTAACCTCATATTGTGAATCATTTGAAACTGCGTACCAGCTATATGATTTATTATATTCAAGCCCTGTCCATATAGTAGATGCTATTGATGCATGCTCAGCAATAATGTTTGAACCAATCAAATTTTCATTTAATGCATTATAAAATGAAACTATCATTTTATCCTCATCTGGATCAGTTACATAAACACTTATTGTTGGATTTAGTTCAATATTTATTGAGTTGTTTGCAGGAGTTGGACTTATCGGTTTATTTGGAGGATTATTAAAAGACGATGAAACATGTATGTCAATTTGATACATATATACATCATATAATATTGTAACTGTTTCTTGAGCTAATAAGATCTGTCCTAAATATGTTACATAAAACTCACCTACTTGACCGATATCTTCGTAGCAATCTATGATATAATAACCATCTGAGTATAAATCTGCATAGATTGTTTGACTTGGAAAAACAAGGAATAAATCATCAGGTTCAGTAATAATATCATTAATGTACACATAGCCTCTGATAGTACAAGGTTGAACAGCTACCGATATTAAAGGTGTAAAATATATGGATAATAAAATTATTAAATTTATTACATGAATTACTTTTGTGTTTATCATTTATCTATCCTCGACAATATAGTATCTTTAATAAATTAGAGGTATTATAGTAAAATTAATATATAAAGTTAAAGGTTAAAATTATAATCAATTCACGTAAAAATACTGATTATTTTTCTAAAACCATCCATAGCATGCTGAGTAGTATCAATTCTAATGTTAAGTCGAGAGATATTAGGTGACCTTGAATTATTAATTCTTAGAGCTCCAACAATTCGCTCAGGATGATTATAATTCTGAGCTTCTGACTCGTTGTATTGAAGCCTTATAAGATTTTTTGAACCAAGCTCAATTGCAGTTTTATATTTATTAATATGTTCTTCATCATTAAGATTTAATGCTATTTCATATGCATAGGCAAGTCCTTCTGTGTAAACACCATCCGATGATGAATGAGGTTTTCCATAATTTCTATATGAATAGTTGAAAAAACGCCCAAGCGTTTCATTGTTTTCTGTATCCTGAATCTTAAGTAGTTCATCATTTAATATGAAAATTGCTTCTGCATATTTTTGTTTACCATTTATTAGGTATATTTTGCTTAAAGATTGAGTATGCCATGGGACATACGCTGGATAATAATTCTTGCTCATATTTGTCACATACTCTTCAATGTAAAAATCCTGGGCAAAAATTGCTTTTTCTAAAACTGTTTCATTACCTGTTTTTTCATAAAATTCAATCAAGGATAAAATCGCCTCACCGCTATAAAACTTCAAAAGATATGCCTCATTATATTTATATCCTGGTTCAATATACCATGCATTAAATGAGCCATCATTTTTTTGAAGATATAAAATACAGTTAACAAGTCTATATGCTTCTTTTATATAATCATCAAAAAAAGGACTATATACTAGGGTTCGAAGCATCATTGCCATTGCACCAAGCTTAGATTTACTGTTAAAATAGATATAACCAATATCACCGTCTTCCCGATACCAATGATTAAATATATAATCTAAATTTTTTTGATGAAGACTACGCAGAGATGTGTTTTCCTCTGACATCTCAGCAAGATGACGAGATGCCATAAACTGACGAATCATATTATTTGAAGATGAATAAAAACCAGAGGTCACATTATAATAATAATTAAAATATCCAGCATTGTTAAGATTTTCAACAATCCATTTTTCACCTAGCGCAAGCGACTCCTCTATTTCATCAATAATTGAAAGCTCAATTTTCTGTTTTTTATCATTATTAATACATCCAGATATAAATACTGAAAATATATAAAAAATAAAAACAGTTATTAAACTTAATAATCTATTGTATTTAATCTAATATCCCTCACCAATTAAATTAAATACCGTAATGAATTATTTGATATAATATTATTGTTAAAAAAGAAAAAAAAGAAATTTTTTAGTCTTTATTTTTGTTTTTTATCTTTTTTTCTTGTCGCGAGATAAAACAATATAATGAGTATTATTATCAACAGTATAGCTAGTATATAGAGCGCTGTATTGTCATCTTCTGATTCGTCATCTCCATTTACTGGCTCAGGTTCTTTTACTAGTATTTCACAATCACCTGTTGTAGGATTATATGAGAAATCATCTACTCCGTCTTCATCAGTATCTAGCATATATGTTCCATTGTCTTCTACTACAGCTGTTTCAGTACCATCTGTATTGTTATGATAAAGATCATATATTCCATCACTATCTTCATCAATTAGATATCCATCAAGACCACATTCTGATTTATCAACTATATGTACATCTATTAAAACCTGTAACGTAAGTGTTGCTGATATTGTACCGTTTCCTTCTTCAGGATAGTTATCCTCTGCATAAACTGATATTTGATATATTCCAGCATTTATCCACATATTATTTATTTCATAAGTTGTATTGCTAGCCATATAACCTGTTGTATTGCTGGTTCCGTCATCCCAGTCAAATATATAACGGATTTGTTGGCCATCATCTGGGTCTGTTGCATTAGCAAAGTATGTATAATCTATATTTTGCCTTCCGGTTTGATCACCTGTAAAAGATATCATCTCTGGAGGATTATTTGGAATGGGTTCAACATCTCCGTCTCCATCGCTATCTCCGTCTCCGTCACTATCTCCGTCTCCATCGCTATCTCCGTCTCCGTCACTATCTCCGTCTCCATCTCCGTTTCCATCATCTATTGGATCTTCAGATGTATTAATTGATAGATTGATATAAATTACAATAGTCCCATCAATTGTTACTGTTTCATGAGCTTGCCATGTATTTCCATATATTGTAACGAAAAAATTTCCTGTTTCTCCGATAACTTCATTTATATCAATTACATAAAATCCAACTGGAGATCCAGGTAGATCAGCAAAATATTCATTTATTGAAAATGAAACCTTAACCTGGTTTGGAGTCGTTATTACTCCATCAACGTATACATACCCTCTTATTGATGTTGGATCTGCTGCTGATACAGTTGTTGTTATTGTTGCTCCTGCTGATATTAGTAATAAACTGCTTAATACTATGGAAAGTATCCTTTTTTTATTCATAATTTTCTTTCCCCCTTAGCTCTATTCACGATATTCTTTTTCTCAGTATTTATATTTGTCTATATTATTAATCTCTAATTAATTCATTCAAATCGCACAAGTCCCGTCCACTGTTATATCATATATTATAGGCAATTCTTCACCAGTAGTCTTAAGTGATACCTCAATCTGTATATATCTTCCATCAGGTGTTGTAGTTAATGGATCTCCACTTGTTGTTTCTTCCCATGGAGACCAACTCGATTGATCTTCTGAACTTCTTATTTTTACAATTATCTCTGTGTTTTCAGGTTCATCTCCATTCCAAGAAACTGAATTCCAAATTGTACCTGCATCAAGGCTATCATGGATAATTGTCCATTTACCACTACTCAAAGATTCACTATAGCCTATTCCTGCAGCATCACTGTATGTATATGGATAAAGACCTGCATCATATACTCCTAGGGCAGTTCCATCTGTTCCATTGTATTTACAAAGTGTACTAGTATATATGTGAATAGCCCAAATGTTGTCATCTTTATCAACTACCATTCCTCTAACTTCTGAGTTGATTTGTCCAGTAACCTCCCATATTATTGTACCATTTGGATAATATTTTGCAATATCACCATTAGAGGAACTACCTGTAGCAATATTACCTTCTGAATCTGTTGCGATACCTAGGGCAGAATCAAAAGATTCGACATAACTTTGTGTTTCAGAGGATGAATTAAATATCACAAATGGATAGTTTCCAGCACAATATACCATTGTATTACCTAAATCATCGTATCCTAATGCAATACCATATGTACTATCAACAGTGTATATTGTGTAATCACTTGGATCAGATGTGTTCATTTTTAAAATATTGCTACTAAGTGATGATCCCCATAGATAACCATATTTGTCAACTAGAGAGCCATATGGTGTATGGTATCCAACATAATATGGACCTCCAAGTATTGATCCATCATTACCATCGAGTTTATAATAAGAATTAGCATCGTAGCAACCAAGCCAAATATTTCCTTCAAGATCAATTGCTAGTGAACGTCCTCTTCCACTTCCATTAACTCTTGTTGCCCAAGCAATTCTTTCATCTACTATTTCATTATCATCTATTATACCATTGCCGTTTAAATCCTCCATCGGGAGCATCTCGCCTTCTTCAATTTTTCCATTTCCATTTGCATCATAAGAGGTATTAAGAAATCCATCACCGTTTCTATCAATCCAATCATCTGTATATACTTTAATTACATCAGGATTATAATTTGTGAAATCACGGTTTGCTACATAACAGTTTCCGTCAGAATCCACACATGTTCTAGATGGTGCAGGACCTTGCCACGCAGTATGACTGCCCAGTGCTCCGAACCATGTATGATATCTTGCGATTTCTTTATTAGTATCTGTATCCCATTTAGAGAGTGAGTCTTCACCAGCATTAGCAATCCATATTGTTGGATAGCTTATACTTTCTCCTGGTTCAATTGTTAATTGATCATCTGCTGTTAGTATACTTTGGATGTCACCACTATCAAAATCGCTAGTAGTTGTCCAAGTTTTATCAGGATCACACTCCTCGAGGTCACATTCCTCAATATAATATCTTAATCCATCTCCTGAGATATGTACCCAGTATTGTTTTCCTGTTTCTAGATGATCTAGTGGATTCCATGGATCTCCATATACAAAGCTATCCCAGTCATCAGTAACTTCATCATAGTAGAATACTACATCATAGCTTCCATCTATTGATGCAAGTACACTTTCTACAGAGTTGTCACATTGGATTGCACCAAATGGTAGCGTTAGACTATTCCATCCGTGTTGCATCCATTGATCCCATATGACATTACTGCATACTATGAATGGTACTGGTATTGCTGACTCAACGTTGTAATCTTCGTCTATTGCTATTGCTTCAAGAGTTAATTCTGCACCGTTTTGATATTTATAAATATCAATAAATGCGTGGAAGTATTCGTCACCATATTTTGATACATTGTATTCCGGATAGTACCATAGTGTTGGTGCATCACGTCTTCCACCAGGTATCCATAGTATTACCTGTAGGTCTTCTGGAGCGGTTACAGAATCAGAAGCATCAATTATCACTTCTAATACCGGTTCACAATGTGGTTCATCACCCCAGCTTGGATCAAGTATCATTATATCTGGACCTGTATCCCCACCGGGTCCACAAACCCAGAATGACTCATTATCGACTTCACTTGTATGGTTTAGACAATCTCTGACTCTTGCTTCGAGAATATGCAGACAGTTTTCTTCAAAGGTTATGCATTCTACGTATTCAGTCCAATCTGTCCAGATTCCCATATACCAGATACGATATTCAAGTGTGAGTGGTCCACATGGATGTGGTCCAACATCATCTGTTGCTTCAAAGCAGATTTCAGTTCCAGGAAATACCATCCATTGGTCATAATCTTTTGGGTATCCTGGTGGATTTAGTAATTTTGCGTAGAATCCATGGATTGTCTTTATTGGTTTTGGAGGTGGTGTCAAGTCAACACTGAAGTTTGCACAATATATATCACTTGGGTGACATACATTGTCTTTTGCCCAGTAATATAGTATATGTGTACATTCTTCTGTGAAGTTTAAAATCACTTCAGTTGAGTTTGTAAAGTACCAGTCATTTTCTAGTATCTCAGGATCTGAATAATCATATAATATACCTAATGTTGAACCTGATATCATCGTATACCAAATGTCATTTAAAACATTCATGTCTTCACCGCCATCATCTGGGAATTCTCCGCCATCCCAAGTATATCGCCAAAATATACCTTCAACTCCGGAGGCACAATCATTTGCAGGTAGATCATATGCAGTAAGTGTTATCTCAGTTTCATTTGTAATACACCATCCATCGCACTCAATACAATCTGTTGTACAGTTTGGATTTCCCACTGTTAGCTCAATAACTGGTGAGGAGTTATCAACATAGAATGTTTCACTTTCTATTTCACTTCTGTGACATACATTGTCTTTTACAAAGTAATAAAGATCATGTATGCATTCCTCATTGAAATATACTGCTACAACAGAGTCGTTTACATGTGTCCATAAATATTCTGTTATCTCAGGGATATCGTAATCACTACCATATAAGCCTGGTAGATCTGATCCATTTATTACTCCAAATCCTCCTAGCTCCATTGGATATGATTGTCCTTCCCATTCATATCGGTAGAAAGTGCTTTCTATTCCGGCATTGCATTCCCAGGGTTCCTCAGGATAATCGTATGACCAGATCTCAATATAATTACCTTGTCTCATATATAATTTGTCATCTGATTCGTTGTAGTAGTATCCATGTCTTTCAGGATACCATATTTCTGTTACAGCTGGATCACTATCATCGACAAAGAATGTTTCATAATATACATCTGTTCTGTGACACACATTGTCCTTTGCAAACCAGGCTATATCATGGCGGCATTCTTCATCAAACCATATATCGACAACTGATGCATTTACACGGTACCACCAGTAATCTGTAATTTGACTGGTGGCATATGAATCACCATATAAGCCAGGTAATAATGCACCATCGATTATGTCATATCCATGTACATTTTCTTTTTGTGGATAGTTGGAATCATTCCACATATACCTCCAGAATATTGTCTCAATTCCAGCTGCACATGCATGATCATCTTCTGCCTCTAAAGTAAAGTGTTTACCTGCTCGTAATATATTTCTTTCTGTTGATTCAAACCAGTAATATCCATGACCTGAAACATTTAGAATAATTTCAGGATCTGTGTTATCAACTAGGAATGTTTTCATATTCATTAGACTTGGATGACATACATTGTCTTTTCCAAAGAAGTATAGCTCATGGAAACATTGTTCATTAAACGAAACAGTTGCTGTATCATCATCAACTCTGTACCAGTAAAAGTCTTTGATACCTGAAATGTTGTAATCTTCGCCATAAGCTGCAACGAGATCCCAACCATTTACAGTACCATATTCATTGTCATCAACTGGGAAGTAATGTAATGCTCCAGCTTCATCGGTCCATTGATATCTGTAGAATATTGATTCTATTCCTGCCATACAATTATTGTCTGGAAGATCTGTTGCAGATAATGTTATTTCTTTTCCAACTCTCAGATATTCTGCGCAACATCCATCCCAGTAGTATCCATGTCCTGATACTTCAAGGTCCATATCAGGTATTGAGTCATCAACATAATATATTTGATGAGTTATACTACTACGATGGCATACATTGTCTTTTGTAAAGAAGTACAAGTCATGTCTACATTCTTCTGCAAATGATACCCATACTTGACTATCATCAACTCTGAACCAGAAGTAGTCTGTTATCTCAGTTAAGTTGTAATCTTCGCCATACATATCAACTAGGTCCCAGCCACTAACTATGCTTTCACCAAGATCTGTTGGGTAAGATACTAGGTCAAATTCATATCTCCAGAATATTGACTCTATATCAGCCCAGCAATCATTTTCCTGCCAGTCACTAGCTGAAAGTTTAATTTCTTTTCCAACTCGCAAGTAGTCTTTTTCTTCTGATTCATTATAATAAAATCCATGTCCACTTACTTGTGAACCAATAACAGGATCTGAATTATCGACATAGAATGATCGAGCCCACATATCAGATCTGTGACACACGTTATCTTTCGCAAAATACCATATTTGATGCATGCATTCTTCTTCGAACCATAGGTCTACTATTGATGCGTTTACTCTGAACCAATCATATTCTGTAATTGATAGATCATCATAATCTGCACCATATAGTTCTACTAGCATCCAACCTGGTATTGTATCAAATCCATAGATGTTACCATCACGTGGATAGTATCCATCTTGCCAGGTGTATCTAAAGAATATTGTCTCTATACCTGCTGCACATGCATGGTCATCTTCTGCTTCAAGTGTAAAGTGTTTACCAGCACGTAGATAATATTTTCCAGATGATAAGTTAACATATACACCATGTCCGCTGACATTTAATACTATATCTGGTACTGTATCATCAACAAAGTATGTTTCATCATATATTTCACTTCGATGACATAAATTATCTTTTGTAAAGTAGAATAAATCATGCTGACATTGCTCAGGGAATGAAACATATGCAACGTCATCATCTACACGATACCACCAGTAATCTGTTATTTCTGGATCGTCATAACCATAAAGCGTATTTAGTTCTGTGCCGTTTACAGCTCCTATTTCATCTTCAAATGGGAAGTAGTGTATTACACCGCTTTCATTAGTCCATTCATATCTATAGAAAATGCTCTCAATTCCAGCTTGACAATCATTTTCTGGTAGATCATATGCTGTAAGTGTGATATCAGTATCTGCTTTTATGTACTGGGTACAACAGTTTTCAACATAGAATCCGTGCTCAGGATATGACACTTCAACATAAGGTTCACTACAGTCTACAAAGTATATTTGTTCATAGATTTCACTTGGTTGACATACGTTATCTTTTGTAAATATGTATAGATAATGTTCACATTCTTGTGGGAATGATATCTCAACTGTGTCATCATCAATTCTATACCAGTAGTGATTGTATTGGTCGCCTTCATAACCATACGCATCATATAAATCTTGACCACTGACAATACCTGTTCCCGGTGCTGATGGAAATGCATGTAGAACTCCTGATTCATCGATCCATATGTATCTATAAAATATACTTTCTACACCAGATTTACATTCGTTATCAGGTAAGTCATATGCATTTATAGTAAATAGTGTGTCACATTTTATATGATTAATACATTGACCTGGTAGTTGAGTTGTCTCAATAGTATCTATAAGATATGGACATGTTAATTCATGCTCATGTTCAGGATAGGTAAATTCAAGGTATGGTGGTAGATCATCAACAAAGAATGTATGATTATAGATATTACTGCGATGACATACATTGTCTTTTGTAAAGTAAAATAGCTTATGTGTACAGTTTTCCATAAAGTACTGATAAGCGATGTCATCATCGTTTTCATACCAGCAATAGTCTGTTATTTCTGGAATATTATATTGCTCTCCATACATTGCTGCTATACTTTCACCACTAATACCTCCGATATCGCCACATAATGGATATGAAAATCCTTGGTATTCATATCTCCAGAAAATACTTTCAATTCCTGCTTCACATTCTGGGAAACAAGAGTAGTCTGATGCGTTCATAAAGACAGATTCCATGACCTTTAAGAATCCAGATTTTTCATCAAATGGGTAATATCCATGATCTGGAAATTCAAGAATTACATCTGGTGCATATTCATCAACAAGATAAATCTGTTTTTGTACTTCTCCATAGTTCCACACATTATCTTTTGCAAAATAATATAGATCATGTCTGCACTCGTCAAACCATGTAATTTCTGCATAACCTTCATCTACACGGTACCACCAGTAATCGCTGATTTCTGGATCATCCCAGTCATAGGTCTCACAAAGATCGCTACCATTTACAACTGGCCATTGTCCACCTACTTCTCCTTCCATTGGATAGAATTCATCCATCCATTCCCATCTGAAGAACAAAGCTTCAAGACCGGAGTTACATGGGATTGGAGATTGACTTAGATAATCTTCTGCTTCTAATATTACTGATTGACCAGCTTTTAAAAATCCAGTGTGTACACCTGGTTCAAGATCCTCAGTTTCATAATATCCATGTTCTGGTAATGTTTTGTTTATTCCAGGTGGTGTATTATCAACATAGACTAATTGCTTGATCTCATCTACATAATTACCAAGACAGTCATACGCTTGATGTATAATCCAGTGTCGACAATCATCAAGAACTCTTACTTCAAACATTATTTCTCCAACAACTGGATTTAGATCACCTGAAACTATAATATGTTCTCCACCATAGAGTACTACATCATCACCAGCATTATCCTCTACATAACCTTCTCCTATTAATTTTGAAAGATAGTTTTCAAGTCTCCATTCAACATAACATACACCTGCTTTTCCACCTGTACAACCTGTATCATTTACCCATACTCGTTTGATTGTTCTGTTACTTATGAATTTTGCACCACCTTCAAGCCATAAAATTGGTTCTTCATACATCCATTCTTGAATCGGTGCATCTGCATCAACCATAAAATCAAGGGGTATACTATAGTTTACATTACCCTCATTATCATAACAATGTGCATGTATCTCATGGAAACAGCTTATATTAAAAGTTAATCTTATTGAAATATAGCCAATTCTTCGATCCTGATCATGATACCTTGGATCAGAAGAAATATCTTGGTCATATACATATATCCAGTCGCCACCAGTCCAAGTTCCGTATTCTAAACTCCAAAATACTTTATACATTATATAATGAGTTCCAGACTCTGGATCTGATGAGTTTATACAAACTGGTGTATTACCACCTATTAATGGTAACCATTTAACCCCAGTCCAATATACTTCTTCAAATATCGGGATTCCAATTTCCATTGTCTGTATTGGTGGGTTGTCATACTCATTATAAAATGTAATATAACGAGTTTGACCTGGGCTTAAATCTATTGTAGCCTCACGTCCACTTACAGAATCAGCTCCATCAATAATTACAAGTGACCAACCTGTTTCCAGGTTTATCTCTTCAACAGTATATGTTGTTGGATATAGTAATCCGCTATCATTTGTTTGTCCATCTGATAAGAAAAAGTTTGCACCCCAGCTTGGTAAGAATTCAAATATTTGCGGGTCTCCATCAGGAGTTGTTACTTTTTCAACGATAATATTACCATACTTAATGTTTTCAAAATAAACAGTAATGTCTTCACCGGGTTCTAGAATAATTACCGCAGTATTTTGATCTTGGTAACTATTTCCATCGGTAAATCCAATATTTAATAAATCCCAACTTGTTGGTACTGTTTCTGTAACATAGTAGGTACCTGGATATACTAATGTAAATATTATTGATTCATCATCATGCAAATTAAATGATCCAAAATCACCTGTAAAATCAAATAATTGTGGATCACTATCAGGCCAAGTTATTTTTTCAACAGTGACAACACCAAGTTTTGTGTTTGTAAATGTTGCTTTTACTGTTTCACCTGCGTCTAATACAAAGTATGCAATATTTCCAATTGAGTAGCTATCAGTATCATCAAATGTAATGCCTGTTAAAGCCCAATTTAATGGTACGATTTCTTCAGCGGTATATGTTCCTGGTGGTAAATTATTTACAACTATTTGTCCACCATCTGATATTATTCCAGATGCATCACCAATAAATTCAAAACCATCAGGTGCACCATCAGGATCTGTTTGTTTTTCAACAATAATTGAACCATATTGTCTGTTTGTAAATATTGCTTTTACTGTTTCACCGGGTTCTAGTTCAAAGTATGCAGTGTCACCGATATCGTAACTGTTTGTATCATCAAATGTTATATCAATTAATTGCCAACCAGCAGGTACAATTTCTGTTGCATAATATTGTCCTGGTAGTAGGTTTCCTACAACTATTTGTCCACCATCTGATATTATTCCAGATGCATCACCAATGAACTCAAATTGTTGTATTGATCCATCTGGTATTGTTTGTTTTTCTACTATGATTGTTCCTCTTGGTAGGTAGTTGGTGAATGTTACTGTTACTGTTTCTCCGGGGTCTAGGTTTATTGTTGCTTGGTTTCCACTTGTTGAGTCTGCTCCTGTTATTGATGTTAGTGTCCATCCTG
>CP070836.1:149799-163927 GCA_020341795.1 Thermoplasmatales archaeon
GAAGAGGTTCAAATTTTTGATGAAACTACAAAACAAAACAAAAAAGCATACCGATTAAGATATGGAAACATTCAAAAAGCATGGAACTTTGTCGAAGCACATTTAAAAGTTGCAATAGAAAATTATGGTAAAACAGTTGAACACTTGCATAAGCTTATTCAAAAAAATAGGAAGGATTAAAATGAAAAATGAAAAAAAATTAGAGTTTACAGAAGGCTCAGTATATAAAAATACTTCTCTTGGTGGAAGAGACCAACTAATTGAGACAACAGGAACCTTCAAAGGTTTTATTTCAATGGGAGTAGATGAAACGGGTCTTTTGATAGAACTTGGAAAAACTCATAGAAATATGGAAAGGAAAATTAGAATTGTTCCTTTACATGTAATATTGTTAATAGATGTGTTAGATGTAAAGGAAAACGAGAAAAAAGATGAATACAAAGATATGTCACATTATGTAGGATAATTAACCTCCTATCTTTAATTATTCTGATAATATAATATTTATCACTAATTATTTATATTAGGTTTTTCTTTGTTAAATTGATAAATCATATGCAGAGAAATATAAATCCAATTATTAAACTAGATAATGTTTCAAAAAAATATGATGAGTATGGAGTAATTGTAAATGCAATAGATAAGATTTCATTAAAAATTTTTCCAGGGGAGTTTGTATCAATAATTGGTCCTTCGGGTAGTGGAAAGTCAACTCTTCTTCATTGTATGGGGCTACTTGATAGACCAAGCTCTGGTAAAGTGTATATCGAAAGTAAAGATACAACAAAAATATCAGGAAAAGAAGTTGCGCTTTTTAGAGGTGAAAAACTTGGATTTGTTTTTCAAAATTATAATCTAATACCTCGATTAACTGCTCTTGATAATGTGATACTACCTGGTTTAATCATGCAAAAAAATCCAGAAGATCTAGTGGTAAAAGCTCAAACCCTATTAAAGGAGGTAGGTATTTTTCATAGATCAGACCATAAAGGAATTCATCTAAGCGGAGGAGAGCAACAGCGTGTTGCCATTGCTCGTTCATTAATTAATGATCCTGTGTTGGTTCTTGCAGATGAACCAACTGGTGCATTAGATACGGATAGTAGTAATGAAATTATGAATATTCTTGTAAAAATGAATCAGACACGTGGTGCAACAACAGTTTTTGTCTCTCATGATATGAGAATTGCAAGTTTTGGAAGGCGTACAATTGTATTACAGGATGGTAAAATCGTAGGAGATACAAAGGGCAAAAATAAATCTTTTAAAAAAATAATAAAAAAAATAAATAACAACAGTAAGGGGGGAAGCCGTGGGGGTTAGCAGTAAATTAGCGTTTGGAGAGTTGAGAGACCATAAGAGAATCTACATGATAATAATTCTTGTGATCGCACTTACAATGACTTCATTTATGTTAGAAAATGCTTATTTAAATTATATGCTACAAGTAGTAGATGATACTACTAAACTTGTTACAAGTGATGCAATAATTGTTGATCCAAGTAGTACAATTCGTGATGTCTACGGGATTGAACCTGAGCTTAAAAGTGCAGGCAAAGTAGCAAGAATAATTGAAGAAGAACTCATTGGTTATAAAACTAGTATAAGGGTAACAGCGCAAGGAACATATGGATTTAGCGAGGGCGAAGGAGCTGATGGTTGCACAATACAAGGCATTGATCCCGTTAAGGATGATGAAATTTCAAGTATTTCAGATAAAATAGTTGAGGGCAGGTTTTTTAATTCACAAGACTCAATTCTTAGAGGGCATACTCCTCTCTATATTGAAATAGAAGGCCCAGGTGGTCTTCCAGATTTTACATATGGTGCTGGTGAAAGAATTAACCAGGTAGAAGAACCTTATCCAATTATTATTGGTGCAACCGTTACAAAGGTACATCCTTCTATTCGCCTTGGAAAAACTTTTGCACTTACATTAAGTGTATCAGGTAGAGAATCAAGTTATGCTACTGTTAATGTAAAAGTAATAGGACTTTATGAAAGTGGCACACCAACTCTCGATCAGTTGATGTGGTTTATGCATGCTAATTCTCTTCGTGAAATCAAACGCTATGGTGAGACAACAGGTAAAGATTGGTATATTCCTGGCGTTGGAACTTTTCGAGGTTATAATCCTATTACAGTTGATACTGATCGAGGTGACGCTGTTGTTGTAAAGGCTCCAAAACCAATCCATAGTTTTAATCCAATTGGTCATTCGGAAGAAATAAGGCAAAAAATCAATAGCGTTCTTCCACATCTAAAGGTATTTAGCTGGCATGATTTCCTTGTTTATATTGCAGGTAGTATGCAGGATGTTGTAACAATTATGTTATGGGGAAGTATTATAGTTACATTGTTTTTGTGTGGGGCTGCAATAAAATATGTTATGGACTCGATTATAATGCGTAAAACACGCGAGATTGGTTCATTAAAAGCTTTTGGTGCTCGTGATCGTGTTGTTTTTAAAATATTTCTTTATCAGGGAGTAATAATCGGTTTTGTCGCAGGTGTTCTTGGAATTTTACTTTCGCTTTTAGTAATGCAATTTGTAAACATGTATGGAGTTAGTGTAGAGTTTATTGCTGGTACTCAATTAAAAATTGGCTTTCTAATAGACGGGATTACAATTGTTATAGCCTTAATTTTACCCCTTGTTTTAGCGGTTTTTGCAGCTGCAATACCTGCCAAGAAAGCATCATTACTTTCACCAGTTGAAGCACTTAGAAAAGGGGAACTCTCATTATAATTTAATTTTATTTTTGGTTAATAAAAAATTTATAAAAAAGTTAATTTTAATTTTTAAATTTTATATATCTGATACAATATTAATTTTTTTAAATAATTATAAAACTTTATTAGTGCAATGATACATTCGAATTTTTGGGGGAATTTGGTGAACCATTTGATAGGTGAAAGGATGGGTCTTCCATTGCCGATTCCTCAAGTGTAATGGCAATTTGGAATATGAGGGGAACCAAATTCGATTTACATAATGATAAAAACGATTAACCTTGAAAAACGCCCGATTCCCCCATAATTATGATTTATTTCTTTCTTGTAAAAATAATTAGATTAAATTAATTTCATCTGTCCATGTATTTTATAATTGGACAGTTCTTTAAAGACTCCATCTTCATGAAGTATTTTCATTATATCTTCTGTAGATGAGGAAATTTTAATATCCCTGGTGCGACCGTAACGTCCTTTTGAGATAACTCGAGCAGTAATAATTCCAAGCATATCCAGTTCTGAAATTAGATCAGCCACACGGCGTTGAGTTAATTTATCTGTGCGTGCTTTTTTCCCAAGTTCTTTATAGATTTCATAAACCTCACCAGTAGTAATTGCCCCTGATGATCCTATTTTTTTATTATGCTGTTCTTGCAGAAGAATAGCGAGTAATATTAGTTTTGATTGAGTTGGAAGGGTTCTTACTACCTCTATTATGCGATCGATTTCAATTTTATTTTGTGCAAGACGAACATGTTTCTTTGTAATACGTAGAGATTTTGCACGTTCAGCAAGTTCAGCACTCATTCTAAGTAGGTCAAGAGCACGTCTAGCATCACCATGTTCTTGGGCAGCAAGGGCGGAACACAAAGGCACCACATCTTCATCAATGGAACCAGGTTTTAATGCAATATCAATTCGCTGATTTAAAATATCTTGAAGCTCACTAGCATCATAAGGTGGAAAAATCATGTTTTCTTCACCTAGGCTCGACTTAACTCTTGGGTCAAGAAATTCTGTATATTTTAAATCATTAGAAATTCCAATTATAGATACCTTAGAGTTTCCTAGATCAGAATTAATACGTGATAGATTATATAGTGCTTCATCACCTTTCAGTTTATCAACTTCGTCAAGGATGATAACTGTTACACCGCCTTGTTTTTCAATCATGTTTTTAAGTTTTACGAAAACTTCATCAGTTGGCCATCCTGTAAAGGGTATTCTTTCTGACCATTCATCGATAAAATGATTAGCTATGTTTTGCAGAAGACGATATTGTGTATCTACTACTTCACAATTAATATAGATAAAATTTACTTTTTTCCCAGTTTTATTTCCTTTATTAAGTAGTTCTTTTCCAACAAATTTAGTTACAGCAGTTTTGCCTGTTCCAGTTTTACCATAAATAAAAATATTTGATGGAGTTTCATCACGTAAAGCTGGTACTAAAACTGATGCTAGATTGTTTATTTCTTTATCTCGGTGAGGAAGTATCTCGGGCATAAATGTATGTCGCATTGCTTCACGGTTTACAAATAGACTATTAGCATCTAGCAGACGTCCAAATATATCACTATTAACAGTTTTTTTAATCGTAAAAAATTACCTCCTCGAACCAGTGTAATCAACAAATACATATTAAAAATTTTTGTATAATTATTTTCTTTTTTTCTTCTGTTAAAAAAGAATTACCCTAGGGCCTTTATTTCTATTGGAGATTCATAATACTGCATTTTATTTTTTAAATTTTTTTATATTTATAATTTTAAAAATGGAAGAATTTAAGTACATTAAATTTAATAATATATTAGCTATGCTCATCGTTTTATTTTTTTATTATTTATTAATATTCAAAATTAATAGTTCCACACGAAATAAAGGGCTCTCTCTTAATGTTATTTCAATTTTTTATTAGTTTTTGATAAAATCTAGATAAACAAAATTTAAAATATTATTAAATATCTATATTTTTAAATATTAATAATAAAAAGCATTAGATCATAAATCTCAATACTCTAATTTTTATTATTTGCATTAAATATAACATTGCATCTTATTTATATAATTTTTAATAACCTAAAGAATTATTTTTTTTATATTACTATTAATTTCATTTCTATAGATATTTTGTAATATTCAATAGTTTTTTAAAAAATTTATCAATTAAAGATTGTATAAACAATTAAAAATTAAGAATAGTATTAAATATATTGACAATTATTGATTATGGATGGAACCAAAAAAACATATATATTCATATAAAGCAATAAAGGCTACAGCAACATTTGTAAAAATAATATTCATTATTATTATTGGGCTTACTATTATTGTAACAATATGGCAATTTTTTTCAACTGAAAAAGAGGAATTTTTAAGAAATATTGCAACAATTAGTGTTGGAGGCTTCTGGGCTTTTTTCCTTGGATACTTTGGTTGGAGAATGGGACAAACTATAGAACTATACTTTCATAATTTAAAAAAGAACCGGTAAAAAAATGCTAATTAATTAAAATTTTTGGAGGCTTAGCCTCCAATAATTATTACATCTTTAACAGATCTTATTGAGTCAAATGGAAACACTAGACGCCCATCATTGTCAAGATGGTAAAGCCTTGGATCAACATCATCAGAAGGTTCAACTAATATCCCAACAAGCTCACCTGTTTTAGTATCAACAGTTGTGTTTCTCATAATACCAAGATATAATCCCTCTTCAGTCATAACCGTTTTTCCCCTCAGCTCATTTTCAGTTAACTTCAATTTTTATCCCTCCTTTTTATTTAAATGGATTACATATATTGAATATCTTTTTCACTTTTATCCTTTTTGGCAATTCCACTTCCTAGATGCTCTGCGACTCTACTATAAAACTTAATCACATTTTGCGTAATTGATCCTTGTACAGACGCCATTGCTGATTCAAAATGAGCTTTTGTCACTTTCTTGGCTTTATCATTTTCACGAATCACTAGCATTGCAGCTTCACGACAAAGTGCTTCAATATCGGCCCCTGTATAATTTTCACATTTTTCAGCTAACTCCTTTAAATTAACATCTTTATCAAGAGGCATATCTTTCGTATGAATTTTAAAAATCTCATGTCTTGCATTTTTATCAGGGGCACTAATTAATATAAGCCTGTCAAATCGACCTGGACGAAGTAGTCCTTGATCAATGATATCTGGTCTATTAGTAGCACCTATAACAACTACACCTTCCATACTTTCAAGCCCATCAATACTAGTAAGAAGCTGATTGACAACACTATCATGTACATGAGTTCCAGTATCAGTTCCTCTCATAGGTGCAATTGCGTCAAGTTCATCCAAAAAAACAATAGTTGGTGCAACTTGTCGAGCTTTTTTGAAAAGCTCACGTACAGCTTTTTCTGATTCACCTACCCATTTACTCATTACTTCTGGACCCTTTATTGATATAAAGTTTGCTTTGGATTCACTTGCGACAGCTTTAGCAAGAAGCGTTTTACCTGTACCTGGAGGGCCATATAAAAGTATCCCCCTGGGTGGTGTTATCCCCATATTTTTGAAAACCTCTGGTTTTGTAAGAGGCCATTCAACTGCTTCCTGAACCTGTTGCTTTGCCACTTCAAGTCCACCAACATCATCCCATGAAACCTTAGGAATCTCTATTAAAAATTCTCTCATTGCGGAAGGTTCTATTCCACGGTGTGCTGCCATGAAATCTTCAGTTGTTACTTCCATTTTCTCAAGTATGTCTACAGGAATTGGTTTTTCTAAATCAATCTCAGGAAGATATCTACGTAGTGCATTCATCGCTGATTCTCGTGCAAGTGCTGCAAGATCTGCTCCAACATAACCATATGTTACATCTGCAAGCTGCTCCAAGTTGGTATTTATACCTAATGGCATTCCTCTTGTATGGATTTGTAGGATTTCTTTTCTACCATTTCGATCAGGTGCATCTATTCTGATTTCTCGGTCAAAACGACCTGGTCTTCGAAGAGCCGGGTCAAGAGTATCAGGAATATTTGTAGCGCCAATAACAATTAGTTTTCCTCTTCCTTTAAGTCCATCCATTAAAGTAAGCATCTGTGATACAACACGACGCTCTACCTCTCCATGTACCTCACTTCTCTTTGGTGCAATTGCATCTATCTCATCGATGAAAATAATTGATGGTGCATTTTTTTCTGCTTCTTCAAATATCTTTCTTAAATTCTCTTCACTCTGTCCATAAAACTTGCTCATGATTTCAGGACCATTAATTGTATAAAAATTAGCACCAGATTCATTTGCTACAGCTTTTGCAATAAGTGTTTTTCCTGTACCAGGTGGACCATGCAATAGAACCCCTTTAGGCGGATCAATACCAAGCCTGTCAAAAAGTTCAGGATGTTTTAAAGGAAGTTCAATCATTTCGCGAACCTTGAGAATTTCTTCATGAAGACCACCAATATCTTCATATGAAACCCTGGGGCCTATGTCTTCAACAGTTTGTGCAGCTTCCTCCTTTACTTTTATTATTGTTTCCTCGTTTATTGAGACAATTCCAGAGGGATTAGTATTTATTATTACAAATGGAAGAGAACTTCCAAACAATGCAATACCAGGGATTATTACACTATCCCCTTTTGTAAGAGGTCTTTTTAATAGTCCTTTTTTGATAAGATTATCTATTCCACTACCAAACTGTATCTGTTGTCCTTTTGATATTAATGGAGCTAAAGTTACTTCTTTAGATTCTTTTACTTCTGCATGTCTGATTTTTACACGTTCGCCTAGACCTGTTCCAGCGTTTTTACGAGTAAGGTTATCTATACGAATAATACCTTTTCCTTCATCCGTTGGATGGGCCCTCCAAACAACCGCTGCAGTATTCTTTGCACCCTCAATTTCTATAACATCGCCTATAGATAAGTCAAGGTTCATCCTAGTTTGATGATCAATTCGTGCTCTACCATAACCAACATCTTGTTGAAATGCTTCAGCAATCTTTAATACAGTTTCATTTTTTGTCATTCTACTCCCACCAAACAAATGAAAGTTTTTAGGGGTTTAATAAATAAGTTATTATTATAATTTTTTCTGCAAGATTTCGGCTTATTCATAACATTACGTTTTTACAAAAAATTTTTAATAATTTTTTACAAATTTTGTAACATTAATCATATATCTTATTTAAAAAATATTAATAAAATATACTATAATAAAATAGAAACTTCACGTATGTCAAAAGTGTTTATTGTAAATATTATTTGATTTCAAAATATTCTTTCTAATAACTTTTTATGAAGATCTAAAAAAAAGATTTTTCAATTTCATTAAAAAAATCCTGTAAAGGAACATTGTGTTCTTTTCCAAAAAGAAGGGCAGCAACCTCACGTATGATGTTTTTTTCACTTTGAATTTTTTTTATATTACTCATTATTTCCCCTTCCTTAATTTTTGTCATTGATGAAATTTTATGAACTATCTTATCTATTAAGTATTCTTCCACGATTTGTTCTTGATCTGATATCTTGTCTTCAAAAAGCTTCTTAGAAGGATAAAAACCTAGTGGAACACTTATTTTATCTATATTAAAACCGGGGCATATTACTTCATCTTTTTTTTCTAAAAGTTTATTTTTTATAGCTTTATTTATAAAAATTTTTGCATTATCTGGTGTAAACCAATTAAGATCCATTGAAAGCGTTAGATAAAAATCAGAATATGTTATCTCTGATTTACCACTTCGTTTGAATATAAAAGCAATTATTGTTTCTGCATCAGAACCCACGTTTTTTCATCTCCTCATATTTGTTGAGATTTACTAAAAAATTTTCTATTCCAATGTTTTTCCAATAATTAATGTTATCTTTATTTGACTCATAAACATATGCTGTGCTTTTAGATATATGATTTTTTAGTTGATTACGATAATTATATTCTTGATCGATTTTTTCTCTACTAATAAATAGTGTAAAACCATCGTATTTTTCCAATAATAAGGAATCCATATTCATTTTCTTAAAATCATCATTTATGAAAATTTTATTTTCAGATATTTCTCTTATATTTAAAGGATTTATTTTAGGAAAAAGATGAGATCTAATGGTAATTGCACTTGCTCCTGTTAAAAAATTGTCAACAATGTCCCCAAGATCTCTTGGGCCTGGATCCACCCATAATTCATGATTTTTTGAAAGTTTTTGAAATGTACAAAGATTCGGTTTGTTTTTTTCAATACCATCGATATAAAAAACATAAATTATTTTGCTTTCATCAATTGATTCTAAGAGCTCTTTTGCATATAATATTTTCCTATTTTTGATTTTTATTAATGGGATAAACTCCATATTTTTTCAATTGATAAAAACAAATCTTCTTATTTAAACTAACTATCCAAGCAGCATTATTACATTTGTAAACATTTTTTAAATTCTCTCAAAAACACTGGTTTGATGCAATAAATAAAATGTCATTGATTTACCTTTAATAGTTCTCTTTATTATAAAATAAACCATAAGTACGGAGCCTGGAATCAATTCATTAATCTGAATGTGGCCATAATCTTGATTCCAATATTTTTTTAAAATTATAGAAGAGCATATCCTAAAGGATTATTGCATGTTAATTCTCCTACAAATTGACAAGTACCTCATTATTAGTGGTTTTTACTAAGTAATTTCAACCTCTTTCTAGAAGCTTATCCCTTCCCCTATAAATATTAACGCCAGAACTCAGTAAATCTGTTCACTCATTTATTACACTAACATATATTGTTATATCATCATTCAATGTTGTTCCTTTTTTATTATTATCGTTTTTTTCTTTGTTAGTCACTGAACTTACAAAGATAGGTACAGTCGCCAGCGTTAAAAAAAGCTTCAATTAAAATCGTCTATACTTTTTTTTATTTTTTTACATCCTTTTACTAAATTGTGGTTATATACCTCATTATATATTTTTGTTTCACAATTCTCCAATTTAACATAGAGAAAAAATATAATTGATGTGTTTTTTACTAATTTAAAGGAAATAAAATTATTAAACTAATTTATGATTGCTTGCTTGCCAAATCTTTGTTCTGCTTCTGCAATTTTTAATCGTGTTTTTACAACAGTATCAGGATTTAAAGAAATGCTGTCTATTCCACATTCAACTAAAAACTCTGCAAATTCAGGAAAATCAGAGGGAGCTTGTCCACAGATTCCAACCTTTCTTCGAGGAACATGTGCATGTGCAGTATCTATTACTTGTTTAACTAATCGTTTTACCGCATCGTTTCTTTCATCAAAAATATGTGCAACTAGGTCAGAGTCACGGTCAAGACCAAGAGTAAGTTGTGTTAGATCATTGCTTCCAATGCTGAAACCATCGAAGATATTTGCAAACTGATCCGCAACAACTACATTTGATGGTATTTCACACATGACATATATTTGAAGTCCATTTTCCCCTTGTTTAAGCCCATATTCGTTCATAATTTGAATTACTTTTTGTCCTTCTTCAGGTGTTCGACAGAAAGGTATCATTGGTTTGATATTGGAAAGTCCCATTTCATCTCGTGCTTTTTTAATGGCTTGGCACTCTAGTCCAAATGCTGGTTTATATTTTTCATCATAGTACCGGCTTGCACCACGCCATCCTATCATTGGATTGTGCTCTTGGGGTTCGTATAAAAATCCACCTATTAAATTAAAATATTCATTTGTTTTAAAATCGCTCAAACGAACAATTACATCATTCGGATAAAAACCTGCAGCAATTTTTGCAATACCACGTGTAAGGGTATCAACAAAAAACTCAACTTTATTTTCATATCCTTTTGTTTTTTCATCTATCTTTTTTATGGTCTCCGCGACCTTTGGATTTTCACTTCCACTCTGTTTAAGCTTGTCATATTCGATAAGTGCAAGTGGATGAATTCCTATATATGAGTTTATAATGAATTCTTCACGTGCAAGACCCACTCCGTTATTTGGGATTTGACCTTGTTGAAATGCTTTTTCTGGTACTCCCACATTCATCATAATCTGGGTTTTAGTCTTAGGAAGGTTATCAAGTTTTATCTCATCAATTTTAAACTTTAATAATCCCTCATAAATTCTTCCTACTCCTTCGGAACAATCAACTGTTACATTAGTTCCTGGTTGAATTGTCTCCGTACCATTGCCTGTACCAATGACACAAGGAATTCCAAGCTCACGTGATATTATTGCAGCATGACAGGTTCGTCCTCCCCGATTTGTAACAATCGCACCTGCTATTTTCATAATAGGCTCCCAGTCAGGATCAGTCATATCGGTTACTAAGACTTGTCCCTTCTGGAATTTGCTGATATCTTTAGCATTCTTAATTACATTAGCTACACCTTGACCAATTTTACTACCAACTGCTTCACCCTCAACAATGATGTTCCCTTTTTCCTCAAGCACATATGTCTTCATAACCGCAGCATCTTTCTGAGAATGCACTGTTTCTGGGCGTGCCTGAACGATATAAAGATCACCGGTATTACCATCTTTTGCCCATTCAATATCCATAGGTTTCTGATAATGATCCTCAATTATACTTGCCCATTTTGCAAGTTTAATAATTTCATCATCGTTTATTACAAATTTTTGTTTATCTTCATCTGTCACTTCTTGTTGTATTGTTCCTGTATCTCCGTAAATCATACGTTTTTCTTTTGATCCTACTTTCTTTTCAAGTATTGGTTTGAAATCATTTTTTAGAGTGGGTTTAAACACATAAAACTGATCAGGATTAACAGCGCCCTGTACAACATTTTCACCTAGGCCATATGCACCAGTTATATATACAGCATTTTGAAAACCGCTCTCAGTGTCAATACTAAACATTACACCACTACTTGCAAGATCAGAACGTACCATTTTCTGAACGCCAACACTAATATATACATTAAAGTGATCAAATCCTTTATCGACACGATACGAAATCGCACGATTAGTAAATAATGATGCAAAACACTGACGGACTTTTTCAAGTAGATCTTCTTCACCACGAACATTTAAAAAAGTCTCTTGTTGCCCTGCAAAACTAGCATCAGGTAAATCTTCAGCAGTTGCACTAGATCGAACTGCTACATCACAGTTTTTACCATAACGTTTTTCCATCTCACGGTAATGTTTACAAATATCTTCTTCAAGCTCGTTTGGTAATGGAGTATTTTTAATAAGATTACGTATTTTTTCTCCGCGTTCAGCAAGGTTATTAACATCATGAGTATCTAAATCTGCAAGAATCTCCTTTATTTTTTTATCTACACCTGCTTTTTCGATTGTATATTTATAAGCATATGCTGTAACTGCAAAACCAGAAGGAACATTTACACCTTTTTCCCCAAGAGTACGAATCATTTCACCAAGTGATGCGTTTTTACCACCAACAGATGGAACATCCTCAATTTTTAACTCTTCAAACCATTTATTAAATTCTCTAATCACTAAACCATCTCCAATCTCTTCAAAGGCTGTTAACAATAATTTACATATAAATGCTTTTTAATGATGAATTAATCTTCAATAAATACAGCAGCAACAATAACTGTTGTCCACAAACCTGTTTTATCACCTTGAGCTGTTTGAACAACACTTTTTGTTCGAACTATATACCCACTCATCTTATACTCTTGTTTACGCTCATCCCAAGCTTTATCAGGATCAAAATCAAGACCCAATGTTGTTGCAAGCATACTTGCGGCAAGATCTTCAGCGTAATCACCTGCTTTTTGTGCTACTTCTCCAAAACTATGATGCTCAGAGATATAACCATAATTATTCCGATCTCTTGGAGTTGCAACACCTATTGCAGCACCAATCAAACGGTTAGGTTCATTTGTACTATTTCGGGACATAACACAATGTGTAATACCACCTGGTTTTAACATAATTATTCCTTTTTCACGGCTAAGTATATTACAATTAGGTGGAACAATACTTGATACATTTACTAAATTGTATTTTTCTATTCCTGCATTTCGAAGTGCAAGCTCAAAGGATTGAAGCTGATGTTTATGTCTTCCGACACCTTTTGTAAAAAACACTTTTTTTGGTACCATAAATTTTTAGGATTATACTTTATTTAATAAATTTATCTATAAGGATTTATTCTTCAGGAGTTGTATCTTTTTTTGGAGGTGGCTCGGTTATCTCCTCTTTCCCCTCTGTCTGCATTTTTAGTAAATCACGCATTTGTTTCTGTATATCAACTTGTTGTTGTTGAAAAGCAACTTGTTCTTTATGATGGGTTGTTGGAGCACTCCCTTGCTTGTGTTTCTCAAGAATTTGTTTTACTTCTTTGAAAGGATAGACACCATGTAACTCATAATACGTCCTAGTTCTTGGAGTTTGAACTTCACGCTCACCCCCTATTACTCCAAATAATTTTGATTTTTTAGCCCCAACTGCAATTCCTCCGGCAGCCATTGCACTGTCACTACCCATTCCTACACCTGAGGGTGTCTGAGGTATAATAGTTCCAAAACCAAATATTTGACCAAGGACTCCTCTTTCTGAGTCATATTCTACAACATTTTCGTATCTAAGGCTTCTTTCTCTTTTGATTGTAATTCCGCCTTTGAATATCAAACGTTGATCAGTTATTATGTATTTGTGGGATCTTCTGTACCATTCAACTAGAAGAAACCCTATAATAGATGCAACTATTGTATAAATCGGTACAAATAATCCAATTGCATTTTGAATCTCCTGCCAAATAATAATTAATGTGCCAGTTAGAAAAACTACTAAGTACAATAAAAAAATACTCCATTTAATAGTTGATAATGAAGCGATAACACCAACAAGCAAAAGACCTATTCCCCAAAAAGATAATGCAAGCCAGATGTTATCTGTAAAGGCTCCTTGCCATTCTGAGAAATTAATCATCCATCCGACAATAATTCCCCACAGTAATAGAAAGATACAAAGAGCTTGGAATTTCATAAATGATAAGGGATGGGGTGAAAGAATTTTTTCTTTAATCTCATTGGTTAGTAGTTCTTCATCTTTCATCTATCTCGCCTTCATCTACTTTTTCTAACGATTTGATATCAATTTTAGTTTTAAATATTTGGGTCTCTTTTTGTTTTTTCTTCTTTTTTATCAAAAAAAGAACAGTCATAGTTGAAATAATCATAATAAACAAAGAAGTACTTAAATCAAAATCTGATTTAATATAATGGAAAAATATTCGTGCAATAATATACGAAATTGGAATTATGATATAAGGAATAAATTTTATCTTACCATTGATTTCATCTGTTGTTTTTATCAAATAAATTATTGCATGTGTAATGAACAAGGCAACAATTGAGATAATTGATAGCCAACCAAGAAATGAGAAAAATATTACATACCAGGTTTGATTGAGCAATAGTGAAGTATAGAAAAATAAGTAAACTC
>CP070836.1:164027-179523 GCA_020341795.1 Thermoplasmatales archaeon
GTATTAGTTGCATATCCGTTGATTTTCCAAACTCTATCATATAATTTTTCAAATTCTACTCTAAAACTCAAAGGATTCTCATATGCTTTATCATAGTTTTCTATATGTACTGCTCCAGGTTCAAATGGTTCGGTTAGAGGATGTAAATCAAAACTAATCCAAGGGATAACATAATGGAAAAACTGATTAACAATTCCAGCTGATTGCAATGAACCTTGAATAATCATTGGACCATCACCATCATAATCATCCCAATAGTTTTCATCCCAGTAAGATAACTCATTAAAAGTAGATAAAACGTTATCAGATGTATCAAGATAATAAAGTATCCTTTTAATATTGTTTTTAATTATATCAATTACTGATGGAAGGGAAACAATAAATCTTGCATTATCTTTATTGTTTATGAAATTATTATGAATTATTCTGCTATTGTATCCAGGGCGTAATGTCGGGGTTAAGTGTATACCGCATCCGTTATCTGTAAAAGTATTTCCTTCAATGATGTTCTTTCCCTTTACCAGGTCATCTACCCAATAAGACCAATCAAGAATATGCAAAGCGGTAGTCCCAGAACCAACTCCTGTTATAACATTATTTATTGCTTTTGATTCGTAGCATTGTAAAAATATACCTGTACCCGGGTTTTTGCTTCCATCATATGTGCCTGTAAAAGTCATTACATTGTTTGAAATTTCATTATTCTTTCCAGCGATAAATATAACTTCAGGGTTCCAATGTTTTTCTTCATTATCAATAATGAACACATTATTTGTTATGATGACATTGTCATATTGAAGTTGATTTGTAATTCTAAAATTCCTAAAAGTAATTGTACTTACTTTTACATTTTTTGCTCTAATCGATAATTCTTCAGAGCCTATTTCATGTTCAACAATTACACCTTCTTTACTTTCACCTGTAATTATCAATTCTTTGTAAACATAGATATTTGTAGATGGTTGATATATTCCATTATGTATGAAAATTGTATCTCCATCTGAAGCAATATCTATTCCTTCCTGAATGGTTCGTACATGTGTTTCATCATACCAATCCTCAGATGCATCATCATCAACATAAATTGTTTTCCACTCAGATGTTTCAGATGTAACAGTCATAGAAAAAGCAGTGAAAAGAACCAGCATACAAATTAAAATTCCAATTATTTTTTTCATATTTTCTATTACCTCCCTCATCTATTCTCATGCATTACTATTACTTAAATTTTATTATAGTAAGTTTATTGAAACAAAATGTTAAAATTGTTAATTTATTGTTGAAAAATTAAATATACTATCCTTTACATTTTTAATATATGGCATTTAACTTAAAATGTGAACATCTAATAAATAAACCACCCGTTATTAGAGAGCTTATTAGTGGAGGAAAAGCTACAACTAAGATTAGAAATAATTGTGATGCACAGCATGATGAACTCGATAATCTAATTCCCATAAATAAATGCCCTATTGATTGCCCTTTATTTGAACTTAAAACGAGTTAAGGCTTTTATTAATTTCATTTCAATAGATTTACCTTTTTATTATAGTATAAACTAATTACACTATACAAAAAATACCAATTTTTACCGATTATTTGTGCAAAGCCTTAAAGAAGAAAATTATCACAAATGTGACTAATTTATTATTTTTCATATTTCTTTCCTCCCTCAAATTATATTAAAAATTGAGTCAAATAATAAAATTAAAGCAAATATTGCAATAACTGTTAAAATACCAATTAAAGCTTTCCATTTTTTATTCATTTTTGGTTTATAATAATCATCACTAGTTTTTCCAAATCAGGTAATGAAGAATCCGATTTCCATATATCTTGTATTATTCGTTCTGGTTTTGATTTTTTTTCCTTAGAATTATATATTCCTCGGTTACAACAATATAATATATAATATTTAAGATGATTTTTATAAAAATATCGACAATTTACTATTATTTCTTTCAAAATCTTTTTAATAATAATTTGTATTCCCAATTCGATAATATGGAAGTAGTTGTTTTAGGGGGAGCCGGTGTAATAGGCAGTTTTGCTGTTGATTGGCTCAATAAAATCGATGTTTTTTCAAAAATAGTTATTGCTGATATCAATGAAAAAAAGGCTAAAGAAATTATGAAAAAATCAGATAAATTTAGTTTTAAGAAAATCGATGCAACTGATGAAAAAAGTATAATGAATGTTTTAAAAGGAGCAAAAGTAGCTGTTAACTGTGTTGGACCTTTTTATAAATTTGCATCAAAGATCTTAGATGCATCGATAAAATCAGGTGTGGACTATGTTGATATATGTGATGACTATGATGCAACAATTAAGCTTTTGGATAATTATCATAAAAAAGCCAAAGATGCTGGTGTAACATGTATTGTAGGACTAGGTGCAAGCCCTGGACTTACAAATCTAATTGCCGCTTTTGCAGCAAGTCAACTTACATCAGTAGACAGTATCAAGGTTTATGTAACTCGTAGTATCGAAGAAGAATCCGGAGGTGCAATTCCATATCATATGCTTCATTGCTGGCTTGGAAAGATACCAATTTTTAGAAATGGAAAATTTGAAAAAGCAAGAGGTCTAGTAGACGGAGAAGAATATGCACATTTCCCAAAACCTTTCGGTCAGAGTGCTGTATATTATTTTGGTCATCCTGAAACAGTTACACTTCCTAGATATATAAAAGGTGTAAAAAACGTGTGCTGTAAGGGATCATTTTGGCCTGCTGAATTTAGAAATACCTTACTCCAAGTTGAATCTTTAGGCCTTTTATCTGAAAAACCAATAAATGCAGCTGGACAAAAAATTACACCACTTGATTTTATCGCTGGATACATTGATACGATTAGGAAAAAGATAATACAACAATCAGGAAAAATACCCTCTGGTGGTTCAGTAATGGTTGAAGTAGCAGGTTCAGATGAAGATGGGCCAAGAACAATAAAATATTCAGGTACCTCACATATGCGTCAGGGTACTGCAACACCAGCAGCTGTTGGTGCTAAAATGATAGCTGAGGGTGATATTAAAAAACCAGGTGTATATGCACCTGAAGGATGTATACCTGTTGAAGATTTCATAATGCAGTTTTTAGAAATGGAAGGATTTGGAGATGTCTGGTTAACATTTACACAAAGAATGGAAGGATTATAGTAATAAATATTATATAAATATTAAGATATCATATCCTTCACCATTGAAGTAAGATTATATTTTGGACTAAAACCAAGTTTTTCAATTGCTTTTTTATTACTAACTATTCTAGTTGTTCCAAATGTTTTTACTCTAAAACGAGTTAAAGCTGTTTCTTTTTTTAAAAAGTTTTCAGAAAAAATCGCATTAAGATATGCTAGCGTATAAGGAACACGTTTTTTAACAGAATCAATATTTAATTGATTAGTAATTTCATTAAGTAGCTCTTTAACTGTACAAATTAAACTAACAGCATTAAATGTTTCACCTTTTTTGTCCTTTTCATAAGCAAGACTTAAACATTGAGCAACATCAACAGGGTGAACAAGAGATAATTTTGTATTACCTTGCCCTATAAACATCATTTTTCCCTGTTTAATTCTATTAATAAGTATTTCAACTGCTTTTCCTTCTTTACCAAATACTAAAGTAGGTCTAACAATTGACACCTTTAAATCTGTATAATCTAATAGAATTTTTTCTGCCATAAGTTTTGATTTATGATAATAATTTAAAGGATTTTTTTCATATTCCTCATCAATTTCAACTTCCTTATTTGGAAAACCATAAACACCTGCTGAACTTGTAAAAATCAATCTCAAAATGTTGTTTTGTATACAAAGATCAGCAACATTTCTGGTTCCTTCAACATTTATATTATAAATCTTTTTTTTATCCCCTTGATCCATAGCAAATGCTGCATTGTGAAAAACAACATCTACATCTTTAAAAGCAGATTTTAATGTCTCAGGTTTTGTTATATCTCCTTTAAAAGATTTAACTTTATTATTCTCCATAGGTTTTCTACTTATTGTTATTACCTTATATTTCTGACTTAAAAGATTGTCTATTAAATATCTTCCAATAAAACCGCTACCACCTGTTACAAGAGCTATCATATTAATGACTAAAAAACTTAAACTGTTATAAACTCTATGGTTTTATTTTGTGGGAGAATTCTTATGATTTAAAGAAGGGTAATCATTGATTTCCAGGCAGATGAAGTTGGCGAATGTAGCTGGAATTTATCTCAAGATTGAGCAAGTAAACTATCTAATGAGGAATTAATAACTCTATTCGAATCTGTTATTATGGATCTTTTGCCTGATAAGTAACTGATTTTTTATATAGTAAAACTTGTACGTTTGTTATTATAGTAAAGAATTTTTAAAAAATTTTTAAGGGTTATATAATTATATAAAAATCAGTTTAATTTATTTTTTAATTTTTTTTATTATTTTTGAATAGATACTAATTCCTAGCAAAATAATTAATGAAATAATTACTAAATAAAAACCAGTCCCAGGACCCCAACTACTTGATAAAGTTATACTTTCCCCTTCACCCGGTAGACCAATTTCAATATCTCCATTTCCTATAAAACTACCAACACCAAGTTCAGTTAACTGAGACATTGTATAAATAAAAATGAACAATGCAAAAATTATCACAACAATACTAAAAATCGAAAAAAGTATTGATGTTTTTCTTTTTTTATTAATAGTAAGAATGCCACCAAATATTATTAAACATGTAAGTCCTAGTAAAATAAATAAAAGATTAAGCACTATTGCTACTTCTTCAGGTACTTGGCTTATTTCACCTCCTATAATATTATATGATTCTGTTACACTTATGATTTTTGATGGAAAAAGTAAAGTATATGTAGACGTTGAAGTCGTTCCATCATCTCCATTTAAAACCCACCATGATGAAAAAAGAGCAATTACTATAAATGCAATAACAAGTAGCGTTAATCCTTTATGGAATTGTTTTTTCCTTATAACTATAAAGAAGGAATAAAAAGCTAGAATCAGACCTAATAAAATTATTATTAAATGAAGAATTGATCCTTCTTTTGTTACAATATCTACGTTTTTATCTCCTCTAATCTGTATTATTTGTTTTCCTATTTCTTCATCCTCTGATAAAACAGATATTTCGTATTCACCTGGAGGTATTGAAACACTTGTTCGATTTTCGCTTTTAACATTTAACATAACATTTTTACTATTTCTTGAAATCTTTATTTTTTTATTAGCTGTTTGTTGCCCATAAGAGTCCATAATTAAAAAATCAACATTATATTCAGCAGGAAATACTAAATCAAGAGTCATATCTTCATTAACAGTTACGTCAACTTCTGTTTCATATGATTTATAGCTCATTATTAGACTATAATCAGAAGAATAAATATTTTTAAACTGATACTCTCCCTTCTCTATTTTTTCAGCTTGAATAAAAATTTGTTTTTCCATATTGGCACTTGTCAATGTAGGATTTATTTCAATTTCTGGTGGAAAACCCCAATTATCGACTACATTTAGATTAATTGAATATTGTTTTATTGAATATGTCTCAATAAGTTCTGTAAATCTGTTAATAAATCCAAGCTTTATTTCTTTTTCTTCTATTAAAAAACCTTGATAGTAGACTTTCATAGTATATGGTTTTGATGGAATACTTGGGGCTTTTAAATTTGTAAATCCATTTTTATTAGTAAAAGATTCTGCAATTATCTCCCCTTGGGATTCAAAAATAATTCTTGCATTTTCAATTCCTTTTTTGTTTTGATCTTTAATATCAAATTGGACATTTCCTTGAATTCTACAATAAATATCTATTTCTGTGTTTTTATTTATTTCAACAACTGCAAAACCAACGTATTGTCTTTCTTTTGCTAAAAATGGATTTTCCTTAAAAATTTTAATAACGTATTTCCCTTCTTCAAGACCTGGAAATATAATTTTTTTATAAAAAGATGCATTTTTCCAATCAAAGATACCCAGTATTATTCTTACTTTTTCAATTAAAGTTTTGTTTTCAATATCTAAATCTATATCTCCAAGAGATATGCGACTAACTGCACCTGATGATTTAAAACTGTTATCCATAAAAAGCTCAGCATAGATATATGAAAAGTTTCTACCTAATAATGCAGAAAAAAGAGTTCCCAAGGGAAAAGACGGAGCAAAATGAATTTTAGTTTTAAGCGTGTATTTTTCTTTTTCTTCTTCATCATCAGTAACATTATCTCTTCTGATTGGAATATTTTTTATTAAACTTTGGAAAATTAATGATTCTTTATCAATTTTTTCATATCCTCCATTATCAGTTGTCATAAACTCAATGTTATAATTTGTAGTAAAACCTTCAAATAAAACAGTGTTATGGCCTGTGTCTTTTTCATAAGCATTACGCATCATATAAACGCTACCAGTTTCAGCTTCCAAACCTGTAAATTTAATATTTTGTTTTACCCATGCTTTTAATTGAACACCATCATACTCGTCTTGCGTTAATCCAATGTTCGACTCAAGAATCATTCCATGTGCTTTACCAGTATTTGGATCACTTAAACTCATCCATGCTTTTGATCCGAGATCTATATCTGCATCAGTATTTAGTACTCCTTGTTTTTGAACAGTATCAGGATTTTGTGGTACATCATAATTAGTTATGACATTTTTATCGGTGTAAACAAAGATCTTTGGAAGAATTTCACCAACATTCATTTTTTCAATTGTTGCACTTCTTGATTTTATTGATGTTATCCCAGCATAGCTTCCGTCATAAAATTCTGGGTCTTCGATGTTTATTGTTTTTAATACTTCATGGTGAGCATTCACAATAATTCTTTTGGTTTGAATGGGTGAATAATAATATGAGTAAATATTATCAGTTTTGATATCATGGTTTAATGATTGTGATTCAATTCTAACCCTTACCATAAGGTTTCCATCTACCAGAATTTCTTTTTTTACTTTTTGACCCCATGAGGTTCCTGCATATCCAGGAATAGCATTTATTCCATATTCCATTGCAAAAGAAGCTAATTGATCGAGATTATATGTTTCAACTTCCTTTGAACCTGGTTTAAATTTTCCAGCATTTTGAGCGACAGGATTACCGAGTAATTCGCCTTTTTGAATTACAGCATATATTACATATCCGTCCTCTTTAATCCCATAATAATCAAAATCTATTTTTTGTCCAGAAATCGGTTCATAAAAATAATGTGTATCCTCAATTTTTAGGTGATCCTTATAGTCTGGTTTTTGCGTTTCAACAGAGTTATAAAATAAATAATATTTTCCTTTTCCATTAGCATATTCAGGAATTAAAAACACAACACTACAAGATTGTAAATTATTGATTTTGCTAAATTCAAGATCATATATTTGTATATCCATCTCAGTTATACTTGTCCCATCATCATATCCAACTCTTACTGAGTGAATTGTTTCATTTAAAGCCCAACAGGGATTTTCAAAGTTCACTCGAATATCAATTGGTTGATATTTTGCATCAACTGTGCTAGTATCAAAGGGAATCTGAATTTCTTTTTTTGAAGAATAATTTTCTAAATCAGTTGTCAAAAAATCTGAATTATTATCAGCTATTACGTTATTTGAAGATATTAGAAAAAATATCAATATTACAGTAATAAATGACTTTTGAATTTTTCCCGTCATTATAGAAATTAGTATATTTTATTATTTATATATATTTATCCTCCTATAATAAAAATATATAATATTATTAAACTTAATTAAATAAGAAAATTAGTGGTATACTCATAAAAATTAATGCGATTATCGAAAGAAGTATACCAAAAGTCTTTAACCTATATTCTGTAGGTAATACTGTTTGACTAATAACTATTACTCCAATTCCATAAATTATAACACCAATAACCCCAATAAACAGCAAGGTTATACTAAGAAGAAATAAAACTGAAAAATTTGGATCAATTGCCATCCTGATAGCAAGAGGTATAGAAAACACAAGAATATACATAAAAACATATAACATAAAACGTTTATATTCAAAACCTCGGATTCTTTTACTAAGGTTTTTACTTGTTTCATAAAGCATTCTTGTTGCAGCTTCAAAACCTGCATAAACAGTTCCAAACAATGCAAAAACAACACTTATCTGAAATAAAGGTTTCAACCATCCTCCTAAATGCTCAAAAATGATTAACTGCTCCTGCACAAGTTTAGCATCTGATGGAAGTTGCTCTGCAGGTCCTAACAATACTGCACCTGCAATCATATAGGCTGCAGATACAATTGAAACAATAATAAATGCAAGGACTAAATCAATTTTAATAGGCTTTAAAAGAAAACGTGATTTCTTTATTTCTGAAGATTTATCTGGTAAGTAATCAATTCTGCCTTGTTTTTTAAAGCTTTCAAAACATTTATTTGAGAAATCTTCAGGATCTTTCTGATCCTTGAAAATTCCCCATTTTTTAACTTTAATCCATCCTAAATAACCAATTGTTGTAATAATTGTGATAGTCAGAGTACCTAGATAAGCAAGCATATATAATGGTATTGATGTCTTTGTTACAGATGAATAATCAGGATTACTTGTCACCCAAGCTGGAAATTCTTGTGGAACATTTTGACCGATTGTAAAAAAATTAGGAATAATCTCCATGATATCAATGTTGTTAATAATAATAACAGTTAAGACTGATATTATCGCACCAACTGCAAGTACTAAAATAAAAATTGAATGAGATATTTCAAATAGTTTAAATCGACCTATAACTACAACAATACCTGCAATCACACAAAAGACAATTCCCCATATAAGATAATGTCCAAATCCAAAGATCCAATTAAGTGCTTGACCTAGAGAAGTCATAATTGTTGCAGTAAAAATAGGTATGAAAATAAGCATAATAATTATATAAATCCAATTAAGCCAACCTTTTTTTGTTTTTATAGCAAAAAGATCCATAATTCCAATGCCTGAAAGCATTGTAAATCTACAGCTTACATAAGCAATAATATATGAGCCCACATTTAGAGTAATAAGCCATAAAAGTGAAAAACCAGCCCATGCACCTATTTGCGGTCCTAAAATTAATTGACCTTGACCTATAGTAAGTGATGCAACTATTGCACCTGGGCCAAAAAATAACAAATATTTCAAATATTTTTTTAACGATTTTTTTTCTGTAAAAACTTTATTTGGTTCAGGATAAGATATCTGCTTTATATCAGACATTATTTATTATTCCTCAAACACTATTTTCTGTGTTTTTTCAATTTCTAATTTTGGTTTTTTCGCTCCTTTTTCTGCCCTAGCCATACGGTCATATGATTCAACGCCTCCAGCATCCTCAATTATTTTTCTTCCTCTCTTAATTTGTTTTAAAATACTTAAATTTACACGTTCCATAGAGCCAGGTGCGAGTTTTTTCAAAAATTTTGTAGAACCAGAAAAACCATAAGGAATAGACTCCATTCTCATTATTGTACCAGGTATTGCAAAAAACCATCGACCTATTGAGTCTTCACCAAACTTAGTAATTGGAATACCAGCTGCTGCTTGCCTTTCTGCTTTTGGTCCAACATGAGCAACAACCCATTCACCATCAATAAATGCTTCACCTTCACCTTCAAGCATAAAATAACCCATAGAGTCATACCATTTTTTCACAAGTGGATCGGCTTCAACAGTTGTCTCATACCATGCTTGAATCATATTCATTGCAAAAACCTTATATCGAGCTTTAACCCCTGCTGCTCTACATAATGCAATAAACGCAGATATCAAATGAAAACAAGTACCAGTACCTCGTCTAAATGTCACTCCAACTCCATCAAGTGGACAAATTTCGAGTGATAAATGTTCCTTAACAAATTCAAAAGCTGTTTCTGCGTATTCACGATCAGATTTTTTAAAAGCACCAAACTTGTGTGCAAATGCAACAACTTCTGGATCATGATGATCACAAAAAAGAGTAGGTCGAAGATATTTTTCATTTGAATTTATTACTTTCATACTTGGTTTAAACTCTGGTATTTCATAATCTCTTTTAGGTCGAATGTATCTTTCAGCATTGGGAGGAAGTTTTCTAAGTTTTTTTAATTCACCCATATTAAAAAGTATTGTTTTTGAAAGAGAAAATGCACCTCCGATAAACATTTTTGCATACATTTTTTGAGGGATATATTCTTTGTCTTTCATCTCCCTTAAACTAACCATTCTACTCATCTCCGATATCCATGGAGATCATTCTTCTAACCTCCTCTGCACATCCTCGCATTTCTTTTCCAGCTGCACGAGTAACCTCTGGTTCTAATACAGGTCCAGGTCTATCACAAACAGGACAATGCTCAAGCATTTTAACCTTATCACCACTAATAATGAAACCAGGATAGCTATATGTAGTTCCATCAAGAAATGCAAATCTTCCAGATTTATTAAAACCGATAGGTTTAAATTCATCATCTAAAACCATAGGGTGGTAATATGCATATGGAATATGTAAATAATGACCTTCTGGGCATTGAATCATCCAACCATTACCCTCAACCATTCCATAAAGATCAACACAATGCTCAGGTTTGACTCCTAAAACATCTTGCATTTGTTTTCTAAATTTTTCAACAGTTATTCGACTATCTTCATGGACTTTCCATCCACCCCCTGTTAAAATTGCACATTTATCAGAAAAATCAAAACTTCTACCTTGTTCCATAAGCTTTTTTGTTACAGCATATAAGAAAAAGGGGGCACCTGCAAAAACAATATCATTTTTTTCTTTACTGTTTTTTTCAAGAAATTTAATAATATTATTTACTATTTTTTTTGTCATTCTCGATAGATATTTTTGAACAAGTTTTGCTTTGAATCCACCTGTACCTGTCATTGATAGTTTAATTACTTCTGTGTTTATTTCTCTATCAATTGCTGCTGTTACTTCGGATATTGCATCATAATAAATTGTACATACTTTTCCTGCAAAAACATTTGTTTTAAAAGGATTAGGCATTAACAAGTATCCCTTCATATGATAATTATAAATTGGATATGTCATAGTTATTGCTGCTTTTGCAATTGCATATTCAGAAATATCAAAAGTTTTTCTATCTCGTGGAATAAATGTATGTCTTCCACTTGTTCCACTACTGTATGCAACTACAAGTCCTGTAGCGTTAAATGAGTTAATTACATCATCAAAATTTGGGTCTTTGCCTTTTATTTTGACCTGAGGTATATCACCGGTGAAAATGTTTGCAAGCCATAATGCAAAATCTTTACCGTTTGGATAGTCTTTGTAAAATTCTCCAGGAATCAATGGTATTTTTTCTAAATCTATATAACTTTTAATATTATCTGGTGTTATTTTCATTTCTTTACAGAAACCATAATACATTTTATTATTTTCATAGTGATTTTTGAATTGATATTTTATTGCTTTGAATTGTAATTCTTGTGCTTCTTTTATAGGGATTCTAAAAAAATCTTTTACGCCATATACTGCGTGATCTGATGGTGTCCAATTCTCTTTTGGTGGTATATATTTTTGAACCTGAGTATCAAATTTTTTTATGTATTCATCAAAATTGTTTTTC
The DNA here is from genome assembly GCA_020341795.1 of Thermoplasmatales archaeon. Taxonomy (GTDB): domain Archaea; phylum Thermoplasmatota; class E2; order DHVEG-1; family DHVEG-1; genus M9B1D. The sequence continues at coordinate 175,607 of CP070836.1, forward strand.
AAGTTTTAATGCTCCTTTTATTTTTTTTAAATGTTGTTTATCATATTTTATATTTACTTATATTTATATTATAGGAGTTTTATTTTTGTATTTCTAGGTTGTTTTATAGATAGTTTTTGTTTTTTACAAATATACATTTTTTATATAATAATTTTGTTGTATTTTTATTATAGATATATAACCGCTTCAATTTAACTCATCTCTACAGCATTCAAACCGGAATATAGATTTGATATCACATCAACCATTATTACTACAAATAATGAATTTTAAACCGATGATATTCTAATAATCAATTAAACAAACTAAAAAAACTTTAATTTTAATAAACATAGTTGATAATTAAAAACAATCTATGATAATTAAAAAAGAATGTATTTTTTTAATGTCATTATAACTTTTTAACTTGTTAATTTGAGTATCGCCTCTGCGATATCTCCTTTTGTTTCTACTAGTGCTTTTTTCGCCTCTGCTTTGCTTTTTCCTGTTTGTTTAGCAACTAGGTCAATATCTTCATGTGGAATGGTTTCCTCTTCTTTTTGGGCTTTTCTAAGTATAATTTTTGGTCTTCCGGATATTTGATAGGTTTTTTGTCCTTGAGCATCCATAATTGTTACTTCTGCTTCATCAAAAATATATTCTTTAGTATCTGTACGAATTATTATCTTTTCAACATTTTCAATTTCTTTAACATTTATACCTAGTCTCTTCATCATATGTTGCATTTGACGAGGATTCATTCGACCTGGCATCATAATAATAAACCATCCTGTTTAGTTTCGAAGGATATATAGCTTTCTTATTGTTTAAGATTTTGGTATGATATCTGAAAAAGAAGTCCATGTTCTTGATAAAAACTCAGAATTTCATGGAGTCCCTACAATAAATTTAATGGAAAATGCTGGTAAAGGTGTAGCAGAATTCATAAAAAAACAACTAAAACCTGAAATAAAAAACATATTAATATTCTGTGGAACAGGTAACAATGGAGGAGATGGATTTGTAGCAGCAAGATATCTATCAAAAAAATATAATGTGAATGTTTTTTTAGCTGGTAAAGAAATAGAAATTAAAACTGATATATCTAAGAAGAATTTTCAAAAAATTCAAAAACAAAAAATAAAAATTTTTAATATTACTGAATTAAATAAAGTTGATGATTTCTTAGATGAAGCTCATATAATAATAGATGCTATGCTTGGAATTGGACTAACTGGTGAATTAAAACAACCTTATTACTCAATTGTAAAAAAAATAAATAGAATAAAAAATAAAACAAAAATCTCAATAGATATACCAACAGGTTTTGGAACAAATGTATCAATGAAACCAGATTACACAATAACTTTTCATGATATTAAAACAAATATGACAAAACAAAACTGTGGAATAATAAAAATCCTAGATATTGGAATACCAAAAAAAGCATCAGAATATGTAGGCCCGGGTGAACTTGTAATATATTATCCCAAATCTAAAAAAGACTCACATAAAGGCGATAATGGTAGGTTACTAATTGTAGGTGGAGGACCATATTATGGTGCACCAGCACTTTCAAGTTTTGCAGCTCAGAGAACAGGATGTGATTTAGTATATATCGTTACACCAAAACGAGTAGCACAAGCAATAACTTCATATTCACCATTTTTAATAAAACCACTTAAATTTGCAAAAGAATTAGCAAAATATTCACCGAATTTGATAGTAGAAAATGCACATGATACAGATAAATTAATATCAAAAGATATTAAACTTATTGAAAAACTCAAGAATAAAACAAATGCATTGTTAATTGGCCCAGGGATAGGCTCCCATAAAGAAACACATAAGTTAGTAGAAGAGATTTTAAAATTATATAAAAAAGAAAATAAACCAATAATAATAGATGCTGATGCTATTCAAGTAGTTGGTAAAAAACCAGAAATAATAAAAAACTCAAAAACAGTAATAACACCTCATACAGGTGAATTCAAAGAACTTACTAGTATAACATTATCAAAAAATCTCAATGAAAGAAGAAAAAATGTAGAAAAATGGGCAAAAAAAATTGGATTAATAATTTTATTAAAAGGACCAATTGACATAATAAGTGATGGTACTCAAACAAAATTAAACAATATACATAATGAAGCAATGACAGTTGGAGGCACTGGAGATGTGCTTGCAGGAATAGTTGGTGCATTAATGTCAAAAAATGTTGAACCTTATAATGCTGCCAGAATGGGAGCATTCATAAATGGATATGCTGGAAATCTTGCATTTAAAAAGAAATCTTATGGTTTAATATCTACAGATATAATTGAAGAAATACCTAATGTTTTAACAAAATATTTATAAAAAAAGGATATCATGAATATTGCAGAAATACAACCAATATCCAACGAACCAATTCTTCTTTTGAAAAAAAGTAATACACTTGTTATTGCTGATTTACATTTAGGAATAGAAAGTGAACTATCAGAGCAAGGAATTAATACAACAAATCAGACAAAAAAAATGCAGGAACATCTTTTTTCAGTTTGTAAAAAACTAAAACCTAAAGAAATTGTATTATTAGGGGATATCAAACATAATATTCCTTCCTCAACATTTAAAGAACGGAAAGATGTAAAATTTTTCCTTAATAAAATTTCAGAATTTGCAAAAATACATATAATACCCGGAAATCATGACGGAAATATTTACAAACTATCCTCTGAAGATATTAGTATTCATCCTTCAGATGGATATATTTCTGAAAAAATTGGATTTATACATGGTCATAGATGGCCTAAAGATGAAATTATGAAATGTGGACATATTATAATGGCTCACACGCATCCAACTATAATGCTATCTGATAGACGTGGTTATAAAACATATGAAGCTTGTTGGATAAAAACAACATTTCAAGAAGAACAATATAGAAAAAAATATTCAAACTTCCCTAAAACAAAAATTCTTATCATACCTGCTTTTAATCCCTTATGTGGTGGAATAGCTGTTAACAAAAATGGAATTGCAGGTCCGTTGGGAAAAATAATTAATACTCAAAACTCAGAGATTTACCTATTAGATGGAACATTACTAGGACTTGTTAAAGATATAAAATAAATCAAAATAAGTATAAGTTACTTTACTAAATGGTCCAATTAAGCTTATATAATAAATTTATAATAACGGGGTTGTAAAATTTAAATTTAATGTGATACTATGGAGTTAAATCTTTCTGACAAAGTGAAACAATTAATCGCTGCTTTTATATTAATGATAATACCATTGTTACTAATATTGATTGGAGCGATTTCTAATTATCTAAATGCATGGTATTATATTGGTACAATAACCTGGTTTGGAATAGGACTAATTTTTTTCATTAATTTAAATGAATAGGGTGCTATTATGTCTGATGAAAAACAGAGAAATTATGTAAATGTTCAAATCCCTGAAAAATTAGAAAAAAAAATTAAAAAAAGAATAGATGGTACAGGCTTTAACTCAGCATCAGCATATATAACCTATGTTTTAGAGGAAATATTGTCAGACATAGATGAAGAAAGAGATGAAACATTTACAGAGGGAGACGAAGAAAAAGTAAAAGAAAGACTAAGATTACTTGGATATCTTGATTAAAACAACTTTTTTAATGAAAACACCTAAATATAAAACAGTATTGCATCAAATCATCATGAAGTCAGTTTTTATATTCTTAGATGAAGAAATTCAGGAATATCTTTCTAAAAGTGATATTGCACAACCTACTGAACCTCAGATTAAAGCAATTCCTTCAATACTAAAAGGAGAAAATGTATTATTAATAGCACCTACTGGTCTTGGAAAAACAGAATCCGCGTTACTTCCAATTTTTCATAATTTCCTAAAATTTAAAAAATCAATTAATAAAAAAAGAAAAGGCATCTCAATTCTTTATATAACAC
>CP070836.1:179623-187359 GCA_020341795.1 Thermoplasmatales archaeon
ATTGATTCTCTAAGCTTTTAGAAGTAATAAAAAAGGGCTTAATCCCTTTAGGGAAAAACCCTTTTTATTCTTTAAATTGTTACTTTTTTTTAGTTTTTTACGGAAGTAAAATATTTAGTTTTGTTGTATTTGTATTTGTATTTGTTTATTTGAATATAGAAACATAAACGTTCTGTGGTGTGTGTTGTGTTTTTGTGTTATTGTGTTATTTTGTATTTATTAGTATGTAAATTAAATATTTTGTGTAAATTTTATAGAAAAATCTTTAATTCAATTTGAAATTATTTTGTTAAAAGAAATAGGAGGTGATAATTATAGAGGTAGAGAGACCTTTTAAGAACCGTGAGGAAGTAAAGGATATTATTAACAAATGTAATGGTGCCGCTGGTTTTCTCATAATTATAGGACTTGTATTTGCTCTAGTTGGAATAATTGGTGATGCATTGGATAAAACTCTTATCATTGAGTCATCAACTTGGTTACTGTTGGCAATTTTATTTGTTATAGCTTCCTTTATGCCATTTTTAAACTCAGCATTGGCAAAACATTTGTATGGTATTGAATCTGAAAATAAGAATAGGTAATCTAAATTATTAACTAAATCTGGTAATAAATATCAGATTTAATTTTTTTATTTTATTGTATTATTTTGTGTGTAATTTGAACAATTGGATTATTTGAGTTTTTGTCTTATCATAAAGAAATATGTTGCATGTTGTCAAAGAAAGTTGTATGCTTCGTTTGTATATGGGTGTTAAACAATTTTATTTAGTTAAAAAGTGTTATGTTTGTTAATCTAAATGAGAGGTTAGACAATCCCTTTGTTGTGCGCTTAACTAATGTTATATCTCCTTAGGAAATTAACAAAAGTTGACGACAGGAAGCGCACATTTATTGTATAATTGGATTAATCAGTTCTTCAAGTTCTTTTAATATTTCTTCAAGACGTTTTTTACGTTCCTTTTTATTTATTGGAAGTAATTTATTTTTACTTTTTATTTCTTTATCCTTAAGTATTTTAAGTATTCTTAAAACTTTTAATTCATCATCTTCACTAATATCATCTTTTGGATTTCCGTTTGTTAATATGTATCTATATGTTCCTCTGACTTCATCTATATTGCGCTGTAATTCTTTTATTTCTTCGTTTAATATTTTGTATTCATTTCTTGTTCTATTTAACATATTTTTTACTGTGTTTAATTCATCTCGGTCTTTTTCACGTTCTTCTTTTATTTTTTCCAATTTTGACAGTTTTTGTTCGTATTCTGCTTTTACTTTTTCAAATGTTATCGGTTTTTGACTTTTTGCAAATACTTTTTCTTGTAAATCGTCATATCCTGTTAAATCGTATTCTTGTCTGCGTTGTGGTACACTTTGTTTTTTCCAACCAAAGTGATCTGCCATGTTTGTATCTGTATATATTACTCCACCGTCTTTGCTTTTTTCTTTGAGCATTATTGTTGCTCTTGTTCTTCTAAAGCAATGTGGTGTTAGTGTTTTTTTTAGTTTTGCTCTATCTCTATCTCTGTAGAATTTTTCATCTATTGCATTTGTTCTTGTTAATGGTTTACCGTAAGATCGTGCTGATTCTGATATCCATAATGGTTTGTTTTCATCATTTTTATTTGGGTGGTGTCTTATCCAGTAGTCAAGGTTTTCAGGAAAGTCTGGTAATGCTACTTTTCTAGGTTTGGATTTTGATTTGTATATTGTTATTTCCCACCCATTTTCTTTAGGTTGTAAACTATTTATTTTCATGCTTAGTAGTTCGCATACTCTTATTCCTGATAGGTAGAGTGTTTCCCACATGGCTTTTGCTTGTGGGCTTATTGTTTGGTTTATTAGTGTTTCAAGTTCTTCTATTGTTATGTATTCTTCATCTTTTTTATTTGGATTTGAGTTTCTGTCTTTATCATCTGTTGTTTGGTATTCATATCAAAATAAAAATTCAGCTCGTCTTTTGAATTTAGGAATACTGTATAGCCATCTGTAAAAACAGTTTATTGATGTAAAATAATCATCTCTTGATGCTTTACTTATTGGAAGGTTTGTAAAATATTCTTTAGATGATTTTTCTGTGATATCTTCCAATTTTATATCTTTTAGATATCTTGCTAATGATCTTATTGCTTTTTGATTTCCTGTTACTGTTTCTTCATCTTTTTTTAATGTTTTAAGTCTATATTTAGAGTATTCTGTAATGATTTGTTTGTTGTGTTTTGATATTCCATACCATTTTGGAATATTTTTTTTACCCATATTTATCAATATGTAATAGAATTGCTAGTATTCTAAATTACTCTAAATCTTAAAGTAGTATACATATTTTACTATCTAAAAAAAATTTGAAGAAGGAATGAATTAAAAAACTTGTTTTTAAGGTCTTGGTATAAAACCAGCTTCACGAACTAGACTTGGTATGATATCCTCCCAAAAAAGAGCTGTCATATGTATACCATGAACACCAGGTATTTTTTTTATTTCATTAATAAGATTAAGCGCGATCCTATACCCTTCAGCTTTTGGATTATTAGTATTTTTCATCTTATTATATATATCATCTGGAATATCTACACCTGGGACATAAAATTTCATTCGCTTCGTCATCTTTAAAGATTTAAGAGGAGTCACACCTGCAATAATATAGACCTTTTTATCAAGACCACGCGTCCTAACCTCATCCATCCATTGATTAAAACGCTCAAGATTGTAAACACTTTGAGTTTGTATAAAATCAACACCTGCAATTATTTTTTTTTCAAACCTATCGACACGATAATCAAGTGGATCAGCAAATGGATTTGCTGCACCACCAATAAAAACATTGGGTTTTCCAGATTTTATTTCATCCCCACTTTCGAAAATACCTTCATCTCGCATATCTTTAACTATCTTTATTAGTTGAATAGAATCAACATCATAAACACCTCTTGCACTTGGGTGATTTCCAAAAGATTGATGATCACCTGTTATAAATAAAATATTATTTACACCTAAAGAAGAAGCACCAAGGACATCACTCTGCAGAGCAATCCTGTTCCGATCACGACAACAAATTTGAAGAATTGGCTCAATACCCATGTTAAGAAGAATGTAACTACCAGCTAAACTTGAAAGTCTTACTACTGCTGTTTGATTATCTGTAATATTAAATGCATCTGCATAACCTTTTAGGATTTCAGCTTTATTCTTAATCTTTTCTGCATTAGAACCTTTTGGCGGTCCTATCTCAGCAGTAAAAGCAAAATTTCCATTTTTAAGAACTCTTTCTAAATTACTTCTATAATCCCTGTTATATCTCCTGTTTCATTTCTCCAGATTTAGACCAGTCCTTAGGTTTTTGAATAATTTTCAAACGATCCAATTGATTTTTTTCTTTCAAACGATTATAAATAATAATCCAAACACAATCAAGATCTTTATTAACCTCACATTTACCTTTTATTGTACCTCCACATGGTCCATTCAACATAGCTTTAGGACAACGTGCAATCGGACATATTCCACTAAATAATTCTTGAATGCATTCTCCACACATTTCACATCTTTTTTCAAAATTACTAATTCGTTTTATTTCTCCAAGAAATAATGTATCTGTACCAGGTATCACTTCAACATTGTCAATAATTTCTGCCACTGTTTGAACACCATTACCACATGCTAAAACAAGGACTTTATTCGCGTTATTTATTTTCTCTTGACAATCCTTTAAAAGACGTTTATCATTTAAAAAATGACATGCAGGATCTAAAATAATCCAACCTGTAACCTTAATATTTTTGTCTTCAAGTGCATTTTTCATTTTTATTACTTCTTCCTCACCACCAGTTTTACATAGCGTTGCACATTCACTACAGCCAACAATAAAAACAGGACCTTCAGATACTAAGTCTAATATACAGTCAATTTTTTTCTGTCTTGTAATAATCATACTACTCAAAGATATAAAAATTAAATTTAAGTATTTTCACTAATACAATGGAAATCTCTTTATAATCAATTTTCCTTACAGAATTTGGGATATAATTAAGGTAAAAAATGGTTGAATTCTTATGTTAAATAATATTGAATCAATTTCAAAAATTGATAAGTCAGGAATGCTAGATGATGTTGCAGGTTTCCCTAAACAAATATTGAAATCCAAAGAAATAATAAATCAATCAAATCTCCCAAATTTGTACAAAATAGACAATATTATAATTTGTGGAATGGGCGGCTCTGCTATATCAGGAGATATTGTTCAAAGTCTTTTCCGTGAAAGAATTGACATACCGATTTTTGTATCACGTCAATATGACCTACCAAGATGGGCACATAAAAATACACTTGTTATAACTCAGAGTTACTCAGGAAACACTGAGGAAACACTTAGTACATTTAAACATGCATCTCAGAAACATTGTAAAATTATTGGTATTTCATCTGGTGGAAAACTTAAAGAATATTGCGAAAAAAGACAAATTCCGCACATAAAAATACCTGAAAATATTCAACCTAGAGCAGCTACTGGATACATCCTTTTCTCATCAATTTATGCTCTTCAAAAAATGGGTGTTTTAACACATAATATGGAATCAGAAATAAAGGAAACAATTGATATTACACATGATTTCAGCGAACATAATAAAAAAGAAATACCAGAAAATGAAAATCTATCTAAACAAATAGCAAAAAAAATATTTGGTACAATTCCTCAAGTTTACGGTTGGAATCATTATTCTCCAATCGCTAAGAGATGGTGCACCCAGTTTAATGAAAACAGTAAAGTAATTTGTAGATATGATGAAGTATCAGAGTGTAATCATAATGATATTGTTGGCTGGTCAAGGAATCCAGAAGTTTCAAAAAAATTTACTTGCATTATGATAAGAAATCATGAAGACGAATCAATTTATATGACAACTCGTCTAAATTTTATGAAAAAATTATACCAAGATGTTGCAAGTCAAGTAATTGAAATTCAAGTAAAAGGGAAAAAACGTCTTGCTAAAATGATGTATTTAATGTACTTTGGAGATTTCATAAGCTGTTATCTAGCTATATTACGAAATGTAGATCCATCATCTGTTGAGGTAATAGATGAACTGAAAGATTTACTTGCAAAAATTTAAAAATCTTATTTTTCTTTTTTAAAAGTAGATTTATATATACACAAAGTATTCAAAATATACTAAAGAGGAAGAGAAATAATATTGGGATGCCCTAATGGGATGCTTTATGCAAGAAGAATTAAATAAAGAAATTCATAAAAATGATGATAAACCTTCAGAATATAAAACAAATGATGGAAAATTTAAAACCCTTTTTGAATCAATAAATGCTGCCGCATTTATAACAAATTTACATGGTCAAATAACCGCAGCTAATATTAAATCAAGTGAGCTTTTAGGATACAGCTGGGATGAATATAAAAATCTTGATATTAAATCAATTTTTCCGGAAGAAGTTGATTGGAATCAGATATTTGAAGAAATAATTTCTAAGGGTGGAATGAATTTTGAAGTAAAAGCCATGCATAAAAATAGTACAAAGTTTCAAGTATCAATTGACACTTCTCTTTTTACTGTTGAAAAAGAACCATTAATGCTTATTTTAATCTGGGATATCACAGACCGTAAATTAAAAGAAATTCAATTTCGCGAATCAGAAGAAAGATATAGATGTATTTTTGAAAATTCTGCAGTAGCAATAATGCTAACTGATAATCAAGAGCGAATAGTCTCCTGGAATAAGTACACTGAAAATCTTTTAGATTTAGGTGAGGATGAGCTTTTAAACAAACCAGTTTCAATGCTATACCCTCCAGATGAATGGGAAAAAATACGGAGTGAAAGAGTTCGAGAAAAAGGAATGCAGCATCATCTTGAAACTAAAATGTTTAAAAAAGACAACTCATTAATTGATGTTGATATCTCAATCAGTGTTTTAAAAAATGATGGTGGAACAGTAATAGGCTCGATTGGAGTAATCAAAGATATAACAGAACAGAAAAAAGCTGAAAGATTGATTATTGAAAGCGAAGAAAAATTCCATGGACTTTTCGAATGTTCATCTGATGGTATGTTAATTCTTGACGCTAGAGGAGAAGTAATTAACACAAACTCGAAATTTTTGAAAATGTTTAAAGTTACTAAAGAAGAAATGATAAACAATAATTTTCTTTCAATGGGATTTTTAACTCCAAAATCTTTATCAATTGTTGTAAATCAATTCCAGGAACTTCTCGCAAATAATATTGCTACAAGTCAAGAAACAGAAGTTATAGATAAAGAAGGAAAAATTATCGAAGCGGAACTTAGTTCCTTTCTCCTCGTTAAAAAATATAATGAGGTTGATAATATCGTACTTGTGGTACGTGATATACGGGATAGAAAACAATTTGAAATGAAGCTTTCTCGGGAACATAGTCTTCTTCAGACGCTTATGGATACTATTCCTGATTCAATTTATTTTAAAGATGATCAAAACAAGTTTATTAAAGTTAACAAAGCAAAAGCAGCACATAATAATGTCAAACCAGAAGAAATGATAGGTAAAACAGATTTTGAATTTTTGGCTGAAGAACCAGCAAAAAAAGCATTTGAGGATGACGAAAAAGTTCTAAAAACAGGTAAATTTATAATAAATAAGATTGAAAAACTAACTAGTTCTGATGGCTCACAACGATGGGTGTCTGTAACTAAAATACCACGATTCGATCCAGAAGGAAATATAATAGGTACGATGGGTATTTCAAGAGATATCACTGAGTGGAAAAAACTTGAAGAAATACATAAGAAAGATGGTAAAATATAATTAAAAAAATATATTGATTATATTTTGAAATCGATATTGAAGTCCTATTATCAAATTGTTTATCGGTTTATTTTTTGGCATTGATACACTTAATGGATCTGACCATACGCTTTCTTCATTGCTTGTATCCTTAGCTTTAACTTTTATTATATATGATCCTTGACTTGGAAATATATGAGATTTTGAAACCGGATCACCAGAGTTATATGGACCATCCCATGGACTAATTTCATGCCCCCAGTCCCATTGATAATATATTTGATCTCCATCCGGATCTGTTGTTGATGTGCTATAAGTATACGAGTTGCCAGCTTTACCTGAGTTAGGACCCGAAGGAGTAATTGGTTTATTTGGGGCTTGATTAGTAACATAATAAACTTCAATCTGATCTTCACCATGTTGCCCTGAACTATCAGATACAAAAATTGTAATTCTATTCCATCCAAGTTCTAAATCAAATACCTCTGAAAATGCATAATATGTTGGATATGGGGTTGGTAATGTACCAGATGTAATTTGCATGTCACCAGTCCACTCATGTTTTCTCCCAAATGATGCGACACCAATGTCATCTGATGCATAACCTGTAACGGTTAATGTTGGATTACTTGTTGTAGTACCATCAGCAGGTGATTCTATAACCACAACAGGTGGATTATCTGTTCCTCCAACTCCATAAGTCTTGAAACAAAAATCAGGATCTGGAACTTCTGGCGGATCAAAAACTTCCCAACCCATCCCTAAATATATCCAAGCGTTTCCATTAGAGTAAGGATTTCCATTGCCCATTCTCCAAAAGAAGTTATTACTATTATCCTCTCCTTCAGGATGCCATACAATATAATATGTCTGGCCAGGTGTTACACCAATATCTGCAAAATTAAATTCATGCCAGTGCGTACTTGATACAATGTTACTACCTAAAACATAAATAGATG
>CP070836.1:187459-198227 GCA_020341795.1 Thermoplasmatales archaeon
AAACTCATAACAGTTTTTGGAGGGATTCTTATAATATTATTTTTACTCCAAATTGCCTTATTTTTAAATTATTATCCTGAAATATTTCATTTTGGATTATTAGTTATTGCATTATTTGTAGCTCTAATTTTGTTTCATTCAATAAACATTAAACTGAAAAGTAATCGAAAATAGATATTTATTCCAAAAATGTTAAAAAACAGATTGTATTGTTTTTATGATTATGTTTGAGGATAGAAGTGAAAAAGAGCTAATTGTAATTTATGTAATAATTGCATTAATTGTAGCATTAGGATTCACTGCTTATAATATGTCTGCATTATCATATTTTCCAAAAGATCCAATATTAATTATTGTAGTTGCTAATATTTTATTTTTCTGCATGTTTTTAATTCTATCTTGGCCTCTTAAGGTTAAAAAAGCAAGAGAAAAACAAGAAAAATTAAAAAAAGAATAAGACAAATATTTGAAATAAGATAATTTTATACTATTTTCTGTGTCAGATTATAATACAACTATAATAGATATAAAAAATCTTCAAGATGCAAGGGATGAAATACGAAAAATTGGTAGTGAAACAGCTAGTATTGAAATAATGGCTCCTAAAGCAATTTCCAAGGTTATAAAACTTGAAAACGTTATACTTCAAGATGCAATTATCATTAAACAAGATATGCTTTCAATTGGGGGAGAAGTAGCAGTTCCAAAACATACTTTTAAACTAAATAAAGAAAAAGGAGAAATATTAATAATTGGAACATTAAAACAATTATCTGAACTTGTACAAAAACTAAATCGTCATTATTCCAGATTGAAAAAAATAGCAGAAGAAATTAAAATTGTTTTAAAAGGTGTTAAATGAAGAAAATAAGAATCGGAGATAGCCTTTTTGATCTTGATAATAAAACTCTTATAATGGGTATCTTAAATGTAACCCCCGATTCATTTTATGATGGGGGATTTTACTCATCTCTTGATGATGCAATAAATCATGCAATTGAAATGGAACACGATGGTGCTGATATTATTGATATCGGTGGGGAATCAACAAGACCTAGATCTAAATACGTTTCTTTATACACAGAGATGAGTCGAGTAATTCCAATTATTGAAGAATTGATAAAAAAGATTAAAATTCCGATATCAATCGATACATATAAATCAGCTGTTGCAGAAAAAGCTCTTGATCTTGGAGTTGGAATGATAAATGATATAACTGCTTTAAGAATGGATAAAAACCTTGGAAAAATAATAAGTAAATATGAAGTACCAGTTTGTCTAATGCATATGAAAGGCACACCTATTAATATGCAAAAAAATCCTACATATCAAGACGTTATGGATGAAATAAAAGATTTTTTAAAAGATAGAATTAGCTATGCAATATCGTGCGGAATAAGAAAGGAAAACATCATTATTGATCCTGGACTAGGATTTGGTAAACGTACAGGAGATGGAATTGAAGATAACATTGAAATTATCAATCGATTATCTGAACTAAAGGAATTCGACGTTCCAATCCTTATAGGAGCATCACGTAAGACTTTTATAGGAAATGTATATGGTAAAGAAAAACAGTTACCATTAAATGATAGACTTCAAGGAAGTTTAGAAATAGCAGTTGAAGCTGTTAAAAATGGTGCAAATATAGTTCGTGTCCATGATGTTAAAGAGACCCGAATAGCAATAGATAATATTGATTGTAACATTGGGTAGATGATTATGGAAGAAAAAAATATTAAAAAAATTGTAAAAGAAAGCTATAGTGAAATTGCAAGAAAAAAAGGATGTTGTTGCTGTGGTAACTTTGATGAAGAAGAAATTGCCAAATCGATTGGTTATTCTAAAGAGGAAATTAACATTGCATCTGAGGCAAATCTTGGCTTAGGATGTGGAAATCCTGTTGCCCTTGCGAATTTAAAGAAAGGAGCTATTGTTCTTGATCTTGGGAGTGGTGCAGGTTTCGATAGCTTCATTGCAGCAAAAAAAGTAGGTGATACTGGGAAAATTATAGGAGTTGATATGACTGAGGATATGATCAACAAAGCAAAAGAATTAGCAAATAAATATGGTTATAAAAATGTTGAATTCAGACTTGGCGATATTGAAAATCTACCAGTTGAGAGTGAATCCATTGATATTGTTATTAGTAACTGTGTAATCAATCTTGCTCCAGATAAACTCAAAGTTTTCAAAGAAGCATATAGAGTCTTAAAACCAGATGGTAAAATGTATGTATCAGATATAGTACTTCTAGAGGAACTGACACAGGAACAAAGAAAAAATGACGAATTAATTGCTGGATGTGTAGGTGGAGCCTTACTTAAAGAAGAATATCTCAAAATAATTCAAAATGCTGGATTCTCATATAATATTTTATATGAAGACAAAGAAATAAGCAAAAGACGACAATATCAAGGATTTAATCTAGAAAGTCTAAAAGTTGAATTATATAAATAAAAAAAAAAGTTTAATCTTTGTCTTCTTCATTTTCTTTCTTATCTTTTTCTTTTTTATGGTGGTAAAAAGCAGCTTCTGCTTTTTTTTCAAAATTCCATTCGTGTTTCATTCCCCATCTTGCCCAGATAGATCCTAGAATACCACCAACTGCTAGTAGGGTTATAAGTATGACAGCAATATTCTGCCAAATTGTATATGGTATTGCATAGAACCAAAACCAAATAATCAAAAAAATTAATGTAACAAATGGAATTATCACAGATACTTGTACTCTCCATTTAAATCCTAATGTTTTAAAGATTTCTCTTCCCTCTTTTGGAATCATTTTGATTCCCCATACAGCCCATACGCCTCCAAGAAGAGTAAATAATATAAGTATTGATAGTAAAATAATTGCAAAATTTTTCTCCCAGGGATAATTTGATGCATAAAATGCAAACCATGCAATTAAAAATATTAACCATCCTACTCCAACAATTATAGAAAAAGTTTGTCTCCAGCCTGGATTTGATTTTTCAAATTTATGTTCATATTCCTCCATAAATTTCCTCCCTTAGAATAGGAGGATATATTTATTTCCACTATATAAAATGAATTATTACAGAAATGACATCTGATTTGTAGAAAAAATGATTAAGGATCAGTAGATTCCCGGATTGTGATCTAAATGGATGATCCAGTATGTCCACTTGATTATCGATATGGTAGAAAAGAGCTAAAAGATCTCTTCGGAGAAACAAAAAGACTACAGTATCTTTTAGATGTAGAAGCAGCACTCGCACTAGCTCATGCACGAGTTGGAAATATACCAAAAAGTGCAGCAAATGAAATAACAAACAAAGCGTCTACAAAATTCATAAAAGTTAAAAGAGTAAACAAAATTGAATTGGAAACAAAACATGACATAATGGCAGTCACTCGTGCTCTTGCAGAAAAATGCAGTGGAGATGCAGGTAAATATATCCATCTTGGTGCAACAAGCTATGATATAGTAGACACAGCAAATGCTTTACAATTTGCTGAATCCACAGAATACATAAGAAAAGAGTTGAAAAACCTAAGAAACACATTATTAAATCTTGCAAAGAAACATAAAAAAACAATAATGGTCGGAAGAACTCATGGACAACATACAATTCCTATTACTTTTGGTTTGAAAATGGCAGGATATGCAATGGAAATAGAACGGCATCTTGAACGACTTTTTGAATGTAAAAGTCGCTTGCTTGTCGGAAAACTATCTGGTGCAGTTGGTACAGGAGCTGCACTTGGTCCAAAGGCATTAAAAATTCAAGAAGAAATGTTAAAAGAGTTAAAACTAGGAGTTGAAGATGTTTCTACACAAATTGTTTGTCGAGATAGATATATTGAACTTCTTGGAGTGTTATGTAATATTGCTCTAAGCATGGAAAAGTTTGCAACTGAAATCCGTAATCTTCAACGTGATGAAATTGGTGAAATTGCAGAAGCTTTTGAAACTAAAAACCAAGTGGGATCCTCAACAATGCCACATAAAAGAAATCCAATAACATGTGAACAAATATGCGGACTTGCAAGAATAATAAGAGGATTTATTACTCCCACATATGAAAATGCTATCCAGTGGCATGAAAGAGATCTATGCAATTCATCAGCTGAGCGTTTAATAATACCACATTCAATAATTTTAACAGATTGGATTGTTTATAAAACAAATTCTGTTTTCAAAAACATAAAAATATTTCCAGAAAAAATGAAAACAAACCTTATGATTTCCAAAGGTCTTCCAATGGCTGAATCTCTAATGACAACTTTAATTAACAAAGGTATGGGAAGAGGGGATGCCCATGAACTTATGAGAAAAACGAGTCTAAAAGCATTAAAGGAAGACAAAACTCTAAAAGAAGTTTTTAAAAATAAAAATAAAAAATTAAAACTTTTATCAGATAAAGAAATTGAATATGCCTTAAATCCTATTAATTATCTAGGAGTAACAGAAAAAATAATTGACAAAGTTGTAAAAAAGCTTAGCCACTAATTAAATCTTATATTAATCATTTCATTAATCGTTCTCTAATTAGCATCAGCGAAATTACCATTAATATGATTTGCATTCTATCTTCCAATATGGCAAAGTTAGAAACAATTACATCAAATACAGAAGAAATCGTTACATTAGATGAGTTAAAGATGGTTTTAAATAAAACCAAACCAAAAGGATACATTGGATTTGAACCATCTGGAACTGTACATTTAGGTTGGAAGATTTGTACAAATAAAATCAAAGATTTTCTCGATTGTGGTTTTGATTTCACAGTTTTACTTGCTGATTGGCATGCATATATTAATGATAAACTTGAGGGAGATATTGAAAAAATCAAGATTTGTGGTAAATATATGGAGAATTGTTTTGCAGCAATGGGACTTGATACTAGTAAAATCAAATTTATTTATGCAAGTGATTATGTAAGTGATCCAAAATATTGGGAACTTGTGCTCAGAGTATCAAAGGCAACTAGTGTTAAACGAGTTAAACGAGCAATGGATATAATGGGAAGATCAGAGGATGATGCAGAAAAAGATTTATCAAAATTATTCTATCCAGCAATGCAAGTATCTGATATATTTTATCTTGATTTAGATGTTGCTTATGGTGGAATGGATCAACGTCATGCACATATGCTTGCTCGTGATGTCTCAAAAAAAATCAATAGAAAGGCACCAGTTGCAATACATACACCACTTTTAACTGGTCTCCAAGCTGGAGGTCGTATGGATCCAACAGAAGTTAAAATGAGTAAGAGTTATCCAGATTCTATGATATCAATTCACGACAAACCAGATGCTGTAATCAGTAAAATTAAAAAAGCATATTGCCCTGAAAAAACAGTATATGGAAATCCTGTCCTCGAAATATGTAAATATGTAATATTTCCAGAACTTAGAAATAGTATATTTAGAATAAAGCGTCCTGAAAAATTTGGAGGAAATCTAGAATTTAATAACTATACTGAACTTGAAAAGGCTTTTGTTAATGGTCTACATCCACTTGATTTAAAAAATGCAACTGCAGAATATATCAACCTGATTCTTGATCCAATTAGCAAGTTTTTTATTAAACATTCTACCAATTTTGAAAAATTGAAAAAAAATGGGATAATTAACTAGACAAATATATCCTTTTTAGATTATTTTTCAATTTCTTTTTAATATCTTATATTTATTACTATATATTCTAGGAGTTTTGATATGACTGAAAAAGAATATCCAACGCTTGGATGTTGTGGGCTTGATTGTGGACTATGTCCACGATATTATACAAAGGGATTATCAAGATGTATAGGTTGTTGTGGAAAAGATTTTTTCAAAGTTAATCCAGGATGCGGATTCACAACATGTTGTTTTAAAAAGAATAATCTTGTTGTTTGTGCTGAATGTACTGATTATCCATGTAAAAGATTTGATAATTGGTTTGGTGATAAAGCATATGATTCATGGTTAACTCATAGAAAGGCTGAAGCAAATCTTAAATTCATTAAAGAAAAAGGATTAGAGGAATTTATTAGACGGCAACAAATAAGAATTAAACAACTTGAAAAAATGCTTAAAAATTATAATGAAGGCCGCTCAAAAAGTTTATTTTGCTTATCAGTAACTCTTCTCTCTATAAAAGGCATTGAAAAATCTATCCAAAATGCAAATGATAAATCTAAAGGACTCGATTTGAAATCCAAAGCAAAAATATTAAAAGAAGAACTTAACAAAACAGCAGATAAAGAAAAAGTTAAACTTAAACTTAATAAACCTCCAAATTGGAAATAATTATGTATAATATTTTTTCAACATCCTTATTGCATTTAGAGTAACCCATTTGCTTGATTTTCCTTTAGTCTCTATGTTGGTAATATACCGTCCATTGAACGTGTTTTCAAGTATCCATTTCCCTTGCTTGTCTTGTTTTGAGATGACCTTGTCTACTGCATCCTGCATTCTTTTATCCTGAACTTCTAAATCTGTTAAAATATTTAATATTTCAAGTATATCATCTTGATACATTTGAGGAAAACCTAATCTTAACCATCCTGGTTTTGATATTTTTGATAAATCGTGACTACGTTTGTAAATATGATGGATTAACAAATATTCAACACCTTTATCTATTGTGTTTTTTACATCAATATTTCTTTTATCTTTTGGAATCTCAGAAAGTGCTTTTAATGCTTTTACAGCACCCATATGACAAGAGTGTGTGCTAAAACATGCTTTATGAGCCTTATATGGCCAGTTATCTGGATATTTTGCATCTCCATCATCAAATCGTTGATATTTTGTTATCCATTCTATTCCTTTTTGAACTCTGGAATCTTTCAAATATCCAAATCTAATCAAAGACCATATCATATTTCCTGTCAGACATGGTATTACTTTTCCTGGTTCTCCTGTGCCTTTTTTTGAACGGCAATGTGAAAAACCTCCACGAATTGGATCTTGAGAATTTTTTAATATGAACTCACAGGTTTTTTTTATTCGTGGATCATTTTTATCTGCACCAACTGAAGCAAGTATAATTAAATTCCAAACAGTTCCTATATATTTTGAGCGGACATAGAAATCTTCAGGTTTACCCCAATAACCATCAGTTTTTTGTTTTTCAAGTATCTTTGGAACAATACCTGTTTTCATAATTTGTTTTTTTGTTTCAATTACTTCTGAATTTTCAAATGGTTTTTCTAAGATATCTACTAATGTATAAAATTTTACTGAAGGATTTTGATCTTCTAAAAGCCAATTAAGGTTTTTTTCGCTTAGAAAAGATTGCCAATTTTTCATTACTATCATTCTATGTATATTATTGATATATTTTTAAAATAATATGATCCATTAATTAATTTTTTGACATTTTAACAAGATGGATTTATATATCACCTTTTACAAAAAATTAACATGATATTAATGGGATGGTAAAAAGATGAAAGGTGATTTTATTTTAACATTGATTGGAAAATCCTATAAAATTATAGTTAAGGGACCGGGACAGATAAGACCATCTATTATTAGTGGTAAAATAACAGATTTTGATAAAGATTCTGGACTTATATTCATTGAGTCAGATCAGGGCTTAGGATGTATAAATATTGAAAACATTACTGCAATTAAACCTGTTAAAAAATAATACTTCTTAATCTTCATTTTTGGTTTACTGGATAAATATTTGATTATTTAGAATTTTTATAATTGTAAAGATTTTATGATTGGTAAAATAAAATAAATTAAAAAGCTGTGTCTTTTCAATTCTTTTTGCTTTTTGTTTGACATTAACAATTAATGTTAAACTATCTTTTTTAGTTGTATCATTTTGAGAAGAGGCTTCTACAATGACATTCCACATACCTTTTGGGACAGATTCCCATACATCTGCAGATACTTCAAAAGAAATTGATTCATTAATTTTTAATAATATTAGAAATGGATTATATTGATCTGCATTAAATCCATTTATTTTGCAAACAATATCCTCGATAGAACTAGCAGTTACTTCATATGTATCCTCTTGTTTACCAATATTTTTAATTTCAACATCATATTTAGTTGATTCACCAGGTTTAACATTATGTATTTTATCATCACAAGATAAATCAACACCATAATCATTTTTTAAAATATTTATTATTAAGGGATTTTCACAGTATATATTCTCATAAATTTCGTCTAGATAATAATATTCAACAGACCATCCTTTAATTATATATTTTCCGTCAGGGACTTGGTTATTTTCCATATCTTTTTGATTCCATGTGAATTGAGCTATTTTTAATGTTTCATCAGGTTCAATAGTAATAGGAACAATAGTCCATAAAAAAATTTCTACAATAAATATAATAATCATATCTTCGTTAAAAACAGTATAACCTGCAGGGGGTGCACAACAAAATTCTAAATATAGCTCTTCATCTCCATTATTTGTAAGGTTAATTGTGATTTCAACATATTCTTCAATAACATAGTTTTTTTTATTTGTCTCAATAATTATTTCAAGATCTTCTATTCCCACGTTAGTAATAGTGTTATTTTTAAAATTTAAAGTATTAGCACTTGAAAAAGTATTACTCAATAATAAAAAACATAATATCAAGATTAATATCGTTTTGATAATAAACTTTTTCAAATTTTTCCCCCAATATTTATTAAAATATATTAACTTTTTTTATATAAATGTTATAGTACATATATTGTTTTATTAGTTATATTTGATGTGTTTATTTTTATAGTAGAAATATTTTTATAAATATTCTAATTAAAGATAATAGACTTGGGGGTTAATTTAATTCAGATATTTAACAAAATATCCGCTGTTGGAATCATAACATTTTTAGTTATTTCATCTTCAAATATTAGTATCTCTGAAAAACAAAATTATTTTGAACAAAATTGCTATGGTTTTATTATCCCTCTTCCTCAAGGTGATGATTCTACTATTGAAACATTTGAGATAAGTAGAGTTAGGCATCTTATTAATGATCTTTTAAGAGGAAAAATTGATGTATATTGGTTATCAAAAAATATTTCAATAAAATCAAGAGATCTTATGAATAATAATAATCTTGATAGTTGTTTTTTCGAAAAAGGAGCATTCATTGTACCATTTACAGGAATTAGTTACATCGATACCTTAATAATATCAATTGTCAATGATTATAACAGTTCGAGTGAAATAGACAATGATGATATTAAAATTAAATCCTATTTAATCATGGAATCATCTGTATTTGATGGATATAAACTTAAAGAAGTGAAAATCGCTCAACATCTTGGTATTGCAACACGTTATAGCTGGCCATGTTATCTTTTGATTGCAGATGCTGGAGGATTTTTAACTTTTGAATTCATTGATGATTTTGAAACATCAAGTGTTTTAAACAATGATGATTTCAATGTTTTCATGTGGCCTTATGAGCCAAATCCTAGCACAATTTTTGAGGTTTTAAAATCTCTTTCAGATTATAAAGGTTTGAATACTATCAGGGATTTTGTAAACAATGGAGGAGGTTTTATCGGTTCATGTTATGGAGCCGAATCGGCATCTGCAGGTTTTATATGGCCAATTCCTGCAATATATATTAGAAGGGTTTACAATCCTAATCTTAAGGTTTTCCCATTTTATTCTTTTGCAATAAGTGATACATGGATGAGAGGTACTACTTTTTTAGAAGACCTCTTAATTACAACTTCAAAAATAAAAAATCATAACCATCCAATGAGTTATGGTTTAAATGATACATTTCAAGAGTTCTTTAACGGTGGATGGTATAAATGGGTTGGTAAAAAAACTGAACCTGTAGCTGTTTATTCAGATTTAATCATTATTAATGAAGATACAAATTTACCAGGATATATGAAAAAATCAATTATTGATTCACCTAGTCATATTTCAACAACTTTTGGCGATGGAAAAGTAGTTGAGTTTACAAGTCATCCTGAGTTCATAATCAATATTTCAATATTATTTAATAACATTCCATGGGAAGGTGATAAGTACTATGGACGCAGGACAATTTTTAACACTCTTAATTATGTAACAGCAGAACAAGAAAATGTTTTTGCTGTTGAAACATTCCAAGAATTAATTTTTGTTGAGGAAGTTATTAAATCAACTAAAAATTTACTCATTGATGAAAATATAAACTCTGAGTTTAATGATATAATATCTAAGATAATAACTTTAAAAAATTATATAGATACGCTTGAAAATAAGGTCCTGAATTTAAAATATCTTTATTCAGAGTTCGATAATAAATATGAAATTTTCAAAAAGGGTAGAAGACATATTGGTTATATATTACACTATAGTATAATTTATGATGATTTTTTAAATAGGAGCATTTCAACTCTTGAACAATTAGAAAATGTATACCAAATGTATAAGGCATATAATTCTTCAGCAAAAAATGATATAGCAAAGTTGAAAAAAGATATCCAAATGCGCATTGAAAATGCAACAAAAATAATAGATAAAATATTTGATATATCAGAGAAAATCGAGGCTATTTTTCAGAAAAATACAATTTCTATTTTTGGTAAACTTAGACTTATTAATTATAGAAGAAATCTAATATCTGAATACGAATTGAATTTAAAATACATTCCTCAACAATTATTCAATTCATTAAAAATTCTTAGAAAATTTTGGTATAACTATGAAGCTGAACTAACTCTAGAAAATAGTAAGCAAAAACTACCTATTTTGCTTAACCATTAATATATATAAAAAATAAGATTTTAAAAAATAATTAGTTTATTAGGTCATTTCAGTTAGATTTATATAATTAAA
>CP070836.1:198327-209068 GCA_020341795.1 Thermoplasmatales archaeon
CTCCTCTTTCTTTTATTTTTTTTATATAATAAAGCCCCTACTCAGAGTAGAGAAAAAAATGATCAAGAAAATAATAATTATATCTATATGTACATTATTAATAACACCTTTTATAGCAGAAGCTAAAGATATAAACTATAATTCAGAAAATGAAAATAAATATTCAACTCAAGAATTACAAGTGGATGTACCAACCTGGCAAAATGGTGATAATTGGAAATATAATATGCAATTCAGTGGAGAGCTAGGAGAAGCTATGTCTTTTAACTGGATTTTTGAAAACACTATATTTACTATAACAAGTGATACAGGTTCAACCTATACTATTGACATTAAAGGTGATGTAATTGGTGAGATAAATATTTTTGAATTACAATTAATCTCAGGGAGTTTAAAAGAAACAACGATGATTGGTACAACAATTGTTGATAAATCAAATATAGGATTTAAAGACCTTGATGCACATATTTCAGGTAAAATTGCTTTTGCAGGTATACCTTTAAAGACCTTTACAATGGATATTGATGTAACATTTAATCCATCCTATAGCGCCATTACCTTTCCGTTAAGTGTTGGAAAAAAATGGACTGTTCCAATATCTGATATAACTGGTACAGCTGATATTTCTCTTTTAAACAACCCTGTTTTAATTGATGATATTGTGGGTGGAGATTACTGTGAATGTACTGGAATTGAGACATTGACTGTCCCAGCTGGTACTTATGAAGCTTATAAAATATTATCAGATGAAGATGTGACAGAACGTTATTATTCCACAGAAGTTGGAAATTATATTAAGGCATATGGAGATGTAGGTAATACTGTGGATATAATTTTAAAATCAACAAATTATGGATATGATTCGGGAGCACCTAATAAACCTAGTAGGCCACAGGGAACTAATAGTGGTACACCTGGTAAATCCTATTCGTATACATCATTTACTACAGATAATGAAGGTGATCAAATATATTACTGGTTCGATTGGGGTGATGGTACGAATAGCGGATGGCTAGGACCTTTTAATTCAGGGGATATGTGTAGTTCTTCGAAATCATGGAATAGCCGTGGTACATTTAGTGTTAAAGTAAAAGCAAAGGATACTGAAGAACATATTAGCAAATGGTCAGATCCCTTAAGTGTTATAATGCCTAAAAATAAAGCAAATAAGGTTAATAAATTAGATATAATGATACAGCAAATTATTGAAAAATTTCCTAATTTAACAAAATTATTATTATATAATTAACTATATTAACATTTGATATATTATAAACTATATAAAACAAAAGAAATGGAGCTTGTTTAGAGGGGACAAAATGAAAAGTATATGTATATATAATAATAGAAAAATCAAAGCAGCAATTATGTCGATTTTTTTATTGACAACTATTTTTTCTGTTTTTTCTTCAGCAGATAATATTGATGACGCAAACATAAATTTATCATATGTATTTGAAAAACCTGCAATAAAACAAATTATGATCGAGAAAGAATTATATGATGAAGTAATTCTAAAGGATGTTTCATGTTTTGGAAATCCTGGTGAACCATATCTGCCTGTTAAAGGTGCATATATTCTTCTACCACAGAATTCAGGAGTTGAAAAAATAATTGTTGAATCAGATCAATCAATTTCTCTTGGTACCGGTTTTAATATTAGACCTGTTGGGGAGCTTGTTCCTTTTTCGAAAGTTACAAAGCAAATTTCTCTAAAAAAAGAAATATCTATTTACAACTCAGATGAATATTTTCCAGGGAAATCTCATGATGTAGTTGGAATTTATAATTTTAGGGGCTATCAAATTCTGGTTTTATGTTTGTATCCTGTTCAGTATAATCCTTTGTCAGGTGAATTATTATATTATACAAATATTGATGTAGTAATTGAGACAAAATATCAAGAAAATAATATTATGTTTCGTGATTTAGATCAGGATAAATCTGAAATTATGACAAAAGTTGACAATCCTTGGGAGCTTGATTCATATCAAAGTACCAAAGGATCATTAATCGATATGAATAAGGATAATTATGATGTTTTAATACTTACTATTGATGATTTTAAAAATGGTTTTCAACCTCTTATAAATGCTCATGAAAAAATGGGTTTAGAAACTAAAATTAAAACACTTAGTGATATAGCTTTTAATCCTGATGACGTTAAACCAGAAGATGTTAGAGATTTTATTAGAAATGAGTATCTACAAAGTGGTATAAGTTACGTTTTAATTGGTGGTGACATTGATATTTTTCCTACTAGATTTGTATATGTTTTTGGATTAGATGAAGAAACATGGTTTTATGAGACATATATGCCTTCTGATATCTATTATTCATGTCTTGATGGTTCTTTTAACTCTGATGGTGATGATGATTGGGGTGAGACAACTGATGGTGAAGATGGTGGAGATGTAGATCTTTATGCTGAGGTTTTTATTGGACGTGCATCTGTTGGAGATTTAAATGAGGTTGAAAATTTTGTAACAAAGACAGTTGATTATCTAAATAGGGATTTTACTGATGATTATATGAAAGAATATCTTTTCGCTGGTGAAAATCTTGGAGATTATGGAGTAGCAAGTTGGGGTGGTAATTATTTAGATCTTATCATTGATGGCTCAACCATTGATGGTTATACAACTGTTGGTATTCCATCACAAAGGTATAATATTATAAAGATGTATGATCGAGATAATCCCTGGTCAAAATATGATATGATAGATTATATGAATAATGGTGTTCACATAATAAATCATGATGGACATGCAAGTTATCAATACAATATGAAAATGGTAATTGATGATATTGTATTAATTGAGAATGATGATTACTTTTTTGTATATTCTTCTGGTTGTAACTCAGGTGGTTTTGATATCGATGATTGCTATGCTGAATATATAAATGTTAAAACCGCAAATGGTGCATTTGCTGTTATTATGAATGCTA
This sequence comes from Thermoplasmatales archaeon, assembly GCA_020341795.1. Classification (GTDB taxonomy): domain Archaea; phylum Thermoplasmatota; class E2; order DHVEG-1; family DHVEG-1; genus M9B1D. The sequence goes on from CP070836.1 coordinate 201,277, forward strand.
GATATGGATGGTTCTGGTCATATAGTACAGATGGAGATTCAACTAGATACCTTAGAGAGTTTTGGGATGCTATTTTTGATGAAGACATATCTGTTATTAGCAAAGCAAATCAGGATTCAAAGGAGGATAATATTCATCTTATTGGTAGATCATGTATGAGATGGACTAATTATGGACTTAATCTATTTGCTGATCCTACTGTACCTTTAAGTATTAGTAAAAAACCAGGTACTCCTGACAGTCCATTAGGTCCAATATCGGGTAAAACTGGGAAAACTTATGCCTATACTGTTTCTACAACAGATCCTGATGAGGATAAAATATACTACTTATTTGACTGGGGGGATGGAACTAATAGCGATTGGATAGGACCATATGACTCCGATGATATTTGTGAAGCATCATATGAATGGGACACACAGGGTGAATATGAAGTCCGAGTATTAGCGAGAGATAGCACTTTTGCTTATAGTAAATGGAGCGACTCCACATCTGTAATAATTACAAAGGGAAAAACTCTTAAAAAAACACTTAACCTTGCAGGTTTTGAAGCAGAAATTGGTATGGATGGTAAAGAAGAGTCCTTTGCATCACTAAGAGGTCAATATAATAAAAGAGGAAGATTTATTATAATAAGTGGTTCAGCGACATCTAAAGATAAACAAGGCCGATTCCAAGGTGTTTTAAAAGGAAATTTTTTTATATTACAAATACCAGTTAGAGACAGAATTATAAATTTTTTTGGACGTGTTAGTTTCAACGAGGATCAAACCACTTTCGAGGGAGGTTGGAGAATAAGAGGATATAGAGCTAGTGGGTGGATAGAAGGATCGCTTAATCCAAGATAAATAACTTTTTTTTCATTTATTTTTTAAAAATTTAAATAATATTAAATATGGTGATAAGTTTTATAATTATATAATTTTGAGGAGGTGTAACTAAAAATGGTAACAATAAAAGAAGTGAAAAGTACTATAGCAGTAGCAATAGCTGGAGCTTTCGGTTTTATCATTGCTCTAATTTGGAGAGATATTATTATTGGATTGTTAAATATGGCCAATTTAAATATAAATGATTTTAGCCAGTCTGAAAATCCATATGCTGCATTAATCGCTATTATTGTCGCAATTGTCATCACACTAATTTGTGTATTTGGTATTTTATACATAACTAAATGGGGCGGAGTAGAAAAAAAATAAAAATAAACTCTTTTTCTTTTTTTTATTTACAGGGTTGATTAATTCTTTCAAGTACATTTTGAGTTTTTAATATTTCACAGATTCTACAGGTTTCACCAATTACAACATATTTATCACCATTAATAATTCTATTGCATGATTCCTCAAATTCTTTTGTGATTTTACCATTAGGTATTTGAAGATCTCCTCTTTTCCCTGATAGGTATCTCGATATAGCTGCTTCTGTTAGTCCTAACTTTTCAGCAGCTTCTCTTTGATTTAAATTATGTTTTTCTATTAATTTTTTAGCAAATTCACTTCTTATTGCTGGTAATAGCTCCCAGACAATTATTTCACATGGGGTTTTCATTGTCATTTTAACACCTTGATATTTTCCACCACAAAATATATATATAGGTTTTAGTATATAAATCTTACCAATTGGTAACTTATGAGGTGTATTAAGTGTTTATTCGTATATTAAGGAAATCATTATCTAAGCGTAAATCAAGAATAGCAATTGCTGTAATATCTGTAATTATCGGTGCTGCAATTGCAACCGCACTTTTAAGTGTTTCACTTGATGTTAGTGAAAAAGTTGGGCAAGAATTTCGAAAATATGGTGCGAATCTTTTAGTTGTACCTGAATCTGATACAATTGATGTTGGTTTTCCAGGAGTTGAATTTGGATCGGTAACAGAACAGAGATACATTAGTGAAAGTGATATTTGGAAAATTAAATCTATTTATTGGAGAAATAATGTACTTGGTTTTACACCATTACTTTATCAAGTTGTTATTATTGGACAAGGAATTGATGCTCAACAGGTAGTTCTTGTTGGAACTTATTTTAATAAAGAAGTTGAAATCCTTGAACCTTACTCTCCTAATGATGATTCAACTTTTACAACTGGTATTAAAGAAATAAGTCCCTGGTGGAATGTTGAAGGAGAATGGATTGAAGATTCAAATGATACAACTGGAAGTATGATTGGTACCAACGTTGCAGAGAAATTAAATCTCACATTAGGTGATTCATATACTATTAAATATATTGATACTTTTGAAAATGGATACAATGAGACTTATTATAATCTAACAGTAACTGGAATAATAACAACAGGTGGTAATGAAGATGATCAGATTTTTGTAAACCTACAAGTTGCACAAGATATTACATCACGGGATGACAAGATTCATACAGTTCAAGTTTCAGCTTTATGTAACGCATGTCCAGTTGATACTTTTGCAGAAGAAATTGAAGGAAAAATATCTGATATTGAGGCAAGGACTGTCAAACAACTTGTAAGTGCTGAAATGAGCATACTTGGTAAAATCGAAAATATGATGTTTCTTGTAACAATAGTAGCATTACTTGCATCAGCCCTAGGTGTTACAACAACTATGACAACATCTGTAATAGAACGTAAAAAAGAAATCGGTTTGATGAAAAGTGTTGGAGCAGAAAATAAAAAAATAATGTCACTATTTTTTTCTGAGGCAACGATAATTGGTATCATTGGTGGAATAGCAGGCTTTATTATAGGAGTGATTCTTGCACAAATAATTGGTATTAGTGTATTTAATACATCAATTACACCTCGTCTTGAAATCATTCCAATTGTATTATTGGTATCAATTACTGTTGCTCTTCTTGCAAGTATTATTCCGATTAGAAGAGCCATTCGAGTGGAACCTGCTGTAGTTTTAAGAGGTGAGTAATTTTATGAAATTAGATATAATTAGATTAAAAGAGATTTATAAAATCTATAATGAAAACACCCATGCTTTAGATGGATTAAATTTTTCAATGAATAAAGGAGATTGGACAACTATCACAGGACCATCAGGATCTGGAAAAACCACCCTTTTAAATATTATAGGTTGCCTTGATTCACCAACTAAAGGATCTGTTTTTATTAACGGAACTAAGATTACTGGATTAAATCAAAAAGAACTGACTTGTTTTAGACGTGAGCATATCGGTCTTATTTTTCAGCAATATCATCTAGTCCCATACCTTACAGCTCTTGAAAATGTTATGATGGCTCAATATTATCATAGTGTTGTTGATGAGACACAAGCAATAGATGTATTAAAAAGAGTTGGTCTTAGTCATAGGCTTACTCATATTCCTGCGCATCTTTCAGGTGGTGAACAACAGAGAGTTTGTATTGCTAGAGCACTTATCAATGAACCAGAAATTTTGCTTGCTGATGAGCCCACTGGTAATCTTGACCAGAAAAATGGTGAAGTTGTTTTGAAATTAATTAAAGATCTTCATAAAGAAGGTCATACTATAATTTTAATAACTCATAATCCAGAAATAGCACAACTTGGTGAGAGACGTATTAATTTGATTGATGGAAGAGTTGATTTTGACTCTTATAAAAATAGGTGAAATTATGGGACATAAAAGAAAGAATTTTGATAGAATAGAAAGAAGGAAGCTGGCGCTTGAACAGAAAAAAAAGACTCAAAAGACAATTATTGTTGTGATGGTATGTCTCGCTATTATTGTTAGTGTAGCAGTATTTTTCATGACAAGAAATGATTCTAATGATATTATTCAAAAAACTGAATCTGAATCAGAACAGCCACAAATACCCGAGACTGGTAATGAGATTAGGATTGCATTATCTAAAATAACTACTGATGCTAATTTCTACACATATGATGCTGATGGTACAACAGTTAAGTATTTTGCAATAAAAAGTTCAGACGGCAATGTTCATGTTGCATTTGATGCATGTGATGTATGTTATGGTGCAAAAAAAGGATATACAAAGTCTGGTAGTGATATGCAGTGTATTAATTGTGGGAATAGATATGCTATCAATGGTTTAGGTACTGATAATACTCGGGGTGGTTGTTGGCCTAGTTATTTACCAATGAAAATTGATGGGGACGATGTTTTAATACAAATCTCAGATCTAGAAGCAAAATCATGGATGTTTTAAAATAAGATAAACATTTATCATTAATGAAATAAGATCATCTAAAACAACAGATAGATATTGGTCTAGTTATATTACTAATATAATAGATGGAGATAAAGTTGTAATAAACAGTTTTGATCATTAAGATAAAACCTATTTATGTTCTAAATTTTTTTTTATTTATTAAATAATCTTATATATAATTGATGAATAAACGATTTAGTCAATATTTTATTTAATGGCATTGTAATAATATGAGTTGACCATAGACTTTCCTCTCCATTTTCATCTTTTGCTTTTGCTCTTATTGTATGGGTTCCTATTTCGCTCCATCTATGACTTACTTTTATTGCTTCACCAGCATTGTATGGCCCTATCCACTCCTCTGTATTTCCATCTCCCCAGTCAATATAATAAAATATTTTATCATCGGTTGGATCTATTGATATAAAAGTATATTCATACTCAATTCCGTTTTTACCTTTTGATGGTCCATTTATTTTTGGACTACTAGGAGCACTGCTTGAGATACCTTCACGTATCATCGATGGATCTCCATAAACATTATAATCATACATATTCATAAATTCGTATGTATGATTCCAACCAAAATTAGAATGAACATAAAATTTTGAATCATATAATGCTTCTCCTAATTTTGAAGGTCCATTTGGTCCATTTATCATATAGTGATTAAATTCATAACATAAAGCTTCAGCTCCTGAATGTGATTCAACCCAGTCACCAGATACAGCAGCACCTCGAGTTGCGCTTAAAACTGCTACTGCTGTACCGAAGGATTCTTTTGTTAACATGTCGATACCAAGGTTCCCGTCTGGTTGTGGTTCTGGATATCCCACATTGCATGATACTGCAAATACAATTGATGGATAATCATCTTCTAAATTTGAATATGTATTAAGAAAACTACCCCATGTGAGCTCTCCATTATCATGTTCGGGTATTCCATCTCCATCATCCCAGTCCCATATTACGCGTCCAATTGATGTTGGTGCTCCATGTGCTGCCCAGTTGACAACTGCATATTTCCCACTTCGCCAATCAGATGTGAATACCTGCTCATTTAGAGCATCCCATTCATAAACTGATGGTGATAGTCCTAATTGTTCACTATAATGATGAGTTGTCCAACTAATCATTATATCTTTTTCAATGTAATATATCATCCTTGCACCATCGATATCAAAATCAATATCTGTATTATGATCCTCATTTGCATAAAATAACATTGCACCACCATGAAGTGCATTATTTTTCCAACTATCTGTGTCTTGTTCAAATTTAACAATTTTGTCAAGTGTATACGTTAGACGAGCTATGTTACTTGTTGGTATTCTACCAACATATATCTCAGGTGCAAAATCTGGATTATCTTGTCCATACACACCATAATAGTCATCATTATTGGAGTTCCATGATTCATTATCAGGATAGGATAAATCTGCATAATAAGTATCTGTTGGTACTGTACCTTCAAGCGAATATGGATTTGGTGAACAATATCTCATGGGAATTGTTGTGTAATCTCCAACAATTAGGAGATATTTGATTTCCCATAAGATGTAATATTGCCTTAGAAAATTACGAATTTTTTCTGCTAAGTCAATACCAGATTGATTAGTAATTTCAGAATCAGTAATTGATACAAATTTTATATTGTAACCAAGATTTGTTTTCCATTGATAAAAATTAGATGAAGCTACAATATTTTTCAACTCATTATTCGTAATTATTACATAATCGTATGACTGTGATATTGTTTTTGGTTGGTTTATATTTGGTGCATAAAGGTTTTTCATTTGATTAAAATTAAAAAAAATCTTTGATGCTTTTTGATCTGCTATATTATCATTTAATATTGTATTTTCATATGATGTTTTTTTGTGATTTATAGTAATATAAAATGAATCAGAATAGTAAAGTTTTCTAGTAACTGGATTATAGCTAAAGGGACAGACCAATATTTGAACATAGGAATATTTCCTAAAAGTACCTGAACCAGTAATTATTACTTGTTTTTCTGGATAATATTGATTTTTCGAATAAGTTGATTCATAATTTTTATTCCATTCTTTATTTAATCTATATTTTTCGCTATCTGAATTATCTAATAAAATAAATGGGTCAACTGGTTTAATATTATATGTACCTTGTATTTGAATTTTATTAATAGTTTCATATTCTATGAAAGTTGCCTTTAACCCTGGTGGTAGAGCAAATAAATAGCTTTTTGCAGGAAGCATTGGTTTTCCTGGAGTCATTAAATATCCAAAGTTCTTAATCTCAATAGTTTGTAAGTTCTCATTAGTGATAAAATTATATTTTTCTATGTCTGGAAGGGAGATTGTATATCCTAATTCTATATCTTTATGTAATGATACTAAATTATTTTTTGTATCAGTAGTACTAACTGCATATACCTCTAAACTACTTGTAATTAGTATGGACATTATTAGCATCATTAATAATTTTTTCAAATCAAACAACTTCATAATTAACAATTGATAACATTTTAAACTTTAAATAATTATCATAATAAAAAATTATATTTTGCAATTCAATTTTTATGCTCATAATTTCATAATTTGGTAAAAATTTAAAAATTATTTTAAATAAAATCTGTATACCATTTTATTGGGGAATTATGAGCGGTTTATTTGGTGTAATTAGTAATAATAATTGTTTTACAAGTCTTTATTATGGGACTGACTATCATAGTCATCTAGGAACAGAATATGGGGGCATTGCTTTTATTGATAAAAATGGCATGCCTGTAAAAAAAATACATGATATTTCTAACTCACAGTTTAAATCAAAATTTTATGAAGGTTCAAATTCCAATTCAAGTAAAATGGGCATAGGCGTAATTTCAGATAAAGATCCCCAACCATTGAGTTTTAATAGTAAGTTCGGACCTTTTGCAATTTGTACTGCTGGGCTTGTAACAAATAAAGAAGAATTAGCCAATAAATTAATTAAAAAAGGTATTTCCTTCAGTGAAATTGACCATGGTGATATAAATACAACAGAATTAATTTCACATCTAATAAATCAGGGTGAAAATTTGATAGATGGCATAGAGAAAATGCATGACAAAATTAAAGGTTCTATATCACTTCTTATTTTAACAAAAGGCGGGATTTTTTGCGCAAGAGATAAAAATGGTGTTACACCACTTGTAATAGGTGACAAGGACAATGAAATAGCAGTTGCAAGTGAAACATGTTCTTTCCAAAACATGGGATTTAAAATAACGAAATTTCTTGGACCTGGTGAAATAATTTTTATCAGCAATAATGATGGAATCAAGGGATTAAAAGAAGGTAATCATAATAATAAAATCTGTGCATTTCTATGGATATATACTGGTTTTCCAGCATCAACTTATGAAGGAATTAACGTAGAAAAAGTAAGAGAGAATTGTGGAGGTTTTCTTGCTAAAAGAGATAATGTAAAAATAGATCTTGTGTCAGGTGTTCCTGATTCTGGTACTGTTCATGCGATTGGATATGCAATGGAGTCAGGAAAACCTTTTAGAAGAGTTTTAGTAAAATATACCCAGGGTTATGGAAGAAGCTATACACCTCTTACCCAAGAGATTAGAGACCATGTCGCACTTATGAAACTAATTGCAAATGATGATATTGCCAAAAA
>CP070836.1:209168-214276 GCA_020341795.1 Thermoplasmatales archaeon
ATGCCAAATTTAACACCTTCTTTCAATTGAGGTTTTTCTTTATAGATATTAATAAATAGATATCCAATAAGAATAGTTAGTTACCTCCTAAATAATAACTAATCATGAGAAATAGATTTTCTAAGGATAAAAAAATAGTCTTTGGTATTTTCAACTAAATTCCAAATTATAGGAAAATCAACTTCTTTGTGTTTAGATGTAGAGATCGATACAGGAATTATTTCATAGTCACTATAAAATTCTTTATTAATTATTTTGATCTCTCCAATAAAATTATGATTCTTTTCATTTGGTATTTTTACTGACACTTCGATATAAAGTGAACCGTCTTCAGGTGTTAAATTATATCCTTCATTAATCGAAAATGTCCAATTTCCCCATTCCGGCCATCCAACAATCTCCCAACTAAGATTAGAAAAAGATACCCCTTTATTTTCAATAGAAAATCCACTTATGATAGTTTCACCAGGTTTAACATCATTGAAAACAATGTTTCCTTCACAATATAAATCAGAAGAAAGGTTAGAAGAAAGATTGACAGAAACCCAACCTACATTATAATTCTCAATATTTAGGCTGCCATATTCAATGTTAAAAAATCCATCATATCCAAATCCAGTTCCAAAACTATTTTTACATATCCAATAGCCGCCATTAGTTATAGAGATATCGTCATTCCAACCGACAATAACAAATACATGATTTGTATCATAAACTTTTCCTGGATAAGGATAGTAATCATCAGGCTCATGATTTGCGAATCCCCAAAGATAGAATTCTCTAGTAACTAACATATGTGCTATAACTGGACCTGTTTCCATAATTTGCGTTTTTATTGCTTCTCTATCTTCAATACTACCATCGGGTTGCCAGTATCCATAATCTGAGATAGGTATAAGATAATTTACCCAGTTATCGCATTTTTCAGAGCAAGGTACATCATCGTCAGCCTGATAAGGGAAACAAAATTCAGGGATTGCACCATTATAATAATTTCCATCTGAAGTATTTGACATTAAATAATGCAAAGCTAAAAATACATTACCACCTCGACAACTACCCGCAAGTGGTAAACAAGAAAGAATATATTGTTCCGAAAGATCCATATCCAAGTCAGGATTATCTGTTCTTATATTTATTACACTTTCAAGAGCACCAAGAGCAGCGAAAGCCCAACAGCTACCACAAGTTGGCCATTGCTGATCTTTTGCACTTGTTGTCCAATCTTTCCCTTTATAATCCCTCCAGTTAAAATATTCTGGTAAATCTATAAGTAATGGTTTAGAAGTGGCTTTTTTTAAAAATGGTATTTCCTGTGTCGGACGTATATTACATCCATACCATTCAATATTTTCAAAATTATTTAATTCAGATTTATTTTCGTTTGACATCATCGTAAGGCCTGATACTGGTATTATTAAGGTTATTATTGTAGTAACAATGATTAAAATTAGTATTTTTTTCATTCTTTTTACCTCCGTCGATCATATTATTTAAATCCTTTATTGGATATATAAAATGTAATTCTTAATATATTTAACAAAACAAAAAATATTTATATATTGATTTACGTTTTAATTAAACACATAGACTTTGATATAGAAGATAGGGAGATTATATTAGAAATCTTAAAAAATGTTTTGAATTATTATACTAGATATCAATAATACAATAAAAACAATTATTATAATCCCTATCTTTTTTTTGAATTTATTACCATATAACAAATTGTTATATACTATTACTACCCCAAAAATTTCAATAAAGGTCATAATATTAGTTAGGATTAAGAAAAATACAGGTATATCTATAAAGGAGAATGAACCTAAAAAGTTGCTTAATGAATAAAGCCCTCCGAAGATTATGCCAAATTTAACACCTTCTTTCAATTGAGGTTTTTCTTTATAGATATTAATAAATAGATATCCAATAAGAATAGTTAAAAATAAAAAACTTGTATAACCCACGGGAATAAGTATTGCAAGTTCTTCTAAAGGTTTTGCTACAGCAATTTCTTTCCAAATATTTTGTAATATTGAAGCATTAAATAGAAAATCTATTCCTATGAATAACAGCCATGCCGTTATGGTTGATGACCAGAACTTTTTTTTCTTCATTTTTAATTTTCCAATTTAGTATATATCAATGAATGCCCATAGATTTTTAAAAACTCTTCGAAATATTAGAAAAATCATCCCTTTTTACCTGTAAAAATGTATTCAAATCTCGGCCCCTGCGTAAATTTCGTAACACATTAATTTAGTTCTTTCTTCCAAATAATAGATTTAAGAATTTTTTCATCAGTTTTATTTGCCCATTCAATTCTTTTTTCTGGTTCTAATAAAATGATTCTAAAATAAAAATACATATCCCCCGCCCCTCCTAAGATATTAACTAATGGAAACATCATAAGATAGGGTTCATTTGTATCTATAATAAAAAATGAACACCAAATTAGAGGTAAGAAATGCATTAAAAATAGAATTTTTCTATTATTGATATATTTTTCATTGTCAACAAGAAATCCAAAAGCAGTCCATTTAGTTAATATAATTGATTTAATCGGAATTTTATAATATACTATAACGAGTAAATGGGTTAATTCGTGTAGAATTATGGCGAGTATAAAACCAAGTAGTATTTTTAATGGTAGTTCCATCATAACATCTTCTTTAAATTGTTATATTAATATAATTATGTTAAATATATATTTAAAATTATCTATTTATTTACCATTAAATAATATCTAAATCACCCATTGGTTCATAATGGATTCAGAACCTAATTTTCATTATGTACAAAGATGATGATTAATCCTAAACATAGAAAAAGAAAAAAGTGTGTGTTATGTTTTTTTAATATGTTTTTAAATTAACTAAGAATAAAAATGCATATTTGATTAAAAGTGCAGACAATTAATAATTCCAAATATCTATTATATCTATAAAAAATGTTAAATAAGGGTTAGTTATGTTAATATTAACTAAAATTAGAAATTAAATAAAACATTATATATATAAGAAAAGTAGACTATATTTATTGGAGATATTAAAGTGAAAATATTGCTAATAATGCCACATCCGAATCCTAAGAAGAGTTTTTTCTCTAGGCTTCAATATCCCTGTCTAACTTTACAACAAATTGCAGGAATTACACCACCAGAACATGAAGTACAAATTGTCGATGAACGATATGAAACTATAAGATTTAATGAACATTATGATCTAGTTGGTATCTCATGTCTAACCTATAATTCTCCTAGAGGATATGAAATAGCTAAGATATTCAGAGAAAAAGGGATACCTGTTGTATTTGGAGGATATCATGCTTCCCTTTTACCAGATGAAGTAAAAAAACATGCTGATGCAGTTGTAATCGGCGAAGCGGAACATTCATGGCCTGAACTAATTAAGGATGTACAAAAAGGAAAAATTAAACCATTTTACAGAGGTAGATCTCCATCAGCAGAAGAAATACCACCTGCTCGTCATGACATTGGAGTATATACATATTTTTCAGAGGCAATACAAGCAACAAGAGGATGCCCTACTGGATGTGAATTTTGTGCAATGAACATCGTTGAAGGTAAAAGATTCCGTGGACGACCAGTTAACAGCGTAATTGATGAAATGAAAATTATTAGATCAAAAAACATCTTTTTTGCAGATGCATCATTAACCGTAAATCCCCCATACTCCAAACAGCTTTTTAAAGCAATGAAAGAATTTAATAAAAAATTCCAATGTTTTGGAAATATAAATGTTTTAACGCGTGATGATGAATTCCTACAACTTGCAAGAAAAGCAGGAGTTTATAAATGGTATGTTGGAATCGAATCAATTTCTCAAGCAAATATCAATTTATCTGGGAAAGGTACAAATAAAGTAGAAAATTATAAAAAAGCTATTCAAAAAATAAAAAACAATGATATGACTGTTTGTGCTTTTTTAATGTTCGGATTTGATTTTGATACTCCAGAAATTTTTGATAAAACACTTCAAGCTATTTACGACTGGGACGTTGATGAAGCATCATTTAGTATTATAACTCCATACCCTGGGACAAGACTATTTGACAGACTTAAAAAAGAAGGAAGAATTACCAACTATGATTGGTCACGTTACGCTGAAGGAAATCTAAATTTAAAACTAAAAAACATGACTGAAGAGGAATTAATAGGCGGTATTCGAAGAATCGCCGGTGATTTTTATTCAATAAGAAATTCATTTAGGAGAAGTTTCATTGGAAATGGTTTTAATCCAATAAACTCAATTTCAAATTTTATTTCAGCACTAAGTATAAGATCTTTTTATAACCGCGAGAAATTCAAAATTTATAAAGGGAGTTGATGATAAACGAAGATACTACTCGTTTTCCCAAGAATTGAACATGGCTCAACAACTTATTTTGAAAAAGGCTCTTGGAGAAGCATTATTTTTGGATACCCAATTATAACACTCCCATATATTGCAGCAATTACACCTAAAAAACATAAAGTTGAAATTATAAATGAAAACCATGAAGATCTAAAATTCGACAATGGTGCAGATATCATAGGTATAACATGCTATACAATGACTGCTCCAAGAGTATATGAAATCGCTGATAAATTTAGAAAACAAGGTAAAACAGTTGTTCTAGGTGGATATCATCCAACTGCAATGCCAAATGAAGCCTTACAACATGCTGATAGCATTGTTCTAGGAATGGCTGAGGCTAGTTGGCCTAAACTCCTTAATGATTTTGAAAACGGTAAATTAAAACGCATATATAACAGAGATCCAAACTATAATCTTGCAGATATACCACCAATTCCAAGAGATCTTATCAAACATAATCCAATAACAGGTGCAGTACAGTCAACAAGAGGCTGTGGTAATAAATGTGAATTTTGTGCGATTAGTAGTTTCTGGGCTCACGGAGTCTCACAAAGACCAATAAAACAAGTTGTTGAAGAAATAAAAAATATGCCAAACAAAACCTTTATATTTCATGATCCACATCTAACAGCTAATCCAAGATATGCAAGAGAACTTTTTAAAGAAATAATAAAAAACAAAATTAAAAAAACATGGGTTGCAAATGGTACTACTAACGTACTAGGAAGA
>CP070836.1:214376-219171 GCA_020341795.1 Thermoplasmatales archaeon
GTTACTACTTAGGATCATTTTTTGAACCAGAAGATAACCAGGCACCTTTGAAACCCGATGCTCCAACAGGTGAAGAAACAGGATTACCTGGAGAAGACTATAGATATAGCTGTAAAAAAACCAGTGATCCTAATGGAGATCGAATAATGTATCTTTTTGACTGGGGTGATGGAACTGATTCAGGATGGATTATGCCACAGCCTGGAACTTTAAGAGCATATCATAACTGGACTGACCAGGGAACATATGAAGTACGTGTTAAAGCAATGGATGAATATGGCAGGGAAAGTGAATGGTCTGATCCACTCAGTGTTACTATGCCTAAAAACAAACCTTATATAAACACATTGATCCAAAATTTCTTAGATAATCATCCGATAATTTATCAGTTAATAAAGCGATTCTTAAAACTCTAAATATTTTCTTTTTTTCTTTTTATGAAAAATATAATTAAAGATGCTACTTTGATTTACAAAGATGGTATCAAGGAATATTTTGATGCAATTCGTATCACAAATAATGGAGTTTTTATAGGTAAAATCATAAATAATGAGTTCGAATCTTATGGATTTATACCAAAGCAGAGTATTAAACAGATAAATAATGGAAATAATGAAAGGATTTCTCCTTAGAAAATGATAAAATAGTAAATGGACAGAATTCTAAAATAATAGGTATATTAAAAATCGTATTAATATATATATTAATAATTCCAACTAATTCAATTTTATTAGTTGAAACCTAAAAAAACACTAAATAAAATAATATAAATTGTAAAGATTTTTAACAAATTTAAATTAAACAGTATTACATACAATAAGCTATATAATGAGAACCATTAACAGGTGAGATATGTATATAGATGCAAAAAAACACAATATTTTGGATGGATTGATATATAATAACTCAGGGCACACATCAATAATTGATAAAAAAAATTATAAAAGATATTTATCATCTAAAAAGATGAAATATATATCAGCCTTAGATCCAATAATAATTGGTGGTTGTCCACGAAGTGGAACAACTCTTGCAAGAGCTCTGATAGGATCTCATCCAGATATTGCATCAGCAGAACAAGAATATAACATTTTAATGTGGATTGATAAAGCTGAAATTTTAGAACGTGTTCTTAGTTTTACTACTGAAGAAATAAAATCTTTGTATTCAAATGCTAAGGATCATATCCAACTTGCTGAAAATATTCTATCCCTTTATATGAAAAAGAATGAAAAAAATAAAATTGCTTTGAAACATCCATATCATATATTAATCATTGATGACTTATTTCACTATTTTCCAAATATGAAATTCATTCATCTTATTAGAGACGGTAGAGATACTGTATCTTCACTTAGAACACATCCAAAAAGAAAAAAGGTTAATGGAAAAATTATTCCAGTAAAAACGAATAATCCATTTGATTTGTGTATAAGAAGATGGATTGTAGCTTTAAATCTTGGTAAAAAATGGAGAAAAAATAAAAATTATATCGAAATAAAATATGAAGATATTGTCAATAAACCAGTTGTTGAGCTTAAGAAAATTTTTAATTTTTTAAAATTAACAATGATACCAAAAAAAGAGTTATTAAATTTTTATAAACATCAAAACGAAGATAAACATCTTCAAAATATCGAAGTAGGTCAACCAATTTATAAAAAAACAACTGGTCGATGGAAAAAAGATATGACGGATGAAGAAAAAATATTATTCAAAGAAATGGCAGGAGAATATCTAATAGAATATGGATATGAAAAAGATCAGAGTTGGTAAACAATTTAGACAAATTTTGATAAAAATTTTCTTATTCGACGAATGTTTTTACCCATTTTTTTCTCAACTGTCATAAGTAAATCAATGTCTTCTTTGTCTATACTTTTTGATACAATTATAATTCCAAAATAGATTATATAAAATAAAAACAATATTCCAATTGTTATTGGTCCATTGAGAATTTGTCCTTGTTGTAAAAATAATAAAGCTGGTATAACTAATAAAATAAATATTAATGTTGGTTTAGCTAGGTTTTTACTAATAGGTTGAGCGCCACTTACTTTGTATAGCTTAGAAAACTTAATCAAATTAATTGAAATAATTGAAATACTTGACGCAAGTGCTGCTCCAATTATACTAAAAAATGGTATTAAAAATAAGTTAAGAATAATGTTTAAAATTGCTGTTGATAAAGTTGAAAACATAATAAACCTTGAATATCCCATAGCAACGAGTGTTGATCCACATGGACCAACAAAATTGTTAATAATAAAAGCTAATGAAAGTATTCTTAAAGCAATAACGGCCATTTGACTATTAACTATCCCAAATAGATGATAAAGAACAGTCTCAGAAAATAGGAAAATAAAGATAAATAAAGGAAGAGTGATTGAACATATCCATTTAGTAATAATTGCAAAAATTCTTTTAATTTCAGTAAATTTTCGTTTAGCATACAAACCTGAAAGGATAGGCAAATAAATAGTAATTAATGCCCCTAATGGAAATGAAACAAGTGTTGCCAAACTATGAGATAGATTATATAAACCTACTTCAGCAGTTGTTTTAATAATACCTAACATTATTGTATCCGTCCATGTTATAATAAACTGAAGCATAGCTGTACCTAAGAGCGGAAGAGAAAAAATTAGTAGTTGTTTTGCCTCTGGAGTTTTTAGGCGTTCTCTCTTTATTAATTTTTTATATGATATACCTTTTGTAGATCGTATAATTAGTAAAGTAAAAGCTAAAGCCATTGATAGCACATATGCATAAAAAACACTAATGAATTCTAGATCAAATAATAGGATTATCAGTAAAAAGATTGTAAATAATCCCATCATTACCAAACTTCGATAATATACAATAGGTCGAGTATCATCAAAACCTAAGTAAATTGAAACAATTATATCTATTAATACTAAAAATGGAAGTCCAAAAGAAGATATTCTTAGAGGAATAATTAGAGCACTTTCATTAAATATTGTTAAAGCTATTTGTTCTGAAAAAATAAAAAGAAAAACTGCAATAATAAAACTAGTGATTAAAACTAAAATTATTGATGTTGAAATATAGCTCACAATTTTTTGGTATTCTTTTTTTCCTCGACTTATTGCTATACTTCTTGTAACACCCTGTCTTAAACCAAGGGAACTTAATACAGCGGATACATTAATTATTACAGTTAACAAAGAGACAATTCCAAAATATTCATAACTCCATACTCTTGTTATGATAATAGAAGTAACAAGCCAGAGGAACATCGATATTATGTTTCCAAAGAATACAAAACCAGTTCCTTTCACCACTTTTTCAAGAGATTGTTTTATTTCCTTTTTTTCATCTGTAACTTTTGTTTCTATCATCACTGCACCTGCAATTCATCAATTATTTCGATTATACGTTTTACTGCATTTTTATCGCCTTGAGGTTTTGGTAGTATAATTTTTAAATTTTCAGCATTTTTTAAATAAAAATTATAATTATTAAAGATGGTATGAATTAAATTAATAAATGTTTGTTCTTTAAAAAATTTCTTTGAAATCATTAAACCTGTTTTATGGCCGACCATTTTTTCTAAGTTTAAATGTTGCTCTGGATTCATTGGTATTCCAATAATTGGTTTTCCTGAGTAAGCAGCACTATATACTGTTCCTTGTCCTCCATGAATAATTGAAAGATCCACAAGTTCATGTAATTTTTTTATTGACGGAACAAATTTTAAAAGTAATAATTTATCGCTATTTTTTGGTAATTCGTCTTCTTTTAAAATGTTAGCATATACTGCGATTGTTGAACAATTTACTTTAGCTAAAGCTTTAATCACGTTTAAAAATAGTTTTTTATCACCACTGCTTCCCATAGTAAAAAGAACTTTTTTTTGTTTTGATTCTAAGTGTTTTTGTATTTTATCATTGGTTAAAACATAATCATCTTTTGAAAAACAATCTGAAAAGAGTTCTTCAAGTAAAATTATTCCTACATAATCTTGCTTTGGAAATTGCTGTTGTTTTGGAAAAATGTTAATAAAATTAAAAAAAGTTGTACCTAGTGTCTTATCTCCATATCCAAGCGATATTGTACTTTTAAATGGTTTGACATTGAATTCTTTTGCAACGATGTTAAATGGTGCTAAAAAGGTTTTACTATGATTAAATAAGTAATTTATAACCGGCACCTTAATTTTCTGTGGAATGATTCTCATAAAAAAATTTTCATAATTATCTGGGATTTTCATATAAAAATTCCCAGCTGCGGGAGTAACGCATATTAATGGAATTCCTGCACTACGAGCAGAAATCGAACTTGCAAGATTATGGAAGGATACAATTAATTTAACACCAGATTTTTTAAAAACATTTATCTCTTCTTTAACTGCTTCTCTTAGAAAAGATACACTATAAGGAACCCCTTTTTTCTCCCTTCTGTTAACACTTATTATATGTTTTACTGTCTCTTCATTAAAAATTGGTTTAATTCTTATAAAATCAAATTCAAAATCCTTAATTAAATGTTCATAAGTTCCACCATGGCTAAAAAATAATGCTTTACCTCCCATGTCTACATATCGTTTTGCAACTAATATTGCTCTACCTGTTTCTGCTAGATTAAATGTTAAAGGAAAAAAACCGATTAATGGTTTTTCATTGTTTTTTTTCATAAGTTATTCATCTCGTCAATTTAATACTATTTTATTAAATTCTCTTTTTTCATTATTTCAAGGATTTTATTAAAAGTAATTTGATCGCCATCTGGTTGAGGAAGACTATCTTTCAACTTTTTGCATTTTTTTACATAA
>CP070836.1:219271-227568 GCA_020341795.1 Thermoplasmatales archaeon
AGTCTGGAAAAATGTCCTGATGCCAAGCACTGTGATGGTCAAAAGGAAAAGTTTTATAAATGCCGGTATGTTTAATTCAACTTTTAAAACATGCGGTGATTATGAAATGTGGTTGCGGATGGCTGCGATGGGAATGATATGTTGCTTGGTATTTCATCAGAGTTTCTTTATTCTCATAAAAAACCACCAACACTAGTATCAAATCTCCATAATCCATATTTTTTAGTATTTCCACCAAAAACACGGGAAATAAATTCAGCCAAAGCTGATCTTGAAAAAAAATGGCAAGAGAATCAATCTGACTCGAATACTTTATCTAAAATCACTAAAATAGGTGATGTTGAAACATATCAAAGCTTTTGGAATTTTGAGGAAAAAAGAAAGGTTTTCAAAGTTTTTACAAGTAAATCATATTTTGTACCAGAAGTTAGTGATCATCTATTTTTTTATCATAATTTGTATACAGCAGAACATGACATACCATATCAACAAAGAGCTCTTGTTGATCTTGCTGCACAGGATAAAACATGGCTTTTTGATACTAATGGAAATAAAAAGAAACTCAAAGTATTAGTATATGATATTGAGACTACTAAGTTTGAACAAGGAAGCGAAATAATTCCAATTGATATTATAGGATATTCTGATTTCAATGTATGTTTTGAATCTGATAAAAACCTTAGAAAAGAGGAGTTTAGTTTTGATATTATTGATTCTCCTTCTAGCTGGAAGGATATAGATGTAAATCAACTTATTTCACGAAATGTCGATGAAGAAATTGATAATCTATGTAGTTTTTGTAAAATAATTATGGAATATGATGTAATTTCTGGTCACAACATAATTGGATTTGATAATTTCTACATATATTCACGATTAAATTGGATTTTGAAAAACTATCATGATAGCCTTTCTTTTAATATATTAAAAACAATTCAAAATTTTGTTAACAAATACAGCAGACCTGATAAATCCTTTCATTTTGGAGTAAAATCTGAAGCTATTCAATTTTATCCAACAAGTCTTGATACTTATTTAGGTGTTAGAAAGTTTTACTCTTTTTTAGATGATTTCAGTCTCAAATCTGTTGCTCCTTTCTTAGGTATAAATATAAAAAATCGTATAATTTTAACACCGTCTCAAATTAAGATTGATGATAGGACATTAAAATACAATAAACAAGATGTGCAGGAACAACTTGGAGTTACTCTAAATCTTATACAACAAGCTTTACCTCTTAGTTTTACAACCTGTATGCCTTTTGACATGTTGTTTTCTTCAGGTGCTGTTAATATGTGGGATCATATGTCTATGATTCGTGCAGCAGTTCAGAAGAAAATAATGCCACCTATTTGCAGAGTGCTTTCAATTTCACAAGTTCTTGTTAGAAGTTTTAAAAATTGTACAACTAAACAGGATATCATCAAGCAATCTAAAAATAAAAAAGAACAATTATCAAAAGATTTTGTTCGAGTAGTAAAATATGGCGATGAAATGCCAATTTGGATGGAAGATCCATATGTGATTTTTAATGAAAAATCAATTGATCCTGAAGATATTTTAAATTATCATATGCCTGGTGGTATGACAATAAAACCTGATAAGGAGGCTAACTCTCACTTTGTACCATGGTGGTATGTGATAGTCGCAGATGTTGGAGCAATGTATCCAACAATTTTAAAAGCGATGAACATTGGTGCAGATACAGTCAGAATCGCAAAAAAAGGTGAAAAACCCGATGATTATATTTGGCTTAAAAAAATCCCTAAACAGTTTCTTAATAAAAGAGATGTAAATTATAGAAAAATATCAGAAGAAGAGACTTACGCAGATAAAGGTATTATGCTAGGCATTATAATTGATAAAAAACCTGGTGTTGTCAATTGTGCAATGTCTGGTATTATGAATATGATCGCTAAAATAAAACAAGAACTAAAAAATGTACATAAAGATAACAATAAATCTGAGCTTAATAGAATAAGAATGATGTATCAAAGTATTAAAGGTGCACGTAATGCAGGAACACATGGGATACTGGCAGCTCCTGGTGTATCTGGGAGACAATTTAATTTATGGGGAGCAACTGCCATTACTACAAAGGGTCAAGCTATTCTTGCTGATACTTTGAATTATTTAAAAAATAAAAATATACGTGTCGTTTATGGTGATACAGATGGAATATATCTGGGTTGTTCACGTTCTGTTGAAAATATTCCAAATTTTTCAAATTCATTAGGTATTCCTTCAAAACAATATGAAGAAAATTGGATTACCCATCCAGATGATGCATTTTCTGCTATTGAAGAATGTAATGTTAAATGGCAGAAAAGCTTGAATTATCCTGATTTTGAACTTGAACCTGAAAAACATGATGCAATGATATTTGTTAAACATAAAAATTATTTAATTTTTGATAACAAAGATAGTAAAATCGAGATGATTACAAAGGGTAATAATTTTAAAGGATCAGATAAAGCTAATATCGCAAGAATTGTTCTTGAAGAAATTATGCTTGAGGTTTTAAAGGAAAATCCAAGATGGGTTGATGAAGAAGAAGCAAGAAAATCTGTTAAGGAAAGCATTGTTAACAGAACAAAAGAAATAGTATCAAAGCTTGATCTTAGTAAAGTTGATTTGGATGATTTAACTCTTATTCAATCTGTTCAACCAGCTAAACGTTATAAGCCTAATATGGATGGATCTATGTCTACGTTTGGCAAAAGATCAGCGGCTTTAGAAAAATTATTAGGTCAGCCTATTAAAAGTAGGATTAAACTTAAGTTTGTTGTAACAAAAAGATCGCTTCCGGGTATTTCTAATCCTTCAAAAAGTAGTGTGAAACCTATTGATTATATGTATCCTGTTGATCTTTTAAAAAATCCAAGTGATATTGATCTTGAATGGTATAAAAACATGATTGAAAACTATATTCAGGGGGCTTTTGGTCTATCAGACGTTGCAACAACTGAACAAACTGGTCTTGATGCTTGGATGTAATATTTAATTTTAAAATATAAACGAAAATATTATAAAACATTTTTTGATGGGTTATTAACAGATGTTAATAAATTAATCGTTAGGGGAGTAATAAATGAAAATTTATAGGAAAAAAATGATATTTGGTATAATAACTATCTTGTTTTTTTCAAGTTTACAGGCAATATCAGTCAATGCAAATGAGATAGAACCTGAATTTCAGCTTATTAAATTTCAACAGGATTTTTCAAATCCAGTAATAGAGAAAAACGAGGAATTCTCAAGTATAAAGGTAAAAGAAGCAAACTCTTTTAATAATAAACCTGGAGAGCCCAATCTACCAATGTTTTCTAAAACATTTGAACTACCATGGGGTTCAAAAATATCTGACATAATATTTCAATCTTCTGATTCAGTAAGTAGACTTATAAAAAATAAAATTGAACCAGTTCCAATCTACAGACCTGTAAGTTTTTATACAATTCAACCTGAAAAAACTATTGATAGTGGAGTTTATCAATGTAGTTCATTATATCCTACAGATTGGTATAGTTATCAACAAGGTGTTGGATTAAATAAAAATGGAAAACATGTTTTATACGTAACTATATATATTTATCCTGTTAGATATATTCCACAAAAAAATATTATAGAATATATTAAACACTGTAAGATTATCATAAATTATGAAAAAATGGACATAACAAGTTTTGATGACAATATATATGATCTTATTTTAATATCTCCATCAGAATTTGCTAATAATCTAACAAAACTAATTGAGCATAAAAATAGCTATGATATGAAGACAACACTTGTTCTTCTAGAAAATATAATTGAAACATATCCTGGTAGAGATACACCTGAAAAAATAAAATATTGCATCAAATACGCAGTTGAAAAATGGGGAATAAAATATGTATTATTAGTAGGCGATATTAAACATATACCCATTAGAAATACAGATGCATATCCATGGAAAGAATTTCATGGAAGTGGTATATTAACAGATTTGTATTATTCTGACTTATATGATGAAAACTTCAATTGTGCATCATGGGATACAAATAATGATTCAATATTTGGTCAGGTAATATATAACTGGACACATAATCAGATAGAAATGGAGGTAATTGATGAAGTAGATCTTTATGCAGATATACATATTGGACGATTAGCTTGTAGAAACATAAAAGAGGTAGAAATTGTCGTTGATAAAATCATTTCTTATGAAGTAAATACTTATGAAAAGGCTTGGTTTAAAAAAATTGTTCTTGCAGGAGGAGATACATTTCCACCATCTACAGGATCTCCCCTATTTGTATATGAAGGAGAAATAACAAACGAAAAAGTTGCTCAACAATTACCAGAGTTTGAACATAAAAAATTATGGGCATCAAAACGAAACTTAAATGCAATTACATTTAATAGAGCTATTAACAAAGGAGCAGGATTTGTATCATATGCAGGTCATGGTTTTGAACATGGATGGGGCACTTATAAACCTAATGCACTTCGAAAAAGTATGGGTTTTACCAATCCTCTTTATTACACACCTTTTATACAATTTTTAAATAACAATAATATGCTACCTATCATCTTTTGGGACGCATGTCTTACTGCTAAACTAGATTTTAATATAGGAGATCTTGCTAGTTATTATAAAGAAATAAGGACTATTATTAAATTAATCGGAGTGGAAATTGATCCAACTAATTATCTTCCAAGTTTCGCATGGTGTTTTTTAATTGAAGAGGATGGTGGAGCTATTGGTACAATTGGAGCAACTAGACCCGCATATTCTCATGTTAATAAAAATGGTGTACACTCAGGTGCAGGATATTTAGATTTTCAATTCTTTAAGGCATATGAGGATGGAATAAATTTTGGAAATATGTATACTCAATCCCAAGCTGGTTACATAAATAATATTGGTAGAGATTATTTTACAATTGAAGAATATATTCTTTTGGGTGATCCAAGCTTAATAACTGGTGGATACCCATAAGAAGAATAACAGAATTGGACATAAGAGAAAACTATTTATTGAGCCAATTTATTTAAAAATGGGGGACCTAGCTAATTAAATTGGGGAGGTTAACTGTACCTGCTTTCCGCTTAGAGGCGCATTCCTCCTATCAATGCATCCCGTCCCCCACTTCTTATCATTTAAACTACTTATTTAGTTGATTTAATAAAATAAGAAATCTAGGTGTTTCAACAGATATAGAATGGATTGTTGCATTCTTTTTTAGACTCTTAATCATCTGTTGAAACATAAGAAATATCATTATCCGAATAATGCACCAAGTCCAGCGGCTGCTTCTTCTTCGGATACTTCTTCTTTTTCTTCTTTTTTCTTTTTTTCTTCTTTTTTCTCTTCAGGTTTTTTTCCAGCAGGTGTTTCACTTGAAGCTGCTGCTGGTGCAGCTGTAGCAACTGGAAACGCTACAGTTTTTATTGTCTCGTCAATATTTACACCATCTAAAGATGCTGTGAGAGCTTTGATTCTACCTTCATCTGGTTTTATACCAGCGGCTTCAAGTACTTTTTTTACATTTGCTGCTGTTATTTTTTGTCCTGCAGAGTGAAGAAGCATTGCGCTATATATATATTCCATTCACTTATTCCTCCTTAACTATTTGTTTTATTTCTTAAAGCTTGCATATTTGCATATGCTTTTGATATTAGATGTTTAATTGTTTCTTTATTTTGAATACCCTGCTCTAAAGCAAGAATAAAAGCGTCATAGTGAGCTTTCATAAGTAATGGTTCAATTGTATCCTTGTTTGTCCATCCTGCATTTATTGCTAGGTTTAATGCATTAAATGATGCTTGTTTTATATTTTCAAGAAATGCATCCATATCAATATCTAATACTTCAGGTTCAAAAATGCCTCCATCTTCATATATACCATTAAGTGTCATACCTATCTCTATTGGATAAATGTCAAGTCTTGAAAGTATTTGAGCAAGTTCTTGTGATATTTTTTCTCCTTTAGGAACTATTATTTTATCTGTTTTAATAACTACTTTTCCTTCTTGAATAGCTGCAGGTATTCCAACCTTTTGGAGTTCTCCAACGATTGGTCCAGGTTTAAAAGGAGTGACTCCTTCTTTTACTTCGATATCATAGGTTGCTGTTTCCCCTCCTTTAGCGGGAGCCATTGTTCTTGTTGATTTTATTTGTTTAAATAGTTGGAAAGGATTCATATCGGTAGTAATTATTGCTGATTGACCTTTAATTAGTTTTTTTAAACCTGATATTCCTTTTGTTTGTTTTTCTGCTTCATCAAGAGCTTTTAAAATTAGATTGTTTTTTGCAGATCGGATTATTACAACATTATGCAAGTTACGTCTCATTTGTTGCATTTGAGGAGCAGGGATTCCGCCTATTTCTATAATTCCTATTATCTTATTTTCGGTAATTAAGTCAGTTAATTGTTTAACTTCCTCAAATTTCCATTTAGCAACATGAGCATCCATATCAAACACCTTAGATTATCCTCTCTGTAGGCCCCATTGTTGTTTTAATAAAAACTGAGCCAATATTCATTCTACCGCGCTCAAGAGATGCTTCAACTCTTTTAATAATTACATCGATATTTGTTGTGATATGTTCCTTTGACATATCTTCGTTTCCAGCTACTGTATGAAATGTTTTACTTGTTTTTGATCTAACTTTTATTGTACTTCTAAGATTTTTTACCATACCAGTTAAGTCTGCTTGTGGTGGAACAGGTTTTGGCATTTTTCCTCTTGGACCAAGAACCGTACCAAGTGTTTTACCAATTGTTGGCATTAATGGTGCTTCTGCTATGAAGAAATCATGTTCATCTGCAATTTTTTTGAATTTTTTCTTATCACCTGATAAGTCTTCTATTTGTTCAGGTTTAATTAACATATCAACATGTTTTTTTGATTTAACAGCAAGTTCACCACTTGCAAAAAGAGCGATTTTTGCTTCATTACCACGTCCATGAGGAAGTATTATTTCCTCATCAACTCGATTCTTTGCATTGTTTAAATCAATATTTTTAAGATTAAAAATGACATCAATATTTTGTTTGAATTTTCTTCTCTGTTTCTTAGATTCATCTAAGATTTTACCAACTGCATCTGTAATTTTTTTATCCGTCATAGATATCAAACTTGAGTGTAGTGTATGCCATTTTCCCCCTTAAAATGAGAAAATGTAGTCTTCGGGAATACCAATCCTATTAATAAAAGTTTGGTTAAATATTATTTATCTCTATCGTAGAGTCTTGCGATTATAAGATCAATGATTTCTTCTGGTGCACGTACTTTTTTTAACTCTCTCTTAGCTATTATTGGCGTTCCTTCAATGTTTGTTTTAGTAACATCTTTATCGGGAATTATAACAGCATGTTTCTCAGTTATATTTGAAATACTTCCGACAACTTGGGCTTTTCTTATAAGTCTTTTATCATATCTATCGACACAAGTTAGAAGAATTTCTCTTTTATCCTGACTTACAGCTTGAAAAGGAGCTCTCTCCAATGGAATGACCTTATAACCTACTTGTTTTAATATTGAAAAAATCTCTGCTTGAAATTTTTGAAATCTTTGAACCTTAGGAGTTTTTTGATGTATTTCTTTCTTTTTTATTTGAGGATTTAAAATTTCTATTTGGGTTGTAATATCTCCTCCTAATATGTCTTCAATCCTGAGTGCAACTTCAACTGTAGTATTCATTCCTTCTTCGTACATTTGTATTGTTCTTCTTGAAACTTTTAGTGAACGTGCAAAAGCTCCTATGGAGAGATCTTGTTCTTTTCTTAGATTTTTTATTTTATCCTGGTCAAGATTAACGTAGAAACCACCAGGAGCTGCATATACCTGCAATGGGATTCCTTCGAGCAAATGATTTTTTAAAGTAATTGGTGTGATTGCTTTTATTCCAAATCTATCATAAACAACGTTATTCTGAAGTAATCCTTGACTATTTCTTTCTCCAATTAAAAGTGGGCATGCTTTTAACAGAATAGAAAGTGTTCTAAGCTCTTCTGCAACATTTTCAGTCATTGCATCAACATTGGTTAAAACTTTAATTATGAGTAATGAATTGTCCCTTCTAGTAACTAAATCAAAACCTATTGGTCGTATAGAACAAAGTTCAGATACATAAAACCCCGCGCTAATTAGGGTTTCTCTGACTTCCCCTAGAAGATTTATACGATTCATTTACAGATATAGCAATAGTAACACTATATATATAAGAATATCGCAGAATTATCAGTTATAATACTATAATATTTAATTATTTGTTTAATAAAACTAAGTTTTATTTTTCCTTTAGA
>CP070836.1:227668-231051 GCA_020341795.1 Thermoplasmatales archaeon
CATAATTGATAAAATAAAAAAAGATAAAACATTTTTTTTCTGTTTCAAATCAATCTCCTGAATTTTCTTAAAACATGCTGTCCTGCCATATGACGGTACAATGTTCTTTTTAATTTGTTTTTTGAAAATAATCCAGCGATGTTTTTTGAATATGATCCATAAAATTCTTGATAACATTTCCAGAGTTCTTCCTGAACCTCTATTCTTGTTAATTTTTCAGTTGGCATAATTGCATGAGCCATATCATAGTTTGAATAATTCGTATCCTCAATCCAACCATTTTTCCATGCAGTTTCATAATAAACAGTTCCAGGAAATGGTGTAAGTGCTGTATAAATTGAAAAATCAGGTTCAATATCAATTGAAAATCGTCTTAATATTTCAATGGACCTATGTGTATCTCTTCTCGCTCCTAATACAAACATTGCATGGGAAAAAATATCGTTTTCCCTTAGAAGTTTCATTGTATCATAGGCGTCTTTGTTTTTTGTCCCTTTCTTAAACTCTTTTAATGTTTCCTCCATTGGTGTTTCTACTCCACACATAATCCAATGAGTACCAATTGATCTTAGTTTTTTAACAAGATCCGGGTTTTTTGCCACATCATCAGTTCGAGCCTGTAAAAACAACATAATATCTTCTTTGCATTTGCGATAACGTAATTCTTCATAGAGTTTTTTTCCACGTTTTTTTATTTTGAAATGGTCGTCTGTTAGCCATAGAAACATTCCACCATATGTTTCATTAAAATGTTCTATTTCATCTGCAATTCGTTTTACAGATTTTGAACGCCACATTCCACCCCAATGATTCCATTGAGTACAAAAAGTGCATCTGTGATTACAACCACGTGCGCCCTCAAGAATCATATATCTAGTTTTTTTACCTGCCATCATACTAAAATGATACTTTTTTAAGTAATCCTCGATTAGATGATAAGCAGGATAAGGTAATTTGTCAAGGTTATTAATTAGAGGACGTGATGGAGTATGAATAATTTTTCCATTATTTTTAAAAGATAAACCTTTGATATCTGAAATTTTCTTACCATTATTAAAAGATTTTATCAATTCAACAACAGTATGTTCACCTTCACCCCTTACTATATAATCAATTTCAGGAAAATCAATCAGTGATTCATCTGGTACAGAAGTAAAATGTATACCTCCAACAACAGTTATGATATCGGGATTTATTTTTTTGGCAATTTCAACAGTTCTTGCACAAGTATAAGTATTACAAGTAAATCCTGAAGTTAAAACCATTGATGGATTATATGATTCAATACGTCTTTCAATTTCGTCCCAACTAATTTGCTCTGCTTGTGAGTCTAGAACCTTAATTTCAATATCGGGAATTTCTTTTTCGATAAACGCTGCAAGAATTAAGAGTGTAGTGGGTGGCGGACAATATTCTCCCATTACAAACCAGTAATTCCTTGGTGGTTCAACGAATAAAATCCTTGATATTTTCATAACTTCTCAATTTTATAATAAATGATAATCATATTGAAATATGTTATTATAAAAATATAAACTAATAACCAATAATTACTATCAATTATATATAATTGTTTTTAATGTAATCTTTTTAAAACAAAACTAGTTTTAAAAATTTAAATTGGGGAGTAAAAAATGTTATATTGCTATAAATGTGGAAAGAAAAATGATGAAGATGCAGAACATTGTATTAAATGTGGTACTAATTTATACAAGAGTAACCGTTTCGAAGAAAATTTAGAAAAGTTTGCTAAAGAAATTGGTGAAAGAGCTGAAAAATTTGGAAAAAAAGTGGAAAAAAAAGTAAAAGAATTTGCAAAATCCACGGAAGGAAAATTATATGCTAATTTAAAGCATTGTTCAAATTGCAATAAAGATCTTGATTACGATGCAAAATATTGTTGGAAATGTGGTAATGAAGTTTAGTAATTTACTATGTTTTTAATTTCTGTTCAAAATAATCAATTTTAATTTCTGCCCAGTCATTGAAATCTCTTTGACCATGCGAACCATCTGAATAATCCATTATGTAATATGTATAACGATAGTTCATAATACTTTTATAGTTCTTAAAAAGCCAAAAACTTAGATACCATGGCTTAACAGTTCTACTATTATCACATCCAAATGGATTACTAAACCTTATTCCGAAGTTATGACCCATTTCATGCATAATTGATGCTGCAAAAATATAGCTTACTGGTTTACGTACATTATCAGCCATTCTAACCATTAACCTACTTGATATAATAAAGGCATTAGTTCCTGGTCCATAACCCCAAAAAGGATTTCCATCTCCATTAAATGCATAACCATTTGGTTTACAAAGATATACAAAGAAACCATAATGGAAAACACCACGTCTCCATTCAAGATGACCATTATGTAAAAAATATTTATCATATATTTCTAGAACTTCATCAATTGTTACATCATCATCAAAAGGTATTATTTCTCCGCCTTCTTGCTCTCCTGTATCAAAATGTACAACAATATTACGCCGATGAAAAGGTATTTTCATCAATTCTTTTGCATCCTCAGGAACAACACTAGATATACCTTCAGGGCTATCCTCCATCCAATCTATTTCTACAAAAATATCTGATCTAAAAGGATCAGATAAAAAATTAGAAGTTAAATATTCTTCAAAGTTGTTTATACTATCTTTATCATAATCAAGATTTAAATGGTTATCCCAAATCAAAGGATTATATCCCCATCTATGTTCCCATTCAATTGGGATTTGATCATTATCGAAATCATTACCTATGTTACTAATTCTAGGATCTGTATAGTAAACGAATTGTTCTGTATAATAGGGTAAATAATCATTATCAAAATCATTAGTAAAAATATTAAAAGATAGTTCGCAGTCTTTTTCATTCGTATAAATGCTCCCATCATCACATCCATTTAATCGACCATAACCACTAGGATCCTCAATAGTATAATCATCTCCATGCCATCTACCAGTTTTCAAATTATATATTAAATTGGCATCTTTATGATTTTTATCAGCATTCTGACTTATATCACATAAATTAGACTTAATGGGATCCCAATCCCAAAGCTGAATATTGACATCTACAGTTTCAATATCATCTGGGATATCATATGTGACATTCCAAACATTATTAAGATTACTTTTATCTATAAAAATAGGACTTCTAAATTTTTTTTCATTAATCTTAATTTTTATAAAAAAATCAGGATCAGAAAATGAATCAATTTCATCAAGTGCCCTTATTGAAATGATATCAACTGTTAATTTTAAATTAATAAAAGGATCTAAATCATCAATTAATATTTGATTTAAATTATTTTCATCATCTATATTAATTTTATTTGAGTTAACACTGGAAAATATGATAACTAAAATTAGTC
>CP070836.1:231151-236381 GCA_020341795.1 Thermoplasmatales archaeon
AACAAGAGAAAGACCCTCTGATAATAAAGCCCCAATAGCTGTAGCAGGAGGTCCTTATATAGGTGAACTAGATAAGAGTATTACTTTTAATTCCTCTGGAAGTTATGATCCTGATGGTGTCATTCATTATTATCGTTGGAATTTCGGAGATGATACAAGTGAAATAATGGCTCAGACACCCTCCCATACTTATGAAGCAAACAAGATCACCCCAGGAGAAATAACTGTTACACTAACTGTTATTGATGATTATGGCGAAAGTTCAACAGATTATGCAACTCTAAAACTTTTAGATACATCAACTCAAAGCCCTATTGCGTTTGCAGGTACACAATATGTTGGTGAAATAAATAGTGTTATCACATTTAATGCAGCAGGGAGTTCTGACCCAGATGGAGAGATTATTAACTATACTTGGGACTTTAAAGATGGTACTATAAAATATGGATCTGTTGTTTCACATATTTATGCAGTTAAAGGAAATTATATTGTCGAATTAACAGTCAAAGATGATAGTGGATTGACTGATTCTTCAATCGCAACTGTTACAATATCTGCTCCAAAAGATGAATCACCAGGATTTGAAGCCTTAATATTTGTAATAGCACTGATGATCTCAATACTTATTATAAAAAAGACAAAGAAAAGATAAGCTGATGGAAGGAAATAAACAAAAGGTTTAATTTACTAACGATTTTCTAATGTTACGAATCAACATTTTCTCCTTTTAATATAAAAAGAGTAGATTTATGAATAAATAGTCTATCTCATAGACGAATGTGATTTTATGGAAGGCATGGAATATTTCTATGAATTATTTTTGGATCTTCCTCGTGGCGGACCTGGTGATAACAAATCTACCAGGAAGGCATTTTCTTATCTGAAAAATTTACCTTTTGAACCCTTGATTCTTGATATAGGATGTGGGCATGGTGTGCAGACCATTGAACTGGCAAGAATTTGTAAAGGAAAAATTATTGCTTTAGATAATTATCAGCCGTTTTTAGATATTCTAATGCAGAATGCAATCATGGAGGGTTTTGAGGATAGAATTACTCTAAAAAATCAATCAATGCTTGAAATGGACTTTAAAAATGATACATTTGATATTATTTGGTCAGAGGGAGCACTTTTCGTTATGGGTTTTCAGAATGGTTTAAAAAAATGCTTTCAACTTTTAAAAAATAAAGGTTTTTTTGTTGTAAGTGAAGCAGTATTGTTCTTACCAAATATTCCATTACCATTAAAGGAATTCTGGGATGAACAATACCCGGATATAAAAGATATAGAAAGCAATATTTCTATTATTAAAAATGAAGGTTTTGACATATTGTCTCATTTTACCTTACCAAAAGCATGCTGGATTGATTTTTATTCGCAAATGGATGAAAAAATAAAAGAGTTAAAGAAAAAATATCACGATAAAAAAATTGCTTTAAAAATTTTTGAAAGTTTTGAAAAAGAGTCAAAAATGTATGACAATTATTCTGATTATTTTGGCTATGAATTTTTTATAATGCAGAAAAAGTAAATAATAAAGTTATACAGGAAAAGGGATTTGAACCGTTTGTTTAAAGCCCTTGTGTGATTTTGTATTTTTAATGGTCTCCAACATGAGAAAAATGTTTTTCTGAAGCCGATGGAGGGCTACCAACAAAAGATTTAATTTACTAACAATTTTTGAGGTTATAAATTAAGATTTAATCTGCTACTACCAATTTCTTTTACCTTGAATAAAATCCGTTTTTCCTTTTTTCTTAATAATTTTTAGATTTTTTATATGAGCATCATTATGAACTGGTTTTAGAAAATCAAGTTTATTACATGTTTTAAATTCTGTGCATTCCCAACATCCTTCAAAACCTTTTTTCTTACAGCAAGTTCGTATCTTACAAAAAGGATTTCCTCCACCGTTTTTACATCCTTTTTTACATCTAAACTTTACCATTGCCCCAAGGACTTCGTAACAAGTATCATAATCTTTGAATGCCTTACCAAAACTTTGTTCTGCTATTGAGTGGGCAAATTTATCATATTTATATGCTCGTAATTCTTTTCGTAAATCTCGTGCTAAATCAGGTATTTTTCCAGTATAACCATGACAATCTAAACAACATAGTCCACAATATGCAATTAATGATTCTTTTTCTGACATAGGTTTTTGTAAATTATATCAAATATAAATAATTATATGAAAGGGAATGCATTTGAATCTATAATTAGTGGTAAAAATAAACCTTTTTTCCTGTTAGATAAAAAGAGCAAATATATGAGTAATTAATCTATTTTTGAATTATGGAAAAAGATACCTTACCAAAAATAATCATACATAATTCAATTAGTATTGATGGTTCTCTTACTAATTTTGAACAAAATATGAGTTTACACTATCAAATTGCAGGATATTATAAACCAGATGTCCAATTAATTGGTTCAAATACAATTAAAAAAGGGATTGAACTCTACGAAGATGATATTCCTCGAGAAGAAAAAAAAGATTTTGAAAAACAAGATAGAAGCAAGATTTTACCGTATTGGGTAATTATTGACACACATGGTAAGTTGAAAGGATTACTTCATACATGCAGGAGATTTGAATTTTGCAAAGATGTTATTATTTTAGTATCGGAAAAAACACCTAAAAATTATCTTAACTATCTGAAAGAAAGAAATTATGAGTATCATATTGTTGGAAAAGATAATGTGAATTTAAAAAAAGCGCTTAAACTTTTATCAGCCAAATATAAAATAAAAACTATTTTAACAGATACAGGAAGAATATTAGGCAACCTTCTTTTGAATCAGGGTTTTGTAAATGAGATTAGTTTATTGATTCATCCAGTAATTGTTGGAAAAAAATCATATAATATGTTTAGTTATATAAATAAAAATTTGAAGTTAAAGTTAATTAAAAAAGTAACTTTAGAAAATGAATATATTTGGTTTGTCTATAAGGTTAAAAAATAAAAAATATGAAAAATAAGAATTTTCTACCTGTTGCTGAAAATTATGAAAACCGAATTAATAACGCCTTGTGGTATGAACTGTAGAATCTGCATTGCTTTTTTTGGTTATACTATGAATGGAAAAAAAAGAAAAATGAAGTGTATTGGTTGTAAACCATCTGATAAAAGTTGTGCACATCTTAAAAAATACTGTAAAAAACTAACCAAAAAAGAAGTTGAATATTGTTATCAGTGTAGTGATTTTCCTTGTAAACAATTACAAAAACTTGACAATAAATATCGTGAACGATTTGATATGAGCATGATTGATAATCTAAGATACATTAAAGAAAATGGAATGGAGAAATTTCTTCAAAAACAAGAAGAAAAGTACAAATGTCCAGAATGCGGAGGAGTGATTTGTGTTCATAATAATAAATGTTATTCGTGCATTATTATAATTAAATGGTAAAATTGTAAAAATAGATTTATTAAATTTATGGAAAAGTGAAATAAAATGGATAAAAAAGTGAATGAATACATAGAAAAGCAAAAATCACCGCAAAAAGAAATTTTACAAAAAGTAAGAAAAATCTTTTTAAAAACACTTCCAAGTTGTGAAGAAAAAACTGCTTGGGGAGTTGTAACATATGCGCAAGGGAAATTTTATATTGCTGCAATGAAAACTCGTGTGCATGTTGGCTTTGCAATCAATGGATTAAACAAAGAGGAGATAAGTTTGTTTGAGGGTAGTGGTAAAACGATGAGACATATTAAAATTCATTCATTGGAAGACATTGATGAGGAAAAACTTGTGAAATTGATAAAAATGGTGAACAAAAAAGCAATTTGCAAACCATACTAAATTTTAATTTTTGACACTTAATATAAATTGTATAGGGGAAAAGATTTAAACCCATTTTTAATGTTAAAAATATTCAAAGTATTTATTCAAACCCAGATTTTTTATTATCTATAGAACGTTTAACAACTTCAGATATTCTTTTTTTTCTTGTTCTTTCAGTCTTTGCATTCTTCACCCAGCCGATATACATATTTCTATAACTATTTGCAAAGTTCTGAAAATTATTCCATGCTTTTTTATTTACTAAAAGAGCGTTCTTCAAATCTGGTGGTAACTTTTCTTTTATTAAGTTTGTATAAGCAGTGTCCCAAAACCCTTGTTTTTTTGCTTCTTCAATTTTTTCAAATCCTGCCTTTGTCATCTTTCCCAAAGAAATCATTTTTTTGGCAGTTTCTTTATTTATTTTTGACCAAACACTTTTTGATTTCCTAGAGGAATATCTTAAGATGAATCTTTCTTCATCAATTTTTTTAAGTTTGCTATCAATCCACCCAAAACAAATTGCTTCTTCAACAGCATCAAAATGATTCAAACTCTTTTTACCAGATGATTTTTTATAATGTATAAGCCACACTTCATTGGAGGTTCTGTGATTTTTTTCTAACCAAGTACGCCATTTATCTCTATTTTTAAAAAACAGAGCATTTGACAACTCAATAACACTCATCTTAACTTATAACTCCTGCCAGTTTTTTTTCAATTCTCTTAAAAGTTATTCTATTCTGTGTAAACAAATTTTTCTTATATAATTTGGGTCTGTCTAATTAGACAACAATTTCTGTCAAACGAGCAGAAACTAATTAGACAATAAAAAATTATAATTTTTTTAAACGTTGATTAATTTATATTGATTAAACAGTTGTACAATTTTGCTCAATAAATTTATATTTTTAAACATTTGTGATAAATGTTACATTTAAATATTAGGATAGATACAATTTTATAATATTTTTTCATTATTGTTTTGATTAGATATTATATATTATAATTTACTTTAGAATTGTTGGAGGTAATAGTTGTATAAAAAAACCATCATCTGGGTAATTATTCTATCCTTATTACTTTCAATTATTTTTCCAGTAAGATCAAGTGTTAAGATTTCATCTAATAGAATTATCTATGTTGATGATGATAATATTAATGGTCCATGGGATGGATCAATAGAACATCCTTTTCGTAATATCCAGGATGGAATTGATGCAAGTATTGATGGTGATACAATATTTACAAAAGAAGGAGTGTATCGGGAGAATCTGAATATAAACAAAGCAATAAAATTAATTGGTGAAAATAGGAACAACACTGTGATTAATGGCGGAAACAAAGGCATTGTTGTTAAAGTAATAACCGATTCAGTAACAATAACAAATTTTATAATAAAAAACAGTGGAGATCAAGATTATTCACAATATGATTCTGG
>CP070836.1:236481-239534 GCA_020341795.1 Thermoplasmatales archaeon
ATGTATTCCACTTTATATTAAATAATCTATTTTGTTACCAATTATTTCAGAAAATATTAGACAGTCTAAAATTAAAAATAAGTTAATATTATTTTTTTCTCAATTTTATACAGCAAAATATTTAAATTTTTATAATATCTTTATTTTAATACTGGAGGTTAAATATCATAAAAAAACATATATTACCAATAATATTAATTATAACGATTATATGTATAAATTTTAGTGGATGCATTGAAACTTATCAGGATATTATAATAGATGATAATTATTATCAGAATGCTCCTAGAGATCCTTTTGTTTTTAATAGTGTAAAACTAGTTTGTCCTAATTTTTTTATAAATGTATCATATGGTGGAGGATGTGAAGAACATGAATTTGTTTTAATTGCTAGTTCTTTTATGGAATCTTATCCTGTTCAGGTGAATGTTTTATTATCTCATGAGGATAATGATGATCCTTGTGATGCTTGGATTACAGAGGAAATGGCATTTAACCTATCACCCTTAAAAAAAGCATGGCAGGAGCAATATAATAAAATCTCAGGGAAAATTATAATCAACCTTCAAGGGTGGGAAGAACAAATAATATATGATTTCTAATTTTTTGATTAAAAAATGTAAAAATGGTGGTTTTTCTAATAACCACCAGGTAATAGGCTTGGATCACCTAACAAGGCCCATTGTTGGACCATTTGTCTATCTTCACCATCGCTATTTATATTAAATTCATTCACATAATCAGCAATAGCTAAACCCTGTGCCATACCGATATTAAGCTTGTTCATCTGACCATAATGATAGAAAAATCTTGGAAATAGCCAGCCATCAAGACCAGTGAGGTATCCATAATCATGAATGCCCATTCCTAAACCTGTATTACCCATTGTCGCAATGGCTCCACCGTTAGGATTACTTGTTAACCACCAACTCCAACAATTTGGAACCCATTCCATATAATAAAAACGAAATGGTCTAGCAAAGAAATATCCATTAATTCCATATATTAAGATATCACGAATTATATTTGATAAACCAACATTAAATTGGCTATTATGACAACCTCCTACAACAATCACAGGGAGCATATCCTTATTGTTTAACTTTGGAAATATATGAGTTGGATCATCAAACTCATACATAGACATTATAATAACTGTTTTAGAATCGTCTTGTAATGGATGTGTGACAAGACTTGCTGGATTAGCATGACCGGCCATGTGAACAAAACCAGCACCTTCGTTAAAAGCTTCTTCGACGTCTACTTGCCCTGTTAAAGTGCCAAGTGATGTCCATAGTCTTTCAAATGTAAATCCAGTCATATAGCTTGAAGAAAGATTAGTATCAATTTCTGCTTCAGGTATTCCTCCAGGAGAATCAGCATAGGTATCACCTCCGATTAAAAGCATTTTATTGAACCATGAATCATCTGCTTTTTGTTCCTCATATTTTATGATTTTTTCAACTACAATATTTACCTGTTTTTCTGAGCGGCAAGCTAGACGACCAACATATACATCTGGTGCACCGTCGATTTTATCTCTTTTTGAAAAACCCCATTTAGAAAATTCTCCATCACCATTCGAATCCCAATCCTCAAAGACAATTTCATCATCTTCAAGTTTGTAGATATCTGCATAATATAAATCACTTATAACTGTCTCTGAAGAGCATTCTCCATAACGAACAGGTAGAAGCCAGTTTGTTGTTTGACCTTTAAGTCCTCCGACAAGCATTACATAAGTAATTCCCTTTGTTTCTATTGCGTCTTTAATAGCAAGTTTAATTTGTTCCTGTTTATCCCGTCCTTCAGTATATGTTGAATATATCTCTTCTAAACTCATCATGTATGTATTCATTTTAGCAACATTGATTTTATGAGAAATTAATGGTTCCAATGGTGTGGAAAAGATATCTGGAGCGATAATTAATAATTCATATTCATCAGGAAAAATTTGAGATTCCATTGGTTGATAATAGTTAAATGAAATATCTATTTCTTTCGCATAGCTAAGTATGTTTTCTCCTGGATTATATTTTACTGGATAACAATGAACTGTTAAAAAAACTACATGCTCTTTTTCTTTTAAACCAACTTTCTGTATATAATCAAATTTTTCAGAAGGATACCATGTATTTTTTTCATAAATATTAGATAAAATTACAGATTTTGTTTTTCCAACTGTTCCATCAATAATTGGATCAGATGCAGGTCTAATTAAACCATCTAATTCGATCTGTTTTTCATTTTTATATTCAACATTAATTGATTCTACATGGGATCCAAAAGGTAAAATAAAGGTTTTAGTAACTTTTGGGATAATAGGCTCACTTGGATTCATTATATATGATGTTGCTTCATCGTATTTGATATCAATATAATTATCAGTTGTTGTACTGATATTAGGTATTGATAGTTTAATATTTTCAGATTTCTCTGATATAAATTCATTTTCTACTTGCAATGAAATAACAGATATTCCTTGCAATAAAAAGGCTCCAATCATTACAAATATTAATATTTTTTTCATAGAATTTTACACCTCCACTATAACACACAATAGTAATTTAAGATATAAGCATTTCCATAATATATAATTATTATTTTATTTTTATTATTTTTTATAAGATAAGCTTAGAGGAAGGGTAGCGGTGATCTAAGCCTCCCCCTACCACTTCTTGTGGATCAGTAGTAGATACTAAATATCTCCAAAGTCCGTTCTAAGCATTTTTTAATTGATTTTCTTTTATTTAAATATTACTATTCTTTTGTAAAAAATATACTCAATTTTTTATAAGGAAATTCAGATAATAGAAATTTTACTAGACAAAGTGTTTAATATTATACTGATAAAAATATAAATGAAATTATTAAAGGAAAATTTTTTAACCCAATATTATATCTAGTTTTACTTTATAATTGAATTGATCCTTGAGGAATTAATCGTGGAGAGGTATCATTAAATTAAAAATAACTGTAATAGTAATAGTATCGATGATTATTTCGGTTACATTAGTAGAACCTAGAACTAGTATCGAAGTGAAAACATATGA
>CP070836.1:239634-242558 GCA_020341795.1 Thermoplasmatales archaeon
AGTTTAGATTAAATCTTGTTTTAAAAAATATTGAACGATATTCACCAGATCTTTTAGTAATCTGTGGAGATATAACACAATTTGGACCTGGAGAGCTTGCTAAAAATTTTTTAGATCAAATACCAATTGATACACTAGCTATTACTGGTAACATTGACTCAGTTGATGTTGAAAAAGGAATTGATAATTCCAAAGCAACAAAAATTGAATTGAAAAAAGTTCTAAGGAAAGGTTTGTCATTTGTTGGTGTTAGTGGTGTAAATACTGATCATTTTAAAATCCTTGATAATAAAAAAATGATTGATGAAACAACCATACTAGTTACCCATGTTCCACCTTATGACTCAAAGGATAAAGTTTTTATTGGTATGCATAGAGGAAGTAAAGAACTAAGAAAACTTGTTGATAAAAAACATCCTCGTCTTGTATTAAGTGGTCATATTCATGAAGATCCTGGTTTTATTAAAATTGGAGAGACAATGGTAGTAAATTGCAGTATGGGCAAAAGAGGGGAAGGAGCACTCATTGATATTGGTGAAGAAATCAGTGTAAAAATGCTTGAATACTAATTACCTATGAAACTTTGAACCATCAAGTCTTTTAAAATCAAATTTTATCTTTGCTTTTGGGGCTAATTGGAATTTTGCTTTAATATTTTTTAGAAAATAATGTGATGTAAAATCAAATGCTATCCCAAATTTTTTTGGTGGTTTTAAAAAATCAGTTCTGAATTTACTATGTCCAAATACTGATACTTGTCTTTGAGGTTCAATTTTTGCAAAACCTTTTAGAGGGATTTTTTTGTCTTTGTCAGAGTAATAACCTTCAACAATTCCTGGTGCTTCACATATTACATATGATTTGTAATATTTACCATTAAGATCTTGAATAAATTCTCTAGCTTCTGCTGTTTGTTTATAGGTTAGATGTAATAATTCATTATTATTTTTTGCAATTACTTTAATTTCTGTTGGATAGTAAAAATCAAAATTATCAGAATATTTAATTTTATTATATTTAAAATATATATCAGAAAATTCAGAATAGTTTTTATCATCTTTTGAAAGAATAAGTGTCCCAAAACCAGGTCCTTCTGATATCCATAGCATAATATTTCCAAAAAAAATCGTCCAACCATTGTCAAATACATTCCATGCCCAATCATAGCCTATTGGATTGTTTTCACTTGTTAATTCTATAGTATTTGGAAGTTTTATCTTTGTTTTATTAATCCAGTTATAACCAAGTTTAACCATTATTGATAATGTTTTTTTTAAACCGGATAACATTTCTGCCGGTTTTTTAAAATTAAAATTACCATAAACATGTTCAAAATAACTTGTACCTTCAATTCTTTTTATTTTATTATTAAATTTCATTGTGCCAGTTATTTCTAATTTTGGAATAAAACCATATCTATAAGCACCAAGTCCCCATGGAAGCCACCCATTAGTTACATCTTGAGAAATCCAATGAGGATATGCTTTAGCTATGCATTTAATATCAACTTCAATATCATGATCCGGATCCCGCATTTTTAGCTCATAATTAGGAAATAAACCTCTCATGAAAGCATTAGGTTCCTTTACAGAAAATCCTATATCCTCTGGTTTATCATAACGTGTTTTTGTATATTTTAAATAATCATAACGATCTTTTGAATCTAAATTATAAAAGGTTGTTTTTGAAACAGATCCACACCAATTGTTTTTTCCATATTCTGACATTGAAGCATTAAGATGCCAATTCTTGTTATCTTCAAGTGTTTTATAAAAAATTTCATGACACCACCATTCAATAACACTTTCAGTGTGTATTTTTTCATCTTCAATAGTCCATGGATTATATTTTTTATCATTCATTATAAGTTTCCACCGGGTTATTTATAACGATTTATTTAATCTTTTTACAGAATGAGAAAGAAAATCCAAAGAGGATTTTAAAAAATAGAGATTTATTTTTCTAAAAATATAGTCTGAGTTGGGAATGCCATTTCAATGCCTTCTTTTTCGAAAGCTTCTTTAATTTTAAAATTAATTTCCTGCTGTGTATCACGATATTTAACATAATCCTGACTTTTCATATAATATATAATTTCAAAATTCAAACTGAAATCACCAAATTCTGTAAAATGAACACGATCAAGCCTATCAATGTCTTTTAGTTTCTCAGGATCAATTACTGATTTAATAATCTCAGGAATTTTTTTAAGTTTATTAAGAGGAGTATCATAAGTTACACCAAAACCAAAAGTTATTCGTCGTTTTTTCATTTTCTTAAAATTTCGTATACTCGTAGTTGTCAATTCTTTATTTGACAGTACAAGCTCTTCACCTTGCAAAAGCTGAAGACGAGTTGATTTCATCCCAATCTTAGTAACAGTACCTGCAAAATCTCCTACAATAATAAAATCACCAATTTCAAATGGTCTATCAAAATAAATAGAAAATGCACTAAAGAAGTCACTAAGTACATGTTGAAGAGCAAAGCCAATTACAATCGCTGTTGCAGCACCACCAATTGCAAGACCTGTTAAATCAATTCCTGCAAGCGCCATGAAAACGAAAAATGCTATTAAATAAACGATGCCATTAAAAATTCCTCTAAAAACATATAAAATATGTTGGCTTACTTTTGTTCTTTTTTCTCTTCTTTCTGCATACCATGCAATAAAAACATTTGTTACTCTTGTAAAGATATATGCAATTAGTAATATCTCAATTAGAAGGAATACATTATCAATAATTCCCCTATCAACATAATTATCTAATACTGAAATGTTGAGGATGAAAAAATAAATTCCAAAAAAAATAACAAAAACATATATTGGTCTTTTCACATTTTTTAATATTTCATCATCAATTTTTGTTTTTGTTTTTTTAGCCCACCTCATAAAATAATGTTCAAAGATGTGACTTACAATC
>CP070836.1:242658-248213 GCA_020341795.1 Thermoplasmatales archaeon
AATAAAAAATCAGTAGCAATTAGAGGCGAAAAAACGCAGATGTCATTAAAAGAAAGACAGCAGTTTCTTCTTGAAGGTCTTCCTAATGTCTCGGCTGTTATTGCAAAACGTCTTTTAAATCATTTTGGCAGTATTAAGGATATTGCAAATGCAAGTGAGGACGAATTAATGGATGTACCTGGAATTGGTAAAGGAATTGCTACTGAAATAATTCAAGTTATAAATTCTAATTATCTTGAAGATTAATTTTTTCCCAAATATTTAAATTTAAAACTGTAATACACGGTAAAAAAACAAAGAATGGTGACTTCTATGTCAACTGATGAAAAAATTGCTCAGGTTTGCGATGGTTTAAGTATGCTTCATGAGGATAATTCTATTCCAAGAAATATTAGACGTGGTGCTGAGGAAGTAAAAACCACACTTTTAAATCAAAATGATCCTTTAGATGTTAGAGTTGCTTCTGCTACTTCAAAACTTGATGAGATGGCAAATGATCCAAATATTCCATTACATGGTAGAACTCTGATTTGGAATATTATGAGTCGTCTTGAGGAGATTGCATAAATCTTTTCTAAATAATTTACTAGTTCTTTGTTTTGTATAATAAAAGCGGGGTATATGATTTATGATTAGAATAGGACAAGCAGGAATACCTCTTTCATGTAAAGGTCGAACTAATAAAGATGGGCTTATTTATACTAAACAAATTCTTGATCTTAATGCGCTAGAAATACAATTTGTACGTGGTCTTTATATAATGGAAGATGAAGA
Source organism: Thermoplasmatales archaeon (assembly GCA_020341795.1). GTDB lineage: Archaea > Thermoplasmatota > E2 > DHVEG-1 > DHVEG-1 > M9B1D. The sequence continues at coordinate 243,433 of CP070836.1, forward strand.
AGCTCAATTCATAAGCAATTATTCAGTTGAAAACGATGTTGAGCTTCATGTTCATGCACCTTATTATATAAATCTTGCTGGAACAAGTGATGAGATTGATATGAGTATTGAAAAAATTATGTACTCAGCAAGAATCGCAAATAAGATAGGTGCTAAAACAGTTGTAATTCATCCTGGTTACTATGGTAAGGAAAGCGAAAGAAAAACCATGAAAAAAATAGTTAAAAATACTAAAAAAATTATTGGAATTTTTAAAAAAGAAAAAATTAAAACAAAACTTGGAATCGAAACAATGGGTAAGCAAAAGGTTTTTGGAAGTCTCGAGGAAATAATTGAAATTTGTCAAAATGTTAAAGGAGTAATACCTGTAATAGGATTGGGTCATATCCATGCTCGTTTAAATGGTGCTCTTAAAAAAAGAGAAGATTTTGAAGATGTATTTGAAAAATTAAAACCTCTCAGATTAAAACATTTTTTATTACATATAACTGGTGTTATGTATGAAAATGGAAATGAGTATTACCATATACCAATTAAAAAAGGGGATATGCCTCTTGCACCTTTAATTGAAATTATTTTAGATAAAAATCTTGATGTTACATTTATTTCTGAATCACCATTGCTTGAACATGATGCAGTATATATAAGGCTTCAAGTTGAAAAAGCTATAATGAAAAGAACAGGAAAAGAAGAAGCAGATTATCGTGATCTGTCGGAGATTTTATGAGTAAAAAAACAATTTTTTATGATTCAATCGTTTATATTCAAAGAAAAGTAAAAGAAATTTTAAATAAAGTTTCTAATGTTGAAATTGAGAAAGTAAAAAAGTTATTTTTTACTTCTAATAGGATATTTCTATATGGTGCAGGTAGATCTGGACTTGTGGCAAAAGCATTTGCAATTAGACTCATGCATTTAGGTTTTCAAACATTTGTGATTGGTGAAACAATTACTGCTCCTGTTCAAAAAGGAGATCTTGTTATAATTATTTCAGGGTCTGGGGAGACAATTCCAGCTGTAATGACTGCTGAAATAGCTCGTAATCTTGAAGCATCAGTTGTATCAATTACTGGTAAAAGAAAATCAGATATTGCGCGTTTTGCAGATATAACACTTTATATATCAGCATCTTGTAATGATGTAGAACGAAAAAAATTTGCACCACTTGGTACTCTTTTTGAAGCAAGTGTTTGGATTCTTCTTGATGGACTTATTGCAGATCTTTTAGAAAGTAAAAAAGAAACTGAAACTGATATGCGCGGTCGTCACGCAACTCTTCAACAATAAATGATTATGAGTATTTTTTTTTCATACCAACTAAAGTTAGGCAACAAAATATGCCAAAACTATTTGCAATAATAATCGCCCATGCTATTTGGAAAACTCCATATATTAACCAGAGAGTCATCCCAATGGCAAGAACTATGGGCATCAAATAGGATATATCTTCTAATTTCTTTGTTCTATATCCTTTAATTAGTTGAGGAATAAATCCTAATGAGGTAACAGCACCTGCTATTAATCCAAATATTTCAAGTGGAATGTTTGCCATATTTATAGCTTCATCTTATTTAATAGCTTAAATCTTTTGTTAAAATATATAAGAAAAAAATCCTAATATTTTTTATTAAATACATAGAATAATGCTACTATTAAAGCAATGTGAAATGTAAATCCAATTGCTAATGAAATAATATCAACGGTCCCTTTTTGAACTACAGAATCAAGTGTTAAAAGTGACCAAAAATTGGGAACTGGGCTAAATATATATTTGAGATTGTCAAGGTTAAGGAAAAAAGCAAATAAAGGTAGCATAAATACAGTTCCACCTATTTTGAAAATAGCAAATGCTTGGACTTTATTTGATGCAAATGAACTTACCAATAATGCACCGAATGGTGTAAAAAGTGCAAATAATGCAGCAACTGGGATGTATGCAAGATATGAAAAATTTGTGTTATCTACAAGTCCTGAAAGTGGAGGAAAAATTAGCAGAACAATAAATGCAAAAAGTGACATAAAAAACATCCGAAATGTTAGAAAGTTAGTTCTAGAAATTGGCATGACTCGTAGAACAGTAAGTAAATGTTCATCTCTTTCATCAAGAATTAAAAAAGCAGAAATGAAACTAAAAATGAATGGTATAATAGTAATGAATAACAAAAATAATAAGGAAAAATTTGCGGCAAGTGGAAATATATTTTCAATTCTTGGTGCAATCATATGTATTATTATTCTTGAGAATAAAATTATCATTATAGGATAGGCAAAGAATGCAAAAACAAAGAAACGATCTCGTATAATATTTCTTAGATCATTTATTGCTAGTTTGAGAAGATATACCATATCTTTTAACCCCCTTTCAAAACAATATGTTTATGAAATGCTTTTCTTGCAAGGAAATATAAAAGTCCGATCCAAATTAATTGATAACCTAGTCCATAAGCAATTTCCCATAATTCAAGGCTTGCTGGATTAAAAACACCGGTAAAAAGTATAAAAGATGCTTGGGTAGGCCATAAATAGAATACTACATTTTCATATAATCCTGATAGTTGTAGCATTGGCGGAAAAAGTAATCCTAGGAATGTAACGACCATTGCAAGTAAATATTCATTTATACTTTTTACACGAGAGACTAGAATGAACCCAAGAAGTATAAGCAATACCGACGTAATAATTATTGATAAAACTAGAAAAAGTATGTTAAAATCAATACCACCAAAAACATTTAACAGAACTATAAAAATTGTTGCTGAAATTATTGATAAAATTGTAAGTGATGTTATCTTTGATGTAAGATAATCATCTACTTTCATTGGTGTTATTACCAGTGCTTGTAGAACGTTTTCTGATTTTTCAAATAAAACTAATGCACCTACAAACATAATACCAATTATTGCTGGATCAAAAAATAATAACAACGTATGAAAAATTGGTCTGTTCATGTCTGGAATGGCCTGAGTTGTAATAAAATATAAAACAACACTAAGTATGGAAATATGTATAATCTTGTACCTGTAAAGGAGTACAAATTCCCATTTAAGCATATTTTTAATATTGCTCATTACAGATGCCTTCCTGTGGCTTTAATAAATATGTCTTCTAATGTTGCTTCTTCCGTATGAATTGTTTGTACAGAGCCTGTTTTTAATAGGCTTAAGAAAGATTTATTATCAGCAAGATTTTTCAAGTCAAACTCTTGGCTTTCTAAACCTCCGTCTTTAATATACTCTAACTTTACAATTTTTTTACCATGTTTAATCTTCAATTCCTTTGGACTTTCAATAAGAACTAGTCTACCTTCCACAATGAATCCTACTCTATCACATAGTTCATCTGCATCTTGCATATTATGAGTAGTTAGAAAAATTGCTTTTCCTTCATTTCTTTTCTGAATGATTAAATTTTTTATTAAACGTCTACCAACTGGATCTAGACCTGTTGTTGGTTCGTCTAGGAAAAGAACTTCAGGATCATTTAATAATGATCTTGCAAAATTAAGTTTTGATTTCATACCTTTTGAAAAAGTTCCTACTCGTTGGTTTGCGTCTTCTTCGAGTTCTACCATCTGTAAAAGTTTCAATGGAGGAATAGTTCGACGACGATAAAAAGATGCAAATAGTTCAAGATTTTCTAATGCTGTAAGTTTTTGATAATGATTTGGAAGTTCAAAACCTACACCTATCCTATTATATAGATCTGTTTTCCAGCTTAGAAGGTTTTTACCTAGTATTTCTACAACGCCATGGTAATCTTTTAAAAGACCAATAATAACTTTTTGTGTTGTTGTTTTACCCGCTCCATTTGGTCCAAGAAATCCAAATATCTCTCCTTTTTTTATTTCAAAGGATACTCCATTTACAGCTTTCTTGTTTGATTTAGGATATGTAAATTCCAGGTTTTGGACTTTTAACATTTTATATCACTTCCATTTTTTAGAATAATTATTTTATTATTTTTTAGGATGGCTTTTTTCCCCATCATTTTTTTCCTCCATTGTTATATTTGTACATATTATTAGTTTGTATAATTTATTTGTGCCATACATGTATGGTAGTTTATATAGAACTTATTACATTCAAAATTGATGAGAAAATTAATTGTTGAACTAAAAATAAAAGAAGAATTTTTAAAAATGATAGATTTTTTGCTAGATAAAGTCGAATCAATTGAATTAATTGAACTTATTAAACTTGATTTTGAGCAAGGAATTAAGATGGGAATTGCGGTTCTAAATATGAAAGAAGGATATTCAATTGATGATTTAAAACTTCCAGAATATTTTGAAATGTTAACCGTCTTAAAACAGGAGGGAAACAGATATGTAATTTTTGGTAAAGTTAAATTTTATAAAAAATTTATTGGATTTGCAAAAAAATTCAATATTGACGTTATATGGGATACACCCTCAATTTTTTGTAAAAATAAAATGGTTTTAAGTGTAACAGGTGATGAAAAAAATCTGAAAAAGTTTCTAGATGTAATAAAATTTCTTGGTGAAATACAAAAAATAAGTTTCAAAAAAGCAACTTTTAATGAGCAATCGATATTATCTATTTTAACAGAGAAGCAAAAGAAAATACTTATAGAGGCTAAAAAAAATGGTTACTACAATTATCCTAGAAAAATTAATAGTCAAGAGCTATCTGAAAAAATTGGACTTAGTAAACCTACTGTGGTTCAACATCTTAGAAAAGCAGAAATAAGATTAATCACAAACATTTTAGCAGGTTATTGATAAATTTATATAGAGGAAAAAAAGAAAAATGAAAAAAATG
>CP070836.1:248313-268617 GCA_020341795.1 Thermoplasmatales archaeon
TATTAATATATATGGAAAATATATAATTCTTCCTGGATCTACTAACCAATTTTTTAGAAACGGTAACATAGTTATAGGATTTAGTAATGGATTCATTTTAATCAGCTTACTAGAAGGGAATAATTATATATTTCCCATATATATTAATATTATGGTAAATCTAATAAAAAGCCATTTTTAAATAGTTTTTGTTTGATTAGAAATTTTAAAGTCGATAACTTTTAATAATAATCCATGTTTTAGAGACACTTATCATTAATAAAAAGGGATATTTATGGAGGCTGAAAGTCTTATGAAGAGAAATCCAAATGCGTTTTTAAAATATGAATATGAAGAACTAGTAAGAAAAAATTTTGACTGGAAATTAAGGATCCTTGAATCAGGTTCAACACCTCATTCAGTTGTTGATGGCAAAGAAGTAATAATGCTTTGTTCAAACAACTATCTAAATTTAAGTAACCATCAAAGACTTATTCAAGGAGCTATTGATGCAACAAAAAAATTTGGAGCTGGATCAGGATCAGTTCGTGCAATAGCAGGAACAATGGCACTTCATATAGAAGTTGAAAAAAGACTTGCAAAATTTAAGGGGACAGAATCTTCACTTATTTACCAAACTGGTTTTGCAGCAAATGCTGGACTAATACCACAACTAGCAGGAAAAGGGGATATTATTATATCTGATGAGTTAAACCATGGAAGTATTATTGATGGAGTTAGACTTACAAAAGCAGATCGGGCAATTTTTAAGCATAGAGATGTAGGAGATTTAGAAAAAGTACTAATTGACGCTAATAAAAAATATAATCGTATTCTTGTAATTACAGATGGCGTTTTTAGTATGGATGGTGACATTGCACCAATGGATGAGATAGTAAAAGTTTCACAAAGATATGGAGCAATGACTTATGTTGATGACGCTCATGGTGAGGGTGTAATTGGTCCTGATGGTAGAGGAATTGGATCTCATTTTAGAATAGAAGGAAAAATTGATGTAGAAATGGGAACTTTTAGTAAAGCATATGGAGTTGTTGGAGGATTGATTGCTGGAAGTCAGGATCTTGTTAACTTTGCATTAAATAAATCACGCACATGGCTTTTATCAGGTTCACATCCACCTGCTGTCGCTGGTGCTCAACTTGCTGCAATAGATGTATTAGAAACTGAACCTCAACATGTAAAAAATTTATGGAAAAATACAGAATATTTCAAAAAAGAACTTAATAGCATGGGTTTTGATACTGGAGATAGTCAGACACCTATAACACCTATCATTGTGGGTGAATCTAGTATTGCAAAAGAGCTATCAAGCAAATTATTTGATGAAGGAATTTTTGCACTCCCAATAGTTTTTCCAATGGTTGCACGGGATAAAGCTAGAATAAGAACGATGATGAACGCAGGTCTTACAAAAAAAGACCTTGATTATACACTTGGTAAGTTCAATAAATTAGGAAAAAAATTAAAAATTATCTAAATTTTTATTTTTTTTAAAATGACAATTAAAACAGCTATTCAACATGTTGCATTAGAATTTAATGACAAAAAAAATGCAGATATTTTTTTCATAAAGGTTTTAAGTTTGAATTTTGAAAAATCTTTTAATATATCTGAAAATCAATCTTATGAGATATTTGGAATAAAACAAAAAATGGAAATAAATGTTTATTCAAATGAAAAATTATGTTTTGAAATATTTATTTCTAATAAACAAAAAATAAAAAGTTTTGAACATGTCTGTATTGAAGTTATAGATAAGGAAAAACTAATAAAACGTTGTAATGAAAATAATATTAAAATATTAAATGTTAAAAAAGGTAAAAAAAATTTATTATTTATAAAAGATCAATCAGATAATTTATATGAAATAAAAGAAAGAAGATAAAAGTATATTTGTTATTTTTTTAACAATTTTCCTTTCTTTTTTTTGATTTAAAATTTTATTAATAATGGTTTCTTCATTAGCTTCGACTATTGTATTTTCATCGTCTTTAACTGTATGTTTTTGTAGAGTTGCTTCAATTACATTTGTATCCACTTCAACAAAATTTCCTTTATCCTCAATTTTATTTTCTTTAACTTCTTTATCGGTTGTTTGAATGTCATCTTTTCTTATATTGACCTTTGCATTCATATCATCTTGTTTTTTTCTTCCTCAATCTCACTATTTTTAATAGGTATTTTCTCATTTGTTACTTCCAAAATTTCTTGTTCTTGTCTTTCAATTTGAAGAATTTCTTCAATTTTTTCTTCTATTTTAGGTTTTATTTCGGATGTTGGTTCAATTAATTTTATTTGATCAGGTTGTTCAATAGGTTGATATTCGGTTTCATCTTTTTTCTTTTTCAACTAGTTTGGGAGGATTTATTGTTTTATTAATCGGAATAAAATTAAATGCATCTTTTATAAAATCTTTTTCTTCATTTGTGGGTATCCAAATAAATTCATTTTTGTCAATTATAACATTTGGTGATTTATCGTAAAAATGTGCAAGAATTGTAATATTTCTAGTTTTATTTTCTCGGTGTACTTCATCTTTAATATTTATATTATTATCTATTGTCATATTACTCAAACTCTCTAAACCAATGAATAGAATAAGGTTTGGGAACTTGTAACTTATGTTCTTAAAAGTTTAAATTATTAAAAAAAGAATAGATTCTACTTTCTTTTAATCTTTCAACTTTTTCATATAATCTATTGATAAGACTCTTAAAATTCAATTTTAAAAAACTGTCTTTTTCATCTTTTTCATTGTTAATTACTTGATTATCAAATGAATATTTATTCATGACAATATTACCATCTTTGTTATTAGCCATATTACAATTAATTATTTGATTATTAGAGGATGCAGAAAGATATATTCCATGAACTTTATTATTATAAATTTCACAATTCAATATAATATTATTATCATTAAGTTTAGCTATTGCATCAATTCCAGAATGTGTGTTATTATAAAATTTACAATTCTCGATTTTGTTTTTTGACGAATATTGAAGTTCAATACCATCACAGTTATCATAAAAAAGACAGTTTTTAATTTGATTTTCAATACATTCAGAGTTTTTACTACCTAAGAGAGCAATACCTTCGTCTTTACATCCTTTACAAAAACAGTTTTCTATGTTATTTCCAGATGTCCAAACTGCAAGTCCTACAGGTGTATCATAGAAATTACAATTGTATATTTCTGTATTTGATGCAGAGATTTTTATTCCCGTGGAATAAAGTCCAGAAGCTCCATTAATTATTGTCAAACTACTTAAGTATGAACCTGGAGCCCCTAATCTTATGGCGTATTTATTTTCTTCTGAGATGGGATTAATAATAGTTGTATCTTTATTTTCTCCAATGAGATAGATTAATTTTTTAATGTCAATAATTTCAGAGTATTCCCCAGTTTTTATGTAAATAGTTGATCCAAGTTCTGCATTGTTGATTGCATCTTGAATTGATCTATAATCTCCAAATCCTTTAAGATCTACAATTAAATCATATTTAGATTGTTGCGTTTCAATATTTTTTGCATATATTGTAAAAGACATTAATAGTAGTGATATTATAATTATTATAGTTATGAATACTATATCTTTGATCCCTTCTCTCATCCTACCAATCCACGATAGTTATTAGCGTGCTAAACACTATCGTAGTATTGTGTTTTTTAAAAATAATATATAAATGTTATTTGTTAAAATAACAAAATGAAAAAATTACAATTATTCAATTAATTTACCGTTTAAAGATAAACATCTTGAAATAATTTTATCCCGAATTATAATATTACATTCAAAAGTTATTGTAATAAATTCATCGTATGAAATATCTATAACATGAGCAATATCATAAATCCATGAAATTAAAGATTGAGTTGTTTTATTTATTGGTAGTTTAATAGTGGATTTTGAAATTTGTGGAAAAGATAAAAATATAACATTTAATAAATTATCGATATTTTCATTATTTTTTACAGATAAAGGAACAATTTTACACTTTTTTATAGAGTCTTGTTTTTTAATAAGATTTATTCTTTTGTCTAAATCTTTTTTTGAAAGTAAATCTGATTTATTTAATACAATAATTATAGGAGATTTTACTCCGATTTCAATAAGCTCATTAAAAGAAACATTTAGTTTTTTATTTACTATTTCTTCATTTTCACTAATGTCCACTAATAGTAATACAATATCTGCAACACTAATTTCTTCGAGTGTTGAATGAAAAGCATCAATTATCAATGCTGGTAGATTTTGTATAAAACCAACTGTATCTGTAAGTAAGATTGGATAATTTTTATTTTTTACCCTTCTAGTAGTTGTAGAAAGTGTTGAAAATAGCTTTCCTTCTACTTTTACTTTTTCACCTGATAAAAGATTTAAAAGACTGCTTTTTCCAGCATTAGTATAACCTGCTAGAGAGACGAGATAAAAACCACTAATATGTCTATGACGACGACGAATTTCTCGTTCATCTCTAATAGTATCAAGGTTTCTTTTTATTTTTTTAATTTGTTTTTTTATCATTTCATAATAATCATCAACTTGATATTCACCACCAGCCATAAAACCAGGATGTTCGCCAGCTCTTGCTCGATGAATGATTTCACGTACAAAAGGACGTTCATATCCAAGTTGGGCAAGTTTTACTTGGAGTTTTGCTTCACGTCTATCTGCTCTTTTTTCAAATATATCAAGAATTAATCTAATGCGATCATAAACATTTATACCTAGTTTTTTTTCAAGGTTAAACCATTGTGATGGTTTTAGATCTCCATTGATAATAATAAGATCAATATTGATTTCTTTATTGGATATATAATCTATAATTTCATCTAGTTTACCTCTTCCAATATAACTATTTACATCAGGTGTTTTTCTTTTTTGAATGAAAGTTTTTATAGCTTTATAATCTAGTGAATCTGCTAAATCAATTGTTTCAGATATATCTTCACTAATAGATATGATAATAGCGTTTTTTGTATTATTCATTTTTGCAATAAAAGAATGTTCTTCCTCTACTTTAATTAATTCTTAAAATATCAACCCGAAGGCATTATTATAAACCAAAAAATAATCATAAATATTGTTATTGAAAGAATAAATATTGCATCTAACTTACTTTCTAATTCCTCGGAGATATTCATTTCATCCCTTCTCTGAAACATTCTACAATAATTAGGTATTAATATTTTTTCATTAGGTATTTATGCAGATGAATATATAGCTGAAAAAAAATTAGAATCTAGAATTTGTAGAGATAAAAAAATAAGATTTAAAAATAAATCTAAATATTCATTGTTCTAAATCTTAACGAGAAAATATAAAATAATATCTTATATATAAATATTTTTATATGTATGATTAAAGTTAACTATAATTTTTTATTAAACCATCTTAGGGTACTATAAAACCTTTGAATTGCAGTAATATTTCCCATAATGGCAAAATAAATAAGCACCCAATCGAGTACATTCAAACCTAATGGGAGTATTATATTATAATTTAATAAAATATGTTGAATAAGAGGACCGATCATTAATAAAACCAGTCTATCAGCACGACCAAGAAGACCAGTATAATCTCTTTTATAACCTACTGCTTGGGATTGGGTTCCCATATAACTAGTAAGAAGTGTGCCAACAACTGCTAAAAGTCCAATAGTAAAATATGTATTCCATGCACTAAGCGCAAGACCTCCTAAAATAAAAACATCAGCATATCGATCAATTGCATGATCTAAAAAATCTCCTTTCAATGAAGTTTTTTTAGCAAGTTTTGCTACTTTACCATCAATTGCATCAAAAAAACCATTTAAAAAAATAAATAAAGCTGCTGCGTATAAATAAAAATTATATAATTCTGTTTCAGGTGAAGAAAAATAAAAAAATATACCTGCAATAAGGGCAAATAATAATGAAATCCACGATATTGTATTTGGTTCAAATCTTAAGAAAATCTTTGCCATTCTTGTTAATAGAGGATCGACATTTTCTCTTTGATTATCAAGAACCATGTATTTCAGCTCATATTTAAAATTCCTTTAAAATTTGTTCAGACCAATCAATACTACCTATTTTATATTTTTTAATATTCTTAAATTTATTTTTTACAAGTTCCATAATTATTTTAACAATTTTCTCAATTGATTTATCTGTCATGTTTAACTCAATTATTTTTTCTTTGGAATGAATTTCAATAGTTTCACATAATATTATATCAAGCATTTCAGCTTCTAAATTTTCCTTAATCTTTTTCTTTTTCCATTTACGTTTAACTAGATTTTTATAAAGCATAGCAGGATTTAACCTTAAAACAATAATAAAGTCTGCACATTTTAAAAAATGTGAAAGATGACCGTCGACAAAAACAATATCTTTTTCCCTGTAATTATTTTTGAAATAATAATTTAATTTAGTTATATCAACAATTTTAGAATCTCTTTCATTATCTTGACCTAATAAAAATTTATTATCAATTACTACTTTGTTTAAATCAATTACCTCATAACCTTTTTTAATTAATTCCTTCGAAATAGAAGTTTTACCGATGCCTGGAGTACCTGTTAATGCAATTATCATATAATCTAGACTAACTTATGGTAATCATATCCCCTAAACTCTTTTTTGAAACAATAATGAAGCTCTTGAAAATCTTTTCTAAATTCTTTTATATCTGCTTTAATTTTTGTTGAATTTTCATTTTTTAGAAGAGCTCTCATATAAAAATCAGCAATATCTTGCATTTCTTTTTCTTTCATACCAATTCGTGTTAGCTCAGGAGTTCCTATTCTTAATCCAGAGGGATTCAGAGGATCTTCATCTCCAGGAATCGTATTCATATTTGTAATTATACCTGAATCTGCAAGTTTTTTTGATGCTTCTTTTCCTTTTTTAGGACCTATTGAAAGAAGTATCTGATGAGATTTAGTGAAACCTAGTTTTTCGCCAAAAACTTCAAAACCACGCTCAAATAAGTTTTGAGCTAACGCTTGGGCATTCTTTATCGTTTGAATTGCATACTCTTCTCCAAACTCCAAATGTTCTGCAAAAGCTATTGCTTTGGCAGCTACATGATGAAGATGATAAGATGAAGATACACCAGGAAAAACTCCAAAACCAATTTTTCGTAAAAACGATTTATCTTCATCAGTTTCACCCTTATGATTCGATAAAATTACACCTCCTTGAGGACCAGGTAGTGTTTTATGCGTACTTCCGCTCATAAGATCTGCACCTTCTATGAGTGGATCTTGAAATTGTTTACCCGCAATAAGACCTAGTACATGTGCTCCATCATAAATCAAATAAGCTCCAACATCATGTGCAGCTTCTGCAATTTCTTTAATAGGGCTTGGAAATAAAAAAACTGATCTTCCATTTAGAGCAAGTTTAGGTTTAACTTTTTTTATTAGTTTTACTGCACCATCAACGTCAATATTCATCTCTTCATCGTTAAATGGATAAGATATTAAGTTTATTCCACGAACACCTGCAGCTCCCCATTTACCAAAAGATATATGAGCACCATTTGCAAGGTCAAGTACACAAGCAGTTTCTCCAGGTTTTATCAAAGCCTTTAATACAGCTAGATTTGCAGTCGTACCAGCAGTAGATCGTACATCAGCAAAATTACATTTGAAAAGTTTTTTAGCCAGTTCAATTGCCTTTTCTTCTACTCGATCAAATATCTCGCATCCTTCATAATATCGTTTCCCTGGAGTACCTTCAGCATATCGTCCATGAAAATCTGAGATAAGCATTTCACGACAAAGAGGAGATAAAACATTTTCACTTGCAATCATTGGTAGTGAATCTGCAAAGAACTTATTATTCAACTTGGCTTGTTTTCTAACATATTTAACCTCATCTAACCAGCTCATAATAAAAACCCAAAAAGCGATATCTTAAAACCTATTAAAAAATTAATGGAAAAATTAGGATACATCTATTAGTTCTCGAGATGATTTACTTAATAATTCTACTCCATCTTTTTTAACTAATATATTATCTTCAATTCTAACTCCACCAAAACCTGGAATATAAATTCCAGGTTCAACAGTGAGAACCATATTTTCTTCAAGCATTATATTTGATTCTGGTCCAAGTGATACACCACCATCATGAACCTCAAGTCCAAGCGAGTGACCCGTTGAATGAATAAACAATCCTTTAAATTCTGATTTATTAATAAATGATTCAACTTCTTTATGAACATCACATCCTTTTACACCTTGTTTTATGTAATCGAAGGCTAATTTTTGAGCTTCTAAGACTTTCTCATGCATTGCTTTTTGTTTTTCATTTGGTTTTCCTAAAATAAAAATTCTAGTTATATCTGAGTTGTATCTTTTATATCGCGCACCAAAATCACAAAGTATGAAATCACCATATTTGAGATTAGTTTCTCCATGGGAATAATGTGGTTCAGCAGTATTTTTTCCAAAAGATGAAATTGTATCAAAAGCTTCTTTATCAGCACCTTTTTTTTGTATTAAATAATTTATTTCAGCTGCAAGCTCATATTCATGCATACCTTCGTGAATTAAATTAGGGATTTTTTCTTTGACATGATCAGAAATACTTGCTGCTTTTTTTATTAGATCTATTTCATAATTATCTTTAATTGTTCTAATTTTTGATATATTATTTGAAATATCTATAAAATCAGTATTTGGAAATAATTCATAAAAATTGAGAACATTTCTATATGTTATGCCATTGAAATTAAGTCCTATCTTTTTCGCAGAATTGGTTGATGCTTTTAATAAAGTATTATAATCATCTTTATTTTTATAGATTTTAATATTAGCATTTATTTTAGATGCTGTTTCAGATTCAAGCTCACTTACTAATAAATCCATTTTTCCATCTGGAAACAAAATTGCAGAGCACCCCTCAAATAAACCTTTTTCTAGTCCTGTAAAATAGAAAAAATTGTTATCTACGATTGATTCTCCGGAATTTTTTATAATTATAATATCAGGTTTTGTTTTTATTGAATTGAAAATGTTTTTTATACGATGTTCCAAATCTATTCCACCATTTCTATTGAGAATTTATACTATAATAAAAATAAAAAAGAATAATAATATAGTTAAGGATTTAATGATTTATTTATATTCTTTTATTAGAGTTTGTAGTTCAGACAAATCATTTTTTATTGTTTCAACTTGTTTCATTTTTTCTTGTTCGAAATTCTTAAGAATATTTGGTAATGGTTTAGTAAGTTTATATATATGAACTGGTCTCCCCTTACCTTTCTTTTTTAAATCTCTTTTTTTGGCCCATCCTCGACGTCTCATCTCTTGCATTGCAACGCTTACTTCAGGCTGTCTAAGATCTGCGCCTTGTTCAACGTCAGCAGATCTACATTCCTCTACTTGTGAAATATACATCAAGGTCTTAGCAAGGTTTTTAGGCATACCTAGCTCCGCAAATAGTTTAACTGCTTTATCGTCTTTTTCATCCAATACAAATGACCTTTTTCTCTTCATATTCTCCTCGGTATTCTTAATCATAAGACAGTATTTATATTTTTCTCATTTTTTCAATAACAGGAGGGTTTTATTTTATTGAGGTTTTTTATTTTAATGTTACTTTCATTTAACATTCTTTTAGCAAGGTCGTCTGGATAATCCCCTGAATAATTAATTTTTATTACTCCTGCGTTAATCAACATTTTAACACAAACTACACATGGTGTATTTGTACAATAGAGGGTTGACTCTTTTATTGAAACTCCAAAAACAGCTGCTTGAATAATTGCATTTTGTTCAGCATGTAAACCTCTACATAGTTCATGACGTTCCCCCGAGGGGATATTCTTTTTTTTACGAATACAGCCTTCTTCAGAGCAATGTTTTAAGCCTTTTGGCGCTCCATTATATCCAGTGCTTAAAATATGCTTATCTTTTACAAGTATTGCTCCTACTTTACGTCTTATACATGTACTTCTTTTTGAAACAACATGAGCCATTTCCATAAAGTATTCATCATATGAAGGTCTTGTTCCCATGAAAATCAGAACATAATAAATAGAGGAGTTAATAAAATTATGATTTATTGAACTTTTTTATTTATCGGTATTATTAAAAACTATTAAGATATTTGAATTTTAATATAATATATGGTGAGGATTATACATGGCAAATAAATATGGTATTTATCAGTCTTCTTCTAAGAGTTGTGTTTTTTATAAACAAGATCAAGATGGTAAACAGTCAACTTTTAATATTTTTGTGACACCTAAGTATAGTGCAGAGGATATTAAAAAAGTAGTTGCTTTTATTGATAATGAAGATATGAATCAAGATAATTGGTCAACAACAGAGATATCTTCTATCAAAGACATATTTGATGCATTTGGTGGATGGGCAACGGATGCTCCATTAGTGTTTGAAATGGAAGCACATAAAAGTATAAGTGATTGTCTAAATTCAGTTTTAAAAAAAGAAACAAATGAATAAAATAAGATTTATTTTTTTAATTTTACCTCAACTTCTTGAAAATCTTTTGGTACAAATGATTTTTTAAATATTTCACGTGCTTCTATTTCAAATTTTTTGCCATCTAAATATCTTGGGCTTAAATGTACGAGAAATAATTTTTCAACATTTGCTTTTTTTGCAATTTCAGCTGCTTGAGATGCAGTAGTATGCCCATATTCTCCTGATATATCTCCAAGTTCAGAGTCAAATGTTGCTTCATGAACTAATACATCTGCATCCTTTGAAAATTTAATCATTTTATTAATTGGCTTTGTATCTCCAGATATTACTATTTTTCTGCCTTTTCTTGAAGGTCCTAAAACCATTTTAGGAGTAATTTTCTGACCATATTTTAATACAACATTTTCTCCTTTCTGAAGTTTGCTAAATAGTGGTCCTTCTGGAATACCGAGTTTTAATGCTTTGGTTTTATTAAATTTACCTGGACGCTTATCTTCTATTAAGCAATAAGCCAGTGCAGGTACTCCATGTTTAACACTCAAAACTTTAATTTTATATCCTTTAAAATTAAGCACATCATCTTGAATAATATCATGTCCAAAAATCTCATAATTTGGTTTGTAGTATCCAAGAGATAATAATTGATCTAAAAGTTTAGTCATTCCCTTTGGACCATAAATATGCAAAGGAATTTCTCTATCATTTAACTGCATTGTTTGAATAAGACCAGGAATTCCGAGGAAATGATCACCATGAAAATGAGTAATAAAAATTTTAGAAATCTGCATATAAGAAAGATTAGATTTTTGAAATTGTCTCTGAGTGCCTTCACCACAGTCAAAAAGAACAATCTCTCCAGCTCTTTTAATAGCTAAAGATGAAACGTTTCGTTTCACAGAGGGCCAACTACCTCCTGTTCCTAAAAATATGATATTAAGTTGAGTCATATCAGCAAAATGGGAATATAATATATTCTAAAAGTGTTATGGTCATTTTTGATAAACAACAAAATAACGAGTAAGACTCCTATGTACTCTTATATCATGAACTTCAATTAGAGTCATATATTTCTCACCTATTGTTAATAATTCTATGTTTGAGATTCCAATTACTGCTTTACAATTATTTTTTAATATATATGAAATATTTTCAAAAGCTCTTTGATATAATTGGTTTTTTTCTTCACCTTTTGTAGTTGTTGATTTACCATATGGAAGGTCTGTTACAACTGCATCAACAGGTTTTATATGTTTATGAATATCTCCAATATCAGAATTAAATAGTTTATAGTTTTCAATTTTATAATGATTTAAAGTTATTCTGCATCCGTCAATCATTTTTTTTTCTATATCGCTGCCAATAACATTTAATCCTATTAATCCTGCTTCAAGTATTATTCCACCAGTTCCACAAAATGGATCTATTAATACTTGTCCTTTTTTTATTGTTGAAAGATTTACAATAGAACGAGCAATTTTTGGATGCAACGAGATAGGTGAAAAAAAAGGGCGATTTTGTACTTTTCTTTCTTCAAATTGAGTTCTATTTATTTCAAATAATTTTTTTCCTACATAGATATTTGAATCAGTAATTATTACACGGATTTCAATATCTGGTTTATCAAGAATTACTTTCCTATCTTTGGTATATATCTCCGCTAATGCTTTTAATATAGGTTGTGAATTATTTTTCTTTGATCTGTTTCTGTATTTAATTGCAATTGAACCTTTTTGTTTTATTTGTTTTGTTTTAGCTGAATTTTTTATTTTATCAATTGATATTTTACATGAAAATAAGAATTCATTAATATAGTATGAATGTGAAAGTCTTTCAGCAGCATTGTTTATCATTTTATTATGTCTAGTATTAATTATCAAAATATTAGGATTAGAATCGGCTATTTCAAAATATTTTTTTTCAGCTTCAAGACATGATAAAACTTCGGAAGTTGGAATTGTTTTATGTTCTTTTGAGAGCTCAAATAGATAATTCATTAAAAAAAATAGATTCAATTATTATTTTTAAATGTAGCTTTTATCAATATAGGTGTTAATAAAGTCGTAATAATAGTAAGTAGAATTGTAGCTGCAAGAATTTCTTGTGCAAAATCCTTTGGAATAAAATCATTATTTATTGCAGCAGCTACTATAATTAATGCAAGTTCCATCCTTGGAATCATAGCAACACCAATCTGAATAGATTCCATATTTGACATACCTGAAATTTTTGCAGATAGTCCACAACCAATAATCTTACCTGTAATTCCAATAACTAAAAGAACAGTTGTTAATATCAATATTAAAGATATTGAATTAATATCCCACATTGTTCCTTTTTCCCATAGTAATGTACCAGTCCAAACAAAAAAAATCGGAATAAAAAAACCATAACCTATTGCTTTAATATCATCCTCAATTTTTGAAGATCGAACATTAGTCCCAATTAAGATACCTGCTATGAATGCACCAATAATTCCTGATATACCAGCTTTTTCTGCAAAAAATGAATAAATCAAAAGTATAGCAATTGATATACTTAAGAAAGCTTTTGGAAGATGAATTTTTTCTCCTAAATCAAGCACTTTATCAATTAATTTTAAAGCAAAATAAAGAAATACTAAAAAGAAAATCGCAATTTTTACTACAATTATTAAAGCTTCGTTAATGGATTCTATTCCTAAAACTAATGCAAGTAATATAATTCCAATTATATCATCAATAACTGCTGCTCCAAGCACTGTTGCTCCAACTTTTGAATCTAAAACATTAAGATCCATAAGTGTTCTAACAGTTACACCAACTGATGTTGCTGTTAATACTAAACCTATTACAATACTTTCTGCAATTGGTAAACCTATTAATAATCCCGAAAAAAATCCTAATAATAAAGGTATTAACACTCCACCAATTGCTATAATTGTAGATGTTTTACCTGTTTTTTTCAATCGAGAGATACTTGTTTCTAATCCTGAGACGAAAAGTAAAAAAAGAATTCCAATCTCTGCTAATAAGTTAAATTCAGGAGAATGAAACGAAAGTTCAGGTGGTGTTATTACATAATTTGAAAAATAAAATTTTTGACCTGAAAAAAATAATATAATGATTAAACCTAGAATTATACCGGCTATAATTTCACCAATTACTGCTGGTTGCTTCAATTTATTAATTAAAAATCCTAAACCTCTTGCAAATATTAGAGCAACTGCTAACAATAACAATATGTAAAAAATATCCGTTTTTTATCAACCTTCCTCTTCAATTATGGGATGATATTGTGTAGCAGCATAATATTTTCTAATTAGCTGATGTAAGGTAAGCTCACCAATTATTTTTTTATCTTTAATAACAGGTAATCGACGGAGTTTATATTTCACCATTTTCATTAAAGCATCAATTATTTTATCATCAGCTTTGCAAGTTATGATTCTTGACGACATTACATCCTCTGCAATTTTTGCTGTACCATGTTTAATGCTACTTACATCAGGTGTGCCAAAAACATATGATGGAAAATATTTAGGTGCAAGAATTGATAAAACATCGTGTTCAGTAATAATTCCCTTAAGTTCTTTTTCTTTTTTGTTTTTTACGACCCATATATGGTTCCTAGCTCCAAGAATTGAAAGAACATGATAAATATCTTCATCAATCTCAATCAAAGGTAAATCCCATATTCGTTTATCCATTATTTGACTTACCTTTAGCTCATAAAAATCAGATATTAATTTACTTTTTTTAGGCATTTAATCCCCATATTTTTTAATAAATATTATTTTTCTTATTTTTTCTTTTTTTTCTTCATTTTTTCATTGATTTTATCTTTATGAATATCAACTCCTTCATACCATTTATCAAGACCGTTTTCATCTATTTCACCTGTTATCTTATCAATTTCATATCTGATTTCATCAATTCCTTTGAACCATTAATCATCATTTTTGATATCTTTTCTTTTCATATATCTTTGTGGCTCATTTTTTTCAGATTTTACAGGTATGATCTCTTTATCTTTCATAGATCGCGTTATTCGAATTTCTTCTACTTTTGAATCCTCTGTTGGATTAAGACGAACTGCCTCATTTGAATGATGTTGTACATTTATTTTTTGTGTGTAATAAGAAGCAGTGGGTTGTTCGCTATATTTCTCAATTGTTTTATTATCGATAATTTGTTTTGTTCTATCAAAGATAGATCTTTTTTGCTTAATATTTACAAATATTACTGCAAATATCAGAATTATAATAGCAATGTAAACAATAAAATAAGGATCTTCAATAATTGACTCCCACAAGGTTTTTTCAATATTTACATCAAATATCATAGTACCATCCTCATATCCAGATTTACTTGCTATTACTGTAAATTTAACAAAATCTTTTGGGGTGATCAACTTTGCATTACCATATTCATCAGTATATTCAGATCCACTTTCAGGTGAATTCTGGATATATACCTTAACTCCTTCAACAGGATCTCCATTTCTATCGTTTTTAGTAATTGTTACAGAAAAAAGTTTTCCTTCATCAACTATGTATTCTTCATGAAAAATAAAAAGACTGGGTTTTGCAATATTTAATATTGTAATAATTTTTTGTATATCATCGTATCCTTCTTTTGATGCATATATAATAAAATCTTTATCATAGTCAACATTTGGTGCTATGATCTCAATTTCATTATTAGTGCTATCTGGACTGATTTTATAGTTAATTTCATTAAAGCAAATATCAACATCTGTTAGATACACTGTTTCTGATAGAGGGTCATACACACTTATTTTAAAATATTCACCTTCCTCAATTTCATCTATAGGTATATCATTTAGATTTGCAATATTAATATTTAATTCTCCTCCTATAGAAGTTACGATATTTATAAATAAATAGAAATTAAAAATGAAAATAAAGGATAAACTCAGCAAAATAACATTTCTTCTAATCTTTATTATTGTAAGTATTTTTCTACTCATTAAATGCCCTTATTTTTTGAGTGCTTAAATTCTAGGATGTTTTAAGATATATTTATGTTTTATTAAATTTAATTTTTAAATTTTAAATTGAAAATCTGAATTTGTATAATGTTTATAAAAATACTATTTAATGGCACAATATTTATTATATATAAATTATATTATTTGATTTAAAGTGACTGTATAAAAAAAAGGAAAAATGATAATTACTGTCAACAAAGATTTATATATTAACAGTTTCAACATAAAATATGTAGGTGAGACAATAGCATGTTAATAAACAAGAAATTCAGAGCATGCATAATTTCCTTAGTTTTACTACTAAATATATTTTCATTTTCATTTTTAAATATTAATCAAGTAAAAGCAGAAGACAATCTAGATGAGGTTGAAGATTTATTAAATTACATTAATTTATTAAAACAGTTTATTAGTTTTGATGAACCAATTAGCCCTCATCCTTTTAAACATGTAGCCATCTGGCAAAGTAATGAAACTATTAAAATAATTGGGGATATTACTTTTGATATATATTTTTCATCGACTTTAACAACCCAAATAGATCGATCCAAACTCCATGATAAAATCAATATAACAGTTTATCATCAAGATGATTTCGGTAACATTAAGCAGATAGAAAATGCAAATATTGAATTAACTTTAGATCCAGATGTATTTGAAAATCGAGTTCAAAGTCTATCTGTAAAATTAGAAAATATAAATCAAACAATTGAGGAATTTGAATATCTAATTTTCAATATTGAAATAATTCAAAGTAAAAAAGAAGTGAATAATATTGTTAAATACAGATTCGAAAAATATATGAAATCTAATTTAATTAAGTTAGCAGAATATCTTAAAATTAGAGATGAACCAGAATATCAAGAATTAGGTATTTTAATTGAAGATGGATTGGAATTTTTAACAAAAAATCTTAGTATTGGTGGAGAAGAATTTGGTCATTTAGTAAATGTTTTATTTTCATCTGCATTTTATTATGGTTCAGATCTATATAGCTCGTCAGTTAGATTTTCTACTGATGAAGATGAGAATAAAACTCTTTATTTTCAACATATGTCTGATTTTGAGTATTATAATGAAATTAATGAGATAACAGGTCACATTAGAATTATAAATGAAATAAAACCAAATGATACTATTGATTATGCATGGCCACCAATTGCATTAAATGAAGAAATTGATTTAAATGCAACAGAAGATAGCGAATTCATTATTTGGCTTGGCATATGGTTTTTATATTATCTTTCACAAACCCCTGAAATTTCTGAAAATGTTGTTACTTATTACTTACATTCAGATAATAAAATGAATGAGATAGCTCCTAATGGAACTGAAACAATCAAAGATCCGTTAAATTCAAAATTGAAATGGACTGGTTCTTCATTTGGTAGAAATAAGATAATCACTAATGTATCAGCTGAATTATATATTCATTTTCCAAGAGTGTTGGGATCATCGAATATACTGATAAATGCTACTTTGAAAGCAGGTAATAATACAATTACTAGTGAGGTAAAAAAAGTAGATAAAACAAATGTTACTGAATTATTACGAGGGGGTCCTGATGATCCGACAATTTTTTATTTTAATAATTTTTCAGGCAATAAAGAGATATGGTATAATGAAAATTTAACTCTTGAAATATTTGTTTCAAGTAAACCGCTTTTTAATTTAATAAGACCCGTAAAAATATTTTATAATTCTGAAATTTATCCTTCATCTGTAAGCTATACTCTAGAAGAAACGGATAATATCAAAATTGTTGAAGGGATTAATAATAAACTTATATATGCAGGTGGAATCGCTGAATACGAAATCAATGTTACAAGTAAATATAGTGATACTCTAAATATAAACGTAGAAACCAATGATATTATCGGGGATTGGGCTGAATTTGAATATCCAAAATCTATTGAAATAGAACCAGATAGTACTGAAACAATTAATTTAATTGTGAAATCAACTGCTGAAGATGATTCTGCTTATGGATCTGGAGGAGGTGTTGATAATGACGAAATTAAATTTACAATTGAAGTATACGGTTATACAGGATATGATAATAATCAATCTAAAGTCTCTGTATCAGAAGATGCAGATGGAATATATAATTTTGAGATATTCCTTTTTGAAGAAAGTATCGAAGTTAAACATGGAGAATCCGGTACTTATCAATTAATCATTAGAAATCTAAATAGTGGATTTATTAAAGATTATTATAATATTGAGGTAACCTCTGAGCATGATTATATTTATATTAATGATTATATTGTAGGAGAAGATGACGAAGATCTTGGTATTTATGATGAATCAGATGTCGAACCAATTGAAGCATTATATAATATAACAGTTAATGTACCTTGGTATTCAGATAAAACCTTAGATACTTTATATATCAAAGTTACATCTGGTCATAGTTTTGATAGAAATAAACCATATGCTCTAAATATAACTGGTACAACAAAAATCATTACTCCAAATATTTTTGAAAGTATATATCTAATGTTTGAATCAATTGGTCATCATATAGGAATTACATCTAGATATGCAGGATGGATAATGATCGGAGCCATATTTTTTATTATAACTATTTTAGTATTAATTATTTTAATAATTAGTAGAAGAAAATTTGTAGACCTGATATGTCTTAATCGAATAAAAGAGATATCACCAGAGGAAAGCGCAATATATGAAATAACAGTGAAAAATCCTTACAAACGAACAATGACATATATAATTTATACAAATACAAGTTCAGAGACAAAAAGATGGGAAATAACTCTTGATAAATCCCAAGTCGACCTTGAACCAGGGCAAACACAAAATATATCCTTAAAAATAACACCTACAGACTATATTAGAAAGGATGACTGGATTGAAGTAAAAGCCGTAGCAAAAGCCACTGAGAAAAACAAATTATATGAGATATCTACAGTTACATCTATCAAAAATAGTGAAGTAAAACTTGGAATAGTAGGTGTATTCCACTGGCCAAAAATATTTAAGAAGGGAGATAGAGTTGAAACAACATTTAAGGTAATGAATCGTGGAAATGTTTCAGCTCATAATGTATCTATTAGATTTTTAGTAAATGATGAGGAAAAAAATAAAGTAGAGGGTATTAATATCCCTCGTGGGGGATACGCAGACATTGAAATACCTTGGATTGCCGTAAAAGGTAAAAATGATGTATATATAATAGTTAAATAATTACGGACAAAAAAAACAATCCATATACATGTTGTGTTTCACATGATTAAAGAATCTGATACTAAAAAAGAAATAGAGCAGCTTAAAGACGCTGAGAAAAAATATCAATCTTTTATTCAACGTAGAAATGAGCTTAATGACATGGCTAAAGTAATACGTGAAGAACGTGATATGATTCATAACAGCCGCAAGAATCTCAAGGAAAAAATTGATATAATTAAAAAAGAACGTGATGAACTCGTTGAAAAAATGAGATATCATAAAAAACTACGAAATAAATTTCAAGAAGAAGCAAAAAAACTTATTGAAGCAAAACGTATGAAAAAAGGAGAGGTTTTTAAAAATCTACCATTACGTGTTGAGGAGCTTAAAGCAGATATTCAAATGCTTGAGTACCGGCAAGAAACTGTTCCAATGAGCCCTGAAGAAGAAAATGATTTAATCGAGAAGATCAGAGAGAAACGTAAAGAACATAAAAAAACATCTAAACTTTTAGAAAAACAACAAGCTGTTGAAGTTGATATATCTGATAAGGACAATGCAATTGATGAACTTTTTAAAAAAGCAGATGAAGAACATAAACAGGTTCAAAAATTTTATAATGAAAACCAGAAGAAACATGATAAATATATAAAAATGGTAAATGAACTATCAGTTTCAATCTCTGAGGCAAACAAAAAACATGATCAATATTTACAGATTAGAGATGAAGCACAAAAAAATCATGAAAAAGCTGTTGAGATGAGATCAAGAATTATAGGTATAAAATCAGAGAGACGTAAACGTTGGCAAGATGCCAAGCAAGCAATTAAAGATCAGAATATTAAAGCTAGGAAAGCTGTAATGGATAAAGAAAAACTCAAAGAAATTGCTGATAAATCAGTAGATGTTTTAAAGAAAGGGGGAAAAATTATCTTAAAATAAATATTATGTTAAAATAGTTAATTTTATATATATAAAAATCCCTATTTTATATTATAATGAAAGGGGCAATAAAAATTATTATTATATTAGTAATTTCAACATTATTAATTTTATCTTTATTTATAGTATTTTTTAGAGAGTCAGATAATTCTGTTACTCCTGATAATGATGATGATGAACCGGATAATCCAGATGATAATAATGGTGATGGTAATGATGGTAATGAGACAAATGGTGACAATAATGAAACAGATAATGATAAAAATCAAACACGTTTTGTTTTTATTGAAGAAGGAACCTTTACTACATGTAAATTCTGTGTAGAGGTAGCAGATATTCTTCATGATTTGTATAAATCTGCTGATTACCCTATATATTATGTTAGTATGATTAGAGAAATCGATAACGCTAAAAATAGATTAGAAAATGATTACAATATTCATGCTTATCCAACAGTTTTTATTGATGGTGGATACAAAGTTGTATATGGTTTAAAGGATAAATCTGTTTTCATCAGTAGGATAAATGAAGCTCTTGAGCGTAACCGTCCACTCTTGTATGTTAATTTAACTGCAATATGGAATCAAAATAAAAGTGAAATTACAATGTCGGGAGTTGTTGAAAACATGGAAAACACTTACTATAATGGATTTTTAAAAGTATATCTTACTGAAATTGTTTCAACTGACTTGACAGATTATGATGGTATAAAGTATAAATTTGCATTTCAAG
>CP070836.1:268717-273148 GCA_020341795.1 Thermoplasmatales archaeon
AATATAGAAGGAAGGATTAGACCTCTTACAAAATCAGAACAAAAGAGAAAGAAAAATGCCGTTATAACAGGGATTGTAACACTTATATTTGGAGTTCTAATATTCATTTTACTGTATTTTCTATAAAGTTCAAAATGAACCATTTCTGCTAACAGGAGAATAACCTATTATTTTACCGCTAAAACCATTTCAAATCTTGTTATTTATTTTATATTTTTAAAAAAAGAAATAAGAAGTTTTTATAGGGGAAACTTTCAGATATAATAAAATATCCTGATACTAATGGTTTTTTATCCATTCTGAAATATCATCGATTACCTCTTCATCAACATGCCCCTCAACTAGATACTCGGCGTTGGTTGGAGGACCACTACCATATATAAATAAATGATTGAGTGATTCATAGGTTTTTAAAGTAACATTATCATTTGTGTATAATGATTCATTCCATTTACTGAAATCTCCATCTATTGTGACTTGATAATCACGTTCACCTTGCAAGATAAGCATTGGGATGCTTAAATTCTCGGCAGTTTCTACCGGATTATAGTCTGCAAGATCTTGCCAATATGCCTTTGGAGCACCGAGAACAAACTCATCTTCACTGATATTAAGTTCCTTTACTTTATTTACTTGTTCTTGAATAATAGCAATTTGTGCTGCTTCATTTTCATCGATTTCTCCATCAAGATTCGCCAGGTAGGTTGTCTGTTCTAAAAATAGATCTTCAATACCGCGTGTAGCTCCAGCGAGTATTATAAGTCCTGCAATTCGATCATCCTGTTCAATAATTCGTGGACCAAGCATTCCACCAAGACTATGGCATAAAACAAACATTCGTGCTTGATCAATTCTATCTGTGGTATTGATTAAATCAATAGCTGCAATTACATCGTCAATTACTTCTTCCTGTACTGTTAAATTGATTAAAGCAGCAGATTGCTCAGGATATTCCTTAGTTCGTTTTTCATAGCGAAGTACAGCGGTTCCTTTTGATGCTAAGCCCCATGCAATATCTTTAAATGGTTTGTTTGGACCTATACTTTCATCTCTATCATTCGGTCCTGAGCCATGAACTAAAACAACAACAGGAAACGGTCCATCTCCTTTTGGAATAGTTAAAGTACCAGGTAACATCCATAAACCAGTACCAACTGTAACATTAACTTCGTCAAATGATTCCAGATCTATGTACTCTGGAGGTTCATATTTATATTCGATTTCAGTTGGAACAAATTGGAATCCACCTATCTTTTTTTGATCATCAAAAACCATTTTTATATCTAGGAGACCTAGTATTGAAAAATTGCATGTTACATAAACGACATTATAATCTCCTTCTATTTCAATTCGTGTACTCATAATTTTATCAAACTCACCGTATTGATAAAGTAACAAGCCCCATATTTCTTCAAGTTGTTGTATAGTCATTTGATTGGTAACAGTTTCATTAAAAAATTCATAGGCTTGGTTGAATTCACTTTTTCTTAGATGTTCAACTGTTTGTATAGCAATTTCTTCTATATTTTGTTCTTTTGGTTCTTCTTCAGTGATGCAACCTGTTAATGATGTACCTATTATTATTACTAAACATAAGATACATATAAGATATTTTTTTTTTATCATTTTATTCTCCCCTTATCACCTAATTAATAATTGTTATTGATATATTAAATATATGTTTTTATGTTTTTAAGAAATTATGACATTATATGTTCCTTTTATGTTGAAGCTATTATAAAAGATATGATTTTTTTAAAAATTAGAATATTTTTCTTTTATACCAACTGATTACAAACAATTAACTTTTTTCAGTTTTAAGAGTAGGTGTAACTTGTTTTTCTTCTTTTAACTTATTCCTAAATTTTTGCACTTCAGAAATAGATGGGATTTTAGGTTTAAATGATTTCTTTTTCTTACGGTTATATTCTTCAATACCAATTTTATCAAGTATTTCTTTTCCTTTTTTTCTAAATTCATTCATTGTCTCATTTATACTATCTATAGTTTTTTGTAAAACAAAAAGAACTGGTATCATGAAATTCTTAAAACCTGCAGGAAAACTTTCAAACCTAATATCACCTTTACCTTGAACTCTTACTCTCCAACCAGGTTCTTCTCCTAAAAAAGTCACTGGAAAGCCCATTCCTGCATTAAGTTCTGGTGAAAACGTAGGGTCTGCAGCAATCCATTTACCATTTACATATAATTCAGCTTCACCATGCATTGATTCAAGAAAACCTAATGTATCATATGTCTCTCTTAGAATAGGGTTAGGCTCGAGCCACGTATCATATATTTGCTGGCCGGGTGCTAGACCATATAATCTATATCTAGCAGGAATGCCGCCTGCTCGGGCAATTGAACAAAGCAAAGATAGTTGATCAAGACATGATCCGCCCTTTGATCGAAATGTACCAAGTGCTCCAACAATAGGTTTAAAAACAAGTTTTTTTTCAGTCATAACCCAATTATATGCAGCATTTGCATATTGTTCATCTGTAAGTTTTCCAGCACCTATTTTTTTGGCCATTGCTCTTATTTCTGGTTTATCACACTGACAAAAACGTGTAGGTCTAAGATATGTTTCATTTTTTACAGGTGGTAAATTTTCATAATCTTCTTCAGTTAGTAGTTTTCTTGAATCAAATTCATTTTCATCTTTAATATAAGCCCATGGTTTTCTATGTTTATATAAACGAGCCTTATAAGCAGGCATGTTTTCAAGAATAAAACCCGGATTTTTAGATGTAATTAATAAAAGAGGGCCAATCTGAGTTAAAAAATTCCTCATCAAAGGCCAAGGTATAATATTTCCATTACCTGTTCTTTCTGGAATAGCCATAATATTACACCTATGTATCTATTTCTTTTACCATAAGATCTCTCATAAGGTTTCCACAACCTCTTGCTTCAGCCCCTTTCATTCGTGTAACTTCAGATTTAATAACGATTCCTTTTTTATCACATTCGGGACATTCTTCTAATAATGTTACACGATCTCCGGTCATGATAAAACCAGGATAACCATATCCTGCAGGGTCAAGAAATGCAAACCTACCAGATTCGCCAAATCCTACTGGGACCATATCATCGTCAAGAACCATTGGATAAATCCAATCGGTAAGATGTTTGTATCTTTTTTCACAAGAAAGACCAGCACCATTCATTTCACTCATACCATAAAGATCGCGATAATTTTCTTGGGGAATTCCAAAAAATTTCTCGATTCTTCTTGCAAATTCATCTTCTGTTACTTTACTATGAGTATGTATTTTCCATCCTCCACCAGTCACAATGAAGCTATCTGTATCTCCAAGATTCATAGTAATTCCTTCTTCTTCCATTATGTTCATTATATCATATATTAAAATTGGAAATGTAATCATTGCAACCTGTTCTTTTTTCTTTTCCAATTCCTGAAGAAGTTTAATTGTTTTATATCGACCTTTTATCATTTCTCTTTGAATCATTTTAAGTTCTAGTTTTTGTTTTAAACTAACTGCTTGTCCAGTAGACATTAATTTAATAATTTCTAAACTAAGAAATCTATCTGTGGCAAAATGTTTATGTTCATCATCAAAAAGTTCAGAGGCTTTACCAATAGCATGACCTCCCGTTAAAAACGTTTTAGTAGAACCAGGATAAACAAAATGTGCATTATCATCCAATTCAGTTATATGGAGAAGAAATGTTTTCAATAATAAATGTATAACTCTTTTCATTGAAATCTCATCTCTAAATACAATACTGAATTTACCACTAGTTCCACTTGAATGAAATATTAGCCCATTTAATTTTTCTTCGGCCCATTGAAGAAATTGTGTAAGATTTTTTCCATTAAAATTATATTTCCCAATATCGACAGATGAGACCCGATAAAGCCATTTATAAATATCTTCTGGTTTTTCACTTGGATACTCTTTAAAAAATGCATCTGGTACCATCGGAATTTTCACAAAATCTTTTTCACTTTTTATATCATATGTAGATATATTTCGGTGTTTGCAGAATTGATTATAAAATAAATTGTTATTATAATGGAAATTAAACGCTTCAATTACAGCTTTTTCTCTATTTTTATTACTATCTTTTGGTATATCGAAATAGTTATCAACACCAAAAATCATATGATCTACAGTTTTCCATTCATTCTTAGGAATGCTAAATTTCTCATCTAATCTTTTTCTTAGAACTCCCCTGCTTTTCTGCATATAATAACCTTACAAATTTCTAATTATATAACAATTGTTAATCAAAAAATTATATTTATCCTGTTTATAAGAGTTCCGTAGAAACTTTTGTACAATATATAATACTTTACAGTTTTTTTAAAGTTCTCCCATTATTTTTCATATCTAATTTTTTAATATTTCTATTCATCTTATTTTTTTCTCTTTAACATAGTAACCAAAGCACTTTTTAGAACAC
>CP070836.1:273248-286912 GCA_020341795.1 Thermoplasmatales archaeon
ACGGAGAAGAATCAAGTACAAAAGATTCAATTATTATTGGCATTAATCAGGATGTTTTTGGTTTTCATCCATGGATGGAAACTTTAGATGCAACTTCTATTTCTGTAAATAAAAATATTTTTAATACACTTGTTGGAGTTGATGAAATTTATAGATTCACTTCTGAATTAGCTAAATCATGGAATAATCCAGATAATTTAACCTGGAGATTTTATCTAAGAGAAGACGTTAAGTTTCATAATGGATATAACTTTACCGCACAAGATGTTAATTATACAATTAACCTTATAAAATCAAACACTTCAAATATATTTAATGAATTATTAGTAAATGTTGAAGAAGTTATTGTAATCAATAACTATACATTAGATATAAAGACCATTAAACCATGTCCAACATTTCTTAATAAACTTATTGATATAATGATTATATCAAAAGAGTATCAGGAAACAACTTCAACTAAAAAACCGATTGGTACTGGAGCTTATAAATTTGTTGAGCAAAAACCTGGAGAACATATAATACTTGAAAGGTTTGAAAATTATTGGAAAGAATTATCTGATATTAAGACAGTTAAATTTAAAATAATTGAAGATAGTGTTCTGAGAAAAAATGCTCTGATCAATAAATCTGTTGATATTGCAGAAACAATTCATCCTGAATATTATGAAGAATTATCATCCCTTGAAGGTTTTAAGATAAAAAATGTTGATACACCTACTGTTTATTATTTGAGTTTTGATTTTAGAGAAAATACTACTACATTGTCAGATGGAGTAAATCCTTTTTCTCATGTTGAAATTCGTAAAGCAATGTATCATTCAATAAATATAAGTGAAATTATTGATAAATATCTGTATGGGTTTGGAACTGAAATTTCACAGTTTGTGTCTCCATTAATATTTGGCTATAATCCTAATATTAAAAGAGCATCTTATAATTTGACTATAGCAAGAGAATTAATGAAAGATGTAGGTTTTGAATCAGGGTTTAATATATCTTTAGATTGTCCTGATGAAAACCTAATGAAAAACATTAGCAACGAAATTGCAAATCAACTTTTAGAAATAAACATAACCGTTAATCTAAATATATTATCAATTTTTGATTGGTTAAACAATATGTATGAAAGAAATACTTCTTTTTATTTAAGTGGTTGGATACCAAGTGGTGTTGATGGTGGAGAGATATATGATTATTTACTGAGAAGTGTTGATGATAATAATAATATCGGAACATTTAATGCAGGATATTATTCTAATCCTGAAGTTGATAGAATAGGTGAAGAAATTACTTTTATTATGGATTATAAAAGCAGATTACAACTCATTCAACAAGGATTTGCTATTGCAATGGAAGATGTTGCATGGATTCCATTGTTTTCAATTCAATGGCTATATGGTATATCTGATGATATTGAATTCAATCCAAGGCCAGATTTAAACATAAAATTAGAAGAAATAAAGTTGAAAAACTAATAATACTATTAACTTAAAAATATTAAGAAAAAATTAAAAAATAAATTGTTTTATTGTTGAAATATAACTATTAATCATTGTATGATTTGAAATAAAAATGGGAATCTTTCTTTAAATTTTTCAAATATTTTATAACTTAAATATCTACTCTTTGGCATAGTTATAGTTAAAGTTGCAGTGTCACTAATTGCTCCATTTGAATCCTTTGCTCTCACTGAAATAGTATAAGTTCCTTGTTCCTCCCAAGTATTACTTACTTTAATTTCTTCACCTGATTCATAGGGACCATCCCAAAATACACCTGGACAATCATCGAACCATTCAATCCAATAGTAAACATTATCTCCTTCAGGATCTATTGCTGATATAGTATATTCATAGGTTTCTCTAAACCTTCCATTTGTAGGTCCAGAGATATTTGGTAATTCTGGTGGATTATTAATTAAAGATAGATATTCAATTGTCTCTCTAAGAGTAATCTCTGAAGCTATTTTTGCATCTTCTACTAAAATACCTGCATTTACATGAATAAAACCAGCAAGTTTACAAGGATTTGCATCACCGCTTTGATTATGAATACTTTGATACCACATACCAAGATAAGCAATATATTCACAAAGATATCTACCAGGGTCACCCTCCCAATCAACCCATGCTTCAAGTAAGTTTTCCTCATTTATTGCATCAGCTATTTGTTGAACAGGTAATGTTGAATGACGAACATAATTAACAGGTACAGTGTCATCTGGTGGATTAGGAGTTGGTTTATATGGTGGCTCATCATCATTTATCCAACTATCAAGGTTACGAGCATTATATTCAATTTCCCAAGGTCCTGCACCTGCACCAAAACTAATAATTGCAAAAGGTTTTATTTGCTCTGTTACACCCCAGAAATCCTCCCAGGTATCCTGATAGTCAACTTCAAACATACCAGTATATTCTCCAGGTTTTGGGAAATAAGAATATATATCATAACCAAGATCTGCCCAGTTTTCACCCTTCCATCCATCAGGATTTAACTCTGGATCATTGCTAAACTGAGATATCATTTGACCAGTTGGATCCCAAAATCCTGTAAGCATTATCGTTTTTCTATTTACAGAATAATTTGTGTTATTTTGATTTAAATCTTTTGAATAACTAGTAACTATGACTGCTGGAATAAATGTTATTCCAATAAAAACACATGTTATTATTGTTACTATTTTTTTATATAACAATTTCTTTTTCATTTTTTACCTCCTCCAAAAAAACAAATATATTATCATTTCTTAAATTTTATGATAAAACATATTATACTTTATATAAAAAATAAAGAAAAAAAAGAAAGAGTTTGTTTTTAAGATGCTATTGGAACTGGTTCAATCCATTTTGGATTGTAAATAGTTATCAATGGATCACCGTAAAGTACTTTGACATTTGTTAGACCGCCAGATGTTGGCTGGAAATGAGTTGATCGACCATATAAAGTTGTTGGATCACCTGTTGTAAAGTCACGGTTGAATAACCAGATATATTCTGAATCTGATTCTCCAAGAGTTTTTCCTTCTACCAACATATCATGGAATATCCAGTCGTTATGTAAATCATCTTGAACACCATATGTTGAGCCAGCTGCTC
The DNA here is from genome assembly GCA_020341795.1 of Thermoplasmatales archaeon. Lineage (GTDB taxonomy): Archaea > Thermoplasmatota > E2 > DHVEG-1 > DHVEG-1 > M9B1D. The sequence goes on from CP070836.1 coordinate 276,350, forward strand.
CATACCATATAGCCGATCCATGTGCAAGATATACCATTGGTCCCCAGTGCTCACCTGTTGTACATGAACTCCAAAATTCAAACTCACTATGTAGATTTTCAAAGAGTTCATCTGTATATTTGAAGTGGATGATATCATATAGATTGGGTTCCTGTGCATTATAACTTGATGCACCACCCCATCGAGCGGTTTTTGTTTGAGAATTATCATAAGAACTGTATCCACGCCAGCTATCCCACCAGTCGAAATCAAAATGTTTCTCATAACGAGGCTCAGCAAGTGGGAAACTTTCTGCGATATTTTTATACTGAGCTGAAATACCTGATCCACCTGTTCCATGTCCAGAATAGTAACTAATTAGTGCTCCTGTGTTATATCTTTCAAGTAGATTATCCCAAATACAATGACCTTCATAGAATCGTCCATGTGATGAAAATGATTCTTTAATTCCTCTTGTTGCATAGTTTGGATATTCATTCCCATCATTCGCTCGCCAACTATATCCATCTGGGTAATTCATCATCTGAGAAGTTGATACATCTTTTCCAGGATTTGCATGAATAATTGCTGGATAAAGTATGTTTCTACAGATCATAGCTGTTGAGAAAGCAGGTGTTTCAACTGGTATATGACCTGCGCATGATAAGTTACCAACCATTGCTCTACGGATTGGATCACGTATATCAGTATCCCTTGGTCCAACAAACATGTATGCTTCTCTACCATCTCTATCGAGTCCATAACCTTTTATCATATCTTCAATACCATCGTGTACTGCCGTAAACCATACAAGTTTTAAATCAAGTCCAATTGGTGGTAGTTCTTTATCAGGGCTACCGTCTCCATCTGCATCATTTAAGAAATAATATAACAACAACTGTAACCATGATGGATTCTCTGTAAGGCCCATACCTAATGGTTCTTGTAATTGTGGTAAATGACCAACTGATCTACATCCATGATAGTAATCACCTGCATATTCACGCCATGCCGTAATCATATCTAGTACATTATATGCATATTTTGCTTCCCCAAAGTTTAAAACAGGTGATACATGATATGCAGCAATCATAGCTGATGGTGCAAAGTATCCTTCTCCTGTTCCATATGATGTAATTGTTATATAGTTTTCAGATTTAGAATTAGCTTTAATTTCGTCAATTACTGCCTGCATTGTTTTAATTTCATCTACGTTTCCGCTTGGACTTGCATCACTTACTCCGTTTATATTTACAAAAATAATATTATTTGCACCTAGTTGCGTAATAGCATTTGATGTCTCTGTTGGTACTGAATTTTTTTCAACAAATAAAAGTGGTGCATGATTCATAGATGCAATTACTGCTGCATTTGCAGCTGATAGTCCTGCATTAATTCTGTCTGGATTGTATTTTCTAACATTTGCTGTTATTTCATATTCTCCATTAAATCCTACTGCTTCATTATCTACATTTAGATAAGGAACAACTATCGCTGTCCATTTACCTTTCATACAATTATGTACTGCAACTGAAAAATCATCATGTGCATCTATTTTCATTATTCTAAACTCTGGTTGGTCATGTTCCCAATGTCCACCATTCCAATAATGAAGTGGATTTATCTCTCCACCATTGTAATGTGGAATCATTGGTCTTCTTACGTTCCCATTTGGATCTATTAGATATACAATAAGATTTGAAGGCTCATTTGTTTTAATTGTCACCTCTATACTTGCATCATAATCTCCAATGTTTATAGTATATCTATCGCCTGGAATTTGAACAATTTCAAGTTCGTCTAAACCAGAAGCAGATGTTACATATGGAACCCATAGGCCAGGTTCTGTAATTGGGTAAAAGGTATCATAATCTTCACCATTTTCATCATATGGATATGGCCACCAATCCTCCATTACCCCTTCATATCTCGGAGTAATTATACCTGTATCTCCTGAAAAATCTTCACCTTTTCCGATTAAATGAATTGCACCCATTTGATTACCAAGTAACATTGGATAAGATGTTGTACCACCGAAATCCTTAAGATCTTCAGGTTTCACTGTTATTATATCTGGAGTTGATCGCATTGTTGTTTTTTTCGAAACAACTTGATTTATTTCATCTTCAAAACTACTGCCATCAACAGTTAAAACCACCTTTGATGCAGAAGACCATTTTGATGTTGCAATACCTGCTGCTGCAGCAATTGGATTATCATTTGGAACATTATACTCGGATGCAGTCATATCATGACGTGCAAGATAAGTATTCCAGTCATCTATTAAATATTGCGTAGTTTGATCAACAGTTGTAGTCCATGCTGGTATAAAGTCACAACCTTGATATACTATTGGTGATACATACCTTTTATTGTTTTCAAGATAGTTAGCTGCAGGAATTGCTGCAATATATGCATATTCATCTTTGTTACTATTTGGATCATCATTAATAATAAAAGTTTGTGCAATAGGTGTAATATCTGGCTGAGGAGCAGGTTCAATAGGGGCCTCTGCTGTTCCACCTACTTCTAATTCAAATTCATATGCACCAGATCCATATAAAAAGTAATCATCTGGCCATAGTTCTTCATCCCAGCCTGGAAACATATCAATTTGAATACTCCAAGTACCTGATGTGTCAGCTGGATATTCAAGTTCATCACCTCCATAATACAATGCTTCATGAACAAGAACACCCGATGGATTATACAAATGAATATCATAATCAGACTTTTCCTGAGTTTTACCTGTTCCCGCAAGATCTACTGCTACAAAAATACCCTGACCAGAGTTTGCTGAAAAACTATACCAATCTTCAGTATCAGTCGAACTCATATAGCCAGAATAACTACCTGGTGAAATTGCTAATGCAGATCCAATAGAATTCCCTGCATCTCCACCACTTCTGGCATCATTTTGACCACCTACATTTACACTAAACGTATAATCAGCATCCCCTGCACCTTGATTTGCATATATGCTGAAGAAATATGTCCCAGTTACAGAAGCAGTCAAACTTGTACCAACATTTGAACCAGCAGCATCATAGAATTCATAACTATATGATTCACTACTACTGACTGATCCTGATATGGTTTGCCCTTCAGCAGCTGAAAAATAAAAAAAGTCAGCATCGTCATTTTCACCTGGTGCAAGACTACCAGCACGCCGTCTACCTGGTATTAAATCATTTGCAGGTTCCCCAGGATATATTGGTTGTGATCTTTGAAGATTATTACCAACATCTATATTATATCCAGCGTCGTTTTGCTCTCCTGCAAGATAGACTTCTTCTTTTGGAATATAGATAGTATCATAAGGTTGTTCAACTCCTAGGATATCATCGTTAATTATTTCAATTAGGTCATTACCATTTCTATTAAAATCAATAACTTTGTCTATCCCTTCATTTTCTTTTATAACTGATAATGCTGGTATCAATCCCGGTGCTATCAGCAATATCAGTGCAATACTAGCTCCAATTATTTTTATTATGGTTTTATGAATATTTTCACCTCCACCTAAGATTCTAAATTGTTAATGAGAATTTAAATATTACTGTATAATTATTTTTAACTAAATAAAAAGTAAAATTTCTTTTTATATAAAATCAATATTTAAATAAATTGTTACATAAATAATAAAAAAAAGAAAAAAATTGTTAATATTTAGAGTCTTATTGTATATTCTTTGATAAATTTAGCAGATAAATTTAGCATTGTGATATAAATCTTTAAATAAATCTATATGAGTTAAATCTAAATCATCAAGGAATCGTAAATGGGTATGGAGATGGATTGTTATCTTACTGCCAATTTGAGGATTTCCGACATCAACCTTTGGAACCTCCCAGGTGATAACATGATTATAAATATCAAAACTTCCTACGCAATAATCCCAATATTCTATCTAGTCATTATCGTCTTCTGATTTACCAAAATAAAATAGGCCATAACCATTTGTATTTGCATGAACACAAGTTATATACTTGTTATCGTTTAAAGTCCATCCAACATCATAAATAGCCTCTAAGTTATCTGTTTTATCTACAAGATTTCGAAGTTTCATAGATATATATAAACACTCAGGATGATCAGAATCATCACTTACCCATGCAGAAACAATATCAGCATACTTGAATAAAAATTGAAATGATAAATCTATCAAACACATGAATTTCACATCAAAAATTCTATCCTCCACCTCTGTATTTTCAGCATCTCCTGCTAATATATTTATAGGATAAAATGCTATCATCATCAGCATACCTCCCCAAAAATCTTTGTTTTTATATAAAATACACCTATTAATTGAATTTAAACCTTTTTGAAAATGTTAATATTTTGAGTATTTTCATATATAATATTAATGATTCTTTCCCCAATAACATCTCTTGTAATTGTTATTCATTCTTAACCAACATCAAAACTCGAATGAGACTAGCACAGATGAGCCCTACTAAAAGAAACAATTAATCCAAGGATTACCAGAAGTAAAATATAAAAAAATACGATCTCTATGACTCGAGTATAAACCAAAAACAATAAAAGAAACAATTCAAAAAATATAGTCATTATAAAAATAAAAAAAATTAAATAAAGACACCCATCTCAACATCCGCACTTTTTTCATATCTGAATGAACCTTACCATTCTATAGTACTTTTTAAAATATTTCACCCATCTGATCCCCGATAAAAAAATAAATCATATATTATAGAGTTTAAAATTAAATAAAAATTGTAAAAATTGTAGACTTATTTATAATAATATTTAAATGGGTTTAAAATATATACCCATCTATAATAATTATTTGGGGGAATATATGAAAAATTTTAATCAAAAAAAAATTCTGACTATTGGACTATTTATGATTTTTCTTTTTTCATGTATAATACCAATTGTAGAATCTCAAAATATGCAAATAGATCAAAATATTAATATTAGAACTCAAACATTAGAAAATGAAACAAAATATATAGAGTATAAACATACATTTTCAGAACCTGAAATAGTACCATATCGTAATTATATAGTTGTTCGTGTTAAGGAAACCAATCATAATAGAATTATTTTATTTGATTATAACCCTGGGAAACCTGTGATCCCTGTGAATATTTCTGTTTTTAATTTAGAATTTGGATCTAAAATATTAGACATTGAATTTGAATATTCAACCCCCGAAATTATTGATCTTCCAGATAAATTAATATATGGACGGGCATCAATAGATGGATTTGATTATTTACCATTCAAGACTATGGATTTAGGTGTTTATGAAAATTCTGATCCTTATCCTATTGACTGGGTTTCTTATCACACTGGTGGAGGTTTATCATTTGGAGAACGTACATCATTTCTTGTTGTACGTGTATACCCCGTTAGATATTATCCAGTAAATGACCAATTAGAATTCATTCGCTCAATTACTGTAAACATTAGCTATCAAGAACCTGAAGAGCCAATTATTCAAGAGGAAGAAAAACAGGATTTACTAATTCTTGCACCTTCAAATTTTTTAAAAGATTTACAACCGCTTGTATATTTTAAGGAAAATCATGGTGTAAAAACAGAGATTCATTCTCTTGAAGATGTATATAACCTTATGGGTTCAACTGGACGTGATAGACAAGAAAAAATTAAATATTTTATTAAAGAATCTATTGAAAAATGGGATATTAAATATGTACTTCTTGTTGGGGGAATAAAAGGTCAGAGTTCTTTTTGGAATTTACCAATAAGATATAGTCGAGTTGTTCCTATGGAAGAGCAAGAATACCCAGAGCAAATGTTTGTAAGTGATATATATTATGCAGATATATTTGATAGTGAAGGAGGTTTTTCTAGCTGGGATTCAAACATGGATGACGAGTTTGCTGTTTGGAATGAAACATTTAAAGAAGAAATGGATAACTATCCTGATGTTTATCTTGGTCGACTTGCATGTAGAGATGTTTTTGAAGTAAAAACTATGGTAAATAAAATATTGAACTATGAAATGGTCAGAGTTGCTAATGAAGACTGGTTTAATAACCTTTTACTCGTAGCAGGTGACTCATATATTAATAATATTCAATGGCCTGAAGATGTTATAGTTAATGAAGGTGAGCTTGCAGGTGAGGAAGCTGTTAAAAAAATGCCTGGTTTTAACCCTATACGAGTATATGCCTCAGAAATGGATATAAATAGAAAAACAGTAAATAATGCTATGAAGAAAGGTTGTAGTTTTGCATATATCTGTGGTCATGGAAGTGCTGCTTCATGGAATACACATTTTGAACCCGCGGATGAAAATAACTGGTGCACTGGATATGATGTTTTTGACATGATTTTTTTAAAAAATAAGGAAAAACTCCCAATAGCTGTAATTGGTGGTTGTCATAATGGCGAATTTAATAAATCTATATCTATGAGAATAAAAAATGGTCTTGCAAAAAAGGGACTTCAATATTTCAGTCCGACAAAGGGTAGATTCTGGTTTGATGGTTGGATTCCAAATTGTTGGGCATGGTTTTTAACAAGTAAACGAAACGGTGGTACTATTGCTACAATTGCAAACACAGGTCTTGGTACTCACGGTGATGGAGATCAGGATAACAACTCAGTTGTTGACTATCTTGAGGTACTTGATGGTTGGCTGGAGTTACGATTCCTCGAACTATATGGAATAGAAGATAGAGATATTCTTGGAGAAAACCATGGACAGACTCTCACAGAGTATTTACACAGGTTTCTAGGTGACGATGCAAGAATGGATGTAAAAATGGTACATCAATGGGAACTATTCGGCGATCCAAGTATGAAAATAGGAGGTTATGAATTTTAAATATTTTCAATTTTTATAGTCTATACATATAATTCACAATCAAAAGAAAATAATATAAATACAAAGTAATAATATCCCATTACAATGTCTCACATAATAAAAAAAATCATTATTTTCATTCTTATTGTAACTCAAATTACAATTTCACTTAATGTCATCGCTTTCAAAGGAAACATAAAAACAGAAGAAAGCACTAATAATATTAATTTTTTATGGAAAAAAACCGTTGGGGATCAGAATGGTAATCAACCAGGAGGATTCGGTGTTTTAAGCAATGTTGCAACACGTGCAATGGGAATATATGATAATGAATTATATGTGGGCACTCAAAACTTTGCTCTTTTAAATATCAATTCATTATTTTTAAAAATATTAGCTTCAGTTCAAGTTTTTGCATATAGACTACTTGAACCAACAATTTTATCTTTTCTTGGAGCCAGACTTTTAAATTTATTAATTCCCTTAGCTTCGTTTTTGAATGATGGATGTGAACTATGGAAATATAATTATACTATAGATACTTGGATACCATTAGTAAGCAATTCTGCTTCTGCAATTTTATCACCTGGTTTTGGGGATGAAAGAAATTTTGTCTCATCCACAATAACTCCATTTAAAGGAAAACTCTATTTTGGAACTGGTAAAAGTTCCTTTGTTGGGTGTGAAATATGGGAATATGATGGTCAAAATCTTGTAAAAGTAGTAGACAAAGGCTTTGGAAATAGATTCAATAGTGGTGCATGGTCAGCGATAGTTTATAACGACGAACTTTGGGTGGGTACAATGAATTGGAAGCAAGGGAGTCAAATCTGGAAAACATATAATGGAAAAGATTGGGAACAAGTTACTCTACCTGGTGGTAATGGTTTTGGTTCAAGACTTACTAATTACATATGGGCATTTTGTGAATATAATAGCTCTTTATATGTTGGAACTATGAGTTTTAATGGTTGTCAGATTTGGAGTTTTAAAGAAGATCAATGGAAAAAAGTAGAATTACCTGGTGGTGACGGTTTTGGAGAAGATCAAAATATTGGAGTTAGAAACATGGTTGAATATAATGACGAACTATGGGTTACTATTGCATCTGATTTTCTTCTTGAAATTGGAGCATGTGAAATTTGGAAATATGATGGATATAATTGGATAAATGTAGTGGGTGAGGAAGGTATATTTAGAGACGGTTTTAATGATATTTATAATAAATATGGTTGGTCAATGATGGTTGATTCAGATAATTCTTTATGGATAGGTACTGCAAGCTTACAAGTTTTTAAAGATGGATTACCAGGTACCTCAAGAGGATGTGAATTATGGCGACTTAAAGATGGCCAATGGACGGAAATCGTTGGAAATAGTACAAATAGTGAGATAGGAAATGGATTTAATGATCAAACAAACGTTGGAGCAAGATCAATAATTGAATACCCTGATGGTAGTGGCCAAATATGGATAGGAACACTTAACCTTGATATCAAAAATTTCAAAAGTTACACAGGATGCGAAATTTGGAGAAGGATAAATATAAACTAAAAAATACTTATAATTTTTAGAAAAAAAATAAAAAAAGAAAAGAAGTAAAGAAAAATAATGTATTTTTACTTCTTTTTTAAGTACGGAAGACCAGTTCTTTTGTTTACACCAACAGAGTAATTATCTGGTTTATCACAAGGTGATCCACTCTTTGGTGCTCTCTTACTAAAGAAATAGATTTTTTGCTGTTTTCCGCCTTTAAGTTTTACATCTCGACAATATAAAGTCCATCCTTCATGTGTAAAGGCCATAATAAATACCTCCGGAGAGGGTAATACATATATAATGATTTAAATCTTTCCTTAATTTCCTCCTATAAAAATAATGATTTTATAGATAAATATATATATGGGTCTTAGTTCCGCGTTTCAAATAAAGGTGAATATTTATGATTAATGCATACATATTAATAAACTTGAAACCAGGCGACACAGATAAAGCTTTATCCGAGATGAGGAAAATTAACGATATTGCAAAAATTTCAGTGGTAGCAGGTGAATATGATGTTGTTGTTAGAGCTCAAGTAAAAACCCTTGAACAACTTCTTAAAGTTACCAATAAAATTCAAATGATTAAGGATGTAAATAAAACTACTACTCAAGTAATAGAGAAAGAAATTGCATTATGAAAATAAAAATTAGAAAGCGCTATTTATTTTATTTTCTTGCTTTTACTTCAGCTATTATTACTGCAATTGTTTCAGGATTTGACTCTGTTGCACAAGTTTTTATATCAAATCCTTGGGCTCTAGGATTGGCATGTTTTATCTGGGGCGTTATTATTTCTGTTTTATTTTCCTTAATTTTATCAATTTCTTATAAAGGTAAGAGTCTTGGAGCATATACTATCGATCCAACTTTTAAACGAGTCAGATTATTAAAAAAACAAGAACTTTTATATCATTTATTAGCAGGATTAGGAAATGCTGCTCTTACAATTGGTTATTTTCTTCTTTTATCCATGATGAAAGGAGATGTTTCAGTAGTTCTACCTTTTTCTCAAATTGTTATACTATATCTTATTATAATCGAGTCAATTATTGAAAAAAATACACCAACCTTAATCGAAATTCAATCTTCAATAATTGTAACATTTGGAGCTATACTAGGATCAATAAGTCTTACTGGAACAATTAGCATTGAAGCCTTACTAATTGTTTTCCTTATAATTAATCCAGGATGGGTCTTATTATCTATTTTCCAACGTAAACTAAAAATGATGAAAATTGCGAATAAACCAAACGATGCAATTAATATACGTTTATGGAATGTAATTTTCGCATGCATAATTTCAGCTATTATAATTATGATATTTGATATAATAAGTAAATCAAATTATTTATTAGAAGGTATTTATGCATCTTTTAATCATTATTTTTGGGTTGCAATTATCGCAATAGGTGTATTTTTCAGCTTTATATTTTACATAAGAGCTCTTGGTATAGGAAAAGCAAGTGTTACACAAGCTGTAAAAGCATCTGTTATTATATTTAGTATACCTGTAACAATTGCTCTTGGATATTTTGGTATAACCGAACCTTTCTTAATGGATCCTGTTTTTATTGTTATTAAATTTATTGGAATTGTATTAATTTTACTAGGCATATTATCATTTGCATTAACTCTTACAAAAGCATATATATTTATACGTATGAAACCAGGATTTGACATTGAGGAAACTATGAAAAAATTATGGGATGTTCGCGGGGTAAACCGTGTATGTGCAGTTGCAGGTCATTATGATTTTATTTTAAAAATAAGAACACGAACCTTAGTAAAAGGATATGAAAGAATACTAAGAAAGGTTGAAGCAGTGCCAGGAGTTGATGAGTATAAATGGCAATCTGTACTTAAAGAATGGGAAGATATCTAATTAATTTGCATTTTTAAATAGGTAGATTTTAAAAAGAAATATATCTTTTCGATTTTTAAAAAACCTTGAGGTTATATTTATGAAAGATGGATATTTACAGATGAAAATTCAAGAATTAAATGATAAATGTAAACAAATAAATCAAATGCTTTCAATGGAAAAATCAAAAATAGAACTCCTTGAGGATAGAGTTGGAGGACTTAAAGAATTAATAAAAAAATTTAAAGATTTAGAGGATTTCAAAGAAAATATATTAAAAGAAATAAAAAAAGAAAATCAACAAATCATTTCAGAAGAAATAAAATCTATATCATATAAAATATCAAAAAATGTTGATGATTTACTAAAAAACA
>CP070836.1:287012-315903 GCA_020341795.1 Thermoplasmatales archaeon
AAAACCTGTAAAAGTTTAATTTTAGTTTGCCGAGGTAACTCAGTTGGGAGAGTGCACGGCTGAAGACCGTGATGTCGTGGGTTCAAGTCCCACTCTCGGCATTTATTATTTCTTTTAATTATTTAAAAATTACTTCAACTGCATATACAGTTGCATTAATTGGTACATATAAATTTTAAATATATAAAAATATATTTTTGGAAGGGATGTACAATGGCAGAAACAAACAATAGCTGGATGGGCTTATTGAGTACACTAAAAGGTTTTTTTATAAAATTAAACCCTAGATCTTGGTTTAAACCACAAAATCTTCAGACCAAACAAATTAAAAATATTAAACCTCAAAAAATAGAAGAATCTAAAACATTGAAAACAGCAATTATCAAATCTAAAAATAAAAGCTTTGTTGATTTACATTTAGAAGTGGTAAAAAAGGTTGATACTTTAATTGAGCAAATGAAACAAGACAGTAGATTTGATGATAAGACTAATTAACTAAAGATTACAGCTTATAATTAATCTCTGATCTAACAATCGCAAATATTGATGATTTTTTAAGCGATTGAAAATTTTAAAAAAAATAATAATAACTTATGCTTGTTAAATTAATTATATATAAAAATCTAAAATTTTATATACTCAAATTTGTTTTAGAATTTAAAGGGATGCCAATAGTTCAAAGTAATGGTGGTTTAGAGAATAGTTGTGGAAAGTAGGTAGGGATGCAGGCTGTATCTTAAAGAAGTAAAAATGGAGAATTTTAAATCATTTGGAAAAAAATTATCTGTTCCCTTTTTTCCAGGTTTTACAGCGATAACAGGGCCAAATGGATCAGGTAAAAGTAATATTGCAGACGCGATACTTTTTGTTCTAGGCCCTAAAAGTTCAAAAGTTATGAGAGCAGGTAGACTTACTGATCTTATTTTTAATGGTGGAAAAAAACATAAAAATCCAGCTAAATATTGTAGGGTATCTTTAGTTTTTGATAATATTAATCGTAAAATGCCAGTTGATTCAAATGAGGTAATCCTAACACGTATGATAAAAAGAGCACCTCTAAAAAACGATCCAAACAATTATTACAGCAAATTTTACATAAACGATAGAGCAGCTTCATATTCGGATTTTGTAAATGTCCTTGTTCATGCAAGAATGAGTGGTGATGGATACAATATCGTTAAACAAGGAGATGTAACAAGTCTTATTGAAATGGGAAACATAGATCGTAGACGACTTATAGATGATATTGCTGGAATATCAAACTTCGATAATGATATCAAAAAAGCAGAAAAAGAAAAAGAAAATGTTAATAGCAATCTAGAACGAATTCGAATTATTTTAAATGAAATATCAACCCAAATTCGCCAACTTAAAAACGATAGAGACGAAGCTTATCGATACAAAGAGTTAAAGGATCAATTATATGAAACAAAAGCAAAAATTGCACTAAAAAAGAAACAAGATGTAGAAATACAAATGGCTGAAATTGTAAAACAAATAGAATCCTATGAATTAGAAAAAGGAAAACTTGATGAGAAAAGCAATGAATTAAAAACTCAGTATGCCGAAACCCAAAAAGAACTTGAAGAAATAGAGAAAAAAATCGGGGATACAGGTGGAGATGAAGTAAAGGAAATCAAAGAAAAAATAGATGCTATACGTAGTGAAGAAATAAAAATCGAAGAAAGAATCAATTATTCAAATGATGAAATCAAAGAAATACAAAACGAAGAGCTCGAATTAAAATCAAATCTTGAAAAACTTGAAAATGAGTTAGAGGAGCATAACACCGAATTAAAAGAAAAAGAAAAACAAATTTTAGAAAAACAAAAACAATTTGAAGAAAAAGATGCAGAACTTACAACATTAAAATCTGATATTGCACAATCAGACGACAAATTAATGGATCTTACTCATGAACTTGCTAAAATGCGTGAGGAATTCAACGAGAAAAACACAGAAATTCATGAGCTTAAACTTAAACGTAATCGTTATACAGATAAAATTGAGGCAATTGAGCTTCAAATTGCTGAAATGCAAGAAACCAAATCAACTTATGAATTTGAATTAAAAGATATAGATTGGCAAGCAGAAGAATTCAAAAAAGACTCTAAAGAAAAAAGTAAAAAAACTAGAGACCTCGAAAAAAATCTTTTTGAAAAAAAGAAAAAAGAGTCAGAAATAACAGAGCAACTAACTGACCTTGAAAATGCAATTCGCAGATTGCAACGTGAGCAATCAAAACTTCAAGCAGAATATGATGCTGCAAAATCAATACAAGGTAAGTATAATCGAGCTGTAGATGAAGTTTTAAAAGCACGTAACATGGGAGTTTTAAATGGAATTCATGGAACTATTGCTGAACTTGCCCAAGTTGATAAAAAATATGAAACCGCTGTTGAAATAGCAGCTGGAACAAGGATGCAATCAATAGTTGTTGATAGTGACGAGATTGCATCAAAAGCAATTAAATATCTACAAAAAGAAAAACTTGGTCGAGCAACTTTTCTTCCGTTGAATAAGATGATCACTGGAAAACCCCGAGGTAAAGCTTTGATGACGATTAAGGATGATAAAGCTCTTGGTTTTGCAATTGATCTTGTAAAATTCAAAGATGAGTACCGAGGAGCATTCTGGTACGTATTTGGTGATACAATTGTTGTTGATGGACTTGATGATGCAAGAAGACTAATGGGTGGAGTACGCCTTGTAGATTTAAAAGGAAGCTTAATCGAAGCCAGTGGTGCTATGATGGGTGGAAGCATTTCTAAGGTTCATTTATCATTTAGTAGCACTGACAGAAGTAAACTTGAAGAAATAACAAAAGAACTACATGATGCAATAGAAGCACAAGAAAAACTTTCATCAGAAATTATAGAATTAAGAAGAGATATTGTGGAAATTGAAAACAACCTTGTTGGAATACGCACTGAAGGAGACAAAGAAATTCAGATAAAGGATATAGACGTAAGAAAAAAAGAGTTCATAGGTAAACTCGAAGTTATCAATAAGGACCTAGATGCAAAAAATAAGGAAAAAGAAGAGCTAGATAAAAAGAAAAACGAAGTAATAAACACTATAAATGAATATCAACAACGAATAGATGAACTTGATAAAATAAAGGATGAAAAAGGAAAACTTCTTTTGAAAGGAACTAAAAAAGAGCTTGCTCAAACAGCAAGAACTGTTGAAGAACAGGTTTCAAAACAACAAGAAGTTATTCTCACCTTGAATGCTGAGAAAAATACACTTGAGAAAAAAATCGAACTACTTAAAGAAAAGAAAAATGAAATAACCACCAGGATAGAAAGTAAATCCAAGGAATCAGAGGAATATAAAAATTCCAAAAAAGAACTTAAGGAGTCACGATCAAAGTTCAGGGATGAACTTAAAGCACTTATGAATGTCGAAGAACAAATGACTGGAAAAATTAAGAATTTAACAATTAACCGTGATCAAATATACAAAAAAACAGTAACAATAGAAAACGAGCTTGACAAGATCAACACACGTGTTGAATCGTATTATGATCTTATATCTCGAGCTAAATATAGGATACCAACGCTTGAAGCAACCGTTAAAGAACTTGAACAAGAGCTAAAACTTTACAATGTTGATGTAAAAGACGAAAAACTTCCAAATGTAGAATCACTAAAAGATTCAATGAAAATAATTGAAGAATCAATGCGTGAGCTAGAACCTGTAAACATGCGTGCTCTTGAAGAATATGAGCATCAATCAGAACGAAAAAATAAACTTGATGATGATGTAAAACACTTAAAGGATCAGAAGAAAAACCTTGTAAAACTTGTTGATGGAATTACTGAAAAGAAAAAAGAAAGATTCTTTGAGGTTTACAATGCAATTAATAAAAATTTTAAAATGATTTATTCACAACTTTCAGAAGGAGGAGAAGCAGAACTTCAGCTTGAAGATCCTGAAAACTTATTTGAAAGTGGTCTTACAATAAAAGCCAGACCTAGAGGTAAAAAAGTACTTTTATTATCTGCATTATCTGGCGGAGAGAAAAGTATTGCTTCACTTGCATTTATTTTTGCATTTCAACATTATGATCCAAGTCCATTCTATGTACTTGACGAAATTGATATGTTTCTAGATGGTGTAAATGCAGAAACAGTAAGTCGTATGGTTAAAAATAAAGCACAAGACTCACAGTTTATAGTTGTAACACTTCGAAAAATAGCACTAAAAGAAGCAAATCATGTTTATGGTGTAACAATGAGAGATACAGGTATTTCGGAGATGATAGGTAATATAGATCCATCTACAGTAAGTCTAAAAGGCGAATTTAAACCTGGTGGAGGTAAAATGATTGGAGCAGGTTGAGCTAGATAATGAAGTTATTAATCATCTACTATTTCATAAATCACTTATTGATGAAAAAGACAATACAAACCGTATAAACCAGTATGTCAACATGCTTCAAAAAACAGATGAAGGAAATTATATTTCAATGGATAATCCTTTTGACAGAAGCATAGCAATCGCATTTGAACTTGTAATGCAGCAGCATCTAAATCCTTGGGATATTGATCTAGTAAATTTTTCAACAATATATTTAAATCGTGCACAACAAGAAAAAATTGATCTTATAACAGCAGGACGAATTATCTATATGGCATGGAAAGTGTTAAAACTGCAAAGCGACGACCTTGTTGTATCGATGGAATCAAAACAAGAAATATATGAACCATTTGGATGGGGGGATATCCCAACGGAAATGTGGCTTTCAAAAGATGATGCATATTCCTATACTAATCTTGTAATGAACATGCCACAATCACCAATTGATGAACCACTTAGACGTGACTCAAAAAGAAAAGTTACATTAATGGAGCTTTTAAACGCATTTGACACTGCAAAAAAAGAAGCTGAGGAATATCAACTCCTTGAAAAACAAAGACAAGAAGAAAGACAAAGACTTGCAGATTTAGCACGAAAAAGAATGAAAGGAACAGCACATGAAGATCATCTTGAAGAAGATGTAGAAGCAATATGGCAAAGAATCAATGAAAAAACTAAAAAAACTGTACAATTATCAGAATTATGTGAAAAAAAAGGAAGAGAAGAATTAATAAAAGTCCTAATGTCCGTATTATTCCTTGCAATGGATAATAAAGTATTAGTCTTTCAAAAAAAATTTCCATACGGAAATATATTTATTAAAAATACAGGATATGAATAAATAAAATGTTTGGGGATAAAAGTATGGGTGTAAAAGAAAAAAGATTAATTGAATCAGTGCTTTTTTCCACAAGTGAACCTATTAGTATAAACCAAATAAAAGAAACAACAGGATTGTCATCAAATAAGATAAAAACAAGCCTTGAAGAGCTCATTGAGGATTATAATATTACCCGTAAGAATGAAACAAGTATGGAAGTTATAAAAGCGGGTGAAAAATACATAATGCAGGTTAAAAAACAATATGCAGATCAAACAATACAGGTTACACGTCCAGAAATTGAAAGTACCCTTCTAAAAACACTAACCTTAATTGCTTTTCACCAACCATTAAAACAATCAAATCTTCGTCGTATGATTGGACAAAAAGTATATGAACATGTTGACCAACTTGCTGATTTAAAACTTATCAATACTCGTAAACATGGTTCAACTGAGATGCTTACAACAACAAAACTTTTTCCGGAGTATTTTGGAATTGAATCATCTGAACCAGAAGAAATAAAGAGTTTTTTAATAAAAAAAGTAGCAGGAAAATTAAAAGATAAAGAATTGGCTTAAAAATTCTTCAAAATATTTTAGATAATAAGTGTAAAGATATTTGGTAATATATGTACAACAAGTCTTTTTAAAAGCTTTATACAAAATAGTTTATAAAGTTGTTGAATAGGGGAAGAAAAAAATATTATTTTTTCTCATCCTTTCCCTTCTCTCCTTACCACCTCCTTTTCCCCCATTCAACATTTCTGATCTTAATAATTGATCTCTTACTTACAATATTTTTATACGAAAACCTTAAATATTAAAATAATAATTAACATGTGTTAATATGGGAGAGTATACATGAAAAGTATATCGTATTTTGTTGTAGGATTACTAATATTAAGTAGTTTTGCTGCAATAGGATTTAGTAAAGAAGCTATTGTTCAAAAGACAAATATTGAAAAAAAGGAATATATTAATAATATTTTTAGTATTCCACAGGTAATTCAAACAGAGATTCAGGATGAAAGTTATCTAGAATTAAGAATAAACGAAGGAAACGGTTATCTACATCAATCAGGAAACCCAATACTGCCAATAAGTAGAAATAGTCTGACTTTACCATTTGGTAGTAGAATTATTGATATCTCCTGTGAAGTTGGAACTATAAAAATTATGACGCTAACAGATAAAATCATACCTGCTCCAAACAACATTGTAACAAATATGCAAAATACAGAAGCCGTATATCATCAGAATCAAGCGATTTATAACTCTTATGAGTTATTCCCAAAAAACTGGTTTGATTATTCAGTAGGTGTTGGTCTTGATGAAAATAGTGAACATAAAACATTTTTAAACATCTGGAGTTATCCAGCAAGATATAGTCCATTATCTAATGAAATCCATTATGTTGACAACATGAATATTGAAATAATATATGAATTATCAGATAAAAATCCATTTCCAACAGTTGCTTCATATGACATGGTAATAATTGCACCTAATGTGTTTTCTGATGAAATACAAAGTTTAATTACACATAAAAATAGATATGGAATTGAAACAATACTCAAAACAACTGAATCGATTTACAATGAGTATGAGGGTGTTGATAAACCAGAGGAAATAAAATATTTTATAAAAGATGCAATTGAAACATTAGGTGTTAAATACGTAATGTTAGTTGGAGGAATGACCTCTTTAATTATAGGAAAATCAAGAGATGATCAAAATCAGGGCACTAAAGACTGGCATATACCTGTAAGGTACACTAATTTACAAGAATCAGGAGGAACATACGATCCAGGTTTTATCAGTGATTTATACTATGCCGACATATATGAAGAAGGAGGCGCGTTTTCAAGCTGGGATAAAGACAAAAATGGTGAATCAGATGGAACTTTTGCATACTGGAGAGGACTAGCAGGTTTTAATAGAGACATCATTGACCTATATCCTGATGTTTATGTTGGACGACTTGCATGTCGAAACGAAAATGAGGTAAAAACAGTTGTATCAAAAATAATTGATTATGAACGTCT
Organism: Thermoplasmatales archaeon; assembly: GCA_020341795.1. Lineage (GTDB taxonomy): Archaea > Thermoplasmatota > E2 > DHVEG-1 > DHVEG-1 > M9B1D. The sequence goes on from CP070836.1 coordinate 294,245, forward strand.
AAAACATAAATCCAACTGGTATGACACTATGATATTAATCGGTGGAGACTCACATGATGATTCTGGAACAAATTATAACGAGGGAGAAGTAGCATGCGACTACGTTCAAGAAAATTATATGAGTGAATTTAATCCCGTAAAACTTTATGCAAGTAATAAAGACATCAAACCAGAATTTATCCCAAGTCCAACAAATATAGTAAATGAAATCACTAGAGGTGCAGGACATTTACTATTTGAAGGACATGGACATCCAGGATCATGGAATACACACTGGCCAGGAATTTTTAGCTGGGGTGATACACCTGGTGGAATTGATGTTGCAGATTTTTCAGGAATAAAAAATGGATTAGAACTTCCAGTTGTTGTAATTGGAGGATGTCACAATAGCCAGTTCAATGTCACACTAACAGCAACAACTCTGGAAGAACCCTTTATGTGGACACATGGAGAACCAGTAGCAGAATGTTTTTCCTGGCATCTTGTAAGACTTTCAACTGGTGGAACAATTGCAAGCCTTGGAAATACAGGATTAGGATATGGTGCAATAGGAAACCATGGTGACCAAGATGGTGATGGAATAGACCTACCTGATACGCTTGAAGCAGTAGGTGGATATCAAATACATATGTTTTATAAAACAATTGCAGAGGGAAAAGATATCCTTGGAGAAGTATGGGGTGGAGCTGAAAAGAAATATCTTGACACTTACCCAGGAATGAAAGATCTAACAGATGCAAAAACAGTTGAACAATGGCCATTATTAGGTGATCCAAGTCTAAAGATAGGGGGATATCAAACTGATGGAAAAGCCAAAAATATTAACAACTACCCAATATTACTACAAATACTTGAAAACATACTAGAAAAATATCTAAACGCATTTCCATTACTAAGAGAAATACTTGAAAAATAATTAAAAAAACCTTTTTTTTATTTTTTAAGTTGATAAAAAAGATTATATAAATATAAAACATATAGGTAAAAAGAAAAATACACTAAATTTAGGGGAGATAAATAGATGAAAAAAATTATATGTTTTGTAGTAGGACTTCTATTTTTAAGTAGTTTTGCTGCAATAAACACAGGAGCAGAAGCAGGTAATAAACAAATATTATCAATAAATTTCGAAAAACCAATTATAAAAGAAAGTGCAGTTGAGTCATATGTTGAGTTAGATGTGGAAGGTACAAATCGTTATTTACATCATGAAGGTGAACCAGTATTACCAATATATACTGAAACACTTAAATTTCCATTTGGAACAAAGATAAAAAAAGTGATTTGTACTCCTAATGAAATACAAACAATAGAGTTAGCACACAAAATTGTTCCAACACCAAAACCACAAATAATTGGAACAGTTACAAAAACAATTGAATATACACAAAGTTCAAAAGTATATGACCAAAACACCTATTATCCAGAAAACTGGTGTAAATATTTCACTGCTGGAGGACTTGATGAAAACTCTGAGCATAAAACATTTCTTACAATACATAGCTATCCAATAAGATACAATGCAGTGCAGAATATACTATCTTATGCAACAGAGCTAACCATTGAAATCGAATATGAAATACCCGAGGTTCCAATTCTTCAGACAAATGCAGATTTTGACCTTGTAATAATAACGCCATCAAAACTATATGATAATAGTCTGCAGGCATTAATAGAACATAAAAACAACAAAGGTATGAGGACTTATATTAAAACTACAAACGAAATATATGATGAATACACTGGTGGTGATCATGCTGAGCAAATCAAATACTTCATTAAAGATGCAATTGAGACTCATGGAATTAAATATGTAATGCTTGTAGGGGGACTTGACTCTTTAATTTGGGCAAAGCCACGAGATAGTCTAAGTATAGGAGATCAAGATTGGCACCTACCAGCAAGATACAATAATATGAGATATGAAACAGGTCAAACAGCAGATCCTGGGTATATAACAGATCTTTATTTTGCAGATATTTATGATAGTGAAGGTAATTTTGAATCCTGGGATCCAAATGGAGATGGTATATATGCACAATGGACAAGATGGCCAACTGATAGAGATGTTTTAGACTTTCTACCTGATGTATACGTTGGACGTCTACCATGTAGAAATGTCTGGGAAGTAAAAATCATGACAAACAAGATAATGAATTATGAAAACCAAGCCTATGGTGCTGACTGGTTTAATACTTTTATCGTTGTTGGTGGAGACTCATTTCATGATCCAGAAGAAATTTTGGAGGGTGAATTTACATCAGATAATATTTTAGAGAAATATATGACAGAGTTTGATCCAGTTAAAATATATGCATCATACAAAACAAGTAATCCTTCATTTACACCAACAGCAGAAAATATAGTAAGAGAACTTTCAAAAGGAGCAGGTCATATATTCTTCGATGGTCATGCAAATCCTGGCTCTTGGAACACACACTGGCCTGGAGAGAATAAATGGACTGGAGGAATACAAGTAGATGACTTCATGGTAATATCCAACAAAGATAAATATCCAATTTGTAACGTTGAAGGATGTCATAACAGCCAGTTTAATGTATCAGCAATTGGCACATTACTTGATAAAGACAACTCACAAAAAACCTGGTGCTATGGAAATATAGTCGCAGAATGTTGGAGTTGGCATTTAGCTAGAAAGATAAACGGTGGATCACTTGCAACAATTGGTAACACTGGTCTTGGATATGGTGCAACTGGTGAATCTGGAGATTTAGATGGTGATGGTAACAATGAACCTGATATTGTTGAGGCACTAGGTGGTTATTTCTTTGGACAAATCTATAAAACTATAGATGAAGGTGTTGATATCCTTGGAGAAGTATGGGGTGGTGGAGTACTAAAATATATAGAGACATTCCCACCAATGGATGACCAACTTGATGCAAAAGAAATGGAACAACTCGCATTAATAGGTGATCCAAGTCTTAAGATTGGAGGATACCCATCTACAAGTAAAACAGTACGTATCATAGGAGATGACACAGGTTTTCCAAATGACAATATTGAAGAATTAGCACAGGTCTCAGGTGAAAGCACGTATACATACAAATGGGATTTAGACGAGGATGGACAATATGATGACCATACAGGAAGTGAAGTAGAAGTACAATTCGATACCCCAGGTATATATCTACTAGGTGTAAAAGCAACAAATAATGCCGAAACATTAACATACTCAAAGATAATAGAAATCAAAAAAGACCTACCAGAAAAACCAACAATAAATGGTCCAAAGAGTATAAGTGGAGCAGATAATACTGAATTTTCATTCACAGGAATTGATCCTAATGATGACGAACTAGTATATCTAATAGACTGGGGAGACGAAACATATGACATAATAGGTCCAAAACAATCAGGAGAACCAATTACTGCATCACACAGATGGACATTAAAGGGAGTTTATACCATAAAAGTAAAAACATTTGACAGTTTCGCAGGAGAAAGCCCATGGTCAAATCCACATATAGTAAGTATTACAAAATCCAAACAAATCTCAATGACAGTATTACATATTATACTTGAAAACCTACTACAGCGATATCCAAATGTATTCCAACTGTTGCAACAAATATTAGGGATATAAGAATAAATCCCTAACTTTTTATTTTTTCTTTTTTTTTATTTAATTAATAAAAAATTTTATAAATACCTCTCACTATAAGATATAATATAAATATGATAGGTGGAGGTAAAAAAATGAAAAAGGTATCCTTTTTTGTAGTTGGACTACTAATTTTTAGTAGTTTTGCTACATTAACAATATATGTAGAAGCAAGTGATAAACAAGCAACTATTCAAATGAGTTTTTTAGCACCTACTCATGTAGAAAAAAAAGGATTTATTGAAATAAATATACAAGGTGCAAATAATCGAATTTTTAATACAGGTCAACCAATGCTTCCAATTAAAACTGAAATAATTTACTTACCATTTGGTGCAAAAATAAACGATATAACATGTGAGATAGGAACAATTAATACAATTGAATTGGAATGCAAAATAACTCCAGCACCAGAACCTATTAGAAAGGACTTATTAGTTGTTTCAAATAAAAAAGAAATGGACGCGGAAATTTACAGCCAAAATAGTTTGTTTCCATCAGATTGGTTTAGTTATGATGTTGGTGTTGGTCTTGATAAAAACATGAATCATAAAACAATTTTAACGATACATGGTTACCCTGCTAGATACAATCCTATAACAAACATTGTCGAATATACAGATAGACTAGATTATCATATTTCATATACACCAGGTAATAATCCATTTCCATTAAATGTTGAATATGATATGGTAATTATTGCACCTTCAGAATTTTCAGAGGATGTGCAACCTTTAATTGACCATAAAAATAACTATGGAGTCAACACAATTTTGAAAACCACTGAAGATATTTATAATGGATACACTGGTGCAGATGAACCTGAGAAAATTAAATATTTCATTAAAGATGCACTTGAGGATTGGGGAGTCAAATATGTTTGTCTTGTAGGAGGTCTTAGATCTTTAATATATGCAAAACCAAGAGATAATGCAAATCAAGGTTCAAGTAAATGGTGGTATGTACCAGTTCGATACTCAAACTTATACGAAGGTGAACCCGGTTACTGTTGTGATCATTACTATGCAGATATCTATGATGATGAAGGAGAGTTTGATGATTGGGATTCAAATGACAATGGAATTTTTGCTGAATGGAGAGGAGCAAGTAGAGATAGACTTGATCTATTTCCAGATGTAGCAGTTGGGAGACTAGGTTGCAGAAACACTAATGAGGTTAAAATCATAGTTGATAAAATAATAGCTTATGAAACAAGTGCTGATTTATCATGGTTTGAAAAAATAATCGCTGTATCCGGTGACGGATTCTTAGATCAATTTGACCTGGATATCCAATGGGATACAAACGGTCTACCAAATGGCGAATATACAATATACGCACAAAGTGAAAATCCTGAGGGGATAAAAGGACCAATTGATGAAATACCAATAACAATTGATAGTTCACAAGAAACAAAACTTACATTTAACCATGATGACCATCTCACAACTGGGCTTAACTATCCATTTGATCCAGTTGCAGAAATAGTAAGCGTATCAGATGGTGATATTCTTGGTAATACAGATTTCCATTATACTCCAAAGGGTAGTGAAGCATATCTTAACAGTTATCTCCACTGGGCTGATATTGATTTTCAGGATGGAGTACTTTTTATTCGTGGTAAAACATATGATCCAAAACCCTATGGGTATACAACAGACATAAGAGTATGGGCCAAAAACAGCGAAGGTGAATTAGTTTTCGAAGATCAAAGATTTAATAGTCTTACATATTACGAAGGTGAATGGACAACAGGTGAAGAACTTCTTCATGATCGTGGAGGAGGACTTTATTATATGCCTAATGATTTTGAAAAAGAACTTCTATGGACTTCAAATGGTAAATGGACTGATCAAAGCCAGGTGATTTCTGAGTTTTCAGATGGTGCAGGTTTTGTATTCTTCTCAGGTCATGGAAGTCCTGGTTGGTGGGGTAACCATTATCCTGGAGTTCCTGGAAATAGACATAAAGGTGAAACTGAAGGACTTTTAGTATTTGATTTTAATGGACCACCGTATCTTCCAATGGATAAGCTTACAAATGATTATAAAAATCCTGTAGTCGTAGTAGGTGGATGTCATAATAGTGACTTTAATGTATCATTAATTCCAACTATTCTAGATAAAACAAATCAACTATGGACTCATTGTTATGGTCGACCTACAGCTGAATGCTGGGCATGGTATCTAACTAGTCTCTCAAAGCGAGGATCCATTGCATGTATGGGAAACACTGGTTATGGATACGGAATTTTAAATGAATGGTGTACAACTGGGGGTCTTGACAACTGGATTACAACAGAGTTTTTCAGACAATATGGTACAGAAAACCATGACATCCTAGGTAATGCGTATGCACAAACTCTTACAAGCTATGTAAATGTATTCAGAACTGAAGGTGTTCCAGATTTCGGATGGGATTCAGGTCATGAAAAAACAGTACAACAATGGGTGCTACATGGAGATCCAAGTCTGAAATTAGGAGGATACCAATCTCAAGCAGGAGTAAATATCTTTACATCTGGAAGCAGTAGTGACTCAGATGGATATCCAGGTGAACAAATCAGCTTAAGAGCTTATGCTGATAACCAACCAATAACATGTTCATGGGATCTAGATAACGATGGAGAATTTGACGATGCAACAGGTTCAATTATTAACGAAAAATGGACAACACCAGGAGTTCATTGGGTAAGTGTTAAAACAACATATAATGGACAACAAATAATTAGAAATACAATAGTAGATATACAAAAAGATGAAACACCAAATAAACCTGAAAGACCAGATGGGCCAAGTAATATAAAAACAGGTAAAGCTGTAACATTTACGACAAATGCACAGGATCCATATAATGACGAATTGACGTATCTGTTTGATTGGGGTGACGGAGAATATGAAATAATTGGTCCAACAAAAGCAGGGGAAACGGTTAGTGCATCACATATCTGGCAGAGTGCCGGTAGTTACGAGGTCAAAGTTCAAGCATTTGACAGCTTTGGTCAATGGAGCGAATGGTCTGAACCATCATTAGTAATGCTTTCTAAAAGTAAAAATATGTTTAGATCATCATTGCATCTATTAATTGAAGATATATTTGAGAGATATCCTAACTCCTTTTTATTAATAAAGCAGATACTGGGATTATAAAATAATATTTATCTCTCTTTATTTCTCTTTTTTTATGTTTTTAACAACATTTGTTTAAAATATTATCTAAAATTTTATGTATTATTAAATATATTTTAATAATCAAAGAGTAAAAGAAAATTTCTATAGAATCATTGAGATGTCGATATTGTAATTACATGATACGATCTAACGCTTTTTTTATGTATCTATTGTGGAAAACCTATTAGCATGAAAATTTATAAATAATAATAAAATATTATTAATCAATAGCTTTAAACAATGAGATGTATTACATATTTATGGATGCAGAAGAGTAAAGAGCAGCTTTATAAAAAAATTAAATATCTCAAAACAAAAGATGAATTTGAAGAGGATATAAAAAAAATTCAAAAAGATTATGATAATTTATTTGATGAAGAAACTGCAGCTTTATTAATTGTTGATGAATTAGGTGAAAACAAACAAAATATTTGTAAAATCAAAGACCTAGATAAAGGAAAGGAATGTACGATTTATGGTAAAATTACAAAAATTAATAATCAAAGGAATTTCAATAGGAAAAATGGTTCACTAGGTAGAGTTGTAAATCTTGAATTGACAGATGAAACAGGTACATGTAATTTAGCATTATGGGATAAAGATGTTGACCTTGTTAAAAATAAAAAAATAAAGAAAAATACTTCTATAAAAATCATAAATGGTTATGTAAAAGATGGTTATAATGGACTTGAAATAAATGTTGGCAGATGGGGATTAATAGAAGTTTTAGAAGAAGAACATACATTTATAAATATAAAGGATGAGATCAAAGAAAAAATCTCTTTATCTGGAGAACTCGTTGAAGTTCAACCTACTAAATCATTTTTTAAAGATAATGGGGAATTTGGATTTGTTACTAATATAAAAGTTCAAACAAAAAATGGTACAAAACAAATTACCATATGGGATGAAAAAGTAAAAGAATTACAAAAATTTAAACAGGGAGATAGAATTAAGATTAACAATTTTGATATAAAACAAAAAAATGACAACCAAGAAATTCATCTTAATGGTCGAGGATACATAAAAAAAATCTAGCAGCCACCTTGAACATATTTCTTATTTTTTTCAAGTGCATATTGCGCACTTAAGAGTTCACGTCCAAGATACATATAATGTTCTGGTAATAATTTTGGTACATTTTTAACAATTGTATCACTTAAAGCATCTGCTTTTTTACCTATAAATACCTTCTGAAGATTACCAGATACAATTTTTTTATCCTTATAAACATTTAAAAAATATTCAACTCGTATTTTTTTTTCTTTTCTGTCAATTTCTATTACAAAAAAACCAGCAGGATCAAGTAATATATCTTTTTGTTTTGTTTTTTCTGCATTTATTAAAGTAACTGTTTTCTCAACCATTTAATTTTTCACCTGCCAATGAAAGATTTCTTAATTTTTGAAATGCAATTTTTTGTGGAAGCATTCTTTGGCCACAATCTGGAGATATTTGAACAATTTTATCATTAAATATATTTAATCCTTTTTTTATATGAGATGTAATTTCTTCAACTGTCTCAATAGAATCTTTGTCTGATCTTACACATCCTAAACATATTTTTTTACTAATATAATAATCTTTAAACTTATCAATTAATTTTGGTAATGCTTTAAATTCATGAGATAAAATATCAACTGGCATATCTAAAATATTAGGTATTATTTCTGATACATCTCCACATACATGAAGTCTTGTTGAGCATTTAACATCTTTTAATAATACAGACATTAAATCTTTTCCATAATCTGGTATATTTACACTAAAAAATGGCTCATCTATACTTATGAGATCAACATGTTTTTGTAAATTTATCATTTCTTTATTTAATGCATTTGCTAAATCAAAAGCAAGTTGTTTTTCATCGTTGTAGAATAAATCTGAACATGATCTCATGAGTGTGTAAGGGCCAGTTATTGGTCCTACTATTTTTTTAGTATTTGGAATTAGTGTTCTAACATATTTTTGATCATCAATTATTATTGGTCCATCATATTCAATTTTATCTATTACTTCTGCTCTATATCTTATACGACAACCCCTAAGTTTTCTTATAAAAATATTTACAAATGGATCTCTTGTTTGTCCATCAGATATAATAGTTATACCCGCAGAAATCATATCATTTACAGCTTGGTAAATATATTCATTCCAAGAACTTATTGATTGGTTGAAATAACTATTCATTAATGATAATCTATCTATTTGAACAGGGTAGCTACCAATTACTGAGGTTTCAATTTTGTTATTCATCTAAATAATTTCCTCCGAGGATGAAACTCAACAGGTTTTGTTCCAAAATAGTTCTCAGTATATTCTGATACTAAAATATCCTGCCATGCAACTATTGGAAATACTAAATCTGAGTTTTCAACAGGTCCATATATTGCAAAATCTCCACCAAAAAGTGAAATATTCATATTTGATGAGGCATCAACAGTTTTTCTTGCGTTATTAAAATCTTTAAGCCAATTTGATTTTTCTACAACATTATGTATCGCACAACCAGTTGGATATCCATATTCCTCTTTAATTACTGGAATAGCTGCTATTGATGCGCCACTGTTATCACCAGGTGCCATAGCAGCTGTATCAACAAGAACATTTTTTATTTTAAGTTCTTTTACTAATGCTAAAAGCCCTATATTTGTGAGATTTGCTCCATTTTCCAAAACTTCAATTTTTCCATCAGGAGATTTATCTTTTGGATTAAAAGCAACAAGAATTACAGTATTTGGAGTAAATTTTTTTAATGCATTTATTTCTTCATCCGTAATTCCAACATGAATTGAATTATAAACAGTCCTTGTAAGAATATTTTTTTCATTAAGATAAGATAGAACTTCAATTTTTAAATCAGGTTCAATTATATCGATTGAAAATGGTTTATCTTTTGGAACATTATCAATGATAAAATTTATAGTATCTTCAATGTAATTTTTTTTTTTAATAAAAAAATCAGGAATCACGGGATTTCCGGTTTTATTACTTAAATCATACATATTTTTAATTAGCTTTTTTGAAGACTCATAATCTGGAACTCCTTTAAAGAAAAAACCTCCAAATAATACAGTTGGATATATTCCAGGTTGACCTCCAATTATTATTCCTGAAATATCATTTATTTTTTGTTCTTTTGTAAATGAAAACATCTATTCGCCTCTTTTTTTTACATTTCCCAGGTAACCTAAAACAATTTTTGAATGTAATGCTCTCTTATCATCTAAAGATGCAGTTTTTTGTTTTATCCTTATCGAAATATAGGACTTTCCGAAACTAGGTGGAGATTCTTCAATACATTTTTCAATTGATTTATCGATGATTTCTTTATTTGTTTCTCCAATTAAATTTATAATTTCTATTTGTGATTGAAATCTATCTATGGCTTTTTTATCAATATTTTCAATATAAGGTATTGCACCAGGTGCATCTATTATTCTATTTTTAGCATCAATTCCATTTTTATTTAAAGCAACAATTGATGAGCCAGATTTATGACCTCTAATATCTTCTCCACAAATAACAAGAAATCTAATATTAGGATTTGATATTAAATTTGCAACAATTTTTTCTATGCCAATATTTTCTGTTTTAAGGGGACCATAAATAGCAACCTTATCTGGGGGAGTATATTCAATATTTAGAATTACTACAGCAACACAACTATTTGAATTACATGCAGTAAATTCTCCACTCCATGGGTAATATTCCTTAATCATTTTATTTAATCCTAGTTTCTTTAATATATAATAGTTTTAGTAATCCCCATTACACTTTTATAAATGTTTACTATTATCTATTATATAAAGGGATTTTTATGGGGAAAGATAGCAACGGTAATGAAACAATCGATAAATTATCAGGTGTTGGCCCTGCTACTGCTGATAAACTAAAAGAAGCCGGTTACCTTGATATAATGAGCATTGCTGTAGCATCACCATCTGAACTTGCAGATGCAGCGGAAATAGGTGAAGCTGTTGCTTCAAAAATAATTGTAGATGCTAGAAAACAAGCAGATATCGGAGGTTTTGAAACAGGAGCAAAACTTTTTGAAAAAAGACAACAAGTAGGCCATCTTACATCTGGTTCAAAAGTTTTAGATGAACTTCTTGGAGGAGGATTTGAATCTCAATCCATCATCGAGCTTTTTGGTGAGTTTGGATCTGGAAAAACCCAGATAGGTCATCAACTCTGTGTAATTGTTCAACTTCCGAAAGAACAGGGTGGATTAGATGGTGAAGCATTCTATATAGATACTGAAAATACTTTTCGACCAGAACGTATTATTCAGATGGCTGAAGCCTATGAGTTAGATCCTGAAATAGTTCTTTCAAAAATTCATGTTGCTCGAGCATATAACTCAAATCATCAAATGCTACTTGTTGAAAAGGTTAAAGAGCTTTCAAAGGATATTTCTGCTAAATTACTTGTAGTTGATTCATTAACTGCGCATTTCAGAGCTGAATACATTGGTCGTGGAGCTCTTGCAGATAGACAGCAGAAGCTCAATAGGCATATGCATGATCTACTCCGATGGAGTGATTTAAACAATGGCGTTGTATGCGTGACAAATCAGGTTGCTGCAAAACCTGACGCTTTTTTTGGTGATCCAACACGCCCAATCGGAGGACATATAGTTGGTCATACTGCAACATTTAGGATATATTTGCGAAAAAGTAAAGGTCCTAAACGTATCGCTAGACTCATTGATTCACCTCACCTTCCTGAAGGTGAAGCTGTTTTTACAATCTCTGAAAAGGGTATAAGAGACTAAAAACAGGAGAGAAATATCAAAAAACTTAAATGTATTAAGTATCATTCCACTTCTGGAGGTAGAGTTTATGCCATATGTACATGATGGATGGACATTATATACACGAGATGTAAAACTCAAAGGGGGGAGAACACAAACAATTTACTTCTTTAGTAAGAGGACACCAAAAAGTGGTAAACCATGTGAACTTCCAAGTGGTTACACTGTTGGTGTAAATAAAAGAACAGGTTTGCCCTATTTGAAAAAGAAATAAAAAAAACTCAATAATTAAGAGCTGGCAGAATTTGTCAGCTCAAATCCTATTTTTTCTTTTTATGAAGTTTTTAAATACACCGTTTTATTTTGGTATTTTCAAGATATATGGTTACAAAGGTTGGTTTTATAGTAAATCCCATTGCTGGTATGGGTGGCCGAGTTGGTCTAAAAGGTACTGATGGAGTTGTTGACGAAGCAATAAAACTTGGTGCAAAACCTATTGCTCATTTAAAAGCTGAAGAAGCTATAGGTTATTTTTTTTCAAAATATTCAAAAGAGGATGATATCGAGTGGTTTACATGTTCAGGCATTATGGGTGAGGATGAACTTATAAAATCAGGTATTAAAAACTATAAAATTGTTTATAAATTAAAAAAAAGGATTACAAGCAGTAAAGATACGAAAGCTGCAACAAATATACTACTTGATAAAAAAGTAGATTTAATATTATTTTGTGGAGGAGATGGAACAGCAAGAGATATTTTTAAAGTGATTGGTAATAAAATCCCTATACTTGGAATCCCTGCTGGTGTGAAAATGCATTCTGGTGTTTTTGGTATTAACACGGATGCTAGTGCAAAAATGCTTCATGAATTTGCAAATGGTCGACTTACTATTGGTGATGTTGAAATAATGGACCTTGATGAAGAACGCTATCGTATTGGTGATTGGAATATTCGACTTTTTGGTATAGCAAAAGGTGTAGTAGAACCTACGTTTGTACAAGTTGGTAAATCTATCTTTGAAAATGTTTCAGATGATGCTATAAGAGATGAGCTTACTGAGCATATTGTTGAGGAAATGGAGGAAAACAAGAATTATTTATATTTGTTTGGATCAGGTGGAACTATAGATTATGTTGCTAAAAAAATAGGGCTAAAAAATACCCTTTTAGGAATAGATGCTGTTTTTCAGAATAAAGTTATAGGTAATGATCTTAATGAATCAGATTTAATTAAATTATTAAATAAATATTCTAAAATAAAAGTAATTCTTAGCCCAATTGGTGCGCAAGGTTTTATTCTTGGTCGAGGTAATCTTCAACTTAGTCCAAATATTATAAAAAAAATTACTCCTGATAATATTATTGTTATTTCAACACCTGCAAAGCTTGCATCTACTCCAGTTATTCGTGTTGATACTGGTGATAAGAATCTTGATAATGAGTTTATAAAAAAAGAATTTATGATGGTTGTTATTGGATATCGACTTTCAAGGGTTGTAAAAATACAAATAGATGGTATATAATTTTTTAATATTACAAATATGTCCATATTGTCATTAGCTACTTTTTTAATTTTGATAAAACAGTTATACTTAGAGGATGACAACCATTTAATGAAAAATAAAAAAAATAAATATTTTGTTTAATATTTAAAGAACTTTATTTCTAAATTTTCTGGTTATTTACACTATAATTAAACTAGCATATTATTATTTATAAATAATAATAAAAATTAAATTAATGAAATGACTATCGTTAATAGACGATATTTATATCGTTAGATTTAAGTACAATAACGTATCATATTATAATAATATAATAAGGAAAAATTTAGGGGGGTAAAAAGATTTGAAAAAAGTATTGATAGCATGCTTTTTTGCAATAATAATGCTAATGGTACCATTTACAACAATAGCAAAAACAGAAACTAGAAGTGACATAAAAAAAATATGCCAAACTAATTATGAAATACCTGAATTTTATATAACAAGTCAACAAAGACAATTACTCGAAAATTTTATAGAAGCAAATTATGAAGGGGAAGAAAAAACAAAAGCCTATGAAGTTTTCAACACTATTATTAATACAGACAATGAAATAGACATAATAGAACTTGCAAATGCAGTATATGAATATGGATTACAACAAATTCCAGCAGTGGAATTAAACAACGCAGAAACAATTGAAGATTTAAACAATCTAATTAATTTGTATTGGAAAGCAGCAAGTATTTTCGAGGATCTCGTGGATGAAATAGTTCAACTAATTAAAGATAGACTAGGCTGGTTGTATATATTTTTAGCAGAGGGGATTGCATTAATTATAGAAGGAGTTGAATTAGTAGTTAATATATTTAACAATTTCTTCATAATAGCACTTACATTTGTAACAGCTATTAACGAAATGATATTTGTCCCTGGTTTCTTCAGAGATCTTCTTACCGAGTTATTTTCATTAAATTTCGAAGAAGTAGATAATATGATAACTACTTTAACAGATAGTTTTATAGGAGAAGTTATCTCTTTATTAAATGGTTTATTAGAACTAATTCAAAATCCTGTTTTGAATGATTATCTTTCTCGGCTTATTGATTTCCTAGAATGGATTGAAGCTGAACCATGGACTGAGCCTATTTTAGTAACAGGTTCAGTTAAACTTAATTTTTTATCCCTTTCAGGTGCAACAATAACTTGTAGAGGACAAACTACGACTACAAATAGCGAAGGTAAATTTAGCTTTGAAGTAGATGCATCACCAGATAATTCATCATTTCCACCAGGTAAATATTATGGAATGCATGCATGTGTTATTTCTGTTTCAAGAGATGGAAATGTATTGAAACAATCTATACCTGTCCTTTCATATGTTTTTTCAGGTGGAAAAATAAACTGGCCATTCTTTATTATTAAGAGCAGATTAAAAGAAGTAAGCTTCAAAGAACTATTATTTGAAAGGATGAGCATACTTTGGGAAAAAATATACAATCTTTTCTCTACTATATTCAACAATTTTAGATATTTTGATATCTCAATCACGTAAATCTAATAAATATGAATAAAAAGGTTTCATATTCTGAAAAAGAATGGAAAGAAATACTAACTGATTCAGAGTATAAGATATTAAGGAGAAAAGGTACTGAACCACCATTTAGTGGAAAATTCTTGTATAATAAAAAAAGAGGAATATACATTTGTGCTGGTTGTAAAAATCCTTTATTTTCATCTGAAACAAAATTTGATTCAGGTTGTGGTTGGCCAAGTTTTAGGGAGGTAATATCTAAAGGAAGTGTTAAATTAAAAAAAGATAAAAGTTTTGGCATTAATAGAGTTGAGGTTGTCTGTAGTAAATGTGGAGGTCATCTTGGTCATGTATTTGATGATGATCCAAATCCTACAGGAAAAAGATTTTGTATTAATTCAATCTCATTGGATTTTAAAGAAAGAAAATAAAAAGTTATTAATATTACCACTTGAATTGAAATTTTTAAATCTAATAATTTATTTATTTTACAAAAGTTTCTATAAAAATTAATATCTTATATATTATATAATTACGATTGATTTATATATCCGTAAACTAATATAAAGTGATAAGAACAAAATGTCATCTCGAGGAGACTTCAAATCATTTATTCCTGCTACTACAAGCTTACCTGAACTAACAGCAAAAGCACTACTTGTTGGAGCATTATTAGCTATTGTTTTAGGATCTGCAAATGCATATTTTGGATTATATGCAGGAATGACTGTTTCTGCAGCAATTCCAGGAGCAGTTATGGCTTTTGCTCTTCTAAAACCATTGAAAGGGACAATCCTTGAGGTTAATATTGGAATGATGGGAGCTGCTGCAGGAACAGCTCTTGCAGCAGGTGTTATATTCACAATTCCAGCAATGGTTCTTCTTGAGGCATGGGAGGAAATTCATTATCTTGAAACAACTATAGTTGCAGCGTTAGGAGGTATTTTAGGTGTCCTATGGATGGTCACTCTTAGACGTGCTTTAATTATTAAAACAGATCTGCCATTTCCCGAAGGAGTTGCTGTTGCAGCAGTACTAACAACTACTGTTTGTGATGGAAAAACAAGTAAAAAAGAAAATTCTTATGTTAGAGGAATATGGTTACTTATTGGTGCAATACTTGGAGCGCTTTTAAAATTTGGACAAGTTGGAATAAAAGCATTTCATGGAAAACTTGAAGGAATAATCAACATTGGAAAATATAATATAGTTGGAGGAGAAAATGAATCCTTTGTTTATGGTGGACTTGCAATATCTCCAGCACTTCTTGGTGTCGGATGGATAATAGGACCCCGAATAGCATCATTTGTCTTTATTGGTGGAATGATAGGATGGGCAATAATTACACCATTAATACTTTTAGCAACTGGCATACAAACAGGTTTAGACCCTATGGATGGTATATTATATGTATGGGAGAATTATGTTAGATTCATTGGTGTCGGAGCCATGGTTGTTGGAGGATTATGGACTATTTTTAAATTAAGAAATAATTTGGCAGATGGAATTAGAGAAGCAATAGTTGGTATAAAAAGTGGTCAATCTTCTACTAAGAAACGAACTGATCAGGATTTAAATTTTAAATATGTATTTATTTTAATCGGAATTCTTACAATTCCTGTTTTTTTACTATATGCATGGATCTCAAATAACTGGGTTGTTTCTGGTGTTATGGCAGTTTTTGCAATACTTTTTGCATTTATTGCTAGTGCAATTGCAGGATATATGGCTGGATTAGTAGGTTCATCAAATAATCCAACTTCAGGGGTTACAGTTTCAGTTTTACTTTTAACTTCATTAATTCTTTTTGGATTTGGTCTATCTGGAAATGTTGGAGCATATGGTGTCGCACTTCTTATTGCAGCTGTCATAGCTTGTTGTGCAGCTATCTCTGGAGATGTACTCCAATCAATGACAGCTGGTCAAATGATAGGAGCGACTCCTTATAAGCAACAATTAGCAGAACTTGTTGGAATTATTGCTGCAGCGCCGGTGCTTGCACTTGTTGTACAAGCATTGCATAAAGCATATGTGATTGGTAGTACGGAGTTACCAGCACCACAGGCTTTTCTCATGAGTGGTGTTGTACGTGGTGTTCTTGGGGGTGAAATGGCCTGGCCCTTTGTTGTTGCTGGGATGGTTCTTGCATTTATTTTAATTTTAATAGATGTTCCGGTTCTTCCTGTAGCAATTGGTATTTATTTACCATTTACTCTTGCAACTCCCATTTTCTGTGGTGGTATCATTAGACATATAACAAATCGAAAAATCAAAAAACATTATAAATCAAATGATAATGAACAAGCAAGTGAATGGGAACTCGCTATCAAACAAACTGAGGTAAAACCAAAAGAGCGTATTATTAGAACAGGCTTATTGTTTACAGCAGGGCTTATTGCAGGAGAAGCACTTACTGGCGTAATTGTTGCATTTATTATAATATCAGGATTAAGTATAGCAATTTTTAAAATTCCTCCAGTTATCCCTGGATTATTAATTTGGCTATTTATCGCATTTTTAGTTTATTACATCCCATTAAGAGAAATTTTTAATAGAGATAAATAGTGTGATAAAACCTATTATTTTATTAAAGAATTCATTATATAGCATTAATATATAAGAGGAAATCTTGGCATGAAAACAAAATTTTTAGTATCATTTTTAGCCTTTATTATTACTTTTATTATTTTTAGTGGTTGTATCAATATAAATGTTGAAGGTTATGAAGTTAAGGAATTTTATGAAAATGAATATCAGGCAGATAATCAAACAATTCTTACTGTCTCAACAGTAAATGGATTAATAAATGTAGTTTCTTGGGATGAAAAAAATATATCACTAAATGCTACAAAAAGAAGCAGATATGGATATGAAGATCTCGATAAAGCAAAAATCATAGTTACAGAAATTAACAATGAAATAACAATTGAAATACAACATGATCAACCTATTAGAAGTCGAGCAGTTGATTTAGAAATTAAAATTCCAAAGAATGTTACAGTAAAATCTGCTACAACTACAAACGGACCAATTACACTTTCAAAAATAAAAGGAGATACTATTCTATCATCTATTAACGGTGCTATAAATATTGAAGATGTAGATGGTTATATCAATGCAAGCTCAACAAATGGTTGTATTAACATAAAAAATACATCTGGGATTGATGATTTATCAACTACAAATGGAGGAATCATCGCTGAAGTATTAAATATAATAAAAAATATAAAAATACAAACAATAAACGGTGAAATATCTCTTTATATTAATCAATCTCTAAATGCAGAATTTAATATATCAACTATTAATGGAGGAATAATTATTGAAGATTTAGACATTTCAACCAGTGAGACTTCTAGTAAACACTTAAGAGGAACAATAGGTTCTGGTGGAAATACACTCGAAATAAAAACAACAAATGGAGTAATAAAACTTTTTAAATTAGAATAAAGATAAATAAAATAATATAAACTAACCAATTCAAATATGATTTTGATTAAATTTTTTGCTTAATAAAAAATATAGATCCTTACCAAGCGTTATATTTACGAAACAAGTCAATTTCTAATTGTTCTTCATTTATCATCTCTATTGCTTTAGTGTTATTTTTATATTTAATTCTAAGATCTTTTAAACGATTCTCAAGAGGAATATAATATAAATCCCACCATGCATCCTTAGGTAAAGTAAAATGTCCAAGAATTTTATAACCGCATTTTTGAATTATTTTTATCATATTATCAATCGATGATATTTTTGGATAAACTCTTTGCCAATATTCTTTGATTTCTTTTGGTGGATTTTCTTTAAGCCATGCCATTTCATGAACAGCAAGATATCCATTCGGTCTCATATATTTCTTCCAATCTTTTAATCCGGTTTCAAATCCAATTATAAAAATTGAACCTTCAGCCCAGATGATATCAAAATATTCCTCAGGAAATTTTATATTATCCATAGATTGATTGCTTTAATTTTGTTCTGGAGATTTTCTTTTGTAATTAATCCATCAAGTTGATCAAGATATTGTTGAAATATATCTATTCCTATAACTTCCTCATCTGACAGTTTTGCAAGTTTTATTGTCTGCATGCCAAGACCACATCCAATATCAAGAATTCTTGGTTGGTTTATTTTTGGAATTATCTCGAAAGCCTTCTGTGTATATTTATCTCTTCCAGAACCTTGCCTTGGAAGGTCCTTATGAATGTCTAAAAAAATTTCCATATCCATATCTCAAATGATTAGAAAATAAATATTTAATATTATGTTAGATAAAATTGCTAAACAAACTTATATGTAATTGTAAATAAAAATATCTGTTAAGTTTATTAACTGTTATTATTTAAGCATTTAAAAAAATGAAATGATAATCATTATTATCTAAAAAATATATTTATATCAAAAAATGATATATAATTATCAATAAGAATAGAGGTTGAATCAATGAACAAAACAAAAAAAGTCATTAACACAATTTATAAAAAAATTAACATTCCTAATATAAGTTTAATTGAATTATTTAGAGATAGTACTAAAAAAAATAAAGACAAAAATTGCACATTTTTTAAAGGAAAATTTAAATCTTATAAAGAGGTTGAAGAAGAAGTTAATAGATTGAGTAATTCTTTTATAAATATGGGTATTAAAAAAGGTGACCGAATAGCAGTTTATTTACCAAATTGTCCACAATTTATAACAACATTTTTTGCAGCTCAATCAATTGGTGCAATATTTACCTCATTAAATCCATTATATACTGTAAAGGAAATAGTAGATCGTTTAAAGGATTGTAATCCTAAAGTAATTGTTACATTACAATTATTTACAAATAAAATTAGAGATGTACAAAAAGAAATAAATGTTGAAAAAATAGTAATTACTTCAATTTCAGAAGAACTTCCTTTTGTTAAAAAATATTTATATAAATTAATAAAAATGTTTAATCAAACCAAAATTGATAATGAATTATTATACATTGATTTAATTGAAAAAGGAGAAAATAAAAAAGTAGATATTAAGATTAGTCCGAAAGAAGACGTAGCAATTTTACAATATACTGGAGGGACTACTGGAAGTCCAAAAGGAGCTATGCTTACACATTATAATCTATTATCTCAAGCAGTAATTATTAGTTATTGGAAAGATTATTTATCTAAAACGCCAAAGGATCAATACAAGGTTGGTGGAATTTTACCTTTTTCCCATATTTTTGGATTAACTTCTTCATTTATATGGCCAATATATGAAGGAGCAAATTTGTTTTTAGTTCCAGATCCAAGAAAACTAGTTGAAGTTATGAAAATAATACATAATCATAATTTACATATACTATATTGTGTTCCAATTTTTTTTAAGAAATTTGCATGTCATGAAAAATTAAATAAATATGATTTATCCTCTTTACATTTAGCAGTATCTGGTGGAGAAAGCTTACCAAATGAAACAGTTCAAATTTTTGAAGAAAAAACAAAATGTCTTTTAATAGAAGGATATGGGCTTACTGAAGCATCACCGGTAACACATATTAATCCCCCAAATAAAACCCAGAGAAAAATAGGATCCATTGGTGTTACATTTCCTGAAACTAGGGCAAAAATTGTTGATCCAGTATCTGGAAAAGTGATTAATGATATAGAAAAAAGTGGAGAATTATGGATTAATGGGCCTGGTGTTATGAAAGGTTATTGGAATAATAAAGCTGAAACAGATATAGCATTAAAAAATGGTTGGCTTCGAACAGGAGATATAGTAAAAAAAGATCAAAACGGTTATTATCAAGTTGTTGATAGATTAAAAGATGTAATAATAGTGTCAGGATATAATGTATGGCCAAGTGAAGTAGAAACAGTACTTCTAACACATCATAATATATGTGAAGCAGCAGTAGTTAATCATCAAACTGAAAATGGATCTGTTGTTAAAGCTTTCTTAGTTAAAAAATCAGGATGTCCTGAAGTGTCTCTTGAAGAGTTACGAAGTTTTTGCAGGGCAAGCCTAGCACCTTATAAAATACCAAAAATTATTGAATATAGAGATAAACTACCTCGTTCTGCCGTTGGAAAAGTCATTCGTAGAAAACTTAGAGAAAATAAATAAATTTTAAACATTATATTATGATGAATAATAAAAGGAGTGATAATTATGACACTTAATAATAGTATAAATAAAAAATGTAGAAGATACCAGAGAATCGGACTTCCAACAATAGCTAAAACCTTTGGATTCTATCCTTATTTTAACATAATCTATTCTGAACAAGAACCTATAGTTAATATGGATGAAAGAGAAGTTATAATGTTAGGTAGTAATAACTATCTAGGAATGACAGCTAATCCTTATGTAAAAGAGGCTTCAATTAAAGCTATAAACAAATATGGATCCGGGACAACTGGTTCTAGGTTATTAAATGGAACTTTTTATATTCATGTTGAACTTGAAAAAAGACTAGCAAAATTTCTTGGTAAAGAAGACTGTGTTGTATTTTCTACTGGTATGCAAGCAAATCTTGGAGCGCTTTCTTCTCTTATTTCAAAAAATGATGAATATGTTATTTCGGATGAATTAAATCATGCTTCAATCATTGATGGTATAAAACTATCAAAAATAAAAAAAGATATAAAAATAATCTATAAACATAATGATATTGATGATTTAAGAAATAAAATTAAAAAAGTTCCAAATGGAAAAGCAATGATTGTAACTGAAGGAATTTTTTCAATGGAAGGAGATATCTGTCCATTGGATGAAATCGTTGAAATAGCAGAGGAAAATAACGCTTTTATCTTTTTAGATGATGCCCATTCAGTTGGAGTACTTGGATCTAATGGTCGAGGTACTGCTGCTCATTTCAATTTAACAAATAAAATCGATGTTATTATGGGTACTTTTTCAAAAAGTTTTGCTAGTTGTGGGGGTTATATCGCTGCATCAAAAGAAATTTGTAATTGGATAAGACATACATCTAG
This sequence comes from Thermoplasmatales archaeon, assembly GCA_020341795.1. GTDB lineage: Archaea > Thermoplasmatota > E2 > DHVEG-1 > DHVEG-1 > M9B1D. The sequence goes on from CP070836.1 coordinate 315,783, forward strand.
AGCTTTTATTTTTTCAGCAAGCCTTCCTCCAGCTAATTGTGCGACAGTTCTTGCTGTTTTAGACATAATCGAGAAAGATGAATCCTATAGTAAAAAAGTTCTTGATCTTGCATCGAGAATG
>CP070836.1:316003-325335 GCA_020341795.1 Thermoplasmatales archaeon
AAGAATTTGGATGTACAGTTCCGCAGTGGGTAAAAACAGAACTTAATGTATGGATTGGTTATATACAAAACGATCAAGGTCCTTTAGATGATGGTCTTCAAATACTTCCTGATGGTGGTTCTGGTTACGGTGATGCCTCTGGTTGGGTGAACGAGCTTAAAACAGGTAATCTAATTTTCGAGATGACATTCTATGGAGATAATCCAAGTGTACAAAGATTCAAAGATGCTATTGATTACATTGAAAGACATTGGAATGATCTGAATATGCAACCAGGTTTTAGAGGAGATCTTGGGATCGATGATGATACAGATGGCTATGTTGATGAGGACCCATATAATTGGATAGATGATGATGGTGATGGATTAATAGATGAGGATATGGGATTGACACATCATTATCAAGCAATATATTGCCTGATGAAAGGACTTGAATACAGTGGAATCTCCCATTTAGATCTTGATATGGACAATATTCCGGAACATAACTGGTATGCAGAATTTGCAGATATGCTCATAGGTCAACAAAATGCTGATGGTTCATGGCCTAGCTCACCATCTTATGTCTGGGAAGATGGTTCTCCAGGGACCATGTCTGGAGATATATTATCTACAGTATGGGCACTTCTGACTTTAGAAAGAATAGCTCCACCAACACCACCATTTATTGAGAAACATTTCACATACACAGATGTGGAGTTTACACCTTATGTTTGGGAGCCGATTGAATTCTACCTTGAAGATTTCGAAGGTGATTGTCCACCAGTAGGTTGGACAATATATGAGGCTCCTATAAATGGTGATACATGGATTTGTAATAATATATTAACATCAGCGTGCGAATATGGTGGTGCTAGTGGAATTTTCATGGAGTTTGATGACGATGATTATGGATCAGAAAGTGATAACCCGTTGGAAGAACTCATTACTGCACCTATTGACTGTTCAATATATAGAAATATTTATCTTAGCTTCGATGGAGACTTTGAAGACATGGCAGGTGGCGGTATGTTCTGGGTTCATATATCAAACGATGGAGGTTTGACATGGACAGAGGTGCTCTTTGTAACCGAGGATTTAGTCGGTGGATTCCCCGCTCATCCAGATATACCTATAGATATCAGTTCTTTAGCAGATTTCGAAAGTGACGTAAGAATAAAATTTACCTACAGTGACTTATATGATGGAGGCATAAACTCCTGGGGCTGGGGTGTTTTAATAGACAATGTTCGACTAAATGGAGAACATTATGTATTACAACCAGCTGAGCTTGGTACACCATTAGATTCAATTGATATTGTTATCCGAGGGAAAAATCAACTAAAAGTAAAAAGTACAAACCCTGGGCAATTCTATGCAGTAGCAACAATAACAGGTCATATACAGGATTTAGTGCTCTATGACATATTCGATGAAGAATTTGATATAAATCCAGCAAAACTTGGTGGAGGTGTCGAAGTAATAATGGTCGACCCAGATGGTTATGCCACGGTATTGACTGATCATCCTGGTGTTTCTGCTGTTGTATATAATGATGATGATGAACTATGGGTGTATGTCTATTTAGATGATCCAATTCCTATAGGACATAAACTTATGATATACATTAAATTCCAAACATCAATGAAACATGAAGAATATACCGGGGATGATGAATTTGAAAACACATTCTGGTTATGGGACTGGGATGCTGGAGAATTCATAAGCACTGTAACAGAAGCACTGCCAATAAACTATTAAACAAATTAGATAAAACCTAGAGATAATGTCATAAAATTATATGGCATAACTCTCATTTTTTTTAATTTGATGACATAAAAACATCTTGAAATAAAACATCTCTCTCTTTTTTTACTTTTTAAATAAAAAATAAATTATATATATAATATTTATATAACTTGCTACTTTATTTTAATATTAAAAAAACAAATTTTTTTAATTATTTAAATATTTTATGTAACATTATTACTGAAAAAAAGAGAAATGGTTATATATAATGTTTAATATACAAGAATACAACTTAAAAAAAATTGAAGGGAGGTGAAGAGAGGATGAAAAATAAAGATATAAAAAAACTAATTGCACCAATTTTAATAATCGCTTTATTAGCAGCTGGTACAGGAGCAGTTTGGGCAAACAGTTCCGGAAACGGAATAAGAGCATCTAAAGCTACGATAAAGGTCAGTGAATTAACCCTTATTGATTGGAGTGGAACCGATGATGAGACAAATCCTTATGACAGTGGCTGGACAACAATACTTACCCAGAATATCAAAACACCAAATCAGAAAGATCTATTCATAGATGTCTCACTTGAGACAGGACTTTGGACTAGAACGAAAGTAAAAAGTAAAGTAACAGCATCTAATCCTTTGGGTGAATGGGATACTTCTAAAGCTCAGGCTCAGATATTAATAAGAGTCGGCGTTGACGGCAACTATGCATCACTACCAGTAGGTATGCAAGAGGCTGGTGTCGCATTCCCAAGGGAAGTGACATTTGACGAGAGAGAACAAATACTATCAGCGAAGTTTATGGGAATATTTACAGGTGATTGCTTGCTTGTTGGACTAGCCGACCCACAAATCGACAATGATGGCGATGGATTTCTTAATGAAGATCCTGCAGACGGTATTGACAACGATGGTGACGGTTTGATAGACGAGGATGGAATTGAATATGCTATCACAATCGACTACGATTGTCTTGAGTACGAGGAACTAGATCTTCTACTCAGAACCTTGTCGGCTCACTCGTTTAACTTTGTCGTAGCTGACTTAGGGCCTGGTAACCACGATATTACAGTAGAGGCTAAAATCATAGCAAACGGTGAATATGGCAATGGTGAATTCGAAGCATATGGTTTAGTCGGTCAAGGCTCTGTAGTTATTGAATCAGTTAGAATGGTTAAAGGCGAGGACTATTTAGATATACCTGAAGAATAGTAAAGAGAGGTAAAAAAAATTAAAACCTATAAGATAGGGCGAAGTTTTACCCTTTCTTATTTTTTTTTTATAAATCTATAAATAAAAAATTTTATTATAATACAAACTTTAATAATTTAATCTAATAAGCACCTACTCAGAAATATTATGCAAATAGTGAAACAGCTATTTCGTCATGTAGCATAATTAACAGCTGCTTAGATACACAATCATCAGATAACACCTATGAAGGTATTTCCGAGAAGAAAACAGGACCAAGATCACAACTTGAACATAAATAAACCATAATAATTCCTAAAGGATACAAAGCCTAAACGTTTAATATTGAAGCATATCATACAGCAAATATCAAAGGAGATAATTTTATATTTGCATATTCAACAGACAACAACATATATAATAACATGGTCACTATAACTAAGACAATTGATAAAGCATTTGTAACTGATATAACGCATCCAACATACACTTATAATCCAGTTTTGGATTTTGATAATCCAGATAACTATAATATAACATAAACTCTAACTTTTTATATAAATAAATTTCATTGTTTTTACCTTTATTAACTAATTTTTTTTTAAAATATTACTCATATCTAGTTTTTTATAAGAATTGTACAATAAAACTTATATAGTGCATAAGTTGAATCAATTCATAAAATAAAGATAAAATCCCTATTTGATAGAAAAAGGAAAAAAATTAGGAGATATGATAAATATGAAAACAAAAAAAATAATAATTGGAATAATTCAGATGATGTTAATACTAAATGCATTAACAATTATAGCAATATCTGAAGAAGCAAGCGATGGACCATCCTGGCCAACATCTTGGACTTTAATAGACTCGGATCCAGCAGAAAATGGACCAGGTGATGACTATAGAGATGTGAAAAATGCATATTATAATAAAAATCATTCCTATTTATATTTCAGACTTGAATGTTATGATACACCAGATTTTATATCTGATCCAGATTCAAGATACAAATGGTTTATTGACATAGATGATCCTTTTAATATGGAACCAAGTGGTGGAAACGTATACGATGCAGAATATTTACTATTTATCGAGGAATCTCAAAAACATGGAGATGGAATCGGCGACATTTATCTTCTAGAAGATCTTGACAATGATGGTTTTATTAATGGAGACTATGCTGACCATACAATTTATCCTGGTAATATAACAGATATAAATATTAGTGGTTACAGAATAGATGGAAACTGTATAGATCTTTATATAAAATTAGAAAACATCTCTAATCCAGATAACCCATTTTTCACATGGGCAACTGATCAAGGAGATCCAAATGTTGATTCAGCACCACAGATAGATAGATCAAATATTTATTGGGATACTGATCTTTCGAAAGCAGATATTTGTATTGTTAAAACAGATAGCGCTGACCCTGTATTACCTGGTGAATCCTTTACTTACACATTAACTGTTAGAAATTATGGTCCGCATATTGCTTATAATGTAACAGCTATCGATACATTACCCGTAAATGTAATACTTGATAATGCTGTCCCAGCTGCAACAAGTGGTAGTTTTCCAACCTTTGTTTGGGATATCGGTACACTTAATGTTGGGGATTCTTATATCATTTCATTAGATGTTACAGTTGATTCAGAATTTAGTGGAACTCTTTTAAACTCAGCTGAAGTAATTAATTACACTCTTGATCCTCTAAAAGAAAACAATATTGCTAACGAATATACAGTTGTTCAACCTATCGCTGATCTAGCTGTTTCCAAATCAGATAGTTCTGATCCTGTATTTCATGATGATATCTTTATATATGATACACAATTGATAAACAATGGTCCACATGATGCAGAAAATATTGTTTTAACAGATACTCTTCCAACAGGAGTATCCTATATAAGTGCAATACCTGCTCCTTCAGATATCATTGATTCAAATATCATATGGAATATTCCTTTACTTCCTGATGGTGATTCTGAGAATTTCCAAGTTATAGTTCGAGTTGACTTTGATGCAGATTCGGTGATATCAAATATGGTCCATGTAACAAGTGAAACAAATGATCTAATTTCGGAAAATAACATTGCAATTGAGGAAACAAGTATAGTAATTGCTGCGGATTTAAGTGTTGATAAATCAGATAGCATTGATTACATTTATCCTGGACAGATCTTAACATACACAATACAAGTTGATAACATTGGCCCTGATGCAGCTTTAAACGTAGAAGTTAATGATACACTCCCAAGTGAAGTTTTGTTTATTAGTTCAAATCCCATACCAACAGATATCATCGATTCACAATATATCTGGAATTTTTCATCAATCGCTAGAGGAGCATCTGAAGTTATTTCAGTAAATGTAATGGTTGATAATATTACACCTAGAAACATAACTAATGTTGTTGAGGTAAGCTCTGAGACATATGATTTTGAACTAGACAACAATATCGATACAGAGGAAACAGAAATAGGTAATGCAGCTGATCTAAGCATAATAAAAACTGACGATAACGATCCATCTGTTTACGGTGATAATTTAACATATACAATTACAGTTACAAACTATGGACCTGGAACAGCTGAAAACATAGTTATAACAGATGTGTTACCAGAAGAAGTAACCTTCTTGTCATCAGATCCTGCACCAAATGACTATTCTAATCAAACATATATATGGAATATTTTAACACTTGCATATGATGAATCTTTTGAAATAACAGTAAATGTTTCAATTAATAATGGTACAATTGGTACAATATCAAATAATGTACAAGTATCTAGTGAAACTTATGACACCGATTTTGAAAACAATCAATTTTCAGAGGATACAAAAGTTTTAGGAATCGCAGATCTCAGCATAATTAAATCATCTGATGTTACTGGAAAAATATATGGTGGGGACTCAATATCATATACATTGAATGTTACAAATCATGGACCAGATCAAGCGATAAATGTTAATGTTACGGACATACTACCAGGCAATGTAACCTTTGATAATTCAAATCCAGTACCAACTGGTTATAATGGTTTGAAATACTGGTGGATTATACCTGTATTAGAGCTTAATGAATCAAATATAATCACAATTAATGTGACAATTGATGAAGGTTTTTCAGGAGTTATTACAAATATTGCATATGTAGATGAAGAATCACATGATCCAAATGATGAAAACGACCAAGACGAAGACAACACAACCGTTGATGAGGATGAACCACCAATAGGTGGTGATGGAGATGGTGATGGAGATGGTGATGGAGATGGTGATGGAGACGGTGATGCAACTGGCGATCTAGATCCAACAGCAGACGCAAATGGACCATATTATGGTACAATAAATGAACAAATACAATTTGACGGATCATCAAGTCATGATAATGATGAAGATGGATATCTTATAGTACGCTTTGACTGGAAATTTACAGAAGATCAAGAATGGCAAATCAACCTAGGATCAACTCCAACTTATACTTATTTAGAAGAAGGAACGTACAATGTCACACTAAGAGTAATAGACGATGAAGACAGCAGTGATATACACAAAACACAAGCAATTATTATAACACCAAATAGACCTCCATCAATACCTGAAATAATTGGCCCCCGAAATGTAACGGTTAATGTATTAAACAATTATCTAGTTGTTTCAACAGATGCAGATGGAGATGAGATAAAATATATAATTGACTGGGGTGACAACACCACATCAGAAAGCGAATTCATACCATCTGGTATACCATTTGAAATAAACCATACATGGATAAAAGTTGGAAGCTATAATGTTACAGTTACAGCAGATGACGGTCAAACAACTTCAACAAACGAAGTAATAATCAATGTCGATCCAGAACCAAAACCAACACAAGAAGGATTGTCACTTTGGTGGTTAGCTCTATTAGGTCTATTTATACTACTATTGTTCCTAATATTAGAAAAAAGACGAAAAGACAAGAAAAAAGAACAAAAACCATCTAAAAAACAATAAAAATAATACTTTTTTTATCTTTTTTTTATTTAATTTTTTTTAAACAAAACAGTCAATATAAGATGACCGAAATAATAAACAATTATAACAAAGGTGCCAATAATTAAATACTCAGAAACTTCACACCATACTATATTATTACATTCTTTTGTGATATCATAGATAAAAATTGAATGAAACGAAAAATCCCAAAAAACACTAACAATTATTTCATTTTTTTAACTCAAATAATAACACCTAAATAATAAAAGAAGTAGCAATAAAAAATTTATAAAAAAAGTAGCAAGAGTCGACTCCCAAATCTCTCGCGATGAATGCTTATTTTCAGATTCCTCACATATAAGAATACCTATTACATCAGAAAAAGAATTACCAATAGAAATTGTTAAAATCCACCTATTACAATAAGTTTTAAATTGGTACCAAAGCTCAAACCATAAGCCCAAGTGCTGTTATGATACCTGATATAATACCAAAAATAAATCCTACTTTTAATTAATAAATCATCTCTTTCCTTAAAAGTAATATCACAATATAATTTTTATTTAAATACTAATTAAGAAAAATATTTTAATAAGTTACAGATATGCCCAAATACATGGCAGTAACAATAGACAAAGTAAAATGTACAGGTTGTGAAACATGTATAGATACATGCCCCGTTGAAGCATTAAAAATAGAAAATGATAAAGCAACGGTTGATCCTGAAACATGTATTGACTGTGCCACTTGTATTGACGAGTGTCCAGAAGAAGCTATAACATTATAGATTATTCCTCCAATAGGAGGAAAATCTTTTATTTTTAATGTATTTCGATACATTTAATACATAAATATTTTTACGGACTTTTAAAAGTTGTAAATATGCAAGAAATATTACTAATTCTTGGAATCTCAGTTGCTGGACCCATAATTGGTTCATTGTTAGGAGTTATCAGACGTCCATCTGAGTCATTTATGTACATAATGCTTGCTTTTGCAGGTGGAGTAATGCTATCAATATCCTTTTTAGACTTAATACCTGAAAGTATCAGACTTTCTTCTGCTTTTTGGTGCGCATTTGGTATAGTTGTTGGAATGCTGATCATGTTTTTTCTTGATAAACTAATACCTCATATTCACCCTGAGCTTAGTATACCTGAACATGGAAGTAAACTAAAAAAAACAGCTACTTATCTTTTATTAGGAATATTTTTACATAATATTCCTGAGGGTATGGCTATTGGCCTTGGAGAAGCACCTGGAGCTCAAGTTTCAGTTTTAGTAATCGCGCTTGCAATCGCGATTCATAATATACCTGAAGGAATTTGCACTTCTGCACCATATTATCACATTACACAAAAAAGATATAAATCTTTTTTACTATCTTCATCAACTGCAATTCCAATAATAATTGGTTTTCTAATCGCTATAATTTGGTATAAATATATCTCTGAGACAGTAATTGGTATCATCGCTGGGGGAACTGCTGGTTTGATGATATATATAACAAGCGATGAGATAATACCAACTTCATGTAGTCTTACAAATCATAAACCTATTTTTTCTTTAATTATTGGAATACTTTTTGTAATATTATTAAAATCTGTAATTTCATAAAAAAAGAAAATAGATTTTATTTATGCTATTGTGATTTCATCACAGAGATAGACATCTTGTATAGCATTTAAAAGCTGAATTCCTTCATCCATTGGTCTTTGAAATGCTTTACGCCCTGATATAAGCCCCACTCCACCTGCACGTTTATTAATAACAGCTGTTCTTACTGCTTGGGCAAAATCATCATCACCAGATGGACCACCCGAGTTAATAAGACCAATACGACCCATATAACAATTAGCTATTTGAAAACGAGTCATATCAATTGGATGATCTGAACATAAATCATTATAAGCCTTATCATTCCATTTACCATACTTTACACCAGAATTGTTAAGAGCCAGATAACCTGCATTGATAGTAGGAAGCTTTTGTTTAACAATATCTGCCTCAATTGTTACACCAATATGATTTGCTTGACCTGTAAGATCAGCGGATGTATGATAATCAATTCCATCAACCATAAAAGAAGGATTACGAAGATAACACCAAAGAATTGTTGCAAGGCCAAGCTCATGAGCCCATTTGAAAGCTTTGCTGACTTCTATTATCTGACGACTTGACTCATTTGAACCAAAATAAATTGTTGCACCAACAGCTGCCGCACCCATATCCCAAGCTTGTTTAACATCTGCAAACATAATCTGATCAAATTTATTTGGATAAGTTAAAAGCTCATTATGATTAATCTTTACAATAAAAGGTATTTTATGTGCATATTTTCGTGAAATAGAGCCAAGTACACCAAGTGTAGATGCGACAGCATTACATCCTCCTTTAATAGCAAGTTTTATAATGTTTTCAG
>CP070836.1:325435-328944 GCA_020341795.1 Thermoplasmatales archaeon
AAAAGGCAGTTGCTAAGAAAGCCAAAAAGATATCCATTCCTGTAACAGTCTTTGGGGCTATGAAAAGGAGTCAGAAGGGATTTGATGCAACCATGCTGATGAAGAAAACCGGCCTAAGGAAACTACAGGTGCATGATGCTTTGTTCAAGTTGAAAAAGAGGGGGATGATTAAGAGTGTGGGGAAAGGTGTTTATGTGAAGAAGTGATCCGTTGATGTGAATTTCTTCATACAGATTTTATATAGTATACAAGATAATTATTTTTCAAATTGGACTCGTGGTATTGAGCTTATTAAATCAGAAAATAATAGTATAAAAAATAATAGTTTTGTAAGAAATAATTTAGGTGTGTTTCTCAGTGATGATGATGTTAATTTCATCTTTGAGGATAATTACTTTTTTGAAAATGGTGAAGATTTCAAAACAGGATCAAAACCACCTGTTATTAAAGTTCCCAGTTTTGAAATAACTATCTTAATTGTTGTGGCTTTTGTAGTTTTATCTGTATTTTTTTTAAAACCGAAAAAATATTAAACTTTATTGATTATTTAAAAAAATGATTTTTATATGATTTTTACTCAGAGATAAGTTTTGTAACTTTTTTTAATATTTTCTTATAAAAATATATAAAATGTTACATATAATTAATTGAATTTAATTATGAAATTCGTAAAGTATTTATACTATTAGATAGAAATAATATTATACAAAGTAGAGGACTAGTAATATGGCAAAATTCAAGCATAAATTAGGGGATTTTTCAGATGACGATTTAGGTCTTTTATTTTGGAAGCTTGAATCGCTTGAAAAGTTTTTCCCAGTTTATAAATCGATGATTAAAAAATAAGTGAATTCTAATGTTTAAATGATAGAATTCAATTTTTTTTTTAGCACGTTTTAGCAATAGTGAATTATTTATTTTTATTTTTTTTTAATTTATTTTTATAAAATATTTTTTATCTGATGTAATTTCTTTATTCAGCACTAAGATACAAAAGTATACTTAATCCTATACCTTCAAATAACGATATTAAAACAAGCATTCCACCTAGGCCACCTAGTCCAAATCCAAAAGCATCACCGAAATAAGTGATTTTAGTTGTTAGAAATAAAGATCGCATTGCATTTATGAAGAAAATTGATTGTATTAATAAAGGAATCAAGAAAAACAGCAAACCAATTACATATTTTGATTCACTAGTAAAAAATATTTTAAAGTAGATAGCAACAAGCCCCATTAGAAGAAAAGTTGTAATACATAATATTATTACACCTAATAATGGTAAAATAATTTCATTTGCACATAAAGATTGATCTTGATGATTTAGAACAACTCTTTTTTTAAAAAATTATAAAGCTTTTTTTTCGAAATCTGGGAGAAAATTGGGAATAAATTATATAATAAGTTTGATTATATAGGATTTAGAAATTTTTGTGGGGGTAAAAATGAAATTAAAGTTGTTTTATAAAAGAAAAAGAATTATATCAATTATTGTTTTTTTTATTGGATCTATTTTATTACTCAATAGCTTTTTTATATCAATTGCTGAAACACAATCTATGATTTCTCATGTAGAATCAACAAATTTATTTAACAAACAGTCTGATTATTGGGCTTTACTGATAGCTGTGGCTGTTTATGCAGATGATCCTGAACAAAATCGTCCGTTAATGTTGCAAGAGGTTGATGATTTTGAAACTGCGCTTCTTAATTCCCCTTGGTGGCAAGAGGATCATATTAAGACTATTAAAGGGGAAGATGCAACTGTTAGAAATATTATAGATGGTTTTAAATGGCTAGATAGTAAAGAAGATAGCGATGATATATCTGTTGTTTATATTACTACTCATGGTTTCCCTCTTGGTGAAGATATCCCGCCTTTAGATGAAGCAGATGGGACAGATGAAGCATTAGTAAGTTACTGGGGTTTTGCTTATAAAAATTTATTCATCTGGGATGATGAATTAAATTTCCTTTTAAATCAATTAGAGTCTCATGGTGTTTGTCTTATTGTTGACAGTTGTTATGCAGGTGGTTTTAATGATCCACCTGATTGGAGTAGTAATAATTTTGGGGTTTATGATTCTGCTGTTGAATGGATGAATGGTTTTGCAGAGGATGTTAGTGGACAGGGACGGGTAGTTTTAATGGCCTCTTGTGAGGATGAAGTCTCTTATTCAGGTGGTTTTGCACCTTATCTAATTGATGGCATTAGAGGTTATGGTGATGCAAATCAGGATGGAATTGTAACAGCAGAAGAAGCATTTTTATATGCAGAGCCAAGAACTACCAGGCAAAATCCTACGATTTATGATAATTTCCCAGGTGAACTTCCAATAATAACTAGTAATATTGAAATTGATAATATTGCAGAAATAGAAAAAACTTCTCCTAATAATAAAATCATTGTAGATAAATCCCATTTGGGATCAATGATTTCAGAAAATTCTATTATTTGTGGATATGTTACTAACTCAGAAACATATAGTCCAATTGAGAATGCTTTTGTAAATGCTGTACAAGGTGATTATTGGGAAGGATACTGGAATGAAACCCTAACTGATTCAACAGGATACTATAGTATTAATGTAGAACCAGGGGATGTAAGGATTTTAGCTGGAGCAAAAGGTTACTTTAATTTTCAAACTAATTCAATTACTATTATTGAAAATGATATTATATGGATTAATATATCATTGGATTTTCATCCACAAGAAAATTCAAAAATATGTGGATATATGACTGATATAGAGACAGATCTTCCAATTGAATATGTTTATGTTTATTTTGAATGGGGTTCATGGCGACGCGGATATTGGAATGATACATTGTCTGATTCAAACGGATATTATAGTATCAGTTCTGCAGCAGGTAATATAGAACTTTATTTTGAATCCGATGAATATATACCAAAATATATTGATGATTATAATGTTGAAGATTATCAAACAATATGGCTTAATATTTCTATGACTCCCAGACCTCCAGAAAACTCAATAGCATGTGGATATATTACTGATTTAAATTCTAAAGACCCAATTGAAAACGCTAGAGTGATATTAGAATGGAAAGACGACCAAGAAAATACTCTCGAATATGAAACTTATACTAACTCATTAGGCTATTATAATATTGAAATACCTGCAGGAGAAACATACCTGTATTTATACGCGAAAAACTATATTAGTAAATCAACATATAGAAATGATGCAAAAGAAAATAATATTTTATGGATTAATACCTCTTTGGAACCTGATATAATTCAAGTTGATATTTTAAAACCATTAAAAGCCATTTATATTAATGATAATAGACTAATTCCAAATCCAAGATGTATAATTTTCGGTAACATCGAAGTCGAAGCATTTATCCATGATCTTTGGTATAGAAGTAGAAATGATGTTGAGAAGGTTGAATTTTATATAGATAATGATTTGAAAGAAACTATCATATCAGAGCCTTTTATTTGGTCATGGACTGATAAAACATTCGGAAAACGTACAATAGAA
>CP070836.1:329044-335717 GCA_020341795.1 Thermoplasmatales archaeon
ACTGATTCTGGGTGGATTGGTCCATATGATTCTGGTATTCTTTATACTACCTCGCATGTTTGGAACAGGGCTGGACATTATGAAATTAAAGCGAAAGCAAAGGATGTTCATGGTTCTGAGAGCGATTGGTCTGATCCACTTGGTGTTAGTATGCCTAAAAATTCGATTACTGAATACAAATATAATATAGAATTTCTGCAAATATTTGAAGAATTATTTAAAAAAATAAAGGGTAAATCTATTATTTATAGAGTAATTATTAGTTATAATTCTGAAGATTATATTGAAGAAATAATTAGTAATATTGATGAAGAATTAATTACTAATTATGTCCAAACATTGCAGGATTTTGGTCCAAAAGAAACTGGAACTGAAGCATGTATCGAAGCTGAGGAGTATGTTTTTAATGAATTACAAAATATGGATTTATTTGTTCAATTCCTTCCATGGATCAGTGAGGAATATGATGCTAGGAATATCGAGGCTGTTTTGCCTGGTGAGAATGATGAATGTGTTATAATTAGCGGGCATCTCGATACTGTTCACGGCTCACCAGGTGCAGATGATGATTGTACTGGTATTGCTGCTGTACTTGCTGCAGCTAAGACTATAAGTGAGTATTTAGGTGATGATAAATTATTTTATACTATTCGTTTTGTTGCTTTTACAGGGAAGGAACAGGGGCTATATGGGAGTAAAGATTATGCAAATAATGCTAAAGAAAGTGGTTTGGAGATTATAGCTCATCTTGGTACTGATATGCTCGGTCATACTGGAAATTATAAGGATGGAACAGAGTTTGTAAATATTATGAGGAGGTCAACATCTGATTGGATCGCAGAATTTAGTAAGAATGTTGCTAAAAAATATGAAGAATCAATTGGATTAACTATATCTAAAAAAACGGGTGGTGCTGATAGTGATTATTGGGCTTTTTTATTAAATGATTATGATGCTGTTTTTTTCCATGAGTCATATTTTAATCCATATTGGCATACACCCGATGATACTATTGATAAGTTGGATTTAGAATATGATTCAAGGGTAACAAGACTTATTGTTGCTACATTATTATCACTTGCAGATAATGAGTTTGGAAATCAACCTCCTAGTCCACCAAGTCAATTATCTGGACCATCATCTGGTAAACCTGGTGTAGAATATAATTATTCTTGTAAATCATTTGATAATGAAGGTGATCAGATATATTTCCAATGGGATTGGGGTGACGGTTCTTTTAGTGATTGGCTTGGCCCCTATGATCATGATATAAGATTAAGAACTCCTCATACTTGGGATAATAAAGGAGATTTTGATGTTAGGGTTAAAGCTAAGGATGAATATGGGGCTGAGAGTGATTGGTCAGATCCTCTCTCAATCAGTATGCCAAAAAATAGACGGGCTTCTTTCCCGATACTCAATAATCTTCTAGTCAGATACTTTGATAATCATCCATTTATGGATGGTGCATTTGTTCATCTTTAATACATTATAAGGTTTAATGTGGAGTGATTATATTGACTAAGACAAAGAAAAATACAAAGAAAAATATATATATAATACAGGGTGATGATGAAAGTATTAAAAATTTTTTTAAAGCAGTTGATATATTCACAACTATACAAGATATTAAAATTCAAAAATTGGAGTATAAAGACTGTGATATTCTTTCCAATCTTACAAGTAATCAGAAAAAAATTTTAAATCTTGCAAAAAAACATGGATATTATGATTATCCTCGGAAAATAACACATCAGGAATTATCCGAAAAGATAGGTATTAATAAAGATACTATATTGGAATTATTAAGAAAAGCTGAAAAAACAATATTTTCAAAAATATTTAACGATAATAATACTTAAAATGTTAAAAATAAAAAAAATACAAAAAATAATCTTTTAAAAGTTAGTAATGTTAATTAATAATAAAAGAAAAAAAGGTTTTAATGAGATGGGCAAAAATCCGAAACACTTAAATCCGCTATTTGTTTCGTTTGAAATTACTCCTATAGACGATTCTTTGCACTGGGCGGGGCTGTACTCCTCTCTCGAAGAGTTTCCACTCGAAACAGAAGTTTTTATGCTTTGTTTCGATTTTAATGCACTTACCTCAAACCCAAAAGTTTCGTTTGATTTTACTCCTAGAAATGAATCAAAGGACTCGGTGAATCTTACAAAATAGATCATTTGAATATAAGAAAAACGATAATTATTAATTTTTGCATTTTTTTATGTGTTTTATTCGTATTTTTTTGCATATTTTTCAATATCGAATTTTCTTTTTAAACCATTTGCATTCATATATCTTATATTACCAAAAATTGGTCTTTCTGCCCATGGTCTATCATGTTTCCCAAAACACCAAGCAACTCCAGAATATGCATTTGGATCTCTACCATCAAGTTCATATTTATTGTTTAAATATAGAGCTATTTTGAAGGCAGAGATAGGTTTTTTTGTCCATTCAATTATTTTTTTACCCCAATACATTCTCATATATCCATGCATTTTTCCTTCTTTTATCATTTGTTTCTGTGCAGCATTCCAGTATGAATCATGTGTTTCAGCATTTTCCAGAATGCTTGTTGAATAAGTATATTTTCTTTTATCTATCTCATGTTTTTTCAAGCTTTTTTTAGACCATTCAGGTAAACCATTATAGTTATTATATTCAGAATTATAATGGACAAAATTCATTGATAATTCTCTTCTGATTATTAATTCATCGAGATATGATTCATTTCCAGCGGTTTTATTTTTTAAAACTAATAAAGCTATTTGTAAAGATGATACTTGTCCAAAATGTAGATATGGACTCATGTTTGATATAAAATTTAAATTAGGATCATTTCTATTTTCCTTATAATTATTTATCTTATATTTTAGAAATAGGTTTAATTGTTTTAATGCTTGATTTGTTCCACCAATGAAGGTTGTTATAGGTTTTACTATATTATCAATTTTAGTTTTTGATATATCTTTTATATTTAATGAATCAAATTCCTTTTCATTAAATCCTTGATTATATTTTTCTTTTTTGATTTTGATTAGATATTGTGGTAATTTATTGTTTATCTTTGGTCTAATTGTAGAAGCTGCATATTCCTCTTTATCAGAAGCAACTTCTATTGGAACTATTGCATCACTTTCGATTTGGATTAAAGGGCATTTGATTTTTTTTGCTACATTTTGCCTCCATTTTTTTTGTATTTTTAGATATCCTCGATCTACAATTATCATACTTGCGTTTTTTGAAAAATTAACTATCCCAATATCTGGTGAAATTTGATTTAATAAAAATTTTATACCACGTTTTTCTAAGGATTTTTCAACCTCTTTTAAACCCTCGAGCATGAATTTATAATGTCTAATATTTGCATCCGGATAACTATCTGTTAAACCAAAATATACAATCAAAGGTTTTTTGTATTTATTAGATTGATTAATAGCAAACTCTAAAGCATGATTATACTCAGTTCTTTGAGATTGTTGCATCCAATAATAAATGTATTTTTCATTTCGAATTTTTTTATCATTTAGATATTTTATTCTTTCATTTTGTATCATTTTTCTTTTATATGGTATTATTATATTTTCATTTCCAATAATCCCTTGCTGCACAAAAATTTATATTTTCAACTTCTACAAGTTCATCTGGATATGGTGAAAAATAGGTTTGTTTGCTAAGATATGATTGATCAAATCTTATTATCCATGATTTCATAAGACTGATCGGAACACTTAATCCAATATGTCCTTTTCTAAAATCATTTATGGATTTTATAAACAGATTTTTTTCCTTGGATTTTAGGTCTTTTGAAATATATCCAAATGTATGTTGTAAAACATTTATATTTGATGTACATCTTGGTGATTTTGAAAAAGCTAGTTTTAGATGAATTTCATAATCTTCTAAAACTTTTTTGATAGATTTTTTTTCGTTATTTGCTGTAATATTTCCTAATTCTTTTAATTCTTTTTGATTATATGACATTATTAAAAATTTATTGATTGAATGAAAGTTTATCAGCTTTTTTATTGATTTTTTATCTTTAATTACTC
Source organism: Thermoplasmatales archaeon (assembly GCA_020341795.1). GTDB lineage: Archaea > Thermoplasmatota > E2 > DHVEG-1 > DHVEG-1 > M9B1D. The sequence continues at coordinate 333,106 of CP070836.1, forward strand.
TAAATGAGGCAAATAAAAATATTTTTCTTAAAAAATGCTCTTTAATTATGTGGTTTCTTAATCTGTCTTCATCCTCAATTGCATAAAGTGGATATTTTTCAATTACTGTACTTCCAAAAAAACCTTTACTTTTTCTCAATGGTGCTGATTTTTCAATTGTTGGATAAATTTTTACATCTTTAATCCCACATGATGGTGATTTTGATTTTAATATTGCTCCATCTATTTCCAAGTTTTTTAAAAATTTTTTTGAGAATCTAATCATATCATTTGTAACATCTTTTTTAGTTTCTGGTTGAATTAGTTTAATTATTTCTTTGTTTTCAATGACTCTTATAGGGTTTCTAGGAACACCAAGTCCAATCTCAAGTTCAGGACATACTTTAATAAAATTTACATATGGATTAAGTTTTTTTACAAAATCGCTACTAATTTTTTGTGAGTTATATCTACAATTATCAAATTCAATACATCTACTTATTAGAATATTTGGTTTTGTATATGAGTTATTCATGACTAACTCCATATTAACTATGTAATTTATATAATATCAATTTTTTATTACTAAACTTAATCATATTCGATTTCAATTCCAAGTTCATTTCTTCTCATAAAAGGAGGTGCAAATGGACTATTATACCTCATCAATAATGCACTTCCTTTTGTTTTAATATTATTTTTTTTCAATTCAGCAATAATTTTTTTTTTGAATTTCTGGATTTTATTATTAGTTGAATAACCACTGAATCTTATTATTGCTAATTTTCTTTCAGGCTGAAATTTGATTTTAATATTATCATCTAAAGGTGTTGGTATGTTATTCTTATTATATTTTGAAGGCATTATAAAAGCCATATAATTATCTTGAGATAAAACTGGTGAGGTCATTTCTATTTTTTCAGAATTAATAACTGGAGCTGTCATTTTTATCTGTTCTTGTTTCTTGTTATATCCAGATATATAATTAAAAAGCAATCCGAATGCTGAATTCTCATTATAATTATTTACCAATGCTAAAATCATTTTTGGATATTTTCTTATTTCAATTGAATTGATTTTTTTTAAAACAAAATAATTTACTTTTTCAACCATGATCATCAACCTTTTTATATATATCTTATATATATGTTTATAAGGAAGTAAACATTAATCAAAAATATTAGAAATAATAATGCATACATATTATTCTGAGCGATTTTTGAAGCGGTATTAATTGAAAAGGGTTTTTTAAACCAGCCAAAAATAGCAATAACTAATGGGATAAGTGATAATGAAAAAATTATAAAATAATTAATATTTGTGTTAAATAAACCTCGATAAGCAATTATTAAAAAATATATTGAAGAACATAATAAACATACAATTGTTATTTTATAACTATTTTTTCTACCTATTTTAGTTACAAGAGTCTTTTTCTTTGCTTTTTTATCTCCTTCCATATCTGGTGTTTCAACTATTATCATAAAATTTAAACCATATATTAAAAATGCAATTGCAAATATTAAGAAAAATAAATCTAAATTTCTACTCATCGTCCAGTATCCAATTCCAGGCATTAAAAATCCCATGTTTATCATATTTGCTATTTCACCAAGGCCTCTGTATGCAAGTCTTATTGGAGGGGCAGTATAAAACCAACCTAATAGATTTCCAAATATTATAAATCCAAGAAAGGTTATTGGAAAAGAAAATATAAATATAAAAATAAAAGCAAGAAGAACTGATATGATTATCAGTCCAATTGCAATTTTTTTACAAATAGATCTTAATTCTGGATTTTCAATTAATATTTTTGTTCCACCAGAAATTGAAATAGGTTTGTTGAACTGATCAACTTCAGTATCAAAATAATTATTACTATATGATAATGAAAGATGTGCAGGAAGCATAATAGCATATCCAAAAATAAAATATAAAAATGAAAATTCAACACCTGAATTGATTGCTAATAAAACACCCATAGTATAAAGAAAAAAACCACCAGCTAAAAACCGTAATCTTCCAAGTGCAATAATTAATTTTATTTTTTTAATCATAACCATCTTTACATTTTTTTATTATGAACACATAAATATTCAAGTTATTAAATTAACCATATCCTAATTATTAAACCTTATCTTTTGTTTTGCAGAATGTAATTCAAATACTGGATATCATGAATTAAAGTGGGTTGGACCTCGATTAGGTGTTTTCACACTTAAAGCAAATGCAGAAGATTCACAGGGAAATATTGGAAGTGCAGAAATGAATGTCTGGTATTTTTGTTTTATACCAGAATAAATCCCTTTTATTCTTTAAATGGGTTAAACTATAATTTCATATTTTTTAGAAGCATATAAAAATCCAAAACATATTCCATCATGTGGTTTACTTTTTTGATGATGAATTGCGTGAGCATTAAGAACTCTTTTAATGTATTTGCTCTTTGGTCGATATTTTATTTTAATTCTCTTATGAAAAAATGTATCATGTACTAAAAAGTAACCAATTCCATAAAATGCAACACCTATTCCTAAAGGTATGCGAATATCAAATTCACCTAGAAACCCTGGTAATGATTACTCCCGGATACCGACCTATGTTCCTGATGTGAATGTCATTCCCGCGGAAGC
>CP070836.1:335817-339136 GCA_020341795.1 Thermoplasmatales archaeon
CAATTTGTGATAAACCTATAGACATGTTTAAAATATAACTAATCAGATGATAAATTGCAATTGGGAGGTAATAATATGCGTAATTGTCTATTCTGGAAAGGATTAGTTCTTGCAATCATCATCTTATTCATAGGTATGAACATTATTCCATCTGCAACATCTGGACTTACTAATTATAAGAATATCATTACAGTTAAAGATGAACCTGATAAACCAGAATTAACTCATGAGAAAAATATAATTACAGTTGATGATGAACCTGGAGATGCAGACTTTACATCAATAAAGGAAGCGGTGAATTATTCGAGTCCTGGAGATACTATCAAGGTATATAGTGGAACATATCTTGAACAAGGGATCCATATAGAAAACGACAACATTGCATTACTGGGTATTTCTCATGAACTAGGTGAAGGTGATGATAGCGGAAATCCTTTTATTAAAGGCAATGGAACTATAGCAGCCATTTGGGTTGGAGCAAGCCATGTGATTGTCTCGAATTTTACAATTAAAAATCCATATAATCACACATATTATCATACTGGTGGTATTTACGTAGGAAAAGATTATCCTCCTTTTGAACAAGAAGATATTATAATTTCAGATTGCATTATTTATAATACGACTTGGGGGATTTATGATACGGATGCTGAAAATATTAGAATTATTAATAATAATATTAGTCATTGTAGACATGGGATCAATATTGATTTTTCAAGGAATTTTTTCACGACAGGAAATGTTATATCAGATTGTCGTGATAGCGGTATTCATTTGTATGGCCCTATATTCAATCGTAATTTTTCAGGAAATAGAATCAGTAATTGTGAATTTGGAATAGATTTTGGAGGTGAGGATAATATATTTTATGGTAATGATTTTGAAAATTGTTCACTCGGGATTAGATTTAGTGGCGATGGAAATATCATTACAAAGAATAACTTTAAAAATTATAGCCAAGAGTATAGCCCAACCATTGGATCTTGGTTTTATAAATTTTTTTTATTCCCTTCAAAAAATAGTTGGATTGGTAATTATTGGGATACCTGGAAAGGTATTGGTCCAAAGATAATACTGGGAAGTTATGTCTTTGGGTGGAGACTAATTCCTAATTGGCCGTTATTTATCCAATGGTTTGACTTTGATTGGAAGCCAGCAAAAGAACCATATGATATAACGATTTAAGATGGACTTAGGGTGCAAATTAGATTTAAGGTGCAAAGCCCTAAAATTCGTAAGCTTTATATAGTTGTCTAATGAGCTTTGTCTAATTAGACAGACCCAAATTTATGTTTTAGTATCAATTGATAATATTATTGATTAGTATAACATTAAACCTCTATTAGGTATGTCTGATGTGGGTATGACTTGTCTTCTTTTTCATTTGTTTAACCTAGTGACATTTCTAAGAATTTATCACCGTTAAAGATTAAAAACTTGCTTGGTTCAATTGTTTTTACACTAGCTGATCGTAATCCTTTATCAAAAAGAGCCATTTCTCCGAAAATATTTCCTTTTTCTATTGTTGCTATTTCAGTTTCGATACCATTACTATCTTTTTTGTAAACCTTGACTTTTCCCTCAATAATCAGATAAACTTTGTCTGCTTTATCTCCCTCTGATATTAAAACTGTTTCTGTGTCTATTGTTTTTGTTTTACCAGTGTTTATTAAATCTTTTAATTGATCGTCGCTTAGATGTGAGCAGATTGGATTATTCTTTAATGTGCTTTCAACAGATTCACTGGTTGATGGTTTTAGATATTTTAGTGGAATGCTTTCATTATCTCCATACCAGTTATCTGGTGTTCTAATCTTTGTTTTAATATCACTTGATTCATCAAAGGACTTTGATTCTTCCTTGCATTCTTTTAAAAGTTCTTCAACAACTAGATCTCTTGCTTTTAATACATAATTTCTGACGATTTGCATAGATATTTCATTAGAATTTGGAGACATTGGGAAGGCTTTTAATGCATATACAAAATATTTACTATCTTTTTCATCTGGTGCATATTCTGGTGCGCGATATCCTGAGGTGAAACTAGTATAAGGTGGATTCTGCCAACCAGTAACCTTCTGATTAGGATCACGCAGCATTGCAAAGAGTTTATTTGCTACCCTTTGCTGTAATAGGTTATATGCTTTGAGTTCATCTCGATATTCAGGGTCATTTAATTCTTTTTCATACTGTTTTTCAGCATTAACGTGTTTTGGATAAACTCTGAATAATGTTACAAAACCATGGTTATCAGGGTTTACGCAAACCAGGTTTTTATCTTTTTTTAATAATTCACGGAAGAAAATACCTACTTCAATTATTCTTCCAAGCATTACTTGGTATCCTTCATGTCCAAAAAATCGAAGGGTTGCCCATCCAGCCATTGAATAAGATCCAGTTCTTGATGATTCCAATGTAAAATTGAATGGGTTGTAAGGTGTTCTATCTTGTAGGTATCCTGGTAGAGGTCGGCCTAGTAACTCTTCTAATTTTGCATAATCTTTTGCAAGAAAAAAGCTACAGTTATATGGTGCCCAGCCTGTTTTGTGAAAATCTATGCCTAGTGCATCTGCATGATTTAGGGGTTTCATCTGGTTATAGTTGTGTTCTAAAACCTTTAGTGCTTTCTTTGAAAATTCTAGTGGATTTTTTTTGAAATCGTAGTTTTTGAAGGCTAACCATGACCAGCCTATAACGGCATCTGCATACAAAAATGGTTTTGGGTAACCATTTGCGTTTTTGTATTTATTAATCAATTTTCTGACATCTTCAATTTGGTCTATTGCAAATGCATCTGTTGTCCCCATTGTACAAACTATCATTACAATAGGTTTTCCTTCCTTTTTACATTCCTCCATTACTTGTTTAAGAGCAGTGACATCCATACGATTATCTTCATCAACTGGTATTTCACGTACATTGTTCATTCCAAGGCCTGACCAGTCTGAACAATTTTTTTTGCAAAAATGTCCTGAGCGTGATACAAGAATTTGTCCATCTTCTCGTATTCCTTTAAAACGTGTTTCTTTTCCCAGTACAGATGTCAATGCTAGTTTTGTTCCATATAGGTAGCATCCTGCACCGCCAAAAGTATAGATTCCTCCTGATTTTTTTGGATCCCATCCTATCAGGTCAGCTAGCATTGCGCCGGATTCAATTTCTGTTTTGGCTATATTCCAGGAGTATTCTCCTTCTAATATATTTGGACTAAATATGTTTGTAAGTGTTGTACCAATTACTGATGCTGTGTTTGGTGGAGGTACTACGTTACACATTGTTTGGGGGTGATTCCAATTTGGCATACCGTTGAAGAATTTTA
>CP070836.1:339236-343156 GCA_020341795.1 Thermoplasmatales archaeon
AAAGAGGAAATCAAAGAATCTGCTAAACCTCCAAAACCAATAAAGAAAGACATAAGTACAATAGAAAAAGAAAAAGCAATTCAAAGAATAATACGTAGTCAGGAAAAACAAAAACGAAAAACAGGTTTAAAGGAGGGTTTAGATCAATGAAAACCTTAAAATTTTCAATGATTTCACTAATTTGTTTAATGTTATTTTCAAGTCTAATTTGTACAACCTTTACAATGAGTTCAAGAGCAGAACCACTCATACGACTGGTTCAAAATATAGAGCTAGAATGGGAAAACGCAGAAGAAGAAAATATCCCAATTATTCCAAGAGATGAACTCCGTATAATAAATGTTACGATTACATATACTTTTGACCATGGATTAGCATTTTCTGAGGGAATGTATCTCAATTATTTGAATTATGAAGATATAAAAGGTGGTACTCCACTTGGTACAGAATCTCTAGGACGTATAAAACTTGAAGTTCTTGAAACACCTGATTGGTGTTATGCAACATTTAGATACTCAGTTGTACCAGCAAATATTTCATCTATATATGTTACTCAAATGCCACTTTATATCATCATTGATGAAGATGCACCTGCTTATGACCAAGGAGTAATTAGAGTTAAAGCATCCATTAATCCATTTCCAACAGTTCCATTTATAACAGGGGACTCAACCATAGAAGAACTTGCATTTCAACCTTCTTATAACCCCAGGATAAGTGTTGATCTTCCTGATGTTAACACAAAACAAATAGAGCCTCGTGAAACTGCTAAATTCCCTATTAAAATAACTAATATTGGAAATGATCAAACTGTTGTAAAATTAAAAGTTGAAAGCCGTCCATCAGGATGGTCAGCAACAATTACAGATGAAATAATACTCGATAAAGAAGAATCAACAACTGCATACCTTTCAATCAAATCTCCAAAAGATTTTGGATACCGTGAAGATGTTGGAATTGTAAGAATTTCATTGACACCAGTAAGAGCACTAAATGAGTCAGAAGTTGGAGATGAAGTCACATTGAGTTTCCTTGTACAAAGCAGAGGATTTTTAATAGAAGGACATGGAATAATACCATTCTTCCTAATAATAATCCTACTTATTGTAATATTTTTAGTAATAAGATCAATTGCTAGAAGAAAATTCAAAGATTTATATTAATCCCTTTTTTATAATATAGATAATGCATTAGGCATAATTGTCATTAGCACAATTGCTGATAAAATTAGCATAATTATCCAGATCGTTGGATTCCAACTAATTATTTTTGTACCATCTAAGGGTCCGAATGGTAGCAAGTTAAAAGTTGCAAATAAAGCATTAATAAAACAAACAAAGCATATTATCGAACCTATTGCTATATTTTCAAAAAATACTGCTCTATAAAGCATTAGAGTAATGGCTGCAATTATGAGGTTTGAAAGTGGTCCTGCCATAGCAATTCGACCTGTTTCAAAATATCTTGAACCACCCCGAAACATCACAGCACCAGGTGCAGCAAAGACAAAAGGTAACATTATTCCAAGTAATAATGCAAACAATAAACCCCTTGGATACATTCTAAATTCAGACCATAGTCCATATTTCTGAGCCATAAACTTATGAGACATTTCATGAAAAAAAAATGCGGTAACCACCCCAAAGAAAGAAACCATAAGCCAATATGGAAATATATCCAGTTTAAATCCCTCGGAAAGACCATAAAATAAATTATTTCTAGTAAATAACAAAGCAAGTACAAATGTTAAAACAACAATAGAAATCAATATATGATTAATTTCAACTCTGCTGAATTTACCTGGCTTTCCAGCATCAAGACTACCTTTTGGAAAATACATATACTCCCGAGGTGGGATGTCATGAAACGATGTATAAACCTTATGAGGTTTAACTTCTCTCATTTTATCAGATTAATTAGAATATAGTTTATGAATGTTTTGAGATAATAACTATTTATAATCCTTAAAGTCCAAGTTGTGCAATATACCAAATAGCAAGAAATGTCCCAATCATACTTCCAAGATTTGCAAATGCAACAACAAATAAAAGTCTGATGACTTTATTTCTCCAGAAATCTCGAAGACTATCAAGATTGCTTAGATCCTTGAAATCCTTAACAACTGGTTTTCTCATCTTGTATTCAACATAACCTGCAGCCCATCCAGCAGCGATGGCAGGACTTAAAGAAGTTACAGGTGCTGCAACAAAAGCTGTTAAAATAGATAGCGGATGACCCCATGCAAGAAGAGTACCAATTGCAGATGCACCACCATTAATAATAATCCACCATTTTAAAGCTTCAAATGTTTTATCCCATCCACCTAAAAAATACATATAAACTATTAATAAAACAAAAATAACAGGTATCGAATATCCAATTAATTTAAAAATACTAATTCTTTTTTTAGGAACGTATTCAAGATCTTTAAGATCAAAATCAAATTCTTTTTCCTCAAGATGCTTCTTAATTCCCTTAAGATGACCTGCACCAACTACTCCTACAACCTTACCCTTTTTACTTTCCTCATATAACTTTTTTGCAATATATCTATCACGCTCAGAAATTAAAACATCTGTGATACTCGGTGCAATCTCACCAAATTCTTCCATCATAGATGATATAACATCTTGATCCATGAGTTTTTCAAGATCAAAATCTTCAAGCTCTTCTTCATCATATCCAACAAGTGCTTTTAGAAACTCCCAAGCGAGACGGAATTTTTCACGAATGCCCATACGACGCCATGCACGACGAAGAGTAACAGATATATCTCTGTCAACAAGTGCCACTTTTAATCCTTGTTTTTTTGCAACATCCATAGCTGCAATCATCTCAGAGCCAGGTTCTACACCATATTCTTTACCAATCCTCCTTTGAATAGATGATAAAAAAGTTTGAGCAAGCAAAAGATAAGCATTACCCTTTTTTAAAAGCTTATTTACGGGTGTTTTCTCCCATTGATCCTTTTTTGTAATAGCATCATAACGTTTTTGACAAAGCTCTACAGCTACTATATCAGGTTTGTATTTTTTTATAACTTGTTTTACTTCTTCAACACTATCTTTAGAAATATGAGCTGTTCCGACAAGGACTATGTTATCGTTTACTTTAACGTGCAAATCTATCTCCTATTAATCCGGGGGAATACTATAAGCATTATATTAAAAAATCTATTTAAATCTCAGCTTCAAAATCTTCAACAGTTGATTTAAAATCATCATAAGATTTGATTATACCCTTTTCTTTTAAGACTTCTCTAGTTAATAGCCAATAAACAAGTGCTAATGCTCTGCGACCTTTATTGTTAGATGGTATTACAAGATCTAAAAACTTTGTCTCATTATTGGTATCACAAAGCCCTATAACAGGTATACCAATATTTTCAGCTTCATGTAGAGCTTGCTGATCGGCAAGAGGATCTGTGACAATTAAAAGTGAAGGTTCAAGAAAACCCTTTGCATTAGGATTTGTAAGAGTACCTGGTCTAAAACGACCATCTAACACTTGAATTCCGGTATTTTTCCCTAATTTTTTTATTGGTTTTTGTCCATATTGTCTAATTGATACAATTAAAATATCATTTGGATCATATTTAGTTATAAGTTTCGCAGCTGTTTTAATCCTTTCATCTGTTTTTTTTACATCAATTATGTAAAGACCATCATTTCGTACTTTATAGATAAAATCTTTTATATCTGATGTTTTTTGCCTGGTTCCAATATGAACACCTGAGGTCATATAAGTTTCTTCCGGTATTGACATATTCTGATTTTCAGGTTTAGCTGTTTCATTATCTTGATTTAATTCTGCCATAAAAGCCCCCATTAGTCTGTTTCCTCAACTCTTTTAACTGTTATTGGAATTGCGTTTTCTCGAAATTCAAGCATAGCGATATCTATAGGTGCAATTACATCCTT
>CP070836.1:343256-345958 GCA_020341795.1 Thermoplasmatales archaeon
AAAAAGAAATAAAATATGTAACATGTGTTAAGAATAGCATTCCCATAGTTATATAATTTATGTAGAATGTAAATAATATTAATAATAATTTTATAAATCAAATATTTAAATTATTTATTTATTAAAATATTTAATAAAGGAATATAATTATGACTAATTATGACACCTATAATATATATCATTTTTTGTATCTAAAAAATAAAAATAATATGAAAATCGCAACTATTGATAAAATGAACTCAAATCCTGGAGTACCATCAACATCGCCATTTTCTTTTACTACTTTATTATTAACTTGTAAATACATATTTTTAACAGCATAATCTCCCTCAGTAGAATTTACCAACACCGTAATTTTATAAAAATCATCTTCCAATTGAGTGGTATCCCACCCAAAAAGCCAATTAATAGTACCAATTGCCTCCTGCCAAGACCCATTATCAATTTTTATTTTAACACCTAAAATATCATCACTTCCAGAAGCAGTTCCCTTAATATCAACAAGTCCTTCAACAGTTGAATTATCCTTAGGAGATAAAATAGTGAGATAAAGCCAAGACTTCTCAGGTTCAGAAAAATCCAACTGAACAGGATTGATCAATGGAAACAAATCCGTATTTCCATAGAAAACATATGGCGTATCACCTATACCATCATCATCTATATCTATTCCACTATAGTCATCCCAATAATTCCCCTGGTTTCCATCATCCCAAGAATTATTGTAACCATCATGAGCATTGATTAAATTTTTAATGAAATTATTACTATAAACAACATTATCTTCACAGATTTTATTATCATCTGTTTGAACATTAGCAATATTTATACCATACGCACTATTATTATAAATTATGTTTTTAATTATCATATTATTAGAAGACACCCTGAATGAAATTCCACTTCCAGAGTTAGAAATATTACAATTTGAAACAACATTATATGTTGATCTATAAAACGAAATACCATCAATTACAGTAGTTGAGATATTACAATATGAAAACACATTATTTGATGATTTATAGACGTTCAAACCACCAATATTATCATATATCTTACAATTTTGCAGACTAATATTATTTGAAGTAACAATACTTACAGGTAATTCACATTCAGAAATAATAATATCTTTTAAAAAAATGGATTCAGAATCTTTCATATAACAACCAGAAAAGCTTTTATTATAATCACCCACCTTACCATTTTTTATCATAATATTACTAATATTTACCCACTCAGCTGATAAGTTTAAAACATGATCAAGCTTACCTCCATCAATAATCGTTGAATATTTTCTCTCACCTAGTATATCAAGAGATTTTTCCATATTAATATTCTCATAATAAATATTATTGTAAATAAAAATAGAATCTCCATTTTTTGCAACATCGATTGCACCCTGAATACTTGTATAATTACCAGGTCCGGTTCCTCCAACATAAAAAGTAAAACTTCCTTCAATATTATCAGCTAATAAACTATTATAATATTGAGAAGATCCAATCATATTATATATAAAAAAAACTATAAAAATTAATAATATACTCCTTTTTCTCAAATTTTCACTTCCTTACTTTTAAATTAATTTTAAGATATTATAAATCTAAATAATTTTTTGGTATTAATTTTGTATTTTGCTATTTAACAATATCCCAAAATTCGGATAGCCATTCAATTAAAGTTTAGTTAATAAATTTTTCCCCAAACAAACGTTAACTCAATATATAAACAATATTATAATATAATTATTTAATATGAAAGTATCATTATTAAATATTATTTTATACAATTATTAAAAATTAAAAAAATTTAAATTTTTTAAAAAATCATATGATAATACTATAATCAATATCTTGTTTTTGTTTTTAGGCATACTTACTCCAAGTGGATCAGACCATTCACTTTCATTTCCATATATATCTTTTGCTTTAACTATAACTTGATAATCACCTATATCAACCCAATTATGTGATATACTTACAGTTTCCCCTGAATTAAATAACTCTGACCAATTACTATCAGTACCATCACCCCAATTAAATAAGTAACAAATTTTATGTCCTTCAGGATCAATTGTTGAAGTTGAATATATATAGGTTTTACCTATTTCTCCAGAAGAAGGGCCAGTTGGTATATTAGGTTTTTCAGGTGGTTTGTTTTCAGCTATTTTTACTAATAGAAAAGGTGACCATTCACTTACTAAACCATATTCGTCTTGTGCTTTTGCTTTTACTTGATATAGCCCGGAAGAATTCCATATATGCTCAACAGATACAGACTGACCAGAGTTTACTAATTCTGACCAGATCCCTGTTTCATCACCCCAATCAAAATAGTATTTCACCATATTGTCATCAGGATCAGTTGCATCTGTAGAATATGAGTATGATTCTCCAATGATTCCATCTGTTGGTCCATGAGGTTGTGTTGGCATTTCTGGTGGATCATTTGGAGGTGGTAATCTTTCAGCATCTGACGGATAATTCAAATCAGCCTCTTCCCACAAAATTGTTCCAATATCATCTATTTCTATTACTCGATTATTATCTGCTTCAACAATGAGAGTATTACCATTATCAAGCCTTTCAGCATCAACAGGACTATTAAGACCTGTTTTCTCCCATAAAACCAAACCACTACTATCTATCTCAATCACACGATTATTACCACCCTCAGTAATAAGAGTATTACCATTATCAAGC
>CP070836.1:346058-349123 GCA_020341795.1 Thermoplasmatales archaeon
AAATATAAAAAAAATCAATCTGTTGTAAATCTAATAAAATTAATATTTTATTAAATACTTGATATCAATTAAGAAATTAGAGGTTAACTCTAATTAAATCGTTAAAATCTCAAAATGAATCAGAATAATTAAAAGAATAATTTTATTAGATTTACAACAGATTGATTTTTTTTATATTTTATAATATAAATATTTTGCAAGATTATAGCTTTTTTAAAAAAAATTTTTATAATTATATGATTCTATGTTCCGATCTTTTAATTGTTCCAATACCAGGTATACTAATTTTTTTCTCAATTCTATCGATAACTTCTGTGAATATCATAGTTAAAACAAGGTATATTATTGCAATTATTGCAAAAATCTCTAAAAATCTAAAAGTATGAGCAGCAATAAATTTACCCTCAGCCGTTAGTTCTCTAACCTGAATAATATATGCAATGCTGGTATATTTTATTAGATAAATGAGTTCATTGGACCAAGCAGGGATTGATATTCTTAAAGCCTGAGGAAGAATAATGTTCCCTATTGCTTTTAATTTAGTCATACCAAGCGATCTTGCTGCTACCATCTGACCAGATTCAATTGATTGAATAGATCCGCGTAGATATTCAGCTTGATAAGCTCCACTATTCAAAGCAAATCCTATTAATGCTGCAGTTAATGGATCTAAATTTATCCCTACTTGTGGAAGTCCAAAATAGATAATAAATAGTTGGACAAGAAGAGGTGTGCCTCTTATAACTTCAATATATCCCGAGCAAAAACCTGAAATTATAGTTTTTCCATATACTCTTCCGAGAGCTAAAATTAATCCTAATAAGAATCCTAATGCAAGTGAAATAAAAGTCAACAATAATGTTATATAAAGTCCGTCAAGGAGTTTAGGGGATGATTCTATTAAAAAGCTAAAAAAATCTGACAGGTTTTTATTCCTCCTTTATACCTCTCCATATAGACTTGATATTTTACCTAGAAATTCCTTAGTTCTTTTTTTCTCAGGGTTTTTAAACATTTTATTAGGTGTACCCTTTTCAGCAATTACTCCATTTTCCATAAAAATAATTTCATCAGCAACATTACGAGCAAAACCCATCTCATGAGTAACTACTAGCATACTAACTTCACCAGCCAGGGATTTCATTACCTCAAGCACATCACCAATAAGTTCAGGGTCAAGCGCAGAAGTGGGTTCATCAAATAGTATTATTACAGGTTTCATAGCAAGTGCTCTTGCAATTCCGACTCTTTGTTTTTGACCACCGCTAAGCTGTGATGGGTATTGATTTGCTTGGTCTACTAATCCTACTCTTTTTAGTTCTTTAATTGCTTCTTTATGAGCTTCTTCTTTTTCCATTTTTAATACTTTTTCAAGAGCTATACTAACATTCTTTACTGCGGTTAGATGATTAAATAGATTAAATTCTTGGAAAACAAAACCTATCTTTTGACGAATAGTGTTAATATCAGTTTTTTTATCAGTTACTTCAATTCCTTCGAGCCATACTTTTCCTTTATCTGGAGGACTTAATTGATTTATACATCTTAGTAGTGTACTCTTTCCTGTTCCACTTGGTCCTATTATTACTTTTGTTTCTCCTTTTTCCATAGTAAAAGATACACCAGAGAGTACACGTGTTTTACCATAGGTTTTATGTATGTTTTCTACTTCCAGCATATGCATGTTTTTTCCACCTTAACCTTTTTTTATCTTTCTATTTCAAGTTCAAATCCTGCCATTTTATATTTTTTTTCAAGGTAATTTAATACTTTATTTATTGAAAATACCATTATAAAATAGATAAGAGCAATTATCAAAAGTATTTGCAGTACTAATTCATGGTTGACTGAATAAATATATCTTCCTTGTCTCATTAAATCAATAACGCCAATACTAAAGGCTATCGATGTGTCTTTAAGCACTATCGAAAGTTCATTTGACCATCCAGGTATAGATAATCTGAGAACTTGAGGAAGTATGATGTATCTAATTGCTTTTATTTTAGACATTCCCATTGATCTTGCTGCTATCATTTGTCCTTCAGGTATTGAGTTTATTGCACTTCGATATATTTGTGCTTGATATGCTGTACTTCTTAGACCAAGTCCTAGTACGGCTGCTGAAAATGGATCTAGATTAATTCCTATTTGGGGCAATCCAAAGTAAATAATAAAAAAAATTACTAGAAGAGGTATACCTCTTAGTATTTTTTCGTAAATTAAAATAAAAAATACTAGTGGTTTAGCTCCATAGACGCGCCCCACAGCCATTAGAATTCCCAAAAAGGATCCGAGTAGTAGGCTGAATATTGTTAATCCTAGTGTTATCTTTAATCCTTCAGAGAGTTGTGGAAGGGATTCTATTAACACATCTAATGCCAATAAATCACTACATGCCTGAAATTTATATATTTAATTTTTTTTATTCGAAGTATTTGTCGAGTAGAGTTGCCCAATCATCTGATTCCATGTAAAGAGCTAGTTGTTCATTTATACCATTTACAAGTTCAGTATTACCTTTAGATACTCCGAATCCAAAGTATTCATCTGTTTGAATTACATATTCAACTCTTCTGTTATCATCCTTAGCAAAAGATTCTGCTACTGGATTGTCTAGGATAACAGCATCTATATTCCCATTGTCAAGGTCTAAAATTGCAAGTGTATATGTGTCATATCTTTTTAATTGATCATCAGTCATCGTTGCATTTGCAATATTTATGAGGTTATCTAAAACCCATTTTTCACCTGTTGTACCTGTTTGAGCACCAATTGTTAGATTTGATAAATCATCATCTTCATCTATAATAAAATGAGAATCAGCTTGTAATAGTATAGATTGATTTGAGTTATAGTATGAATCTGAGAAATCAATTTCCTCTTCACGCTCAGGAGTTATAGTCATGGCTGCTGCTATAACATCAATTTAACCACTTTTTAAAGAAGGAACTAACGAATCAAATCCAATGTCTTGAACTTCAACAGTATAACCTAATTTTTCAAGTAATGCAGTTATTAATTCTATATCAAATCCTACTATTTTTCCATACTCTACATATTCAAAA
>CP070836.1:349223-352922 GCA_020341795.1 Thermoplasmatales archaeon
AGGACCAGATGGAGTCAATGGTTTATCTGGTTTACCTACAACATTGATACCCTGTAATACTAATGAAGGATCTCCATATAAGTTAAAAGTGTAAAGATCGATATATTCATAAAATTGATTCCAACCAAAGTTAGTAGTACAATAAAATTTTGAGTTATATAATGCATCTCCAACTCTTTCATGATTGATGATCATATATTTATTAAACTCATAGATAATCGAATCAGAGCCACCAGGATTTGAAGGACTCCAATCTACTGACCCATATGGTGATCTAGCAGAAGCAACAACTCCAACAGATGCACCCATTAAAGGATTTGTTAATAAATCAACACCTAAATTTCTCCCTTGATAAATTTCAGGACAACCAACATAACATGAAACAGCAGTTACAATTGAGGGATAATCATCATCTAAATCAGAATTAACATTTATAAAATCAGGCCAAGTTATTTCGTTACTCTCTGGTATACCATCTCCATCATCTGATGACCAAATACAATGAGTTACTCTATTTGTCCAACCATGACCTTGCCAATTAACAATAGCATATTGACCATTTCTCCAGTCTGAGATAAATGCATCTTCATTAAGGGTAGGCCAATCATAAAGAGATGTTTCCAAACCTTCTTGTTCACTATAATGGCTAACAGTCCAACCATCCATTATGTCTTCTTCTATATAATATGAAAGAACAGCACCATCCATTGCACTTCCTCCGCCATTATCTTGATTAGTAAAATAAAAAAATGCACCAGCATTTAATGCGTTTTTCTTCCAAGATCCTGTGTCTTGTTCAAAAGAAACAAATTTATCAAGAGTATATGTAATTCTTGTAATATCATTTGTAGGAATACGACCTACTAAAACCTCTGCTAAAAAATCTGGATTATCATCCCTAAATTCACCATGGAAACCATCACCATCACTATCCCATGATTCATCATCTGAACTTGATAAATCTGCATAATAATAATCTGTGGGAACCTCACCGCTATACATATCAAAAGGGTCAAACCTATGATTGTTTCGATCTGGATAACAATATCTCATAGGTATTTTCTCATAATTACCTACAAATAAAACATATTTTATACCCCATTCAATGTAATATTCTCTTAGAAAATTACGGATCTTCCCAGCAAGATCAACTCCTGGTTGATTTTTTATCTCAGTGTCAGTAATACTAACAATTTTTACATTAAAACCAATTGAGTTCTTCCAGTCAATGAAATCTGAAGAAATCACTGCATCAATTAAATCATCTGCTGAAATAATGATATAATCATTCGTTGCCAGAGATCCTTCAGGTAAATATTTTGATGATTGATGTAACTCTTCGACACCTATATCACCATTTTTTTGCTCTACAATAAAAACTTCGCTAACTTCTTGAAAGGTTATTTGAAAAATTTGTTGTTTATCCTCTTCGTAATCTTCAACTATTTTGATAATTTCTCCATTTATAATTGGAAAAATACTCCCGCCGATTAATATGGTTATCGAACAAAAAATAAACATATTTTTTATTAATTTTTTATTCAAGAATTAGCACCTCAAAATTAAAAATAATAATAATATATTTAAAGCCTGTTTTTAAAAATTTGTACATTTAAATCTTTTTAAAGATAGAATTTCTATAATCAATAATATTGAATCTCAATTTTATTAAAAAGAAAATAAAAAAGATTTTAGAAAAATTTCCAAATTTGCATAACATTATTAGCAAGATTTCCAAGTTTATCAACTGCACTAATTTTTATCATCTTATGTCCAAATAATTGTTCATCCCAAAACCATACATAAGGAAATTCATCATCAACGTATTTTAACTCTTCATTAACATAAAATTCAATTCTATCTATACCATCTTTACTAAAAGCATTTGCTTCAAAAGTAATATCACCAACAATTATTGTATTCCCAAAAATAGTTGGTATAATATGTTTATCCTTAATAAAAAAATAGTTTTCATCTGGTTTAATAAAATAAGATACAGGAGAAATCTGTGGAATACTACTAGTAAGAGGTGTGATAATAAAAGCTGCTGGAATAACTGAGTATAAATTCGGTAAATATTCTTCAAGCCACCAATAGTCCGCTTCTTCAGGGAAAGGACTAGTAGTATTTACAGTATAAATATCATGTGAAACAATAGCTGCATCATTATGTAATGTGAAATCATTGGTTTGATTTATAATATCAAAATATGGGTCACTGAGAGCAATTTGAGAAAGAGAAATGCTTACACCTGCAATTGTAACCCAATGACTGAAGTGAACATTTTTTTCACCATCATAGCCTACAATTCCCAACACTACAAAAGATCCATTTTTTACACGTTCAGCAATATATTCAAATTTAAAATCCTCATTAATATTAGATATTTTTTCATTTATAAAAAAATCTTTTTGACTTATTAATGACCCTTGAGTGTTCTCATAAGTTGTCCTAATTGGAGAATAATTATCATCAAGATAAAAATTTTTTAAATTATTACGAGAAGCTCTTAAAATCTCTACTTTAAAGTATGACATTAGATTAACATCTTCTAACCATTTTCTAACACCAAGATACATACTACCTAAATTTGTCCCCCATATTTCTTCACTAGTTCTACATCCATTTGTATCAACATACCAAGCAATTCTCTCAATTAATTCATTACCCAAAACTGATTCTTTTTGATTCCAAAGTGATGTTAAATCATTTACATTATTATAGTTATGATCATCGGTAAATGGTCCTGGATTTGATTCTCCTTGTGAATTATAATCTAATACTAAAGGAAACATATCTTTTCCATCACCAGGACTACCCATGGTGTCTGAGTAGATTGAATCTATATACCAGAAGATATTTGCAACTGATACAGTTCCACAAAAAGCCCATCCATTATAAACGGGATCCTTCCAATTGTTTTGTTTTTGGTCAAAATCAGGCATACCAGATGGAGCGTAATTATCTAATGGTGCATAGTAAAACCAGTCATTTTCTTCCATCGTTAATTCATTTTTATTTGATATTGAAAAAGCAACAGGTACACTACTAATCATCAGCAAAATACCAATTAATATTACAACCAATTTATTCTTCATATTTATTCCCTACCTATTTTAATTGATTAAAAAATTAAAAATTAAATCTTTGATTGAAAAGTTGGACGATATTAAATTTATATGCATAAAAATTTTATTTTTAACAAATTTTTTTTATGTCTAATATCAAAAAATTTTTTTCTATGCTCCTATCAATACAATAAAAATGTTATATGCAGCCTGCTGAATCTTATAAAAAAGTTCCTTTAAGTAGGGGAATTTTTGGATTAATTATATTTATTATTTTTCTTCTTAAAATCCAGTATTTTATCTTTCATACAAAATAAAAATATTATTTAATTTATTATATGATCATCGGCATGTAAATGATTTTATGTTCCTCATAAAACAAAAAAGTCTCATAATATCTAATACTTTCCGAAAACTTATCTCTTATTTCATTGATTATCGATTTTAGTTTTTCATAATTTTCCACTTCAACCTCTATTTCTACATCCCATACTCCAACTACTTCATAGATGTAGACAACATTAGGATGTTTTTTTGAAAAATTCAAAATATCTTGATATTTTGTAAAGTCTTCCATATCAATACTTATTTTATACCATCGATAACCAAGTTTTTTAATATCAAGAGCTGC
>CP070836.1:353022-356758 GCA_020341795.1 Thermoplasmatales archaeon
AGTTTTAAAACTAGTAAACCTGGTACTATACTTGCACTTGCATTGTGTAATATCCATGGTCTTTGGCAATCTTCAAAACAGATTAATTTGGAATAAAAAAAAATTTTTAGAGGTTATTAAAGATGAAAAATGATTTGTTTAATTTAGATGGAAAGGTTGCTATTGTTACCGGCGCCAGCCGAGGACTTGGAAAATCTATGGCAATTGGTCTTGCCAAGGCTGGTGCAGATGTTGTTGTTACTGATATTCTTGATATATCAGAAGTTGTTGAGGAGATTGAAAAAATAGGAAGGAAATCTATTGGTCTATTAGTTGATGTTTGTAATAAATCGTCTATAGAGACAATGGTTAAAGAGACTTTAAAAAAATTTAGACGAATTGATATTCTGGTAAATAACGCAGGGATTCTAAGAATGGGTGTTGCAGAATCAATGAGTAAGGATGATTGGAATAAAGTAATTGATGTTAATTTGAGTGGTCAGTTTCTATGTTCTCAAGAAATAGGTAAACAGATGATAAAACAAAAATCTGGTAAAATTATTAATATTGACAGTATTGCTGGAATAGGCGGATATTCACAGGCAGTAGCTTATAATGCCAGTAAAGCTGGGATTATATCTTTGACTAAAACACTGGCTGTGGAATGGGCTAAGTATAATATCAATGTAAATGCAATCTGCCCTGGTGTTTTCGCCACTGACATGACCGAAGATTTTTTAGTAAATGAAGAATTTAAAAAAAACATTAAAAACAATGTTCCTCTAGGACGCTATGCAACACCTGACGAAATCATTGGAACAGCAATTTATTTAGCATCAAAGGCATCTGATTATGTAACCGGTCATTCTCTAGTAATAGATGGCGGTTGGACTGTTTTATTATAAAAATAGTAGTAGATTCTAATGAAAAAAGATGTTTTTACCTATATAATTGGTGGGAAAGCTGGTCAAGGTACAAAAAAAGCAGGTATTGTTGCGGCTAACTTTTTTACTGATTTAAAACGGGAAGTTTTTCAGATGAATCACTACCCAAGCCTTATTCGTGGTGGTCATAATTTTTCAGTTGTCAGTACTTCAACATCGAAGATTTTTAGTCATTATATGAAAGCGGACCTTGTTGTGGTTCTAGATCAAAGAAGCTATAATCTCCATAAGAATCATGTTGCAAAGAATGGAATTATGGTTTTTAACTCTGATAAAGCGAAAGGTAAAGGTATTAGTATTCCTATAAGTTCTGAGGCTAAGAAATATAAGAATTCAGATCTCATTGAGGGTGTTGCTGGTATAGCTGTGCTTGCTGTAATGGTTGGAGTTTTTAAGAAGAAATTAGATGAAATTATTAAAAAAGAGTATGGGCGTAATGTTAAGGATAATATAAAGTTCGCACATACTATTTATGATGCTGCTAATGAAAAAATAGTAAACAAAATTATCTTGAAAAAGGGTGATAAAAAATTTGCTAATTTATCAGGTAGTGAAGCTATAGGCCTGGGTGCAGCTGCTACTGGTCTTGACCTTTATTTCGGTTATCCTATGACTCCTTCTACTCCAGTTCTTCATTTTTTTGCAGGTAATGGTAAAAAACTAGGTATTGTAGTAGTTCAACCTGAAAATGAAATTGCGGTTGCTAATATGGCTATTGGTGCAAGTTTTACTGGTGCTCGTTCTATGGTTGGTACTAGTGGTGGTGGTTTTTGCTTGATGCAGGAGGCTTTCTCTCTTGCTGGTATGGTTGAAGCACCAGTATTGTTCTATATAGGTCAGCGCCCAGGACCAAGTACGGGTGTACCAACATATACTGAACAAGGTGAGCTATTGTTTTCTCTTAACCCGGGTCAGGGGGAGTTTCCTCGTATTGTAGCTTCTCCCGGTAGTATAGAAGAAGCTTTTTATTTGACTGCTGAACTATTGAATCTTGTTTGGCGTTTTCAAACACCAGCAATCCTGCTATCTGAAAAGCATTTAGGCGAAAGTAGTATGAGTGCGACCATTAACCCTAGCAAAACTAAATGGGCTGTACCGGTTATGCATAAGGGTGGACAATACAAACGTTATCTTGACACAAAAGATGGTGTATCTCCATTGTTGTTTCCACCGAGTAAGATGTTAATCAAATGGAATAGTTATGAGCATGATGAATTAGGTTTAACAACTGAGGAACCTGAGTTAATTGCTAAGATGCATGATAAAAGACTAAGGAAACAAGAAAGTCTGGTTAATTATTTGAAAAAAATGCATACTATTAATAGATTTGGTAAGGGAGAACCTTGGATTTTTACCTTTGGTTCAACGACGATGAGTGTGCTAGAAGCATTGGATTATGGTGATATAAATATGACAGTTGTTCAGCCAATTTATCTTAAGCCTTTTCCTATATGGGAACTGGAGGGGTATAAAGAAAATAATGCGATTGTAGTAGAACAGAATAGTACCGGTCAGCTTACGTCTTTGTTAAGAGAAAAAGCTGGTATTGAAATCAAGGCTTCTATTTTGAAATATGATGGTTGTCCATTTGATCCGATTGATTTAGCAAGTAGAATAAAGGAGGTAGTAAAAGTTGAGTGCTGATCTTTCTACTGATGCAGAGATTACATGGTGTCCTGGATGTGGGAATTTTGGGATTCTTAATGCGTTTAAGAAAGTTGTTAAGAAACTTGAGGATAAAGGAGTGGACCGAGATAAATTAGTGATTTCTGGTGGTATCGGCTGTCATGGTAAGATTATTGATTATGTTGGATTGAGTGGTTTGTATTCTATTCATGGTAGGAGTATGGCCACGGTTCAAGGTATAAAACTTGGTAACCCTAACCTTAAGGTGCTAGCTTTTGCTGGTGATGGTGATGCCTTTGGCGAAGGTATTGCACATATGATTTTTGCAGCAAAACGCAACGCAGATATCACTGTGGTAGTACATGATAATGGTACGTATGCTTTGACTACAGGTCAGTTTTCACCGACTAGTAACAAGGGTTTTAAGGGCCCATCATTACCTCAGGGTAACATTGAGGAGCCTTTAAATCCACTTGGTTTGTTGTTGGAGGCTGGTGCTAGTTTTGTTGCTCGTGGATATTCTGGTAAGATTGATCATCTTTCTGATATTATTGTTCAGGCGGTATTGCATGAGGGTTTCTCAGTTGTTGATGTGCTACAGCCTTGTGTTGTATTCAATAATACGTATAAGTTGTATAATGAAATAACTGAGATAATTTCTAAACCTGCAGAAAATTTTGAGGAAGCAGTTATGCTTGTAAAAGAATTTAGAGATCGTATGCCTATAGGTGTTTTTTATAAAGTGAATAAACCGGTGTTTCATAGAGAGTTTTATGGGGATTGGAATCCGGTTGTAGATAAAGTTTCGAGAAATGAAAGATTAAAGCTAATAGAAGACTTTGTTTAATTTGTGATAAAAGGAGTGAAATAGATTGTTATGAAATCTACTGCAATTTTGGATTTGATGGTTAAAGATCATATTCGACTCATGGATTATCTTAATGATGTAGAGAATAATCTTGGTCGAGGTTTTGGTTTTTTAAGTAATTCTTTTAATACTTTTCAATGGAATCTAGAGAAACATTTTTTTGTAGAGGAGCGTGCAATATTTACGGCATACAATCCTGATGAACCTGATAAAGAATATGATTATTTTTCTGTACTTATGGATCAGCATACAGAAATCTTAGAAACAATTGAGTCACTTAGAAAAAAGTTGCAGAAAAGAGAACCTTTTGATTTGTATG
>CP070836.1:356858-367896 GCA_020341795.1 Thermoplasmatales archaeon
AAGAATTGCAATGAGGGGAACCATGTCATTTAAGAAACGTCCTGCAGTTGTTGCAAGCCATAAATCTATAATAAACAAAACAATGATGAATAAATATTCTCTTTTGATTTTCTCCCTATAATAGTATATAAGAAGTAATATAAAACCAGCCCATCCAAGCCAATAAAGCGCTGGTCCAAATGACATAACTGTATGGCTTATTTGATAGGTGTTAGCCTCTGCAATAGTCATCGAAACTTTATTACCATAGATTCCAGTTCCAAACAAAATATTAGATAGTTTTTCAACATGTGAAAGAATTGGAAATGAAGTTACCAAATCTTTAACAAAATAAAGAAATACTAAAGCTCCTGCACCAACTATGAAAATAAAAGATAAAGAGATTGTCCATGGAACTTTTTTAACTCCAAAAATGTAATAAAGTAGACCAAAACCTATAACTCCTAAAACCATTAGTAATGAAACATCTAATGTAAATCCTTCAGGTTTTGCAATTATAACAGGTAGCGAAATCAAATATCCTGAAAGTATTGTAACCGATGTCGACCAAAAAACTCCTTTAGCTATTTTACTAGAAAAGATATCTATTACCATTTGAACAATCGTATAGCCCGCTATAATAACATATAGAAATCTTGCTTCTACCCATACCATAGTAAGTGCTGCAAGTGGTACACCAGCTAAAACAGCATAAAGAATAGATTTTGTTCTATCTTTTTCTTTTAGACTTACTATCAAGAATAAAAAGGTTAAGAAAAATAATAAAAGATTTAGTGAGTCATGATCAAAAAGGGAATAAGCTGATCCATGACCTGAACTTATATGAATGGGTATTACCGCTATAAAAAATGCAGCTATCAAACCTGCTTTTTTATTAAATAAATGTTTTCCAATGAAATAGACTGGGAATATCAATAAGGCTCCAAATAATGCAGGAATAAATTGCATAGATCTACCAATAGCATCTAATTCACCCATGAAAGGAGTTAGTAGTTTACTGAAACCTAAGGCTATCATGTTTAATAATGGAGCACGACCTCCACGAGCGCCAAGGGGATAATTTAGTAGAGGATCTGTTTCTGAATAATATTGATACTTACCTGTTTCATAGGTACTTTGTACAATCCTTAAATTATAGTAAGGATCAGGGCCAGATAACAGATATCTATCAAATCCTTCTCCATCTTCATATATTGCAATGTCACTTGTCAAATTAAAATAAGTGTTTAAAAAAAGTACCAAGAAAAATATAGCTATTAACGTTAAAGCTATCCACCAATTTTTTTTAGCTTTTTTTGGTTTTTCTTCGATTTTTGGGATTCTTTTTTCAGTTATGTGTTTTGGCTCGTAAGTTGTATGTTTGCTTTTTATTTGAGCTCGCTTTCGCATTGAAATTCACCTGTAAATTATTCACAACGGTAAAACTATAGTCTTATAAATAACTTATCTAAAATCAATTTCAATTTATTTTATCAATTTAACTATAGATGGTGCGATTTTTACTTTACTAAAATTACTCATTATTGTATCTGTTGATATTATCTCATCACACCCTGATGATACTAATTTTTTAATTGCATCACCTGCAAATAACCCATGTGTACATGTAACATATACTTTTTTTGCTTTTTGATTTTTTAGTTCTTTTATTGATTTGGCCATTGTGCCGCCAGTTGATATGATGTCGTCTATAATAGCCACATTTTTATTTTGTGCATCAAGATTTTTTGGTTTAATTTCAACAGTTTCACCGTCTATTCTAGTTTTTTCCATGTAGTCAAAATCGCATTTAATGATTTCTGATGCTTTTTTTGCTCGGTTTAATGCTCCTTTATCTGGTGCGAGAATCATATCAATGTTTTTTTCTTTAAGATATTTTGCAATTTCTGGTATCGCTGTTGCGCTATGTGCAGAGGTTGCAAAAAAATCAAGGATATGTTCTTTGTGTGGATCGACTGTAATTACATTATCTGCATTTAGACTAATTAGACCAGCTATTGCTTTTGCACTGATCGGTTCTCCTTCTTGGAATTTTGTATCTTGTCTTGCATATCCATAATAGGGAATTACAACAGTAATTTTTTTTACTCCTGCTTCCTCTGCAGCATTTTGAAGTAGAAATAGTTCTATTAGGTTTGGATCAGGGTAAGTTGTTTGTACTATTACAACATGCTCGTCTTTTATATCATCCATGATTCTTATATATAGTTCATCATCTGGGAAACGTTTTGATATTGTGTTTGCTAACGGTTTTTTTAGAATTTTTGCAAGATCTTCTGCAACTGTTTTGGATGCTGTTCCACCTATTACGTACATTTTAGAACAAATTTGAAATTATTAACATATTTTTAGTGGTTTCGAATAATTTGTAAGAAAGTTTTTATAACGATTAATTGTTTAATTCTTTATAGTCGGAGGTGGATGAATATGAGATCTGCAAGAATTATAACTTTTATGATATTTGCTTTGATTATATTATCTATTTTTAATTTTTTTAGGAATGTTTCTGCTGAGGAAGATTTGTTAATAAAAGTAAATTCAGATTTTACTATTAACATGAAATCTGCAACTGATTTTTCAATTAATGTTGAAATGGATGTTGTATGGGCAATAGCTTTTGGTGAAGAATATAATGAAGCGGAAATTCAGAGTCTATTAATTAGTACTGATATTGATGAGATTGAAGCGCTTGCAGTAATAAAAAATAACGTTCATAATTCACTTAGTACTCAGATGATTAATATATTTGGATATGGAAATATAAATGCATTAAACAGTAAACCTTTTATTGAAGCTTCATTGTTTTATGAAAATTTCAATGCAAATTTATCCTCTTCTTTTTTTAATATGAATGAATCTGTAAATGCTCATGATTTTGTAAATGGCGTTCTTGATATGGGTGCTAATGTATCATATAGGTTTTATCTTCAATCCGAGCATGGTTGGAATAATACATTTAATTTTATTTTAGCAGATAAAATGGTGATTAAATTCGCTAATACAACAAATGTTAATACAGAACTTTCTAAAGCGGCTTGGACAGTTTATAATAGGACAGGAAGTAGTACAGGAAAAACTGGAGAGATTGCAATTGGTTATAGGAATCCTACTTCACCTACCGCACAATCTGAAGACATTTTTTTAGGATTTGAACTTGATTGTACATCTGGAAGCTCAACAATTTTAACTATCAACTTAGATGGGGAAATTGTTAATATAAAAAATTACAATGTAATACCTAGTTTCATTAGTAATTTTGACAACGTTCCAGCAGATGGCCTGAGATTACTTATTGATAACGGATTTATAACACTTAAGGACATAAAACAAAAAACTTATGATGCTTTAACAGAAATAATACTTCAAGCATTAGAGACTCCACAGTTTAATCAGACAATTGATCTATCTTTTAAATGGGGCAATTTTAGCACAACTAACCATCAGGATTATTATGAATTAGATAATATGGACACTAATCCTCCTATAAGAGGAGTATTGACTGATTCTAACATTTTATTAAAAATTAATGATATTTCCTCAAAGGCTCTTTTTGGCCTTGTAAATGCCGGTGCAGTTGCAAATGTTTCAAAAGGAGACATTAACTTTGGAGATAGAATAAAAAGTATAGGAAATAGGTATAATATTACATTAAAAATGCCAGAGGACGTTGTATTAGATAATGAAAAACCTTACATCTGGAATGATTCTAAAACATTTACAGGGAACATATATTCAAAAAATCCTCCAAGTTACTTAGAAGAAGAAATAAGTACAATGGTGGAAATTAATGTAAAAACAACGGATTTAAATCTTGTTAGCTTTTTCACAGGTAATACGCAACTTACTTTTGAACTGACATTAAATGAGGAATGCAGCTATAATATATCACCTGTTCCAGAGGAGTTTAACCTTCCAAATAAAATTTCTATAGATTTGTTAAACTCTGATGCACTTAGAATATGTTTTGAAGAAGGAATATTCTCTTCTGAAGATGTAAATGCTTTTTTAACTGCAGAAAAAGATGATTTTGAAAAAAGAATTGCAAAAATAATTCCAGGCTTAGAAGCTATTGGAAATGTCAATAGAGATACTTTTGAAAAATCACTTCAATGGGATGGTGATATATCAAAGATGGGCGAGGAAATCCCTGTAAAGACTGCATCTTATGCGCATACTTCCCTTCCTGTATCTAGTATGCTTTCTATTGCACCACCAAGTTTTAAGATACAAACTCAGACGTATAATTTCACAGGTATAGAAGGGCAATCAGTTTCATATAAAATGATCTTTCCCCAAGGAGTAGATATAGCTTTAAGTGACTCCTTTGGAAAAGTAGAAGTGAAAAAAATGTCTGATGGTAGAAAGTATTTTGAATTAACAATAGAATCAGATGAATCTGATATATTTGTTGAAGTTAAATGTGATATAATGCCTTCTGCTTTATTTATTATAGGACTATTTATGCCTTGTATAATTAGCTTCTTCATAACCTTAGTATTAATAATCATACTCCTTATGTTGAGAAAGAAAAAGAAAGGAAGAAAACCATCGCGTGAACCTGTTGAATATGAGGCGCCTATTGAGGAAGATATTACAAGGTATGAAGAGGAAGACTATTATGTTCCTCCTCCACCTGTATCAAAATAAAAATATTTTTTATTTTTTTATTAGCTTAGGGATTAATTTTAACAGTGTAGGAGATTTCTTTATGAGTTGTTTTGCAAGTTTTGATGGATAATCAATATCGCCAAATTTATTAATAACCTCAATAATTTTTGGATCGTCGAATCTATCAATGAACTTATCTAATCTTTTATCAGTTAAATTTTTAAAAATAGTTCTAAGCTTCATACCAAAATATAGTTCATTGCCAATTTCCCTTGTACACAATTTTTGATATTTTTTTAACATTAGAGCTGAAAAATCGTTATTTTTTAAGGCCTGAATTGCTACATTTGAACAGTTAATTGCACATAATAATCCAAGATATATTCCCCCGCCAGATGTTGGTTTTACTTGAGCTGCAGCATCTCCAACAATCATGACATTTGAATCATATATTTTTTTCAAAAAACCTAGTGGTATTATACCACCAATTTTTTTAAAAATTGCGCTATTTTTTATAAAAGAACGTGAATAAGTACTATTTAAAAATTTATCAAAATAAAATATAGGAGATTTGTTAGTTTTACTTGAGATACATAGACCTACTCTTGCAGTTGTACCCTCTCTGTTAGTTGGAATTATCCATGCAAAAAAGCCTGGTGCGACATTATTCCCAATAAAAATTTCTGCATAATTTGGATCAAGTGTCGAATTTGTTATCTCCGCACCAATACCATATAGAAACTCTTTTGGTTCAGGAAAAGCATAACTATTACGAATTAAAGAATTAGGGCCATCAGCTCCTATTAAAATCTTACATCTAGCAAAAACATTTTTTGAAGTTTTAATTTCAATTAAATTATCATTCTTTTTTATGGTTTCAACTTTATTGCTAAGATATAAATATGCACCTTTTTCACAAGAAAAATTCATAATTTCTTTATCAAAATTAGTTCTATCAATAGCGAATGCATGGATCCTGTCTCCTCCAATTGTCAATGTTTTTCCTGATGGAGAATGAACATTGGCACCTTTTATTTCATTCTGAACAATGTTTTTCTTTGACAGATTTAGTAAATTAAAAACACGAGGGGTTACAAGACCTGCACAATTCATCGGAATCCCAATTTCTTTATTTTTTTCAAAAACTGCAACAGAATATTTTTTTTCAGCAAGTCGTCCTGCTATAAAACCGCCTACTGGTCCTCCACCAACAATTATTACATCATATTCCTTCATAATATTGATAGATGTATAATTCACAAGATTTATATTAGAATCGCAGATACAAGGCTGTGAAGCGGAGGATGAGGAACAATATTTTTCCAAATATTTTAATCTTTGAAATATTAGGTATAATACATTTCTTTAATAAAGGACAAAAAAGCAAAGCTCTTGAAATGGAAGAAGAATACAAAAATAATCTAATTTGCCGTTTTGTGCTTGATGGAACTGGCAATAAAGTCGGTGAAAGTGTTGCAATAGATAAAGACCTTCTCATAATTAAATCTAAAAATACTTATCTCGGTGTACCTTTGAAACATATTGAAGAGGATGGAAAAACTATAATTGTAAAAGGTTTAATAGATCGCGATAACGCAGAAATGATGGGGGAAGTGTGGCGGAATGAATCTTCTAAAGAAATAAAATATGATAATACTGAGGAAAAAGATGAGTATTGAATACAAAATGGTGATTGTTACACGTTCTGATTTAAATCTTTCACCAGGTAAACTTGCAGCGCAAGTCGCTCATGCTGCAGTAATTTGTGCTCTTGATACTAAAAAAAAGAACTCTAAATGGTTTAACAAATGGCAAAATGAAGGTGGAAAAAAAGCAGTTGTTAAAGTTGAATCAGAAAAAAAATTTTATATTTTAAAAGAAAAAGCAGAGAAATTAAAAATAATAGCTCATATCATTACTGATGCAGGTCATACTGAGATTCCTGAAGGCACAATAACTGTTTTAGGTATTGGACCAGCACCAAATAACATTATAGATAAAGTTACTGGAGATTTATCAATTCTTTAAGAAAAATAAAATAAGGATGAATTATTTTGTTTTCACAAGTTGTGAATGTAAAAAATTAGAAAGAGAGAGCATTCAACAGAAGAAGAACAGTAAAAAGAACTAGGTAAATTTTAATTATATAACTGATATATTATTTAGAAAAATAAAAAAATTCAAATATCGATTGAGCAAAAATGTAGAGTTTGTTGAGATCTATATTTTCGAATGTCTTGAAAATAGCTATATTAATACTGTGAAAAAAATCTCAGTATCTAAAGCAATAGATATTACAGAAAGAATAAAAACCATAGAAGAAACTCACAAATCATTTAATGAATCATTCGAACAAGTATCACAAATAGCAAAAGAAACTGAGCTTTTAACAGGTCAAATAAACGGCCAAGTTCTTCAGTTTTAGAATTTGTTGAAAATTTAGTTTTATAAACTTATAGGAGATAACAAAAAGGATTTTTTTAGAAAAAATATTAGTAACAAAAACAATTATAATTATTAGATGAAAAGCCAAATACGGTTACTAGGAATTGATGACTCACCTTTCACTTTTACAGATAAGTATTGTAATATAATCGGAGTAATAATGCGAGGTGGAGAATATATAGAATGCATTCTTAGTAATCAAGTATCAATTGATGGAAGTGATGCTACAAATATCTGTATAGATATGATTAAAAAAAGTAGATATAAAAAGCAGTTAAAATCCATTCTTATTGATGGCATCGCACTTGGTGGTTTTAACGTAATAGAAATTGAAAAAATCAATACAATTACAGATATACCAGTAATCACGATTACAAGAGATAAACCTGATTTTGAAAATATAAAAAGAGCTTTGAAAAAAAATTTTATTGATTGGGAAAAAAGACTAAATATAATGAAAAAAGGGAAACTATATAGAGTTCAAACAAGTCATAATCCTATTTTTGTTAAATGTGTTGGATTGCCGATAAAAGAAGCAAAAGAAATAATAAAGCTTTCAACTATAAGGGGTGTCGTGCCTGAGCCAATTCGAGTTGCTCATCTGATAGCATCTGGAATAACAAGGGGTGAATCTTATGGGAAAGCCTAAAGCAAAAGTCGATATTAATAAGTGTCTTGCATGTTGTGGATGTATCTCTGTTTGTCCACAAGATGCTGTAAATTGGTTTGGTGGAAAAGCATTTGTTAATGATGAAAAGTGTATTAGTTGTGCAATATGTATTCGAACATGCCCTGTTGGTGCAATTAGTGGAGAGGTGTATTAAACAATGAATTATGATGCAATAATTGCTGGCTCAGGGCCAGCTGGTAGTGTCACAGCTCGATTTGCTGCAGAGTCCGGTGCTAAAGTTTTAGTTATTGAACGGAGAGCTGAAGTTGGTGTTCCTGTTCTATGCGGTGAGGGCATTTCTCGTAAAATAGATGATTGGGATATGGTGACAGGTGATCGATGGATTGCTGGTCGAATGGATGGAGCTCGTATTTATTCCCCTGATAAAACCTGTGTCACAATTGGAGCAGAGCAAGCAGGAAATGAGACAGGTTATGTTATATATCGTGATATTTTTGATCAAGAATTAGCTCGTCATGCAATAAAAGCTGGTGCAGAATATATGATGAACACACAAGCAACAGGTCTTATAAAAGAGGGAGATAAAATTGTTGGTATTATAGCAAAATATTTTGATGAAAAATTAAAGTTTGAAGCAGATATCATAGTTGGCGCAGATGGAGTGGACTCAAAGATAGGACATTGGGCAGGAATCGAAACACGTCTTGATCCCAAGGATCTTGAAACCTGTGCACAATATACACTTGAAAATATTGATATAAAAGATGCTTATTGTGAGTTTTATCTCGGAAAAGAAATTGCACCTGGTGGATATGTATGGGTGTTTCCAAAAGGAAAAGGCATAGCAAATGTTGGTATAGGTATTCTCGCTAGTTTATCTGAATCAGGTATGGCAAAAAAACTTTTAGAGAATTTCATAGAAAAGGATCCAAGGTTGAAAAAGGGAATTCCTATACGCTTTCTAGCAGGGGCCGTACCTGTATCTAATCCAATTGAGACGGTTCTTGACAATATTATCCTAGTCGGTGATGCTGCACGACATGTTGATCCACTTACTGGCGGAGGTCTTACACATTGTCTTGAAGGAGGAAAAATAGCAGGAGAAGTAATTGGAAAAGCAGTAAAACAAAAAGATTTCAGCCAAGAATTTTTATCAGAGTATGAAACTAGATGGAAAGAAGCATTTGGTCAGAAAATTAAAAGAAATTATCTATTTAAAGAATTACTTCTTGATATGGATGATAAAACACTCAATCATATAGCTTATGCGCTAAAAGATAAAAAGTTCGA
This sequence comes from Thermoplasmatales archaeon, assembly GCA_020341795.1. Classification (GTDB taxonomy): domain Archaea; phylum Thermoplasmatota; class E2; order DHVEG-1; family DHVEG-1; genus M9B1D. The sequence goes on from CP070836.1 coordinate 365,833, forward strand.
TGAAATAAGCACCCATGGTTTAGTTAAAGAAGTAGCAAATGAGCTACCTATATCAACCAAGTTTAAAGCTTTGCTTAAGCATGGAAGTAAAATAAAGGAGATAAAAAACCAATGAAATGGGGTTTGGTTTGTAATTATCATGTAAAAAAAACATGTTCCCTTGCAAATGATTTATTTGATTTTTTAAAAGATTATGGAGATGTTTTTCCAGAGGGAAAATTTGCTAAAAATAGAAAAATTAAGGGTTATAGTCTTGATGAGTTAAATAATATTGCAGATATTGTTATAACAATTGGAGGAGACGGTACTATTCTTAGGGCACTTGAAAAAATTGAAAAACCTATTTTTGCAATTAACTCAGGAGGTATGGGATTTTTATCTGAGGTTGAATCAAAATATTCAAAAGAAGGATTGGAACGAGTAATATCAGGAGATTATAACATTGAAGAACGCTCTAAACTTAAACTAATGGTAGATGGAACGAGATTTTCAGATGCAGCAAATGAAATTACAGTTCAAACAGCACGTATAGCCAAAATGATTTATTTACAAATACTTGTAGAAAATGAGCTTCTTGAGACATTTGGAGCAGATGGAGTAATTATTGCAACACCAACAGGGTCAACAAGTTATGCACTAAGCGCGGGTGGACCAATTCTTGATCCTGCTGTTGAAGCAATGGTTATTGCACCTCTCGCACCGTTTAAACTTGCTGCAAGACCTTGGGTTGTACCCCTTGATAAAAAGATAGGCGTTAAACTTCTATATAAGAGCAAGGATTCAAAAATAGTTATAGATGGTGAATCCCCTTTAGAGGTCACACCTGATTCTGATATTATTATAACCGGTTCTGAGAAAAAAGCTCGTTTTGTTCGTTTTGGGGAATCCTTTTACCAGATGGTAAGACTTAAACTGGTGCGATAAACTTATGAAGTTTTTTAAACAGAAAAAAAATAAAAACATTCAGTTCCATTGGAAAATAAAACGCAAATGTCTTGATCTTATTTTAGAAAGTGCTAAATCAGTATATCCAAATGAATTTGGTGGTCTTTTACGTGTCGATAATGAAAAAAAAGACACAATTACAGAAATTGTGATACTTCCAGGTACTGTTCAGGGTGAAACTCATGCAATTTTTAAGCTTCATATGCTTCCAATTGATTTCAGCGTTGTTGGAACGGTTCATAGTCATCCTTCCCCTTATCCAAGGCCTTCAAATGCAGATTTGTTGTTATTTTCAAAAAAAGGAAGTATTCACATTATAGTTGCAATACCCTATAATTATAATTCTTGGAAAGCCTATGATTACAATGGTAAAATTGTTGATGTTAAAGTTGTTTAAAAGATAAGATTTTATACAAATAAATGCTACCCTCTTTTGGAGACGGATGGAAGACTCACCTATTGACATAATAATTTTTGGACCACTAGCACCAATTCTTGGTGTATTATTATTCTGGTTTATACAGCTACTATTCATTGAAAGTCAAAAATATTTACTAGAGAAAATTAGACCAAAACATGAACCTCTTTGCAGATTTACCAACTTTTTAGGAGTGCTATACCAAAGCATATGTCATGCTTTAGGATACGCTGTTACAAAAAGCGGGATTTCAGATTTTTATATTAGTGTAAATTATGGACGGGTTGCACCTAAAAGAAAAAAAAAAGGAATATTCGAATGGGTTTCTAATGCATTTTTATTCATGGGGCCTTTTTTCATTCCAGCTATCCTAATCATAATTTATCTTTTTTTGCTTGGATTTAAAGGATTTGATATAATAATTCCCTCACAATTTGCAGATTTAAAATATACTTTTGGGGGCCAGCTAACAACTTTTGGAATTTATCTTTATAATTTTGCAAACAGTTTGTTAAACTTTATTGGAAATCTTGATCTATTACACCCAGGTCATTTCGGATTCTTATTACTATTAATTTTCCTTGGACTTGGAATAAGACCTTCCCATATTGGAGAAAAAAAGGTCAATAAAGTTGATATGATATATGATTTAAAAAATATATGGATTCTTATATCTCATAATAAATTATATTTAATATTAT
>CP070836.1:367996-375779 GCA_020341795.1 Thermoplasmatales archaeon
AATTAGAGTTTTATAAAACAGAATTAAATCAAAAAACTACCCAAATTAATAAGTTAAAAACAAATTTAAAAGAAAATCAAGGTGAATTAGAATCACTATATTCAGAACTTGAAAATAGAAACAAAATAATTAAAGAAATCAAAGAACAAATCACACAAAATCATGTAAATATAATAGAAAAAACAAATATTGTAAACAATCTAGAATCAGAGCTGGAGCTTAGCCAAAAAGAACTAGCAAAAACTATTGAAAAACTTAATTCTAGAGATTCTGATATTCAAAAATTACAAGAAGAAATCCACGAAAAAACAAAATATTTAGAAATAAGAAACAATCTAATCAATCGTCAACAAGATGATATAAATAAGTTAAAATATGACCTTGATACAAGCAGAGAAGAGATAACAAATAAAGTAGAATATTTATCAGAACTACAAAACGAACTTATAGATAAAAAAGGAGAAATCGACTCATTATATGCAGATCTTGATACTAGAAATAAGATAATAGACGAAGTTAAAAATCAATTAACAGAAAATCATTTAAATCTAGTTGAAAAAACAAATAACATATCAGATCTTGAAAAGGAATTAATTATTAAAAGAAAAGATATCGAAAACTTGCAGAAAGAGCTTAAAGATCGGCTTATGGATCTAGATTGGAGAAATAGAAAACTAAACGAAAAAGAAGAAGAATTATCAAAGCTAACAACTGATTTTCAACAAATTCAAAATGAACTTTCTCAAAGAACAAATGAGCTTCAAATAAGTAATAAAGAACTAGGAATTAAATCAGAAGAAATCACAAAACTACAATTAGAAAATGAACAAAAACAACATATACTTGAAGAAAAAAATAATGAAATTAGCCAAATTAAATCCGATCATGATGAAAAACTCCGTGAATTTGATGTTGTAAAAAATGAGTTGAAAAACCGTGAAAATGAAATAATCCGAATTAGGACAGAACTACAGCAAAAACATGATGAATTAAACAGTAAAAACAATGATATTGCAAATATGCAAAAAGAAATAGAGCTCCATCAAAAGGATCTTGAAGCAACTTTTCAAGATCTTATTCAAAGAAATGATATTATTGAAGATTTAAAAAATCAATTAACAAATAAACACGAGCAACTTGTTGAAAAAATTCATATTGGTGACTCCTTACAAGAAGAACTTAACCAGAAGAATGAAGATATAGCTGATAAAACAATATTGATTTCAAAGTTAAACACAGAAAGAAATAATTTATTTATTAAATTTACAAATCTTCAAAATTCAATCCCATCATCTGTAATATTACTTGATAACGATGAAAACATTACAACAATGAATAAAAATGCAGAAGAACTTTTAGGTTTGGATTTTGAAAGAATTCGTGGTTCAAAGATTTCAGAAATTGAACATTTAAATGACGGAAGGTTAAATGATGCAAGAGATAAATCAGTTAACAATAAAAAACAAATAAAAACACAATCAATAGCTATAACAGATAGAAAAGGGAACATTAAACTTACAGATATTTCACAGATGCCCATTGTAGACATCGATGGAAACATTCAAGGAACAATCATGGTAATTGATGATAAAAGCGATATTTCAAGTATGAAGGTAGAAATGGAGCGAAAAGATGAAGAAATTAATACGTTAAATAAAAAATTCCAAGATGCATTTAAAAAATTAAGCTTTATTGATAAAGAATTAGAAGTGACAAATGATGAACTTAGACAGAAAAAACAACATCTTGAAGAAAAAACACAACAATTTTTTAATTTAAATAAAGAACTTGAAAACAGTAAAAAAGAAATTAATGAGAAAAATAATATTCTTCAAGCAACTGAAAAAGAATTAGAAGAAAAACAACAAACAATTAATCAGTTACAAATAAATCTTGAAAATGAAAGAAATGAATTATCATTAAAAAACGAAGAAATAAATAGGATACAAGAAGAACTAATCGAAAAAGGAGATCTTCTAGATATGAAAAATAAAGATATTGGTTTTTTAACTGATGAATTAAATGATGTTCGTGAAAAATTAAATACCAAAGAATTTGAACTAGATCAAATTCAACAAGACTTACATAATAAATCAGGAGAGATAGCTAATAAAGAATTAAAAATTCAAAGTTTACAAAATGAACTTGAACAAAGACAGTATGAATTCAATGAGCTGAATAGTAGACTGGATGATAAAACTGATGAAACTGTTCAATTACATATAAAACTTGATAGAAGAAACGAAGAACTTAGTAATAAGATAGCAGAACTAGATGTTTTAAATGAGGATTTAAAAATTAAAACTGATCTAGCAAATAATTTAAAAGTAAAATTTGAAGAACTAAGAGAAGAAATGGATAAAAGGAATAATGATCTAGAATTAAAAAATAAAGAAATAGAAAAGATACAAGAAGAGTTAAAAGCAGATAAATCTGCTCTAAATTGGTTAAAAGTAGAAGTTGAAGAAAAAAAACGTGAGCTTGAAAATAAAAACTATGATCTAGAAGCAAAAGTGTTAGAAATAAATGATATAACTAAACAGCTTGAAGACCATCAAGATTTAATTGATGCAAAATCAATGGCGATTGAAAACCTTCAAAATGAACTTGAACAAACAAATGATCTTATAAAACGAAAAGATTCAGAGATAGATTTAAAAATAAATACAATTGAAAAACAAATAGAAATAATAGAACACTTAGAATCAGAAATCGGTATACATCAGGATCAATTAAACAATAATAATATTAGACTAAATAAAAAAGATAAACACATTAAAGAACTTCAAACTGAACTTCAACAAAGAATAAATGAACTACAAACAAGTAATGAAGAACTACAGAAACAAAGAGAACTGGTTCAAAAACTTCAACATGAGAAAAATAATATAATGTTTCAATTCAACAAAATGAAAAATGCTATACCATCATCAATTTTAATACTTGATAATAACAACAATATAGTAAATTGGAATAAAAAAGCAGAGAAAATGCTAGGATTACAAACAGATCAAATGCATGAATTCAATATATCAAAACTTGATCTTATGAAAAAAGAGAGAATAATAGAAAAAATGAAAGAATTTGACCTTGATAAAAAACCAGTAACTATTAAATCAATATCTGTTAAAAACGGAGAGGGAGACATAAAACTTACAAATATTTCAAAACTACCAATGCATGATCAAAACGGTGAGATAATGGGATCCATCATGATTTTTGATGATATTAGTGACACATATGAAATGCAAACAGAGCTTGTGCGTAAACAGCAAGATCTAGTTAAACTTGATAGCAAATTTCAGGATGTTTTTACTAAGCTTAAACTTGTAAATGAAGAAAAAATGGCAATAGATGAGCATTTAAGAAATATGGAGAAGGATGAACAAAAACAAATAAAACATATAGGCAGAATAATCGAGGAAAAACAACAACAACTTAAATCACTTAATAATAATATATCTCAAAAAACAAATGAACTTAAAGATATAAGTACAAAACTTGAAGAAAATCGATTATCTCTTAAAACAGTCGAATCTGAGCTTGCTAGAAGAAAAGCAGAACTTGAAACAAAACCTATAGATGACGAAGCACTGAGTATAGTTTGGAAGGATAAATTAAAAATTTATGATGAAATAGATAGGGCATTAGGTATTACAGACGATGAAATTTTAAAAACAAAAAAAATTGATCATAAAGAAGAGCAAGAAGAATAAAAATATATTTTTTATCAAAGGTCACAACAGATATAATTGGAAGATGTGCTTTGAGTACAAATGTTTTTATGATTCATTCTGATAGAAATAGTCTTAGGATTATTTTATCTCTTTTTTATATTGTAAAACCAGTTGATAAATTAAAAAACTTAATATTCATTGTCTGAATTTTTCTTAATTTCATTGAAGTCTATAATTGAATTACCAAGACCGGTTATTGAGACAAAATCAATGTTCTCGCCATCTAGGTTATTTCATATATTATGTTCAAAAAGAGTGTTTGATTCAATATTTGAAGATAGTTCACTATTCGTAAATATTTTTACAATTTAACCACGTCTAATTGAATAGTCAATTGTTATAAATCTACATTTTGTGAAACAAGTGGGGAGATCAATATTGTTATTTATTGTATTTATAATTGTTTTTCATTAAGGGGGTATTTATCTTATTGATCTCTAATTTGAAGATATAAGCATAATTTAATTATTATTTCATCCCTTAACTGATTAACATCCTCTTCTGTAATTATATATTTAGTATCATCAGTTAATACAGATGCAGATGTTACTCCATTTAACATAAATGTAATAAGTACAAACATTGCTGTTATAGTTTGACTTCCTCTCATTATTCATAATTATCATAGTTTTCTACGGAATTTAATTTAGTTCAATTGATAGTTTATCTTATTATTTAATCATTTTTAAAAATATTATTTGTAGCTATAGTAAGGGGTTTTGAATTTTTTTGAGTTTTTGACAGAATGTCATTTTGAATTTATTACGTTCCAGTTTTTTTTCTTTCTGTTAAACTAACAGGATAGTTATATATATTGTCATTTGAGAACATTATACATGATTAATATTGACATGCTTTTAGATAGCATGGTGAAGTAATGAAGGAATGAAAGGTGGTGAAGAAGAAATGGGAAAAAAATTTATGGAAAGGCTGGTTGGAAAATACTGTAAAATAATAACTAAAGAGCCAGGAGATGAGAGGGCTTCAGTTGTTACAGGTACTCTTGAAGATGTAGATTACAAAGATGGTTTTATTTTAGTTGACTCAGAACAAGGATTAGGTTGTCTAAGAATAAACACCATAATTGCAATAAAACCTGGAAGAAAACATAGGACAATACAAGAAAAAATTATAGAAAAAGAAATTAAAAGAAAATGAAGAAGCTTTAGTAGATAATAATACTCTAATTTTTTCATCGAAACTATTCTAATTACTGATGTATTAGCAACTGTATTAATTGAGACTGCAGAATATTTGCAATCAAGAACAAAAACAGTAGGTACTCAAACTATTCAGAAGTTTCAGCAGTATTGAAGTAGAAAAGGTTACCGGATATGCAAATTAAGTAAAAACATATTTAATATATCTAGAAATAGCTATCAGTTCTCGTACAGGTTTAAAAATAATGACTTAAATCTATGCACACTGTTAGTATTATATAAAAACTTAACTATATTGACAATAGAAACAGACCTTGTTCAAGCATTAATCGCTGATAATTCAAGTGTATTTTATACACCTATAGAAAATGAAAGTAATTTCACAGTTATGGTAAATACATCTAACAATAGCTTTCTTAAACTCTTAGAATGTTAAAAGGTAGTCATATATATGTTGCATTGTTATATTTTGTACTACTTGGATGAGTTGTTGAAAAAACAAGCTTTGTTGTAATAGTGGGTTTTAGTGAATAGTGAATTCATAAAAAGTATTATAAAAAGATGGTAAATAAAAGATATGGAGAGATTAAAGTTTAGGATTGGTTGATTAAAATGAAAAAAATAGGAATTTTAACGGGTGGTGGTGATTGTCCGGGTTTAAATGCAGTAATAAGAGCTGTTGTAAAAAAATCTAGGCAATATGACTGGGAAGTAATCGGCATAAAAAATGGATGGGAAGGACTTATCAAAGGTGAAATGGAGCTTTTAAGTGATTATTCTGTATCTGGCATTCTTCCAAAAGGTGGAACAATTATTGGTACATCTAGAACTAATCCATTCAGCGATGAAAAAGATGTTCAAAAGACTCTTCAAAACGTAAAAAAATTTGGACTTGAAGCAATCGTAGCAATAGGAGGAGATGACACATTAAATGTAGCAAAAAGACTGCATGAAAAAGGTATCAATATAATTGGAGTTCCTAAAACCATTGATAATGATCTATCAGGTACAGATTATACATTTGGATTTGACACAGCAGTATCTATTGCAACAGAAGCAATAGATAGACTTCATACAACAGCTGAGTCACATCATAGAGTAATTGTTGTAGAAGTTATGGGTAGAAATGCAGGTTGGATTGCAACAATGGCAGGAATAGCTGGTGGGGCCGATGAAATACTAATTCCAGAGGTCCCATTTGATTTTGATGAAATATGTAATAATCTTAAAGCAAGATATGACCGAGGTAAAATGTTTAGCATCGTAGCCGTTGCAGAAGGAGCCTATCCCAAAGTTGAAAATACCTCATTAGGAAGTGCAAATTCATCCTCTGGAAATGGACTTATTACTCAAACTAACGAAAAAGATGCTTTTGGAAATGTAAGACTTGGAGGAATAGCTCATTATATAGCCAAAGAAATCAAGAATCGCATGAATGTAGATACAAGAGTTACAATTCTTGGACATGTGCAAAGGGGTGGAAGTCCTACAGCCCATGATAGAATACTTGCAACAAGATTTGGAGTAGCAGCTGTAGAATGTTTAAAAAATGATAATTTTGGAAAGATGGTGGCCCTACAAGGCGATAAAATAATATCAATACCTTTATCAGATGCTGTTTCTGAAACAAAAACAGTTGATATGAACCTATATGAAATTGCTAAAATATTTTTTGGATAAAACAATATTTGATGATTATTATTGTAATTCAATTTTCGTATCAATATAGACAGACACAAGGATTTGTAAAAACCATAACTACCTTAAAACCATATTCTGGAACTACAAGTCCAAATACTTATGTAATTGTACCAAAACCTAAGAAACATTGTGCTATTTACTAGTAAAACTACTAAATCATCTCTATTAATTGTTAAGCTAGTTGATGAAATAGAGCTACCAACATCTAGAATATAGATTAGTCTATAAATTGAAGCTACAAGATTACTTGAAGAAAGTATTCCAAATAAAACACATGAAAAACTCCTCTATTAAATATTAATAATATAATTGAAAATGACTTTTTTAGATTCATCCAAGCAATTAAATTGTAGTAAAATATTATTAATGAAATATTATATGAGTTGGAGAGAAATATATTATAACTATATTTGAGATAAATAGATAAAAAAAATAAATATAAAATTTTACAAATTTTATTTCAAAATTTATTTAATAAATCTAATACTTCTTTCCCAAAATCAGTAAGTTTGTATAGTTTTACATCTTTATTACTTATTACTTGTTCAACAAGGTTTAAACTGATGAGTGATTCATCTGCTTTATATCGATCTCCCATGCCTTTTATTGCACCAAGAACATTTGTTGGAGTTGTCTTAACATTATAAGCAATTTCAGATGTATAACTACCACTAGGATTTATATCTAAAAGGTATTCAGCAATTTTTTTCCGAATGCTACTTCGTCTTAAAGATCTAATAACTAGAGGTCTTATATAACCCTTAGAAAAAGCATTCTCTCCATCATCCTGCATCCCATCCGCCTTATGATATTTCGAATAATATTTCATGTTAATAAATTAATCGAAAATTTTAACTAGTTAATTGTTTGTTGTCAAAAAATTATTAAATTTTTTATATAAAATTATCTGCTTGTATTAACTCCTATTTTTTTACAATATTTATTTACTGGGCATTTACTACAAAATGGTGAAATCGGAACGCATATAGTTTGCCCGAATTGAACAAAAAGGTGATTAAAATCATCCCAATGTTTTTTTGGCAATATTTTTTTTAAAGCAATTTCTGTTTCCTCAGGGTTTTTTGTTTTAATCCAACCAAGACGGTTTGGGATTCTATGGCAATGCGTATCAATTGGTAAAAAAACTGATTTATTATGACCATATGTCATTACAATATTTGCAGT
>CP070836.1:375879-379557 GCA_020341795.1 Thermoplasmatales archaeon
CATAACTCCCGCCAAATTTATCATAGATTTCCTTAAATTTTTTATCACCATTCATTTTTATCATCCTTTTATTGTCACAAATGTCTTATAGAGTTTACAAAGTATATTATTGTAGTAATATATGTATTTAAATTTTCTATGCTGTATCAATATATGCCCACATTCTTTGCAAACCCATTTTTTCATTTAGTCTGCATCCATTTGCATTTACCAGAATCTAATTCCCAAAAGTAACATTTATCTTCTATACAATCTTGAGGTTCTCTAGTAATAGGCACCAACGGACATTTCATTTTATTCCTCCAAACTTAAATCGTAAGAACAATATGGACAAAGCCTTTTACCCCATATATTTAATTTGGCTCTTTCAAATTCTTTTTTACACAGCGGACATTTCATTTGTTTCCTTGCTCTATAAATTAAATATTAATAACATTTTTTTCTTTAAAAAACCTAGTTACGTCTATAAAGCATGAACTAATGCTTCATCTGCTGTTATATCCTTAATTCGTTTTTCACTTGCTCATTTATTAAATGTATCATCTTCAATATGAAACTCAAAATTATCATGATATGTATACATCATCGTAATATACAAATTCTTATTTTTCCCTCTTTCAAAACCGTATAATACAGCAAATGCTATTTTTTTACCTTCATTCAATTTAAGTTCATAATAATATCCTACCTTTATTTTTGGCTTTAACATTCTATTTTTCTCCCAATTTTCAAATCCTCCCGATCATTTATATCTGCTCCAACCATGTTTCTTAGAAAAATACATTTTTATTCTACGTGCTTTAGTTTGATATGGATATTCTCTGCGTTTTTGAGGTCGTGGTGTATTTATTTTTGTTTTCTTTTTAGTTAAAGAAAATATTAATGCTCCAATAATAATTATTCCAATAACTATTAATGCATAACCAATATATTTACAAATTAATATCAGAGTTTCTTTAGTTTTATCAGAAATAAATGTTTTTTGTTGTTTTATTTCCTTCTCAAATAGATAATTTTCTTTTATTTTTAAAAAACAGGTTTTACATAAGAAATGACTTTTCCAATTTGAAATTTGATCGGGACAATTTTTTACTTGATTTTTATATCCTTTAAATCTAGTTTTTCCAATTACTCTCGAAAATAAAGTATTCTCTTTTATCTATTTTACAATTATCATAAAATGTCACAATAAATTTTAAAAAATAAGCTAATCTTTTTTGGCATTATTCATATCTAAATACATTTTTTCATACAATTACATATTATTTAGAAAATTAGATAATAAATTATTGCTACCAATAATTTTTTAATATATAATCTTGTTACCGAGAAAAAGTTATATCAAATAAAATTTGTTAAAACGGTGAATTAAAAATGGTTGAATTTAAAGTGGTAGTAAATGATACAAAAAATGGAAAATCTCACCAAATTGATGTAAGTGGACATCATGCAAATTCCCTAATCGGTAAAAAAATCGGTGATGAAGTAGATGGAATTTTTATATCCCTTCCTGGTTATAAACTTCAAATAACTGGTGGAACAGATAAAGATGGTTTTCCAATGAGAAATGATCTACCTGGTATGGGACGAAGAAGGATTTTATTAAGTGAAGGGAAAGGTTTTCATGCAAATGAAGGCGGTATGAGAAAGAAAAAAACAATTAAAGGAAACACAGTCAATCAAGATATTGTTCAAATAAATATGAAAGTTATAAAATATAGTTCACGTTCAATTAGTCAATTAATTAAAAAAGATGATAAAAAAGAGGAATCCAAGGAAGAAGTCAAAGAAGAAAAAAAAGAAGAGTCAGAAAAAAAAGAAAAAAATGAGGAGAAAAAAGAGGAACAATAATGAGTCTTCCAAAACAACCTGAAATAAATATTGGGATGATAGGTCATGTTGACCATGGTAAGACTACTTTAACCCAGCGTTTAACCGGTAAATGGACTGATGAACATTCTGAAGAAATAAAACGTGGAATATCTATAAAGCTTGGATATGCAGATGCGGCTTTTTATAAATGTCCAGAATGTAAAGAGCCGGGATGTTATTGTATAAAAAACAAATGTCCGACTTGTGGTAGTACAGCAGAGCTTTTACGTGTTGTCTCATTTGTTGATGCCCCTGGTCATGAAACTTTAATGGCTATCATGTTATCAGGTGCTGCAATAATGGATGGAGCAGTATTAGTAATTGCAGCAAATGAATCATGTCCACAACCTCAGACTCGTGAACATCTGACAGCTCTTGACATATCAGGTATTAAAAACATTATAATTGTTCAAAATAAAGTCGATCTTGTTACTGAGAATAATGCAATAAAAAATTATGAACAAATTTTAAAATTTGTAAAAGGAACAGTTGCAGAAGGTGCACCAATAATTCCAGTAAGTGCTCATCAAGATATTAATATTGATGTATTAATCAAAAATTTGCAGAAACATATACCAACACCGCAAAGAGAGTTAGATAAACCTCCAATTATGTATACAGCACGAAGTTTTGATATTAACAAACCTGGTGCTCGTCCAAAAGAAATAAAAGGTGGAGTTATCGGTGGATCACTCATTCAAGGTGTTATTAAACATGGTGAAGAAATAGAAATATGTCCAGGTCGTAGAATAGAGATTGAAGGAAGAAAAATTATAGAAAATATTACAACTACAATTGACTCATTGTTTACTGGTGGTAAATCAGTTAAAGAAGCAACACCTGGCGGTTTAATCGCCATTGGAACAAACCTTGATCCTGCTCGGACTAAATCTGATTCCTATGCTGGTAAAGTAGTTGGGAAGGTCGGTCAGCTTCCACCAATTATGGATAGTTTTAATCTATCAATTAATCTTTTAAAAAGAGTCGTTGGTACAATTGAAGAAAAAGTTGTAGAACCTATTAGAACAAATGAACCATTAATGCTTACCATTGGCACAGCAACGACAGTTGGCATTGTATCTGAGTTTCATGGAGAAAAAATAGGCGTTAAATTAAAACTACCTGTTTGTGCAAATGAAGGACAACGAATAGCTATTAGTAGAAGGATTGACGGTCGATGGCATCTGATAGGTTATGGGAAGATCGAGGTTCAAAAATAGTTATCCTTGATACAAATGCCATATTGATGCTTTTTGAGTTAAATATTAATTTAGAAAGTGAGTTAAAACGAATTATCGGTAACTATAAAATTATAATTCCAAAAAAAGTCTATGATGAATTAGTTTTTTTTTCTAATAAAATTAATGGAAAAAAGAAGATTTATTCTAAAGCATCTTTAGATCTAATAAAAAAATATGAAATTGTTGAATCTTTTGAAAAAGATGCAGATAATGCGGTTTTTTTACTTGCTAAAAAAACAAATGGTATAGTTGTTACAAATGATAAAGATTTAAGAAAATCCCTAAAAGAAAAATCGATTAAGGTTTTATTTCTTCGTGCAAAGAAAAAACTTGAACTAGAATAATATAAAATTTTATAATATTTAACATTTTTGATAAATAAAAATCAATGTTCTTTCTCTCTATTTGTTATATTTATTTTCTAAACACGTTTTTAAATTAAGTTTTTTTTAAATTTTAAACCAAGGAAATTTTAATAATAGGTTTTTCATTCAGCATAACTATCCCTAATGTCGGGGTGGCTCAGCCTGGTTAGAGCGCCTGACTCATAAGCTCAGCTAAAAGG
>CP070836.1:379657-394212 GCA_020341795.1 Thermoplasmatales archaeon
AGGTAGATAGGAAGAAAAAAACTTAAACAAAAAGATTTTATTTATTTAATTATACGACATAGGTTTTTCTAGATGAAAAACTTGAAAAATACTCTTAATATTACATTTATCAAAAAAAATTTACATATTAAAATTCAAAAGGAAAAATCGAATCAGTAATATTTTATAAAAATATGTTATTGAAACCAATAAACTTATTTGTAAAAAAAATAATATTATAAAAGTTTAGATAAGTTAGGAATAAAATAAAAAAAAGAAAATAAGATATTTTTTTACTCAGTTGGACCTGTTACAGTTTCAGGAATTAATACAGAATCAATAATATGTATTACACCATTACTACATTCTACATCAGCTGTTGAGACCATTATATCATCAACATAAACACCTGATTCATTGACAGTTATTGTTAAACTCGATCCCTCTAATGATTCAACAGTCGTATTTGTCAGATCTATACTCATATAAGTTCCAGATACAACATGGTATGTTAAAACCTTAGTTAGATTTGTTACATCATCTAATAAAGCTGTTAACCAAGTTTGATTTACTTCTGCAAATGCATCATCTGTTGGTGCAAATACTGTAAATGGTCCATCACCCTGTAGGGTATCAACTAATAATGCAGTTGTCAAAGCAGTAGCTAGAGTTGAAAAACCTGCATCAATTGCAGTTATAACTATATCTTTCAATACAATTATTATTTCAGCTGTATATTCTGAAGTTGTTCCCTCATTGTCAGTTATTGTTAATTTTACATTATATGTCCCTGCTGTATCGAACAAATAAGTTGGATTTTGTTCAGTTGAATCTACTACGTCATCTCCATTAAAATCCCATTCATAAGTTAATCCTTCACCAGTTGATTTGTCTTCAAAAATAAATTCTGTTCCAACATACATATCATCTGATGTATATTCAAAGTTTGCTTCTGTTTTGACAGGTTCTTCTTCTATACAACCACTTAATACTCCTACTAGTAAAACCATAACTACTAGTCCTACCAATAATTTATTTTTCAAATAGCTCTCCTCCATTAATTTCTATATATATCTATATCTTTCATATAGTTTAAGGTGAAGATTAGAAAATTAGTATATATTATTTTCTAATTTTTATCAATTTTCGTAATTTTTTTACTTAAAATACTTTCATCTAACTTATATAATAGTTTTAAAACAATTAATTTTATAATTACTTTCTGTATTACAGTTCCCGGGTGCAATATTCACTTACCATAGGAGGATTTGGTTTTGGCGAAAATAACAGCACATGATTTAGCTAAAAAACAAAAAGAAATATCTGTCGCAGAGTTTTTTGAAAGAAACAAACACATACTAGGTTTTGGTAATCAAACTAGAGCATTAATAACAAGTGTAAAAGAAGGAGTTGACAATGGACTTGATGCATGTGAAGAAGCAAATATTCTTCCAGATATTTATGTCGAGATTAAAAACCATGAAGATAGTGAATGTAGGTTAATAATAGAAGATAATGGACCCGGAGTTGTAAAAAAACAAATTCCTCATATCTTTGGTCGATTATTATATGGTTCTAGATTTCATGCAATAAGACAAAGCAGAGGTCAACAGGGCATAGGTATTTCAGCAGTTGTACTCTATGGCCAGCTAACAACAGGTAAACATGCAAAGATTACTTCAAAAGTTGAATCAGATAGACCAGCAGTTGTTGCAAATCTTGTAATTGACACAAATAAAAACCGTGCAGAGGTTACAGGTAAAGACACTGTTCATTGGGAGAAACCAACAGGTACACGGATTGAAGTTAGCATAGTTGCTGATTTTAAACGTGGAAAAAAATATGTCTATGAATATCTCCAAAGCACTTCAATTGTAAATCCACATGCTCAGATAACCTATAAAGAACCTGATGGGACTGTTCATTTATTTGAACGAACATCTGAAGTATTACCACGTAAAGCTATTGAAATTAAACCTCATCCACATGGTGTAGAACTTGGTACATTAATTAAGCTTGCAAAACACACAAAAGCAAGACAGCTTAATTCTTTTCTTAAATCAGAGTTTAGTAGCATGGGAGATCGCACAACAAACGCTGTAATTGACAAAGCAGGAATTGAAAAAACAATAAATCCAAAGACTATGACACGAGAAGAATTTTTAGCGATACATAAGGCATTTAAAAAGGTAAAGATTATGTCTCCTTCAACTGAATGTTTGTCACCTATTGGTGAAACCTTAATTAAAAGAAGTCTTAAAAATGAAACACATGAGATATCTCCTGAATTTATTATAACTGCATCACGTCCTCCATCTGTCTACTCAGGAAATCCATTTCAAATTGAAGTAGGACTTGTTTATGGTGGTAATCTACCAAAAGAAGAACCAGTAAAAATTATGCGTTTTGCAAATCGTGTACCACTTTTATATCAACAAGGTGGATGTGTTACAACATCTGCAATATCCTCAATTGATTGGAGACGATATGGATTAACTCAACCATCAGGTAAAGGTGTACCAACTGGTCCTGCAATTTTTTTAATCCATGTATCTTCAACTTTAATCCCTTTTACATCTGAAAGTAAGGAAGCTATTGCTGATGTTGAAGAAATTGAAAACGATATAAAACTTGCTTTTCGTGAATGCGCAAGAAAAGTTCAACATCATATCCATAAAAAAGTACGTAGAGCAAAAACAAGAGAAAAATTTGACTTAATTACAAGAATACTTCCAGAAATTGCAAAAAAATCTGCAAATATGCTTGATAAACCAGTTCCAATTCTTGATCCAATTATTACTAAAATCATGGATATAGTATGGATTGAAGATATTATTGAATATGAAAAGGTTTCTAGAGAACCTGTTCAAACTACATTAATAGGAAATAATCCAGAGGGGCAGAAAAGTGGTGGAACAATTACAAAGAGTCGTATAATGGTTGTAAATTATAAACGAGATCCTCAAAAGTTTAATCTATATGCTATCATTCCAAAGGATGCAGTTGTAGGTACTATAAATCCTAAACCTTCTAAAATTACTTCTAATTTTATAAAGTGGAACCTGGATGCAATACCTCCAGCAAATAAGATAGATGTAATTTTTGAACTTGCAGGCCTTGAACAAGGAGACTTTGATGAAAACGATTTATACATCGAAAATATCAATCCAACTTTTGTGATTGGTGCAGATAAATGGGAGGGAGAGTAAAATGGTAAAAAAAGATTATTCAAATGTAATAGAAAAAATTGATTTAGTCGCTGCAAAAATTTATGATGATTTTCAGCAAACACATATTCCATCATTAAATCTTCCTACTCGTACAAAAGCTAATATTAAATTTGATGATAACTTAAATGTTTGGAAATATGGTGCAAATACAACTGAAAGATCTGCTAAATCTCTTGATGGTGCATATATGCTTTTACGTACTATGTACATGGCTGATTTTATTAAAGAAATGATAAAAATAAATAAATCATCAACACTCAGGGAGATGTACTATATATCTGAAGGATGGGATCTTGCTAAATTTCACTCTCAACAGGAATCAAACTTACTTGCAGAAGACCTAGAGGTTATTACAAGCTGCATGAGAGAAGACTTTAAACTTAGGCCTGAAGAAGATGGAGCTCGAGTAATCGGAAATCTTACAATTGAAGAGATGACTAGAAACAATACAAAGAAAAAAATCCATTGTCAAGATGACGTAGGTGATGCAGGATACTCAATTCCATATAATGTGGAACCTGAAAAAATAAATATTAAAGGAACAGATGCAGATTTCATAATAGCAATTGAAACAGGTGGTATGTTTGATAGATTAGTAGAAAACGGATTTGACGCATCACACAATGCTATACTAGTTCATTTAAAGGGTCAACCAGCTCGTTCAACTAGGAGATTTATTAAAAGATTAAGCGCTGAGAAAAACTTACCAGTCTTGGTTTTCACAGATTGTGATCCATGGAGCTATCGTATTTTTGCAAGTATTGCATATGGTGCAATAAAAACTGCACATATCTCTGAATATCTTGCTACACCATCATCGCAATACCTTGGAGTTACACCGTCAGATATTGAAAATTATAACCTTCCTACAGATACCCTTACTAAGGAAGATATAAACGCTTTAAAAAGCGAGCTAACTGATCCAAGATTCCAGGATAGTTTCTGGAAGGGAGAAATAAAACTACAAATAAAAATTGGAAAAAAATCAGAGCAACAAGCTTTAGCAAAATACGGACTTGACTATGTCACTGATACATATCTTCCAGAAAAATTATCTGAAATGGGTATAACAAAAAAATAAAATAGATTTTTTCTCATTTTTATTCTGTTTTCCCCCAGATTTCTCCAGGTGGAATCATAAGAGTACGAAGTCGTAATATATTTTGTTCATCTATATCAATATAGGTTTTACTGAAAATTCCACCCACTGTTCCCTTAGGGTAAGTATAAATAAATACTCTCTTACCATTAATAAATTCAACAGGTTTTTTCTCAAGAATTTTTCTTTCATTTAATGAGCAAAATCGTGAATAAAAAGCAATTTCAATTAAAACAAATATTACAATAATTATAGAAACAACTATTATCCAGTTTTCAAAACTTATCAAAGCCCAGTCATTGCTATAGTTCCAAATATATATTCCAAGAGTAACAATAAAAGCCCATAAAATAAAAATTATACCTATAATAAAAATGAACAATGATAGACGCGTATATTTTTTTCTAATACGTTTCTGAAATTCAATAAGATCTGTTTGAGTTTCTTGCTCAGACATATCAATTCCATACCTAAATATTATATACTATAATTAAAGGCTTTTAAAATTTTCTACTTAAATATTTTTAAAAAAATCTATCAATTTATCCAAAGATTTGCCCCTATGAGAAATTTTGTTTTTTTCACTTGTTTCTATTTGAGCAAAGGTTTTGGATTTACCATCAGCAATAAAAATCGGATCATATCCAAATCCATGATCTCCTTTTTCAGCTACTGATATCTTTCCAAAACATTCACCAATAAATAGTCTAGGTTTATCATCTGATATAGCAAATGCAAAAACAGATCTAAAAACAGCTTTTCTATCTCCGTCTTTAAAATTCTCCATTAATCTCAATATTCCTCTACATCCTATAGTATGATAAACATAAGATGAGTAAACACCAGGAAATCCGTTTAAGTTATCAATAAATAAACCTGCATCTTCAATAATAAATGGATGACTTATTCTTTTTTGAATATGTTCTGCACCATAAAGTGCTACATCTTCAAGGTTAATTGCTTGAATCTCAGGATAACCAACATCTTTTTGAATTATTTCAATGTTTAATTCTGAAAATTTATTTTCAGCTTCAGCAACTTTTCCCTTATTACCAGTGATAAAATAAATAGACTTCATCTGTATCTTCCTCTTTTAACAATCTCCTCAATTTTTTTAATAACCTGATTTGCATCACCTTTGAGTTCTTTTTTATAACCCTCAAGTACATATTTAAAATATTCAGAGTATTTTGAGTGTGTAGACTCAATAGCCTCCATTAAAACATGTAGGTCAACTCCTTTTGTTTCAACTTCTCCATTTTTTTCACCAAGACCAAAATCAATGAAATGTACTCTATCATCCACTAAAATCATATTTGAAGTAGTTATATCACCATGAATTATGTCATTATTATGAAAGCGTGCAATGTTTCGTCCTATCTTTAAACAAAGATTTTTTTTCTCTGTTTCATTTAGATTATTAAAAATATCCTTAATTCTACTACCTTTAAGATATTCCATTGTAATAATACCATTTTTAAGGTCGATATCATATATAATAGGTACTGAAACTCCCTTATTTCTTGCTTCAATCATCAATTTTGCTTCTTCCTTTGTACGATATGAAATAAGGCGATTATCAATATGTTTAATCCTATATGACTTTGGAATTCTTCTTTTCTCAACTACATCAAAATCCATATATTTTGAAACACAAATTTTTGCTTCAGCACCCTGATACAATAAATCTTTTTTATTCACGCCAAGTCACATCCACCATATCTGTTCTGAACCTTTGATCAATGATACTGTCTTTAATTTCCATATGGACACCACTATTATACATTAGTATTCCGAGCCACGCAATCATAGCTCCATTATCAATGCATAAATCCTTTGATGGAACATAAAAAGAAGCACCACGTTCTGATGCCATAGTTGCCACCATATTACGTAGTCTTTTATTTGCTGCAACACCACCACCAAGAAGTACCTCATTTTTCTCCGTATGAGCCATAGCACGTTCTGTAACTTCTGTAAGTGCTGCAAATGTAGTCTCCTGAATAGAATAACATATATCCTCTAGATTCTTATGTTTTTTATAATATTGTTCAGCTGCTGTTAGAAGACCTGAAAAAGCAATATCCATACCTTTAATTGTATAAGGTAAATTGTAATAATTACCACCATTTAATGCTAGTTGTTCTATTTTTGGACCGGCTGGAAAATCAAGTCCAACTGTTCTTCCAAATTTATCAAGACAATTACCGATTCCAATATCAAGGGTTTCTCCAAAAACACGATATCTGCCTTCTGCAAAAGCAATCACTTGAGTATTTGCACCAGAAGTATAAAGTAAAACTGGATCATTACAACCATCAAGTGTTCCCCGGCCTATTTCAAGATGAGCAACACAATGATTTACACCAATAATCGGTTTATTTAGTGTAAGTGAAAGTGCACGTGCAGCAGTTGCAGCAGTTCTAAGACAAGGACCTAAACCAGGACCTCTAGAAAAAGATACAAGATCAATATCTCTTGCTTCAACTTTAGCTTTCTTTAAAGATTCTTTAATTAAATCAGCTAAATAAATCGCATGATGATTAGCAGCTTCCCGAGGATGAATTCCCCCTTGTTCAGATCTATAAATCTTAATCAAATTAGTAAGTACTTTACATTTTTTTTTAAATTCTTTAACTATTCCAACTCCAATTGAATGAGCTGTTCCCTCGATTCCAAGACAAATCATAATAAAAAGCCGAAAAGAAGGAAAACTATAAAATATTATTCTTTAAAAACATATTTCTCTGTATAAAAATATATATAATCTTTTTTAACTAAATAAAAATGATGGAAAGAATAATGAAAATTATTATTGATATAACCATTTTTATATCATCAATATAATTATCACAGAGTAATAACTAAATTAAAATCTGATACGCCCTCAAAAAAAACGCAAATAGTATTATTCAAATTTTTTTACAATTATGATAAATAATAAAAATAATTAAATTTTATTTATCTCGAAATTCCTATCTCTGTTTCGATTTCGTCTATTACCCATTTTTTAATTAATTTACCAGATGGTTTATCGACAAAAGAAATTTTATCTGATCTAGTTTCACCTCGTATATAGCTTATCCAATTTTTAAGAGATTTTACTTTTTCTTTGTCAACTTTAATCATTGTTATGATTTTATCTTCAACTTCAAGATCTAGTTCCTTTCTCATAGATTGTATTCTTCGAACTATTTCTCTTGCAAATCCTTCTGCTTGAAGTTCAGGAGTTAAAGTTGTCTCGATAATTAATATTGCATCATCTGTTTCTGCCCGAGCGAAATTTTCTTTCTCA
This sequence comes from Thermoplasmatales archaeon, assembly GCA_020341795.1. Lineage (GTDB taxonomy): Archaea > Thermoplasmatota > E2 > DHVEG-1 > DHVEG-1 > M9B1D. Next base: position 387,261 of record CP070836.1, read on the forward strand.
CTTTCAACAATTTCAAAATCATCCATCGATAACTTGAATTCTTCATCATTTATTTTAACTATAACCACATCTTTCTTTTTTAATTCTTTGTACAGTTTTTCTGCATTCATTTTTTCAATTTTCTCTGATATATTTTTCGCTTTTTCTTTGTATTTTGGACCCAGTTTAGAATGGTTTGGTTTAACAGTTTTTGTCATAAATTTAGATGTATCCCTTTCAAAATAGATTTTTTTAACATTGATTTCTTCATTTAAAAGATCTAAAAGATTTTTTATTGAATCTTCAATTTTTTTCTCACATATCAAGGTTGCTGAACTAAGTGGATATTTTACTTTGATTCCAACTTTTGATCTGAGCGCTCGTCCTACTTCAACAAGTGCTCTAATTTTTTCCATTCCCTCCTCTAAGTTTTTATCTATTTGCTTTTTATCAGATTTGACATAGTTGCATAAATGTATACTTTCAGCCATGTCATCAGTTTTTAGATTCTGATAAATTTCCTCAGTTATAAAAGGTATAAATGGCGCTAAAAGTTTTGAAAGATCTAAAAATATTTCATACATTGTTGAATAACCAGCAAGTTTATCCCTTATTTTTTCTTCAACCCATAATCTTTTACGTGATCGTCTTAGATACCAATTACTAAAATCTTCTATCAGAAAATTTTCAACAGATCGAGCTGCCTTATGTACTTCAAAATTTTCCATAAATTTTTTTAATTCTTCAGCTATTATATTAAACCTACTTAGAATCCATTTATCTAATAATTGTCTTTCATCAATTGGTATCAAATCTTTCTCTGGATCAAACATATCAAGTGCTGCATATGTTGCAAAGAAATTATAAGAATTCCATAGTGTCAGTATGAATTTACCAAGTGTTTCTTTTACTACTTGTTCATAGAATCTTTTTGACATCCAAGGAGCACTTGCTGATATAAGGTACCATCTTAGCGCATCTGCACCTTCGTTATCAAGTATTACATCTGGATCAACATAATTACGTTTACTTTTACTCATTTTCTGATTGTTTTCATCAAGAACTAGACCAAGTGTTAGTACATTTTTATAAGACCTTTCATCAAAAAGAAATGTTGAAATTGCTAGAAGTGAATAAAACCATCCCCGTGTCTGATCAAGAGCTTCACTAATAAAATCAACTGGAAAGTTTTCTTTGAATTCTTTCTGATTTTCAAATGGATAATGCCATTGAGCGAAAAATGCAGAGCCTGAGTCATACCAGCAATCAATAACTTCCTCTTCGCGTTTCATTTGAGATTTACATTTAGGACATTTTACTATTAATTCATCAACAAGAGGTTTATGAAGATCATAATCATCTGAAAAATTTTCACTAATATTTCGTAACTCATCAACACTTCCTACACATATTTCATGATTGCATTTTTCATCTGTACAAGTCCAAATAGGTAAAGGTGTACCCCAATATCTTTTTCTTGACAATGCCCAGTCTTTTACATCACGTATGAAATCTCCGAAACGTCCCTGCTGAAGATGTTCAGGATACCAGTTAATATTGTTATTGTTTCTAATCAAAGAATCTTGAACTTCTGTCATTGCAATAAACCATGACTCCATCGCATAATACAAAAGTGGTGATTCACAACGCCAGCAAAAGGGATAATCATGAGTATACTCATGAACACCTTCAATTAAATCTCGACTTTCTAAATGCTTTATTATATCTTGATCAGCATCCTTAACAAATTGACCTTTCCATACTTCAACCTCTGGTGGAAAAGTACCATCAAGTTTTACAAGCTGAACGACAGGTAGATCATATTTTAATCCAACTTTATAATCATCCTCACCAAATGCAGGAGCCATATGAACTATTCCGGTTCCATCTTCCATTGAAACAAAATCAGCTAGCACCACATACCATGCTTTCTTTTTTGGTTTTGCATAATTAAACAATGGTTCATATTATTTGTATTCTAATTCTTTCCCTTTGAACCCATCAAGAAGCTTGTAATTTTGATCTTTTAAAAGAGTCGATGCTCTTTCTTCTGCAAGTATTAATATCTGATTATTATATTTAATTTTAACATAGAATTCATCAGGATGAACTGCAAGGGCAACATTCGAAATAAGAGTCCATGGTGTTGTTGTCCATGCTAAAAAATATGCATCTTCATCTTTAAGTTTGAATTTAACAAAAATTGATGGTTCTTTTACGCTTTTATAACCCTGAGAAATTTCATGAGCTGATAGAGCTGTTCCACAACGAGGACAATATGGGACTACTTTATGGCCTTTATATAGTAGTTTTTTATCCCATGCTTGTTTTAATGACCACCATACAGACTCGATATATTCATTTTTAAGGGTTATATATGGATTTTCCATGTCAAGCCAAAATCCAATACGCTTGGTCATATCAACCCAAGCATTTTCATATTTGAAAACACATTTTTTACATTCATCATTAAATTTTTTTATACCGTATTCATCCACACCTTGTTTATCTTCCAGACCAAGTTGTTTTTCCACCTCGATTTCAACAGGTAAACCATGAGTATCCCAACCTGCTTTTCTGAGAATATAATGTCCTTTCATTGTCTCATATCTACAAATTAAATCTTTAATCACACGAGTAAGTATATGTCCTGGATGAGGCATACCATTAGCTGTTGGAGGTCCTTCTAAAAAAACATAAGGTTTACAACCATTTCGTTGATCGATAGATTTCTGAAATATTTTATTATCATCCCAGAATTTGAGAATATTTTTTTCAACTTTAATCGGATTATATTTCTGAGGAGGTGACTCAATCATCTATTTTTCTCCAAATATCAGCACCCTAATAACAGAAGACTATTAAAACCGTTTCCATCATTAAAATCTAATAATTTCTAATATCATCTGTTTTCATAAATTCCCTAAGAAGAGAAGTTGCATAACATCCTTTTTGAAGATCGAATTTTAACAATAAACAATAATTATTATTATTGAAATCATTAATAAATTGTTTAAAATCAAAATTTTTTACAAATCCAAGCAATGATCTCCTAGAACCAGACGAAGAAATATAGGGAATATCTGGTATAATAAAATCCTGATGATCAATCTTTTCAGCATCTAAAGCTGTCTGCTCTATTATACCCATATCTCCCTCTGAAAATTTTGAATCACTACCAAAAAGTATACTACTAACAACAGCTTTACCTTTTGAAACTTGAAAATTTATTTTATCAATATTACTATCTTTCACAGTTATTCCTTCTTGATCAAGAACACCTCTTCTGATAGGTAAAACAACATCACCAACAACAGCTTCATTCAATGGTAATTTTCGCTTAATACGCTGACTCAGGATTTTATTAAAAAGATAGGATTGATAAGCATTAATAAACATAGTCAACAAATTTTTAGGAAGCTCCTTTATAGCACCAATAAAATCCTGGGAATCTTTAACAAGTTTATTTAAAATTGCTTTTTCGAAATTTAAATGATTTGGATAATATTTAAGGGCTTTTGAAAAATCATATGTTTTCTGCAAATCTTTACGAAGTTCATAAATCTCCTCACCTTCTTCAATAAAAGGATTAGCGATATAACTCATAACAGCTTTTTCAAAATCACCTTGCACAATATATTTTCCAACTATATGAGTGATAGGTCGAATAATTCCAAAACGTTGAATACCAAAAAAATTAGGAAAACCGTTATTTTTTTCAATTTCAGAATAAATATTTCGGATATTTTTTATGCTTGTTTTTTCATTAATATTTCTGATAACTATTTCAAAACTATTTCCAACAAGATTTCCAATTTTAACAGGATGATCAGAGTAATAAATATTTTCAATTTTTACATCTTTAATTTTTACACTGGATAGTCTATCAATAGGTATTTTATAAAAAGACATTAAACGAGTCGTTTTTGCACGCTTATCCTTAGTCCCTGCAAAACCAATACGCTGACGAGAAATATGTAGTCTATCAGAAATTTCTCTAACTAGTAAATTAGTCTCCCAATTAGTAGCAGTTACATCTGCAATAGTAAATTTTCCATCAGTTTTTTCAGGTGGGTAATTAGATATTTCACTTACAAAAAAATCCTCAGGTTTTGCCCTGAGTTTACCCCCTATTCCTTTATGAGATGTAAAAAAAGTTGAAATGCCAATTTTTTCTTCAGCATCTAACAATTTCATTTACTTTATACTCTTAATTTTACCTTCAAAATTTTTACTAAAAGTTTTAACTTCTGTCTCTAACTGTTTAACTGCCTTCATTAAAAAATCCTCAGGTTTTCCCTTTTTTACCTTGATATAAAGATTTCTTTTATTTGACTCAGGATGATCGGACATATAAGAAGCATAATCAACTTCTTCAAATTGAAGTAATACTTCTGTAATTGGATTAAGAATAGTTTCATTTTCTCCTGTTATTTCAATTTTGAGCTCTTTAGCCGTTTTTTTAAGTGTTTTTAATTCCATTTATTTATCACATCCAACACAAACACAATAATTATATTTATTATAATTTATTTGGATCAATTAATCCATAATCTGAAGCATATCTTCTTTTTTCTTTATTTCCACAATTTTCACATTCAAGCATATTTCCTTTTCTAATCAGTGAATGTCTACATTTTGAACACATGGATTTAATTACTCCAAGATCTCTATCTTTAGTTGCTAATTGAATACTTGGTTTCACCTGAGTGACTTTTGCTCGTATAATATCACCAGGTGCAAATTCTGTAGCTGGATCTTTGACATATCCACTTGATATTTCAGATACACGGAGGGTGCCATTAGTGTCACCTGAGATTGCTCTTTTTTTCCCAATTACATGGATTACATCTGCAATTACCATATTTGACCTAACAGAATTTACTATGGCTAATACAATATTTCCTTTCTTAATTTCAATTGGTATACTAGTCAACGGTTTCACAATTACTTTTTTATGTTTATCATCGACAAAATATGTACCAAGTCTAGAGGCTCTAATTATTCCATTTTCTTCAAAAGTTCCATCACCGGGTAATAACTCTTCAGAAGTTGACACTTGTTCCCCAGGCAATACGATTTTATTATCCATCAATTCACCTTTTTTTATTTAATATTTAAAAATAGGCAATCAAATAACTGTTTTAAAGGTTGTGGTGGATATAAAAAATACAACACCATCAATTTTAATAAGTGGATTTGTATATGGATTAGTATATTAAAAGAGGTGATTAAATTAATAAAATTCGAATCATATTTTTGATCACATTTTTTATACTTGCAAACATAACAATTGCAACATCATATCAAATATATACTGAACCCACATCAAAAAAATATTTTGCAACTTTGACTAATGATTATGATATACAATGGGAAATGAATTTTGGATCAGATTCAGGTTATGGAGCACGTTATGAAGGTCCTCAACCAATTGGTGATTGTGACAATGATGGTGACATTGAGCTGCTTATAGGAGGTAGAGATTCAAGTTTGAGAATTTTTGAGTGGGATGATGCAAAACAGACTTATCTTGAAAAACATACTCTTCACCCCCCGTTTTACCCAGATGTAGACAGTGATGCTGGTGGTTTTGCAATAGGTGATCTTACAGGAGACGGAGAAAATGAAATTGCTGCAACTTGGAGTGCTACAGTATACAAATATATTAGAGGACAATATAGAATAATTGGCTGGAATAACTGGATTTTTGAAAACGGTGGAGGAAACGGAGATTGCTACATTGGTGACTATGATAATGATGGGAAAAATGAACTAATTATGAGTGGAGGTCCAATACAACGGGATAGTGATGTTCCTGAAATTGTTGTTTTTGGTTGGAATGGTATAAGTCTTGTTAAAGAAGCAGAATGGAAAAATCCTGATAATTTACCATATAAGTATATCTACATGGCTGGTATGGGTGATATAGATTATGATGGGAAAAATGAAATAGTCTGTGGATCAGGTTTTAAAGTTTGGGTTTTAGATTGGAATGAAGATACAAATATGTTTGAAGCGACAGTAATAAAAGAAACAATTCCAGACTATGATAATGAATATTTTCCTTATCCATTCGCATGTGTATGCAAAGATAGTGATATGGATGGAAAAGTAGAGATAAACGTAGGATATATGACTCCTGAAATTTCTGTTTTTGAATGGAATGGAGATTTCTATGAAACAAAATTTGAAATAGAATGGGAAAATGAATATAGTATAATTGAAGCATTAGATGTGGGGGATGTCGATGGGGATGGAATCAATGAACTTTGTGCAGGAACAAATCTTGTACATATATTACAATGGAATGGAGAAACCTACGAGCAAGAAGCAGTTCTTCCAACTTGGGGATGGCTTGCTGTATTAAATATTGGAGATATCGACAATGATGGGCAAAACGAGTTAAACACAGGATCTGTAGGTATAGACCCAGGTGAGGATTATATGTCATGGACATATAAATTTGGATGGGAAAACAATATCAATGAACCATCAGATGAAGAAGGAGCCGTTGAGGTGCATGTGAAAAGCAAAATTATAGGTACTGGACTTGGTAGTGGAAGTGTTGCAGCTTGGAATCTTAAAACACACACATGGTATGATCTTCAGCCAATATGGAATGATTGGGGTGGATATAGAAGATATGACCTTCCAACAGGCGAATATTTATTAAGAGTTACATTAGATAGTTATAAATCTCAGGAAACACAGATTTTCATAGAATCTGGAGAAGTAACAAGTCACACTTTTAATGTCGAAGTCGAAAGTTTAATTAAAAATACATTAAATTCCCAAATTTTAAACCAACTCTTTTTGTTACTTATAAACAAGTTCATAATATTATTCTAATAGATATTAAAAATGGAACATAAATGAAAACATTAAAATACATCTAAAACATATTCATTTAACGCGTGTTAATTGGAGGTAGTAATATGAGAAAGCTAATTGGAATATTAATTATAAGTAC
>CP070836.1:394312-403251 GCA_020341795.1 Thermoplasmatales archaeon
AGAAGTAAAGATTGTTGAAGATGAAGCAGTTGATCCTGATTTTGGATCTGGAATCGTAATGATTTGTACAGTTGGAGATAAAGAAGATCTCAACTGGGTTTTCAAATACAAACTCCCAATAGAGATGAGCATTAATGAAGCAGGATGTATGACTGGGATATGTGGAAAATACAAAGGAATGAAAATAGTTGATGCAAGAAAAGCAGTAATAGATGATCTTAAAAAAGCAGATATATTGATATCTCAGCAACCACTTGATCAAAACGTAGGAGCTTGTTGGCGGTGTAAAACTCCTGTTGAGTTTGTAAATGCTAAACAATGGTTTTTAAAAACTACTGATTTCAAACAATTGGTTCTTAAAAAAAGCGAGGAAATGGGATGGTACCCAAAATTTATGAAAATACGTCTTCAAGACTGGGTAAACAGCCTTGAATGGGATTGGGTTATATCCCGTCAGCGTTATTTTGCAACACCAATACCTCTTTGGGAATGTGAAAAATGTAATGAAATAGTCCTAGCAAAAAAAGAAGACTGCTATATCGATCCAACTATTGATAAACCATATATTTCAAAATGTCCTAAATGCGGAGGAAAACTAATTGGATGTAAAGACGTCTTTGATACATGGATGGATTCATCTATTTCACCGCTTTATAACACCTTCTGGTATCGTGATTGGAACCTATTTAAAAAACTATATCCAATGAGTCTCCGACCACAATCCCATGATATAATACGAACTTGGGCGTTTTACACTATACTCAGATGCACTCTTCTAACAAATGAGAAACCATTTAATGATATTATGATGGGTGGATTTATTTTATCAGAAGATGGAACACCAATGCATGCAAGCTTAGGAAATGTAATAGATCCATTAAAAATCATTAAAAAATATGGTTCAGACGCTTTTCGAAACTATGCAGCAAGCTGTGCTCTAGGGGAAGATAATCCATTTAGAACAAAAGATATCTTACGAGGTGTAAAACTTTTAAGAAAAATCTGGAATGTTCAAAACTTTATTATTAATATTATTAATTATGAAAAACCAGAGAAAACCGAACTATTAGATATTGATAAATGGATTCTTACAAAATATAGCAAACTTGTAAAGAAATGCACAAAATTGATGGATAACTTTGATTACTCACAGACATTAAAAGATGTTGAATATTTCCTATGGCATGAAGTTGCAGACCATTATCTTGAAATGATTAAATCAAGTATTTATGAAAATAAAAACTTAGATAGCATAAAATACACTCTTTATATATTAGGTCTTGGAACATTGAAGCTATTTGCATTATTTTTCCCACATTTAACAGAAGAAATCTATCAAAATTTTTATAAAAAATTCGAACAAGATCAAAGTATACATGTATCATTTTGGCCTGAACCAATTCTCATAGATATAGATTCAGAAAAATCAGGGGAAACAGTAAAAACTTATATATCTGAGTTTAGAAGTTGGAAAAGTGATCAAGGAATTGCATTAAATGCCCCTGTTAAAGTAATCGCAACATATGCATCTAAAGATTATTTATTAAAAATTAAGCCTAGTAATTTGATAATTACCTCGACTCTTAAATTCCCTAAGAATCACAAATTTATAGGAAAAAAACCAGATATTGAAGAAAAAATAACAAAAATTATTCCTGTTTATGCAAAAATTGGACCAACCTTAAAAACAGAAGGTAAAAAACTAATAAAATGGATAAATCAGAATCAAGCTGAAATCATTAAGATACTTGAGAAAAAAGAAGATATTAAACTGTCAGAAGTCCCAGATATTAAAACAGATCAAAAAATCTTTCTTATCAAAGATGGATTTATCAAGATAGAAAAACAAGTAAAAATTAAAGGAAGAAAAAATAGTAAAATTCTAAGGTTTAATGGATTTTATTTAGAAATTAAGAAATAAGTGTTTTGGTTATCTTTTTTTCTCGATATAATTAAATATATGTTTTTTATTTCAGCCGCAAAGTGATTATAATATGGCTGAAAAAAATAGTATATTAGCAAATCCTGCACCTCTTGGTCTGATGGGATTTGGTATGACAACAGTACTTCTAAATATACACAATACATTACCTGAGGTTTTTACAATTAATTCTATGATATTTGCAATGGGGATTTTTTATGGTGGACTTGCACAAATCATTGCAGGAATTCTTGAATTTCGAAAGGGTAACACTTTTGGAATGACAGCTTTTACATCCTATGGTTTATTTTGGTTAAGCTTTGTATTTTTAATAATACTGCCAAAGATTATTCCTGATTTATCAAGTGCTGTTGATGAGCCTCTTTTTATGGGTTGGTACTTGTTCATGTGGGGATTTTTCACTATGATGATGTTCTTAGGTACACTTAAGAAAAATTTTGCATTAAGCTTTGTTTTCTTAACCTTGTTTATATTATTTTATCTGCTTGCGTTAAAAGATTGGGGATTCATAAGTGGTGCATGGATTGGTATTGAAGGAATAATTTGTGGATTAAGTGCAATTTATCTTGCAATGGCTGAAGTAATAAATGAAAACCTTAGAAAAACGGTACTACCAATTGGAAGACCAATAATAAAAAAATAAGATCATATATCTATTATATCATATGAGGAAGATCCTAATCCTATATTTTCTGCAAATTCTATTTGCTTTAAAGGATTAATCTTATTTTCTTTTAAAAAAATATTAGGTTTAATATTATTAATAAGTTCAAGACTTGCTTTATCAATTGCTACAGGATCATCAGATACAAGATAACCAATATCTGGACAGATTATTGGACCTGCTAATGGATCACAATCACAGCTTTTAGTAATTCTGTTTACATCATTTATGTATATAACATTTTTATCTTGAACACATGCTTTAGCTGCACAAGCTAAAGCATACTGAATTTCTAAATCTTTATGCGATAGACCTGTACTTTCACAGTTTTCTACACAAACACCACATCCAAAACAGCTTTTCATGTTGTGAATCCATGAATTATTAACAATTTTTATTGCACCAAATGGGCATACTTCAGCACAAATCCCACAATATGTACATTTATCTTTTGTAAAAATAGGTCTACTTCCATGATGCATCCTTATTTTTGTTTCTTTTGTTACACCACCCATTCCAAAATTCTTTATTGCACCACCCATACCTGTTGCAACATGACCTTTTACATGAGTAAATGAAAAAAGAAATTTTGAATTGTAAATATGCTCTGATACTTTGTATTCTCTACCTTCAATTTTATAAGTTATTCCTTTATCATCGATTACAACATTGCATCCAATTTTATCTATTGAAAAACCATTTTCTACTGCAAGTTTTAAATATCCTTCAACTGTGTGTCTTTCACCTTGATACGCAACAGTTGTATCAAATAAAAAAGGTTTAATATCATAGGATTGTAAAGATTTAATTACTTTTTTTACAAAATCTGGACGAGAGAAATATTTATTCCCTTTTTCACCCATATGGAGTTTAAATGGAACTTTTTCTCCTGAAAAACTTCGAATATTAAAGATTTCAAGCGCATCTTTTATTTTTTTTTCATCAGTGAAAAAAACTACTTTTTTCATCCGATTTTTTTCTCCCATTTTTTAACTTTTACAACAGTTCCCAACGATCCACCGTTTTTGATTTCTTCACGTATACGGTTTTCATGTTCTTTTACATCAAGTGCTCTATTTGCAATTTCTTGGGCGATTTCTTGTGGAACAACTACAATTCCCGAGTCATCTCCTATTATCCAATCTCCTGTTTTAACGGATTGATTACCACAGGTTATCTCTGCACCAATTTCTCCAAGTCCTTTTGGTTCACCTGCACTTGATGATAAATGTTTTGAAAATAATGGGAAATCAATTTTTACAATATCATCGAGATCTCTAATCGCCCCATCGATTACAACACCTGAAAGACCTTTAAGTTTTGCACTCCATGTAGCAAGTTCACCCCAGATAGCTGTTTTTCCGCCATTTACATCTATTACTAAGACTTGCCCTTTTTCTGCTTTATCGATTGCTTCTATTGGTTTAGCCCAATCACCATCTATTGTTCTAACTGTTAATGCTCTTCCAACCATGTGGAATCCTAGTTTTACAGGTCTTATATTCTCCATTGCACCGGTTTTATGCATTGCATCCGAAATATTTGGTGTTGAAACAAGTGAAAATGCTTCTTTTAACTGGGTTTTATCATATTTTTTAAAAAGTACTGTTTTTATTGATTTTTTTTCATTTATTACTTTTTTTATTTGCTGTGTTGCTTTTTTTACATCTTTAGCTTTTGTTATTGCTCCTCCTATTATTATGATGCTTGCTCCTGCTTTTACAATTTCTAATGCTGTTTCACTGTTTATTCCTCCTGCAACTGCAATAGGAATGTTTGTGTTTTTTACAATTGAAGTTAAAATTTCAAGTGGATTTTTACCCATCATCTGTTCATCTATTCCCACATGTGTACATAGATAATCAACTCCTATTTTTTCAAGTTCTTTAGAGCGTTTTATTTTTTCTTTTACACCTATGAGATCTACCATTATTTTTGATCCATATTTCCTTGCAGATTTTAATGCATCGATAATAGTGCTGTTATCTGATGCTGCGAGAATGACTATAATATCTGCTCCTGCTTTTGCTGCCATCTCTGTTTCTAATGCTCCGGTGTCCATTGTTTTCATATCTGCAACAAGGGTTTTCCCAGGAAATAATTCTTTAAGTTTTCTTATTATTTCCATTCCTTCGCTTTTTATAAGAGGTGTTCCTGCTTCGATCCAGTCAGCACCACCTGATACTGAATCTTTTGCAATAGCAAGTGCTCTATGTTCATTTAGAAGATCAAGAGCAACTTGTAAAATAACCCCTTTCATAAAACATAGAATAAAACATCATATTTAAAAAGCTAAGGATTAATTATTTAGTATTACAATGCCAAGACAATGCCAAGAAATATACTATTTTTTTACTCTTTTAGAAAGATTGATGAAGCGTTTTCCAATTTTTAATTAACTGTTTCAACGAATATTATAAATCAATCAATCTATACCTATTACTTTATTTCCTTTTTTATAAATTATAATATATTTTTAAGGAAAATTTAATTTAGGTAACAATTGTCAAATAACTTTTATATATAGGTTATTATAAGATTAAAAATACAATTTTGTAATAGAGGTAAATAATTTATGAATAGAAAAAAAATGTATAAAAAAGCCTTTTCTCTTTTAGTGACAGCACTGTTTATTTTCTCCGTAGTGAATGTCATTGCAGGTTCAGTTAATATAGAGAAAAGTGAGGCTAGTGAAATAACACGAGAACCATTTATTGCACCCTATGCAGATATGATAATGCTTCCAAGTGAGAACGACCCGGTTTCTCAAGAGGATCCATTTTGCGGTGTCTATATACAAGGACTTGGAGGATTACCATCTGGATCACTTATAGCACCTGGTACATACAACCTTGATGTAGGTCTTTGGTATGATCCATCCTGTTATCCTCTATATGGTCCACCTGTTGTAAAAGCATTTGTTGAAATATATGAGGACTGCTGTGGTGAAGAAGTCTTAATGTATGAGACCTCTTTTGAGGACAACTTTGACATTTATAACAACTGGATACAGGTAGATATGGACTGTGGTGAAGATAAGGAAGGAAACCCAGGTTTCTATGACACATGGACTTTAACTAACGCAAGAGCTAATTGTGACTCTGAGCATAGTATGAAGAATACCATGTATAGTATCTATAAAGGAAACCAGGATGACTTCTTGGAATGTACCAAGAGCTTTGATATAAGTGATAAAAAAGGAGTTAAAGTAGAGTTTGACATATGGGTAGAAGGAGACTGGGATGAATTCTGGTCAATTGGCTTTACAGACCCTGATGGTGTTGTACGATCCAAACGTATGTATACCCCGTTTGACTACCTCGACTTTGAAGTTGGAGATTGGGCTGGTAACTGGGTAAACCCAGATAACTTCTTCAATGGTTTAGCCCATCAAGATCCATTTGACTGGATGATCTTTGCTGGTGCAGCAGAAGACTCATTGTATGAAGGAGCTTATAAGTTCCCAGATACAAGTTTGAACATCTATGAGCCAAGTCCCTTCCAGGATTATACACCAAAAGCTGTTGAAAAAGGCGGCGGTTGGTGGACTATTACTTGGGAGTGCCCAACATGGGTCTTAAGTTGGTTTGGTCTTAACATAGATGATATTCAGTTCAGATTCAGCTGGCATAGTGACCCTGAGTTCCAATTTGAAGGAGCATATGTTGACTGTTTCAAAGTATTCAGTATTGAGGAATGTTCTGATAAGATATTCCAGAGTCATACACAGGGACCAGTTGTTCTTGATCCAGCTAACCCAGACATCTACTATGATGCAGATCATGGTAATTACTACATTAGACTTCCAATGCAGTGGGATGCTCAATTCGTAGAGAAATGTGGTCAAAAAGAAAGCACATATAACATACTTGTATGGATAGAGGTCTTAAATGATCCATGTACCTATTGGACACCACATGACTGGCCGTTCCCAGTTGAAATCGAGGTTCATGTTGGTGAATGGTACAGCTGCGAAGTTAGTAATCTAGTGATAGAAACAAGCTTCGGTGGAGTCCCAATTATACCCGGTGATGGTATAATGGATCAAGGTGATGATGCACACATCATGGCTGATGTTCATGTCTGTGGAGCTGTTCCAACAGAAAACCTTGTAGTAGAGGCTTATGCCGAGAAGGTTTACTGGGAGGATTTGTATTACACTGATTGTTCCAATAGTATGGACTGGGAGTTCGGAGCATTTGGCGGTGATTCACTGTTCCATATAACAGATACTGATTCCTTTGATGCTGGTGGAGAATCTCTTGGATGTTTCGACAGAGACACAAACCACTATCATAATGATCTGTCTGTTGTATATGCGTTAAATGCAAGAAGCTTTGACATAGCCGATAAAAAGGCATTGGTCCTAGATTACTATACCAAATATATAACCGAAGGATCTGGTGATTACTGGGCTATAATGCTATATGACGCAGCTACAAACTATGTCCTTGGTAACGTTGGTGGAGTAGGCTTCCCAACATATGGATATCAACCTGAATGGATAGGGCCTATGCAGCCATATGGCAAGTATCAATCCTTTGACATGCTAGATGCATATGACTACTGGCATGACGTCCGTGGTATGTTTAGAAACCCAGATGGAACTGATGCAACTGATGTTGGATTTGGTTTCGCCATGTGGGGAACTGATGGATCTGGATACGTAAACCTTCAGGCTGAAGCCAATGGCATATACTGGAGTGGTTTATACTTCGATGAAGTCGCTATGAGAGGAGAACTCGTTGGCGAGGAAGTCTGGAGACAATCCGTAATTATACCTGGTCCAATGGAACCATGTGACACTACAGAAGTACAATTCGAGTGGGAGGATGTCCCATACAGTAACTATAAGATATCTATAGAATGTGAACAAGGTTGTCAAAACTGTGGTATATCTAAGATCTACGAGCAAATCCTTGTGGTATCTAACAAAGAGCGAGCCCACTGGAAAGAAATAGAGAGCATTGACTACACAGGTGTTGGAGAAGGAGAATGGGGAATATCAAGTAGTGACTATGATAACTATCTTGCATCAAACCCTGACAGCACACTATATGAACCATTTATGAATGCTATAGCTCAACTTGCACCTGGTCATGGTGGAGACTGTGGCCTTGAACCTGGCGAGCCAGCATGTTTGGATATTAGCCATCTATTACCACTTGCACCTGGAGACCTTTTAATGGACTTTGCTGCATGGTGGGATATAGAAGGAGGATACCCAACGTTCGGTGTTGAATGGGACTATGCAACAATGGAGATAGCCGTTGGATGCCCAGCAGATACAATCCTAGACTGGCAACAAGTTTTGTACTTCGGTGACCTCCTCTGGAGTATGGGTTACTTCCCAGAATCATCATACTACTATACTGGTCTACCATCTGAAGAAGCATCTGATGGTTGGGTCACAATGGTAGGACTAGAAGATGGATCTCTTGGTTTTCCTAATGAGATATCTTGGTGGATAGGCCTTCCAGTGTTTAACGACATGATAGTCCTTGGTATGATATTAACTGCAATTGATCCCGCTGTAACAGAGTTCAGTCTAAGATTCAGGTTTGTATCTGACTCTGGCTTTAACTTCAGAGGAATAAAACTTGATGACATTCTCATAACAAACCTAATCTACAACGATGATGTGTTCCCACCGGTAATAGAGGACTTCTTTGACCCATGTGATGATATGTCTAACTGGTGTGCAGATGTCGACCACTATGGACAATGGTGGGAGTATGACGATGTAAACGTCCGCTGGTGTACAGATTACCCACCAGGAATACCAGTACAAGACGCTCTCATTTGGACAACAGAGATAAAAGACTGCTACGAAGCATACTTCACACTTGAAGTCGCACACGACTTTGGTGTCGGAAATGACCGTGCTCTCTTAGAAATAAGAGAAGTAGGCGCAACACAGTGGTACATTCTTGACGAGTTCACTGGTGCATCAGGCGCTGGTGTATTCCCAGATGACTTCTGGATCACAAACCACTATAACCTCAACTTCTGGGTTGGCAAAGACATACAAATCAGAATCTTTGTCGACAGCGTTGGTGACGGTGGAGAAATGTGCGTCAGAAACATGATCATCACTGGTAAACAAGACCACACTGCTCCTACAGCATCAATTACAATGTCTGGTACAATGAAAGACAGTGGATGGTATGCATCAGCTGTGAAAGTTAAAATCACCGCTCAGGATACTGGATCCGGTGTCAAAGAAATACATTACATACTAGACGGTGTTGAAAAGGTTGTAGCAGGAGATGTCGCAGAGTTTACAATAAGCGGTAACGGTATTCACACTCTTGAATACTGGGCTGTTGACAA
>CP070836.1:403351-406263 GCA_020341795.1 Thermoplasmatales archaeon
CGCTTAAATAACAATTTCTCAGTAATATAAAAAATATTTAGAAAAGTCTAAATTTAAAGCAGTTTTATTGTCTCTTCACGTGGAACAGCTACTATTGTTTCCGTTTCAACTATATCTTGAAAAGTGAGAAGTATTTTCATAGCATCTTTTTCAGTTGGAACTTCAATAATTAATACTGAATTATAGCGTCACAGAATTCAGTAGACACGAATATTGATATCTTAATTCTTTAGATATTCAAGCATTTTGGTAGCTTGATCGATAGTTGATTTATATTCTTTTGAGGGAGCTTTTTTCCATTTATTCAAAGTTATAAAAAAACAAATAATTTCACCTCCTTTATTTGATTATTTAAATAAGTTTCTTTTAATTATATGTAATTTAAATTAAGTTTACTAACATGAGCCTGATACAAATATAAAAAAAAAATGAAAAAAGGGTGGAGGGGAGAGGGAGTTTTAGCTTAGCAGTTGCTCTAATATTGGTAAATATTCAATTAATGCTTCGAATAACTGTTGATGAAAATTTGCTCTAATTCTTTTGTTTCTTGTTATAGCTACATCAAAAGGTGTTGACCATTCACTCCACTCTCCAGAGCAATCCTGAACTCTGGCTGTAATTTTTTGTGAACCTGGATCTAACCATTTATACGTTACTTCAATAACATCCCCACTTCTCCAGCATGATTCTGGTCGTGGAATATATACAAGAGTTTCATCTCCAAAGTCAACCTCTAGGAAGAACATTATGTCATCTATATCTGGATCTGTTATTGTTATCTTATAACGAAGTGTTTGTCTTGTGTTACCTGCATGAGGCCCATCAATTACAGGTGGATTTGGAGGATTGTTATAATTCAATGGCATAGGTTCATTATTTGTAGTTGTCATTCCTGCTACAGATAGAGCCATTGTACATACCAGCGTCAAAACACATATTGTGCCAAGTTTTTTTCCTTTCATTTTTTTTCACCTTAATGCTACAATTCAAAAAATGAACTTGAAATGTTGTTTCAAAAACGTCTGCAAAACGTTAAAGTAATTAAAAGAAAATGCAATTTTGCAGACAAATGGAAAAAATCGATGTAAAAGATAGAAAAATACTATACCAACTAGATCTTAACTCAAGACAATCATTTTCACGAATTGGGAAAAAAGTTGGCCTTCATAAGGATGTTGTAGCTCGCAGAGTAAAAAAACTTCAGGAGAAAGGGATAATTAAAAATTTTAATACAGCGATTAATACAAGTAAATTAGGTTTCATTCCATTAAGGTTTTATTTTAAATTTCAGTATGCACCTCCTGAAATTAAAGAAGAAATTATAGATTATTTTGTTAAATGTAAATATATACAATTTGTTCATTTAATTGAAGGATCACAACCACATGATGTATCACTGGTTATATCTGTAAAAAACTTACATAAATTTTATAATTTCTGGGAAAAAATCTTAAAAAAATATCTATATTATTTTGATAATCTTGATTTTTCTGTTTATGTTAAAACGGATGTTTTTGGATATACATTTTTAGTAGATAATAATACTGAAAAAAAGAAATATGAATTTTTTGGTGATGTAGGATATATAGATATTGATGATTTTGATAATATGATTTTAAAACTAATAGTAACAGACTCACGATTGCCAACTATTGATATAGCTAAAAAACTTAATTCAACTGCTATAACTGTTAATAACCGAATAAAAAAATTATTAAAATCTGGTGTTATACTTGGATTTAGAGCAAATATTGATTTTCAAAAAATAGGATATAAATGGTTTAAAGTATTTTTAAATCTTAAAGATTATAATGATTCAAATCCTATAATAGATTATTTGATTAATAATTATGATCTTCATTCAGTAGATAGATCAATAGGAAATATTGATTTACAATTACATTTTATTTTAAAAGATGTTGGTCAACTTCATCAGATTATAAACGATATATCTAATAAATTTCCTGATAAAATAAAGAACTATACATATCATAATGTTATTAAGTCTTATAAATGGAATTATCTACCAGAAGATTAAATTATATTTATCTTGTTTTTTTCAGAGATGATATTATTATTAGCAGTATCATATGCTTCAATCCAATAATTCAACCTTGTATCACTTGAAAACTGTCCTAATTCTAGTCCATAAATAGGTTTATTTGGTAAATGCTTCAAGGGGTCTTCCTCATGACGTTCTTGAATTGGATGATTTCCATATTCCCACATTTCTGAGCTTTTGACCTCAGATCCATCATCCCAAAATGCAACTATCTTCTGAATTGAAAAAGGCGATGTGCAATTTACATCTGCATAAATTATGATATTACTCATATTAAAAGGAGATAAGGGTTTATGATAAAGAATATTTATTATAGGACCCCATATTTGACTACTATCATTGATAATAAATGTTAAATTCTCAATTGAAAATATACCTGAATTATCAATTGCTTTTACAGAGATTTTATGCTCACCAAGATCATAAGTGCTTATATCCCAGTTTAGATTCCAATCAACTATACCCTCTGCTTTTTTCCACTGACTATTATCAATAGAAACCTCAACATAATCAATATCATAATTATCATTGCATTTACCTGCTATCAAAATATTCTGAATAGTTCTATCAAATATTTCCATATTATAAGGAGAATTAATTATTATTTCAGGTATTATTACATCGATTAGTATTACTGATAATTCATCAGAAGCATCACCACATTTTACAGTAAATAAATATTCCCCAGGTTCAAAATCTGAGGTATCCAATAAGTAATTCCATTCACTTTCGGATATTACAATATCGATGTTAGTCTCTTCATATGATAATATTATATCATCAGTTGCAATTCCTTCAAATAAAATCTTATCACCAATGTTAAAAATAGGTTTTTCAAAAACATTTGAAA
>CP070836.1:406363-409703 GCA_020341795.1 Thermoplasmatales archaeon
CTAATTATATAGCTTTACAAGAATGGATGCTTTTTGGTGATCCAAGTTTAAAGATTGGAGGATATCCCTCAGGAGAATGAAAAATTTGAAATTACTATCATTATTGGTAATTAGTCTTTTAATTTCTTTCATCCTGGTACCATGTGGAGTCTCTTATACAGAGTTACAAGAAAATAAACTTATGGAAAATCAATACGATCTTGTTATTATTTCACCTAGATGCTATTCTGAGATACTACAAAAATTCGTCGAATATAAGAATTCAATTGGAGTCCATACTTTCTTAAAAACGACAGAGGAAATTTATAAAGAATATTTTGGATTTGATAATCAAGAAGATATAAAATTTTTTATTAAAGACACCTATGATATATACAATATCTCTTATGTGTTACTTATTGGTGATATCAGATTGAATCCACCAAGATATTGTTACAACAATGACTCATATTTCAATAAGGAACCATATTTCATTAGTGATTTATATTTTGCAGATTTATATGATAATAATAAAAATTTCTCATCATGGGATTCAGATCAAGATGGATTGTATGGTGAATGGGATGGGTGGACTGCTGAAGATCATGATATTAGTTTAACACCTGAGATTAGTATAGGAAGATTACCTTGTTGTAATCATAATGAAGTAAAACTGATTATTCATAAAATTATTCAATATGAACAACAAAAATTTTCCAAAGTCTGGTTTAATACTTTTGTTGTTGCAGGTGGAGATACCTATTCAGAATATACAGGATATAATGGATCACAATATAATAAGATAGAGGGAGAAATTTATACTGAAGAGGCTATCCAGGTTATGAAGGATTTTTCATCTATTCGATTATGGTCCTCACTTGGAACATTAACTTCATTTAATATAATTACTTCGATAAATAAAGGATGTGGTTTTGTCTATTTCTCAGGTCACGGATCGTCATCTGTATGGTTAACACATCCCTATAATAGTTCTAAACAAATTGGGCGTATTTCCAATATTATGATGTCCCTATTATTTAACGGAAGAAAATTACCGGTTTGTATTGTGGGAGGCTGCCATAATAGTCAATTTGATAAAAGAATTCAAGAATGTTGGAGTTGGAAATTAACAAGTAAACCATTTGGGGGAGCTATTGCAGCTATTGGATGTACTGGGTTGGGATACAATGGAATAGAATATGGTGGAGGCGGTAATGATTGGCTTAATCTTCAATTTTTTAAAGAATATAGAAATGGAACCCAGGTACTAGGAGAAATATGGAAACAAGCTATATTTTTTTATCTAGAAACATGTTCAATTGATTGGAATACACCTAATGGTAATAAATCATCCCTTGATGCAAAAACAGTACAGGAATGGGTCCTGATAGGAGATCCTAGTTTAAGAATTGGTGGTTATGATGAAAACATATAAGCATATTTATTCTTTATTTTTACTATTATTATTAATAAAATTAATCAGTGGATGATCATTAGGATCGATCGGTGGTTATTTTGAAAAAAGGGTATTTGAACTCAAGATATAATTCAAAAATATAAATTAAAAAAAGAAAAAAGATAGGAAGAGGTTTAAATCATTTCTCCAATTTCTACTTCATAATCCTCGTCAATTAATAAGTTATCAATTTCGTCAAATATATCACTATTATCAACAGAACCGAAATAAGGGTTATTTAATTGAGGATGTCCTATCAAAAAATATCCATTAGATGTAATGTCTTAAAATAACGATCTAATTTTTAAAAGAAATTGTTTCAACCAATATAATTGATCTTGGACTGGGGTTCCAATTTATCTCATCAATCATTCCATAAAAATTTTTAGGTGAAAAAAGAGGGATCCAAGCCACATCTGATGCCGCTAGTGAAAAAATTTCATGAATATACTTTATTCTCTCCTGAAAATCCATAGAATTGGAGAGTATTTCATAAAGTCGATCTAATTCAGAATTTGAATAATTTCCGTAATTCCAAATTCCATTACCTTTCTGTAAATCAGATGTCTGAAGTAATAATTTGATAAATCCCTCGACTTCAATAGGATAGATACCAGCTATGTAAAAAGACGTGTTTTTATAATAAAGTTTAGTATAATATTCATCTGCAGGTGGTGCATTAAGAATTACAGTAATGTTAATCTCTGAAAGTTGATCTGTTATTTCAGTTGAAATATTTACCAATTTACCAGAATTAAGAGTGTCTAATTCTATAGTAAATCCAGCCTCATATCCTGCTTCTCTAATAAGTTCCTTTGCCAATTCTATATCATAGGGTAATCTACTTATATTGGGATTATAACCAATAGTATATTCTGTAATAAACTGAGACGCTGGAGTTACAGAATCATTAAAAAATTTTTCAATAATAGTATCAATATTAACAGAATGATATATAGCTTTTCTTACTCTTATATCAGATACAGGGTTTTTAGAGCCCTTAAAACCAAAACTATCATTCACTCTAAAATCAAAGCTTAAATATATGACACCTACAGTTTGAACTGATATCGCTTTCAAACCTGAAGTATTTTGGATTTCTTCAATATCCTCTGATCCAAGTGGAATGATATCAAGTTCTCTATTAATGAGCGCGTTTTTTAATTCTACTATATCATTCATTTTTTTAAAAGTGACTTTTTGAACTTCAGGTTGTCCTTTCCAGTAATCATCAAATCTTTCCAAAGAAATATGATCTCCAGGTAAGTATTCTAATAATTTATAAGCTCCAGTACCGATCGGCCATGTTTCATTAGTATCCTCTATTGTTCTTATATAGTTCTCTGATAAAATAAAAAGATTCCCTAATTTATATAATAAAGTAGGAACTGGATATTTTGTAATAATATCAATTGTATAATTATCTACTATTATAACATCAGATATGGATTCGAGTTCTTCATCGAAAAATGAATAATTTCTCATATATTCAATTGTAAATTTGACATCTTCTGCTGTAAAGAGGTTACCATTATGGAATTGTACTCCTTTTCTTAAATAAAATCTCCATGTGACATTATTTGGATTATTCCAACTTTCTGCAAGTGCTGGAACAATTTTATCTGTGAAAGGATCTATATCTGTTAAACCGGTAAAAAGATTTGTATTTATTGTAATTGTAGTTACGTCTCTTGAAGCCATCCAAGGATAAAAACCAGAAATGTTACGAGTCATTCCTATAAAGATATCAGTTATAATTTTTTTCTCTTTATTGTTTGAGTGAGTGATACATCCAGCAATTAATACAATATTTAGTATCACAATAATTAAAGCTAATAAATTAATAAATTTTTTTTCCATAATCTTTTTCTTTAACATTTTTTTTATCAACAGTTTTTTTTAATA
>CP070836.1:409803-414422 GCA_020341795.1 Thermoplasmatales archaeon
AAAATTATTATTTTTTTTCTTTTTAAAATTTTATTTTATGGCAAGATATTTTATTTTTCTATTACCTGTTATATATTCACGTTCAAATATATTAATAAAAATGATAATTACATTTATTAATAAAAATTTAATCCCTCAAAGCGTATGGAATTAAAAGTTAATTTTATTGATTTATATAATAATCAAATTTATCCAGTCTTGATAAATTTTGATAAAAAAATAAATTTTATTAAAAAGATTGATAAAAAATGTAATAATTATATCATACCAGGTTTAATCGAATCACATATACATATTGAAAGTTCAATGCTAATACCCTCAAGATTTGCATACGTTGCTATTACACATGGTACAACCGCTGTTGTTACAGACCCTCATGAGATCGCAAATGTTTTGGGACTAGAGGGAATAAACTATATGAGAGAGGATGCTAAAAAAACTCCACTGAAAGTATTTTTTACAGCTCCAAGTTGCGTTCCTTCAACAAAATTTGAAACATCAGGGGCAACAATCGATTCTAAAAAAATAAATCTTTTATTACAGGAAAAAGACATTGTTGCATTAGGAGAAATGATGAACTTTCACGATGTAATTCATAGAGACCTTGAAGTTATGAAGAAAATAGAATATGGGCATAAATACAAAAAACCAATAGATGGTCATTGCCCTAGTTTGACAGGGGAGAAACTCAAAAGATATATAGAAACAGGAATTGTAACAGAGCATGAATGCACAACATTAGTTGAGGCAAAAGAAAAACTGAAGAAGGGAATGAAAATAATGATAAAGCAGGGTTCCTACGCAAAAAACATGGGAAAAATATATCCTTTGGCTTACAAAAATGCAGACAAATGTTTCTTGATAAGTGATGACTTGCAAGCTGATGATTTATTAAAAGGTCATTTGAACACAAAACTAAAAGAAATTGTAAAATTAGGAATTGATCCTATTGATGCAATAAGGATGTCAACCATAAATCCTGCAAAACATTATAATTTAAATGTTGGCTTATTATCCCAAGGCGACCCTGCGGATTTTATTATTGTAAATAACCTTAAAGATTTTGATGTTCTTGAGACATATATCAACGGAAAACTTGTCGCAAAAGATTCAAAACCGCTATTTGAACTACCTAAAGTTAAAATAATCAATTCGTTTAATATAAAGCAAAAAAACATCAATGATTTCAAAATAAATATTAACAAAAAAAAAGGCACAATAAAAGTAAATGTAATTGGCATCATTGAAAATCAGATAATAACAAAAAAATTAACAGAAACGCTTAGAGTTGAAAACTATGAGATTCTTCCAGAACCTAATAAAGACATTCTAAGAATTGCTGTTGCAGAACGTTATGGTCACAATAATCTCGCATTAGGTTTTATTAAAGGATTTAAGTTAAAAGAAGGATCAATTGCTTCATCAATTGCCCATGATTCACATAATATTATTACAATTGGGGTAGATAAGAAAGATATTGCTAAATCCGTAAACACGATAATTGAAATGCAAGGTGGTCTAACTATTGTGAAAAATAATGAAGTTTTGTATAGATTTCCATTACCTATAGCAGGTCTGATGAGCGATCTAACTGCAGAAGAAGTAGTAAAAAAACTTAATAAAATACATACAATTCTAAAAGAATTAGGTTGCACATTAAACTCTCCACTTATGATATTATCCTTTATGACACTTCCTGTTGTCCCTAAAATAAAACTCACTGATAAAGGTTTATTTGATGTGGAAAACTTCGATTTTATAAATTTAATTAAGGAGGAAAATTAATGCTTAAAAAATTTAAAAAATCATTAATTGAATCAAATATTGTAAAAAGAGGGAATTATCAATATTTTGTTAACCCTCTCACAGCAGGAGTTCCTGAAATAAATCCTGAAATAATAAAGGAAATCTGTGATTCGATAATCTCTTCCGTAGAAATTAAGAAAGTGGACATTATCCTAACCATTGAATCTATGGGGATTCATATTGCATCTGTTTTATCACAAATGACAGGTATACCATTTAATATAGTACGTAAAAAATCTCAACAAACAGCAGATGAGATAATTCTTAAACAGTTAACAGGTTATGGAACTTCAAATCTTTATATGACTTTATCAAAGAATAAAAAAGTTTTAATCGTAGATTCTGTAATCAGTACAGGAGGAACACTTATTGCTATTATAGATGGTCTAAAAAAATTAAATGCTGATATCATAGATATTATCTGTGTCATAGAAAGAGGCGATGGAGTCAAAAAAGTCAAGGAAAAAACAGGCTATGACATTAAAACATTAGAGAGAATATGTATCAAAGATGGTAAAGTTGTTCTACTCTGAATTCTCTCTTTAAAATTTAAACAGTTTATTTATGTTTTTGGAATAAATAATAAATGCTCGAAACTTACATAATAAAAGAAGCATGTTTTTAAATAGCATTATATGTCAAAAGTAGGAAATAATTAAAACTAAAATTTTCCACTAGAATGGCAAATATTATCAACAATCTTAATTAGAAAGAAGCACCCAAGACGGTTTTGAAGAAAATATATTAAACACAGCGGATTAACTTTCCTGAAATTCCTCAATCCTTCAAAATAAGTAGTAGTTCCATTTATCTTCTTCCTTTTGTATTTCAACATAAATAATTGATTCTTTGTTTTTCCTTTTCTTTCAAATTGTTATATTTGTTCTTTCTCATTTTTTACTTTTTGTACAATTGATTGTTCTTTTGGTTTAACTTTAAGAGTTGATTCATCCTTTAATACAATAATTACTTTTTTATTTGGTTCTATTATTGTATCTGATGTAGCATACCAAAGTTCTCCTTTGAAACGTACATAACCTGATTTATCTGGTGAGATTCTATCTATTGTTATTGCTGTTTCTCCCACAAATGTTCCAACTGCTACTTTCTTTTTTCTAACCTGAATGACTTTATATAAAAGAAAAACAAAAAATATTGCTATGATTACAGCTATTACAACCAATATTATTATTGCATCATTTATCCAATCCATAGAGATCGCCCATCCTGTAGTAGAATAACTTGGTATTAGAAATATCCCTCCTAACAATAGTATGATAATTCCACCAATACCTATTACTCCAAATCCCGGTGTTACAAATATTTCTATAATAAGCAGTAGGCATCCGATAATTATAAAGATTATGCTTAAAACCGGTATAGCAAATCCAGATCCAACAAGAGATAGTAAAATTGCTATAACACCAAACACCTCAGTGCCAAATCCTGGTGATGATATTCCAAATATCAAAGCAAAAATACCAAGCATCAATAAGAGAGATGTTAGAATTGGATTTGAAAAAAATTTCATAATTTGAATCTTAAGAGATGAAGAGTAAACAATCTGCTTTGCGCCCATTGTATCAAGAATAACTGTGCCTTCTTTTGTCGGAACTGAAGTTCCATTAATATCTTGCAAAAGTTGATCAATAGAAGGTGAAACATGTTCAACAACTCCATATTCCTTTGCTAAAGTTGCATTTAAATCAAGATTTTCAGTGATAAACTTCGCCGCAATTGTTTGATTCCTACCATACATTTCAGCTCGAGTTTGAATCCAGCTTACAAGGGCATTAATTATTTTAGATTCTGTAATATACTTTGTCCCCTCCACAGTAATTTCTACTGGTTGACATGAACCTATTACTGTATAATCAGCCATAGCAGCAACGTGAGTGCTCATCAATATAAATGTTCCAGCGGACCATGCGACAGAACCGCTGGGATAAACATAACCAACAAATGGAACCTCGCTTTCATTGATCAAATCAGCTATTTCAAAAGTCTTCTGAAGATCCCCACCGGGAGTATCTAATAATAAAATTATTGCCTCTGAGTTTTCTTTTCTTGCTGGTTGCATACTTTCTTTTAAAATCTCAACTGTACCCTGATCGATGGTATCAGTAATCTCAACAACAAGTACATTCGAACTCTGAGCAAGTGTACTAAAAGATAAAAAAATAAAGAAAAGAAATATTAAAATAAGAGAGAATTTTACTTTCATTCTACTACTTTTTTATTAACCGCTTTTGCAATACCAGCGACCTTACCTATATCGCCACCTGGAACTATTATAAGATTTTTCTCTCTAGCTATTTCTGCAAGCGTCTGAAGTTCTCTAAGTCTTAATGCAGCAGTTTTTCCTTCGTAAAACTCTGCTGCTTCAGCCATCTTTTTTGAAGCCAGAAATTCTCCATCTGCAATGATTATTCTTGCACGTTTTTCTCTTTCTGCCTCTGCTTGTTTTGCAATTGCTCTAAGCATTTCTTCAGGTAATGCAACATCTCTTATAGTCACATTAGATACTTTTATACCCCAAGGATCTGTACCACTATCGATGATTGTTTGTAAGCTTTTATTGAGTTCCTCTCTTTTTGATAATAATTCATCTAGAGATTTTTGTCCTAAAATATCCCTAAGTGTAGTTTGGGCTAGTAAACTTGTTGCTACATCATATCTTTGAACTTCTACTACAGCTTTTTCTGGATCTGTTATTCTAAAATATACTACCGCATCAACATCAACAGTTACATTATCTTCAGTAATTACTCTCTGTTTTGGCACATCTATTACACGAGTTCTCAAATCTAATT
>CP070836.1:414522-417882 GCA_020341795.1 Thermoplasmatales archaeon
CGTGCCACGGAAGTACTTCTATATCTTGGGCAATTTTTCTTGGCTGTTTATCTAACGAAACAATAAATGCTCTTTTAACGGAATGTTCTTCTAACAACGCTTTTAGACCACTCGCTTTTTCCGGTATTTGTATCCCTTGCTTTTACTCTTACAGAATATTCTCCTTTTTCGGACCAAGAATACGAAGCATGGCATAATTCACCTGAATTATAAGGACCAAGCCATTCACTGATATTTCCATCTCCCCAATCCCATTTATAAAACATTTGATCACCATCAATATCTAATGTCGTGCAGGAAAATTCATACTCTTTATTTACAGAACCAGTATGTGGGCCAATAGGTTTATTTGGTTTACTTGGCTCATGATTATTAAACACATCTAATACGTCATAAGTCTGAATCCCATATTCAAATAACTCATTGAGATTAATCTCCCAAACATCCTCATAATTATGGTGATAATAATAATGAATAATATTTTGAGTTAGATCACATACAAGAGAATAAATTGTTGGATAGGATCCTAACTGATGGGTTGCATCACAAATATCACGGAAATATTCCATTGAAAAATCATCCATATTCTCAAGCATATCTATGGCTGTTTCATACCTATCAAAACCAAAACCACCAAGCTCAGGATGAGTTTGATAAAAATTTGTAACTACCTGGTAGTTTCCTGCTTTATATACTATTCCATCTCCTTCAATAATAGCTGAATTGCCTTGTCTATCAACGAAAAATAGCATTGCATCCTCAATTCCTGAATCCCTCCAATCATAACTCTCATAACTCTCAATTACTTCATCAACAGTTGAGCATGTATTCATCCAATCATCAATCATCCATCCATCAGGTGGTGAAGGTTTACCCTCTCCTTCTTGAATATCGAAATGTGGCGCCCAAAAACCATCATAAAATAAACCTTGATCGTTCATAGCTTGTTGACAATAGGCTCGCTCATAGCAAAAAAAGATTTTTCCAAATATTCCCTCCTCGGGTGGGTATATTTCAACATATCTTCTTGTATTAAAACTATCTTCGTTTGATCCAACAAGAACTTTATTATCATCAGATGCAGTAAATCCTGTACATGCAGATACTATATTCATAGAAACTATTATAAAAAATATACAAATTGAAATAATTTTTACTTTTCTCATTTATATAGACCTCCTAAAACCATTTTTAATATTCGGAAATTACAATCAATTTTTCCAAATAATCTGAATGAAAAAGATAATGGTTCAATCTTATTTTTTTGCATACTAACTCCGAGTGTAGCCCAATCACTTTCTGAAAAGAAAATATCTCTAGATTTCGCTCTAATAGTATATGATCCCAGTTTAGACCAACTGTGACTGAGTATTACTTCTTCACCAGAGGCGTAGGGCCCTAACCATTCTTCTACTTGACCATCTCCCCATTCGATATAGTAATAGACATCATCAAGCTCAGGGTCGTTTGAAACAAAGATATAGTCGTAATTTTCCCCTATTTTACCATTTGTTGAACCAGTTATTGTTGGACTATCTGGTGATTGTTGTAAATCGGTTATAATAACAGCAGCGCTGACTAATGTCCTAACCTGTGAATAATCCCAAAAATTTATAAGTCGAAATGATGGATACGGAGTTGTAACCCGACAAATATCATAGGAGACAATTGACGCATCATTATGAGATAATGGCTCATCAGTAGGATTTGCAATGTTGGCATCTGGATCACTTAAGGCAATATGATTTGAATCGAGGTTTACACCAGCAACTGTAACCCAATGAGCATAATGAAAATGACCATATGGATCATATCCAAAAACTGCTAGCATTACGAAATCACCATTTAAAACATGGTCAGCAATTCGTTCAAACGTTAGATTTTCATCGAGATAATAATCATAATCCTCCTGATGAAAATCTTCTCGATAGGGAAGCCCTATGTCATATCCTTCAACCTGGAATCTTGATTCTAAATCATTATCTTGTAGCCACATTTGAAAACCTACTGTGACATTGATTGTTGGTGTTCCTTCAAAATTGTCAGGATTTCCTGTTCTATCAGCATTGGTGTCACAATACCAAGCCAGTTTTTCTATAAGTTCATTTCCAAATTGTAATTGCTCTGGATCATAAGGTGACTCTAAATCATTAACATTATTGATATTATGGTCATCGGTGTTTGGTCCAGGGTTGGGTTCACCAGGAGCATGATAGTCTTGTACCATGCTATAAATATCTTCTCCATCTCCAGGTGTGCCATCATGATCTGAATATTTTGAGTCTATATACCAGACGATATTAGCTAATGATGTTGGTCCACAAAAATTATCCCAGTTATTTTGATCTTGCCAAAAATCAGGCATGCCGCTTGGCGCGTAATTTGGAAGTGAGGGATAGTAGAACCATCCATCGATATTATTATTATTGGATAATTGATTAAATTCTGATTTATTATAATCATTTAAATTTATAGTTAGACCTGATACTGCTAGTATAGGTGTTGTTATCAGCGTATAAATTATAAGCGAAATTAGTAATTTTTTAATTTTTATAACCCCTTAGATTTTACTATATAGATAATATTTAACAATCTATCACATATATAAAACCAAAATGTAAATAATTTTTACAAAACAAAAAACATTTATATACTTATTTACGTTTAGTTAAAAATATGAACCTTGATTTAAAAGATAGGAAAATATTATATCAGTTAGATCTGAACGCTCGTCAATCACTCACTCAAATAGGTAAAAAGGTAGGCCTTTCAAAAAACATGGTAGGCTACCGGATTAATAGGCTTGAAAATGATGGAATAATTAAGGATTATTACACCTTCATTGATGGTCTTAGATTAGGCAATATTGTATCAAGACTTTATTTAACATTTCAATATATCACACAGGAAATTGAAAAAGAGATTATTGATTATTTTGTGAAAAACAAATTCGCAGTAGTTGTTTATACACTTCAAGGTAGATTCAATTTTGAAGTAGTATTTTGGATAAAAGACTTAGATGATTTCTATCAATTTTGGCAAAACACCCTTAAAAAATACGGTGATTATTTTCAGGATCAAAGATTATCATTATACATTAAATATATCACCTATAAACTGTCTTATTTAGTATCAGAATATCAAGACATTAATCATCAGAAACATGTAGATGTGATGGGTGGTAAAAAACCTGTAGAAATTGATAGTTTAGATAAAGAAATATTAAATATATTATCTCTAGATGCAAGGCTGCCTTTAATTAAAATCGCAGAAAAACTTGGAAAAAGACCAGAAACGATAAAATATCGTTTAAATAGACTAATAAAATTAGAAATAATAAAAGGCTTTAGACCAGATATA
>CP070836.1:417982-420897 GCA_020341795.1 Thermoplasmatales archaeon
AACCTGACTTTGAGTTATTCAAACAACATAAAAATAGCATAGGAATTGAAACAATAGTTGTAAGTCTTAATGAAATCTATAATAATTATTATTTTACATCTGAAGGAAGAGATAATCAGGAGGAAATCAAAATTTTTATAAAAAATGCAAAGGAAAATTGGAATATACAATATGTTTTACTCATTGGTAACAAGGATAAACTTCCAGTAAGATATATTCCTTTTATAGGACCAAGTAACTTTTTCATTAATAAAATGAGACATAATTATAATTGCAATTATTTAAACAATCAAGAATTTATTAGTGATCTTTACTACGCTGATATATACGATAATAATGATAGTTTTTGCGGCTGGGATTCAAATAAGAATGATATTTTTGGTGAAGCAGATGATATTCATAATATTGATGATGTAGATTTCTTTCCTGATGTATATATCGGGAGAATACCTTGTTCCAGTTCAGAAGAGATAGAAACAGTACTTACAAAAATTATTGAATATGAAAATAATGCATATGGGCAATCCTGGTTGAAGAATCTAATCCTTTGTGGAGGTGATACATCACCATGGTTTTACGAAGAAAATATTTGGCTGCTCATTCTATTATCAAAAGGACTTATCCATAGAAGAGCCTTCGAAGGTGAATATACCTGTAACAAAGTTGCAGAAATTCTAAATGATTATAATCCAGTAAAATGTTACTCAACTGGTTTTATAAATCCAAAAATAAAAAGTTTAACAGTTAAAAACATCAATGATGCAATAAACATGGGCGGAAGTTTTTTCCTTTATGTCGGACATGGTTTTGGAACTGCATTTGCAACTCATCCTCCGTTTATGTCTCGCATTTGGCTTCCCTATCCAAATATGTATCACATATCTGATTTAGACGGATTAACAAATGAAGGAAAGCTACATATTGCTGTTTTTTCAGCTTGTCATTGTAGTAATTTTAATGATATTCCAAACCCTATTGCTTGGAAAATTATTAGCCATAAAACTGGGGGAGCAATTGCATCAATTGCTAGTACTACTGTTTCATATAGCCCTCTAGCAACATATACAACAGAATCATATATGGGACGTTTAACAATTGGATTATTTAAATCATATAGCAAAGGTACAGATATACTAGGAAAAATGTGGGCTGAATCAATATTTGATTATCTTGAAGATGAAAAAGTATGGGATGACATTTTTCCAAATCCTATTTCAATCCATTATTTAACTCTCGAAGAATGGATATTATTTGGCGATCCAACTCTTAAAATAGGAGGTTACAGTTAAAAGTCAAAATTTTCCTATACAAAATGAATATAATTAAAAATATGGTGGTATTATGAAAAAGCAGATATTAATATTACTCGTAATAAGCCTTTTAGTTAGTGTAGTAGTTAATCCTATATCATTAGGATTTAAAATATCAAAAAAAGAAAATATAGAATCAGTAGAAAATAAAATTAATTTTTTAGATACTCTTTTTGATTTATATATTGAATTACTAATGAAGATAGGTCATAGACCATCTATTGCAACTTGTATAATATATGATGATGAGGTTGTATGGTCAAAAGGATATGGTTATTATGATCTTGAAAAACAAAAGGAAACAAATGAAGATATTTTATATCTTCAAGCATCTGTTTCTAAGACTGTTACTGCAACTGCTTTAATGCAACTCTATGAACAAGGTCTGTTTGACCTTGATGATGACATAAATGATTATCTTCCTTTTGAACTTAGAAATCCAAATCACCCTGATGAACCTATAACAATTAAAATGGTTTTATCACACCGGTCTAGTCTTGCAGATGATAATGTTTACTGGATTGCTTTATCATACTTACCAGGTGATCCAGATGTAGAAGGTTTTCCATATCCATGGCTTGAAGATTATCTTGTCCCAGGCGGAAGTGGATATAGTTCAACTACTTGGTCAAATGCAAAACCAGGTGAAAAATTCTATTATGCAAACATTGGTTTTTCAATAATTGCATATCTTATTGAAATTTTATCAGGTCAAAACTTTAACGAATATTGTAAAGAAAATATTTTTGAGCCATTACAAATGCACAATTCAAGCTTTAGACTTAGAGACCATGATATAGACAGTATTGCAGTACCCTATGAATATAAAAATGATAAATATTTCAGGCATCCTCATTATGGAATACATGTACTTTATCCCGCAATTACTCTTCGAACATCAGTAGAGGAATATTCTCATTTTATTATTGCTCATATGAACGACGGTGTATGGAATGATGTAAGGATTTTAGAAAAAGAAACGGTTGATCTTATGCATATGGCCCATTTTTCTCCTGAGAATAAATTTAACTATGGTTTAGGATGGACTATTACAAGACAAGAGGATGGAACTATAAAATATGGTCATAGTGGTGGATATGTTGGAGTTCTTGATCTTGTTACAATTAAACCTGCACAGGATGTAGCAGTTATAATATTTTCAAACGAACTTGATTCAGAATTAATGTCAACGTATTTAGAACGGAGATGTTTTACTTTTATAAATAAAGCAATTTTTTGGAAAGCAGAGCAGATCATTTCACAAATTTAATATTTAAATCTGCGTATCTTTACCTTATTCTAATACAAGCAAACATTAAAATTTATATGCTTTATATTATATTTGTATAAATGGGGGAAATTAACAGAAATATGAGTAGATTAATATATTGTAAAAAATTGATTATTTTATTTTTAATTTTTAATTTGATAACTATATCCTCAATCTCTATTTATAGTGGAAAAACAAGTATAAACAATCTTGAAAATAATGTATTATATGATAAGTTAATTAAACAGATCGGACTTAAACCAGGGGAAGATTTTTTTATTAGATTTATTTCTGAGGATGTTGAACTTGAATGTGAAAATGTACCTCCTGTTGCC
>CP070836.1:420997-423644 GCA_020341795.1 Thermoplasmatales archaeon
CCACTCTTCTCATACTTATTGCACTGCAAAGAACCTACTTTCTGACATTTAATAAGTTGAGGGATTTTCACTATAAATTTCTTGATTTTCTTATTAACATATTCTACCCACTCACAATCAATATTCATCGCGAGTACAATATGAGGCTTACCATCCTTATCTACATTACGGGACTTCATTAAACCAGGATATTCAGGACTAAAACGTGTTAACCCTTGAGATTTTGCAAAACTAGCAGCCTCCAAACCAATCAGCTTCAATGCATCGATTCTCCCATTGTCACAAAAAATTGTTTTTCCCACGCAAGCATCATCCTGTTCCAATTTTGAACCAACAGTTAACGTAGTTTTCCCAGTACCGCTTAATCCTTTCAATACACGATTTGTAGTACAACCTGCATGATATGTAATCAAACCATCTGATTCAGCTTTATTCCATACCATGGTAAGATTAGGTTTTTTAAATGCCCCTCCAAAATAATCAATACCAAGATTAAGAACCCTTCTAACATTCTTGTCCATCTCAGTAAAATCATAAAGCGTTAAAGGATTATTAGGCTCATAATCTGGCCAAATATTTTGAATCTCCTTGATGTATTTATCAGGTAGTTTTTCTTGTATTATATAAGTCCAACAATCAATACACATATTTTGTTTTGGAGGAAAAATCATTAACTTCCCCATCCATGCAATATATGCACTATGAGGATTCTTCACACTGGTAGTAATCCGTAATCCAGCTTCATAACCTGATTCCCCTTGGATACCCTCCTGAACAATAAGTTTTGGATGTTCTTCTATAATATAATCCATGGCAACTTCATAGATTTTTTTACCAATTCTTGTTTCAAATCTTTGCTGCTTTTTACCAAGCTTATAGTATTTTGGGATCATATAAAATGCTCTATCAGGACGTCGACCAGGTTGCGTTGAAGCGAAAAGATACTGGCCATCCTGTGTTATTACGTAATATGGTTTTAGAAATTCTATAAAAAAGTTATCATCTGGATTATGTTTGACATTTTCTTTCAATACATTTATTTCGGGTTCAATGGAATATATTTTTGACATAACTTTTTCAACCCATGAAGTGGATATTAATTACACATATTAAAAAGAATATGAAAAATTAAGTATTAAAATAATAATAATTCTAATCATAAATATTTATATATATTTCTCTAAATTTAAATCATAATGACAATATGGACATAATCTTTTACCCCATATATTTAATTCAGCTCTTTCAAATTCTTTTTTACACAATGGACATTTCATATGTTTTCCCAGCACTTGATATCAAATATTATAACATTAACATCTATAAAAAGTCCATTCTATAAAAAAATTGGAAAAATTATCTAAATAATGAAATAGCTATATAATGTACATGCATGTTAAAACAAATTGTAAGCATTTTACTCTATTGAAAAAATAGGTTATTTATTAGTTATAAAAATAGAATATTATTAAAAATAATACTTTAACTGCTAATTCAAAGGTTTAGCTTTATGCATGGTGTTAAACGACTTCTCTGGTGGCTTCTTGCAGGTTCTGCTGGTGGTTTTAATAGAGGTAGGATTCTTGAGGAGTAAAATTATTAATTAATGGAAGTATTAGTGTATTTTATTCTGTAAAATAAAATTTTATATCTATCTTTCCCGGTAAGATTATAAATATAATTATTCTTTTGTTTTGATTTATGATTTTTTTTAAAAAATCCAAGGTTTTTTTTCATGGTATTTATTTTTAATAAAATTTGTTCCTTTTATGTTGAAGCTATTATAAAAGATATAATTTTTTAAGAATTTAGAATATTTTTATTTTTAAAATGAAAAAAAGAGATTTTAGACTATACTTTTTATTATAGTTCAAATCATTGCAATTATTATTTTATTATTTGAAAAATTGTGTATTAACTTCAACCAACAGGTATTCTTTATATTTACTATGGATTATATTGTGACATAGCTAAAAGCAGATTTAAACCTGATAGTTGAAGATATCAGATTTAATTAATATGACACAAAACATCCTATATAATTATGGGCAGTTCTCCATCATAGGAATCATTTATTGTTGGGAATGGTTTAATTAGGAATCCGGTAGTCAAATACATATAAATTTGCATGGGTAATAGTAGAAACGCTAATATAGCCCATTTACGGAAGTTTTCTTTAAGATATATAAATCCCTCTTCTGCAGATGTATATACATCATTATTAATATCTTATTTTTTAATGAAAGCTTCTGATAAAACCGATGAAGGAGATACTTCAAATTTTACTTTCCCATTCGTCAAATCATAATCAATCCAATGAGACCCCAACCCATTTGGCATCGTCCCCATTATGATAACACGATTATCATCTTCCATACCTACAATTATTGGTTCAGGAATAATAAACCTGGGAGATCTGAATTTATTAAAAATTTTTTTTACTTTATATTCTTGATAAGTGTCGATAAAACTACCGCTTAAACAGCAATCAAAAATTAGACATAATCCCTCAGAATTTATTAAATCAAATTTACTGTCAAGCTCTGCCACTGTTATAATGCCATTAGCATTACCATCCCATGGCCATATTCCATATTCACCTTTTTGATAAGTTCCGTGTGAATCTACTGAAAATAATACAATGTCA
>CP070836.1:423744-429779 GCA_020341795.1 Thermoplasmatales archaeon
GTATGCGTGCTTCTTTTGGAAAAATAGTTGGAACTGCTGCTCGTGTGCATCCGAATCAAATTATTATGAGTGTTGAAACATTTGAACGGAATATTGACCATGCAAAAAAAGCTTTAATGAAAGCATCCTCAAAATTACCATCACAATGTAAGATAAAATTTGCGAGTTGATAATATTGGGAAATATCAGACAAACTTACATTAAAAATATTGCAATAGATCTTCTAAAAAAATATTCAAAAGATATCATTGTTGGAGATTATCAACATAACAAAGTTAAAGTTGCAGAATTAACCAATGTTAAAAGTAAACTTTTAAGAAATCGTATTGCAGGCTATGTAACCAAACTTTTATCATCTATAAAAAAAAGACATGAGTGTGATTTAAAATGAATAAGTTAAATTTAGAAAAAAAGATAAATGTAACATCTTGTTATGATCATATAGGAGGTCTTTTAGGTGAAGCGCTTCTTAGATTTTTTCTACAAGAAAATTTAATAAAAATATTTGATAATGAGTATGTTATTACAGATAAAGGTTGGGATGAATTAGAAATCATCGGAGTCGATGTAGATAAACTTCGTTCAACAAAAAGAAAAGTTGTAAATATCTGTTTAGAAAATAATTATGGCATTCTTTATGAACATTTAGGCTCCTATTTAGGTAATTTACTAATGAGCCGGATGATTGAGCTTGAATGGATAAAAAAGAAAAATGTAAAAAAATTTCTACTCACCGAAAAAGGTATAACAGGTTTAGAATCAATGGGAATAAAGATTAAATCAATAGCATTAAGGCAAAAAAGCCTTATCTAGTCCTTTTTTGAGGTGAAATAAATAATTTGAATAAACCAATAATAGAATCTTTAGAAAAAATTTATTCTTCAATTCAAAATTTTCCCTGTAAACAATGTCATAAATGTTGTGGACCAATAATTTGGTTTGAACCTGAAGAGCTTTTGATAAGAGATTACTTGGAAAAAAATAAAATTAAACGTATTATATGGACAAAAAAACAATTTGAAAAAAACCATATGAGATGTCCATATCTAATTGATGATAGATGTATAATTTATCCTGTTCGACCAATTGTATGTAGATTACAAGGTAATATCTCTGAATTAATATGTATGTCATCAAATAATGGCACTTTAACATCAAAAAAAGAGTTAAATAAAATACGTGAAGAATTTGTTGAATTAATTAGACAAACAAATAGTATGAATATTTTCTATAGTACACTTAAATTATAACCTGAGTGAATATCATGAAGTTAAAAATCGGGAGTGATGAATTCTGCCTTCATTGTATGGAATGGGAAGAATACGATGAAGAAGGTAGATGTAAAATTTGCAAACATATCATACACAGAGAAAATAAAAAATCTAAAAAAGAAGGATATAATAATTTAAAAAAAGATTCACTATCATTTGAGGAGTTAGATGAGGATTATGAAGGCTATAATTATTAGATAATATATGATAATGGTAATCATTATTAAAACAATTTTGTTATCTATTTTATATGAGAATCAAATCAGTTAATGTCATTCCAATAGATTTAAAATTGAAAGAGCCTTTCAGCATTGCAAACGAAACAGTAGATATAGGAGAAAATGTTTTTTTAAAAATAGAAACAGATAAAGATATAATTGGGTGGGGTTGTGCAACACCAGATAGTGTAACATCTGAGACTAAAGAAACAGTTATTGATTGTTTTAATAATATTATTAAAAATATTCTTATTGGAGAAGATCCGCTCAGAATTAATTTTATAAATGATATACTTGATGAAAAATTAAAAGGTAATCCATCATTAAAAGCTGGCGTTAATATGGCGCTTTATGACATCCTTGGTA
This sequence comes from Thermoplasmatales archaeon, assembly GCA_020341795.1. GTDB lineage: Archaea > Thermoplasmatota > E2 > DHVEG-1 > DHVEG-1 > M9B1D. The sequence goes on from CP070836.1 coordinate 425,600, forward strand.
AAAAAGCCGATACTCCTTTATACAAACTTCTTGGAGGATATAGAGATAAAATTGAAACATCTGTGACTATTGGCTTAAATCCTGTTGATACAATGGTTGAAAAAGCTAAAAGTTTTGTATCTAAAGGTTTTACATGTCTAAAAGTTAAATGTGGGATGGATGCTGATCAAGATATTGAGGTTGTACTTGCCATAAGAAATGTAGTGGGTCCGAATATAAAGATTCGTCTTGATGCAAATGAGGGATATACCCTTGAAAAAGCATTACGAGTTGTAGAAACGTTAGAGAAACTTGGAGCAGATGTTGAAATACTTGAACAACCAACTCCTGCTAAATATCTGTATGCTCTTAAAGAGGTAACATCACAATGTCCTGTTCCTATCATGGCTGATGAAACTGTATTAACCCTTAGAGATAGTCTTAAAGCTGTTAAAATGGAAATTGCAGATATGATTAATATTAAACTCATGAAAATCGGAGGAATTACTAACGCCATTAAAGCAAATACTTATGCAGAAATTGCTGAAATACCGGTGATGATTGGATGTATGAATGAATCAATGGGTGCAATGGCTGCAGGTGTACATTTTGCTTGTGCATTTAAAAATGTTCAATATGCTGACTTAGATTCCGCTTTAGATTTCGAAGAAGACATAGTTAAAGGTGGTGCAACCTATAAAGACGGCTATGTTATTCCATCTGATAAACCTGGTCTTGGTGTAGAGGTTGATTTATAAAATGGAAACAACATATTTTCATAAAATTTTAAATGAAATTCCACCTTATACTCGATTTTTAAATGTAAATGAGATAGATAATTTAATAAATTTTATAACAGAGATGCCAAACATAAAACATAAAACAATTGGACATACAGTCAATGATGAACCATTAATAATGTTAGACATAGGAAAAAATGATAAAACAGCATTAATAATTGGCGTTCCACATAGTGATGAACCATTAGGAAGTTTAGTTGTAACATATTTTGCCAGATGGTTAGCAACTCATCCAGAATTAAATGCTTTTGGATGGAGATGGCTTCTTCTTCCTATTCTTGAGCGTAGAGGGATGCGGTTAAATGAAGGTTGGTTTAACATGCCTGAGTCCTTTGCTGCAATGGCAAAATCAACATTTAGAGAGCCAACTGAAGATCAATACGAATGGACCTTTCCAATAGAATATGAAGATTATAAATGGACACAATCAAGACCAGAAACTATTGCAATTAAAGAAGTTCTTGAAAAAGAAAAACCAGAAATATTGTGTAACCTTCATCATAGTGGTTTTACAAATGGATATTATTATTTAAGCGAGGATTTTCCAGAGATATATCCCAATTTAAGGAAATTTACTGCTAACTTGAGAATACCTCTTTCCGATAATTCACCAGATGTACCTTTTGGAAAAATGCTTTCTCCAGGTTTTTATCAAATGTATGGTCTAAAAGATTATCTTGATTATTACAAAAAAAAAGATCCATTAATTTTACCTGCTCTGAGACGTGGTGCATGCAGTGATGAATGGTATCAGAAAAACATAGGAGGCTTTAGTTTTAATTGTGAAGTTCCAATGTATTTAAGTCATAAATTAAAAGATAAAAACCCATTAAAAAAATCCTATAAAAAAATGATTGAACAACGCTACAAACGAAAAAAATCTCGATTAGAGTATTCAATAAAATTAATAGATAAAATTAAAGAATATGAAAATATGGCACATCCAATTCTTATTAGTTCGGCAAAGAAGCATATTACAAATGCTCAGTTATCACTTGAACATGAAAAACGAATACTTGAAAAAGCTGAGGAGAAAACAATAACAAAAGCTGAGAAATTTGAAAACGGTGTCCTTGAAGACCTATTTGATTTATTTTTTCTTGGTCAGATATGGAGGGTAGCTGAAAGTATTTGTATAAAAGGCGGTGCTCCAAAGATTTGTCAGCTTATGGAAAAATCTGATTTAGAGATTAAATCACTTGCTAAAAGCGTGCAAGAACGAGGAGCTTTCTACCATGTTCCAATTCGTAATTCTGTAAAAATGCAACTTGGAAGTATATTGATAATCGCAGAAGCTCTAAAAAACAATTAAAAAAGAATTATTCATCAAACTTATTTGAATAACTATCATGAGCAAGATTTCCGCTAATTTTTCTATTTCTTTTATAACCACGTTCCTGTTTGTTAATAACTATTTTTGTTTTTCTATTTTTAACTATTTTTAATAATTTTTCTGTTACTTTATTTGTATTCTCCATAATTGTCTCCAAACTTCTCAATTAAATATTTTTTCTTTATAATATCACAAATAACTTATTTATATTCTTTTCTACCTTAATTAAAGTTCTAGTATATTTTTTGCACAAAAGTATTTGAATGATTTTTGTATGTCCTCGTGATTATAATGGATAAGGGGCTTATACGCAGGATTACTTCTAGTGATCTTGACAGAATTATTGAATTGGAGAGGAAATGCTTCCACGAAAATATTGCGTATACTCCAAATCAATTAAAATATCTCATAACAAAGGCAAATAGTAATTGTTTAACAGAAACCATCGAAGATATACTTAGAGGTTTCATTATTGTGTTATATAAAAAAGGGACAGAAGTTGCTGGAATAGAAACATTAAATGTTGATCCAATTTTCCAAGGTAGAGGAATAGGTAAAAAACTTTTAAAAGCAGCTGAGGAAGACATGTATGATTATGGTATTAAAAAAATACGGCTTGAAGTTTCTTTATACAATATTTCAGCTATTAATCTATATGAAAAGACAGGTTATAGAAAAAAAAATATTTTAAAAAATTATTATAAGAATACCCAATATGGAACATATGATGCTTATAGAATGATTAAAGAACTATCAACCTAATTTCACAACCATGTTTTATCTAAAGAAATCCATTCCTCTTTTTTTAATATGCAGTAACCATTTGTGTATTTTTGAATTATTTTTATCAATTTACTTCTAAAATATTTAGGGATTATATCAGGATTGCAAGTAGTTTTATTAATATGAATTTTTTCTACGTGATTGACAGGTTTATAATTTAGATTATCACCTATTAGGTAAAAAGAATGGTTTTTTTCATCCTGATCAAGTCTTAATTTTAATGGATCAACATTTTTTAAAAAGGATTCAATATTTTCATTTTTAAATTTCATTATTTTAGGATTTGCTTTATTTGCTATTAGAAAAAGTAAAACACCTATGCATTTTGAACATTTTCCGCAAGGTATAATTTGGTTTTTTTCAAAATGACATGAATGACATGATCGTTGATATTTAGCAAGATCTGGGTAACGTTTTACAAGGATTTTTTCTACAATTAAACCAGATATATTTCTAACTGCAGACCATTGAGTCAAGCTTGGTATTCTTTTTGCATACCATTTGTTCATTAGTATATCATAGTCTTGATGTTGATCATATATACCATAATAATGTCTGATTCCAAGATACTCTGGAGTTGATCTTAAATCATCAAATTCACTACCGATTAGAAGATTACCAATTTTTTTATCTACAAATATAGGTAATAGTAAAAAAACATAAAATGGGAAAATACATAGACGAATAGGATAGGTATCTGCCCAAATTTTCCTATGATTTGGTCTAATTATTTTTAAATTATCAAGCATAAAAACATAAAATCTATCGATATTTGTCCAAACATGTTGTATTTTATTATCAATTTTTTTATGATATCTATACGCAGGAATAGCAGTTCTCCAATGTCCTCCACTTTCATTTACATAAAAAGGGTATGTTTTGCAACCTATTTCATTTAACAAACCATAGGTCAAAAGACTTTCTTTACCTCCACTAGATAAAATACCACAGCTATTTTTATCCATATCCGATGAAATTAGTTTATCATTGTAAACTTTATATGGTTCAACTATTGCTTTTGAATTTGCATCTTCAAGTTTTATATTCTCTTGTTTTGGGAGGTATTCATGAAGTATATAATCAGCTCTTCTTCGCAGTATCTTATTCACAAAAATATCTCTACTAAAAATACTATTTAACCTGTTTAAAAAATCATGATCTATTATACTAATTGGGAAATTCAACTTGAACTTTTTTGAAAATAAACCATAATTTAATAGTGGCATTGTAAAAGCGAGACGTAACAGAGGAAGGAAATCATCCCTTACATTCTCCTCATATTTTA
>CP070836.1:429879-432693 GCA_020341795.1 Thermoplasmatales archaeon
AAATGCTGGTGAAACCATTATACGACAACGAAGAACTTAAAATAAGGTAATAACTATACCAACTTTATTGAAAAATTAACTGTTATTCTAGAAGAAATTAACAGGATAGATATCTTATTTTTTACCGGTAAAACTGAGTTCAAATCTCGTCTTTTATTACTATTAATAATTGGGGCTTTATCTCCTTGGGTGCTAAATCCCGACGGTATCATACTGCTATTTTTTCTCCTATAGAAAAAATGTAAAAATGCTTCTCTCTACTGATGGTTGAAAGAAGAGGATTTGTACCCAGAACACAATATAATATTAATTTTAACAAATAATTAAATTTGATAACAAATATTTGTTAAAATCTCCCGTTTCTTAAAAAACCAATCCCAACAAAAAAAGATAAAATGTTAATATATTAATCCCCGTTCTGATTTTCAAGCTAAGTTGATTTTATATGCTTACTATTAAATGTGCAAGATGTAAACGAAAAATCTTTAGATATATAAAGGTAGGTAAAGGAAAATTATGGCATTGTTGGAAGGATAGAATCGTTGAAGATTTTAGTATCCATGATGGAAAAAACATTAAATGTAATTGTGGAAATCTTATTGGTATTGATAAAGAAAAGTGGATAAAACTCAAACAAGATTCTTTTATTACATCAGGTTCAAAAACATAATAGTTAATATATATGAAGAAATTTTTTTTCAAATAGTTATATTGTTCATGTTCAAATATAAGAGATAAATCTTTTAATATTGTTCAAATATTTAACAACAAATCTTATTTTCAAGATATGGATTTTGTATTTGAAGAGGTAGACTATTATGAATAAAATAATACCTATAATGTTAATCGGAATTTTGATACTTAGTGGAATTGGGGTTAATAGTTTTTCAATGGAAAATAATGAACAAGGGGTCGAAAGTAATTTTGTTTCAGTACAAAACAATGGAATAAATGTTTTATTGTTAGTTCCAAATTATTTTGGAGCATTGTGTCATAGAGTAATAGATACTTTTAATGATTATGGTTGGAATATCACTCTCGTTGGAGTAACTGAAACCATATCTGCGTGTAATGGCTCTGTTAGATATTGGAACATACCTCCATTGAAAATGGATTATTTAGTATCAGAAATATCAGATGTTTCTAATTATGATGCACTGTGCATAATGCATCCTTCAAAATGGGAGAATTACCCGGAGTATGGTGATCCTGCAGGTGATTTAATTAGAAGTCCAGAGGCATTAAATCTTGTTTCTTCTGCTGCTGAAAATGGAATTACTATTGCTGCTTGGTGTGCTGGTGTAAGGGTTCTTGCTGCTGCTGATGTGATATCTGGAAAGCGTGTAACTGGTCCATCAGAGTATATTGATGAATATACTGCAGCGGGTGCTATCTATGTTAGTCAAAATAGTTATCCTGTAGTTGATGGAAATATAATAACAGTTTCTGGTATGAGATATATTCTTGACATGTGTGAAGAAATTGCAATATTGATAGAAGATGATATCCATATGGAATCAGTTGATATGAGTTGTCTGCAATTTGATAATATTCGTAGTAATCAAACTCAATGTATTACATCATGGAATAGAACATTTGGAGGGATTTGTGCAGATGGAGGTCGGTCAATAGATAATACAGATGATGGTGGATTCATTATTACTGGTTATACCTTTTCTTTTGGGGCGGGTAATTCAGATGTGTATTTAATTAAAACTGATGAATCTGGTAATGTATTATGGCAAAAGTCTTTTGGTGGTATGAATTCTGATTGCGGAAATTCGGTATGTCAAACCACGGATGGTGGTTATGTTATTACTGGTTTTACTAATAATAATTTTTCAAGTACAAATAAGGATGTATTTTTGATTAGAACAGATGCTGATGGGAATATTCAATGGACAAAGACCTTTGGAGGGGCTCTGGATGATGAAGGTAATTCAGTGTGTGAAACAAATGATAATGGATTCATCATTACAGGTTATTCGAAAAATGAGAGTAATGATGCAAAAGAGATCTATTTGATCAAGACAGATGTAAATGGAGATTCTCAGTGGATCAAAACTTTCAAAATTTCAGGTTCTATGACTAATAGAGGTAATTCGGTATGTCAAAACATGGATGGTGGTTTTCTCGTTGCTGGATCTACTGGTTCATATTCGAATGGATGTTTAATTAAAACGGATTCCGATGGAAATGTTATTTGGAGGAGAGAAACTGTTGTAGATAATATTGAGTATTCTTGGGGTAGTTCTGCTTGTCAATTATCTGATGGTAGTTTTGTATTTATGGGTCATGGAAGAATTGGTATTAGTGATATTCTTGATGTTTTTATTGAGAAAAGAAGTCCTTTTGGAGATTTATTATGGTCTCACAGTTTAGGTGAAAGACCCAGTTTTGATTATGGAAACTCGATGTCTAAGACATTGAGCAATAGTGTAATTATTTGTGGAACAACAAGAAGTAGTGTAACGGATAATGATTTATTCATTTATGAAATTGATACGTCAAATGGAAATATTATTCGGAAGGAATTAGTTAGTTTATGGGGTATTGATTGTGGTAAATCAGTTTGTATCTCTTCTGATGGTTGTGTTGTGATTGTTGGTTATACAAATTCATTTGGAAAGGGGAATTTTGATGTATGGTTATTGAAAATACCTTGGTTAGATTCTCAACCTCCGGATAAACCACAAAATCCTTCTGGTCCTTCTTCTGGGAAAATTGGGAATGAATATTCGTATTCTTCTGTTTCTTTTGATCCTGATGGTGATGATCTTTTTTATTTATTCGATTGGAGTGATGGTACTGATA
>CP070836.1:432793-438217 GCA_020341795.1 Thermoplasmatales archaeon
GCAAGCTGCTAATAAGTTTTCAGATTATCTAAAAAAACCAAAAACTGCTTCTTAGCTGAATTTATATTCGGCCGACATCTGTGACTTCTTCACTATCGACATTATCAACTTTTATTATTTTTTCAACGACTAGGTCAAGTCCACCTGAATCATCAGGTACCTCAACTGTTACATCAAGTCCTTTAAGACCAAAAGCAACATTTTTAATATCAATTCTCCCTAGTCTTGCAGGTGGTTTTACTACTGTTTTTATATCTTGTATCATTTTGTTAATTTTTTCATCACTAATTACTTCGGCTGGCATTACACGTATTAAACCTATTACTGAACCCATATTGTTTACCTCCTTTTAAGGGCCTGTAAATTCACATTTAGGACAGTTATATTTTATACTTTGTTCTCTACAACTTTTACATCGCCCTATTATTTCTTCACATTTTGGACATGGAAAGGTTGTAGATCCTCGTTCAAGCAATCCTTTTCCGCATGAAATGCATTTTTCTGCTTTTCTCATAGGTTTGGCTGAATAAATATCCTATATTTAATTTTGACGTATGATTTTTTTTTATTCACTATCACTTTTTCTAATCATATCCATTGAAAAAGATGCAACGGATTTAAAAATCCGGTACTGGAAAAACGCACCAACAATAAGGTTCATGTGATATGTGATAAACCTAAATAAAATTACAAAAACACCTGTCAATACAAGGAGCGTCTGATCAAAACCTAACAAATCAACAAGTGGATGTCCATATACAGTTATTGCATTGCTTATAATAAAACTATAAAGCCCAGCCAATCCTAGTTCAGTAATACCTGAACTACCAGGTGTTGTAGGCATCATAATTATAATGATAAGAAAAACTTGAGCAACAATAGAATAAATTATATTGTGTTTAAGTCCAAGTCCAAAAAGGATCATTGATGGTATTAACCATGTAGTAAGCCACATTATAAATGTTAAAAATCCCCCTGACAAAAATGCAGCTTTTTTCTCTCTTATAAAAACCATCATGCTATAATGAAAATTATCGACTTCACGGTTTATTCGATCAATTACCTTACTTTTTTTCTCTTTTTTCTTAGAAAAACGACTAAGTTTTTTATTAATCCAGATTAAAAAACTTTTAATTTTTTCTGGTTTAAAAATCGCATATAGAAATAAAAAAATTGCAATTAAAAAAACAAAAATTCCTATAGTTAATCCAAAGCTAATATATCCAATATCGATTTTATCTCTAAATATAAAGAATGCAAATGGTACACATATTAATAAAAAAACAGCATCTAGTAAGCGTTCTCCAAGAACACTGGCTGTTGCACAACCAAAACTCATTCCATCTTTGTTTAAAAGATAAATTCGAACGGGTTCACCACCTGCCATACTTGGAGTAATCCCTGCTAGAAATAAATTAGCCATTACAATCTTTGTAGAATCCCAACAACTAACCCCTAACTTTGGATCAGTAGCATTTGAGAGAATTTTTAGTCGTAGTCCCCAAAAACACCATGAAACAAAATTTAGAATTACTGCAGCAAACAAAAACTCATACCGAATATTAATTTCACTAAGCTTTGCTAGATCACTTGGTTTAACAGTAAAATACAAAATAATTAGAATAAACATAATACTTATTGTAATAGTTACAATTATAGGAATCTTCATTGTTTTTTGTTTTTTTGGATTCTGATTCACGGACACGATATTTTAGCTATAATTTATACAAGTTATGGTTATTTAAAAATTTGACAAAAATCTTATCAGTAATAAACTATTAACCTCATAAAATTCAAGTGAAATTATATGAAAAGACTACCATTCAGTAAATACATTAAAACGCTCAATTATGCAATGCAAAATACACTTGCAAAAGAAAGCATATATCCTTTTTATGCATCATATAAAATTACTAATCACTGCAGTCTTAAATGTAAGTTTTGTAATGTGTGGATGGAGGATACTCCAGATCTTAAAATAAATGATGTAAAAAAAGTAATTAATAATATTGCAAAAAGCAGCATTGTAGTATTGTCTCTTGAAGGTGGAGATCCACTCATTAGAAAAGATTTAGGTGAAATCCTTAAACACGCATCATCAAAACCTATTACTCTATTTTTTACAACTAATGGTCACCTCCTTGAGAAGCGTCCAATGAAAGAATATGGTAAATATATTGATTATCTTCATATTAGTATAGATGAAGGTCATGATAACCTTGAGTTTTTCGACAATCTAGAGCTTTATCAAAGTTATGGACCTGAAATATGTATCCAGATAGTAGTAACACTTGATACAATGGATAAACTTGAAGAAAAAGTGAAAAGGATTCATGAGGTAAATGCAAGGACTGTTGTTATGCCCGCATGTCATCTTGATGGAACAGATGATTATTATCCTGATCCAGTAGAATTTAAAACTATTATTAAACAACTAAAGAAAAAATATCCAAATACAATCACAACTCCTAGTGGTTTTTTAGACAATATTAATAAACCTCATGGTTGTAGTACTTCTTCGATAATAATAGATAGTGATGGTGGACTTTTTTATCCATGCCGAACTGTTGGACAAAGGATATTTGATTTAACAAAAGGTTCTCTTATGGATTTTTTAAAATCAGATGAGGCAAAAAAAGCAAGACGGCGAATGATGGATTGTAATAGAGCTTGTGGATGGTATCAATACTTTGCAACAGATGTATTTGCTAGTCCAAGGACGATTATATCCTCTTTAAGTCCTTATCTTTTTAAGTAATAATAAATATTAAATATTTTACTTTTGCCGATTATCCAATACTTGTTTATATAGATCTTCAGTTTGTTTTGAGATTTTGTCCCAGCTATGATATTTTAAAACGTAATCTCTTGCCTCGTCCCCTATTTTTTTCCTACTTTCATCATCATTTATTAAGTTTATACATATATCTGCAATTTCCTCTTTTGTGTACTCTTTTAAGAGTATTCCTCGATTGTCTCCAAGTATTTTTTTTGCATTACCCACATCTGATGATATTACTGGTAGTTTGCATGCCATAGCTTCCATAATTGTAAAACTTGCATTTTCCCCACGGGATGGAAAGACTACAAAGTCTGCAGCTCTCATATAATTTATTAGCTCTTCATCTGATACGAAACCTGTCATGTCAATATCTGGATTTTTGCTTGTCATATTTTTTAATTTATCAAATTGATTACCAGTTCCTACAATTATTAGTTTTGCATTTTTTATTTTTTGTTTAACTAATTGAAAACTATTTATTAAAAGTTCAACGTTTTTTTGATAATGAAGTCTGCCAAAATATAAAATAATTCGGTGATCTTTGTATTTTTCTTTAATCTTAGATTTACCTGGTGAAAACTTTTTTGTATCGACTCCATTTGGAATGTACATAAGTTTGTTATATGGTATTCCCCATTTTTCAAATACAGGAACATAATCTTCATTTACACATACTATCTTATCAACATTTTTTGCAATATACTTGGTCATTCGACGGATAAAACCTTGATATATTGTTGAATTTAGCTTATTACTTTTAATATCTAGTAAATAATGACATGTCATAATAACTGGAAATTTATCTTTTCGAAGAAATCCATGGATAAAAGTAAATAATGGACTATGAAAGTGTACAAGATCAAAATTTTTTTCAACTAATATATTTTCAACTTCTTTATATGCACCAGGAGGATTAATAAAAAATACTTCCCATAATGGTTTTAAAGATGGTACGTGATAATATAATAAGTTATTTTCTTCTTGAAATCCAGATTTTTTTGTATTACCAGTAACAAGCATAACTTCATTTTTAAGTCCTTTCACAAGCTCTACAACATGGGTGTAAGCCCCACCTTCCTTATAAGTAGTAATTTCAGCTATTTTCATGATTTTTTACTCAGATAAACATTTTCTATATATGTCCAATTTACTCTGTAAATTTCTGCCCAATGTAATGATAAACCTGTGTATAAATTAATTGTTTCATTTCTATATATCTGCTCGAAAGGTTGCATTGAAAACTTGTCATAACCTAATGTCCATGACTCATTTGTCATATAAACAATTTTACCAAATCCGACATGTACAACATCATCTTTCATGATATCATCAATTATGATATGTGTTATCCGTGTATGGTTCTTACTTATTCCTTTTAGTTCATCAATATACTCAGATATATTTTCTGCATTCCAAAGATTTATTGTTTCATCTTTTGTGGTATTAAAACCAATAGCTTCAGCAATACGTGCAAGTCGATGATCTGATGCAATCATACTTGTGTTTTTATCAAGGTTTTTATCCATCCAGTCAATAATAGATAAATCCTCATCTGTTATACGTTCATCCGAAGCATTTAAAGCTTTATGAGAGGAATAAACAGATCCAGCAAGAATACTTATAAGTATTGCCAAAAAAATCAAATGATAAATGCGATTTTTTTGAGTAATTTTAAATTGTTTGTGCTTATAATTAACATATAAATCTATTTTTTTCCTAAGTTTTGAAAACAAAACTGTAAAATATGGATCAGAAAAAATTGATCCAATTCCAAATATTGCAATTAATGCAACAGGATACATTAGATATTCAAAATGACGATGTGGAAAAAGAGTTGTACTCTTAGTAATAGTTGCATATATAAAAGAGATGATTATTGCAAAAAACCATCCACGTATAAAAAAACCATTTTTAATATGACAGGTATATCTAAAACCCGCTGCAGTAAAAGCAAAAACTATTAACAAAGGAATAGCGAGAATAATAGACTCAAATGTAAAAGGGAAATTTGTCCAAGGAATCGGAATAAAAGCAAATAAAACCATTGCGCTAAGAAATATTAAGAGTATTCCAAAAATGATTTTTTTTCTTGATTTAATTGATGGTTCCTTTTTGTTTATAAATATATTAAATTTCAATAAAATCCTAAAAAGAGTTGAATTAGGATTTTCAACATTTTTCTTTTCAGAATATTTACCAAATCTCCAAACCATTTTTGAAAATGGAAGCGAGATAAAAAATAAAATATAAAATAAAATTAAAACGATTAGAGGTCCAAATTGTATTCCTGCTATTGTAAATCCATATCTCATAAAATCTTCAAAAACGGGAGTTGCAATGAATATCCAATAAGCAAAAACTAGCATACTCGCAATAATTATATAAAGGATATCTTTCTTCAAATGTTTTGTCCAATTTTTCTGACTTGTGTTTTCAAAAAATAAGATGAAAATAAGTGTAATGATATAGAAATAAGTTGTGAGGTGATGAGACATAAATAGAAGCACTGTTGATATCATCAAAGGAAATACATAAACAGTGTTCTTTCGGAATTTTATAAATAAATACAAACTTAGAATCATAAAAAAATGACCCATAGTAAGAGGTGACGCATGACTTAACTGGTAAACATGAAAAGGTAA
>CP070836.1:438317-455272 GCA_020341795.1 Thermoplasmatales archaeon
ATAATTATAGTCATCATTTTAATTTGTTAAAAAAAAAATTAAATGACAAATTTAATAGTTATGTATAATCGAAATAAGCATAATCAATGTTACTCCAGTCATCAAAGTCGTTCCAACCGTGAGATCCATCAGAGAAATCTACTGGAGCGTTCATATATCCATACATGTAACCATAATTCATAATGCTTTTATAGTTACGCCATAGCCACCAGCCAAGTTGGTATGGAAACATTTGACTTCTATCATGTCCTCCTAACCATTGTAGTCCTAATGTATGGCCTAACTCATGCATATAAGCACTAGCATATACAACATCTCTCTCTGACCATATTTTATCAGAAATCAGTTCATGACCTGTCATTGATATTTGAAAAGCATTATTCCTAAATGCAAAACCTGCTGCACTATCGGTTGTATATAACACTAAACCATAATGAAACACACCTCGTCTCCAGTTATTTTCATCTCCATGTAAAAAATATTCTTGATAATATAATCTGTCAATTTCGGATGAATTTATTTTATTCGGGTTAAATGGTACTGTTTCACCGCCTCCCATTTGACCATAATCCAGGTGGAAAACAATATTTTGCCGGTTAAATGCTTTGAAGATTAATTCTCTAGATCCCTGGGGAAGATTGCTTTTTATTTCTCCGTTTGGTCCTTTTTCCATTACATCTAGTTCAACGAAAATATCTTTTCTATAGGGGTCGGCACCCCATTGTGATACTAATGATTCTTCGTAATTATTTATACTGTCTAAATCGAAATCCATGGATTCAAAATCTTCTGTTATATTAGGAAGGTAATAAAAGTATACTCCAGAATATTCATGCCATCTCCAAGTATATGTTCCCCATTTAAATTCCCATTCGATTGGAACTCCATCTTCATCTGAGTCATCACCTGTATCATCAACTTCTGGATTTGTTTTATATACATTAACCTCAGTCCAGTATGGGATTCCATCTCCATCGTAATCAGTTTGAGTTATATCAAAATAAATTTCACAATCTAAATCTCTCTGGTATATTGTATTATCATCACATCCATTACCTCTTCCATACCCACTATAGTCAAGCCACCATGAACCAGGAGGTGTTATTCCATCATCTCCAAACCAGTGTCCTGTTTTTAAATCATATTCAACTGAAATGCTACGTCGAAGAGGATTATCATTATCATTAACTGCGATATCACAGAGTTTATTGAGTCCAATATCCCAATCCCATAGTTCAATTTTTATTTCTACAAATTCTTTATCATCTGGAACATCAACAGTTTTTGACCAGGGTATTGTAATATGGTCTTGATTCATCCATCTATCACTTGTAAATTCATATTCATTTATGTATAGTTTAACAAAGAAATCTGGTTTGCTATATTTATCAATATCATCAAATGCTCTGATTTCCTTAATTGTTACAGTAATTTCCAAGTCAACATAAGGATCTAAATCTTCATAATTTGTGGGATATATTGAATCAAGTGGGTAAGGACATGAGTCAAGTGAATCATTTAATTCATGGTATTGTGTATTTGATATATTTACTGCTATTGTATTTGTTGATATTAAAAACGATGATACTAGCACTAAAAATATTAATTTTTTGAGATCTATTTTCATTTTATATTTGCCCCCCTATGATGGGTTTAATATATATTATTTATTAGTTTAAATAATTTTCATTATATTCTATTTATATATCATATAATTAACAGTCGTTAATAATTATTATTTATATATAGTTTTTGGAAATAAATAATAGATGAATGGGTATTTAACTTATTGGATTTAAAGGTTATAAAAAATTAACTGAATCTAAAGAGTTAGATACATTAAAAAATGCTTAATAATTATAGGCGATAGTTTTTAATGGTTCTTTTTATATTTGGGGATTCAAGGGTAGAATGGTACTTGATGATTTAGGTAATTCCCTTAAGGGGACTTTAAAAAAGATTGCAAACGCTGTTCATATAGATTCCAAACTGATAAAAGAAGTAGTTAGAGATATACAAAGAGCCTTATTACAGGCAGATGTAAATGTTAAACTTGTACTTGAGCTTTCTAAAAAAATTGAAAAAAGAGCGCTTTCTGAAAAACCTCCAGCTGGTATGAGCAGCCGTGAACATGCTATACATATCGTTTATGAAGAACTTGTTGAAATTCTTGGTGAATCACGTGAGCTACCAATAAAAAAACAAATCATCATGATGGTAGGATTATATGGTCAAGGAAAAACTACTACATGTGGAAAACTTGCTACTTTTTTCAAAAAGAAAGGACTTAGACCAGTTCTTATCGCAGGAGATGTTCATCGACCGGCTGCATTTGAGCAGTTAAAACAGATTGCTGATATGGTAAAAATTCCTTTTTATGGTGATAAAAAAGAAAAAAATGCTGTTAAAGTTGTAAGAGCAGGTCTTGATAAGTTTAAACGCTCTAGTGATGTTATTATTGTTGATACTTCAGGTCGTCATAAGCTTGAAGATGTTTTAATCGATGAAATGAAAGATATCTTTAAAGCAACTAAACCTGATGAAAAACTACTTGTTATGGATGCAGCAGTTGGTCAGCAAGCTGGGCCTCAAGCAAAAGCATTTGATGATGCAGTAGACATTACTGGTATCGTTCTTACAAAGCTAGATGGTACTGCAAAGGGTGGTGGTGCGCTTAGTGCTGCTGCAGAAGTTGGTGCACCAATAGTTTTTATTGGAACTGGTGAGCATGCAACTGATTTTGAAAAATTTGATCCTGCAGGTTTTATATCTCGACTTTTAGGAATGGGAGATATTAAATCTTTACTTGAGAAAGCAGAGGAAAGCCTAAAGGGCAAAGATGCTGATAAAACAGCACGTCGTATTATGTCCGGTAAATTTACCCTAAATGATCTTTATGATCAGATGGATATGCTCAAGGGTATGGGTTCTCTTAGAAAAATTGCTGATATGTTACCAGGTGGTTTTCCTGGGAAAGGAAAGATTAAAAATGAAGACATGGATAGTACTGAAAATAAAATGTCTAAGTTTAAAATCATAATGGACTCAATGACAGATGATGAGATGAATGATCCAAGTATCATTCGTTCAACAAGAGTTAGACGAATTGCACGTGGCTCAGGTGTTGAAAATAAAGATGTTAAAGAGTTATTGAAATATTATAATGTTATGAAACGTACTATGAAAGGTATTTCCGGTAATCGTAAGATGCAGAAGAATTTAATGAAAAGACTAAATTTTGGAAATATGTAGTATGTTATTTAAAAATAAGGACCAATTGATTTCTAATGGTCAAACATCTGAATTAAAAAAAATAAGGACAGATATTCTTGAAATTTATAATTCTGCTATTAATGCAGTTGATCCATACAAAGTAGTAAAAAGGCATTTTAATAAAAATAATATTTTGATTAAAGGTCAATCTATTGATTTATCTAATTTTGATAATATATTTTTAGCAGCTTTTGGTAAAGCAAGTGTTGGTATGAGCCAAGCTGTATGTGATTCTGTAGAAATAAAAGATGGAATAGTAATAACAAACGATACAGAAAACAAGGTTAATAACAATAATGTTCACACATTTGTTGGTGGTCATCCTATACCAAATGAAAATAGTTATATTGGTGCTGAAAAAATTCAAGAACTTATTAGACAATGTGATGAAAATGATTTGTTAATCGTGTTAATTTCAGGAGGAGGTTCTGCTCTTTTAACATATCCAAGAGTAGAATTGAAATATCTGCAATATACAACCAATCTTCTATTAAAAAGTGGGGCTGATATTAACGATATTAATACAGTTCGTAAACATCTTTCTTATGTAAAAGGTGGACAACTTGTAAAAAATGCTAAATGCAAAATAATTTCTTTAATTATATCTGATATAATTGGTGATCCTTTAGGATTTATTTCATCTGGTCCAACATATCTTGATTCAACAACATATCTCGACGCTAAAGAAATCCTTAAAAAATATAATTTAATAGAAAAAATTCCTGAATCTGTAAAACAAGTTATTTATAATGGATTATATGGAAATATTCCTGAAACCCCTAAAAAAGATGATCCAATTTTCAAAAAAGTGACAAATATAATAATTGCAAACAACAATCTCGCATGTGAAGCTGCTAAAAAAAGAGCTGAGGATTTAGGATATAAAACTTTGCTTCTTACAACATCGCTTGATGGTGAAGCAAAAGATATCGGAGGATATCTTGTTGAGAAGGTAAATAACTATAACTTCCAAGGAATGAATATTGCTTTTATATCTGGCGGGGAGACAACAGTTACAATTAAAGGCAATGGAGTTGGTGGTAGAAATCAAGAGATGGTACTCAGTACTGTTAAAATAATCGCTGGAAAAAATATTGTTTTTTCTTCTTTTGCAACTGATGGAATTGATGGGACATGTAATGCAGCTGGTGCCATAGTTGATGGATTTACTTTAGAGAGAAGTAATCAAAAAAATATTGATCCTATTGATTTTTTAAATGATAATAACTCTTTTGAATTTTTTAAAAAGCTTGGTGATTATTTTATAACAGGTCCAACTGGTACAAATGTTATGGATTTGCAAATAATAATAAAATATAGGTAAAATTATATACTATAAATAATTTAATTATTTAGAGCAAAGGAAAATAAATATTAATCTATATAATAGGTAATTATATACCGTATTAGGAGATATCCTATGAGTCTAAATATGATTAAAATAAGATTCATTAGTATATTTATTATTTCCTTATTTTTAATTAGTACATTTTTATCTGTTAATGTATATGCTGATTGGGACAAAAAAGATAATGAAGGTATATGGATAGATGAATTTAATAATGATGACGATATCATTCTAAATAACTGTGTTCTTGAAAATGGTATAATTAAACTTGAAGAGGGTACTCCTGAATATTCATATGATTACAAAAAAAAACCAAATAATGTTGCAGCATCGTATCATTATAGAACATTTGTTCCAGAGGGGATAATTTGGGAAATAATTTCATTATATGTAAAACCAGATTTAAATCTAGGTAATCCTGTTGAAGATGACAAAATGGACAATATTAGTTTATTGGATGGTATTACTCTTCATACACAATCTTGGCTTCTCGACGACCTTAATCCAAATTCTTATGTATATCCCCCGATGCATCAATTCAGGTTTAGAATAGAACAAGAACTAGAAGATGTTGAAAAGATAACAATAAAATGGTGGTTTGGAGAATTCGTAGAAAATATTAACCTAAAATCTATAACCATGTATGTTTGGAGTTATGGTGATACTTTTGAAAAATGGGATAATCCTCAAAAAATAAATTACGAACCAGTAAACATTGATCGTGGGGATCCTGACAATCCTTTTCCAGATATAACATTTCCAACTTTCGGTAGAGATGAATATATTAGTACAGAAGGATATATTGATATTTTAATAGTTGGAGAACCAAATGAACGAGGTATTGAATCAAATATTTTTACTGATTATATTAATATTTCAGTTGCAACTAGTTTTGGATATAAATCTTTAGGATACGTTAAATCAAAAATAATTGAACCACCAAATTTTGGAGGATGGGAAAGTGTATTTTGGAATAGTTCAAAATATTTCGATTCAACAGGTGTTACATTAAAAATTCTTAACGAGAATGGTGATGAAATAACTGGATATATCTCCACTAACTCACCTTTTGATATTTCAGATATTGAAGAAGATCAAATTATTTTAAAAGCAGAATTACATTCAAATGAACTTGGTTCAACTCCTGAGTTAAAAAGTTGGGGAATTATTTGGCAAAATATAACAGGATATTTGGATTCTTTTTCAAATGAGTATAGAATTGATGATTCAATTGGATTAAATATTGATACTGGTAATGGAGAAATAAGTGTTAGTGATTTTTATAGCGATTGGGAAATCTTTGGAAAAAATCCGGCAAATACTAGAACTTATGCTGGTGAGGGAATTGGAGATATAAAAGAAAGTGATGATTATTATTGGTATACAGATATAAATAAAGGTGGAGGGGGTTTTCAAACACCTGTTTATAGTGATGGAAAGGTGTATGTTCCATCCACTAACAATAGTATTCTTGTATATAATGCAACTAGGGATTCATTAATAAGACAACAGCCTTGGAGGAGTTCTGAACCTATTTATGATGTTGATACATCAATTGCTGTTTATAATGATTATTTAATTATAGCAACTGGAACTAAAGGGCAAAATAATAAAATATATTGTTTATATAAATCTGATTTTACTAAAAAATGGGAATATCTCAACACTGGAAATTTAAAAATATGTTACTATGCTCCACCTGTGATAGATGATGGTGTAGTTTATTTAACTTCTTGGACTGGAGGTTTTTTTGATACACCAAATATACCATTATTTAATAACTTTATAAGTGGAAAAAATAACCTTATAGCTTTAGATATTGAAACAGGAACACCTATCTGGGAACCTATAGCTTTACCTGAAGGGAGTTTTTCACCTCCTGCTATCGGTGAAGGAAATATATATGTAGGCTGCCAAAATATGAAGGGGAAAAGCATTTTTGCATATGATCTAGGAACAGGTAATCAAATTTGGAATAATAGTATTGGAATAATAGGTCGATCAGGAATTGTATATGGCGACAGGATAGTATTTGCAATTACTAATCAGAAATCCTCGTTTTTTCAAAAAGGCATTAACAAAATAATAGCCTTAGATGCAAATGATGGTTCAGAGGTATGGAATAAAACAATTGCTTCATTCAAATCGATCAGGCTATTAAATATGTTTAAAGGTCTTCCTTTTTTCGAAAGTATGAGTGAAGCTTATGCGCCTATCGCTACACCTGCATACTCCAATGGAACTTTATTTATATTAGATCCAAATGGAACATTTTATGCTTTAAATGCAGAAAATGGAAATGAAAAATGGAAATATAGTCTTACTGGTCTTGTTGAAATTTTTAATCATTATCATACTTCCCCTGTAGTTGTAGGCAATACGGTATATGTTGTAACTGGGAATGGTAGAATTTATGCATTTAAAACAGAATATACTAGTAGTTCTATTGAACCTTTATGGACTTATCAAATCAAATCTCCCGTTCAGGCAGTTTTTGAGCTTTATCGACCTAATATTTTAGCATCACCAATTGTTGCAGATAGTCTTTTATTTGTTAGTTCAACTGATGATAGAAGAAATTTTACAGGTAGACTTTTTTGTATAGGGGATTACTCTCCTAATACTAAGGGATTTGTAACATCCAAAACAATACATGTTCCAACAGGTCAATGGTGGAATTCTTTTATTGCAGATAAACAAAATAGTTCAAGCAATACAATTATATTTAGTATTTTAAATGAAAAAGGAGATTTATTAAAGACCCTAAGTAATTATAAGGAAAACTTTAATGATATATCAGATATAAACAGCAATGGTATAAAGCTTCATGCAAGATTTGAGATAACAAATGACTCTGAGACTTTTCCTGTTTTATATAGCTGGGCTGTTAACTGGTCTGAAGAAGATGCAGCTCCTGAGTTTGATAACAGTAGTTTTTTACCAAGTGGACAGGGATGGATAAATGAAGAAATAGAAGAATGTTCAATTGTCGCAATTG
Source organism: Thermoplasmatales archaeon (assembly GCA_020341795.1). Classification (GTDB taxonomy): domain Archaea; phylum Thermoplasmatota; class E2; order DHVEG-1; family DHVEG-1; genus M9B1D. The sequence continues at coordinate 445,937 of CP070836.1, forward strand.
ATAACATAGACTTAGACTCTGGTATTAAATCAGGAATTGATGTCACATCAGGAAGATACAAAATAGCATATAAATCATCATCTACTGGTTCTGCTATTTATTCAGATTGGATAGCAACAGAGTCAAATTATGAATCAGGAGTTGATGAAGCAAGAATAATTGCAAATCTAAGCGCTCTTAGTTTTAATATACATACAATAATTAACATTACATTTAAAATTAAAGACCTTTCAGGAAACTCAGCTACAAGCAAAGTATTTACATTTAGATTAGATGTGGATAAACCAATATCTGAAATACAAGATCGAAATAGTTATAATAGCGAATACAACGAAGAAGTACCAATTGTAGCATCTGCTAACGATCCTGGGGATGTAAACGTTAGTGGAATTGATTTTGTTTCACTTTTATATAAGTATCGTAGTTCAACAGATGAAGAATGGAGTGAAGACTGGGAATTATATGATACACGGGAACCTGGTAATTATTCATGGTCATTTGGACATATAAGCATTGATAGTGGTTATTATAAACTTATAACTCAAGCACAAGATATAGCTGGTAACCAAGAAGACATAGATGATGAAAAATCTATTACATTTTTATATGATAATCAAAATCCAAAACTTGACACAGTTTTTGAAAGTGAATACATTGCAGAATTTATTCCAACTTTTACTCTGTCGATAAGTGATGATTTTCTACTTGAATCATTAGAATTCAGAGTTGCTGGTGACCTAACATGGTCTATTATAGCAGATGCAGAAGATATAGATGGCAATACTTATACAACAGAATGGACAGTACCTGAAGATATCTGGTCAACCTGGAACGAAGGAGAAGAACATTACATTTTCTTCAGAGTATTAGATAAAGCTAGAAATGAGTTTATATCAGGAACTAATAACTCTCCAAAGATAATTAAAAATCAAAGTATAACTGACTTATTTGTTGATCTTTCAGATTTTAGTGATTGGCAATGGGATAACATATTCTCAATTACTGCAAACATTCCAGAGTATATGGATATCAAACAAATATCACTATTTTATGGTTATTCAAAATATGATGAAGATATTGATTATTATACTCAATATGGGAAAAACCTAACTAATCCACCATTTGAATGGGAGTTTACTGCATCAAATGGAAGCGGATATTATAGTTTCTATATTAGAGTAGAGCAAACTAATGGAAAAGTTAGTACAACCAGACCTGAGACTATAAGTGTTACACTATTACCTTTTACATTTTTAATAATACTAATACTTATATCAATAATATTCATACTTGTAACATTAACAGTTTTATTAAAAATGAAAAAGAAAAAATTTGAATACTAAATTTTATTTTTTTCTTTGTAATTATTAAAAAGTTCATCTATAAGCTGGTCAATTCCCTGTTTTGTTTCACAAGAAACCTTTAGATAATTAGAAGTAGTCTTTTTAAAATCAGCCTTATTTTCAACAATTATAAAAATTGAATCCTTAAACATTTTCTTAATTTGAGTTAAAAGTTTTTTTTGATTAATTAAAGGATAACCACATGTTTCAGAGGGATCAATTATAAAAATAATAATATCTGCAAGAAATTTAAGATCTGCAATTGCTTGCTGTTCTATTTTATTTCTATCACTAAAAGGTCTATCAAGAAGTCCTGGTGTATCAATTATTTGAAAACGCATAATTGTGAATTTTTCTTTACGTTGTATATGACCAACATGAATCTCTTTTGTAGTAAAAGGATATTTTGCAATTTCTGGTTTAGCTTTTGAAAGACATCTCAGCAGTGATGATTTACCAACATTTGGATATCCAGCAATTACAACAGTTGGTATGTCATAAATGTCTGGCATTTTCATCATTATATTTTGCGCCTCTGCAAGATTTGTCAGTTCTTTGTCGATTTGTTTTAAAACACTTGATATTCTACCATAAATCTCTTGTTGTTTTTTCATTAGAAAATCTATTTTTTTAGATTTCTGAAGTGATTTAGCTTGCGTTCCGTATATCATCTGACAAGTTTTTCTAGCCCAGTCAACGGCACCAAGTGATTTCTTAAGTTTGTTTTTATCAATTTTTATATCTATTAATTCTTGATAAAAAAGTGAAAGGTTATTAATTGATGGGAATTTTTTAACATAATTTTCAAGTGAGTCAATTATATAGGTTGAAAAAGAGTCAGTTCTGCTTATAATAATTTTTTTCTTCTTATATAGAGGGTTTCTATCAACAATTTGAATTTTTTTTGATTTTTTAAATGCTCTTTCTATTAATGTATCAGCAGTAAGAACAATTGGTAATTTTCTAAACATAATAATTGAATAACTTTATGTGATAACTATAAATTAAGTTATGCCAGTTGGATTTAAGCAAATTACTTAATATAGTTACCTACAAATTTTATCAAGCAGAAATTTGATAAAGGATAAGATGGATGGAGTTTTTAATTTCATATTTTCTTCATCTATTTTATTTCTTTTTTATTTTGTAAAAATGTACTATATGTTATTTTTACAGAAAATCTTAATAAATGATTACCGAGAAAACAATTATTTAAATGAATGAAAATCTGAATTTAATTAATGATTATTTTTCTTCCTCTTTTATACCCCACAGAAAATGGAGAATAGGAAAATGATTAGGCATCATTTTTAAGCATCTTTATTTTAAAATGATTGCTGAAAATCCCTCTTCAATAAATGTCTAATCATTATTCCTCCTCTCTCTTTTTTATCTATTCTTAAATGTTATGTTAAACAATTGTAAAGGAGAACTTTAAATAAGAAACATCTGTTTCATAAGATGTTGATATTATCTATGGATGAAGGCTATATTTTATCAAATAAATTCCGTCGGACTATCTTTGATGGACTAGCATCAGGTGAAACAAATATATATATGATTGCTAAAAAACATAGAATTATACCAAATGTAGCAAAAAGAGTTGTAGATGATTTTATAAATGGTGGAATACTTGAGAAAAAGGGAAATAGGTATATACTTACCGAGGAAGGTGAAAAATTAGTATCAATTATTAAAGGATAAAATCTGTTTTGGAGGCTTTAAATCTATGAAACCATACCTACTTCAAACGCTGAAAGAACTTGCGTTACTTGGAGCTATTAAAAACAAAATAGAAATTTCATCAATTGAGCTTGCCAAACAACTTGATACAAGTCAGCAAACAGCATCAAGGTATCTTTTAGAGCTTGACAAAAAAAATATGATTAGTAGAGAATTTGGGATTAAAAAACAGCTTATTCAGATTAATAGTCAGGGAGAGGATATCCTGCAGAAAGAGCATCTTCAGTATCAGCAGATTTTTCAACTAACAAATAGAGTCGTTTTCAAAGGTCGAGTTGTATCTGGGATGGGTGAGGGGAGATACTATACTGAGCAAGATGGTTATGTTACACAGTTTAAACAAAAACTTGGATTTATTCCTTATCCTGGGACTTTAAATGTTGAAATTGAATATATTGATAGGAATAAACTAAGACTTTTAAAAAATCATTCAGCAATTGATATAGATGAGTTTCAAACAAAGAATCGTACTTTTGGTGGTGTGAAATGTTTTCGAGCAGAAATCAATGGAATCGATGCTGCAATTGTCTTACCTCTTCGAAGTCATTATTCAAATATACTTGAGTTTATATCTCCTGAATTTCTTCGTGAAAAATTAAATATTAATAATGATGATTTTGTAAATATAGTTATTTTTTTCAATGAATAAGGTTTGAGAGTTATGAAGAATCAATTTGTTTCAAGTGTCCTTTATCAAATTGCTGATTTATTGGATCTTAAGGGCGAGATTTTTTTTAAAACACGTGCTTATCGAATGGCTGCACAACGAATCGAGGTTTTAGATGAAGATATTGAATTAATTGCTAAAGAAAATCGTCTTGAAGAATTACCTGGTGTTGGAGAAGCTCTTGCAAAAAAAATTAAAGAACTTATTGAAACGGGTAAACTTGAGTATTTTGAAAAATTAAAAAAGGAAATTCCCGAGGAACTTCTTGTGATGCTTGATATTTCAGGTCTTGGGCCAAAAAAAGTATCAGCGCTTTATCATAAACTCGGAATTAAAACAATAGAGCAACTTCAAAAAGCATGTATTGATGGTAAAGTTAGAATCCTTGAGGGTTTTGGTGAAATAACAGAGAGAAATATACTCCGTGGAATTCAGCTCAAGGAGAAAACTAGTGGTCGTGTACTATTAAATGTTGCAATTGATGATAGCAATCTATATATTGCTTTTCTTAAAAAATGTAAAGATATAATCAGATTAAGTATCGCAGGTAGTCTTCGTCGACGTAAGGAAACTATTGGTGATCTTGATATTCTTGCATCATCTAATAATCCAAATAAAGTTATGGATTTTTTTACAGCTTATGATGATGTAAATAAAGTCTTACTTAAGGGTAGTACTAAAACTAGTGTTTTATTAAATGATAATCTTCAAGTTGATCTACGTGTTGTCAAAGATGAAAATTTTGGTGCAGCTCTTCAATATTTTACAGGTAGCAAAGAACATAACGTAAATATGAGAAGCATTGCGATAAAACAAGGATTTAAGTTAAACGAGTATGGTCTTTTTCAAAAAAATAAAGAAAAATTTGTTGCAGGTAAAAACGAAGAAGACATCTATCACAAACTTGGTCTTTCATATATAGAACCTGAGCTTCGTGAAAATACAGGTGAAGTAGATGCAGCATTAAATAATCTTCTTCCAGATCTTGTGAAATACAATGATATCAAAGGTGACTTGCATATTCATTCTAATTGGAGTGATGGTCTTGAATCTATTGAGTCACTTGTTCATGCTGCAAAAAAAATGGAATATGAATATATCTGCGTAACAGATCATTCCCAGTCTTTAAAAGTGGCTAATGGTTTATCTGAAAATAAAGTAGTTAAAAAAATAAAAGCGATTGAAAAAATCAATGATAAAGAAAAAAATTTCCATGTTTTTAGTGGAACTGAATGCGATATCAAAACTGATGGTACCCTTGATTATAGTGATAAGATTTTAAAAATGTTTGATTTTGTTGCAATAGGGATACATACATCCTTTAAAATGAGTCCTAAAGATTTAAATAATAGAGTCATTAAAGCTATGCAAAATGAAAACGTAGATTTCCTTGCACATCCGACATGTAGAATTATTGGACGTCGTGAACCTTTTGAAATCGATATAGAATCAATAATTGATACAGCAGTGAATACAAATACCTATCTTGAAATCAATGCTTTTCCAGATAGACTTGATCTTAAAGATTTACATGTTAAAATTGCAAAAGAAAAAAAGGCAAATTTTATTATTGGAACTGATTCACATAATAATAATCATTTACCTTTTATGCAATATGGAATTGCTATGGCACGTCGAGGATGGTTAGAAAAAAAAGATATTCTAAATACTTATTCTCTTAGTAAAATCTTAAAAAAATTGGATTGTGATTCAAAAAAATGAATAAAACTGAGGCTAGGAAAAAAATCGAAAAACTTCGAAAAGATATCAATTTTCACAACCATAAATATTATGTTGAAAACAATCCAGTTATTTCTGATTATGAGTTTGATCAAATGCTTAAGAAACTTGAAAGTCTTGAATTAGAATTTCCAGATTTAATCACTCCCGATTCTCCAACACAGAGGGTAGGTGAAAAACCACTTGATGGATTTAATACAGTTGAGCATAAAATTCCCATGCTTTCTCTTGCAAATACTTACACATATGATGAACTTAAAGATTTTGATGAACGTGTAAAAAAATATGTTCTTGACGTTGAATATGTTGTTGAACCTAAAATCGATGGAGCGGGTGTTGCACTTCTTTATGAAAATGGAGTTCTTGTGAGAGGTGCAACGAGGGGAGATGGAGTCAGTGGAGATGATATAACTCAGAATTTAAAAACAATTCATAGCATACCTTTGCGTCTTCAAGGAAACGAATTAAAAAACATTGAAGTCCGTGGCGAAGTATACATGTCTGTTGAGGGTTTTAAAAAATATAACAAAGAGCAAGAAAAAATAGGAGGTATTGTCTTTGCAAATCCAAGAAATGCTACTGCAGGATCACTTAGACAACTTGATTCACGAATAGTAGCAAAACGTCCTCTTGATATTTTTATTTATTTTTTATCTTTTTCGGATAAAGATTTAGAATCACATGAAAAAGCACTTATAGCACTGAAAAATGCAGGATTTCGAATAAATCCATTATGGAAAAAAGTACCAGAGATTAAAAGTGCGATTAAGTATTGTAAAAAACTAGAAGAAATACGAAAAAAAGTTGACTATGAAATGGATGGTGCAGTGATTAAGGTTAATTCTTTTGCTCAGCAAAAAAAACTTGGTGAAACATCCAAAAATCCCCGATGGGCAATATCATATAAATTTTCTGCAAAACAATCAACAACCCGTCTTAAAGATATAACAGTTCAAGTTGGAAGAATGGGAACCCTTACCCCTGTTGCAATTCTTAAACCAGTAGAAGTTGGAGGTGTAATAGTTTCACGGGCGACTCTTCATAATTTTGATGAGTTGAAAAGGAAAGATATTCGAATAGGAGATTGGATATTAGTTGAACGTAGTGGGGATGTAATCCCACAGGTTGTAAAAAGTTTTTATGAAAAAAGAACTGGTATTGAAAAAGGAAAAAAAGTACCTAAGAGATGCCCAGTTTGTGGAACCCAAGTTAATCGTTCTGAAGGAGAAGTAGCAATCAGATGCCCAAATAAGATGTGTCCTGCTCGTCTAAAATGGCGTCTTCGTTATTATGCATCACGGGATGCTATGGATATAGATCATCTTGGTGAGTCTACAATCGATAAACTTTTAGATGAAGATCTTGTAAAAAACATTGCTGATTTATATTCCCTTAAATTAGAGGATATTTTAAAACTTGAAGGATTTAAAGAAAAATCTGCGCAGAATCTTATTAAATCAATTGAAAAAAGTAAAAAACAAGATCTTTCAAGGTTAATATATGGTCTTGGTATTAGACATGTTGGTAAATATACAGCTCAACTTCTTGCATCTAAATATTCTTCAATCGATAAACTATCTAAAGCAAGTGAGGAAGAACTTAAAGAAATTGATGGACTTGGTGATAAATCCGCAGAAGCAATAGTAACATTTTTTTCAACTGAAGAAAATATTAAGCTGATTGATAGATTAAAAGATACTGGAATAAAAACAAAAGAAAAAAGAAAACAGGAACTACCTCTTCAGGGGAAAAAATTTGTATTCACAGGGAGTCTTACAAGTTTTTCGAGACCAGAAGCAGCAGATTTTGTGAAAAACAAGGGTGGAATCGTTGGATCAACAATCAGTAAAGATATTGATTATGTTGTTGTTGGAGGTAATCCTGGTTCAAAATATGAAAAAGCAAAAAAATTAAATATTAAAATCATTAATGAGGATGAATTTAAAAAAATTGTTATCTAAAAATTTGGGAGGATTTCAATTATGACTGAATGTAATATTATGACAAATCAAACAAAATGTAATTGTAGCTATCCATGTGGAAGGAAAGGAATGTGTTGTGAATGTCTTCATTATCATAAAGGTCGTGGTGAGTTACCCGCATGTTTTTTCCCTGATGAAGTTGAGCGTACATATGATAGAACTATTGAAAATTTCATTGAAATACATCAAAATAAAAAATAGATACCAGAAGATTTTATGGATTTAAACAATAAAAATATTTATCTTGTTAATGTAATTACGAAATAAATTGTAATAGTACTGGTTAATGTACATGTATTACCATCTGGTGAAAAATTGTACTCATAAGCACCTAAAGGTTTTTGGGGTTCAGCAGGTTTTTTTTCTTCAACTGGTGGTTTTGCTATATCTTTTATTTTTGCTCCACACATCATACAAAATGCCTAATTTTCCTCTAGTTTGGCACCACATTTTGAACAAAATTTTGGTATTATCTTTTCCTCTCCATATTTTAAATATGTATAGAAAAAAAGATTAAAAGATTATTCCATTATTTTTTAAATTAATGATAACTAAAAAATTAAAAATATAAAAAAAGTAGAGAGGATTTATTAATTATTTGATTTTGACTTTTTTTGTTTTTAGCTCCGGTTTGGGCGTAACTTTTGGCAAATTTAGTTTTAAAATACCTTCTTTAAGTTCTGCTTCTACTTCATCTGTTTTTAGCTCTTCAGGAAGTTCAAGACCTCTATAGTAACTCATACTACTGCATTCACGACGTAACCAGTTTGTGCCCTTTTCTTCTTTGTTTTCATCATAATCTGCTTTTACTTCTACACTATTTGGTGTAACCTCGATATTTATCTTCTCTTTTGGAATACCTGGCATTTCTAGTTTCATTTCATAATGATCTCCCTTATCTGCTACATTCATTGGTGGAGTTCTTTTTGGTGTTACAGTAGTCATTTGTACCCTTTCACCCCATGGCCAGAAAATATTATCAAAGTCAGATCTAAAATTATCGAATAATCGGTCTATATCTGTCCATAGGTCAAATGGTCGTATTGTACTGATGGTTGCTTTTTCTTCTGGTCGTACTACCATTTTATTTTTCTTTTCTTTTCTTATTACCATATATAATACCTCCAAATATCAAACTTATTTACTTTTTGTCAATTTTAGTTTTACAAAATGCATATATAAGAACTAATATATAAATTTTGTTGTTTTATCAATTTTAAGTTAACAAAATTGGCAATTTTTTAGAAAAATATATATAATCGTTGTTACATAACCAATTTTCATGCCAAGTCAAATAATAATTAAAAAAATTAGATCACCTGCACCTGGCAATATTGAAAATGATATAGATTATTTATGCAGATCACTTGGATATTTTTCGCAGAGGGATAAACAAGATACAGCAGGTAAAATATTCAGATTATTAGTAAGAGAAGCATGTGAGCCTGAGGAATGTTTGACAAGTGATGAAATCGCAGATAAATTAAATCTTACAAGAGGAGCCATAGTTCATCACTTGAATAGTTTTATTTCATCTGGTATTGTTTTAAAGGAGCATAATCGATATAGATTAAGATCAGCTAGTCTACAAAAAAGCTTAGAAGAAATAAAACAAGATATTGATAGAATAATTGAACAAATGATTAAAATTGCAATAGAAATAGATGAAAAATTAGGATATTATTATAGATAAATAATTTGAGGAAGGGAGATAAATCAATGACATCACATAAAAAAAATGAGGAAATGCAAAAAATTATTAAAAAGCATCAAAAAGAAATCAAAGATTTAAAAAATCAAATAAAACAATTAAATGATAAATATTTACGAACTCTTGCAGATTTTCAAAATTTTCAAAAAA
>CP070836.1:455372-458154 GCA_020341795.1 Thermoplasmatales archaeon
ATCTACTACATATGGGATTGGGGTGATGGTAACTATAGTGATTGGCTTGGACCTTATAACTCAGGTAATGAATGTGAAGCCTCTTATACTTGGCAGCAGGAAGCTAATTTCTTAATTAAAGTAAAAGCTAAAGATGATAAAGGCGGAGAAAGTTATTGGTCAGAGGAGTTAAAATTTAGTACACCAAAAAACAGGGAAATTAATAGACCATTTCTATACTTCCAAAAACAACATCCAATATTATATCAGCTACTTAAACCATTCATCCAAATTTAAAAAAAATCATCTTTTTTCTTTTTAAAATATAATACAATTAACAAGATTTCTACTTTATTTTTCCGGTGAAAATCACTAACGTTAAAACAAAGGTTTTAGATAGTCAATAAAAAGAAATGGTATACAATAATAACTTAATCTTTCATCTTTTAACCTTATTCGATGTACAAATATCCTTTTTTAAATAATGCTATAATAATCAAAATTATTATTATTACTACTATTAACGTTATTAGCCATGGAAGTCTCTCATCTCGCTTTTCTTCTGATGGCTTTTCCTCAATCGACTGTATATTATAAGAAGCTGAAGATGTGATACTGTTACTATCCATATCTTGAGATGTTATGTTTAAGATATATGCTCCGTCGGCTAAATCAGATTTAGGTATAAAGGTGAAAGTTAAGTTATCTATTGTAGTAAGCTGATCCATTATATCAAGTGTCTCAAATGTAGCTGTTTTTATATCTACTTGTTCTTAATATGTTATAGATATAGTTGGTCTCGCAATGTTAAATTTTTTCCCACTTGCTGGGTTGAAGGTTGGATCTAGTATTGTATAATCGTAGATAAACTCATATAAAGTATCTGGATCGTCAAGCACATATATCTTCCTATTTTCTCTAAAAATCATATCTGACGGGATATTTTTGCCTGATTCATTCCTCACTACTAGAGTATAATTTAGATATTGATCTTGTGGATATAGGTCTATTATTTCTATATATATCCAGTCTGATTTATTGACTTTCACCGAAATAGTTATTTTTTCTTCTTCTGTGTCTATCTCGGTACCTACTACTGTTCCTAGTTCATGATTAACTTTTGTTATGCTATCTGCATCTGCATCCCAGAGAAGCTCAGGTATTTCATCATCATTGACAGAAAGTAAGAATGATGCATTTCCGTTTATATTCACAAAGTTTACTGATTTTAAAACACCGTTTGGATCAGTTAATGTATCTATGACACCGTCATCATCGGTATCATTTGCATAGAATTTTTCTTCCAAGATTACGTTGTATTCTAGTTCGATATATTCTATAGTTTCTTCTGATAGTATTGTTTCCTCTTCCTTTTCTTCCTCTGATGGCGATGTTGTGCCCCCATTAGGGAGTGAACCGCCGGCACTACTTAGTGCGCCTGTAGTAAAATGCCATACTGGTCCTGAGGTATTTGCTCCATGTTCATCAGTTGCTACTATTTTCCAATAGTAGATTGTAGTCCATGATAAAGAGACACTATAACTAGTAGTATTTTCTGTATATCCTACTATATCCGAAGAGGTGAACGAACTACTACCTGTTTTTAAATAAATAGTGTAATTGACTGCATCATTATCTATATCTCCTCCTAACCAGCTTAAAGATGATGGTTTGTCACCTATTGAATATGTTGTTCCGTTTGATGGGGAGGGATTGCTTGAAATATTTGGAGGAGTATTGTCATAAAAGCACATGGTATCATTATTCACGGGGGCTGTTTCAATATTAGTTACATTGTCAGTGGCAATACTATAGAAACGATAATATCCAGATCCATTGCTAAATACAAAGCTCCAAGTATATGGAGCGGTTGAATCAGTGCCATAGCTCCATGGACCTAACCATGTAGAATTATCAGTACTGTTATACCAGTATAAGGTCACACTCGCTACTCCACTAACATTATCTGTAGCCGAAGCATTAATGATTAAAGGTTTAGAATATTGCAAATAACCAGAAAAAGAATCTACAGAAGATTCCGGAGCAAAACTATCAATCGTATTATTATAAAGATTAGTTATACCACCTGTATCATTTATCCCTGAAAGAAAGACACCTTGATCTTCATAATCATAATTACCATTTGAATTTGCATCATATAAGGTTGGTATTTCGATTTTGATTGTGTGATAATGTGTGGCAGAAGCTGAGATGTTTACTGCAACATAGAATGTTGCTGAGGTGTTAATATCTTGGCTGAGACCAGAAATGTTCCAGCTGTAGCTATTTGTACTATAAGAAGCATTTTCAAGTAATGTATCGTTATTATTACTACTCTGAAAGCCACCTGCCAAACCATTTTCTACCCACAAAGTTAAATCAGATATGTCTGAACTAGTTGCATTACAATTACTACTAAGGTTAAATGTTACAGCATTAAGCTTATCAAGATAACATGTGTTGTTATCTGTCCCCTCAAAAATGATGCTGTCATTAACAATATCCCATTCACCTCCACCTACTGCATCATATGTTTTAACCTTATGCCATGAAGACATGTTCTTACAACCCCAGCCAGTACCAACTGTTCCATTTGGTGGAAATGAACCAGCAAGTACAGTTTCACCTGTGTTATACTCACCATTATTTAATGTATTATCAAGGAATATACAGTCTATACTAGCATTCCAACCACCACCTGCAGAACCACTAGAATTATCATAATACCACATTTTACCTATCCCACCCCAATCAGCAGATTGATTATCATTTTCTAGTATCTGTCCAACACTAGGAATAGCCC
>CP070836.1:458254-462203 GCA_020341795.1 Thermoplasmatales archaeon
GGTTATAGGTTTAATACTAGTCATACTTGATTTGATCTTCGACTTTTTTGGAAAACTACTCGAATGGTTCTTAGATCTTGTAACAAAAACAGAGATTCGTAGTAAAGTTGATCTAGGTTTTGTAGATACCCCAAGTTTAGTAACACATGATTATGATAATAACGGTTTTGATGTGGGGGATAGGATTGATTTCACTGCTCATATATATGCACTTGTTTGGAAAACAAGTAAAGGTAGTACCGCTGATATAACTGATTCATATATTCGTCCTACATTTAAAGTTTCAGTTCCAGAAGGTTCTAGTACAGGAAGTTTTAAAACTAAAACTTCAACTGTTAAAACTGGTTCTGCTAGAAACGAAACTTTTGAGATGGGAGTATGGGTGGATCCTATTGCCATGAGTAACTTTCCCATGACACTACAACTTACTTATGACTACAAAATATATTATAATGAATGCGTCTGGTTCTTTGGATGGTGGTGTGATAGAGAAAGCTCTAGTGGTTCAGAAACAACTGATATAGCTACTCTCTATTTTGATGTACTCCCCGGGAATCTAACTGCCTTCTTATATTGGAATGAGCTAACACCCTTAGACTCGGATGGAGATGGCCTCAGTGATAAAGAAGAACTTACTAACGCATCAAATCCATGGAGAGTGGATACTGATGGAGATGGTCTTTGGGATAAATACGAAGTCGATCAAGGAACGATACCTTATAAATCAGACTCGGATGGCGATGGTTTAAATGATAAATTAGAAATTCGCATCGAAACAGAAACCAACAATACCGACTCTGATGACGATAATTTAACAGATTATGAGGAATATCGGGGGTGGTTAATAGATTTTAATTTTTGGGGCAATCCCATCTCAATGAATGTCTCCTCCGATCCGATGAATTATGATACAGATAATGATGGGTTAAATGATCTAGTAGAGTTTATGAAAGGATTAAACCCCCGATCAAATGATACAGATGCAAATGGCATTCTGGATCCAGATGAGATAATTTTCCCCTATCAAGGATTTATCAGAGAGGTTGATTTCAATGATAAAGGTAGTAGCATCAGGGTTACTCCAAATTCTACAATTAACGCAGATATTGCTTACCGTCTGATTGGAATTGAATGCCCACTTACATCCCAGCCTGCAAATTGTTCTATTATTGTGACACTAGAAAATGAGGATTTGGGAAATATTATCATGAATCAAACTGTTTTTGAGGGAACTCCTGATATATTCAATATAACTGAGAACATCACAAGTTTTTCCTTTAATGCATCTGAAGAAGAGGGAATATATCTTGTTAAATATTATGTAAATTGGAGCTGTTTTGGAATAGTGCCTTCTATTGATGACAGGGAGATTATTGGTATTATTGATGTGAACGCCTCAGGGAGTGGTAGTTCTCAATGGGAATGTTATGATGTATCCGGAGGAGATTTAGACGGTGATCGCATCAGCAACTTAAATGAGAATATTGGTTGGCTTGTTAATTATACTGACTTGGCAGGAGATCATACAGTTCTTGTTACAAGTGATCCGCGATCGATTGATACAGATTTAGATGGGGAATGGGATATATGGGAGCATAACTGTTTTGAAAATTCAACAAATCCAAGGGATCCAGATACTGATAATGATGGTTTAACTGACTGGGAGGAAAAATATAGATATAAAACAAATCCTCTTGATTATGATACTGATGGTGATGGACTCGATGATCAAAATGAGCTAATATTTGGTAGTGACCCATTCGAGGTTGATACTGACTTGGATGGTTTAAACGATAAAATAGAATTTGATCTTAAATCAAATCCTAATGATCCAGATACTGATAATGATGGGCTTAATGATCTTGAGGAATATCTGTTTGATTCAAGTCTATTATTACCTGATACTGACTATGATATGTTATTTGATAAAATGGAATATAATTTAACCACAAATCCAAGGGATCCAGATACTGATGACGATCAGTTAATAGATGGATACGAAATCATTGTAAAAACCAATCCTAAAAAAGCAGATACTGATGACGATACACTCAACGACTATTATGAACTATACTGGCGAACAGATCCTCTAGATGATGATACCGATGATGACAGTCTTATTGATGGGGATGAGATACTTTATGGAACACATCCACTTGTAAGAGATACAGATCGTGATGGAGTCAACGATTTTGAAGATTATGATACATATGTTCCACATGTTGAGAATATTGTTCTAGCCTTTGATCTTGATGAAGATATTATAGAATTTGAAGAAAATTTGGAGATATATAGTAACGTAACAACTGTAACATTAGAACAACTTCTATTAAATCCTAACTATAAAACCTCACCATATATAGTTCTGGTTGGAAGACTGGATTCAGGATATGAAACCGTTGGAAACTTATCAAAAAGTATTTTAGAAAAAACCGGTGAAAATACAACAGCAATAATTGAATCAGGATACAATTTTTTTGCAGTTAAATATGGTATTTGGAATAAAACACAGACGATAGTTATGCTTTCGCATCCATATCGTTTAGATCATCTTATAGTGTTAAATGTTTTTAAAACAATGTGGAAAAATGTAAATGGGAGCACGGTTGAAATACAATGGCCAACACCACGAGATTCGTTCCAAGTTGAAGCAGTAAATGAAATTAATACTCTTTTATGGGTATATCTAAATCAAAGCGTTGCACCTTGGATTAGTTTAACATTATACAATGCTTCAACTACACCCAATGCATTAACTAAAAATCTTGGTTTAGCATCATATGAAATAGCGGTAAACAAATATATCAACATACAAGTAAGTGAAAACGTGCAGAACGAAACACAGGACATTATCAAGTATGCTTTGATTTTCTTGTATTACACTGCTTCAGAACTTGATAGAACAGGCAATGGAGATTCAAATGATGTTGGAGATATTAATGAAAACACTCTATGTTTTTACGTTTTTGACGAAAATAAAGGCAGATGGGTTAAGCTATCTAAAAGCTTGGACTGGGTAAATGATGTCGGAGTTGACACTAATAACATTGAAATCTATGGTAAAGCTTATGAAGGATATGTTTGGGCTAATGTTTCACACTTTTCATTATATGGACTTGCAGGATTGCCTAAAAAGTCCGATGTTGTCGGTGAACTTCCCACAACACCAGATTATCCTCCTAATGCAGATGCATCTGCCAGTGAACAATTTGGATTTATTGACACCCTAGTTAACTTTGACGCCTCACTTAGCTCAGATGATGGACTGATAACATCATATATTTGGGACTTTGGCGATGGTACTATAGGAGACGGGCAAAAGACAACACATATCTATTCTCAGGTTGGAACCTACAAAGTTACTCTTACAGTTACAGATAATTTAGGAGCAACTGATACAGATTCAATTATGGTTACAATTTCTTTTCCAAATAATCCACCTAGTATACCAATTATAAGTGGAAACATAGTTGGAACCATAAACAATGAGTACAAATATACTGCTTTGGCAACAGATGCCGATTCTGGGGATCAGATTAGATATGGCTGGGATTGGGATAATGACGATGTTGTAGATGAATGGACAGATTTTTACGCTTCAGATGAAATATCTATTATTAATCATACTTTTTCAATTGCTGGATTTTATAGAGTTAAGACCCGAGCTGAGGATAATAATAGTGGGGTATCTGGATGGTCAGATCGATTGTTAGTATTCATTGATGTCGATTATGAACAACAAAAAGATGGAAAATATTTATTAGATTATGAAAAAGATGGTAACTGGGATTCTATTTATAATCCTGAAACTGATAAATTGACGAATTATGTCAAAGATTTAACAGTGATTATTTTAATTTTAGCACTTATTACTATAATAATTATCTTTTCATTATTGTTTCTGGCAAAAAAACAAAGAGTTAAAAAAGAAGAACAAAAGAAAAAAGAA
>CP070836.1:462303-466767 GCA_020341795.1 Thermoplasmatales archaeon
AAATTACTTACAAATAATGCAAGAATACCAACTATTGAGATGGCTATAAAGTTAAATTTAACTACAAAAACAATAAATGAACGAATTAAAAGGTTAATTAAATCTGGAATAATTCTTCGGTTTGATATTGTAATTGACTGGAATAAGTTAGGTTTTCAATTTTTTAAAATTGATTTTTATTTGAAAGAATATAGTAAGATAAATCAGATTATTAGATATATTGAGAGGAATCCAAATTTAGTATATGTGGATTATACTATAGGATATGCTGATTTGGAATTGGAATTTTACCTTAAAAATATAGCTCACTTACATCAAATTGTTGAAGATTTATTTAAGAAATTTCCAGGGAGTATAAAAAATTATACATATTTTACTAATATAAATGAGCATAAATGCTTTAAATTATCACTATAAAAATGATACATGATTATTATGGAAATTTGAGTAAAATCAAACATAATTATTATGTTAAAATATAATATAGAGTTTATAACTATAATTAATATAAAATACTAAAAAACTAAATATTATGTTTTAAATCTGTTTAACAAATTAAAAATTTTTTTAAATAAAGAAAAAAAGGTTTAGGATGAGATTGGTACTGGCTCAATCCATGTTGGGTTATAACATTGTATGGTTGGGTCTCCGAAGATGACATTTACACTGTGTATACCATCAGCAAAGAAAGTGCCTTCTCCATATATTGATGTTGGATCAAGAGTGGTATAATCTCTGTTGACAATCCAGTTGTTTAATGAAAATGCTTCACCAAGTGTCCAGCCTTTTATTAGGAAATCACGAAGTATTAAGCTTTTGTAGAAATCATCAACAAGTGTGTATCCTGATCCTGTACATCCAGCGTAAACTACTGTTCCATGTGATAGATAGACGATTGGACCGAAGTGAGCAGCGGTTGTACAGGAACTCCAGATATCAATTTCACTATGTAGGTTTTCAAAGAGTTGGTCAACCCATTTAAAATGAATAAAGTTGTATAAACCTGGCTCTTCGGAATTATAAAGTGAGTTATCTCTATCTCTGACTGTTATTGTTTTACTGTTATCATAACCTGAATATCCTGCCCATGAATCCCACCATTCAAAATCATACAGTGATTCATGTGTAGTGGTTCCTAGAGGGAACTGCTCTGCCATGTTTTTATATTGTGCAGATATCCCCGATCCACCTGTTCCATGACCTGAATAGAAATTGAGTGATGATCCTGTGTTATATCTTTCTAGTAGGTTCTCCCACAAAGTATGACCTTCATAGAAACGACCCCAAGATGAATATGAGTTTTTGTTAAAAATTGGGGCATCAACAAGATAACTAATACCATCATTAGCATCGTGTTCAAATCGACCAGCGTAATAATTCATATGTTGTGAAGAAACAACATCCCGTCCTGGATTAGCATAAATAATTGCAGGATATAAAACATTCCTGGCAATTACTGTTGCTGAAAATGCTGTGGTTTCTACCATTATTTGACCTGAATAAGAGTTATTTCCAAGTAATATTCTATTGATTGAGTCGCGGATATCTGTATCACGAGGTGATACAAAGATATAAGCTTCTTGCCCTGCATTGTCTAATCCGTAGTTATTAATCATTGAATGTATATCGTTATATATTGCGCTCCCCCATTGGAGTCTTAGATCAAGTCCAACAGGTGGTAATGTTTTTTCATGTGTTAGATAATAAAGAATTAGATCAAGGAGTTTAGGTGGATTTTTTATGTTAATTGGTTCATCCATCATTGGAATATCTCCAATGGATCTGCATCCATGATAATAATCACCATCCCAATCTAAAAAGGCTATAAACATATCATTTGTATTATAGGCGTCTTTGGCTTCACCTATGCTTAATACTGGGCTTCCATGAGATGCTGCAATCATTGCAGATGGTGCAAAATATCCGTCTCCTGTAGCAAAAGAGGTAATTGTTATAACATTTTCAGAATCAGTATTTGCTTTAATAGCGCTGACGATATCTTTTAGTGTTGTATATTCAGTGACTGATCCAGTTGGTGATGCAGAGCTTACATCGTTGATATTTACGAAAAATATGTTGGTTACTCCAAGTTGTGTAATAGCATTTGAGGTTTCTGTTGGGACTGAATCTTCTGTTACATATAATAATGGTACATGTTTTTGAGATGCTAAAACAGCGGCATTAGCAGCTGATAAACCTGCAGATACTCTATCGGGATTATGTTTACGAATTGTAGCTGTGATATGATATGTACCATCAAAAGATGCCTCCCATGTATTAATATCAATATATGGTACAACTATAGCAGTCCAAGTACCTTTCATTGGATAATTTACTTCTACAGTAAATTCTTTATGAGGTTCTACTATCCAATGACGGTATTGATCTTCATCATGTTCCCAATGACCTCCATTCCATTGATAAATTGGTTTAATTTCACCTCCATTCCAATGAGGAAGTCTTGGTCTTCGAATGTTACCCTCAGGATCAATTAGAAAGATAACTAAATGTGAATCCTCCTCTGTTGTAATTGTTACTTTTAAACTTGTATCTGAATCAGTAACTGATAGTTTATGTCTATCACCAGTATATTTCACTACCTTAAGTTGGTCTAAACCATCGATACTAGAAACCTGGGGTACCCATAATCCTGGTTTACTAACAGGGAAAAATGAATCTTTATCAATACCTGGAGAACCACTTTCATATGGCCACCAATCACCACCTATTGATTCATATCTAGGTGTCATGATAAAAGTATCTCCATTGAATTCTCCTTCAGCAAACAAATGAACAGCTGCATATTTAGCTCCTATTAACAAAGGAATTTGGTATGAATCTTCTCCTCCTTCTTGTAACTCATCTGGTTGATAGTTGGTTACCTCTTTTTGACAGTTTAAATTAACATTTTTGTTTAATATTTCGTTTGTTTCATCTGTAAAACCACTACCATCTATTGCAATTACAGCTGTATTAGAGGATGTCCATTTAGTAGTTGCAATATCTGCTGCTGCTTTTATGGGATTATCATCAAGTTCAATGACATCTGCAGTCATTCCATGGCGATCAAGATATGCATTCCAATCATCAAGAAGATATTGAGTTGCTTGATCAATAGTTGTGAACCAGTTTGGAATTATATCAACACCCTGATATACAATTGGTGATACATGACGATCTCCATTTTCCATGTAGACTGCTGCGGGAACTGCTGCAAGATAACTGTATTCATCACTTGTGCTTGTTGGATCATCGTTTACTACAAAGGTCTGTGCAACAGGTACTACTTCCCGTTGTGCTGTTAATGTTGGTGGTGCCTCTGCATCTCCTCCAACTGTAATTTCAAGTTCATATGCCCCTGATCCATAGAGGAAATAATCATCAGGCCATATACTAGCGTCCCAACCTGGAAAGATATCTAGTTTAATCGTCCAAGTTCCTGGTACATCTGCAGGGTATTCAAGTTCATCAGTACCATAAAACTTTGACGAGTGTACAAGTGTTCCTGATGGATTATAAAGATGGATGTCATAATCTGATTTTTCCATAGGATCAACGGTTACAAAAATACCTTGATTATTACCCACGTTGAAGCTATACCAGTCTTCTACATCCTGACTATCCATATATCCAAAGTAGGAACCTGGTGATATACTTGTAGCACTACCTATATTATCCCCAGCATCAGACCCTGTTTCAGCATCATTTTGACCAGAAATAGATATACTCATAGTGTAATCACCATCATTTTGTCCTTCTGTATACACCCTAAAGTAATGTCTTCCTGTCTCAGTTGCTGTAAAGCTTGAACCAACTGGTTGTCCATCTGCATCATGAATCACACTATTAAAACCTTGACTTGAAGAAACAGATGCTTGAATGTTTTGACCAGCACATACAGTGAAACGATACCAATCTTCTCCATCACCATCACTAGGTTCTAATGTACCTGTTCTTCCATTTCCAGGAACTCTTTCATTTACAGGTTCACCGACATAGATATCAAGTGCTCTATAAATGGTATCTCCTGCATCAATGTTATAGCCTATATCATTTTGTTCACCTGCAAATGATACGTCTTCAATTGGTACATATCTCATATTATCAATAATTTTTGTTATATCTAAATCTCCGACGTCTGTTGTTTCATCAGGTATAATATTCATATTATTTCGTTCATACTGAAGGTTTATTGCTGTTAAATTAGGTACTAACAGCATTATGCTCAGAAAGAGAATGAAAACACCAGCGTTCTTTTTTAAAATTTTACTTATCATATATACTCCCCAAAATATTACATATTTGTTAATAATATAAAATTTTCTATTAAAATATTGAATTATTTAGTAAAAATATTAAAAATTAATTATTATATACCGAATTACATAGAATTATTATGGTTTTGTGATAAATGGCTTTGTATATTAATTAATTATTATGTAAAGATCTATAGAACCCTAGAGA
>CP070836.1:466867-471001 GCA_020341795.1 Thermoplasmatales archaeon
TAACAATTGTCATATGTATTTTATTAATAGGTATTGTAAAAATTTTCAATTCAAAAAAACAATCTAATAATAAAATAAACAAAAAAATTATCAAAAGTATAAAGAAAAGTCAAAAAACAAAAAAAGAAATAATAAAAATGAAAAACCCAATAGAACCAATTGAAACAAAAACTACTAAAGATAGTGAAAGTACAAAAGTTGAAAATATAGAACGAGAAATTGATAAGTTACTTTCAAAAAGACCAAAATAAAAAAAAATTTGTTAACAAAAATCTATAATTCCAAAATAGATATAAAGCAGAAATATATAAAGGAAAAATGCTAAAGGAGGGATATCAAATTAGTTTGAATATGAAAACTTTAGAAGGTGATAAGATGGAATTAAATAAAGAATATGTTCAAACAGGGATACATGGTTTTGATAAACTTTTTAAACATGGTATACCAAAAGGCTCCACAGTTCTTATTGCTGGTGGAACCGGGTCTGGTAAGACAAATTTTGCTTTGCAGATCCTTGCAAATCAAGCAAAAAAAGGTGGAAATTGCTACTATATGGGTTTTGAAGAATCAGAGGATAGAATAATTGAACATATGAATGATTTCGGCTGGGAACCCGAAGAACTTATTAAAACGGGTAATTTAAAAATTAAAAGATTTCTAACAAGTGAAATATATTATTATGATAGAAAAGAAGAAGGGGAAATACAAGCTATGATGACTAAGGAAATCGATCCACTATTAATGGAGCTTGAGCCCCTTGCAATAACTGAAGATGTTGGATTCAAACCAGATTTTATTGTTCTTGATTCTCTTACAGCGATTTCTTCTACTTTTAGAGGAAGAGAGCAATCTTATAGGTTTTATGTTGAGCGTTTGTTTAGATTTTTTGAAAAAATTGGAAGTACTAATTTTCTTGTAACTGAAACAGATCAGATGCCTGAGGTTTTTTCACCCACTGGTGTTGAAGAATTCCTTGCAGATGGAGTAATTGTTTTTTATAATTTTAGAAAGGAGAATGTGAGAGAAAGTGCAATTGAAGTGCTTAAAATGCGTGGGGAGAACCATCAGAAAAAAATTGTAGCCTTCAAAATAACTGATAACGGTATTAAGGTATTTCCTGAGCAAGAAGTTTTTGGTGTAATACATAGTTAACAAATTTTATAAAAAAAATCTCAAATTTTTTTACTTATTTATAGGAAATGTTATATACAATATAATTAATTAGAATTTTAGGGATTTGGGATGAGCTATATTAATACCTATAATTATGACAAGATTAGTAAAAGGAATTTAGATAAGTTTTTAGTCCGTCGTGTATATAATAGATTTTTAAATAATGCGTTAAAAGATCTAGATAAAGAATCTATTGTAATGATAGAGTCACCATCTGATAACTATTTAGATGCAAATATTTCTTCTATAAAAACTATGATTGATAATGGTTTTGAAGGTGTTTATTTGAGTTTTCAAAGGCCTTTTAAAAATATATTCAGTCTTTTTGAAAGAGAAGGGATAAACCTTGACAAGATTTATGTAGTTGATTTTGCAACTGCTTTTTGTAAATCAGATCAGGAGTTGAATCCTAGATGTGTTAATATAAACTCTGGATTTGAGTTTGAGGAAATGATTAAGATTATTTGTCTTACTCTTGAAAGGCTCACACAGGAGAAAAGATTTGTGTTTGTTGATTCAATTTCTACATATGCTCTTCATGAAAATTTAGATGACATTTCGAGATTTCCAGAGTCTCTTATTAATGCAATTAAAAATAGAAAAATTGATGATGTGACATTGATTTTTAATATAGCTAATGATATTGCTAAAAAAAGATATGTTGAGAATATAAATTTATATGCTAATGAGCATATCCATTTAGGATTATGTACTTAAAAAATGTTATTAGAGAAAAACTTATATCTTAGAATAGATTTTGTTTCTTTTAATAAGGATTATGAGTGGTTGAATGGACGCAGGTCAGAAACTTGAGGAAGAATACAATGGTATCCCTGATGATTACATAGTTTTTCTTGAGACAAGAGCTGAAAATTCTTTTGAGGTAAGTACTGCACTTGTAAAGTATCTTTCAAATAGGAACGATAGAGGTATAGTCGTATCTGCAAACCGGCCTTATGCAAACCTGGTAAATGTTTATATGGAAAATGGGATTGATGTTAGTAGAATGTTTATCCTGGATTGTCTTTCAAAAAGTCAACATGCTGAAAAACCTGCTGAAAATGTTGTTTTTATAGAAAATTTATCAGCTTTGACAGATATATCCTTGTCACTTGATGAAAACATGAATAATATGTCTGGTAGAAAATTTATATTTTTTGATTCACTTACAACTATGCTTATTCATAATAAACCATATGTTCTTGCACGTTTTATTCATAATATTTTTACAAAAATGAGGCTTAAAGGGGTTGGTGGTGCGCTTATTTCTCTTCAGGATAACTCAAATCGTGATATACGAGCAGAGATAGCACAGCTCTGTGATAAAGTAATAAAAATCTAAGCTGTTTTTTTTATGGTTCGTTTTCAAAAATACCTGGATTATTATAATGATAAATTATTTCATCAACTGAGAGTGCTCTATCAACTATTGCTATTTCATCAATTAGACCATAAAAGATATTTCCAAATAAAAAGTTGTTAACTGGTATATTTATTAATCCTGAATATGATTTATTCTCTTGTTCAACACCATCACAGTACAGACGAATCATTGTTCCATCATATGTTAAAACAATATGATGCCACATGTCAGCGGTAACATTTGCTTCAATTAGATTAGATTCATCATTTATACAGCCATATATTTTTACAATATTATCAGGTCCTTTTGGGAATTGTGCATAAACCGTTGCTGCACCTGCCCTGACAATTCCTCTTTCATGTATAGGAGTTGGATCTTCACCTATTTTAAGAGTCATTATATGGCCAGGGTGACCACTTCCTTCAGCATAATATCTAAAACCTATTGCAAATATGCGGCCTGTTAAATGTACAAATGATGTCGGCTCATGGAATGGATCCACTAATGATTCTGGTTCCCAGGGCTCTTTTGTATCTTTAATTGTACCATTGGAATAAATTTTAAATGTTTTCAAAAATGCTTCACCGTTATTTTCAGCATTATTGTATATTATAACAAATTGGTCTGTAGCATAGTTAGCAATTTTTGTTTCATAGCAATTTTTAGGATTACTTACAAATTCGTAATCTTGTATCTTTGAAATGGAGCCATCAGCTTCTATATGTACTGTTGTCAATACTCCATTACTTGGTTGTTTAGTTGGACTATAATAAGTAATAGCATAAACTTCATCAGTTACATTTATTAATGAAGGTAGAAAGCAACCAGAGCTATTAAAATTAAAATCATTTATTTTCGAAATTGAGCCTGAAGAAGTAATTTCAAAAGTCGCTAAAATTCCATCATTTAAACTGTTACTATATACTATTGCATATAAATCTCCAGTTACATGAATAACTGAAGGATTGTAACATCCGCTATTGTTAAATGTAAAATCATTAAGACGAGTAAAATATCCTTCATCATCAATATTTATTGTTGTCATCACACCTGCTCCAGGTTTATTTTCCGGTCCTGCATGATAAACTACTGCATAAAGATCATCCGATATATGAATAAGATCAGGAGTAAAACAAGTTGACGTGTTAAATATTAATTCATCAATCCTTGTTGGATTAATAGAACCATTTTTTGAAATATTTAAACTACATAAAACTCCCACAGGTTGCGATACTGATCCATTTTCATATGCGATAATAAACAAAGAGTCATTAATTCCGTGTTTAATTATATCTGGTTTATCACCTTTATCTGCAAAAATTGTTTCATTATTTGGAATACTTGGATCAAGTTGTGTTACTATTCCATCTAGTGAAATATTAAAAGTTATAAGTGTTAAATCCTGAGATCCATAATCCTGTGCTGCAATAGCATAAGTATTATTATACACGTTTACAACTGAAGGATTATAACCAAATTTTAAACCCTTAATATGAGTATCTCTGATAATACTCGTATCCTTAAAAGGTTTAACCCAAGCTTCAACAGTAATAGCATCTGTAATATTAAGACTATAAGTGGTTTTAACTTCAATATGA
>CP070836.1:471101-478555 GCA_020341795.1 Thermoplasmatales archaeon
GATACTGAAATATTAATAGGATTAGTAGATAACATATCAGGATTTTATCCTTGGATGTATTCAAGAGACACTTCATCACTTTCAGTAAATATTAATCTATTTAATTATTTAGTAGAAATGGACTCTAAAACCTTTAAATTTGTTCCAGCACTCGCAGAAAGTTGGAATAACCCAGATAATGTTACTTGGAGATTTTTTCTAAGACAAGGAGTAAAATTCCATAATGGTAACAATTTTAGTTCAGAAGATGTCAAATTTACGATTGAATATATGAAAAATTACTCTTATTATAAAGAAGAACTTGAGCCTATATCAGAAATGATAATATTAGATAATTACACAATCGATATCAAAACTGATAAACCATATCCATGTTTGTTGTACAAATTAGGAACTCTTTTTATCATTTCAAAGAACTATATGAATGAAATTGATGATACAAACGAAACATGGCCTATTGGTACTGGAGCTTATAAATTATTAGAATACTTACCTGGAGATCATATAACTTTTGAAAGATTTGATGATTACTGGAAAGGACAACCTGAAGTTAAAAAAGTGACCTTTATAAAAACGAATGATACAGTAGAATTAAAAAATGCACTTATAAGAAGAGAAATTGATATTGTTCCACTTTCAATTGATGATGTTGAAGAAATTAAAAATACTGAAGGATTAGATGTTAAATCCGTACAAACACCAGCTGTCATATATCTAAGTTTTGATTTTAGAGTTAATGATAGCTTTGGTTTTAATGGATTAAAAAATCCTGTATCTGACTTGAGAGTAAGAAAAGCAATGTATCATGCAATTGATATTGAGACTATTATTGAAAAATATTTAAATGGTTCTGCAACTCCAATATCTCAATTTATTACATTTTACACACTCGGATACAATCCAAATATAAGTAGATTACCATATGATTTAAAGATTGCAAATCAATTAATGGAAGAAGCAGGTTACGAAGATGGTTTTACAATAGAATTAGACATTCCTGATTCTAGTAAATGGTTAGATATTGCAAATGAAATAGCAAACCAGCTAATGGAGATAAATATTAGTGTCATACTTAATCCTAAACCTTTGTTCGAATATTATTCAAAACTATATTATAGAAATACCTCTCTTTATGTTACTGGTTGGAATCCTCTCGATGCCGAGTCCACAATCAAATTATTGCTTCATACACCTGATTTACAGGAAAGCATAGGGATTTGGAATTACGGAAATTATTCAAATCCTGAAAT
This sequence comes from Thermoplasmatales archaeon, assembly GCA_020341795.1. GTDB lineage: Archaea > Thermoplasmatota > E2 > DHVEG-1 > DHVEG-1 > M9B1D. The sequence continues at coordinate 472,352 of CP070836.1, forward strand.
AGATCGACTCTGTGATATACTATCTTACACTATGGAGTTAGATAAGAGAATAGAATATACTCAAGAAATTTTCTCTATAGCAGCATCAGATGTAGCTTGGATACCTCTTTTCTCAAATAAAGCTTTTTTTGGAACTTTTGATGATATAATATGGAAACCCAGACCAAGTTTATTTATATGGGTAGAAGAAATCTCATTTAGAACTCAATAAAAATTTGTATAAAAATAGAATTTAAGAGATTAATTTGTACAAATTACTAAATTAAAAATTTAATACTTGATATTCATAAATTTTCTAACAAAATATTTTATTTTATTAAAAATATTTAGAAAAAAGCGTGAAAATATTGACGTTATTTTGGAGTTTTTTGTTATATAACAAATTTGTTATGTGGATCATTAATTTTTAATTCTATCAGTGAATATGGGTTAAAATTTCCCTTTTAAACTATATTTAATATGGGGGCTTTTATACTCGGGAGTGCTAAATCTCGACGGGAGCAGACTATTATTTTTTCTCCTGTAGAAAAATAACAAAAATGAAATTTTCTATTAATAGTTGAAAAAGGGGATTTGTAACCATAAATCTATAATCTAAAATAATGAAAAATTTAATCTAAATTTATACTATTTATTTCACTTAAATCATCAATATTATTCATCTTTATCATTTTATCTGAAATAGTATATAGTACATTCCCTATGTAAAGGGAACGGCTTATATATGAACTGGATTCATACCAATACCACCAGTACTCTGTATATTGTTTTTCTTCTTCACTCATATGGGTTATTCTTCCCTTATATTCAAAACCATCAAGATTTAATTTATAAACATATACTCCTTGATATGTGAATTCACCATATTCACTGGCAGGTTCTTCATTATATTGATTTTTGATTTCTTCATTTATCTCATGGAGAATTATAGGTATTACAAGTAGTTGTTTTTCTTTATCAAAAAGAAATGCTTTATGATCATATAATGCTGAGCTATCTGTTCCACGGTCACCGATTATCACTTTGTCTAATTCTTGTGGATTTTCAAAATCGCTAACATCAAACAATGAAATTTTTAATCCTTGGTACCATGCAAAATTTGGATTATTTGACTCAACAGCATCTTTACCAATACCAATAATATGGTTATCATCATATGGATGTAAATAAGTTGAATATCCAGGTATTTTTAAATATCCAAGAATTTGTGGATTTCTAGGATCTGATAGATCAATTGTGAAAAAAGGATCAATATTTTTAAATGTTACAATATATGCCTTGTCACCTGTAAACCTAGCTGAATAAATTTGCTCGCCATATGCAATACCCTCAATTTCTGAAACACGTTCAAGGTTTTCATCTAAAATATAAATATTATTTGAAGATGGATTAATTTCATCCCATGTGTAACCTATAGTTGTTGCAATTCTAAAATAACCATTATATTCATCCATAGAAAACTGGTTTAAAACATGACCTGGAACTTCACTCTTTGTCTGATAATTTATCTCTCCACTATCTATATTGATCTTATGTATCATCGTTGTTTCAGTACTAGGTTGATATATATCTCTAATTAATGGTTGTACATAATAATAATTAATATAAACAAGGTAAATATTATTTAATGAAACATACATAGTTTGAGAAATACCAATCAAAAAACTTTTTTCATTAACTTCCATCGTATCCAAATTTATTGCAATAAAATGTGTCATTGTATCAACAATTTCAGGCGAATCAATATAATAGATATCATCGTAAGATATTTTCGAAGTTTGATCGTCAATTTTAATTTCTGGTATACGAATTGAAGCATTTCCATTAACAGCACGGTATATATCATAGGTAAATTCTGTGGAAATTACATATGCATAATTACCTATCATTCTTGAATTAAAATAGTTCCCATCAATCTCTATATCTTTTTCAACAACTGGGTTTTGTCTATCTGATATATCATAAATTTTAATAACTGATGTTGCAACATCCCAAGAATATTCCTCTAAGAAAATATCCCTTGTTTCATCTGTGTCAATGTTACTTTTTTCGTACAATATTGGATAACTATATGAACTCCCAAACATAATTAGATAATCTTTGCTAACAAAAAAATTATTAATATATATATTATCCTTAAATGATATTTTTGATAAAATATTAGCTTGGTCAGCCGGATAAGCATTTATTATATAAAGTATTTGATCCGCTAAAATATATAAATATTTTCCATCTGTTTTAACAGTGTCAGGTTCATCAACACCCTCAACTTGTATATTAGTTATGGAATAATCATTAGAAATATCTCCACCTGAACCGTCGCCATTATCAGATTTCGCTACTTCGGACTCTTCTAACATTATCATTGGAGTAAATACTCCTCTTCCATATTGATTATTATAATTATTATAATTTTGATAATTATCCTCTAAAAAACTATAAAGTTCTTCATAAGATGAAAAAGTTTTAACCTCATATGAAAATGTTTTTAGTGTAAGGATTGAAAATCCTAATATCCCGCCTATAATTAATATTATCACAGTTATTATTATTAAAGATTTTTTATGAGATGTTTTAATCATGTTTTTATCACATCCTTATTAATATATATTATATTTAATACCTTAAATTTAGTTATATCAATGCAAGTTTATATAACGTAGGAAAATGTTCGGGAAAAACCAAACAACATTTGTTCATACTATTTTCATAATTTTAAAGGATAAGAGAATCTCCTATTTAATCTATGAAAATGATATTCAAATTTCTAAATGTAAAAAATTTAACATACCTTATATAATAAAATGATAAAGATACAATTTATAATAAATTATTTAAAAAATTATTTTTCTGATAGTGCATAACCATTTTCTAAAAGTTCACAGAGTCTTTCAATAAAACGTACAAGGGGACCACCATCTACAATATCATGATCTGTAGTCATTGTTAAATGTAGATACTCCCGAATCTCAATTTTATCATTTACAACACCTGGTTTTTTTGATATACCACCAACTACAAAAAGAGTAGATGCTGTACCACCAAGAGGAACAACCCATCCTGGAAATTTACCAATCATTCCAATAGCAGTAACACCAGTAGTTCCCATATACTTTTTTTTCAAAATAGCATTTTTGTTAGCAATCAAAAACATTAACTTCTGTAAAAAAGCTGGAGCATTAATAGCAAATTGTTCAAAACGAGTTATTTTTTTACCTAAAATATGAGTAGATTCATCAACTTTCTGAGTCTGTGCATCTCTTATCTCATTTGAAATTTCTATTAGACTTTTTTCATTTGCTTTTCTAATTATAAAAGCCATAGGTTTAGATTCTCCCATATATTTTTTTTCAACAGGAATTGCTATATCTACATCCTCAAAAATATATATCTTTCTTTTACCATGTTTATATGCATTTAAACCCTTATTTTCACTCATGGTTTGAGCAACACATTTTACGATCCACCCTGTTGTAGATATTTTTTCTTTGGATTTTTCTTTAAATTTTTTCATAAGTTTTCTTGAATCTGTTACATCAATTTCTAAAATAGCATGAGTAGCTCTTTTCTTCCAACCTGCTTGAGTTACAATTTCTATGTTTCTTCTATATTTCGAATAAGGTTTAGTTGAATAGCGACCTATACGATCCATATAATCACATAAACTTGATAATTTTATTTTAAAATTATTTTGAATATCCCCATTTATCAATTGGTTTGTTTAAATAATTATATATTTTTTCATGTGTTTGTTTATCAATACTATATTTATATGTTTTAACATTAAGCTGAGTTTTAATATATTTCTTTAGATTTGTTTCACAATTTTTAAAAGTAGGTATATTCAAATCTTGATATAATTTTTTTACTACATTGTAAGGATCTTTTACTAAGTTTTCATATTTTATTTCTACAAGATTTTCTTTTGGAATGAGTTTTTTATCATTGAAATATTTATCATACATCTTGTTATACATTTCTGCCATTGCTTTTTCAAATGTTTCTTCATCATCTGGTTTTTGTATGCAGTAAAGAGTCATTTCTTTTTCTATGTTTCTTTTCTTTGATAGAAAAGTATGATAAGGATTTCTATAAATATGTATAAATTTAGCATCTGGAAATAATTCAAGTAATTGCTTAACCCTTCCTGTATTTGAGGGATTTTTTAAAATCAGTTGCTTTCCTTTATAATAAAGTGCTAGTTTTTTTAGATAAAATAAGTAATATTTTTTCCATTCTTTAATACGCTTTTCCTTAACTCCATCAAAATGAACACAGTTATAATAAAAATCACGGTTTTTTGGAAAACACCATGCATGATAGTAAGAATGCGTTGACAAGTTTCCAACACCATATTCTTCTTCTTGTGGTAAATCTGCACCAAGTTTAATATGATCCTGTGGCCTGGTTGGAGGAAGTGATGAGGCAACAATTGGTTTTATTTGTTTTTCAAATCTTAAAAAAAGCGCAGGAGCAACTGTTTGAAAGGTTGTTGGATATACAAAACTATCATCCTGGGCCATAAGATTATGCATATATGTAGTTCCACTTCTCCAATGACCTATTATAAAAATTGGCGGTTTTTCAATTTTAGTATTATTTATTTTTTTAGTATATTTAACTTTTTCATAAAAACTTAAAGGAGATAAAATAAGACTTAAACCTGCAGAATATACTATACGAGGTATTCCAATTAGACTTATTCTAAAATTATTCTGTGCAAGAAGTCTTACAATATTGATAAATGTCGATCCAGCAAGTGGTTCAAATGATACATCTAAAGGATTTATTTTATAATTAGCCATAATATGTCTTCATGTGAATATATTTACTATTTATGTTTTTATCGAGAAATATATAAATTCTAATTTTCGCTATGTGAAAATAGCATTGCTATTTATATTATATGGTTCTTTTGCTGGTCTCATATCAAAATTCCACCAAGGAAACGGGATAATCGGAGAAAACCAACCTGTTATAGCATATGGAAACCTCTCTCTAAATCCACCTAATAAACCTACCCAATCATCCCAATAATTTTCATCCCAATTATTATTTCTGCAATCAAACGTTGCGTGTATATCGTTATTTATAAAATTATTGGTTGAGATAAAATTATTTTTACTTTTTATTATAGTTAAGGCACCATATAGAAATGTTAGATATATTCCTCTAGAATTATCAAAAATCATATTTTTCTCTATTAAATTACCATAACTCCCTTTAAATAAAATTCCAGTTTCCTTGCTATGGTTAATGTAATTCTTAATTATTGCTATTCTTGCACATTCAGCTATGATTCCATATTCGTTATTATCAATTTCATTGAATTCAACATCTGCATTAAAACCCATACCTATAACATATATACCTATTTCATTCTCTATAATTGAATTATACTCAACTTGGATACCACCTACAACATATATCCCTATTTCATTCTCTATAATTGAATTATATCCAATATATGAACTTGTTCCAACTCGGATACCTATATTATTAGATTGAATATTACATGTATTTATATCTAATTCACCATGAATATCAATTCCGTAGTCGTTATTATTTATATTACAATTTTCAACTCTTGTATAATTTGCGTATGTGCGAATTCCAATACGGCAGTTCTTTAATGTTAAATTATAAATATAAAATGTTTTTTCAGATATAATATTCAATCCTATAGAATTTTGATTACCGTCAATTATTGTAAAATCTTTACTTTCACCCTCAAGATCCATTGAAGGATAAGGTTCATAAATGATGACAGATTCGTAAATACCATTAAAAATAAAAATCTTGACCCAATTATAATTTGATGCATTATCAACGGCATCTTGAATATTATTATATGGATGCTCAAGTGTTCCATTCCAAGGTCCTTCAGTATTGTCATCATCAACATAGATGATTTTATTCGAAGAAATCTTAACACTTGGTATTACTGGAAAAATAGTTGAAAGTAAGAATGTTAGAATAATTACCCATGTGATGGTTTTTTTATACAATTATTTCCTCCCACTATTCTATAGGAAATTATAATAAACAAAATCAAGAGTATCCTCAGCTACATTCATAGGATAATCCTCAGCAACAACTCTTAATTGTGCATTACCACTATGTACAATATTACAATGAATTTTATAGGGTTTTTCAGTAATATCACTGAGCCATATGTCATTAAGATAAAAACTAACCTTATAC
>CP070836.1:478655-483139 GCA_020341795.1 Thermoplasmatales archaeon
AATAACACCATCATAATACAAATTGTTTTCTTATTATTCATTTCTTTCATTTCTCCATTTTTTTTTAGGTCTATTTTTCTTGATTCTTACGAGGTTTCTAAATAACGTTTTTTTATCCCCTTATTTTTCCAATTAACTTTTTTGATTTATTAATTTAAAATTTTGCTTTTAAAAAATTTATTATTTTTATTATAGCATGTTTTGATGTTCTATTTATCATGCCCCCCTATGGTTTTTACTTCTGCTTTGAATTTAAGATAATTAAGGTGGAGTGCAAAGCCGAGCCTCTCCACAATTATATTTTAACATTATAAAATTAATAGACTAACCAATACAATTGTTTGAATTTTTTCTCCTCTCTTATCTCAAATCTCTCAGCAATCAAATTATAAAATAGTATATAAATATTTCCAAATATATAAAAATAAAAATACCATAATATAATTTATAAAACAAAATGATGTTACATTTGTTACATATTTTTATAAATCATATTATTTTTATAAAAAATATATAATTGTTAATCAAAGAGAAGCAGGAAAAGAAAAAAAACACATGGGAGGTGGTTTTTTTCTTGGGAATCCTGCCCTCAAACTATATATTAATAATCATTTACTTATTAAATGTTACCCATTAACTCTTATTTGTAACAAAATGTAATTTAAAAAAGATTTTTTAACAACTTGTTATTTACTATTAAGATTTATATGTCTTTCATTTGTATTGCAAATAAAATCATTGTTAAACAAATGATAGGGAGAGATTTATACGAAGTAGCATTATTTTACAATTCAATTATTGATATAAAAAAGAATAATAACTAAAAAGGATTTAAACCTGATTTATTAATTTAACTACTATTCAATACCTAATAGAAGAAAATTTAATTATTGTAAAAAGAGATTTGAATTTGGAATTAAGGCCTCGTCCCAATCTTTATTCTATATTAAACAAGAGATACCAATTTTTTTATATGATAATATACTTAATTAATTTAATTTTCTCCGTAATTTTTTACTTTTTTATCTACTGAATGAAGGCAAATTTATATAAATTTTATTTTTAATGGTATTTTTTTTTTCTCGATAGTTTTTAATATATTTTCCAAAAATTTTGTTTGTCATAAGCTGGTTACAGAATCTTTCAGAGCTTGCGGCATAACAAGCGGTAGCAAGGAATAAAAAAAGGTGTAGTTGGAAGGATTGGTAAAAAAAATTTCTATAGTTCTAAGAGTTAGGAAAAAAGTACCTATCATGATTAATATATATTTTATTGTTTTATTTTTTGTTAACATCCCCAAATACTTCTAAATCTGGATACACTGTCATTCCTTTGCTTGTTATTTGCATTGCCACTATTTTTTTCTGATGTTTTACTCCTCTCATTTTTAATACCTCAATGGCACTTTCTCTTATATTTCCACTTCTAAGGTTATACAATACTATTACTCCATCTGCAAGGAATTCTTCAACACCTGTACTTGAGTATTTTCCAAGTTCATCTGGAATTTCTGTGATTAATAATGTTGTTGCTCCGATTCCTTTGAAAAACCTGAAAAGTCTTTCAAGATAGAATCTATATGATTGTTCTTTTCCCATAAATGTTGAAGAAATTGCGGTTAGTGAGTCTAAAACTATTATATCTGGTTTGAAGCCTATTTTTTCTTGAATTGTTAATGGTTTTAAATCCATCAATAGAGAATCTGAATCCTTTGCTATCATTGCCTTTACATCTTCTCCACTGATGTTTTTATCGTAATATATATCGCTAGTGAGAAACATTCTAATTTTTAAGTGACCAGATTCAATTATTTTTTCAGGTTCCCATCCAAATTCTTTCATATGATCAATTAATTGTTCTGCTGGTTCTTCAAAACTCATATATAGGCAATTTTTTCCTTGTTTTGCATGATATGCAAGAGTTTGAAGGGAGAAAATTGTTTTTCCAGATCCAGTACTTCCAACAACTAATACATTCGCCCCTTTTGGTATTCCTTGATCAAAGAGATCGTCAAAACCGGGAATGCCTGTTAGTAAATATTTATCTGAAAGGGATTCTTCTTTGTCTATTAACTCGTGGCTATTTAGTTTTTTTTCTACCTCTGATTTGATTTTGCTCATATCGATTATGAGTTTTTGTGCACCCTTTTTTTCGTTCATTTTATTTCCTTATATGTTTTTTTTGGTAGTTTAAAATAAAATGTAGATCCTTTTTGTTCTCCTTCACTTTCAGCCCATATTTTTCCGCCATGTTTTTCAATTATTCTTTTACAAATTGATAGTCCTAATCCGCTTCCATCCAAGTTATGCCTACTTGTATCAGCTTTATAAAAATCATTAAAGATGTTTTGTAGTTGTTCTTTATTCATACCTATTCCATTATCTGTAATTGAGACGGTAACTGTTTCTTTATTTTCAAATGTTTTTAATATTATCTCTCCATTTTCTTGAGTAAATTTTACAGCGTTAGATAGTAAATTAAATAATACTTCTTTTATTTTCATTTCATCTATATCAACTATTATTGGTTTATTCACAAAGCTTTGAATTGTTATGTTTTTTACATAGAATATTATTTTATTATCGTTTAACACTTCATTTATTAGTTCGTTAAGAAGTATTTCTTTTTTTTCTAATAATATAGCAGGTGATGTTATTTCTGAGATTTTAAGTATTTCTTTTACTAAGTTTTTGATATATATCAAGTTTCTAATTGCTGTGTTGCAGTCTTTTTTTGCCTCAGGGTTATCGACTTCTTCATCTATCAATGGAATAATGTTCATGAGAATAGTAATTGGGGTTTTAAGATCATGTCCGAGTCTTGTGATTAATTCGTCTTTTTGTTTTAGAAGATTATCTATCTCAGCTGTCCTCTCTTCGACTTTTTTTTCAAGATTTTTGTTTAGATTTTTGACTTCTCTCTTTGCTATTTCTTTTTCTAAAATGGTTTCTTGTAAATCTTCTATCATGGTTTGCATTGCAATTTTATTTTTTTCTAATTGTCCAACTTTTTCTTTTAATTTTTCCTCCATCTGCTTTAACTTGGATATATCAATAAATGTGACAAAATACCCTACTATATCACCATCATCATCTCTTCTAAGTTGGGTAGAAGCAGCAACAGAAATCGGTTTTTTATCTTTTGTAAGCAAGATCATTTCATGGTTATTGACAAATCCATTATCTACGGTATTTTTTATTAAACTTTCAATATTTTTTTGATCTTTACAGAGCAAATATATTTTACTCCCTATCAACTCATCTTGTTCATATCTAGATACTTTCAAAAGCGTTTTATTTGCATCTATAATAATGTTTGAGGGATTAATAGTACATAATGAGATAGGTAAAAATAACATCAAGTCATGAATATAATTCTCTAAATCATAAATATGGGCTTTTAAATCTTCTATAGTTTTTTTCTCTTTTGTAGTTTCTTCCTCATATACCTGAATTTTATTATCTGCCATTTTACTTTATTCCCATCTTATTATAAATTTGTGATAATCATCTCCTTTGTGCATACATTTCACTTCTTCTATTGTTAGATTTATGAAATCGCTAAGTAGTTCTACAGTTCCTATAAAATATCCTGATAGGTATGTACACATTATTGGATGTGTGTTAAAATCTCTTAATCGTATAATTAAATGTTTATCATCTTCATGAAGTTCACCAGGGTCCATTAATCCAATAGTGTAATGTCTCTTCCAGTGTCTAGGTATCTCTTTTGCCATTTTTTTTAAGCTTATTAAATATCTCAACAGGAGTTTTGTAAATACAGAGTTTTTAGGTGCCATACGACCCATTTCTTTCATCTGGTTATCATCCCATCCAAATACTTTTTTTGTAGCAAGAAGTGACGCGACTCGTATACTTAGTGGATAAAATGTACTTGGGGATTTTATAGCATTATATTCAAATGGTAATCCCATTTTTTTTATTTCCTCCTCGACACGGGTTATGCCATTCTCCCCCTTATGTTTAATAATATATGTTTTATCTGTTAGTAATGTGACAGCTTTAACTTCGCCTTTTATTAATCTAAGTTTTTCTATATTCCCTGATTCAATGTCCTCTGTTGTTACTATTTTTGTATTTAATAACATATAACTTTTCGGATTAGATTTTTTATCTAATGATATGTTTGGTATCTTTAATTTTTTATAAGTATTTTGGATTTTACTCTGAAATTGCCCAAGCTTCTCCTCTTCATGTAGGATTTTTACAATTTCATGTTCATTTTTCATCTAATCATCCTCAATATATTTTATTAAGAATTTATACATTTTAAAGTAAAATTATAGACTAAAATAATATTATATTTTGGTGCATTGCCCATCCACTTTCACATCCAATAGATTTCATTATGGAAAACTTTTTTTTAGTATAAAACTTTAACGAAAAAACTGTTTTGTAAAATTTTGTTTTAGTATCAATTGATAATATTATTACTTAGAATAACATCAAACCTCTAGTAGGTAT
>CP070836.1:483239-486060 GCA_020341795.1 Thermoplasmatales archaeon
ACAAATAATTAATGTTTTTGATGGAAAAATGGTCAGAAAAGATAGGAAAAAATACTTACATATTGTTAAATAAAAATATCCATTTTTAAATATTTTAATTGTTTTTCTCCTTATAAAGTGCTCATTCTTTCATAGAAATCATACATTCGGACATACTGAAATGTCAAAAAGATTTAAAATAATTTGTTTATTACAGGTTTTTTATGTCAAAATATAAGATTGCTTGGTTACCTGGAGATGGTGTCGGAAATGATGTAATGGATTCAGCTAAAATCATTTTAGATACAATAGGTCTTGATGCTGAATATATACCTGGAGATGTTGGCTGGGAGTTTTGGAAAAAAGAGGGAGATCCACTCCCACAGCGTACAATTAATCTTTTAAAAGAAGTAGATTGTGGATTGTTTGGTGCTATTACATCAAAACCAAAAGATGAAGCGCAAAAAGAACTATCATCTGATTTACAAGGTAAAGGTTTTGTTTATTCTAGCCCAATTGTAAGACTTCGTCAAACTTTTAATTTACATACAAATATGCGTCCTTGCAGAGCTTTTCCAGGTAATCCATTGAATTATCGTGATGATATTGATATAGTGGTTTTTAGAGAAAACACTGAAGGTCTTTATGCTGGAGTTGAGTTTCATCCGGTTCCACAGGAAATATTTGATGTTTTAAGAAAAAATCATCCCAAAATGAAAAAATTTGAAGATACATCACTTGATGATCTAGCTATATCTACACGTATTTTTACAAGAAAAGCATGTCAAAACATTATCCATCGAGCATTTGAATATGCAAGGGAACATAATCGAAAAAGTGTAACAGTAGTTGAAAAACCAAATGTTATTCGGGAAACAAGTGGACTTATGATAAGAGAAGGGCGTAAAATAGCACAGGAATATCCAGGTATTGAGTTATGGGAAACAAATATTGATGCAATGTGCATGTGGCTTGTGAAAAATCCACAAGATTATGACGTTTTAGTTGCATCAAACATGTTTGGAGACATTATATCTGATCTATGTGCACAACTTGTAGGTGGTCTTGGTTTTGCTGCAAGTGCTAATATAGGAGACAAATTTGCAGTTTTTGAACCTACACATGGTAGTGCACCAAAATATGCTGGGCAGTATAGAGTAAACCCAATTGCTATGATAAATAGTGTAAGACTTATGCTTGATTGGCTTGGAGAGAAACAAGATGCTAAAAAACTTGATCAAGCAATATCATTGGTGGTAAAGGAAGGTAGAATTAAAACATATGATTTAGGTGGAAATAATACATCACTTGAGGTTGCAGAGGAAATTTCTAAAAAATTCAAAGAACAGGAAATCATTACCTAGAAAAAAATTTTTAATTGGGTATTTGTTACCACTGAGAGATTCGGGGTTTAGTTTATGTCAGATAAAAAACGAATAATTATAATGGGGGCAGCGGGTAGAGATTTTCATAATTTCAATGTATATTTTCGTGATAATCCAGATTTTGAGGTTATTGCATTTACTGCTACGCAAATACCTGAAATCCATGGACGTTGTTACCCTGCTGAACTTGCAGGGAAGCTTTATCCAAAAGGAATACCAATTTATTCAGAGGAAGATATAACTAATCTCATTAAAAGTAATTTTATTGACACAGTTGTTTTTGCATATAGTGACATTCCAAATAACTATGTTATGAATAAATCTGCAACTGTCAATGCTGCTGGTGCCGATTTTATGCTTATGGGATCTGAAAATACACAGGTTAAATCAAAAAAACCAGTGATATCAGTATGCGCAGTAAGGACCGGTTGTTGTAAATCCCAGGTTTCACGTGCGATATTTAAAATGCTTCGGAAAAAAGATATCCGAGTAGCAAGTATTCGTCATCCAATGCCATATGATAAAGATCTTACAATACAAACTGTTCAAAGATTTGCTAGCTATGAAGATCTCGACCGATTTAGAACGACTATTGAAGAAAGAGAAGAATATGAGCCTTACATTGATATGGGTGGAGTAATATATGCAGGTGTTGACTATGAAAAAATACTACGCGAAGCCGAAAAAGACGCGGATGTAATAATATGGGATGGTGGAAACAATGATTTCAGTTTTTATAAAACTGATCTATTAATAACTCTTGCAGATCCACATAGAGCCGGTCATGAGCTTTCCTATTATCCTGGGGAGCTTAATTTTAGAAGCGCTGATGTTATAATTATAAATAAGGTAAATACAGCTGATAGACGTAATGTTGAAACAGTTAGAAAAAATGCAATCGAGGTTAATCCAGATGCAAAAATAATAATGGGTGTATCTAATGTTGTTGTTGAAGATGCAAATAAAATAACAGGAAAAAGAGTGTTAGTTCTGGAAGATGGACCCACAGTTACTCATGGTAGTATGCCATATGGTGCAGGAACTGTTGCTGCAGAGGATGCTGATGTTAAAGAAATAATTGATCCAAGACCTTTTGCAGTTGGTTCAATTAAAAAAACCTTTGAAAAATATACACATTTAACAAAAGTACTTCCTGCTATGGGTTATGGTAAAAAACAAATATCTGAACTTGAAGAAACCATAAATAGGACAGATGCAGAAGTAGTTGTAAGTGGAACTCCAATAGATATAACACGGGTGTTAAAATCTAGCAAACCAATTGTACGTGTTCGATATGGTGTTGGAGAAGAAACTTATAAACAACTTGAAGAAATTATTGAAAATTTTATTAAGCCAATTGTAGGAGAATTGGTGGATGAAAAAACAATTTATTTTATTAATCCTACTGGAAAATTTGTAATAGGCGGCCCGCAATCAGATACTGGAATGACAGTCAG
>CP070836.1:486160-490090 GCA_020341795.1 Thermoplasmatales archaeon
GATATGATACCAAAATAATTTGATATAATTTTATTATTTGATATAACTAAATTCATTGTATCTGAAAAAGGAGCGTGGATAGCAATATATTGATTGTTATGTATTAGATTATCTGATAAAGTGACTTGATTTGCAAATTGGTTTAAATATATTCCACTTGAGGAATTTCTCATAGTAAATTCTGATATTAATACTAAGTCTTTTGAAATTAATACTACATGATCGTTTTCACCACCATCAATAATAGTGGTATCTTTTTCTTCACCAATGAGATTTATTGATTTATCAACGTTAACGTTTTCCAAATATATTCCACTATATACATAAACAGTATCGCCATCAGATGCAATGTCTATTCCTTCTTGAATTGTTTGCACGTGTGTTTCATCATACCATTCTGGTGGTGCATCATCATCAACATAAATAGTATTTCCATTAGATGGTACAGATGTAACAGTCAAAGAAAAAGCAGAGAAAAGAACCAGCATACAAATAAAACTTACAATCTTTATACTTTTCATATTTTATTCTACCTCCCTCAACTATTCTCATGTAATTCTATTACTTAAATTTTATTATAGTACGTTTATTGAAACAAAATGTAAAAATTTAAAAATTATTGTGCAAAAAGGGTATTTATTGTGCAATTTACTGATTAGCACGGATTAATGTGCAAAGCCTACTCTGCACATAAAATACGGTTTCTGCACTTTTTTTCCTGATTTTTTTGAATAAAAATGCAAAGTCCACGAAAAAAAAGAAGATTAAAATTTTAAATAATTCACAAAAAAATTTATATTTTATTCTTTTGTTGTTTCTTTTATTTCAGCTGTTTGTGAATAGTTCTTAATTGCATTTATTCCACTTATACAATTTTCTTTGGTTGTATAACCTTGGCTTTGTGCAATTATTTCATTATTTGGTGTAACTAAATGGAAATACCATAGTCCATCTTTTGGTGACTGCCAAATATCAAATCTCTCCATAATGTATTTACCTCCTCATTTTTTTAAGGAATAGATTAATAATTTAAGATGATTTGCATTTATTTATACAATCCTTACAAACATCAAAAGAATAATTAGCATCCTCATCAGTATAATAGTTGATACCCAAGTTAAGACCACATTTTCTACATTGCCTAATAAACATAAATACAGGTCTGTAATTAATCATATAAAAAGCTGAATTGCGAATTATTGAAAGTATTTAAAAAAATAGTAGATAACACAATAATAATATTTTATTCTATAAATTACCTCGGAAAAACAAAGATATACCCCCTCCCCCTATAATCAAATTATTTCCTTTTCAAAAAAACAGATCATACTATATATTCAACAGCTTTTTCATATTCAATCCCAATATCATGTCCTTCTCATTATGATTAAGTGGTAATTTTTTCAATCTCTCAATATTCTTTTTAAGGTTATCCTTACCATAAGGTGTATCCGAACCTAATATAATTTTATCAGCCCCAAAATATTCAATCGCCTTTAATACACGATAGTTAGATGTAACTTGATATGTTGAAATATCAAAAAAAAGGTTTTCAAATGTAATCTTTGATTTAATAAATAACTCCAGTCCATATAGATGACCAATAATCAGCTTTAATTGTGAATGCAATCTTTTGTATTCAATTAATTTTTTTACTTCTTTATCGGACTCAAGATGAATAAATATTGGCATATTATGTTTTTCTGCCCAATTTGCCGCATCATAAAAAATCCTAGAATTAATAGAGATTTTATACCAACATTGATGAATCTTTAAACCTTTAAAATTCCAATCATTATATTTTTTTTCCAATTCCTGACTAATATCTTGGTTACTATCTGTTATCAAATAAAATTGAATTACTCTATTAGGTAAATTTTGAGCTAATTCATAAACATATTCATTTAATTTTCCAAATATTTTGTTTATCTTTGTGATTTTCATTACCACTAGTTTTGTAAGAAGATTCCAAAATTTTGTAACATTTCTCTTAGGAAAAATTTTAGCAAAATTAGGAAATGTCATAGCTTTATATCTATCCATTTCACCTGGTACTAAAACTACTTTATCTGTTTTAGTTGCATTAAGGACCTGTGTTATTCCTTCAAGTGTTAAAAAATCACCACTAGCATGAGCATGTCCATCTATTATCATATTTTTGCCTTTTATTAATACGATATACACCTATACTTTAAAAATTAATATCTAATTAGAAACAAAGCCTATATCATTAATACAATTTACAAACCGAATTATAAACTTCTTTCTCATACTTTTAAAGGGAAAATTATTATAAACTAACACAAAGATAATCAAATTCATTCCATAAGTTTCCCATCTCTTTCTCATTTCTTCCTCCCTCAAATTATTTACTTCTATAAAGGTTCAATCTTAGAAACATCAAGATAAATGGTTGTTTTATAAAGAGAAGTTTATAAACATCTACTTGATAAGAAATATTAATTTTGAGGGAGGAAGAAAATGAGTGATAAACCATATAAAGATTGGATGGAAGTAAAGGAAGATATTAGAAGATGGAGAAATGCAAACCTTTGTTGTATAGTTATTGGCTTGCTTTTCGTTATAGCAGGAGCCGCTGTAGATATATTAAATATTGATTTTAGAATGGTATCAAATTCTTTTTTTCTAGTGGCAATCTTTTTCGTTTTGCTGAGTATAGCTCCTCATATCCACGTAGTAGCTTTGAAATCTTGGTATGGTGTAGAAGCTGAAAGAAAAAAATAAGTAGTGATTTCTACCCTTTTCTTTTTCTTTTTTTATCTATTTGTTTAAGGAGAAGTTTATAAACATCTACTTGATAATAAATATTGATTTTGAGGGAGGAAGAAATATGGTTAAATATCAATTTTTATATAGATCATCGTCTTTTTATTATCCTTAATATATTTTTATAGGAAAAATTAAAAAAGATAAAATACTTATATTTATGTTAGAGGTAATAAAATTAATGTTAAGAAAAGGAGTTATTTTAATTATTATTTTTAGCTTTATTGGAGCGAATTCTATAAATGTTCTATGTGATCCAATTAAAGATGGGGATTTTCAAAAATCTTTAGAAAAAGAAAAATTTACAGATACTCAAACTCTTTACAATGATTATATAGATATAACTGTTTATGAAGCTTGGGAAATGTTAAATTCAACGGAAGATGGTAAACAAATACTAATTGATGTTAGAAGATGGGATGAATATTCTACAGAACGAATTAAACCACCTTTTCCGGAAGATTGGCCTAGATGGTTTCCCTATGAACTTACAAGTGGTGGTCCAGGTCCAATAAAAAATGAAGGGATTCTATTAAAAATTTTTATGAGTATCTATAAAGATAAAGAAATTATTATTTATTGTAGAACATCTAGTAGAACTAGTATAGTAGCACAAATTTTAGTAGATAATGGATTTCAAGGAATAGTTTATAATATGTTAGGTGGTATAAATGAATGGAAAGCAGCTGGCTTTCCAACAGTTGAGGGTTTATTTCCATTTTTTTAACATATTTTTTCAATGTTTTTATTAAATCTTAATAATGTTTTTTTCTCCTGTTATAACTATATGTATGCAGGGGAAGGGATTTGAACACCAATTTACCGGTAAAAAATCATCGTTTTCTACTAATAATCTATAAACTTAAAAAATTATCAAAATCCATATCGCTAACATCATTAAAAATGTAATTAAAAAGCCAGTTGTTGTATTTGCTTAGATAATTTAAAGTGTTCATATCTGATTGAGTTTCATAATATTGTACAAATTTTAACCATACCTCTTTCTGTTCGTTCATTAATAATTTAACATTATTTTTATATCGTTTAAATAAATCAACATAAGAAGCAAATATAACAAAAGAATCATCGACACCTTTTTTAAAACCTAAATAAAACTCACTTTTATCATTAATGGTTTTATCA
>CP070836.1:490190-493301 GCA_020341795.1 Thermoplasmatales archaeon
ATTCCAAATTTAAAAAAAAGTGTGATACCTACATTGTTTTTAAATGCAAAATCAAACCTCAACATTTCAACGGTTATTAAGAAAGCAATACCAAGTCTTAATGGTAAAAAAATTGGAATTGTAACAACTGCTCAACATATTCATAATATATCGGATGTAAAAAAAATACTTATTGAAAACGATTTTTTACCTGTTATTGGAAAAGGAGACAAACGTATTTATTCAAATGGACAAATACTTGGTTGTAATTTTTCCTCTGCATTGTCAATTGCTAAAGATGTTGATATGTTTTTATTTCTTGGAAGTGGTTCTTTTCACCCATTAGGTTTGATGCTTTCAACTAAAAAATCTGTTATAACCTGTGATCCTTACTCAAATAAAGTAAAATTTAAAGAACTAGATGATTTAAAAGATATAATTCTTAGGCAAAGATATGGTGCAATTGCAAGATCAAAAGATGCAAAAATTTTTGGAATAATAGTTGGTACAAAGATAGGTCAACAGCGATTTAAAGAAGCTTTAAAAAATAAAACACTAATTGAATCAAAAGGAAAAAAAGCCTATGTTTTTATGATGAATCATTTTATTCCATCAATAATTGAAAGTTTTAGAAATATTGATTGTTATGTATCTATGGCATGTCCACGCATTGCAATCGATGATTACATGCAGTATAAAATCCCAATTATAACTCCCGTTGAAGTTGAAATTTTATTGGGTATAAAGGAATGGAAAGAGTATAAATTTGATGAAATAAATGAAAACTAAAATATTATTTTTCTGAAGAAAACTTAATTATAAACAAGGGTGGAGGAGGATGCAAAAAAAGAAGTTTTTTTGCATCACCTTTATGAGTTATAGTATAGGAAAAGAGATTTTGAAAGATAAATGATAGAAACAAATTTGACATATGTGATTTCCTATACTAAATGACGTTTTAGTATTGAAAGCAAATATAGTTTATGCTCCGTTATGTATCAAAGATACAAAATTTTGAAACAAATTTTAGGTCATATTTTATTTTTTAATCTTAAAAAAACGGGATTGTAAAAAACCGATAAAGTATTTATAGGAAAAAAGTGGGCCAGAAGAGATTCGAACTCTTGACCTCCCGGTTATCAGCCGGGTGCTCCAACCAAGCTAAGCTACTGGCCCGATGAAATCAGGTATTATAGTTTTCATATAAGAAATTGATGATTTATAATATATAAAGTAGAATCGATATTTTAATACATAACTAATTTATTGCAGGCTAAGATGAATCTAGAAAAAAAAATCAAAGAATTATCACAAAATGAAAAAAAAGTATTAATCACTTTAAATAAACTAAAAGGTAGTGCATCTCCTGAGGAAATTTTAAAACATGGTGATTTTTCACAGGAAGTTGAAGTTATGAATGCTTCTTCATGGCTTCAATCAAAAAACCTTGTACAAATCAAGGATTTTATTAAAACCGTTTACTCACTTGGAAAAGAAGGAAAACAGTTTCTTGATAAGGGGCTACCTGAAAAAAGAGCTTTAAAGCTTATTATAGACAAAAAAGGAAAAGCCAATTTAAAAGATTTATCATCAATTCTGCAAAATAATGAAATACCGATAGCAATAGGCTGGCTAAAGAAAAACAAATGGATATTTATAAAAAGAGATAAAGAAACAATACTTGAAATAACAGATAAGGGAAAAAAAGCTGCAGAATTAGAATCACCAGAGGAAAAAATCCTTAATATTTTAAATGAAAAACCAAATAGTGAACTTGATAAAGATCAGGTTAAATCACTAATATCAAGAAAAAATATAATCAAAGAAAAAGAAATAGTTACAAGCACAATCATTTTAACAGATAATGGCAAAAAAGTATTACAAAAAGGTATAAAAGTTGAAGATGAAATATCTCAGATTACATCAAGTATTATAAAGACAGATAGTTGGAAAAACAAAACTATTAGACCCTATGATATAAACGCATTTGCACCAGCAATATACGGTGGCAAACCACATCCAATGATCGATCTTATATCAAAAATTCGACAGATTTTCCTTGAAATGGGTTTTGAAGAAATCCAAGGTGATTTTGTAGAATCATGTTTTTGGAATATGGATATGCTTTTTATCCCACAGGATCACCCAGCTCGAGAGATGCAGGATACACTTTACTGTAAAAATCCAAATAAAATTAATATTGATAATAAATTACTTGTTGAAAAGATTGCAAAGGTTCATGAAGATGGAGGTAAAACCACGTCAACTGGCTGGGGGTATAAGTTTTCAAATAAAGAAGGAGAACGAGCACTCCTACGAACTCATACTACAGTAAATACTATAAGATTTCTTTATAATAATCCTAATCCACCCTGTAAAGTGTTTTCTATTGGTCGAGTTTTTAGAAAAGAAAACATTGATAGTACTCATCTACCTGAGTTTTATCAAATTGAAGGTATTATTCATGAAAAAGGTGCTAATTTTAAACAACTCATAGGAGTTTTAAAAGAATTTTACAAACGTATAGGTTTTGAAAAAGTTCGATGTAGACCTGGTTATTTCCCATATACTGAACCTAGTATGGAGGTTGACGTTTTTTGGAATAATCAATGGATGGAACTTGGTGGTAGTGGAATTTTCAGACCTGAGGTAACAGAACCAATTGGTGTTAAAGACCCGGTTCTTGCCTGGGGTCTAGGACTTGAACGTCTAGCAATGTTAAAGTTTGGTTTAAAAGACATAAGAGATCTATATATTAGTGATCTTGGTTGGCTTCGTAAAAAATCAATAATTTAATTTTTATTTAAATAAATAAAAAAGATTTTAAATTTATTTCAATTTTTTAACATTTAATTAAATTTTGTTCAATTCTTTTTGAATAAATTTTATATAAATAATTAGTTATATATCCATATTATACTCATTGATCCAGAGGTTAAAAATATGAGATATATTTCAATATTTTTTATATTAGGAATATTAGTCATTAATGGAATTCAAACAGTTGTCTCTTTATCGGCCGCAAGGCCGCTTCCGCCGATATCGGACTGGAAAACACGCAAGTCGAACTGGACGATCAGGGCTTTATCAAAGTCGATGATCAGCTGCGCACCACCGATGAGCGCATCTTTG
>CP070836.1:493401-497619 GCA_020341795.1 Thermoplasmatales archaeon
TCTGGGATGAAATTATGGATGAGATGTCAAAAATAGCTAGAACTGCACAGTTTAAAGAAGGTAATAAAACAGCCATAGTGGAGGAATAATTATATGAACGATGAAGACAAAAAAGCTGTAATGGAAGATTTCAAAAAAGCAGATGGTGCAAAAAGACTTGATATCTGGGATTACGCATGTCAGCAGCAAGTAATCTGGGAAAATATTATAACAGAAATGCAAAATATAGCAAGAGACCAAGGTGTTGATAAAAAACTTGATCAGAAGATGGAAGAAGAAATGAAAACATCTGAATAAGCACCTTTATTTTAATATTTATAGATATTAAAGAATTACAGAGGATTTTCATGATTTATATTAGAAAAGCAACTATTGACGATATTCAAGATATTACCTCAATATACAATGAAGCTATTTTAAAAACTGTTGCAACTTTTGATACTGAAAAGAAATCAATTGATGAACAAAAGACTTGGTTTGAAAGTCATGGATCGAATAACCCAATAATTGTCGCAGAGTATAATGGGACTATTGCGGGGTGGGCATCACTTAGTCTATGGTCAGATAGGTGTGCATATTCTGAAACTGCCGAAATCTCTCTTTATGTTAAAGAAAAATATCAAAAAAAGGGAATAGGTAAAAAACTAATGCAAGAAATAGTAAAAGAAGGTGAAAAATCTGGTCTTCACACTATAATTGCAAGAATTACATCGGGAAACGAAGTAAGTGTTAATCTTCATAAATCAGTTGGGTTTGAACATATTGGAGTAATGAAAGAATGTGGATATAAATTTGGAGAAAGATTTGATGTATATCTAATGCAATTAATATATGATAATTAATTTTTCAATCTTGGTTACATTTCCATTGTTTTCTTATTTCATCAATATCATAAAAAGTTACAAAAAAGGTATTTAAATTCATTTCAAGTTCTTCTTCACAGTCTTTTGTAAGTGAATATCTTTTATCAATATCAAATTTATTAAGCAATGTCTTTTTATTAGTGTAACAAATAGCACCCTTAAAGTATAAATAAAGTATAAATACTGTTTAACCATTTCTAATAACAATTGTTAATTTAGGGGTGAGAAATTAGATGAAATCACGTTTTCATAAAATAAAAATGAAATTACTTAAGAAAGCTGCCAATCCTTATAGCATCCTTTTTCATCTAGTTGGAATTGTGAGTATCATATGGTTTTTAACTCGAGTTCTTCCAAAACCTGATCGTATCAGATATCCTTGTCAGCAGATGACAATGACTGTTGCAACTGGATATATTGCATTTTGGGTAATTATGTGGAGTGCGATGTTTCATGGATTAGCAATATGGGTTAGAAAAGCAAAATATAAAACAACAGCAATTATCCCTGTTTTGTTAGTATCTTTTGTTTTACTTTTTTCAGCTTCAAGTGTAACATTTGCACAAATAAAAGAAGAAAATATAAACCCTGTATGGAGTCCAATCTCAAAAGATCCAATAGGCATTCCTCAAGGAATAAATCCTGGAAGAGTTGTATGGGTTTGGGATCCTGATGCAACAGAGTCCAATCTAAATGGTTTCTGGTGGTATAATGAAAACAATAACCAAGATGTCATAGATGAGATGTTTTCAAACGGAATAACAAACCTTGTGGGAATTGAAGAAGTTCAAGATGCATGGACTGCTTTGTTTAAACATTTTAACCAAGAACATGGAAACGGTGAGGTTGGATATATACTAGGTGAAAAAATCGCTATTAAAGTTAATTTAAACAATTGTTGGCAAGCAAATAGTTATACAAGAGTAGATAACGAAAGAGATGCAAGCCCATTTGTTGTAAAATCACTTCTTCGACATCTTGTAAACATTGTTGGAGTACCACAAGAAGATATCTATATATATGATGCATCTCGTCCTATGGGAAATTGGTTTTATAATCGTGTTATTTATGAGGATTATTCTTTATTTTCAAATATTTTGGAATTTCCAGATGTTCATTATGTAGATATGTATGGAGGTGCACGTGGACGAGAGAAAGTTGAACCAAGTTCTGAAACAATAAATTTTGCTGATGGCACAGGTCTTTATAGAACTCTACCAACAATTGTTGTGGATGCTAAATACATTATAAATATGCCAATTTTAAAAAGACATCCTATTGATTATGGTGTCACTCTTTCTGGTAAAAACTTTTTTGGCACATGGATTGAATCTGTTGCAAAGGTTCATAGTTATCATCAAGCAGGATTTACAAGTGGAAATCCTACACCTCAGACTGATCTATTTGCACATGAGCATATTGGTGGTAAAACAATGCTATATATCGGTGATGGGATTTTTCCAACAAAAGAAGATCATTGCACAATTGCTAAATTTGAAATGTATCCTTTTAATAATGATTGGACTAATAGTTTGTTTTTTTCACAGGACCCTGTCGCAATTGACTCGGTGATGTATGATTTTCTATTGACTGAGGGTTGTAATCCCTGTGAAGGTTCACAGAATTATCTTCATCAATCAGCAGATCCTAATTCTGATACATACGATCCTGAAAATGATGGAACATATCTAGGAAAGAGCCTTGGAGTTCATGAGCATTGGGAGGAAACAGTAGATATTTTTTCACCAGATAGATACTCTGGACCTGAACAGAATGGTATTGATTTTGTAACAATAAGTAAAAAAACAGATGATACAAAGATAACGATCATAAATCCCGAAGAAAATTATCTTTATTTTAACCAAAACAAAATAATAAAATTGAGAAGAACAATAGTAATTGGAGATATTGATATTCAAGCAGAAATTACTGGTTTTACAGGTGAAATCGATAAAGTAGAATTTTATGTTGATAATGAAATAGTAGAAACATTCTATGAAGAACCATATATATGGACATGGAAAGATAGATCAATTTTCGTAAGAACACTAAAAACTATTGCATATTATGAAGATAAAACAACTAGTGATCAACTAAAAGTTATAAAAATATAAAAAAAGGGTATTTATTCAAGGACATGTATGTTTTTCTTTGAGCATATCTCCTTTAATTGTTTCGGCCAAATAGTTACACTAACTTCTCCAAGATGAGCTTTTTTAAGAAGTAACATATAAGTTCTTGCTTGACCTATTCCGCCACCAATACTAAGTGGAATTTCATTATTAATAATAGCTTGATGATAAGGTAGGTTTAAAAAATCAAGCTGTCCACTCATCTCAAGTTGTGTTTTAAGAGTTTCAGGTGTCACACGAATTCCCATAGACGTAAGCTCATGACGTCTTTTTGTAACATGATTCCAAACAAGTATATCACCGTTCAAACCATGATAAGTTTTACCGTTTTTTGTAATAGTTTCTGTAACCCAATCATCATAATCAGCAGCTCTCATCTCATGTGGATAGCCGTCTTCAAGCGGCCAACCGATTCCAATAATAAAAATAGCTGGATGATCCTGAAGAATTGTAGTTTCTCTTTGTTTTCGAGGTAGATCTGGATACATATCAAGAATTTCTTCAGCGTGAAAAAATTCAAGATTATCTGGAAGATTTGGATATTTATCAGTATTAAGTCTAGGATAATTTTCTGGTAAATAATTTTCAGCACCTTTCAATACCTTCCAAATCTTTTTTACAGTATCCTTGAGATAATCTAGATTTCTATGCTCAGTATTTATGACCTTTTCCCAGCCCCATTGATCAACATAAGAGCTATGGTCATGATCAAGGAAATAATCCTTTCTAACAGCTCTCATATCAGTATTTAGACCTTCACCTACATCCATATCAAATTGTTTCAATGCAACTCTTTTCCATTTAGTAACTGCTTGTACTACCTGTGCTTGTATAGGTTTCTCAAGTCCAAGTCCTGCATTAAACTCAATAGGTGTTCTTGAGCCGTCACGATCTAAATAATCATTTACTCCACTTTCTTCATCAACAATAAGAGGGCAAGTTACCATCATCAGATTAAGTTGTTTACATATATTTTCTTCAATATATCTTTTTACATCCCATAATGCCTTTTGTGTTTCTTTTTTATCTAAGATTGAATTGTAATCTTTTGGTAGTATTTTATCAACTTCCTCATATGTACTTATTCCTGGACCTGCAAGATCTGCTTTTTTATCTAACATTGTTATCAATCCTTTTGACTGGCATGCTACATCCTTTATTTAACTTTTATCATGATATTTAAATTAAAAATATAGTTTATTTTTTAAAATTTTTATTATAAA
>CP070836.1:497719-500753 GCA_020341795.1 Thermoplasmatales archaeon
GGATCAGATGTGGCAAAAGAAACAGGAGGTATTGTACTGATTAAAGATGATATTATGGATGTAGTGAAGGCGATTAAACTGAGTAAACTCACGATGAGGAAGATTAAGCAAAACTTGGGCTGGGCACTTGGCTATAATACTAGTGCGATTCCTATTGCCGCTTTAGGATTTTTAAATCCTATTATTGCTGCTGCAGCAATGTCAGCAAGTTCTCTATCTGTAGTGACCAATGCTGCAACGCTTAAATTTGCAAAATTAAAATAAAAAAGGAGGTAATGATTTGGTAAAAAATTTATTGACTACTATCCTAACCGGACTTCCATTTATAGTTTTGAATGGTGGTGATTTTTATCACATGATGGACTGGGGTCATCATATGATGGATTGGTGGGGTATCCCTTATATGGGTTTATGGTGGATAGGAGTTTGGATTGCACAATTAATCATTGCATTCTTAGTTCTAAGAGATTGTGAAAGAAGAAAAATGAATGGGCTATTATGGTTTATTATTATTATTCTACCTTGGATTGGTATACTTTTTATAATTGGATATCTGATTATAAGGAGAGAGGAAGACGAAGTTAAAGAATCACTTGATGATGCTCATAAAATTCTTGATGAACGTTATGCAAAGGGGGAAATTACTCGACGAGAGTATCAACAAGCCAAAATGGATATTGAAGAAATGAGGAGAAAATATGAACCAAAACAGTATTCATGAAGAGAAGATTTGCCCGATTTTTAATAAGAATATACTTTCTGATGCTGCTATACATGAATATTGTATGTTCTGTGTTATGGGATACCTAAACCTTCAGAAGTTCCCAAAATGCAAACAGAAGAAGGAATAGCATATTTCTGTTGTGATAAGTGTTACACTTTATACAAAAATAAAATTGTTAAAAATAGATATGAATAAAAAACTAATAAATTCTTATTTGATAAATTTTAAGAATTTTGTTCTGAATAAAATATAGCTAAATACTACAGCTATTAATATTAAAATTATAGTACTTATTGGTGCAAAAGAACAATGTGATTTATAACCTAGCATGCTTTCTTTACTGGCAGATGAATCAGGAATAACTGTCCAAACTACAGAAATGGCTGATGCAATAGCTCCTACAACTAATATTAACAAAAGCATAAGTTTTAACATCCAATTGATTATTTTCCTCAGTTTCATTTATTTATTCCCCTTTCGATTATTTTTAAACTCAATAAGCGGATTAGTTATTACTTTTTTATCCAAATAATTTAGTCATTTGATAGTTATTTTACATAAGTGGATTTATCTGATTTGTTTAAAAACAGGAGGTGTATATGATAAAACGAAAGGCGGTTATTGCAAGTATATTGTCTTTATTTGTCCCAGGTTTGGGACAGATTTATCTAAGAAAAATGAACGTGGTGCAACTATTCTTATTGATGTAATTATTGTTGGTAATCTAAATGCTATATGGTTAAGTGCTTATGCGGTTTCAAGTTCGGTTCCAGCTACTTTCTTTGGTAATACACCACCAAGGTTGCTTCATGATATTTTTAGTATTTATGGCATTATATTTTGGATTTAGCAAGTTTTTGATGCGTATCTTTTAGCTAAAAAAACTTTATAAATCTCTTAATGACTCTTTATATTTACTATTATAACCCCTCATTTAAGGATAGAAATAACATCTAAAAAATTTAATATAATTATTGTAAAACCTGCTTTGTGTAATTTTTCTCGTAAAAAACAATTTTATGTTGTTTTGTTCAAAATTGAATGAACAAATTTTGTTTTGTTCAAAATTGAATAAATAAATTTTATATATTCAACATCATCATATTTTTAATAAAATATTACAAAACAATCTAATCATAACATAAATTCGTATATGTATGGTTGTAATAATATTAACTGTAGGAGTATATAATATTGCATTTTATAATAAACGGTGAAAGGATATGAAAAAAATATATTTAATCACAATCATAGCCATTCTTATATTTTGTAGCATTAATGTTCAGGGATTTTCAAAATTGAATAGTGGTAAAAAATCACAGCTTTATCCTGTAGATAATTTTCGATTTATGATAGTTGATGGACTTCTGAGATCATATCAATATCACATTCCACAAGATTATGAAGATGATACATCTGTCCCACTTGTATTTGTATTACATGGTGTTCCAGGAGGTGCTTATCAGGTCAAATTTATGTCAAAAATGAATGATAAATCAGATGAAGAAGGATTCATTGTTGTTTATCCGAATGGTCACATTAATTACCATTTTTTCAGAATATTAGCTCCCTATGTTTGGAATGAGTGGATTGTTCATGATGATGTAGATGATGGAAAATTTCTCAGACTATTAATTGAAAAATTTCAGATTGAATATAATATTAATCATTCAAGAATATATGTATGTGGAATCTCGGGGGGTGCTTCAATGACGTATAAATTTGGTGCCTTTTACTCAAATGTTGTTGCAAGTATCGCGGCAATTTCAGGTACCATTGGTGTAACAATGAATGGAGAAACATATTCTCTATCTGAACCCGTAGGAGCTCTACCAGTTATGATTTTTCATGGTACAGATGATCATTTAGTTCCGTTTGATGGCGGGTGGGCTCAAGGAATATTTTGGAAATCTGTAAATGAATCAGTATCATTTTGGGTGGAACATAATAATTGTAATCCTATACCAAAAATCGAGCCAAGTGACAGCGGAAATGTCATTAAAGAAACATACACAAATGGTACGGATGATTCTGAGGTGGTGCTATATTCTATGATACATGGTGGCCATAAATGGTTTGGATCAACAATACATTCCCCATGTGAGATATCAGCAACTGATTTAATATGGGATTTCTTTGAAAGTCATCCAAAATAAAAATACAAGTAAAATAACTACTTATTATGATGCCCGAACTTGTAATTGTTGTTCCTATTGAATGAATTATTTTGTAAAAAACTTTTTTTCTTATTCACATAGACCTCACAACAATTATAAGGTCATATAATCCTTATTTGGTCTCCATACAAAA
>CP070836.1:500853-504408 GCA_020341795.1 Thermoplasmatales archaeon
AATCAGCTTCAGATGGCCAGTCATAACTCTCAGGATCATAATCAACCCAGATAATTTCAGAAGCTAGGTTTAAACTACCATATACAATACTAAAAAAACCATTGTCTCCCCAGTCAGCTCCCCAGCTATTCTTGCATATCCAATACCCGCCTCGTCTCATCCGTGGATTATCCTGCCAACCAACAATAACAACGCAATGATTATAGATATTATCTTGTATATCAACGTAAGGAAAACAAAATTTCAAATTATGGAATATATTCCCCCATAACATAAACAAATCAGTAACATACATATTCGTACCAACGGGACCGTTTTCTATTATCCATGATTTAAGAACCTCTCTCATACGATAATTATCATATCCAAGATCTACATGTCTACAATTTTCTATTGGAACAAGATACTCCATCCAATCATTAGACTTAGCTGAACAGGGTATAGAATCATCGGCTTGATAAGGAAAACAAGACTCAGTAATTACTCCATTGCAATTATTCCCATCATCAGAAGTATCCGATATGTAATACAACGCACCTTCAACTGTTCCACCTCTGCAACTTCCTGCACTAGGAAGACAAGAAAGCACGTATTGCTCAGAGAGATCTGGATCTAAATCCGCAAATCCCTCTCTAATGTTAATAATGCTTTCAAATGTACCTAGGGCAGCAAAAAGCCAGCAACCACCACAACCACCTTGATCCCTAGCAGGTGTCGTCCAATCCTTCCCATCAAAATCAGTCCAACTGAAATAATCAGGCAAATCAGTAACAGTCGTAGTCACCAATTCAGAGCACTCATCTGAGAAATCATCACGTATTACAGTATCCATAACTGGATATTTTCTAAAAATATTTCTTCCATTCCCAAAAATTATATCTTTACTCTGAATATATCCTTTGTATTTTTTCAATGAATCCAAAGGATTTCTTTGTTTAGCATTAAATGTTTCATTTAATATTTCATAACGATTATTATCAGAATCAACAGATTCTTGAAAAGCAAAAACACCAAATCCACTAATAATTAAAAATCCTAATACTAATATCGTAACGATTTTCTTCATATTTATTCCTCCAATATTTTTATGATATACTTCATTAAAGGAAAACTTTCTCCAAGCCGATCAATGAATCTCAGTAGAACAAAATTCTTCAAAACCATGTTTCTTGGCATTCGAACACTTAGTGGATCAGACCAATCACTCTCACCACCATGAACATCTTTAATTTTAACACGGATTTCATAATCACCTTGATCACTCCAAAAATACGTAGCTATACAGCTTTCCCCAGAATCATATGGACCAAGCCAACCGCTATCATAACCATCACCCCAGTTAAAAAGATAATAGATCTCCTGACCTTCAGGTTCAGTTCCAATACATGAATAATCGCAATAATCCATAATTCTACCCGCTAAAGGACCTATAGGTTTATTTGGTGTATGTGGTCTTTCATTTTCAAAATATGAAAATTTTATAATCCAAGCATCATAATCACCTTCACCATACGAATTGGTATATCCAAAAACAACGTAATCATCATTTTCAGTCTGAATTACTTTAAATGTATCCTCATGTTTTAATCCCCCGAAAATATTTTTCCATTCTACACAGCCATTACCATCAATTTTCATAAGAAGACCATCAGTCTTACCATTTGACTTATCAATCATCATTCCAGATATTAAAAAACCTGAATCCGAAGATGGTTGAATTGAATTTGCAAATTCTTCAACAAATCTATCACCTATAGTTGTCTCCCATTTCAGGTTTCCTAAGAGATCAATTTTGAAAACCCATATATCAAAATCTAAATAAAAATAATCAAATTCTGCATCAATTACATAAAAAGATGTACCTACCACGATATAACCGCCGTCTCCTGTTTTTCTTATCCTTCGAACATTATTGTAAAAATTGTCTCCAAACGTTTTACTCCATTGCTCATTTCCATTATCATCTATTTTTATTATCCAACAATCAGAATCACCCTCACCATAAGAAAAAGTGTTCCCTAGTATTATATAACCACCATCATGAGCATTTATGATGTCAACTCCATAATCTCTTTTAGCTCCGCCAAACGTTTTATTCCATTCCTCGTTACCATTACCATCAATTTTCAAAACCCATAAATCACCATCAAAATCACCATAAGAATTCGAAAAACCAGATAACAAGTAACCATCGTCACTTGTCTCCACAATATTTGAATAACTATAATCTATATATATTCCACCAAAAGTATTATTCCAAATTTCAACACCATATTCATCTGTTTTAATAATCCATGAATCATGATATTTACCATCAGAAGAAATAATCCAGCCATTTAAAATATAACCATTATCACTTGTCTGATGAACACGTGCTAATACATCTTCTTCCATTTTATCATAAGTCTTATTCCAAATCTCATTACCATAGGTATCAGTTTTCAATAACCACCCATCTTCATTTTCACCATTTTCGTTATCAAAAGACCTAGTGCTCCCACAAACAATGTAAAAACCATCATTTGTCTTTTTTCCATCTAAAATATGATCAAAAAATCTTCCACCAAAAGTTTTATTCCATTCTTCCTGGAGACCACTTTGACCATTTATATTATTTAATAAGCATTTTTCTTTTATATCTATATTTCTAATATCTTCTGAATCTACTTTAAAAGCACTAGCTCCAAATCCGCCAAGGGCTAAAATTCCGACTATTAATATTAGTATCATTTTTTCCTTCATATTTTTCTTTCCTCCTTATAAATACAGTACCAAATTAATTTATATAACTTTTTCTTAGTTTAATATGTACAATTTAAAAATAATATATATAAAAAACAGTTATTTGTACAAAATGTTAAATATAAAATAAATTAACGATTTGTATTTTTATTCATAATTTTACACTTTTATTCGTGATTTTTTTGAATAAAAATGCAAAGCTAATTTTAGGGTAAAATTTAAAAAATAATAAAATTTAAATACTTGTCTAATTAGATAAATCCAAAATATTATGTCCTTTAAAATCATAAAATATAACCATTTTTTGGGTACAAATCCCCTTTTTTCAAGCTCCCGTAGAAAATGAAATTTTTACATTTTTTCTACAGGAGAAAAAATAGCAGTATACTCCAATAATGAAGGGAACACAAATTTACTAGTAAAGTGGTGCACAAATTATTTTTATAACATATCTAATATAAAATTATGCAGGGGGAGGGATTTGAACACGAATTTACCGGTAAAAATGCTATTTTTTCCCTGTTGTTAAATATAAGCCTGCCTAGAGCCTCGATACGTTTCTCGGAGTAATTTCAACAATGTGTTCTCAACACAGTGACATTCAATAGAATCTATCAAACCATTAAAAGTAGAACCCTCAGAATCTGTAGAACCTGTAGGATCATTTGAACCAAAACTCCCAGTAACACCACAACAAGCATCAGAACCAAAAGGTAATAAGTTTGCTGAAGGTGGAAAAGTTCAATCATCATCAATATCTTCTTCAAATTCAACCATATCTTCAGTGCAATCAATAACAGCACTGCAGACAAC
>CP070836.1:504508-508594 GCA_020341795.1 Thermoplasmatales archaeon
TCATTATTGACTAATCGTCAAAAACAGAAAATACTTTTTTGTTTTAATCCGTTATAGTCTCCCTGTCAATAATGGTTCAAGTCCACTACTTATACTTTTACAGATTCCTAATCTCTTTTATTCTTATCTTAAGATTATCAATTAAATCCTTGGATATATCTCTTTTTGTAAAAGCATCAGCTTTAGCTGCAGTGGAAATCTTTGTTGCAAAAACACGAGCGATTTTTCCTCTATGCGACCTATTTGCTTTATTAATATAAGAGTGCTGGAATATAACACCATGTTTAGGAGGTTTTCCTCCTTCTTTTTTATATCTAAATAAAGCTTTTTCTGCACCTAGAATCTGTATAGTTGATGCTGGAAGCATTGCAAGACGCTCAAGTCCTCCAGCAATAGATATCAGGCGAGCACCAATTAAAGGACCTGTAATTTTACTAATATTTGGAGCAATTCTTATCATATCTTTATCAATTTGCTTCTCTATAATTTTCATTTCTTTGTTTATAGTATAAAAAACATTTTCTAGAGGTTTAATGCGTCCACCTGATATAGATATATCAGACCAACAATCAAGACGTTCAGATAGCAAATTCGTGGTTTGAATCAAATCATCAAGTGTATTTATCATTTGAATAACTTGTAAATCTTCAGATTCAAGTTTATCTTCGATAGAAGTCTTAGATAGTAAAATAGATACTTTTTGAAGTAAAACATTTGTAAATCCGAAATCCTCAGGATTTATCTCAATTTTTTTTAAAAAAGGATCTGTTGGTTTATAATCACCAATTTTTAATAATCTTTTTTCACAAACAATTACTTTTTTTCCCTTTGATAACTTTTTTTCTTCAGTTAAAATTTCTTGGTTTTTGATTTTTCTTAATTTATTAGATATAACTTCCGCATTTTTTTCGAAAAGAATTTTATCTATTATTTCTTTTTTATCTAATAGAAAAGTCCCAAACCATTTTGTAATAAGATACATGAAATTCATTAGTATATAATTAATTTGTTTTTAATCTATTTTACGTAAAAAATATAAAATTAGATGATCGAAGTTAATTCGGATAAAAAATTTCTTAATAAATCAAAGGCTTTGCACAATAATCCGTTAGTAGTTATTTTGCATTATTTTTTCATGAAAAATATTTTAACTTAATTTTTAATAGAACATAATGGTCGAGTCGACCAGATTTCAAACCGGATTTTCTTAATGCCAGGCTCTGACATCATCATTTTTTCGGATCTTTAAGGATCTTTAAACAATAAATACCAGATTTTCAAACAAAATTCCTATGTTTGTAATATAGAGAATCCTACTTTTGGAAGTATTTATTTAGATAGTAAAGTTTATATATGAAGGAAAATTTGCGTTTTGATGTTTAATTCGAGAGAATTAAGTAAAAGCCAATTATTTTATAATATGTATTATTTTCTGAATGAGGTGTTTACCTGGTTAAGCTAGCAATTAAACTCTCAAAATTAAAGCTAGAAAACCCTACTATTCTTGCATCTGGTGTAATGGATGAAGATGCAGGAAGCATGAAAAGAATTTTTAATTCTGGTGCAGGAGCTATTGTGACAAAATCAATTGGTTTGATACCAAATAAAGGTTACTCAAATCCAACTGTTATTGAATTAGAACATGGAATTTTAAATGCAATGGGTCTTCCTAATCCTGGAATAGATGAATTTTCAAGTGAAATCAAGATTTTAAAATCTTTAAGAATACCATTAATTGGAAGTATTTATGGAAAAAATAAAGATGAATTTGTAAAACTTGCTGTGAAAATGGAAAAATATGGTGCTGATGCAATAGAACTTAATATGAGTTGCCCACATGTAAAAAGATATGGACTTGAAATAGGTTCGAATCCTAAAATAGTAAGAGATATAACTAAACATGTCAAGCAAGAAAGCAATATTCCAGTCTTTGTTAAAATATCACCAAATTTAATGAATATAATAGAAATTGCAAAAGCTGCTGAAAAAGCAGAAGCTGATGCTATAGTTGCTATAAACACGGTAAAAGCTATGAAAATCGATATAGAACTTAATACCCCAGTTCTTTCAAACAAGGTTGGAGGTTATTCAGGTAGTGCTATTAAACCAATTGGTGTTAGGTGTGTTTATGATATCGCAAAAAACGTTAATATACCAATAATTGGCGTTGGGGGAATTAATACAGGAGAAGACGCACTTGAATACATAATGGCAGGAGCATCAGCTGTTCAAATCGGCTCAGGTATATACTATAAAGGGATTGATATCTTTAAAAAAGTCTGTAAAGAAATAGAAAGATGGATGAAAAAACATGGATATAAAAAAATTTCAGAAATCATTGGAGTAGCACATTCATGAATTATCCAAAAATAGTTAAGATAATAGAAATTAAAAATGAAGCAAAAAACACAAAAACAATAAAATTTAAATATTCTGAGAAAGTCAAACCTGGTCAATTTTTTATGATTTGGATTCCTGATGTAGACGAAATACCAATGAGTGTTTCATATATTGATAAAAGAATTAAAGCAATAACTTTCAGAAACATTGGAGATGCCACAAATGCTCTTTATAACCTTAAAAAAGACGATAAAATAGGAATAAGAGGACCATATGGAAATGGATTTAAATTAATAGGAAATAACATACTTTTTATTGGAGGTGGAACAGGAATAGCAACTATTGCTCCATCTATAGAACTCTTATCAAAAAATAATGCAATAATAACAGTAATACTAGGGGCTAAAACAAAAAATGAGTTATTCTTTGAGCAAAGAATTAAAAAAACTAGTGCAAAATTATATGTGTGTACTGATGATGGAAGTAAAGGATATCATGGTTTGGCAACAGATTTAACAGAAGAGTTAATAGCTAAAAAAAATTATGATTCAATAATCACTTGTGGTCCTGAACTAATGATGAAAAAGTTATTTGAAAAAAGAAAAAAAATGAACTTTCAAGCATCACTTGAAAGATTTATGAAATGTGGATTTGGTATATGTGGACAATGCTGTGTTGGTGATGGATTAAGAGTATGTGTGGAAGGGCCAGTATTTGATGAAAATATTCTAAAATATGTTAAAGATTTTGGAATCTTTAAAAGAGATTCATCAGGGAAAAAAATCAAAATATAAGAGATGATGCAAATGAGTGTTCATTTTGATGAAATAACTATTAAAACAGATGGTGAAGTAGATATAATTGATATAACAAATGATATTCAAAATATAATTTCAAAATCAAAATTAAAAAATGGGATAGTATGTGTATTTGTTCCTGGTTCAACAGGGAGTCTTACAACGATTGAATATGAACTTGGGCTTATAAAGGATTTACCGCGTGCACTTAAAAAAATAGCTCCAAAAAAAGAGTATTATAACCATCATGAAACCTGGCATGATGATAATGGACATTAAAAAAATGAATACTTAATGATAATTAATCAATTTTTAGATTTTTTTCACCGATTTTTCATTATATAAAAACTTAACCTATAAATCATGTTACTTATTGACATCGATATAGAAAGTTAAAAAAAT
Organism: Thermoplasmatales archaeon; assembly: GCA_020341795.1. Taxonomy (GTDB): domain Archaea; phylum Thermoplasmatota; class E2; order DHVEG-1; family DHVEG-1; genus M9B1D. The sequence goes on from CP070836.1 coordinate 508,048, forward strand.
TATAAGCATTAATAACATTTTCTGATATTTGGATTTAATATGACTGTATATCATAATGAAATAAATATAGCATCTAAAGGTGAAAATGACATAATAGATATAACAGCAGATGTTCAAGAGATAGTATCTGAATCTGGATTGAAAGAAGGAATATGCAATATTTTTGTACCAGGATCAACAGGAACAATTTCTACTATTGAATATGAACCAGGACTTATGAAAGATTTTCCAACAGCTCTTGAAAAGATAGCACCAAAGAATCAAGAATATTTACATCACGAAACATGGCATGATGATAACGGCAGAAGTCATGTAAAAGCTACATTAATGGGTGCAAGTTTAACTATACCATTTCAGAACAATAGAATAATTCATGGAACATGGCAACAAATTGTATTTATTGAGTTAGATACAAGTGCAAGAAGTAGAATATTAATTGTACAATTAGTAGGTGAATGAAGATATTTCTCCTTATATAAGATGATTAGAAAGATGTTTTTTCTCCTGTAACACTAGGAGTAATGTGCATAATAACAGGTTTAAAGCA
>CP070836.1:508694-513152 GCA_020341795.1 Thermoplasmatales archaeon
AAATCATCATATGCGTTATTTGTATTATTTATTAGATTATTATAATAAATTTTATTATTTTTAGAATTAGTTATATATATCCCAGTTTGTGTATCTCTTATCGTATTATTATTGATCAGGCTTTGATTGTAACCATCAATATTTATACCTTTTCCAATTTGTTTATTTTTAATAGTAAAACCAATGATGTCAACTTGATTGGATTGTATATCAATAACATAATCACCTTTACCTTGACCATCGATAATACAAAGACCTTTACCACTACCTATTAATCTCACACTTTTATTTACTATAATACGCTCGTAATAAATTCCATCTTTAACATAAATATTATCACCAGGTGATGCAGCGTTAATTGCATCCTGAATCTTTATATAATCTTCCCCACCGCTATCATCAACATATATATTATCTGCTGAGGCAGTTAATGAATTAATTAAAAAAAAACTATTAAAAAAGGTTAAATATAAGATATTAACAATGAATAAAGTCGTAATTTTTTTAATACTTCTACTCCCTTAATTTTCAATAATACAACAAAAAGGTATTTAAAAAATAATCTATTATTCCTTGAGCAATATATGCAGATAGATATGCATATAGACAAAGAATATATAAATGAAGTTTGTATTGATAATGGCTATATATTAACAACTATGAGTGGAAAGGGATGATGATTTATGGCTTTAACAAAAATGGAATTAAAATTAAAAACTAAAAAAAATCTTTCTGATAAAAACAATGAACAACCTTTAGATAAAGATCATCATAACGAAATTATAAAAAAACTTGATTCAAAAATAAAAGATGAAGATAAATCAAGAAAACGGAAGATTTTAAAAATAAGAAAAAAAGATAAAAAAGCATCAAAGGAAATTAAAAAAACTGAGGAAGAAAAATCTTCAACTTCAAAACTGCCTACAACAGGTTTACAATCAGAAAAATCTTATGAATTACGCAAGAAGCTTGAGCAAGAACAAATTGAACTTATGAGAAAACAAAAAGAAGTTATCGCTTTTGAACCTGAAGATCAATTAATAAAATATGCTGGCAAAGTTATATCTAGAAAAACAGGTTTTGGATGGAAAGGCCTTGGTTCAAGAAGAATTGTATATGATAATACATTAAAAGAACATATCTATCAGGTTTTAGAACCCAGCCTCAATAAAGAGGAAGAGGAAATCAAAAACCAGATGATTTACTTTTTTAGGGTAAGATCCGATGTTGATGTTTTTGGAATGGATGAGATAAAAAAACGTGAATATCTAAAATCAACTCTTGATAAAATAATGCATGAAAAACATATTAAACTTTCAGATGACGCAAGGGATAAAATTTATTATTATATATTTCAAGAATTTGTAGGATATGGAAAAATCGATATTCTCATGCATGATGGAGGAATTGAAGATATATCATGTGATGGAATAAATATACCGATTTTTGTTTATCATAAAGACCATGAATCGATTAGAACAAATATAATTTATAAAGATGTTGATGAGCTTAACTCTTTTGTAGTAAAACTTTCTCAGTTATGTGGTAAACAAATATCTGTTTATGAACCAGTTGTCGATGGAAAATTAGAAGATGGTTCAAGACTTCAGACAACTCTCGGTAATACAATTACAAAATTTTCAACTTTTACAATTAGACGATTTAGAGAAGATCCACTCACCCCAATCGATCTTATTGAAAATAATACAATGAATATTGATATGGCTGCATATTTCTGGATGGCAATAGAAAAAGGAACTTCGATTCTTTTCTGTGGCGGTACTGCTTCTGGTAAGACAACTGCTCTCAATGCTTTATCACTTTTCTTACCTTCGACTTTTAAAATTGTCTCAATTGAGGATACGCGAGAAATTAATCTTCCACATGAAAACTGGATAGCTGGTACAACTCGAACAGGTTTTGCATCAACTGAAGATTTTAAAACAGGTAAAGACATCGATATGTTTGATTTAATTAGAGTTGCATTACGTCAAAGACCACGAGTTATAATCGTTGGAGAAGTAAGAGGAAAAGAAGCATATACACTATTTCAGGCTATGACCACAGGTCATCTATCCTACTCAACGGTTCATGCAAGTGATATGCATACTCTTATTCAAAGACTTGAAAATAAACCTATAGAGCTACCAAGGGCTCTATTGACATCTCTTGATTTAATTGTATTTTTAAATTCTGTGACAGTTAATGGAATGCCAGTTAGAAGAATTACAAATGTTACAGAAGTAATAAAACTTGATCCAGAATCAAACCGTCTTGTAACACTTACTCCATTCCACTGGATTTCAGAGGTAAATGATACATTTGAAAATACAGGCGGTAGTAGAATAATTAATCATATTAAACTTCAAAATGGTTGGACTGATAAAAGAGTTCAACAAGAACTTGAAAATAGAAAAAATATATTAAAATGGATGATGAAGAAACAATTACGCTCTTATGAGGATGTAGGAGATATTGTATCTGATTATATCAAAGATCCTGAATCTATACTCACAAGAGTAAGAGAGGATACATAATGAAATCAACAAAATATTCCACATTCTGTCTAAGTATATTTGAAAAATTATTTTCACGTTTTAAAAAAGATGAAGATTTAGAAACAAGAAATTTACCATTTGTTAGAGCAAATATTGAACTTAGCTATGAGGAGTATTTTTCAACTGCTCTTATGAATTTTATATTTGGACTTATAATTAGCATAATTTTTACAGCCTTATTATACGTTCTTATTCCAAATGACTTTACATTATTTTTATTATTTTTCATTCCATTTATAGTAGCCATAGGAAGTGTAGGCTCCTACATTTACTATCCTAGTTACAAAATTAAAGCAAGAGGTAAAAATATAGATCTTTTTTTACCCTATGCAATAAACTTTATCAGCTCAATGGCAGTAGCTGGTATATCCCCTGCTGAGATTTTTCAAACACTTTCAACAGTATCAGTATATGGCGAGGTTCAACTTGAAGCAAAGAAAATAGCTAAAGAAATAACAGTTATGGGTACTGATAATATAACAGCTCTTAAACATGCAATTGAGTTTTCACCATCTAGAAAACTTAAGTCTTTTTTACAAGGTATTATCGGAACAATTCAAGCAGGTAGTGATTTACATCTATATTTAAACACAATTGCAAATAAATATATGGATGATGACCTAGTTGATAGAAAAAAAGACCTTGACTTACTAGCTATCATCGCAGAAGTTTTAGTTCTTGCTGTAATTGCTTTTCCAATTCTACTAGTTATTATTCTTACAGTTATGGGTTTCTTCGGTGGATCAATGGACATGTCACTTCAGATGCTTTTGTTATTTTCGTTTTTGGTACTACCCGCAATTTATGGCATGTTTTATTTTATGGTATCGTCTACAAGTATTGAAAGACTTACAAAATTAAAACTTGATAAAAAAATAACCATTAATGAATTTTATGAATTAAATAAAGCTCCGATTTTTATTTTAATGATATCATGGATATTTATAGTAATATTATTTGTTTTACTGCAGGTATTGGCTTATTTCGATTATCTAACAATTAATTCGTATTTGTATTGGGATTTTGCTTTTCTTAGTTTTTTAATCTTTATTGGACCTATTGGAATCTTTAGTTACCTTAAACTTAAGAAAAAGAAAGAAATGCAATATAGATTTCCTGATTTTTTAACTGAAGTCGGAAATTCCCTTTCAACTGGTATGAACATTTTTGAAGCAGTAAAAACAGCAGAAAAAGGTAATTATGGTAGGCTAAATCCTGAAATTAAACAGATGAAAACACAGCTTTCTTGGAATGTATCAATGAAAAACGTGCTTTTTGATTTTGCATATCGTATGAAAACTGCAATAGTTAATAGGATTGTAATTGCTATTGATAAAGGACTTTTAATGGGTGGAAACACACCAAAGATTTTCAAAGCAGCATCACATGAAGTTGACCAGGTTAACCAGTTGGAATATCAGAGAAGATCTGCAATGTCTGTTTATGCACTAGTAATTGTAGTATGTTATTTTGTTTTCCTTGCAATAATTCTTATTCTTAATACAACTATTTATACAGAGTTTTTTGCAATACAAGAAAAACAAGCAGAGCTTGCAGGTGGTGCAATACCGTTAAATATTGTTGATGCAACAATGCTTAAATATACACTGTATACATTTGTATTTGTCCAAAGCCTTGGAGCTGGGCTTTTATCAGGATTCATGATGGATGGTAAACTATCAGCTGGTATCAGATACAGTGTTATACTTGGAATAATCACTATATTTGTATTCAAATTATTAATTTAATAAAAAAAATTTGGAAAGTTATATATGAGGCGAAAAAGGGCTAATAAAGCTGTATCCGAAATCGTCGGCACATCAATTTTATTAGCGATGGCTATAGCCTTATTTTCAATTGTTCAAATAATGGCTGTATCTTTTCCCTTTAATCCACATCC
>CP070836.1:513252-517583 GCA_020341795.1 Thermoplasmatales archaeon
ATTTTTGCTCACAATTCTCTCCAAAATACACTAGTAGGGATCGGTTATAAAAAACTATTTATAATGATTTTGCAAAAAATAAGCTATTTATTGTTTATATTCTATTTTTGTCCAAGAGCTTTGCCCATATAGTCCATCTTGACTAAAAAGTTTCAATTCTGACTCTAAAAAGTAGATGTCAAGGTAAAAAATGAGAAAGAACTGAGTTATTCTTGAACGTTTAATAAATTATATTGATCTTTTTTTGGGTGTAAGTTAAACTTTAAGTTAGTATCCGGCAGGCGGCGTGAAGGACTCTTTTTTCTCCTGTTGGAACATAAAATTGGTGGTGTCGACGTTTAACCAAAAAAAAGAAAAAGAAGTAAATTATTTTTATTTCTAATTGAAAATATGGGTAACAATTGTTCAATATCATCGAAATATTATGATAAAAATAAATTCTAAAAAAAGTGTGTTAAAAAGATGATTTAACAACCTGTTTTTTTAAGTTTAATAGTTATTTCTGTCTTGCCCGTGGTATACTTTTGATTCGAGCTGGCATTTTAGATTTTCTTGTACGCTTTTTACCCTTCTTTTTTGATTCCTTAATTGGGGGATCTATACTCATACCTTTACTAATATGTCGTTTTTGTCTCCCCTTTTTTACTGCCATTTTTTCCTCCCTCAAATACAAGTTCTAAATAGTTAGATGTTTATAAACTTCTCCTTAAACAATAGAAATAAAGAATAAAAGTATTATAGATTAAGGAGACGTTGAATTGAAGGAAACTGAGAAAGGAGTCTACTTTGGAATTTTAATTTATAGCGAATAGTTTTTGACTTACCTTGACTATCGGTTTTAATCAGCCAAACATCATAACCACCAGCACCAGATGAATTTGTGCTTCCCGTAATAATGTAACCACTATCAGTGGTCTGCTGAACTGAATTACCATAATCCCAGTAATTACCACCAAAAGTTCTATCCCATAAAATATTTCCACTGTTATCGGTTTTAATTAACCAAACATCAAAATCACCAGTTCCAGTTGACTCTTTATATCCGGTGATTATGTATCCGCCATCATTTGTTTGCTGAACTGACCTACCCCAGTCTGAATTTACTTCGCCAAAGGTTTTTTCCCAAATTTTATTACCATCATCATCAGTTTTTATCAACCAAATATCACAATGACCAGCTCCAAATGACCATGTTTCACCTGTAATTATGTATCCACCATCAGTGGTCTGCTCAACTGACCAGCCCCAATCGGATTTTTCTCCTCCAAATGTCTTAATCCATATGTTATTGCCATTATTATCGGTCTTTATCAAACATACATCACCAGCACCTGATGTAGTTATAAGGCCTGTGATTATGTAGCCACCATCAGTGGTCTGCTGAACTGAATTACCATAATCCCAATAATCTCCTCCGAAGGTTTTATTCCATATACTATTACCATTATCATCAGTTTTAATTAACCAAATATTGGTCCCACCACCACCAAAGTTAGCTGTAAAACCAGTGATTATGTAGCCACCATCAGTGGTCTGCTGAACCGATGTTCCACCATCATAATTTGTTCCTCCAAAGGTTTTATCCCAAATTTTATTACCACCATCATCAGTTTTTATCAACCAAAGATCTCGATCACCAGCTCCATATGACCTTGTTTCTCCAGTAATTATGTAGCCACCATCGGTGGTCTGATGAACTAAATTCCCCCAATCTAGATTTGTTCCTCCAAAGGTTTTATCCCATATTTTATTACCACCATCATCAGTTTTTATCAACCAAACATCACTACCACCAGCACCAAATGAATTTGTTTCACCAGTGATTATGTATCCACCATCATTGGTCTGCTGAACAGAATTAGCAATATCATCTGATATTCCTCCAAAGGTTTTCATCCATATCAGGGATGTTGGTAACGGAAGTTGTGTTGTATTAAAAAATCGATGTTTCATTTGTTGTTCAGTTCTGCTGAGTTGTGTTAGTGCAAGTGTTGTCGTGCTAAAAATCAACAGCATACATATTAAAATTCCAAAAATTTTTACTTTCATTTATCCTTACCTCCACCACCATTTTGTATCTTTTATCTTTTCTTAAATTTTACTAAATTAAATATTTTATAAAATATAAAAAAAGAAAAAAATGATGTTTAGAGTTTTAGTAATAGTTGTTGCAGTATTGGAAACAGGTTTGGATGTTGTTGCAGGAAGTTTAGAATTGGTCTATTGATATATGATTTGTTTTTTGGCATGCTAGCTGATAATGGATCAGACCACTCGCTTTCGTGGCCTTCGTCATCTTTTGCTTTAACCTTTATTAAATAATCTCCTCTGTTGCTCCATGTTTTTGATTCTTCACATTCAACTCCAGAGATGTAGGGTCCAATCCAACCTGAATCTGTATCATCTCCCCAATCCCAAAGGTAATAGATTTGGTCACCTTGTGGATCTGTTGTACTAGCAGCATATGTGTATTCTTTACCGGATTTTCCTTCTGCAGGTCCACTTAAAATTATAGGCTTAATAGGGGCTTGTAATTCTGTTATTATTGCAAGCTCTGCAAGTGTAGCCAGAATAAGTCTGCTGTTTCTCACAGCATAATCAATGTCCATATTTTCAATAGTGTCATCGGGTGAGTGATAGTTATAGTTGAAATTATACTCTGCATAAAAAATAGCGCTGAACCCAGCTTGCCAAAAATGCCAATGATCACTGCCACCAGAGCTCCCACCAGGTACCACCTCTAGCTCTATATATTCTTGATACTCACCAGCTATATTGGTTGTAAACTCAGTCATCCATTCCAAAGGATTTTCAGTATCTCTATAAACAATAACATAACTTGCATCCTCTTCATCTTCAGCAAATCCTATCATATCAACGTTTAAGACACCTGCAATGTTTTTACTAATTACTTCTTCTACATAGTATCTACTACCAAAGAGTCCTTGTTCTTCCCCTGAAAAAGTAACAAAACGAACAGTATGCTCAGTTGAATAACTACTCATAAGCTTTGCAGCAGCCATAACAGCTGCAACACCACTTCCATCATCATCAGCCCCAGGGCTTTCGCTTACGGTATCATAGTGGGCGCAAATAATATAGATTTCGTCGCTCTCCTCATTAGAACCCAGAAGTGTTGCTTCGACGTTAAAAACAGTGGGATCCTCATCATTCCATTCATGTTTTCTAGTTTCGAGACCCATTTCTATAAACTCGTTGTAGATATAATTACCTGCATCTGTGCAAGCTTTGGAATAAGTATATCTGGGTCCAAAAGCAACCAATTCTTCAAGGTAACTAAGATAAAGCTCTTCATCCAATTGTTCTATTAATGTAACCACAAAATCGCTTTTTGTCAGAGGATATAGCTCATGATGAGATGAAATAGCAGGTTGTGGAAAAGGTGGAAACTCAGGCAGTTTTCCATCTTTCAAATCACCTGGCATAGGTGATTCTCTTGGTCCTATAATTGAACTGGTTTTAATCTCTATACTGGTTACACTAGTGAAACTTGCTCCAATAAAAATCAGACTTAATAGTACTATAAATATCTTTTTCACAAATTTACCCCCAAATATTATTTTATAACAATTATTGATATTTAAACTTCTCCTTAAAATAAACTGATAAAAAAAGAAAAAAATAGATTGTTTAGAGCTTCTGTAATAGTTGTCGTAATATTGGGAACAAGTTTGGATGTTGTTGTAAGAGGTTTAGTATTGGTCTATCTATAATTGGTTTGTTTTTTAGCATAGTAACAGTTAATGTACCGTAAAAACTATATTTACCGTTGATATCTTCAGCTTTAGTTTTTATTATATATGTTCCCCTTTTTCAGTCCATGTATGTTTAACCTTTATATCAATACTAGAGTTTTCGAAATTAGTTATTTCAGAGTTATCATCACCCCAGTCTATATGATATTTTAAATCATCGTTTTCAGTGTCAATTGCATTAAATATGTACTTATATTCGTTTTCAATTTTTCCATTTGTTATGCCATTTATAGTTGGTTTATTTGGAGATCCAGGTTCATTTGGCCAACTAAAACTATTAGGATCATAATCAACCCATACAATAAAGGTGGTTGTTGGATCTTCATCAATCCATAAACTTCCTAATAATCCATATTCACCTAATCATTCATCCCTACTTTTGGTAAAATATAATCTGGATATATCTCAACAGATTCATAAATATACAATATACACCAAGATATTTTTCTCCATTAAATTTGTATCTGATTTTTAATATATATAATCGTCTAAAAAATTGTTAATGATAAATCTAATTAACTCAAAATAATTTCACTTAAAATAATTAATAAATAA
>CP070836.1:517683-526185 GCA_020341795.1 Thermoplasmatales archaeon
CTTACATTTTTGCATTCCTTCTTAAAAATCGAAAAAATTAATTGTTTTTCTTCTGTTGAAAAGATTGGTATGCAGGGGGAGGGATTTGAACCCGCGGACCTCTTCAGGAATAGATCTTGAGTCTATCGCCGTTGACCAGGCTTGGCTACCCCTGCAAACGTGATGCGGAAATATTTTGCTGATAATAAAAGTTTAGGTTAATAAAAATACAATTATGATTAATAATATTTTTACAAAACATATAGTTTTACACAAGTGCTTTAAATATTATAGTATATAAAATTTTTATTGGTGATGACGGTAAGATAGAATATTTGTTTTATTGCCCCCTGTTTAAATTTACATTGTGTCGGATTAAAATAGTTTACTATCCACCATCTCCAAACATATAATAGAGGTAAAAAATTTAATTTATTTTGCTATCATTGATCGTAGCCAATCTGCTACATTTTCGGCATGATCCGCTATATCATCAACCCAGTCAGCGATCTTTAAAAGATGATATACATCCATTGGTTTTAATTTTTTTTCTAATTTATAAATTCCCTTTGTAGCTTCATATTTCTTTTGATCGGCTTTCCATTCTAACTTATGAACTTTTCTGATATATTCTTTTGTTTGTTCACGTTCACGTTTAACAAAACTAGTTTCAACTAAATCACGTATATTACAAACTGCGGTCTCCATAGTATCAACTGTTTTAATGACAAGTTCTACATGTTCGATAAAAATACTCTGAAGCTCCTTTGGAATCTTAGTATGACGCATATCAAGCATTCGAGATAGATTCTCCGCATGATCCAAAATAGCGTCTTGTTCACGTAGTGCCCACATAAATTTACCTTTGTCGACAGGCATAAAAAGTGAGTTAGGTAGATGGTTACGTAAATTTCCTTTAATAAGGTCAGCTTCATGTTCTAATTCTGATACTTTTAAAGCAATATTTGAGAAATCCTTGTAATCTCCTTTACAATATCTAATTAAACCTCTTCCAAGGATGTTGATGCATTCCCTTATTTTTCCCATATGTTCGATTAATTGATCAAATGGAGATTTTCTTCTAAATGTATTTGTTACTGGAACTCTAAAGTGGTCTTTTTTCTTGGTCATTTTTTTCACCTACTTTATTCAACTATTGTTCTTAATAATAAAAAGATTGCTATTGATGTTCCTGCGGCTATTGGTAAAGTTAATACCCAGGAAACAATTATTTTTTTAATTACACTTAAATCTATAGCCTCTAGACCTTTTGCTATACCAACACCTATTACTGCTCCAACAACAGTATGAGAGGTGGATATTGGCATGCCAATTTTTGAGGCAATTAAAACGGTTGTTGCAGCTCCAAAATCAACTGAGAAACCACGGGTGTTTGTAAGACTTGTTATTCTTTTACCAATGGTTTGCATTACACGCCGGCCCCATGTCCAACATCCAATAGCTATACCAATACCACCAAGTAAAAGCAATGTATAGGGTATATCAACTGTTGAACCAATTGGCTCATTTTGAGCGAGTGGTATAATTGCTGCCACTGGTCCTATTGCATTTGCAACATCATTTGCACCATGTGCAAATGCAACATAACATGATGTTATTATCTGGAGTTTTCTAAAAATGCCTTCAACTATAAAATAATCTTGTTTCATTTTTGTTTTTTTTCCTTTTAAAGCAAAAATACCAATTATCCCAATTAATATAGCAATTACAGTCGCTATTGCTAAGCCATCTAAGTCAGATATATTATAATTTTTACTGAGAGGTGTTTTTAAAAACAAAGATGATGTAATTAAAAAAGCGGTAAATCCAATAATTATTGGTCCTACAATTTTTGCAGATTCTACAGGATTATTCTTAGCAAAAATTGTTCTTACAATTATTTTAAAAATAATAAATGCCAGAATACAACCAACGACAGGAGATAATATCCAACTAGTAACTACTGCTCCAATTTTGTCCCACATCACTGACGAAGTACCACCTGCAATTAGACCAAAACCCATCAATGCCCCAATAATTGAATGTGTTGTTGAAATTGGCATTGATTTCCAAGTTGAAATTGTTATCCAAATAGCTGCTGCTATAAGACTTGCAATAAAACCTAAAAGTAATATATGTGTATCGATACCAGTTATATTAACAACACCTTTTCTAACAGTATCTGAAACGTGACTTCCTACAAAAACAGCACCAACTATATTTAAAATTCCAGCAATTAGAACAGCTTGTTTAAAAGTAATTGCTTTAGCACCAACTGCAGTTGCCATAGAATTGGCAACATCGTTAGATCCAATACTCCAAGCCATATAGAATGCAATTGCGCTTGCACCACCTACTATAATTATGATTTCTAATTCCAACTTTAAATCTCCGATCTATATTTTCAGATATAATTATGCTCATTATTTTTATTAGTAAATATATAGTTTGTCTACATATTATATAGTTAACTATATATTATCAATATACATATATATCAAATATGGAAATAAGAAAAGTTCAAGTCACAGGTGGCTCTTCGTATGTTATCACACTTCCAAAAGAGTGGATAAGATCAACAAATATACAAAAAAATGACCCTATAGGATTAAACATTAGGTCGGATGGAACGCTATTAATCACTTCAAAAATGGTAGATAAACAAAGTGAAAAAATAAAAGAATTTACTGTAACTGAAGAAACAGATCAGATATACCTACTGCGTCAACTAGTTGGTGCTTATATTGCTGGATATAACTCAATTAAAATCTTATCAAAAAGTAGGATAAAAATAAATGTTAGAACTGGTGTTAGAAATTTTACTCAGATTACAATTGGACAAGAAGTTGTAGAAGAAACAGATAAATCTATAATAATAAAAGATTTACTAAAACCCGCAGAAATGCCTTTTAATAGTACAATTAAAAGAATGCAAGTGATTGTCCAAAGCATGAATAAGGATGCAATAAGTATTTTAAAAAAAGGAAATAAAAAAATTGAATAAGAAATACTATAAAGAGATAATGATGTAGATCGACTTCATTGGATTGTAGCAAGACAACACAATATCCTACTTCAAAATGTTAACCTCGCAGAAAAAATGAATCTTTCGATACCTCTAACCAATACATATTTTCTTATGAGTAGAATTATTGAGAGAATGGGTGATCATGTTGTTAGAATTGCAAAGAATGCACTCAATCTTGCTGATAGAAAATTAAACAAAGAATTTCTTGAAAAGATACAAAGCGCAAGTAAATTAGCATTTGATATTTTTAATTATAGCATTGGGTCTTTTTTTAGGAAGGATATAAATTCATCAAATAAAAACATAGAATCAGTTAAAAAACTCGGGGTTTTGTGTGAAAGAATCAATAATATGGCATTAAAAGAAGAAGGAGCAATTGCAATATCAATTGGTTATATAGTTGAAAGCATTAGAAGAATAGGAGAATATGCAGAGGATATTTCTGAGACAACAATAAATTATCTAATTGAAGAAAATTAGGACTAAATCAAAGACACCTTTACTACATCATAGCTCTTAATGCAATAAAAATAACGGCTGAAGTTGAAGCTGCAATAGGTACAGTTAATACCCATGATATAACAATTTTTTTAATCACGCGAGTATCTACTGCATCTAAACCTCGAGCAAGTCCAACACCAATGACTGCTCCTACAACTGTATGAGATGTTGAAACAGGCAGTCCAAGTTTTGATGCCGTTAAAACTGTTGTTGCAGCTGCAAATTCTACCGAAAAACCACGAGTATGAGTAAGCTTTGTAATTTTTCCACCAACAGTTCTCATAACCCTGCGACCCCATGTAAGACATCCAATTGCAATACCAACACCACCTACTGCTAACAACCATGGAGGAACAGAATATTCAGCGGTTAACCCTATAGCTCCACTTTCAACAATTCCAACTATTCCAGCAACAGGTCCTATTGCATTTGCAACATCATTTGCACCATGTGAAAATGCCATGTAACACGCAGTAATAACTTGAAGCTTCCCAAATATACCTTCAACAGTTACATAATCTTCAAGGCCTTTAGCTTCGATTTTTCTTAGTAAAAATAATGATGTAATAATTACAATAACTAATACAATTGTTGCAATTGAAAAAATGACTGGATAATTTTCATCAATACTAAGTTTTAAACTTAAATCTGTTTTTAGAAGTAATGCAGCAGTAATTAAAAAAGCAGTTGCTCCAATAATAAATGGACCAACAATTTTTGCAGAATGTACTGGTTCTTCTTTAGCAAAGATTAATTTGACAATTAATTTAAATACAAAAAACGCAATTATACATCCAACAACAGGTGACAATACCCAGCTTGAAGCCACAAAACCAAGTTTTTCCCAATCGATAGAATTAACACCCAATTGAATTAATCCAAAACCAACCAATGCACCTATTATTGAATGAGTAGTTGAAATTGGCATTTCTTTCCAAGTTGATAATGTAACCCAAATAGCTGCAGCTAATAAAGATGCAAAAAAACCTAATATCAAAACATTTGGATCGATTGTTATATCGCCAATTTTAATAATACCACTTTTTACTGTCTCTGTAACATGCGTTCCAACAAAAACAGCTCCAAGAATATTTAATACACCAGCAATAACAACTGCTTGTCGAAAAGTAATTGCTTTAGATCCAACAGATGTAGCCATAGAGTTTGCAACATCGTTTGCACCTATACTCCATGCCATATAAAAACCGACAGCACCTGCAATGATAAGTATCACTAGAGTAATAGGATCCAATGAAAACCTCCGTCCAATTAAATACTATTTGAATCCAAATCATAACGTTTATACATAAGTATTGCGAAATTATACAATATATTGTAAAATTTTGTTTAAAAGTTATGAACCTTATTAATAATACTTATTAACACAGCATCCATCTGATAAATTAAATTCTATCATTTTTTTATGTTTTTCAGACTCAATATTAACTGTGGTTACTTCAATTTCATCATCATCGATATTAATTATGTTAAAAGTATTACCAAAATGTGCACGAGTACGATTACAACTAAAAGTACCAGCATTTACTAAAAGTGTTTTATGTATTTTTACGCCCCATGGAACATGACGATGACCCATAAGCACAAGTGGCACTTCATTTCTAAGAATAATATCAAGTGTCTCACCTGAGTCATCGATAATATTTGTCTCACGTCCACTATTTGGAACAGGTATAAGATGATGATGAAAACCAATTATTGTTAGATCATTTTTCTTGTTTATTCCATCAACAATTTTTTTATGACGACCTCGCCCAAGACGCCCATTGTCTTTATCAGGTTCACTACTTGCAAGACCAACAAGAGTTAAATTATCATAATTATTAATGAAATCAGTATCACCAAAAAATTCAGGAAACAACTTCCATCCAAGATTTCGTTCATCATGATTACCAGGAACAATCACAAGTTTACCATCTATTTGATCTAGCTTTTCCTGTGCAAATTTATACTCACGTAAAAGTCCATCTGTAGTTAGATCACCCGATATAAAAATTAAATCCGCTTCAACTTTATTAAGAAGCTTTACCGCACTATCAAAAATCTTAGGATTAAAATCTGTACCCATATTACAATGTATATCAGATATATGTGCAATTTTCATAAAAAAAAGTAAAAAATAATTGTTTAAATGCTTATTGATTACTTGACCGTTATCTTGATATTATCCTCAGTTTGAACTGCTTCAAATTCTACATCAAAAAACTGTTTTAAAAGCCACATATTAGTACTTGCATGATTTGAAAGTTCACGAACCTTACAACACGATGGGCCATTTCTTTTAGCAATCACCATATAAGGTAGTATTTGATCAAACGCATATACATCAACAGTTGAATACGACTGTATTTCTTTTAAAAGATTATTTGCAGCATTCATACCAACTTCTTCAGAAGAAACTCCTTTGTCACCTAGAACAGCTGCACCGACAAGGGCATCATTTGTTTGACTCCAAAGGGTAATACCAACACCGGGGGATAAAGAAGTTGACTGTTCAATATCAATTGAAGTCATCAAATCATTTTTTAAAAAAGTCTTAATCGCTGTATGTTTAATTCTATTTGTGATATGCTCTGGAAGATTTGAGATATTAATCCTACCCATCACCTCAGAGAAATCATCCTCATAAGAGGTTTTCAAAGGAATAACCTTCTCAGTTGGATTAATTGTAATAATTGCTTCTCCACCTCCTTTTGGGTAATAACCACGTAGTATTAAATTTGGAAAAACAACAATACCCATTTTTTTAATTAAAGGAAGAAAAATGTGCTTAAAATAATCCCATGAAGGTGACCATTTAACATCTGTCCCACCAGTAAGATTAATTGTAATAGGTTCTTTTACATTCAAACTTGCAAGAATACATGCTTGATAAACAAGAGTGATGCTACCAGCGGTTCCAATATCAAACTTAAATTTTCCTCCTTTAACTGTCCCAGGTTTAAATGTAATCTCAGATGATCCAATCTCGAGATCACGTACTTCTGCTCTGCATAGTTCTTTAATACATTTAATTGCAACGTAATGCTGTGCTTTAATACCAGGATTTGGGCGATTTGCACGAATATTTATAATCTTAACAGGTTTTTTTAGATAAGTAGAAAGAGCAACAGCGTTACGAAGAATCTGACCACCCCCTTCACCATATGATCCATCAAGCTTCAGCACTGTCTATCACCCTTTTAACTCCTCATAAAGCATATTAAGAGCAGCATGCAATGTACTTGTTTTATTTTCAAGCCTATTACCACTGAACTTAAATTTCTTAACATTTGTTTTTTCAGATGTAGAAATAGCAATATATACAAGTCCTACTGGTTTATCAACAGTTCCACCAGTAGGTCCTGCAATACCAGTTGTTGCAAGACCGATATCAACATTTGATTGCTTCCTAATATCATCTGCCATTGCATATGCTACTTCTTTGCTGACAGCTCCATGTTTTTCTAAAAGATCCTTTGAAACATTTAATAAATCAATCTTTGCGATGTTACTATATGCTATAATACCTCTGTCAAAAAAGTTAGAACTACCTGAAATATTTGTTAAATAATGAGCAATAAGTCCTCCTGTACAAGACTCTGCCGTTGATATTTTCTTTTTTTGTTTAATTAATTCGCTGGAGATTTTATCAAGAGTCTTGTTTCCAGGCAAAATTAACCCTCTTTTGGATGAGTGAATCTTTATTTGTTTAAAAGATTTACTTATAATCATGTTAAAAGTTAAATAGGGAAATTCCAATCCATCAAAACAAATATCCTAGCCCCGTAGTGTAGCGGTTAACATAAGAGACTCTGGATCTCTAGAGCCCAGTTCGAATCTGGGCGGGGCTGTACTGAGCAAAAAATTCTATAGTAATATATATAATGAAGGTAATATTATTCGCTTGCTAAACTCCTCCAATTTTTAGACTTGGATCTCCAAGTAAAATCCATTGTTCAACATTCAAATGATGATCCCATTCAATTGGATCACCAGTTAAATCATAAAAAGCATTGCTGATTAAATCAACTTCTCCGTCATCAAGATCATCAAGATAACGTTTAATTGTTTCCCCCCATATTTCGCCGACAATATCTATTCCTTCAGAATATATGCTGAAAATATTTTTTATTAAATGACCGTTAAGAGTATCCATACAAAGAGTTGTTGGTAACAAGTTTCCAATTGTTGTACATGCAAAACTTGCAATAGTTCCTCCATTTTTATTTTTTAGAAATTCCCATGCAAAAGGACTGGGATTTGTATCAAAATCCGCGGTTGAGCAAGCAGATATGACGGCTACTGGAAGTTTATAACTATTAGAGAGAGATCTAATATCATCTACTGAGAATCCTGAAGGAGAGGGCATTAGTTTATTAAAATTGAAGGGAGAGTAGGTAGCAAAAAGGGTTGGATGTCCGTGACCAGAGATTAGGAGGAATCCAGCACCGTCATTTATTGCCTGATTGATATTTTCAATTGTTAGTTTCTTATTTATTATCCCGAAATAATTACTTGCATATATTTTTGTAATATTAAAATCATCCATATATGATTCAATAATTTTGCCAGCATATTCCCCCTCCCAAGCTAATCTCACATTTCGATTTAATATTTCTGACATTGATTTTGCAACTTGTATTTCTCTAATGAAATATGGATAAGTATCTCCACCGATAATAATAAGATTTCTAAACCAAGATTTATCGTGGACATTTTTTTCATAATTAATTATTTTATTAACAATGATTTCAACTTCAGATTCATTATTACATAATACTCTACCAATATAAATATCAGGATACAAATCAATCTTATCTATTATCTTAAAATCATTCATTTCTCCAAAAACTGAGTTATTATTAGAATCCCAACTTGAAAAACTACCATTTTCATAATATATATCCGCGTAATATAAATCTGAAATATAGCTAAAATTTTGTGAATTTTGCTTAGTTAAGAACTGAGGAAGTTTTTTATTTCTTATCAAAAAA
>CP070836.1:526285-537043 GCA_020341795.1 Thermoplasmatales archaeon
AATCCTTTAAATCAATATCTAGCCTATAAAAGTTAAGATCTAATTTTGAAAAATTTATATCAATTTTATGTCCTACTATTATTCCTTTCTTCTTCAAATTTTTAATTCTTGCACTTATTGTAGATGCTGTAACACCAAGTTCTTGAGCTATCTCAATTGTCGATATTCTTGAATTTGGTGCTAGGAGTTTTAATATCTTATTATCTAACTCATCAATATCTATTCTTGGTCCACCACCAAATTTCATTACCTTGTCCTTATCTGTTCTCTTATTTGCATTTTCATCTAACAAATTAAAATAAGTATACATATTTTCAAAACACCAAATAGAAAAAATAGTCTTTGAAAAGTAATTTCGATATTTACGGTAGAATTTATTCCATTCTCTTTGAAACTCATATATGTTTTTTACACCAAAATACGCAGATAGATCAATTTGCCCTTCATTGGTATTAACAAACATAGAAAATTTGTTTTGAACAAGATCTTTTATAATCTCATCTTTTATCTCAGGAGTTGCATATTGCAAAACAAAATAATATCTTATTATTGTATATCCCAATTTTGAAAGATCAATGTAGGTGTAAAAGTTATAAATTATATCTTTTTCAATAAGTTTTTTTACTCTCCGAGCAACAGCATCTTTATGAAGTCCAGCTTTTTTACCAATTTGTGTAAATGATTGTCTTGAATCTAAATCAAGATGATACAGGATTTTACGATCCTTTAAATCTAATTTTTCCATATATCTGCAATATGACATTTTTGTGGTATTATTTTAACATTTTGCAGCGTTTTTTAAACCAATATTTCAAGTTCATTTCTTAAGATATAAAAATTAGGTGAAAAATAAAATGAAAAAGAAAATAGTTGGAATATTTGTGATGGGGCTGTTGATTGGAACCATGTTATCAGTAGTGAACTCTGTATCAGCTTGTACAGGTTTTACTGCTTATGATGGTGAAAAAGTATTGGTTGGAGCTAATATGGATTGGTCACAAAATTTTAATATGTATATGCATTTTTTCCCAGCTGAGGAGGGAAAATTTGGACGTGTAATAATCGATCTTAAGTTTGCACTTATTGATTGGGAACCATATCCTGATGATCCAGACTGGATATCACCTAAAGAAGGTATGAATGATCAGGGATTATTTTATAGTATATTTGTACATCCATATTTATTACCTGAAAAATCAAATGACAAACCAATTTTTTATAGTGATGATCCAGATTATTACACCCATGCACTTCATGCATACTGTCTGGCAAAATGTAAAACGGTATCAGAAGTATTAGATGTGTTTGATGATTATAATCTTGTAGGAATGCATCAGTATCAAGTTTTTTTTGCTGATCGAAATGGTGATTCGTTAATCATTGAAGGAGATGATATTATATATAAGGAAGGTGACTTTCAAGTTATTACGAATTTCCTTCATAGTCACCCAGAATTAGGTTTTTATCCTTGTTGGAGATATGAAACAGCAGTTAGTATGCTTGAAAACATGAATGAATTATCATGTGAGTATTTTAGATCTATATGTAATGCAACACATCAAAAAACTACTGTTCATTCTGACGTGTATGATCTAAGAGAAGGAATTTTTTATGTGAATTTTAACAATAATTTTGAAAATCCATTGGAATTTGATTTAAATGAGGAACTTGCAAAAGGAAAAAGACGAATACATATTGGATCTCTTTTTGAACCTGAAGATAATCATCCGCCTGACAAACCAGATGCTCCAATAGGTGATGAAACAGGTATACCTGGTACAGATTATAGATATAGCTGTAAAAAAACCAGTGACCCTGATGGAGATCGAATAATGTATCTTTTTGACTGGGGCGATGGAACAGATAGTGGATGGATTGTTCCACAGTACGGAACTATAAGGGCATATCATAATTGGACTGAACGTGGGAATTTCGAGGTCAGAGTTAAAGCTATGGATGTATATGGGAGGGAAAGTGAATGGTCAGATCCGCTCAGTGTTACTATGCCAAAAAACAAACTATATATTAATTCATTAATACAAAACTTCTTAGAAAATCATCCAATAATCTATCAATTAATACAGCGATTCTTAAAACTATAGAAAACCAAACAATATCTCTTTTTTCTTTTTATGAATAATATAATTAAAGATGCTACTGTAATTTATACAGATGGTGTCAAAGAGTACTTTGATGCAATACGTATCACAGACAAAGGGATTCTTATTGGTAAAATCATAGATGGAGAATTTGTAGATTATGGTTTTATCCCAAAACAAAGTATTAAACAGATACATAATGGAAAAGAGAGAAAAATAGAAACTTACTAGTTTTAGATACCTTACTTACTTTAAGGATGATAGGCAACTTAAACATTTGTTTTCCCAGAGTCATATTACTAGATTGTTTAGTGATGCTCCTATACAAGTAAAGGATTTAAGGAAGTATTTTAGTCAAGAGTGGGATAGAAGAGGTGGACCTACATCAATAAAGAAGATAATAATGGGACACTCATTAAAGGGTGATGTGGATTTAATGCATTATAACTATCAGAGTGAAGAGGACCTTAAGAGGATATATGATAAGGTAATGAATAAGACTTTACGCTGATTCAGGTAGATGTATATATACACACATACACACTTAGTAGAATTGGCGTAAAGGGGTATATCATCTATTAAAGAGCATATATTGTAATTTAGATTTAGTATGTATCTTTAGACTTAAGTTTATTTGTATTATAATTTTCAATCTTATTTATTTTTATTTTCAGACTCTATACCATACAAATGTTTTGCCAATGCTGAGTTTAAAAATGGCATAAATGAAGCTATAACAAATAAAATTGCCAGCATAAACCAAGTCAATGTCTCAAGGATAAGAGTTCTATCCAATGCATCACCAATTATTCCAACTAGAGCAAATACAAGTCCTAGAATTATGAGAAAACCAGCGGCACCATTACATTTGTTAATAATATCCTTTACTTCCTCACGGTTCTTAAAAGGTCTTTCCAATTCTATAATTATCACCTCCTTTTTCTCCATTAAACTACAAAGTTTGAAACAAGTAGAACCTTAAATAATTCTCTTTAATATTTGACTATCATGTCTAATTACAATTTCAGCATTACATTATCTATAAGACATTTTGTGATATTCTCTTTCATTAACTAGAAAGTGAACGGATTTCTCCTTAGAAAGTGCTAAAATAGTGAACAGGCAATAATCCTATAGGAGAGGTATACTGAATTTCGTATTATATATTATAGTATTATCAGACAATACATTTAAATCGAATAACAGACTTTATTTATTATAAGTGGGGGTAATAATTACGAATATTGTATCTCCTATAAAGGGATTATTCATTTGGATAATCATTCTATTTATCTTTTCTTCATTTTCATCTATAGTCATAGGATTTGAAACCGATAGTGAATCAGTATCTTTTGAAGCATCTATTCCTAAACAGAATGATGTCTTAGGCAAACAGGGTAATAACTTTACTATTTCTATTAAAGGTGGTTTTGGTTTTAGTATTGAAATATGCAATTATGGTAATACAACACTCTATCTTGTTAATTGGTCGATATCAATAGATGGACTAGTATTTCTTGGTATGGATTTTGGTGGTTCTATATCTGAAATACTGCCTGGGGAATGTGTAAATATAGGCTCCATTCTTATTTTAGGTATTGGACAAATAAATATTACTATCCAGATAGATGATATTATTGAGTCTGCTAGTGGATATCTAATAGGGCCATTTGTAATATTAAGATAGTAGTAAAAATGAACACTTTTCTCCTCATAAAACCCTTAAAAAGTGAACGGGAAATAATTCCAACAGGAGAGGAGTTATGTTTTTCGTATTAATATATAATAGGTATAAGTTGGAGTGGATTTAAAAAAGATATACGATAGAGTTTTTAGGAGATTTCTATTATGAACATCTGATTAACATGGTAGTAGATTTTTAGAGAATAAACTAGTGGAGTATTTCTCATTTATTGATGCTGTAAGTAAGACATCTTCTCCATATAAAAACACAGAATACCATTCATCTTTTAAAGATAAATCTAATAACCATAATCTTGATACAAAAGGTAAGTCAAGGGCTTATAGTCTAGTGGTTATGACGTCGCCTTCACACGGCGGAGGTCAGGAGTTCGAATCTCCTTAAGCCCATAAACTTTTCTTTGATCAAACAAACTAAATTGTTCAGAAATTTGTTTTATACAACATACTGCGGTTTTTTTGAAATAAATGCAAGTACGTTTTCTATACTTGTTTCAAGTATTCTTTGTAATGCTTCTTCACTATAGAAACCTATATGTGGTGTAAATACTACATTGTCTTTATTTATTAATATTTGGTCTTTTACGATGTTACCTAATACTTCTAGTTTTTTTGGATCATATAAAAGCTGTTTTTCTTCTATTATTAATTCTTCACCTTCTAAAACATCAAGTCCTGCTCCGGATAATATCTTTTTATCTAATGCTTCCATAAGTGCATCAGTATCAACATTTCCACCACGCGAAGTATTAATCAGGATGGAACCTTTTTTTATCTGTTTAATAGTTTTTTTATTGATAAGATGGTGAGTATGTTTATTATATGGAACGTGAAGAGTAATAATATCTGATTTGTTTAGTAGTTCTTAAAGAGGAACATAATTAAATCCTAGTACTTCTGCTAGAAATTTATCCTGGTTAACATCATAGGCTAATATATTCATACCAAATCCTTTTGCCATTTTAATTACATGAAGTCCAATACGTCCTGCTCCGATAACACCTATTGTTTTTCCTTCAAGATCAAATCCTTTTAAACCTTCTATTGAAAAATTGTTTCTAATTGTTCTAAGATATGATTTATGTATATTTCTTGACAACGATAAGATTAAAGCAAAGGTATGTTCGGCTACTGTGTTTTCACCATAAAAAGGTACATTACAAACTGTAATTTTTCTTTTCTTACATTCATTTAAGTCTATATGATCATAACCTGTTGATCTTGTTACAATAAGTTTTAGTTTAGTAAGTTTTTGAATTATCTGTTTATTAATTTTTGAAAATATAAAAACTGCAATAATATCAAAATCTTTGATTTCTTGTAAGTTTTTATCATTTAAAGGATCTTTGAAGAATTTAAGATTATGTCCTTTAAGCTTTTTTTTTAAATGTTTTTTCTCCCATCCTTTTATTTCAAAGAATGCAATATTCATAAATTTGTCTCCCAACAATAGAAAACTATAAATAAATAAATAGTTTCTGGAAAATATAAGATATATTAACTAAAAATTTTAAAAATAAATTATTAGGTGTGTATTATTTAAAATTCATTCTAATGTGGAATTCACTGTTTCAAATATGTTTTTAACCGTCAAATTTTTAAATAAGATATACATTATAATAATCAAGAAGATTAAACGAGGGAGGTATTGAAAATGAAAATATATACAATTTTTATTTCTATATTGATTATTTTATCTTGTATTTCATTAGTTAGTTCTTATGATAAAAAATTAAATTATGAAATTTTACTTCCTCCACCTTTATCAGTCGATATGTCATATAGAAATGCAATATTTTCTAGATGTTCAGTAAGAAGTTTTAAGGTTACTCCACAAATGGAACCTGTGGGAGATCAAGAATTATCAACTATTCTTTGGGCTGCTTATGGATATAGAGATAATGGTAATCAAACTGTTTATGGAATAGATGGGCTTCATTCAACAGTTATATATGTCTTTAGAGAAGAAGCAGTTTATACCTATAATCCATTAAATCATTCGCTTGTACTCTTTCAAGAAGGTGACCTGAGAAGTATTGTAAATTGGCAGCATAATGCTCCAATCCAACTTGGTATTGTCTGGGATAAAAATAAAAATAAAAATGAAAATTATTCATCTGTTGAAATTGGTGAAATAGGACAAAATATTTATTTTATGTCAACTGCACTTGGTTTAGGTACAGTAACCGCAGGTCTTACTGGTTTTAAAGATATAGACTTACCAGAGAATGAAATAGGACGCATTGTGATGCCATTGGGTTATCCTAAAAAATCACCTATCTTTGAATATAATCCTAATCTCATTACACTTTTTCCAAGAATCCCAGACTCAGATGAAAATCTAACAAATGTAATAGAAAATAGAATTGAGAAGCATTCATTTGAAGGTGATATATATAGACAAGAGCTTTGTCAGCTACTTTGGGCTTCTTATGGGTTTTCATATTTAATTGATGTAACAAATTCAGCTACAAATGAAGTTGAAAGACACCGTACTCTTCCAAGTTCACATTGTACATATCCACTTGTAATATATGCAGTTACAAGTTTTGGTATATTTAGGTATTTTCCACATATATTGCATTTGAATCCTTATTCTGACAATCCTTATTATTCCAGTAATTATGATCTCCCCGTTATATCTTTTTTATTACCTATTAGATTAGGAGATTATAGAGACGAAATTGCAAAAGCATCTTCACAGCGAGATATAGCTTCTGCTCCTCTGATATTAATATCTGTTTTACCATTATCCTCTTTGTATTCAGTTAGTTGGCCTTGGTATTATGAAGCAGGAGCATCTGCTTATAATGTCATGTTGGAATCAACATTATTAAATCTACACACAGGTATATTCAAACCGACAGATTTAAGTTTAATAAAATCTGTTTTAAGATTAATTGATGATTCATTACCTCTTATTATTGTACCTGTTGGGAGATAATTTGATGAAAAAATACTATGAATATTCTTCAAAATTAATTATATATTTTAAATATTCCTGTGAGATAAAATCTAAAGTTTCACCATTAACCTCAGCATAAGGATACATGAAATAATTAAGAGGATCTCCTTCTTGTTCAGGATTTAAAATTACATCTCTACCAGTTGAAAGATCGATATATGTCTCAGTTTGAGCGCCAAAAAAATAATCACGTGCTTCCACAACCTTAGGATCAACTATTTCTAGATTTTCTCTTAGCATTAGTTTTGCTACATCTGAAGGATCAACAGGTACCCAACCATAGTTTGGTAGATAAAATTCAGCACGACAATGATACGCTCCAGTGATATCCCCATCTTTATAGATTCTTATACCAAGTATCTCTCTTGCAGGAACACCTGAACTTCTTGCTAGCGCAACAAAAACTGATGAGAAATCAACACATTTACCTCTAAGGCTTTGCAAGAGTTCACAAACATCTCCATCACCACAGAAACTAAGCTCAGGATCTCGTTCTCCATGTTCTACAAGATAGTCATAAATCGCTACAGCTTTTCCCAATATAGTGGTTTTTCCATTTGTTATATCATTAGCATGTTCTTTAACTGTTCCATCTATTGGTCCAAGACTTGTTGGTAATAAATATTCTTCTACATCAACAGGTATTACACCTTCTTTTTCAGGGAAATTTTTAAGAATCATCTCACTTCGCCATACATCATATGAAAAATGTAAATTTGGAAACTCAACTGGATCAAGCCATTCTGCATAGAGTATTAAATTTCCAGATCCTGCTTCCCGATGGATTCCACTATAGTTGAAATTTCCATAAATTGTAACATTTTCTATTTTTTGATAATCATTTGATACAGGATATGGAAGCCAAAGACGAGCAGTGTTTGCTGATTCATTTGTTCTAATTGTTACATCATATGTCATTTTTCCCATTTTTTCTTTTAATATTACATCTTCATCTGATTTATATTTGATTTCTTCAGTTATTGGTTTTTCTTCAACACAACCTGAAAAAATTAGAAGTATTATCATTAAACCTATAATGTTTATAATTTTATTTTCTTTCATAAAGATGTATGATACTTTAAAATATTTTAAAATTTTCTTTTACTAAAAAAGTATTTTATATTTATTTTTATTAGGATAAGTAATGAAAAATCATTCTCTGGTAAGAAACAAAAAGATTAAATATCATTTGAAAATTATTTCTTTTTTAGTTATTTTAACGTTAATTTTTACTGTCAATAATTTAGTACTATGTAAACAAGTGAACGCAGATTTAATTTATGTAGATGGATCTGCAATTGTTGGCTATTCAACTATTCAGGAGGGTATTGACGCTGCAATTTCTGGTGACACAATTTATGTTTGTAATGGGACTTATTTTGAAAATATTGTAATCGATAAACCTATCAGTTTGATAGGTGAAGATAGTAGTAATACAATCATTGATGGACGGGGTGCTGGAAACACTATCAAAGTTAATGCTGATTATGTTAAAATTAAAGGTTTTACTATTCAGCATAGTGGTCTTATTTATCCTAGTTCAGGAATCAATCTTAGCTCAGATTATAACGTGGTTGAGAATAATATTATTATGAACAATTTTTATGGAATGACTATGTATCATTCATCATATAACACAATACAAAATAATACGATTCAAAACGATGATCATTGTGGTATATATATGAGTGCTTCTACAAATAATTCAATTCTTAATAATATCATCCAAAATCATAATTATAATGGTGTTGGAGTTTATGATTCATCAGATGCAAATTTAATAATGAATAATGAATTTTCATCCAACAATTTTTGCGGAGTAAACATCAGAATTTCTGCAGACAATAATATTATTGGTAACAATTTTACAGGTAATAATATAGGAATTCATATCCCTGATTCTAGCAATACAGTTAATAGTAATAATTTTTCAGGTAATAATGTTGATATTGATTTAGAGTCAATTTTATCTAACACTGAATTTCTTTTAATAATTGGAATTGTTATATTTTTTATCATTCTTGGATTAACTTTTTATATAGCTAGAGTTAAAAAAATAAAGTAAAAAAGACTCTTCATTAGTTTGATTCATTTATTCAATATTTACTTGATAACCATTACCTGGTTTCTTTTTTTCTATACGTTTTATTACAATATCGAGTACACCGTTTTTATATGTAGCTTTAGTTGTTTTAGGAACAACACCACATGGAAGTTCTAGACGTTTATGGTATTTTCTTTGTGGTGAATCTACTTTGATTTCAAGATAATCTTTTTTTACGTTTAAATCAATATCTTTTTTATTTACCCCTGGCATTTCAACAGTGACTGCTACGTCATCGTCTCCTTCAATTATATCAGTTAATGGTTCTCTTTCCTCCGAGATAGTTGGTACACCTTCAGAGGTTTTAATGGGTTTGTTTCCAAAATCTTCAATTCTAGGTTTGCCATCAGGACCGATTTTAATCCTATAACCATGTATAATTGGTTTTCCTGGTTGTGCATTTGTAAACATTCTCATCATTTCTTCAGTCATTCTTTTTATATCATCCATTATCCTATCATCATTGAAAAGATCACGTATGAATTCATCATCAAATCCAAAAGAGTCAAATGGATTTCTTCGTCTTCTTCTATGATTATTGTTTTCATCAAATTCATCCATAAACTTACATTACCTCCCAATTTAGGTTTTTTTATAGTGATTTATTATTTGTATAGGATTTAGTATTTAATATTTTCTATTGAATTTGTATTTTTTCAAAGTTTTTTTACAAAAATTAATGATTATTAGTCCTATTTCATCAAATCCCATCAATTTTTCTTGAACATCGTATGCTATTATTTTAAATTTAAGCCCAGTAAATATGGCCTATGTGATTTTATATTCAAGATCAACGCATATTTTTATTATTAAATTATATTTTAGGATTTCAAAATGATTATAATTATAGGTGTTTATATCAAGATTTGAGATTAGTGGCTGCACATTTTATAAATAACCTATTTTTTAATTTAATGATATAAGGTAGCCATAATCATATAGACCATCTGCTTTTAATTCATCTTGTACAAAAGAAATTTGAATTATTACAATTGATAATGTTAAACTAACTTTTTATAATAATTTTATTTTATTTTTATTATAATTTTTTATATACACATTTTATTTATTATCATTAATTGAATAATATAAGAAAATTCATTTAAAAAAATAAATTCATAATAAAGTAAAGAATATCACCAAAGATAAATAAAAATATAAAACCTAAGAGAAGTGGTATCATAAAAGGAATCTTTGGTGTCACCCATATTTTTTTAATATTATGTTTTTCAAATTCGTCAAATTCTTCTTCAACATCAAAATTTTTAGGGATATAAACAAACTTTTGTTTACCATCAACTAGTTTTTCAAGAGGCCAGACAAATTTTTCCCGTGCTTTATCAACACTTAATTTATATCCTAGTATACTGTATGGAAATTTTATGTTTCTTTTTGCAATATTGTAAAAAAGCATACCGATTGGTATGAATAAAAATAGTATTATTGAATTCGAAAAAATTGCCCAGGAAGCAGGCATTAATGATTCTCCCCATAGAGGAAGTTGATTTATTGTTGGATGAAATGGAACAAGTATTGCAAGAGCCATAAGTGCTTTTGCATCAGCACCTCCAAAGATAAGTCTGAGTTGAAATAAAAGATATACAAGACATATCATTATTGGTATGAAGATTAGATACATTGTCTTATCTCTAAAACCAATTGTAATATATTGAACGAGAAGTAGTGTTCCACCAATTGATCCAAGTATTAACCAAAGTATATTTGATGCTCGTCGTGTTTTAATATCAGTATATGATGCATAAAAAAGAATAACAAATCCTGCAAAAAGTCTAATTATATCTAGAATCACACCTGTTTCTATCATTTGATATATTAGGTTATAAAAAATATAATTAAAAGTTTAATGAAAAAATTTAATTAAAATTGGG
>CP070836.1:537143-540395 GCA_020341795.1 Thermoplasmatales archaeon
AACCTCCAGACTTTTTATTTAATAGTGATGATGCAAAACATGGGAAATACCTATTGGTCTTGATTGTATCAAACAACTTTTTCAGAGAATGCATAAAATAATTTTGAAACTTCATGTTTAAGGGAATCATTATTTTGTCAAATATATCATAATCAATTTTTCCAGTTAGACAAGCATCTAAGAAAACTACAGGAAGTTTATAGCTATTATTCAATTCTTTAAGATCATTAATATTGTATGAAATTACATATGTTTTTTGTGGCGGAAATGTACCAATATCATTCATATACCCATGACCTGCATAACTAATAAAACCAACACCAGCATTTATTTCATCTGTGATTTTCTTTGGTGTAAAGGTATCTAATGAAGTATATAATTTTACTAAGTTAAATCCTTGGTTCTCCATTTCTGGACCAATATAATGCTCATGAAGCCATTCCCCCTCAAAAGCAGAATCAGAGTTTGGAAATGTATCTCCGCCCATTAAAATAATTTTATTAAACCAATCGTTACCAGATGTTGATGTTTCATAATAAATTATCTTATCAACAATGTAATTACATTCTTCTACTGATGTGCATGGTATCCTTCCTAAAGCAACATCAGGGTAAAGATCTACATCATCGATTATCTCATAATTACCTGTAGAAAAACCACAGAAACATTCCCCATATTTTCCGTTATTATTTGAATCCCAACTTGAAAAATCACCATTGGAATCATAGATATCTGCATAATATAAATCTGAAAGAATTTCATACCAATTTAATTGACCTGTAACAACAGAAATTGCACATTTTCTCATTGGAACTTTCAGGATATTTCCTGCTAAAAAAACGTAATGAACTCCATGTGTTTCAATAACATCTTTAATAAAATATTTTATTTGTTCAGATTCATCCCGTCCGGTATATTCATCATAGATTTCTTCAGTTGTTTTCAAAAACGTTATGATACCAACTGAGTTTTTATGGTCGATAAGTGATTGTAATGTATCTGAAAAAAGAGACGGTGCAATAATCACCATGTCATATTCATTGTTACTTGATTGTTTTATTGGATTTTTTATTGATATGGCACTAGCTCCAAGACCACTAACGACCAAAATTCCAATTATGATGATTGATAGTATTTTTTTCAAATTTTTCAACTTCCTATTTTACTTAAATCAATGTAGGATAGTAGGTTTAGACCACCTTTTCTAAAAAGATTAATTTCAATCATATTAACCGCCATTGTATTCCCTGTAAATCCATCTCCATTAGCGAAAAAAATAACTCTTACATCGTCAGTGGGAATATGATACATGATTCCTGTAACACCAACGCTTAAGCCATAATGTCCCATTAATGTAACATTAAAAATTAAAGGATCTTCTTTAAAAAGCCAAGATAATCCATAATATGCTTGAATCATTGGATTGAAATTACCTGGTGGTTGAATTTTATGCATTTCATCTATTGTCTTTTTTTCTAAGATGCGAATACCATTCCATACGCCATCGTTGACATGAGCGATTAAGAAATGTGAAAGATCCATCACTGTAGAATATAATCCTCCAGCAGGATAATTAAGTATTTTCCAATATTTTTCTGGATGTATATTACCATCAACAGATAATTCGTTGATCTGAAGGTATTCTCCAACCTCTTTATGATAGTAATATGGTATAGCTACATTATCAATATTTAGTTCTGAAAGATTAAAACTTGTATTATACATTTTTAAGGGTTGAAATATATGATTATTGCAATAGTCAACGAATATTTCACCTGATATAAGTTCAATAAGATACGCAATAATTGCATAATTTATATGGGCATACCAACTGTATTCTCCGGGTTTTTGTATATTGTCCCAATGTGCAGGATTATAAGATTCACCAGTAAATGTTAAATGTTCCTCTATCCAAGGATAAGGGAAAAATGAAAATGGTGGATTACCTGAGAAATTAACCCAATCATACGCTCTTGAACGTCCAAAAACTTCGTTAATAGGAATATCATCTTTTAGACTTGATGAATGAGAAAGTAACATTCTAAATGAAATTGGTTCGTCTGGATAATGTGGATTTCTAAGAGAAAATGGGAGGTAATTGTTGACATCTTCATCAAGGTCAAAAAGTCCTTGTTCCCAGAGCTGCATTAATGCAGTACCTGTGACTGTTTTTGTAATCTGTGCTATATTATATATTGTATTTTCTGTAGCTAATTTTTTATTTTCAAGATCATAGAAACCATAACCTTTCGACCAAGTTACATCATCTCCTTCTATAGTGCAAGCTGAAAGTGAGGGGAACTTTGAAAGTCTCATGAACAATTCCATTTTCAGATCAAAGAAGAAATCACTAAGACACTTGGTTGTTGGTTTCTCTGATGAATTTTTAAAAAACACTCCTTGTACGCTAAAACAACAACTTATAAGAATGCATATTATTATGATTGATAATATTTTTTTCATTTTATTTATCCTCCTCTTATAACTAAAATATTATTTAAGAAAGCTATTAAAACTTATTAAAAGTTTTTAAGAAATATTTGTACAAATTATAAAATTTCACTCTAAATAATCGAATAATGAATGTTTGCAATATATAATTACAATTAAAAATCGCATAATAATTATCATATATCTTATTTACATTAAAGATCATAAAATTGTTTTAGTTATATAAGATTTGAACTTGGAGTCTAAAGCTCGCCCCCTGCATTTTTTAACGTTTTTACAGGAGAAAAACGAGATTTTATGAAAAAGTATCCCCTACTCTATTTTACCGGTAAAAGCTAGTCAATATCTGGTCTTGTTTGATGGATGTGAGGATGATTGAATTGTTTCAGTGAACAATTAACATTAAGTAGAGTAACCAGTCTCAACATAAGCAGGAATAGTAAGTAAGAATGTAAGTACTCCAATAATAAGTATTAGAATGCCAAGTGAAATACCGTAAGTTCCATAATTATCTCCTTGTTTCTTCGCCAAATACCCAAGAATTATCGCTATAATACCTAAAATTATTCCAATAATGATTCCATAAAGTCTATTATCTACAAATGAATAAAAAAACAAACCAATGAAATAGAGAATTAGACCTAATATTCCTAAGATAACAGATGCAATTCCAACATTTGTATGTTCTTTTTCTTTCATCATGTTATTCTTCACCTATCTAACAATTTCATAGCCTCTCTTTCTTTAAAAAAATACTCCCTCTAATGACGGGGCAATGGTGAAATCTTCACTATTTTCCTG
>CP070836.1:540495-543762 GCA_020341795.1 Thermoplasmatales archaeon
ATAAAATTCCAATTGTAGGTTTTATTATAGCAATATTGTTATTAGCACCTATTTCAGGTATTTCAAAAGAAACAATTATTACTAATACATATAATAAATATGACTATAAATTAAAACTAAATTTTGAGGAAATTACCTCATTATGCAGTGCTATTATCAATATTAAAGACACAGAGGTTAGAAATACAATTCTTACAATATATAACGAAAATATAAATGAAAATGATGAGTTAAACGCATATGCTTTATCTATAATGATTAATAGACTTGCAGATTATTCTACACTTGATTATGATATATATGATTACATTGATCTAATTAATGCAATACTTGACATAATAATCAATCATCTACTTGAACTACCAGTTTTCATTGTAACATTACTTCTTGAAGATGTTATAACAATTTTAGATTATATCAAAAAAATTGTACAAGATATGACTGATATATTAAGTGGTGATTTAACTGAAGCATTAGTTGCGTTATTTGC
The DNA here is from genome assembly GCA_020341795.1 of Thermoplasmatales archaeon. Classification (GTDB taxonomy): domain Archaea; phylum Thermoplasmatota; class E2; order DHVEG-1; family DHVEG-1; genus M9B1D. The sequence continues at coordinate 540,986 of CP070836.1, forward strand.
ACTTTTTACTGATGTAAACAGATTAGTTAACAAAATCAAACAATTACCTACTACTATGGATGATTTTAAAAAATATGCAATTGAAAGAATAGAAAATGCAATAAATGAAACATTACAATCAAGAGTACAGGATATTACAGATACAGTTTGGGAGTTTGCAAAACCAAGACTTGGATATATCAATAAATTTGCAGTATCAATTGTAAATATTGTAACAATTACTCCAGAGTTCATAAATCATCTCATTACAAAGAGTGAGCATTTCAAGATTGTATTCATAGATCTTCCAAAGGCATTCATGGATTTCACAAACGCACTTGAATCTGAGAAATTAAAAGAACTAATAGAATTCGGAACATTTATCCTTAATTCCATTAATTCAATTATGTATGTTATAAATGATTTAACAGATCAGCAATTCGAACTGTTAGATGAAGGAACTGAGATTTATGATAATTTAATTGAACTTAGGGATTACTACAACTCTGAACCATGGAACTTACCCATAATCATTCAAGGTAATGTAACAAATATCAATGATGATGCAATAATTGGTTTTACAGATCCAGCACAAACAGATTCAGAAACAATAACTGAAGAAAATACCAGATACAGCATTGAATATGTAACCAGTAACTCAGAAAATAGTTATCTTTATCATACTTTTATTGTTAAAGCAACAAGTGCTGATAAAGAAAAAACATATCAAAGGACAGCGTTCTCAGATAGCGTTATCGAATTACCTATTGATTTTTCAAAGGATAAATCAAAACAGAAACCAATAATTCTTGAAATAATTCAAAAAACATTTTACAATAATTACATATTTTACATAGAGCTATTATCAAAAATAATTTGTTTAAAAACCTTCTTTTCTTCTTACTTTCAAGTTTACTTCCAGTAATACCATGTGTTAAGATTTCTGCTAACAAAATTTTATATGTTGATGATGGGTTATAATGCACATATATAACTCATAGCATATCTCTTATATGAAAGCTTAAACCATATCTAAAAAATATTTATGAATACGAATATCATCTGTAAGCTCTGGATGGAAAGACATGGCAAGGTATTTATCCTGTCTTGTCATAATTATTTTATTATTTATTTTTGAAAGAATTTTACATTTGCCTCCAACTTTTTCTATTATTGGTGCACGTATAAAAACTGCATTATAAGGATTATGAAAACCTTCAATGTTAATGATAGATTCAAATGATTCTTTTTGACGGCCGAATGCATTTCTTTTTACTTTCATTTCTATTGCATTAAGTAGTTTTACATCTTTTGTATTTTCAACAAGATTATTGGCTAAAAGAATGCATCCTGCACATGTACCCATAATAGGTAAACTATTATCTTTAATTCTTTTTAATATTTCTTCATATATATTTAATTTAACAAGTATTTTTGAAATTGTTGTACTTTCCCCCCCAGGAATAATCAAGCCATTTATTTTTTTAATCTGCTCCTTATGGTTAACTATTATAATATTTCCAGAGATATTTGTTGCATCATAAGTTTTTTGTAAAATTTTTTCATGCTCAGATACCGCACCTTGAATTCCTATTACTCCAATAGATAATTTCCTTACCATCCTCTCTCCTGAAGGAGTTGATCTTTTGGTATCGACTCGATTTCTAGCCCTTGCATGGCATTTCCAAGGTTTTTGCTGACTTCTGCAATTATTTCAGGTTTTTTGAAATTAGCTACTGCTTCAACAATTGCTTTTGCTCTTTTACTTGGATTATCTGATTTAAATATTCCAGATCCTACAAACACTCCATCAGATCCAAGTTGCATCATAATAGCAGCATCAGCAGGTGTTGCAATACCTCCTGCAGCAAAGTTCACAACTGGTAATCGTTGGATTTTTTTTGTCTCATTTAAAACCTTAAGAATTTCTTTTTTAATAAAATCATAAGTGTATTCCTCAAAAACAAGAGTATCTTTATCTACTTTCATACCAGTTAAAGTCTCTGTTGCATCAACATAGTTCTGTGAATAATTCTCAGCAAGTTTTTTTAGTTCATTACTATTTAATTCCTGAAGTTTTTTAATCATTTTAGTAACCATTCTTTGATGTCTGATTGCTTCAATTATATTACCAGTTCCTGCTTCACCCTTTGTTCGTATCATTGCAGCACCTTCCCATATTCTTCTAGATGCTTCCCCCAGATTTCTGCATCCACAAACAAATGGAATTGTAAATTTATGTTTATCAATATGATAAAAGGGATCTGCTGGTGTAAGTACTTCTGATTCATCAATCATATCAACACCAAGGGCCTCAAGGGCTTGCGCTTCAACGAAATGACCAATTCTTACCTTTGCCATAACTGGAATATTAACTGAATCAAGTATTTCTTGGATTTTTAAGGGATCAGCCATTCGCGCAACACCACCATCTTTACGAATATCTGCTGGAACTCTTTCGAGTGCCATGACAGCAATAGCGCCACTATTTTCTGCTATAAGGGCTTGTTGAGCATTAGTAACATCCATAATAACGCCACCTTTTTGCATTTTAGCAAATCCTTTTTTAATTTTTTCAGTACCAAATTTAAGATCTGGTAGTTTTATTGTATTCATATTTATTATTCCCCCTAAAAAGCTATAGGTTCAAATCTGATATATACAACCAATTATTAAGAGCTATGGTTTAATATATACTTTACTGAGAAAAATATACATTTTACCAATATTTTCTATTCAATGATTCAATAATTTCTCTTCTAAAAAGGTGTAAGTCCATATAATCTAATGTTTTTTGA
>CP070836.1:543862-547747 GCA_020341795.1 Thermoplasmatales archaeon
GAATATAGGATTAAAAGAGGACATGATGCAGATGTGGGAGCACTTATTACCAAATTTTTTGGAGCTAAAGGTAACATAAACCATGGTGTGAATTTTGAAGTTGAGGGTATTGGTAAAATTAATATGAAGCAAGATAAAAGTTCTCTTTTTGTCGATATCGAGCCACCAAAAACTGTAAGTGGTGATTATAGTATAATAAAAAAATGGAATACGTTTTTATATGAAGCGACTGGAAAAGATGCAAGGGAGCGTAAAAAAGAATTTGGAAAAATAAAATAATTTTTATTTTTTTACCTTTTCCCAATCTGCAAGAAATTTTTTAATACCAATATCCGTTAGTGAATGTTTTACCATTTTTCTAATAATTCCTGGAGGAATAGTTGCAATATCTGCACCTAATCTTGCTGCATCAATTACATGAATTGGATGACGAATACTTGCAACAATGACTTCTGTTTCGATTTTATAGTTATAAAAAATTTCCATTATTTCTTCTATTATTTGCATACCTTCTTGACCTATATCATCGAGTCTTCCAATAAATGGACTTATATAAGTTGCTCCTGCTTTGGCAGCAAGAAGTGCTTGATTTGCTGAAAAAATTAAGGTAACATTGGTCTTAATTTGTTCTTTCTTTAGTTTCTTTACAGCTTTTAGACCTTCAGGGGTCATAGGTATTTTTATTGTTACATTTTTTCTGAATTTATCAGAAACTTTCGACACAAGTTTTTTTGCTTCTTTGATCATATCGTCAGCTTTTTCACTTACCACTTCAAGGCTTATAGGTCCATCAACGATTTTAAAAATTTCGTTTATTATATCATTAAATGATAGTCCACTTTTTTTAACAAGTGTTGGATTAGTTGTTACACCATCAATAATTCCCCAGCTTGCAAGTTCTTTTATTTCATCAAGATCTGCTGTATCAATAAATATTTTCATAATAATGCCTCGCACCAATCTGGGGGGTATATATTTTTTATTCATAACTTTTTGGATTATTATCCATGTTTTAATGGTAATTTTAAATAAATAAATAAATATGTTTGGATATATCAAAAAAAATCAAAAAATATATATATTCAAGTATACATTACAGTGCTTGTGGTGGATGGGAGATGCCTCTAACAAGGAAAGCCCGAGTAGTGGGTAGTAGTTTAGTATTGACAATTCCTAGTCAACTTGCTAAAGCCCATGATATTAATGTTGGAGATGATATTGAAATTATTCCATCTGGTATAGGTGAATTTATAATCAGAAAACTACAGAAATAAAACCTATTTTTAGTTTTTGTGCTATTAACCAACCAGTGCTAAATCCATAATAAAAAATACTCCTTTGGGGTAAGCTTGAAGTTGGGCATAAGCGATAAAAAAAGAATAAAGGAATAGATTTTGTTTATCGGATTTTTTTAAAAGTATCCATATGATGTAACAAAAACAATTGCTAGAATTAATATTACAACAAATATGATTATACCAATAAGACTCATGATGAATCCAGCAAGTCCATAAGTATCTTTCCATTGTCCCCAATAAGCAATTGCACCAAAGATTAGGCCTATGATTCAAAATATTAAACCAACAAATACAATAAAAGGTATAATAAGACCTACGACAACAAAAATAAGACCTAAAAGACCTAGTATTAGACCTGCTATTCCTAATCCACTAAGTTTTATTTCTTGTTGCATATCTCTCCTCCTTCATCCTCCATATTTTTACTGAAGAGAATATTTATTTGTTTATAAATTTTTATTTATTATCTAATATTTCCAGAAACTTGTTTTATAAAATACTACTCATTATTAAAGATTTAATTAATAAATATAAAATTTTTAAAAATATTAAAATTTTTGTAAACCAGCAGCTAAATCACGAATAACAAATTTTTTATCTTTTGCTTTTACAATACCACTTGCTAGAAGTACTCCGTCTGCGCCAAGTTCAACTGATTTGGTTACATCTTTACCATTTTTTACTCCAGCTCCACATAAAACTTTAACGTTTTCATCAACTTTTCTTACAGCTTCAACACTATCAATTACAATATCTGGATCTGCAGTAGTAACTGATATATCTCCACCTATTAGCTCTGGAGGTTCTACGGCTACAAAGTTTGGTGAAAATGCAGCTATTGCTCTTGAGGTTGCCACATTATTTGAGCATACAATATGATCTAAATCCATCTCTTTTGCACGAGTGATACATGTATCAATATCAGAAAGGATAAGTCTATGTTCACTATGATTTATCAATGTTCCAATCGCGCCAGCTGCTTTTACTGCTTCTGGAAGAGTCCAACCTGTATGACTTCCAGGATTTATTGGATCAATATGTTCTGCAAAAACAGGTATTGATACTTTCTGAGAGCATAATGATATATCTGTTGCTTGTACAGATATTGCCATACTTACACCTGTTTCTTTTGATATTTCATCCATAATCTGTGCGATTTCTAATGCTTTATTCCAAGTTGCTTCTTCATATGTTTTTACATTTAATACAATAACAGGTGTTTTTAACATAAATTTTCATCTCCCCAAATAAATCAAAACATGTAATCGATGACCTTTAATATATTCTTCTCTATTTAGACTGGAATTAAGATGGATCAGATCCCTCAAGCTTTATTATTTTTAGGATTAATTCCGGTCCTTATTTTATTTTATATTAGCTTAAGAGGATATGAAGAAATATTTCATTTTAAAAATGTTTTTATTACCCTTGTAATAGGTATGATTATAGGCGTTATTGCAATTATTATTGAGGCTAATACCGCTGCTGTTGCAGTATTATTTATTATTTTATACCCACTTCTTGAACAACTTTTTAAAACAATGATTCTAAATCTTAGAAGATTCCAAGGAAGAAAAGTAACCGTAATATATGGTTTATCACTGGGTCTTGGTTTTGGATCGATATTTATTTTATTAGCCTTAATTTTATTATATATGGGAGGATCAGTTGATACATTTTCATTGGTATTAACAGTACTTGGATCACTTGGAATTATTATGTTACATGGAGCAACTGGTTTATATATTGGATTTGGTGTTTACTCTTACAAATTAATAAAATATGTATTATTATCAATATTATTACATATACCTGTAACCGCATGGATTTATATTACAACAGAGATAGAAAGAGGATATCTACAATTAGCAATTTTCCCATATGGCATACTTTTATATTTACATGCAACAACAAAAATAATGCCAAAAATACTTACAAATAATATTACCTCAGGAAAAAGAAAAAAATAAATTTTTAATTAAAATTATATAATAAATTTAGTTATCACCCATGAGAACATTTATGGCAAATATTGAAAATTATATTAAACCATCCTATCCATTAATTGCTGGAATTCTATTAATAATATCTGGATTATTAGCAATTCTCACTGCAATAAGTACCGCTGTTTTACCTGATACATTGATTGAATCTTATTTCTCAAGCACGAATCTGGAAATCGAAACAATAAAAACATTTTTACAAGCATGTATAGTAATTTTGTTAATCCTATCAATATTTTCAATATTAGGAGGGATTCTTTCAATTAGAAAAAAATTGTGGGGATTTGCCTTAACTGCAGCGATCCTTGCAATATTTACATTCGGCCCATTATTTGCTTCAAGTGTTTTTGCAATTATATCAGTAATACTTATAATTATATCAAAAAATGAATTTAAACAATAGTTTTATCATATCTTAAGATTATTAATTATTTTTTTGTTCTAATTGAAATAATCTCTCTAATTTCATCTATTATTACTCCAATTGCTATTCCACAAACAATACCAATTAAAAGACCTGTTATTACCCGAGCAATATTTGAGCTCTCCCAAAGTCCAAAAAGTTGACCAAGACCATCTAAGGC
>CP070836.1:547847-551872 GCA_020341795.1 Thermoplasmatales archaeon
AAATAAAGGTGCGTTATCTGATGAAGTAAAATATATTTTAGAAAAACATCTTGGTAATGATTCTGAAAAAGTTATAACATGGATGCAGAATCCAACAGATGAATCTACTTCTTATGGCGATTTAATAAATGAAATGTATATGAAGTATGTGGATGAAGAAATTAATCCTAAACTTTTAACAGTGGGAGCTCAATGGCGGATTAATGCGGTTTATCATGATTTTGCAGCTTTAATGAATAATTATACTGATGAGCAGGTTACTTGGCTGTATCATGATATTCAAGATGTAACAGATTTAAGTATTCGTTACTATGGTGTAGAAGGTTACGATAGACAAATTTTCAATATTTTTGCATTTTTATCTGATAAAAGCCTTATACTTGTTGGAGCGCCAAAGGATGATTTCATTGAGCTTACGTTCTCTGGTGCAACCTATTATCCTCAATCTGAAGAAATTGAAAGAAATTATGATAACGAACCTTTAGAGACTTTTCTTGATTTATCTATAGCCGATAAAAGAAGAACAGTTGTTGAAACAACAGGTCAAAAATACAAAGATAAATATTTTGAAACAATGTTTTATAAAACATATATTGGCCCCAAAGGAACATCTGAAACTGGTGAAAATGATATTTATAGATGGCAAATACCATGTCTTGATATGAAACATTTTTATGCAGAATTTATCTCTGATCTTACTGATGTAAGATATCAATATCAAAACTCAGGAAAAGCAGCGGTTGTAATTGCTAAATACTATGAAGGAGCAATTATCAATGGAACCGTTAAATTTAACAATCAACCAATCAATGCATCAGTGATAGTTCAGAAGAATTTAACATTTTATGGAGATGTACAAATACCTATTGACCATGATAAATTTGAATTTATTGCAGAAGGTAACTTTACCACTGATCAATTTAATGTAATCGCGGGAGCAGGAAGCCAAATTCAAATCCAGAAAGTTATTGGTGAAACAATTTTCCCAATGAAAAATATAACATTTGAAGGAGAAGGAAATCTTGCACCTATATCTGAAGAAGACGCAATGCGCCGATCAGACAATTATGAAAGATATCTTAATGTTACCATTGATCCTGCAAATATAGAAGGTTATGTGTTTAATGATACAGATGACGATGGGATATTAAACATTACAGTTGATAAACCTATTGAAAACATTTCAGTAACAATATGGGAAATACTTGAAACACAAGGAGAAAGAATTACACAATTCGAAGAAACCCCAATTCAATTATTAAATCTTGAAAATGGGTATTATGATTATTCAGGTCTAGAACCAGGTATTTATCAAATAAGTATTGATGATAAAGATGGTTATAATATTGCCCTTTTCGGAGCTGTTCCGTTTTATGAAGGTAATAATACATATAATGCAACATTACAAAAACCAGGTGATATAACAGGAACAGTTTATTATGATAAAAATAAGAATAGTGTTTATGATTCTAATGAGGAGGTATTAGAAGGTGTTGATGTTGAGCTTTTATTTGTTTATAATAAACAAACTGGAGCGACAAGATCTGTAGCAAATACTACAACATTGAATAAGGGCGTGTATAAATTTGAAAATATAATTTCTGGAAATCAAAACAAATATATATTAAAAGTTAAGCCTAATCTTCCATATGATGTTTCTGAAGAGGAAGTTTACGTCGAGGCAAATACATCTACTGATTATAATTTATCAGTTGGTCTTGTACCAGTAACAGTATCTGGAATAACATCATATGATGGTAACTTTATAGAAGGTGTTACAATTAATTTCGAGGTAGATACAGATGTTGAGGACAACACAGCGGAGCAGGTTGAAACAAAATCTGTGATAAATGGAACATATAGTGTTTTCCTACAACCTGGATCTTATAATATTACACTTCAGAAATATATTGGAGAAACCTTAGTATATGAACTTGAAGGTGAGCAGATGAAACTTAATGAAAGCCAGCTTAGTGAAACTAAAAACTTTGAATTAATTAAGAAATCTGTTAGCTATACAGGAATAACTACCTATAATGAAGAAAACATAGGAAATATTACTATTAATTATAGTCCAATAACAAATGAAGGTATATTTGCCTCAACTATATCAAATAAATTTGGTATTTATAATTTAGAACTTACCCCAGGTAATTATTCAGTTAATGTTTCCTATCCTGTAGAAGAAAATGGTGTTAATGTAACCTATTATTATGATGATATCATTGAAGTTCGTGAAGAATTCATAGATATAATTATGTCAAAGGATATTGATCTTGAAAGGATTATTGATGAAGAATAGACAAAAAACTTAGAAGTAAAATATACAGTTAAACTAAACAATATTTTTAACCAAATTTTATTTAATACATTTTTAAATACTTTCTATCATGCTTAGCATCGATGATGGTAAAAAAGCAGTAAGTTATGCAAGAACAGTCATTGAAGAATATGTAAATAACAATGTCATTCCAGAATCAGATTTAAAAGGTGTTTTCTCCAAAAAACAAGGATCTTTTGTCACAATTCATACTCATCCAAGTCATGATTTACGAGGATGCATTGGAATCCCACTTCCTGTTATGCCCCTGAGAGATGCTATTGCAGAAGGTGCTAAATCAGCAACACATGATCCTCGTTTCCCACCACTGGTTCCAAGTGAATTTGAACAAATTATTATTGAAGTTACAATTCTTACAAAACCTGAAGAGATAAAAGTTGAAAAACCAAAGGAGTATTTATCTAAAATTGAAATTGGACGGGACGGCCTAATTGTTGAGCAAGGATTTTATAAAGGACTTTTACTTCCACAGGTACCAGTTGAACAAGGTTGGAATAAAGAAGAGTTTTTAAGCCATACTTGTATGAAGGCCGGTCTTATGCCTGATGCATGGTTTGATAAATCTACTAAAATTTATAGATTTAGCGGTCAGATTTTTACCGAGATTGAGCCTTATGGAGAAATAATGGAGAAGAAACTTGATGGATCTAGTTGTTGAAGGAAAAGTCTATTACAAGGGTGCATTTGAAAATTGTTGTATTGGTATAAAAAATGGAAAAATTGTGGAAATTAAAAAAACTCTAAGCGGTGAAAAGCATATTAATTTTGGAAATAAATTAATTCTCCCAGCAGGTTTAGATATCCATGTTCATTTTAGAGATCCAGGGATGACTCATAAAGAGGATTTTTCAAGTGGTTCTATGTCAGCTGCATTTGGTGGTATTTCTTGTGTATTTGATATGCCAAATACTATCCCCCATACTACAACTCTTCAGACTTTATCTGATAAAATTAAAACTGCTGAACAGAAATCATTTGTTGATTTTGGGGTATTTTCAGGGGTTACAAGTGAAAATCTAAATTTAATTGAAAGGCTTGGGAAAAAAAGTTCGGGATTTAAAATTTATTTAGGTAACACAACCCTCTCATTATTATTTGATAAAATCAAACTTCGTGAATCATTGGATCTTATTGGTATTACCGGTAAACCTGTGTTATTTCATGCTGAGGATGAGGAATGTTTAATTAAGCATAAAAATAACGAATCAGGTATTTCAGATCATATGCGGTTTAGACCTACTAGCTGTGAAGAATTATCTATAAAAGAAATAATTAATTCATCAAAAGATCTTATTACACCAATTCACATATGTCATGTTTCTAGCTGTGAAGGACTTGAACTCTTGAAAAAAAGACCTAGCAATATAACATGTGGTGTTACACCACATCATAGTCTCTTTAGTGTTGAAAAAAACATGAGTAGTGAGACACTTTTTAAGGTTAATCCACCTATTCGTACAAGTTTTGATAGAGAGTCTTTATTCAATGCATTAAAAAATGGACTAGTTGATGTTCTTGAATCAGATCATGCACCTCATACACAGGATGAAAAAGATGTTGATTTCGATAGTGCACCATCTGGTCTGCCAGGTGTTGAAACAATATATCCCCTATTTTTGTATCTTGCAAAAAAAGAAATAATTACATTTCAACGTCTAATATCACTAATGTGTGCAAAGCCTGC
>CP070836.1:551972-556600 GCA_020341795.1 Thermoplasmatales archaeon
ATCTTTTTTTTATATTATGATACATCTTCCCCAGTGATATCTCTACTAGTTATTGGGTCTATTACTGCTTGTTGTGCAGTATTAAAATCGGTTTTAATTATCTTTGTCAAAATATTATAGGCAATTTCTGGTTCTGTAATGTTTTCAAGCATTTTTTCAAATGGACATAAACCACTTCTATCCCTATTTGTAACATAAGGAATAATATGATCAACCTGAACTGGAATACTACCCTTAATTAGAAGAGCAATAGCAGTTTTTGTAGCCTGAGGTGAATATACTGCTTTGATTTTTGCATATCTACATAATAATGATGAGGCTTTTCCAAGTATACGATCACCTAGAATTGACTCATGTATGTTTTCACCAAGCTCTTCAATTGCATAAATGATTGGTTTTATCCCAGCCCCCTTTTTTTTAGTAAGCACTTGATTGTTTTTAACAACTACAACTGACACATCTGAAGTATTCAGAATATCCCTTACAAGTTTCAATCCAGCTTGGATTTCATCACTTACCATAAATTATACACCGCGTATATTACATATTTCAAAAAAAGTTTTAACTTTTTCTAGTACACTGTTAAGTTTTTCTTTAGAATAAGAAGATATATTTTCAAGATTTGATGAGATCACTGGTACATCATTTTTAAATTGTTGAATAAAATATTTTTTTGAACCTTTAATCCATTTACCAATTTCTAATATATCTTCTTTGGATAAAAGACCTGGTACAAATGTTGTTTTAAACTCGTAATCAATATAACTAGAGCGTATGATATCTATTGATTTTTCAATTTTTTTTATATCTGTTTTAACTCCAGATAGCGTGCTATATTTATTCTTTGGAGCTTTTACATCCATAGAGATATAATCAACTAGTTTTTTATCAATAAGCTCTTGTAATTTATCTGGATACATACCATTTGTATCAATTTTTATTAGATATCCAAGTTTTTTAACTTTTTCACAAAAATCTATAATATCATCCTGCATTAACGGCTCTCCTCCAGATATTACAAGTCCTTCAATCAAGCCTATACGTTTTTTTAGAAAAGAAAAAATCTCCTCGTTAGGAATAATTTCAACTTTACCTTCAACAAGGTTTTTATTATAGCAGAATGGGCAATGAAAATTACACCCCACGGTCCAAATAATTGCACTAATCAAATCCGGGAAATCCAAAAGAGATGTTTTTTGAAAACCACCTATCTTCATGCAGGTACCATGAGTTTTTTAATCTTCATATCAAATGTTTTCCTATCATTAAACTCTTGTTGTTTACCACGGTTCCATTGATTTACAGGTCTTAAATATCCAACAACTCTGGAATATACTTCGCATGAGATGGTTTTTTTCTGACCAGCACAGATTGGACATGTTTCATGTTTTCCAGGAATATAACCATGCTCTGGACAAACGCTAAACGTCGGAGTCATTGTATAATATGGAAGAGAATAATTTTCTGCTATCTTTCTTACAAGTTTTTTTGTCGCTGATGCAGAGGGTTCTTCCTCACCTAGAAATACATGTAGTACTGTTCCACCTGTATATTTTGACTGCAATGAATCTTGCAGGTCAAGTGCTTCAAATATATCAGTAGTATATCCTACTGGTAATTGGGTTGAGTTTGTGTAATATGGTTCAACACTTCTACCGCCATTTCCCCCGTTGTATTTTTCTTGGTTAAACGTGCGAATCTCTGGAAATTGTGCTTTATCTGTTCGAGCAAGACGGTAGCTTGCACCTTCAGCTGGTGTTGCTTCTAGGTTGAATATATTTCCTGTTTCATCTTGAAAATCTGCAAGTTTTTCACGCATGTGATCGAGAACTTTTTCTGCCAACTTTTTTCCTTCAGGATCTGCAATGCTTTTGTTTATTAAATTCAGCAGTGCATCATTCATACCGATTAAGCCTATTGTTGAGAAATGATTTTTCCAGTATTCTCTAAAAGTTTTTTTAATATCTGATAAGTAAAATCTTGAATATGGGTGTAGTCCACTAAATGTCAGATTTTCTATGATTTCACGTTTGATTTCAAGACTTTCTTTAGCAGTTTCCATTAAGTTGTCGAGTCTATTAAAAAAATCTCTTTCATCTTTAGACAGATATCCAAGTCTTGGCATATTAATTGTTACAACTCCTATTGATCCTGTTTTTGGATTTGCACCAAACAATCCACCGCCTCTTTTTCTGAGTTCTCTGTTGTCAAGTCTTAGTCTGCAGCACATTGAACGTGCATCATCAGGTTTCATATCAGAGTTAATGAAATTTGAAAAATATGGTATTCCATATCTTGCTGTCATCTTCCAAATTGGTTCGAAACCATCATTTTCCCATTTGAAGTCTTTTGTGATGTTATATGTTGGTATAGGAAACGTAAATGGTCGTCCTTTTGCATCTCCTTCATGCATGATCTCTGCAAAGGTTTGGTTTATCATATCCATTTCATCAACGTAATCTGAGTAGTTGTCATCTAGAAGATCGCCACCTATTATCACTGGTTCATCTCTCATATAGCCTGGAACTGTTAAATCAAGTGTTATATTTGTGAAAGGGCTTTGAAAACCAACACGTGTTGGAACATTCATGTTGAATAAAAATTTCTGCATTTCTTGTTTAACTTGTTTATATTTTAATCCATCATGTTTAATGAAGGGTGCCAATAAAGTGTCAAAATTTGATAGTGCTTGAGCTCCTGCTGCTTCTCCTTGTAATGTATATAGATAGTTTACAATCTGCATAAGTGCTGTACCAAAGTGTTTAGCAGGTTTGCTTTCTATTTTTCCAGAAACTCCACGGAATCCAAGTAGAAGTATATCTTTTAAATCCCATCCAACACAGTATGCACCAAGGGTTCCAAGATCATGTATATGAAAATTTCCTCTTGTATGTGCTTCACCTATTTCAGGAGGGTATATTTTGTTTAGCCAATAATGTGATACTATGTTTTCTGTTGCATAAACGTTTAATCCTTGAAGTGAATAGCTCATGTTACTGTTTTCTTGAACTTTCCAGTCCATCATTGAAAGATAATCATCTACCACATCGATATCTTTTAAAAGTCCTCCTATTTCTCTCATATCCTGGTGTTGTTTTCGATAGAGAATGTATGCTTTTGCTGTTTTAGCATGACCTTCTTCAATTAATGTTTTTTCAACAATATCTTGAACTTGTTCAACTGTTGGTATTTCACCTTTTTGAAGACTATTTTCAATGTTTTCCATTACTCTGTCAGTTAGCTCTACTGATTTTTTATAATCCTTTCCACCTACTGCTTGTGCTGCTTTCCAAATAGCGTTTGTTATTTTTATTGGATTAAAATCAGCTATTTTTCCATCTCGTTTCCTTATTTTTCGAATCATTTTTATTTAATCCCTCCTACCACATTTTTTTTGAAAGATTTTTAATTTCTTCTTCAAATGAAGAAACGTCTGCAAAACTACGGTAAACTGATGCAAATCTAATGTATGCGACTTGATCAATTTTTTTCAAAGCTTCCATTACATATTCACCTATTGTTTTGCTTTCTATTTCTTCTTTACCAGTTCTTCTTATTTTTTCTTCAATTTTATTTAGGATTTCATCAATTTTTTCATGATTGATTGGTCTTTTTTCAAGAGCTTTTATTAGACCATTTTTAATTTTATTACGATTGAATTTTTCTAAACGACCATCTTTCTTTTTAACATATATGGGGGTTAATTCAATATATTCATATGTTGTAAATCTCTTACAACATTTCAGACATTCTCTTCTACGTCTGATTGAGAGTGTTCCAGTGTCACGAGAATCTGTGACTTTTGTTTCAATATGATGGCAATACGGACATTCCATTCTATTCTCTCCAGATATATGTAAGATACAACATATTGTATATAAATAATTATATTATACATTATATTGTATATATCCAAGATATATAAAACTTTCTATTTCCTTTAAAATAATCCTCAAATTATTTTTTATTATATTATCAAATATAAATATCGCGCGCTTCATTAGCTAATAAATTTTTTTTATTTTGTTATAATAAAAAGGAAATAGTACAAATTATAAAATAAGAAAATCTATAATTAATTTTATGAATAAACTACAAGTTGAACTCAAAATAATCGGTATTATACATTCACCTTTCAAAATATTAGAACAAGCACCAAGACAAGGTATTTATAAATTATCAGAGATAGAAATTTATGAAGAATATCAAGAAGGATTGAAAGATATTGATAGTTTTACCCATCTTCATATTTTTTACTGGCTTCATAAATCAAAAGGATTTAAATTAATCGTAAAAACACCCTGGGATGACAAACCTCATGGTGTTTTTACAACCAGATCTCCATATCATCCTAATCCACTTGCTTATTCAGTTGTTGAATTAGTCGAAAGAAAAAATAATATTTTAAAAGTAAAAGGATTAGAAGCAATAGAAGGGACACCTGTTATTGATATAAAACCATATATCAAAAAAATCGATCAGAAGAAAAATGTTATATCTGGTTGGTCAGAAAATATTGATTTTAAATTTTAATAATTTTTTTGTTTTTAACAGCTTCATCTACGAGTTTAAAAATGTCAATTTTATTTTCCTCTTCATGTATTTTTTTTAGCTTAGCTTGTGTTGAA
>CP070836.1:556700-559363 GCA_020341795.1 Thermoplasmatales archaeon
CGACACCACCAAACTTATGCTCCAACAGGAGAAAAAAGGGTCCTTCACGCCGCCTGCCGGCCAATAACTTAAAGTTCAACTTACACCCCAAAAAACATCAATATAATATATTATCTGTGTAGCTAGGCTTTGCACCCTTATTCAATTCTGCACCCAAATTATTATAATAATTGTGAATATTGTAAATGAAATAAAGAGATAATAAAATTTTAAAGAAAAAATTTTAATCGACTTTATGTTATTTCGGTGTTGTTCATTTTTCTAGTGTTAAAAATATAGTGGTAAAACAAAAGTGGTAAAAATTACATTTTTTATCGTTTTATTTTTATGTTTTGAATAATTTTATCTTGGATTTTCCCCCATTTTTCACAAAACAGGAAATAATTAATAAAAAATTACTGAATACACTAAAATCTGATAAAAAATTTTTTATTTGCATATTGGGTGTTAAAGTTAATAAAGATATTGTGATGCAAATATGAAAAAAATTACTACATACATAATAATTGGAATGATAACCAGTATTTCCATGATACCCTTTGTAAACGGAAAAACTCATCAAGATGAATATATTATAAAAAATACTTTTAATCAATATTCTGGTCTATTTTCAAGAAATCCTGATGATCAAATAAATAATGAAGTCATAAAATCATTAATAAAATGTAATAGTGAAAATTCACTCATTAATCATTATGATGCGGAAAAACAGGAAAAAAAATCACATAATCTTGAAGACAGTTCAACTAAGGAATGGACATGGATGTTTTATGATGATGCTGATTTTGATAATGCTTTCGATCCATTAACCATGGGAACAGAAGAATATCCGACTTTTGTTCAGGAAACCTGTTCAGGTGAAAATCTTAATATTGTTGTTTTACAGGATGGAGAGCATCAACCTGCATCATTGTGGTATATTAATGGACAACATGAAACAGAATTAATTAGGGAAATGGATGAAGTCAATATGGGCGAATACCAAACAATTTATGATTTTATTCAATTTTCAAAAGAAAATTTTCCTGCAGAGAGATATTTTCTTTCATTGTATAACCATGGTGCAGGGTGGCGTGGAGCGTGTGTTGATGATACAGATAATGATATGTTAAGTATGGATGAAATTCAGAATGCATTAACAAATTCTGGTGGTATTGATATTATCTGTTTTACTGCTCCCTGTTTAATGGGATCCCTCGAATCAGTTTATGAATTAAGAGACTGTGTAGATATGTATATTGGTAGTGAGGCAGTTAGTGGCTATGGACATTGGTATGGTACAATTGAAGCAATGTGTGATTTATTTGAAAAGAATCATTCTATGACAAATTATGAAATAGGTGAATATGTTATTGAAACGATATATTCTAACACTCCTGCTCCTGACATGATTACTATGAGTGCAATCCGAACAGATTATCTCGATAGTTTAGCATTAAATATTGATATTCTCTGTCAACATTTATTGAATAATTATGATGTATCACGTAAAAACATATTATCAATACTAAGTTCAATTAGTACATTTGATGAAGGAGTAGTAGATTTTTTTGAGTTTATCAATAATTATCAGAAAGTTGAAAATAATCAAACTATAATGCATTGCATTGAAAATGTTATCACTACTTATTCAGAAGTAATAATTGCAGAGTGTCATGGTAGTAATTTTCCTAATGCAAATGGATTATCGATATATTTTCCAATAAATAAAAAATCGTATAATAATAATTATAATGATGAACAATATGGATTAGATATTTCTAATGATACAAATTGGGACGAATTTATTGTAAGAATTATGAAAACCAGAAGTAAAAATCCAATTAACTTGATTATTAAACATATTTTTGAAAATATACTAGTCAAGATATTCCCCTATAATACATTTGCACAGTATCAAAATTCTTAATTTATGTACAAATTTTATTTTTACACCCTTATTCAATTCTGCACCCATATTACCTAATTTTACCTAATTTGGGTGCAAAGCTGTATGTATACGGCTTTTTTATCTCAATACAAAATAATTATGGTATATAATAATGGTGGTGGTATAGGCAAACAAATATCTAAGCTCTTTTCTTATAAGCTAGATAAAATGCAAGAGCAAACAAGAAAATACCAAAAAGAATTACAATAAAAAGCAACAGAGGTATAACATTATCAATGTTAAAGAGTTCATGCAAAAACTTCACCACATCTGAAACAATTTAATTTATGCAAACTATCTTTTTTCATCTATACTCCTAATGTTTTTCAAAAACATATCCACCTCCTTACTAACCATGGAATATTTATCGTCAGAATCCATGGAATCTTTTACTATAAATCTACCAGTAACTGGATCACGACCTGGTAGAGCTGCATGACCTTTAACAAAACGACCTTTAGGATCCCTCAACAAATTAAACCTCCTTAGATCGTGCTTTTTTCTCTTTTATGAACTGACCTTTCTTATTACGCTTCAAATGGTACATGTGAAAAATATATTCAGATAGTTTCAACTATAACCTTCCTTTATCCTTTTTTGTTTATAATTCATATCAACAATAAAACAACTATTACACCTAGAGCATTTGATTAAACCGTATTTATCAATAGCAACTATATGATTACAAGTAGAGCAAAAAGTAAAAACAATCATTTATTACCTCCAGATAAAA
>CP070836.1:559463-567180 GCA_020341795.1 Thermoplasmatales archaeon
TAATTTTGGTTTAGTGGTAAGAGCTTGACCTATTTGTTTTATTTGGGTTAATTATATTTATTATTTTTCCTCCCTCAAAATCAAAATTTAAAACAAGTGGATATTTATAAACTTCTTTTATTATTTATTAAAACCAATTCACAAAAACCTCCAAAAAATCGATTTTTATTTAAATGATTTAAATCGTAACTATTATTGAGGAATATAAAATGGGAAATTGTCCATACTGTAAACAAATAATAAGTCTTAATGAATTGAAAACCGAAACAAAAGGAAAAGGTTGAATGGGTTTAGCTCTTAGGGAGGAAGGAAAAAATGAAAAATAGAATAATCTAAAAGTCCATTTTAAACTTCCGAACTAAACCCACCAATATTAACAAGTGTTAAGTAGTATTTATAATTTACGCTCAATTTTATGTAATAATAAAATGTTGTTTTTTAAAAAAAATTTATTTTTTTTTCAATTTAGAAAAACTTAATAACGTCTTTTTTATCCTGAATTTTAGCTGAGCGGGCATTGTTTTTTATAAAATGTTTCCAGCCCTAAAAACCAGGAAACATTTAAAAATAATAATATTAGAGGAGGAGTGAAGTATGGAAAATTATCCTTCTTGGCTTCTAAATAAAAAAAACGCTTTTGCTTATTTGCTATTTATAGTACTTTTTATCCTTTCTCTTGATTTCTGGGGTTGGGGGCAGTCAAAACCTTTACTTCTTGGAATGCCTTTATGGGTTTACTATATTTTGATTTTAACATTAATTACTTCTTTTATTTTTTACTTATTTATAAAAGTTTATTGGAGGGATGATGAGTGATATTCCTATTGCTAGTTGTTTTATATTTTATTGTTATATTAGGATTAGGATTATATGCTCATAGATGTACTAAAAAAACACCTGAAGATTACTTTCTAGCAAATAGGTCGTTTGGATCAATAATTCTTTTTTTTACATTAATTGCTACAAATTTTTCAGCTTTTACATTTCTTGGATTTGCTGGAAATGCCTATAAAACTGGTTTTGGTCAATATGGAATAATGGCTTTTGGAACAGGTATCATGGCAATAATGTTTTTTGTCATTGGTAGAAAAGTCTGGATTCTTGGAAAAGAAAAAGGGTATATAACTCCTCCTGAACTTATTGGTGATAGGTTTAACAGTACATCTCTTAGACTTTTATTCATGGGCATTATGGTTATTTTTACAATTCCATATCTTGCTACGCAAGCAATCGGTGCAGGTATACTGCTACAAAATATGGCTGGCATTGAAATGCAAATAGGAGCAATTATTGTAATGATTATCATAATGTTTTATGTTTTATTTGGTGGAATGCGAGGATCAGGATGGACTGATGTAATTCAAGGTATTATAATGATTGTTGCAATGACCCTTGCAGTTATATTCATTGCATCAAGTCTTGGCGGATTTGAGGCTGCAAACATCGCAGCATATGCAAATAGTCCTAAACTTTTTTCACGTCCAGGTGGAGGTGAATATTTCCTTCCTCAAATATGGTTTTCATTTATGCTTTTATGGATATTTGCGGATCCTATGTTTCCACAAATTTTTTCAAGATTTTACACAGCGAAAAACCAGAAATCTTTAAAAATGGCTATGATTCTTTATCCTTTGGTTGTATCTTTTTTGTTTCTTTTCCCGGTGTTAATTGGTGTTTGGGCTCATGGTGCTGGAATCAATCCTGAGTCAAGTGATATGGTACTACCTATGATGGTAGAAAAATATGCAGCACCAGTTTATGCGTTTGTAATGATTGGAGCCCTTGCTGCTTTAATGTCAACAGCTGATTCACAATTATTATCATTGTCAACAATGCTTTCAAGAGATATTCCTTATAAGAAAAAAAAAGGCAGAGAAATTCTAATTGGAAAAATCTTAATTATTGTGCTTGCAATTTTTGCTATTTTGTTTGTAATCGGAGGATATGACCCAAGTGTAGGTATAATGGGAACTCTTGTAAAAACAACATTCTCAGGACTTGCTGTTTTGTGTCCAACGACAATAGCTGCACTTTATTGGAAAAGGGCAACGAAATGGGGATGTATAATAAGTATAATTGGTGGTGAAATATCTATTTTCTTATTCCAGTTTAAGTTAATACCAAATCATGGATTCCTATCTGCTATATGGGCCATATTTATTTCAATAATTCTTCTTATAGTAGTTAGTTATATTACGAAAAAAGAGGATATTAAATTTAAATAAGTATTAATTCATTTTTTTACGATAGCAAAATAATTATCTGGATGTTTCTTAGAAATTAGTTTTGTATTATTTATTTCAATGATTTTTAAATTTGCATCTTTAAGATCTTTTTGAAATTCTTTTTTACTATAAAGATGATAAAAACGAGGAATATTTAAACCATGTTGTCTCCATAATATATCAATATCACCAAACTCAGAATTTCCTATTTGAAAAAACCATTTTTTTAAAAAATGCATCCTATATTTATCTTGCCAACGAGACCAAACGCTAATCAGAGCAACTCCATCATTTTTTAAGGTTCTTCTAATTTCTTTTAATGAATTTATTCTATTTATTCGCCCTTGAATATTATGAAGAGCTGCGATGTACATAGCTGCATCAACTGATTCTGACTCGGTTGGATTGTTTACAATATCTGAATGAATTAAGGTGACATTTCTGATTTTTTCATTGTTTAATTTTTTTTGAACAATTTCTATTAATTTACCTGATATATCTAGACCAATTACGTATTTACAATGTTTAGCAGCGGGTATGAGATGTCTACCATTACCACAAGCAAAATCCGCTACGATATCTTCCTTTGATAAATCATTTATGAAATCTATACATTGATTCCAGGGTTTTTTTCTTGTTATATCAAAACTTTTTGCAATTGCATTCCATGTTTTTTCAGATTTTAATAGATTGTAGCTATTCATATTAATCTCACGTTATAAACTAAATCTTTTTAATTTTATTACAATAGAATACTTTTTATATTTAAGAATATACTATTAAAAATAATAATTATGAAAAAATTAGCTTTATATTCAATAATAATTATCATTATATCAATATTTGCTGGTTGTATAAATTTATATAATAATAACTCAAAACAAACAAAGTCAGATATTGACAATGATGGAGTCCCTGATCATGTTGATGCATTTCCATCTGATCCTGCAGCTAGTATTGATACTGATGGTGATGGTTTTCCTGATGAATGGAATAAAGGGCAAAACCAAGATAATAGCACGTTAAATCTTATTATCGATGCTTTTAGATATGATCCATCTGCAAGTATAGATAAAGATAATGATGGATACCCTGATAAATGGAATGATGGTAAAGATCAAGGTGATAGTACAACTAATCCTCCTTTAGAAATTGATGAATTTCCAAATGATCCAAATGCTCATGTCGATACTGATAAGGATGGTTATGCTGATTATTATGATATTTATGATTATGGAGATTTATCAATAGATATTAAAATAAGAGATTTTAAAATAATAAATAAAGTAGATTTTTTAGGCTGGGCTCAAGTATATTTTAAAATAATTATTGAGGGCTCAGAAGAAGAAATAACAAATGATGGAAAAAAATGGTGGGTTTTACTTAATCAAAAGCAAAGTGTAAATAAGGTTATTCACTATGATATACCTGATAATAAAATTACAACAAAAATTATAATTGAAATGTATGATAGCGACCTTTTTAAAGTTGATATTATTAGCATCAGTGATAAAGAAAATTTATCTTTTGTATTGGATAATGTTAAAGCAAGTGATGTTTTTAATATTGAATCAAGAGGTAGCCAAGGTGTAATATGGTATGATATAACATATGTTAAAGAAGAAAAACCAGTAATTGAAACTTTTACTAGAAATTATGCCTGGAGATTTGACAGAAAATATTGGAGAATTTCACTAGAAGTACCTGTTGATACATATAACTATTATATTGAATATGAAACTAATCGCAATCCTCAAAATGATCCTATCTCACCAAATACAAAAATGGTCTCATTTGTAACATCTAATGAAGAAGTAATAGAAAACATTGCTGAAGAATTATCATCAATTGCACATGATCAAGGTTATGATGAATATACCACTGCAAATTTTATATTACAATTTGTACAAGAAAATATTGATTATGAACTTGACAATGAAACAAAAGGATGCACAGAATATTGGAGATATCCTGTAGAAACCTTAGTTGAAAAAAAAGGTGACTGTGAAGACTCATCAGTTCTTTATGCTGCAATAATGAATAATTTAGGATATGATGTTGTTATATTATTTTACACTTGGATAGAAAATGATGAAACTGTTGGACATCTAGCAATAGGAATAAAATTAGAAGGAGACCATGGAAGTTTTATCGAAGATAAAAATGGTGAAAAATATTACTATTGTGAAACAACAACTAAAGCTTTTAATGTTGGAGAAATACCTGAAGATCCAGAGGAATTACTAGATGGTCCTTCTAAAATAATACATGTATGAAATTTTTTATTCAATATAAATTGCGGGTCTTAATGGTGCTGCAAATCTATTTTTATTTAAAGGATCATAAATGTTATCTGAATCAGATGAGTAAATCATAATTTCACATTTGAAAATATTATTAAGGTAATCTTTTGCTTGTTCAAGATATGTGAATTCTTTGATATCAGTAAGGTATCTTTTCTTATCATTTTCATTAAGTTTTTTTATTTCACCTTGAAGTTTCCCAACATATTGAGATACTTCTTTAGCATTATTTTTTAATTTTGGATCTGTAATTGTATCTTTAATTATCATACCAATGTTAAATGTATTTTTATCTATCTGATCTATTGTTTTTTTCATAATATTTATTTTCCATTCTGGTGAAGTATAAATAAATATTTTTTTTGGTTGGATTTTTGTTACTTTTAATATTTCAGATATATCCGATGTTACTTTTTGAAGTAGATATTCTCCAACTTCATCTTTTTCAGAAATAAATTCTTGATTAAATGATGGATAATTTTCTAAAGATACAAGATTTTTCATACCTTTTAACATCCATAGTTCTTCTGAAAGATGGGGTGCGATAGGTGTCATAAGTATTATCCAGTTTTTTAAAAAGTTATTAAGGATTTTTTTGTTACCACCACCTCGATTTAGATACCATTGGATGTTTTTTTGGCATTCAAAAAATATTTCATTAGTAGCAATCCGTAGATCATAGTTTTCTAGGGCATCTTTTGTCTTTTTTATTGATCTATGCATTATACTTATTAGCCAATTGTCTAAATTATTGTTACTTTTATCTTTTAATTCCTTTATTTGATAAACAAGTTTATAGATATTTGCTAGTCTATTTTTATATTTTGTAACGGCTTCAACATCCCATTCTATGTCAACAAATGGTGATCCAATATGTGAATAATATAGTCTCATTGCATCGACGCCATATTTTATTGCAGCTTCATTTATATGTTCAGCTCCACCTTTGGATTTACTAATTTTTTCTTTTCCCTTTTGTGTAACCCACCAATGGACAAATATTCCTTTTGGGCGTTTTTCTTCTGGCATTATTGCTACATGATTCATTAAAAATACAGGGAAGTGTACTGTTTTATGCTCTTTTCCTCCAAGGTTTAAGTCAACAGGATACCAATAGTCAAAATCATTTTTTATTATGCTCCATATAGGTTTTTTTGCTTTTCCTTTACCAATGAAAACATAATCAAAAAATTCAACAGTTAATTCATCAGGTTTGATTTTTCCCTCATTAATATATTTTGATACTATATAATATGCAGGATAAAGTGTAGAATCAGATATTGGTTCAATTATCCAGTCTTTTTTAAAAGGAAATTCTGTTCCAAGCCATGAACCTTTTCTTATGCATGCTCTATCATCAAACCATTCAAGAATTCCAGGTAATTCATTTTTATAATCCTCTGGTGATATGTTCATATTTGATACATGTTTTTTTGATTTATTTGTAAGATTTCCATCTGAGTATTTAATGAACCATTGATCAGGTATTTGTTTAATTATTACTTTTCTACCACATCTGCAAATAACTTCTTCAGAAAATTCTCTCATTATTATTGCTTGATTGTTTTCTATAAGTTCATTTTTTACTTCATCTTTAATATCTGATACTTTAATTCCAGCATATTTCCCTGTATTTTCATTAAGATACCCTGTATGGAACTCTTTTTTGTATATTTCTTCTGTTGCTTGATCAAGTTTTTCTGTTTCAGTTTGACTTTTGATGTTTAAGGCATCACATGCTTCTTTAGCAGGATTTGTTCCATAACCTTTAACGTCTATTATAGTAATAGGATCGATATCTTCCCCAGATTCAACTAATGCAATCCAATCATAGGGCGCATGTGCTGGAACTGACATTACAATTCCTGAAGCAACATTTGGATCTGCAAAAGGTCCTGAAAGTATTTTTATTTCCCTATTTATTAATGGAATTATACATTTTTTTCCGATTAAGTCTTGACCTTTTATTTTTTCCTTTAATAGTTTGATGCTATCAACTTGAAATATAATTTTTTCATATGCTTGTTTGGAAAGAATCCATATTTCATCATTGATTTTAGCTTTTACATATTCAACATTTGGATTAACCCACATGTTTGTAACACCAAATATTGTCTCGGGTCTAAGAGTTGCTGCTGGAAGAATTGTACCATCAATAAGTTTGAATTTTATAGTTGTAAATTCAAGTATTTCAGCATTACCACCTTTTAAAATATCTGTTTCTGATTTATCAACAGCTACAGGTCCACAGTTTGAACAATAAGGTGCAAAATGTGGTTTTTTTATTAATAAATGTTTTTCATTTAATTTATGAAATTGCCATTTTATAAAATTTTTATATCCTTCTGAGATTGTACTCATTATCCTAGAATAATCAATTAAAAATCCGAATTTTTTCCAGTAATCTTTTACATATACATTACCAAAATATTCTACAACTTTTGTTGGATCTTTTAGTTTTTTTATAAAATCATCTTTTAGTCCATACTCTTTAAGCATTTTTATTATATCTGGATCTTTTCTTTCTACCTTTTTTGCAAAACCAAAGGATGGTATTCCTGATGCATGAAATCCAGCTGGAAATAAGACTTCATGGTCAGTCATCAGTTTATATCTGGATATTATATCACAATACGTAAAACCTCTCATATGACCTACATGAAGATAACCTGATACTCCAGGATATGCAAAATGTATGAAGAACTTTTTTTTATCTTGTTTTTTTGCTTCATATATTTTTTCTTTGTACCATTTTTTTTGCCATTTCTTTTCGATTTTAATGTAATCGTAGGTTTGTGATGTCATTTTTCCTGTAAATCTTATACTTATATAAAATAGTTATTAATTTGAAATAATTGGATATTCTGACATTATATCAAAAAATAAACAATTACACATAATATTTATATATAATGAATAACAAAGTATAACATGATTAGGAGATAGGAATTATGTATATAGCCTCTGAAATTAATACCCAACAAGAATTTAATGATCTTAAAACTATAATGGAGATATTTATAGTAAACAATAGATTAAAAGAATTAGCTCGAACAGCTTAAAAAATAGCTTTATTTTTATAATTATTTTAGTTTCTGACGATTCTGTTTTTTCCTTTTTCTTATCTTTAATTGAATTTGCTTTTTTATTAACCAAGCATCCCTAAACAACTTTTTAATTTACTACATA
>CP070836.1:567280-572181 GCA_020341795.1 Thermoplasmatales archaeon
ATCTCCATTTCATTGTCATACCATGATTACGGAGAATGGATGATTTTTCCATGGATGCATTCAAGTATGCATACACCACATGAAGCACTCTTCCGCTCAATTGGAACAAATATGTCAAAGCTAAATAAGTATGAACTTAGAATCTTTGGACAAATGGGAACTCAAGAATATTTAATACCTCAATTTTGCGGAACTCCTGGCTCCTCTGAGAATTGGTTATATGGAGAACATGAAATTATATCCTATACAGTAGAACTTTGTAAACGCAGGGCTGAACGAATCACATCATTAGTTTTAGATGCGTGTTGGAAGCATGTAGGGGTTAACTTATATATTTGTGAAAGATCAATAAATATTGAACAAGAAAAAAATGATTATTATTTTAATCCCATACTTTCACAACTAATATATTACTTTAAACAACAAATAGATTATACATAAAAAAAATACTTTTATAATAAATACCCTTTTTTTATTACTTACGACAAAGTTGAAATAAAAATCTCCAGGGATTTCATTGATGGAACAAGGTTTGAAGGAATTGGTTATATACCGGTTATCAAAAACCTTCTTTTTTATTTTTATTATGATTGTCTATGTCTATGATTCAGAGGTTATCATCAAGTAAATATCTTTTAAAATATATATGGTATTTTTGGCGTTCTTTTAAAAATCTTCTTTTTTATTTCTATATTTGTCATTTTGAAATGAGATCAGTGTTAAATTTTTTAAACAATTTATTTGTACTTATTAAAATATAAAAGATGATTTTTTTGTTTTTGTTCAAATTTTTAAAAATTACTCTTATATTCTTAAAAAAGTTAAAAAAGGTAGAAACATTATATTAGGAAGAAGTGGAGGATAAATTATGAAAAAAATGTTAATAATAGTTTTTCTGATTTTATTATTTCAGTCAATTGGAGCAGTTGCAATCTCAAATGGTAAACTCATTAATAGATATAAATTAAATGAAAAATCTGCTGATGGCACTGAATATTGGGCGCTCCTCGTTGGTGTCAATGAATTCAAAAACCAACCCTACATGACCAATCTTTCAATATTAAATAGTATTCCACCAACGGATCTGTATAATCTATTGCTTGCTTCAGACCATTGGAAGCCAGATCACATCAGACTCTTAACTGGTAAGAACGCTTCGATTTTCAATGTTTTTAAAAGCTTTCGTTGGATGCAACAGATGGCTGACGAAGACGATATCTGCCTCTTCTATATTACTACACATGGCTCCCCTGTTCAAAAGGATGTTTATCCAAAGGACGAAAACGGTGGTGTTGATACCGCTCTCTATATGTATGATACCTATCGAACGCAGATAGGAGATTGGCCAAATTGTTGGTACTTGTGTATCCCGAACAAATTATACTATTTATACGATGATACAATCAACACTTGGCTTTGTAATTTAAGATGTGAAGGCGTCTGTGTTATCATTGAAGCCTGTTATGCAGGTGGTTTTGATGATCCACCTTGGAAGACAACGCACACAACTGCAAAAGTATCTGAATGGATGAATACATTCGCAAAAGGATTAAGTGGTCCTGGCCGTGTCATATTGATGGCATGTAAAGAGGATCAGATAAGTAATGGGAACTTTTTTGGCTATTACATCATGGAAGGATTGCAGGGATTTGGTGATGCAAATCAGGATAATCTATGTTCAGCAGAGGAAGCATTTGACTATAGTGTCCCCAAAACAAAAGAGATATTACTTAAAGAATATAATTTTCCTGTTAGTCCCCAAATTTATGATAGTTATCCTGGTGAACTCATCTTAACTAATAAGGAGATGCCCCCAACCTGTACGACACTTGTGACTGGTTCGTTAGTCGGTGATGTTAATACCGACCAAACATATTTCTTCAATGCAACAGATCCTGAAAAAGACCAGATAAAATATCATTTCAAATGGGGCGATGGAACAGAAGAATGGACCGAACTATATCCTTCAGAATCACTTGTCAATGTTAATCACGTATGGACAAAGGAAGGTACCTATAACATTCTCCTTCGAAATTTCGACGAACATGGGATGTGGTTCTTTGAGGATAGCATCCCCCGCAGAAGAATAGTAGTAACAATGGAGGATGACCACAACGTTGATCAACGACAAACAGAACTCTATACTGGACTGAGCCTGAATGACGGTATATTCATGCAGAATTGGTATGCTCAATCTTTTATACCAACACAGAATTATTTATCAAAGATCGAATTGGAACTTATAGCAAAAGGAAATGTACAACCAATAATAGTCTCAATACGTAAAAATCTGACTGGACCAGATCTTACTCAAACATCCGTATTAGTAGATTCAATGGATCTATATAGACCAATATTGATCTGGACAACATTTGATATTCCAGATATTCAGGTCATCCCTGGCGAAACCTATTATATTGTATGTAGGACTATATATTCCCCTGATTCGCTGTATGGATGGACCTATGCTGGTGCAGATTATAAGGACCCATACCTCAATGGTCAAGGTTTTATCTCAACCAATAACGGAAACACATGGAGAGTCTATTATAACGTTAATGATTTCTCATTTGTTACATATGGAAATTGACAGCGCATTCAAAAAATGAAAAATACAAAATGATGTTAATTTAAATAAAAAGTATTAGATAAGAAAGAAAATTGAAAACAAAAACCAGCATGACAAAAATTAATAATTAACAATTTACCTATATTAGATATATAGATATAGTTCATAGTATCGAAATTTTAAGGAAATATAGTTATGTTATATTATTTTGCTACGTTAGGCTGTTTTAGCTTTTACCAAATTAAATACAATAAAAGGAAAAACCCCGAAAAAAACTGATATGAAAAAATGCAGGGGAAGCGATTTGGACACATAAATACCGGTAAAAATTATCCTTTGCTCATGTTGAACTTCAAAACTACTTTTTAATAGGCCATATATGGGATGAAACGATTATACCTGTTCTGATAATACCTATAACAATTGCAATACCAGAGGTATTCTCTTCAAAAATACTACCATCAAGGACTTTATCTGAACTTGTCATAGAACCATATTTTCAAACCAATATAAGGATATTAGTTACAGACTAAACCTAATAAGTTACAAAGTTAATGGTTTTTATTAGATAATTTACATCAATAAAAATGGACCAATCATATAACAATAAATTGTCTTACATACACCATCAATGTTTATACGTATATATGCAGGTCCAATTCCTAAAAAGAAACCTATTTTATAGACAGTCAATTGAGCATCAGCTGGTAAAGATTCAATTATACCTTCACTATGGGATGAACCAGCTATTAAGTAACCATCAAGGTTGAAATTCCATTCTAAATTACTGATATCCTCATTTCCATTATTTTTTACTATAAAACTCAGACCATTTCCACGTTTAATATCTATTTCGATTGATGGTTCATTGACTTTAACTACAAGAACATCAGTTCCACCAGCTCCAAAAGATTTGGTTTCACCTATTATAATATAACTATTTTCAGATACTTGTTGAACAGTATGAAACATAGACCATTCATATTTCTCACCACCAAAGGTCATATCCCAAAGTTCATTTCCAATTGAATCAAATTTAGCAAGCCATAGATCACAATCACCTTCTCCATATGAATATGTCCATCCTGAAACAATAAATCCTTCATCTATGGTTTGTTTAACTGTTGTAAAAGAATCACATTTTATACCACCAATAAGGGTATCCCATTGTTTTTTCCCATTAGAATCAGTTTTAATTAACCAAGCGTCTCCTCCTTCTGATTCAAACCATCCTGTCGCTCGAGCGATACCAGCAATAGCATATCCTCCATCAAGCGTTGGTTCAACACCATACCCTTCATCCCAATACCATCCTCTTTTATATTTATTATATACTTTTTCCCATTCAATAAATCCATCTTCTTTAATTTTAACAAGGCCTATGTCTAGGATATGTTCACTTTCAGTTGATGTATCAGTCCCCCCAGTAAAAACATAAGCTCCATCATTTGTTTTTTGTATATCATACCCCCAGTCATATCCATAAGTTCCATAGGTATTATCCCATTGAATATCACCATTTTTATCGGTTTTAATTATCCAATAATCATTAGGACCTTCACCTTTTGACTTTGTACCACCAACAATAATATATCCTTTATCACTTGTTTCTTGAACCGAGATTCCATGTTCCATATCTTCTCCACCATATGACTTATTCCATAGTTCATATCCAGAGGAATCTGTTCGTACAAGCCAGACATCTTGATCTCCTTCTCCAAATGTCCTTGTACCTCCAACTAATATAAAACCTCCATCGATTGTCTGTTGACCATCAAAACCAAAATCAGATCTTTTCCCACCATAGGAATTATTCCATATTTCATTTCCATTTGCATCAAATTTTAATAGCCATAAATCAGAACCACCACCTTTATCAAAAGATGATGTTTCTCCAATTATTATAAATGCTTCATCATTTGTTTTTTCTAATGAAAATGCAACATCGCGACCACTTCCTCCAAAGGTTGTAACCCATTCTATTGGTTTACTATCATCTTCAATATTATTTATCTCTGGAATAATATTATTATTGTTAATATTTTTAATATCTCTTGCATTTACAGTGATTGCAATAATAATAAAAATCAATAATACCACTATTTTCTTAATACTTTTTTGCATATTATCCTGCCCCCACAATAATATGAATAAAATAAAGGAATTTAGATTTTTTGTAATAATTTTCATAATGTTCAATATTAGCAAATGATTCTATCGCATTTGCTTTAGTAATTGGGTCTATACCCCAATTAAGAATTGTTGAATTAGTTTTTACCTTGTAATCTCTACTAGTATTTTTACGATATGGACCAATTGTCGTCTGATCTTG
>CP070836.1:572281-581532 GCA_020341795.1 Thermoplasmatales archaeon
AAATTATATAACATATAGCACAATATTTTAGTAAAATTACAATAATCATTTCATAAATTTTAATATAAAAATTATCATATTTATTTAAAATTTTCTTCATTGATATAAAATTTGCATTTAGCAATACCTAAATAATCCTTATTGTTTCTGCATTTAGTTTTTTTTATGGGCTTGTAGCTCAGCTAGGTAGAGCAATCGGCTCTTAACCGATTGGCCTGGGGTTCGAATCCCCACAAGCCCGCTCTTTTCTAGATATATTATAAACTAACTAAAAGCAAATTTAAAAAATAAAAAATTATAGGAAATTAAGAGTTAATACTAATTAAGTTATTTTTAGATAGACTTATATTTGAGTATTTTATTCACATTAATACTATAATTAAGGTGGTGGGTGCCTGTGAGGGACATTTCAACAAAATATGGGGAGAGTGCTGGAAAAATATGGGTGACTCTTAATGATAAAGGATGTCTTCGTCAGGAAGAAATAATTATTACAACAAAAATAAATGAAGAAGATTTTCATATAGCAGTGGGATGGCTTGCAAGGGAAAACAAGATATCAAGAGAAAATGAAGACTGTTTTAAACTTGACAATACTAATTTAGAAAATGAAATAGGAAGTCATGCCGGAAAAATCTGGAAAATTTTGGACATTTGGGGAGATGTAGACTTTAAAACTATTAAACGATTATCTGGTCTAAATGATTCACATGTTAATGCTGCTATCGGTTGGCTTGCACGGGAAAATAAAATATTTGTAAATGAAAAAAATAGATATAATTTAAAATAAAAAAAAGGAAAACTTAATTAACTAATAAATATACGGGAGGTAGTGAGGAGATAGGGTCTAAGGTACTTAAATCTCTTGGCTTGAGTAAAAAAGTATAAAGAAATAGATTAAGGTGAGGAAGTTGAAAATAGCAATGGTTGGTTGGGAATATCCACCTTTTAAAGCAGGTGGACTTGCAACCCATTGTTATGGATTAACACGTAGCCTTCCAAATAAAAATATGAAAGTACATTTTTATATGCCAAAAACCAAACAAGGTGCAAATAGTAACAATCCAAATTTAAAAATCATTGAAGTAGGAGAATCTGAAATATTCCCTTATGACCGGCCAGATGCAAAAGAAATAGGCGGTCATTTTTTTGAAGCTGTATATCGTTATAATGATTTAGTTGTATCAAAGGTTATGGAAACAATTAAGACAGAAGGTAAATATGATGTGATTCATTGTCATGATTGGCTTACAATGAAGGCAGGTACTAAACTTAAAAAAAGTGCAGGTCTTCCTCTTGTTTTAACCATACATTCAACTGAGTATGATAGATCAGGTTGGATATATCCAAACCAATGGTTTATTGATATTGAACGTGAGGGTATGCTCAATGCCGACTGCATAATTTCTGTTTCTGAATTTACAAAACGTGTTTGTGTAGAAAAATATGGCATTAATCCTAATAAAATAACAGTTATTCATAATGCAGTTTATCCAATTGAGGAAGGTCAAAAACAAAAAATTATATTATTTTTAGGGAGACTGACAATTCAGAAAGGTGCAGAGTTCTTCTTGAAAGCTGCTCAAAAAGTAAAAAATCATGAACCTGATTCAAAATTTGTAATTGCGGGTACAGGCGATATGCTTCCAAAGTTGATTACTCAAGCAATTAACCTAGGTTTATCTGATCAAGTAATATTTACTGGTAGACTCACCGATGAAGAGGTAAAACATATTTATGGTATTTCAAGTGTGTATGTTATGCCGTCGGTCAGTGAACCTTTTGGTATAACTGCTCTGGAAGCTATTTCAGCAGGAACACCAACAATCGCAAGTAAGACTGCTGGTTTTTCAGAGGCATTTACAAATTGTTTACGAGTGGATTTCTGGGATACTGATGAGATGGCAAATAAAATCGTGTCATTATTAAGATACAATCCTTTACATAGAACTCTTGCATCTGAAGGTAAACGTGAAATAAATTTATTTACTTGGGATCGCGTTGCTGAAAAAACACAAGCTGTTTATAGAGGAGTAATGCAATAAAATGACAAGTGTTTGCCTATACTTTGAGGTCCATCAGCCTATAAGATTGAATCATTTTTCAGTTTTTCATATAGGTGGGAAAAACTGTTATTCTGAATATTTTAATAGAAAATTAAATGAGGATATTTTCACTAAAGTTGCAAAGAAATGTTATCTTCCAACAAATAATCTTTTAATTGAACTTATTCGAAAATATGATGGAAGATTTAGAGTATCATTTAGTCTTACTGGGACTTTTGTCGATTACTGTAAAAATTTTATGCCAGAAGTACTTGATAGTTTTAAAGAAATTTTTAAAACTGGTGCTGTAGACATGATTGAGGAAACTTATTATCATAGTCTTTCTTCACTATTTGACGAATTAGATGAATTCGAGGAACAGGTAAGAATGCATAGAGATATGATAGCTGATAATTTTAATTATATTCCAAAGGTTTTTAGAAATACAGAGGCGATATTTGACAATAGAATTGCAAAAAAAGCATCAGATATGGGATATAAAGGAATTATTACTGAGGGTACAGAGAAAATACTTGGTTGGAGATCTCCTAATTATTTATATAAACCAGTTAACTCTGATATCAAAGTACTTTTACGTAATTATACATTGAGTGATGATGTAGGTTTTCGTTTTTCGGCAAGAATGTGGAAGGATTGGCCACTTACAGCTGATAAATATGCAAATTGGATGGCTAACACACAAGGAGATCTGGTTAATCTATTTATGGATTATGAGACCTTTGGTGAGCATCAATGGACTGAGACGGGAATTTTTAATTTTCTAAGATATCTTCCTGAGGAAGTATTTAAACATGAGCATATGGATTTTGTAACAACTAGTACTGCTGTTGAGCGATATCAAACAGTTGGTGAAATTGATGTACCATGGGCGATTTCATGGGCTGATGCAGATCGTGATGTCTCAACATGGCTTGGAAATGATATGCAGATAGCATGTTTCAACGAACTAAAAAACTTAGGCAGGCAAATTAAAGAAAAAGGTGATCCTGAATTAATACGCACTTGGCGTAAACTTCAAACATCAGACCATTTATATTACTGTTCAACAAAAGGTCTTGCAGATGGTGATGTACATGCATATTTCAGCCCATATGATGGACCTTATGATGGTTTTATAAACTATATGAATATATTACAAGATATTAAACATAGGTTAAAATAATTCAATTCTTTTTTAAAAATATAAGTTTTTAAACTAATATATATTTAGAGTTTTGAGGAGAGATTCTTTGAGAATTGCTCATTTTAGCTGGGAATATCCACCAATAATATATGGGGGTCTTGGTACTTTTGCAACAGAAATCACTAAAAAACAATCAGAGCTAGGTAATGACATTACAGTTTTTTCATTAAATGAGAGAAACAATCACGAAACAAATGAGAAATGGAATGGAATAGAGGTATATCGACCAAAAACTCTTGATTTAACCTCGACTTTTTATCTTTTTGCAGATCAAGGTCTTAGAGCATGGGGAGATAATTTCAAATTTTTTGCAGATGTAATAAGCTATAATACAATGAGTGCTTCTCAACTCGTAAATATGCTTGTTAGAAAAGAAGGTAAAAAATTTGACATAATCGATGCTCATGATTGGCTTGGAATAATTGGTGGTATGATAGTTAAAAAAGAGTTAAACATTCCTTTAACTTTTCATGTACATTCCACCGAAGTTGGCCGTTCAGTAGGTCGGGGATCACATGCAATTAAAGATATTGAGTTTGAAGGTGGTCAATTCGCAGATTGTATAATAACTGTTTCTTACGCAATGAAAGATGAATTAGAAAAACTAGGTTTTCCAACTCATAAGATACGTGTATGCTGGAATGGTATAGATCCTTCAAAATATAATCCAAAAAATGTTACAGAGGAACAAAAACAACAACTTAGACACAACTATGGAATTGCTGATAATGAAAATATGATTTTTTTTATAGGACGACTAGTAACGGTAAAAGGTGTTGATAATCTTATAAGAGCAATGCCTTATGTATTACAAGATTTTCCAAATTCTAAACTAGTAATTTTAGGAATTGGAGATATGGAATGGTTATTAAAAGAAATGGCACAAAACTTAGGGGTAGCTGATAAAATTGTTTATAGATATGAGTTTATCAGTGAAACGGAACGCATCATACATTATGAAGCAGCAGACTGTGTGGTATTACCATCAATTTATGAACCGTTTGGAATAGTATGTACTGAGTCTATGAGTATGGGAAAACCACCAGTAGTTGGTGCAACAGGTACTAATGGTTTTAAAGAGCAAATAATTCCAGATGGCGATAATCAATGTGGTGTTCATATTAATCCACATGATCCAGAGGATATTGCATGGGGAATTAAACATATACTTCAGGATAAAAAAAATGCTCTTTGGATGGGTAAAAACGCAAGAAAGCGGGTTCTTGACACTTTTACTTGGGAAAAAATTACCAAAAAAACACTTGAGATATATAAGGAGTTTTTATGAGAGAGTGGATTGTTACTAATGGACTTGGTAGTTATTCATCTTTGACTCATAAAAATACAAACACTAGGAAATATCATGGGCTATTAGTAGCAAGTCTAAATCCCCCAACTAAACGCTGGGTTTTCGTATCAAATGTTTATGACAAAATTCAAATAAATAATCAATCATATGATTTAAATAATTATAATCCAAAATTTTCTTTTGATTATTTTCCAAACTTTTTATATGATGTTGAAGGCGTTAAAATTAAAAAAACAATTTTTATGCCTTATGAAAAAAACACTACTATAATCATGTATAAAATTAATACGAAAAAACCGGTAACTTTGGTTCATAGTCCAATAGTTAATTCTAGACATATTTATGATGTTAACAGCCAGAGATATTTGACATTTCTTCAAAATAAATCTGATGATATAATATTTATAACACCTGACAATACAAATAAAACAATTAAATTAAAATTAAAAGATTGTTTTTTCAAATCAGCACATTTTTGGGAAACACTCTATTATAATAAAGATCATCAGAGAAATGATTCATGGATCGATAACAATATT
Organism: Thermoplasmatales archaeon; assembly: GCA_020341795.1. GTDB lineage: Archaea > Thermoplasmatota > E2 > DHVEG-1 > DHVEG-1 > M9B1D. The sequence continues at coordinate 577,379 of CP070836.1, forward strand.
CATATTGGTGATTTTTATAAACTTATTGACAAATCAAATCGATATTTCCTAGTATTATCTATTGAGGATAATATTGAAAAACATCCTTTGAAAATGTTTTTTAAAGAGAAACAAAGAAAAAAGAAACTAATTAATCAGACTGGTCTTTCAAAAAAATTTGAAAAACTAGTTTTATCATCAGATAATTTCATTGTTAAAAAAGGAGAGGGCAAATCAATAATCGCAGGATATCACTGGTTTGCTGACTGGGGACGTGATACTCTTATCGCTTTACCTGGTCTTTGTCTTGTAACTAAACGTTATGATGAGGCAAAAAAAATTCTAAAAAGTTTTGGGAATTATTGTAAAAATGGTCTAATACCCAACGCTTTTATGGAAAACGATACAGTAGCTGTTTATAATACTGTTGATGCTTCGCTTTGGTTTATAGATAGGGTCTATCAATATTTCAAATATACTATAGATAGAAAATTTGTTGAAGAAATCTGGAATGTTCTAACTTCTATTATTAAAGGATACAAAAATGGTACAGATTTTGGAATTGGTATGAATAATGATTTTTTAATAAATCATGATGAAGGTCTTACTTGGATGGATGTGAAAATTGGTGATTATTATCCGACTCCAAGGAATCGTAAAGCAGTGGAAATCCAAGCTTTATGGTATAATGCTCTTATGATAATGAGTACTTTTTCAAAGATTCTTGGTAAAAAAGATGATTTCTTAGATCTTGCAAATTCAGTAAAAAATAACTTTAATGTTCAATATAAAGCTCAATATGACGTAATTGATACTAAGGATTTATCATTTAGACCTAATCAGATTTTTCTTGTTTCACTTGATTTTTCAATGATTAATAAAAATCTTGCAAAAAAAATAGTTAATGATGTTGAGGACAAACTTCTGACAGTTTTTGGATTAAGAACTTTATCCCCTGAGGATCCATGTTATAAAGGTAGTCTTTTTGGTAATTATAATAAAGATGAAGCATATCATAATGGTACTATCTGGCCATGGTTAATGGGCCCTTTCATCAAAGCTTTTGTCAAAATAAATGGTCATCAAAAAAATAAACGAATTTATGCATTTAGAAATTTTATAAAACCTATGCTTGACGTTTTTGGTGATTGTTGGGATGGTTCAATTTATGAGATATTTGATGGTGATCCAGTTTTTGAACCAAGAGGCTGTATTTCTCAAGCATGGAGTGTCGCAGAAATATTACGTGCATGGGTAGAGGATATTGAAAATATAAAACCTTCAAATTAAATTTTTCAAATTTAGTGAGTTATATTATATAAATTTTCTAACTTGATTTTTTTGAAAACTATAATCTTTTACTATCTTTTAAAAATAAAATGTTGTTTATTACCTAAAATAAGCGTTTAATACATACTGTTGAATCATACGATTTGTATTAAAAAATGAAGCATTAATTGCAATACAACTTCTCATCGTCCGAATCCAGTTATCACGATCATTATAGAACTTTGGAATTATCCAATTTTCCAGTTTATCATATAGATCATAACGATCGATTTTATCATCTGATTCTTCTTCTTGTGTTTTTTCAGGTCCAATAGCCCATCCAGTGATATTTTCAATACATCCTTCAAGCCACCAACCATCAAGGGTACTGAACTGTGGTATGCCATTATGCGCTGCTTTCATACCGGATGTTCCTGATGCTTCTCTTGGTCTTCTAGGTGTGTTAAGCCATAGATCAACACCTGAAGTCATCATTTTTCCAATTTTCATGTCATAATTGTGGATATAGGTAATTTTTACCTTTCCACTAATGCTTTTCATAGCATTATATATCTTTTTTATAGAATCTTTACCCGATCCATCTTTTGGATGGGCTTTACCACTATAAATAATCTGGATTGGTCCAACTTTATCAGCTATATGCATAAGCCTATTTGGATCAGATATTAATAGATCTGGTCGTTTATATGCAGTCTGTCTACGTGCAAAACCAATTGTGAAATCGTCATAGGTCATTCCTACATTATATCTCTCATTTACAAAATTGATTAGATTTTTTTTAGCTTCAATATGTGCATTCCAAACTTCATTTTTCTCAATACTAAATGCAGAACGTAAAATATAAGGATCAGAATGCCATCCCGGCATAGTTTTATCAAATAAACGCTGGAAAGGTTCAGATACCCAAGTAGTTGAATGAACGCCATTTGTTATTGAATCAATTGAATAACCTGGAAACATTAATCTTGATACTTCACCATGTTTCTTTGCCACACCATTAACATAATGACTAAAAAATAAAGCAAGTCTTGTCATATTCAACTTGTTATCAAATGTGACATCACCGAGAATAAAATCAGGTAGAAGTTCTCCAATCATTGGTTTTGCATAAGACATATCAAACTGATCATGACCCGCTGCAACAGGTGTATGAGTTGTAAAAACACATTGTTCTCTTACCCTCTCAACATCATTATAAATATCATAAAGTTTAAGAGTACCAAGAGCAGCATGTCCTTCATTCATATGATATTTATCAATTGTGGTGTAACCTAATGCATCTAAGATTTTAACACCACCAATACCTAGAACAATTTCTTGAGCTAAACGGTATCGGTTATCACCACCATAAAGATATTTAGTAAGGGTTCTATCCCAATCACTGTTTTCATCAATATTTGTATCTAAGAAAAAAACTGGTACAATAAATCCGCTTACCCCTTTAACTTGATATAGCCAAGCTCGGATTTTAATTTCCCTATCATCAATATTCACTGTTGTAGTTGAAGGAAGAAGCTGGAGAAAATTTTGAACAGCAAACTGAATAGGAAGTTCAATCTGATTACCATGTTCATCGATTTTCTGATAAAAATAGCCATTTTCAGATAAAAGAGTGACACCCACAACTGGAACATTAAGATCAGCGCATGATTTAATTGTGTCACCTGCAAGAATCCCAAGTCCACCACTGTAAGATGGTATATTTTCATCAATTCCAATTTCCATTGAAAAATATGCAATTTTTGGTTTTCCACGAAGATTATTGATACTTTTGTTAATTTTACTAGATAATGTTTCCATTTCTTCCATCTGCTCTCCTAACACTTTGCATTGTAAAGAAGATTTATTTTATAAATTATTTCATTTAATTTATATTCGACAAAAAAATAGTTGCATTTATAAATAAAATTTCTATTTTAGATAGTAAGATATAAATAAAATGGTGATTTTTAAATGTCTGAAAAAATATGTGAAATATGTAGTAATAAAATTTCATTGTCAGATCACCCATTTGGACTTGTTTTTCAAGACAATTTATTCATATGTCAAGATTGTACAAAGAAACATACTCATGAAGAAATCAGATGTTTTACAAAAACCACCATGCAGAATCCTATAAATGGGATGCCTATTGGTCTTTGGCTTATTCATGAGCAAAACAAGAACAAAACAATGATGACTGTTAAAAAATAAATTTTATTATGAAAACTCTTTTTAAAACCTAGTTGATTTGCCAGATTATGATTATCTTGAAAATAGGTGGAAGTGTAATCACTGATAAAAAAAAAGAGAATACTTTTAAACAAAATATTATGGATAATTTTTCATCTGTAATTAAAAAGATAGATAATGACCTAATTCTGGTTCATGGGGCAGGATCATTTGGTCATATTCTAGCTAAAAAATTTAAACTAAATGAAGGATATAAAACATATGAACAAGTTAAAGGTTTTTCATTTACGCATGAAAAAGTCCAACTTTTAAATTCATATGTCCTACAATCACTTCATAAATACGATATACCAGCTATATCAATTTCTCCTCATTCAATTGTCAAATTAAATAACCATGTTTTAGAAAAAATTGATTATAAAATTTTCAAGGATTATCTTGATAAAAAATTCATACCAGTAACTTTTGGAGATGTTGCTCTTGATAGAAAACGGGATTGGCTTGCGAGGAATGAGGAATGAAGGTACGAACAAACTTCGATAAATACCTTGAAGATCATCTGAAAGACCCCGAATTCGCCGCACGGTTTAAAAAGGCTGGTGAGGCGTGGGATGTAGCCGTGCAACTCGCCGAGCTGCGCAAGGAATCTGGCCTGTCTCAAAAAGAACTCGCACAGCGCGTTGGTACCTCTCAGCAGCAGATCAGCCGGCTTG
>CP070836.1:581632-589237 GCA_020341795.1 Thermoplasmatales archaeon
ACCATTAAGGATAATTGAGGAAGCAATAACAGAAAGTACTCCTAAAGAATTCATTTTGAAAAATCTTGAAGCTGTGAGAAAAGGTAATACTATGTAGTTTTTTATTATATATAATAATTTTTTTTTAATACAAGCATTAGGAAAAAGTATAAATAAATAGTTAACTATGCGGGCGCCAAGTGTTAACAATGGAGGATTTATATTTATGGAAATAAACCTGTATTTTAACAAATATAAAAATGCTAGGTACAACTTTTTCAAATGGCGATATGAGTTAGAATTTGTATATAAAATATTACTTGCTTTAAGCTTTGCATGTCTTACAGGTTTACTTGCACAAGTAAGGTTATATCTTCCTGGTACACCCGTTCCGATAACAGGTCAAGTATTTGGTGTTTTATTTGCAGGTGTTATACTAGGAAAATATTGGGGTGGAATTAGCCAGTGTTTATACGTTGGTATTGGAATAATTGGTATTCCATGGTTCGCAGGATTAAACAGTGGTATTGCCTATCTTGGTGGTCCAACAGGTGGATATATTGTAGGATTCATACTTGCGGCATTTTTTATAGGTCATATTGTCGATAGATATAAAAAATCTAGAAATTTTGTTGGGATGTTAATGTTAATGTTTTTTACAACATTTGTACTTATCTATATTCCAGGATTAATACAATTATATTTGTGGTTCGGTGGAACAATTAGCATGATTGAGATAATTTCAATGGCCTTTATTCCATTTATTGGAGCAGATATTATTAAATCAGTAATTGCTGCAAGTATTGCTAATAGTATTATGCCAAAAAGAGAATTTGGTGGTGAAGCTAAAAAATTTATTTAACAAAACCTCCTCTTTTTTTATTGGTTTAAAAATGAAATATAAGATATTGGAATTATTAGAAGAAAAAAAATTTCATTCAGGAGAAAAATTAGCTAGAAAATTAAATGTTTCAAGAACTGCAATATGGAAACAAATTAAATCTTTAAAAGAATTAGGTTATGATATTTATTCTGTAAAAAACAAGGGTTATCGACTTATCTCAAGGCCTGACATTCCCACATTTGAAGAAGTTTCTTTAAATCTTGATACTAAAATTATTGGTAAGAATATTCATTATTTCAGAAAATTGGATTCTACTAATATTTATGCAAAAAACCTATTAAAAGATGGAGCATCAGAAGGAGATATAGTTATATCAGATATTCAAAAAAGTGGGCGTGGTCGTAAGAATAGAGTTTGGTATTCACCATTTGGAGGACTTTGGTTTTCTGTTATTTTATTTCCAATCATCCCTCCACAAAATGCTATGCTTATTACAATGACTTGCTCTGTTTCAGTTGCTCAAGGTATTTATGAAATCATTGATATAAAACCTGAAATTAAATGGCCAAATGATCTTTTAATCCATGATAAAAAGGTATGTGGAATCCTAACTGAGTTAGATGCAGAAATTGATAAAATTAATTATTCAATAGTTGGAATTGGAATTAATGTCAACAACAAAATTATAAATGAACTAAAAGATATTGCAGTATCATTAAAAGAAGTAACTGGATTTGATATTTCAAGAGTTGAATTACTAAGATCTATCCTGAAAAACTTAGATAAAAATTATTCAATGTTGAAATCCAATAAATATGAAGATATAAGGAATTTATGGTTTTCTTTTTCTAATATGATTGGTCAAAAAATAAAAGTTGATAACGAGAAATCCACATTAATTGGTATTGTCAAAAATATTGATGAAAATGGTTGTTTAATTCTTGATGTAAAAGGAAAAATAAAAAGAATAGTTACAGGAGATATTTCCTATCTCTAATTTTTCATACATAATAAAAACATTAATATATTAACTAATATATTAACAATTGTTAACTGCCATTATATCTTATTTATGTGGAGGTGAAAAAATAGGGAAAAATAAACTTTTTTTAGAAGCTTTTGTAGTATTTGCAGTTGTTTTAATGCTAGTTTTACCCAGTTCAGCTGTAGTTACTAATTCAACAATAAAAACTCTGGATATATTATGGAATGAAAAAAACAGATTAGAAATTAAGGAAGCTAAAACCTGGTCAAAGGAAAATATATCCTTACCTATTTCAAAGAATAGTGTTATACAAATATCTGGTTGGACGGAGGGAGATGATAGACGTCCTGCAATAACAAGGGATGAGAAAGGATGTGTATTTATTACATATCAACATGATGAAGGTCTATTTTCTTCAAGTGCGGGTTTTGCTTATAATTCAGAGCCATTAGATCAGGAGGCTTGGTGGGATAATGGAGTAATAATATCTTTACAAGGTATAGAAATATTATATTATCCTGATACTGCTAAATGTGATCATCCAGATTATTCATTAATGAATGTTTTTGTAGCAATAGATATAGAAGAAGCTGGTGGGATTTATATGCCTGATCCAACAAATTATGAGACATGGGAAATTTATACATGGACAAGTGGTGCACCAGAGCCAGAACTTGCTCAAATATCTGATGGGGGATGGTATCAAGATAAATATTACCCTGAGATAATTGGGCCTTTTAACTTCTATATTTATCGTGAAATTTATGATGTATATGATATTAATAGCTGTCCTATATTTTTCCATACTGGAATTGATGGTGAGAGTGGAGTCGGATATTTTGATGCACAATCTGAAGAACAAACTGCACCAGCTGCTGATCCAGATATAATAAACCTTAAAGATGTAACACATACAAGTGTATACAATAGGGATTCTGAAAAAATAATTTGGAAAAAAATAGATCCAACAGTTGAAACAGACTATGAATTTACACCATTTCAAGCAACTGTTGCAGATGGGACAAATCCCTCAATTGCAGCATTTGATTCTAATGTTGTAATAGTATATGCTCATAATGGTAATATTAAATGTGTTTACAGTAGTGACGATGGTGATTCATGGTCAAATCCTGTAACAATAGGTGCTGGAGGATTTCCAGATATATACGCTCAAGGTAGCAAGCTTTATGCAGGATATGTGAACAAAGGAAATTTATACATTGTAACATCAAAAGATGGTGGTGCGACTTGGAGTTCACCAGAACAGAAAAATGATATAGATGGAACTGTTGTTGAAGAAGAAAATTGTATTGATGTCCATTCAGCTGGAATTGTATTTATTGACAAGCGCAATGATGCATATAATATTTTTTATACAACTCTAGCGACTGTACCAAAAATACCAACAATTACTGGTCCTTCAAATGGTAAACCAAATAGAGAGTATGATTTTACAGTATCTTCAACAGATACAGGTGGATCTAATATATGGTACTATATTGACTGGGGTGATGATACAAATTCAGGATGGTTAGGACCCTATGCGTCTGGAACAGGAATTACAGAATCACATACTTGGTCCTCTGAGGCAATATTTACTATTAAAGCAAAAGCAAAAAATGAAGATGAGACTGAAAGCGACTGGGCTAACTTAAAATTCAGCACTCCAAGAACAAAGTTAATAATAAACACAATAAATTTTTTTGAGAGATTTCAATTAATTTATCAATTACTAAAAACGCAAATTTCTAGCAATCTCTCTTTATTTATATTAATCATTAAAATGTTAACATTAAACAATGAAAATGTTTATAAATAACAAACTATTTAACAAATGTTAATTATAGGCGGAGGTAAAAGAAAATGAGTTCTAAGATAGGAAAAATTGGAGCTGTTGTTTTTTCATTGTTTCTTATAGGTAGTTTAATTGCACTACCTATTAGTGGTGCAATATCTGTGAATATGAAAAAAAGTGAAATTTTAAATAAAATATTTGAACCTAATATTCCAACTGATCCTTTTTCAGAAAACATGGATGAGATGGCTTGGTTAGATAGCTTTTATCCTCGAGAGGAAACAGTAACAGCGGCAATAGAACATAATGATATGGGATATAATACTGATGTTGGAAGCACGATACAAAGATCCCAGAATTTTTATTGTGGTGAGCCAACTGATGCTGCCCCAGGTAGAACCCGTTTTGGATTTTTGAATCCAGATGCTGGGGATGACGAGGATTATTATAGATTTCCAGTTCAAGAAGGACAACGAATACAAGTCACATTTAGCGGGGCATCTGGTCATCAGTATGAACTTTTAAATAAACAAGGTGAAGTTGAATCAAATGGCGTAACTGCTTCAGTAACAGACTGGTATTTCGTTCACGTATTTACTGAGTCTAGTGGTGGAGAGGGACAATATAACTTGGATGTAGTATTGAACGGTCAGAATGATGCAGGTAGTGGCCAGGATGCAGGGGGTAGTATCTCTAATGCCATGAGTATTACACCTGGTGAATATATTGGTTATATGGATTCAAATGATTGGGAAGACTGGTATAGTTTTGATGTAAGCTCTGGACAAGGTATTTTTGTCACAATTGACCCATTTAGCACTAGATTCGGAGATTTTGATATCCACTTGTATAATCCTTCAGGCCAAATGGTTCATAGAGAAATGTACTATGGCGAGGATGAACTTGAGTACCCTGCTGATGAATCTGGTACTTGGACTGTAAAAATTGATATGTTCCCAGGCTGGGATACAAGCAAATGGCCAGATAATTATTTCCTGTCTAGTTCTGGTCCATATCAGTTAACATTAACAATTGGCGGTAATGCACAGTCACCACCTGATCCAATTCCACAACCTGAGATTATTCCAATATCGCAAACCTTTAAGATTATAAATAATCCACATGGAAATGATGATGAATATGACTTTTTAGCAGCTGTACCATCAGCTGTTTATAAAGAAAGTGGAAACCAGTTTGTATCACCAATTGTTTATACAAATGATGATACAATTACATCATGGTTTGGCACAGCAGATGATACTACTCAATATCTGTTAGATGACTGGAATACATATCTTAGCAGACACGGACAAACAGCAGTTGTCCATGAGATAAGTGGCGATCCAATAAAAGCTGCTGCAAATATTGCAACAACTGGTTGGACAACATCTGATACAGCAGTGCTTGCAACTGATGGAAGTAAATTTGTAGATGAGACAACAACTTTAATTGATGAAGATGCTACATTAAAAGTAACGACAAAGAAAACAACTGCTACACCTGGAGATGAAATATGGAGTGATTTTGGAGGATACAATTCAATCCAGATGTTCATAGGTAAAGAATGGGGAGCTATGACTATTTATGCACACGGTGATGATTGTTCAGGAGTTGGACTATTAACCCCGAGATACGAGCTTGGAACACATGAAGATTGGCCACATCCATATGATGTACCTGGGGACAATACTAATATCTATTTCCCAATATCGATACCTGGCCCTTATTGGCCATATTATGATGGTTCAACTGGTTTTGAAACATTTGAAATAACAAGATACTCAGGTGACAGATATAATTTAAGAGTAACTGATACTGATTCAAGTATTAGCGTTAAAGTTACTACAGATACTGAAAGCTATATACAGTTGTTCCTTGTTGATCCACAGGGTAGTGTCAGACGTCCAAATGTTCCACATTGGAATGGTGGACCAATAAATCCAATTCACCAATGGAATGGTGATCATCATAATGGATTTGAAGATTGGCGTAGATGGGAACCTGAACTTAGTAAAGAGCATAGTGTTGAAATTCATTATCCATCTAAGGGTAAATGGACTGCTATTGTAACTGTGCATTACCCATATGGTCAAGAAAAAACAACTGATTCAATACCATATCATATTACAGCTGAAGTCCGTCAACATAGTGATCAAAGAACAAATGCTGCTTTATCAGCTGCAAATGCAGCGGTTATTGCTTCACAGATTCATGCACCTCTTTTGTATGTTACAGAGGATTCAGTACCTATTGAGACTCAGAATGCACTTGATCAGCTTGGAGTTAATAAAATCACATTTGTAAACATAGGAGGTGTTAGTAAAGCAAATCCAACAGGAGACGTTACAGAGATAACAACACTTGATGATGTTATAAAAACAACTAAATCAATTTCATATCCTAAGGAGATGAATCCATTAACCCAGGATAATAATATTATAACAATTACCTCTCTTGGTAGTGAAGATGGATTCTTCGCTCCAGCAGGATACATCGCTGCTTATCATGGAAGTAATGTGTTAAACATTGGAGATGTCCCAGATGCTTATAATATCCTTGATAAAGCAACAGCTTGGCGTGAATACTCTGGTGGTTGGTATCATGGATGCCGTGCACAAGGACACCTTTACAAAATGAGTGAACCAATAAATATTTTACAAATCATTAGGGATTTACTTAATGGTGACTTCCCAGATCTTGGTATTGATCAGCATCTTAGATGGTGGGGAGCAGTCCATGATGGTATATATGATTGGGTTGATAGTAAAGGTTTAACAGGAGCTGGTAAGGAGGTGTACATTTTTGTGGCACCAAGAGACTCAGATATACGCCATCCAATTACTCGTGTTATGTCTGGACTTGGATCATATGCTGGTATTTTCCCAATGAATACACCAGGGCTTGATGCAGCATTAATGAGCAGAGATGTTCTATATCCGGCGATTATATATGCAAATCCTGGAAGAGATGTTACAACAGCACAGCTAATGAACTTCCCAGATGGATGGCAATGGAGAACAAATGATGGAGTGCAACATACAGTATTTTCAACACGTGAGGTAAAAGAATCATTTTCATCTCATGGAAGGTTCTTTGAAGGTCATGTAATATGGGACAATTGGCTTGACCGTATAAATGAAGGAGTATCAATTAGTTATTACTCAGGTCACGGTACAGGCGGTTCAGGTATATCAGAACAATTCAGTAATGTCGCAGAACAATTCCCTGATGCAGAATTAACACATGAAGAGCTTCATGATTTTGACTGGTGGGATGCCTGGCGAGGATATATGTATGATGATACTCAAACCAAATCGCCTAGATGGGGTGGATTTACTTGGTACAATGCACAAGAACCAAACCTCTATGACATAATACACTACAAATGGGTTGACCAACAACTAGAAAACATGCACAGCGAGATAGAATTATGGATGAGCTGTACAACAGGACAACACTTTGGACCAGAGATATACTTGGAACATGGAGCTGCATTATGGTATGGAAATGCTGGGACAGGATTATGTCCACAAGAAGACTTACTTGATGATCTATGGATTAAAGATATGATGACTACAGGTAAAAGTGCTGGTGAGGCTTTTTCAGATTATGTATGGCTGCATCAACGTGATTTTACTGCTAAAAATGAAGATATGTCAAAATATGATATGTCAATGTATGGATCCTCATCACTAACTGTAACAAACGTTCAGGTATTTTATGGTGATCCAACGATTACATGTTACAGTCCAGAGTGGATAGAGCCTTTACCGGTTTCACCATAAAACCTCATCTTTCTTTTATTTTTTTTATATAATAAAGCCCTTACTCAGGGTAGAGAAAAAAATGATAAAGAAAATAATAATTATATTTATATGTACACTATTACTAACACCTTTTATAGCAGAAGCTAAAGATATAAACTATAATTCAAACAATGAAAATAAATATTCAACTCAAGAATTACAAGTGGAAGTACCAACCTGGCAAAATGGTGATAAT
>CP070836.1:589337-592325 GCA_020341795.1 Thermoplasmatales archaeon
ATCTCTCCTTTAATAAAATACTTATTAATTTGCTACCTAAATCAAATATTCTAAATATTTTTTAGTAAACTTATATTTTTATTATTGATAGCATCATAATTGTTCTTGATTTTTTAGGTTTCCCAATACTTACCAATAATATGTGGAGCAGGACCAAATAGGCTCATTATCCTTCCGAAAAACAGGGTTTCATTACGTAATAAAAATCCAATTATTGGTGCATTTTTTCCATCCAAATTTTGCACTTTACCAATTATAAAACTTTTTCCATAATATGCTCCAAAAACACCTATTTCCTCTTCTTCAAGATTGAAAATTTTACCATATAGTTGCCCTTTATCTCCTCCGATAAATATCCCTGCTATATAACCATAAGTTTCAAAATCTTTCTCATCTTCAGAAATTATTGCCCTTCCATAGGCTCCAATGAATTCACCATCCCATTCATCAGGTGGTTTTTTATAATTTAAATCTTCCATTGTTGGAAAGCTAATAGTAGAGAAAAATTTAGTATCATTATTTAGGAGACTTGTCATATTAGAATCAGCAGTTACAGTAATAGAGATACCTGTAAGCAAAACACATATTACAAATAAAATAAAACATTTTTTCATATTTTTGCCTCCACTAATAATATGTATAAAAGAGGTAATATTTAAATTTCATTAGCATGTTTCAAGATAACATGGATAATATTATGGATTTAAGAAGTGTTTCTTTTGATACCTCATTTTTACTAAAACATAGTATTTATGCAGACAATGTGATTAAAATATTATCAAAGGATAAAATTAATTGTTTTATTACATCAACAGTGATAAGTGAATTAGAGCAGTTGAAAATTTGGAATAGGATTACTAATTATGAATATCGTCAAGCAATGAAACGGTGGAAAAATACCAATGCTAAAATTATTGATTTTAAAAACAGGTTTTTTTTAAGTCAATTTGGCATGGAATGTATGATTTCAATGAAGAAACATCACGGTGTTAAGCAAAAAGATATCGTAAATGATTGTAACATCTTAGTTACATCTTTGAAAAATGGTGTCGATCTCTTTTTATCTGAGGATTTTCATTTTACTTCAAAGATTACAAGAGAAGTTATTCATGAGGTTACTAACGCGGCTTGTTCTGAGTATCATCAGATGTGTGATTCAGAGTTATATAGTATTAACGCAGAAACTTTTCTGAAAGCCTATGAATATGGAAAAATTGATTTAGATATTATAAAAAACAATATGAAATCGATTCGTAAATCTGGGAAAAAAATGGATTATTAATTTTTTTCAAAATTCATCTATTTTAAATCAACAAAATCAAATAATAACCATTATCCATTTATATTAAGTTCACATTTTTAATAGATAAATTTATATTTTGGAAGTAAATTATAATATTGGGGGAAAAAGATGATAGGAAAATATTTTATTAAAAAGATGCTAACAATATCATTTGTATCAGTCTTTTTTATAGTTACAATATCTCCTATAATTGCTATGAATAATCAATATTTAGAAACAAATGAATATAACAACTCCTCATATTATCAGAATTATGAATTACCTCCACCTCAAGATATCGATATGCCACTTGAAGAAACAATCATGCGTAGGATGTCTGTTAGAGAATTTACAGAGGAACCAGTTTCTGATGAGGATTTATCTACTATACTTTGGTCAGCTTTTGGCATGAGGGATGATGGAGAGTTAACCGTTCCAAAATACGAAAATGCACAAGCAAGTGTTATTTATGTTTTAAAAGAAGATGCTGTTTATACATATGATCCAAATGAACATGCATTAGTATTTTACAAAGAGGGAGACTATAGAGACATAGTAGGCTGGCAACATAAAGCTCCAATTCAACTTGGTTTATGCTGGAATACAGATATTGCTGATCATAATATCGGTAGTGCAGAGCTTGGTGCAGTCGGTCAGAACATCTACTTTTCTGCTAACGCAATCGGACTAGGTACAGTAATAACAGCACAAACACCAAATCCTGCTATAGAACCAGTTGGATTACCAGAGAATCATCAAGGCATGGGAGTTATGCCATTGGGTCATCCTATACATGACTATAATTTTGCAAATAAACCTATGTTGATTTCTTTACTTCCAAGAATAAAAATTTCAGATGTAAGTTTAACTACTGTTCTTAAAACAAGAGATCAAGTTACAACATGGGAGACTGATAAAATAACACGTGCAGATCTAAGTCATCTCATCTGGTCATCATATGGTTATTCTTACTATCTAGATCAAAGTGGATCTGCAAATGTAGTTAAAAGACATCATACTGTTCCTAGTGCTCATGGGTACTATCCATTTATAATATATAGTGTGACAAAAACTGGAATTTCAAAATATAACTATGGATTAATAAACGTTGACTTACGGGGATTACCTATTTTATCATATCTATTACCTATTGCTTTTGGTGATAAACGCATTGATATAGCACAAGCATCAGAAGACTTTGTATCTGAAGCACCATTAAGCATTATCATTGTTTTAGATATTGAAAACACAATCAAATGGGATGATTTATCAGCTGAAAATCAAAGATGGATATGGTATTATGAAGCAGGAGCATCTGCTCATAACGTTTTATTACAAGCAACCTCAAGAGGTCTCGCGGGAAATATTGTTCATATACAGGATAAAAATTCTATTTGTGAGTTATTAAAACTTGACAATGAAAAATTTGATCCAATGTTTATAGTACCCGTTGGTTAAAAAAAATATTATAAAAATAGTATGAATCAAATGAATTAATTCGATTTTAATAGAAACAATTTACATATATGTTTAATAAAATATTTCCATATCAATAAGAACGTTTCAATAAAAAAGTTCCAATAGAAACATTTAATTAAATAAATAACATAATGGTATTATCTAACAAGGGGGATAAAAAATAATGAAAAATAAAAAAATTTATTTTAAAGGACTAGTATTTGTAACTATCATCTTGTTAATAGGAA
>CP070836.1:592425-595597 GCA_020341795.1 Thermoplasmatales archaeon
CCCTGACTGTTAATTATGTGGCCGAATATATCCGGCGCAACGAAGGCCGTTAACTGAAAGTATTTAATACACTCAATCGCCGCACCAGCGAACTGGAAAAAACTAAATTATTATTATTTTTAATATACTTAATTATTTTATCTCTTTGCTTATAATCACCTAAAATAATATCAACCTTAAAATTTTTATAACCAATTTTTTGAAGATTAATATTTACCCTATATCCTTGAATAATATTTAACATCTCTAATTTTTTTATTCGATAGGTAATCGCCTCCGGAGTTAAGGATAATTTTTCAGCAATTTCAGATAAATTTGTTCTTGCATTAGGAGCAATTGATTTTAAAATCCGATAACTAAGATTATCTATAGTAGTTATCTTCCGATCATTTATGATAGTAAAATTTTTTCTTTTCTTTATAATATTTTTATCAGATAAATAAGAATATTCAAAAGAAGTAAGATAAAAATATTGGGCGAAATGCTCTTCCCCAATATAATTATTAAATCTTTTTAATGTTACATCCCAGAAATCCGAGAATAATTTAAAATTTTTTACAAGCATGTGAACAGCTAAATCAAACCTACCTTCTAGAGAAGCTACCCACCAAGTTTGTGTATTTTGTGTAAAAAAGTTAATAATTTCTTCTTCAATTTTTGGGGTAGTAAACTCAAATTTCAAGTATAGTTTTACAGGATGATACCCTAATTTAAGTGAATCAATAACGGTGTAATAATTATTAATTATTCCGAGTTTTTCAAGTTTTTTAATCCGATATTTAACAGAGTTTTTATGGATATCTATTTTTTTACTAATTTGAGATATTGGCTGCCGAGAATTTAAATCAAGCTCATATAGGATTTTTTTATCCGTCTCATCGATTTTACGCATCATTTTAGCTATAACTTAATATTTTTATATACTTTTAGCTGAAAAGCCTCCAATCTAATTTTATTTTTTTAAGATGTATCCTCCGATCTTTAGACTTGGATCTCCCAATAAAATCCATGCTTCAATATTCTTTGCATCTGACCAATCTTCCATGGCTGGCCAAGAATATAGATATCTATTCAATGCGTCTGCCCATACTTCTCCTAATGTTTCAAGATCATTATCAATAGCTTCAAAAAAAGATTGGAGTAGATAGGCATGTTTCTCTTCTACATAATCTGGATCATCAATACCATTTCCATCAATATCTCCATTTTCATTTTGAAATGATGCATAGGCAAATCCCGTAAAACCAATTGTTGCTACTGATCCTCCATTTTTTTTACTGACAAAACTCCAACATAAAGATTTAGGGCAAGACCATCCAATAATATCCCATTTGCCTTTAAACATGTCATTTATTATATGTTTTAAATTGGGATAAAGTATTGATATGTTGATATGAGCATTACAACAACCACCAAGAACAGCAATAGGGTATTTATCACAATTTGTTAAGAGAGGGATATGAGATACATCGACAATTCCATGTTTATCTTCCATATTTTCATCCCAATATGTTCCAATTCTTCCGGGGTTGCCGTGTCCTTCAATAAATAAAAATCCACAACCAGAGGATACTTCTCTTATAATATTCTTAGGTGTTGGCTTATAATTGGAATCAGCATTTGAGACATATAATTTTATTGGATTGAATTCGGACATATACCTTTCATAAATATGATTACAAGTCAACTCACCTTCAAAATAACCATGATTATCACCAAAACTGTTACCACCTGCAACGATAATTTTTTTATACCACTCTTTTCCATACGTTTGTAATTCATACGTGATAATCTTATCTACAACCACCTCTACCTCATTTGTATTTCTACAAGCTAAACGTCCAACATAAACATCAGGGTATAGATCTAAAAAATCCTTATTTTTTGAAGTTAAATCTCTATTATTCCATTCTCCATAAATACCATTATTATCAGTATCCCATGTAGAAAAATTACCATTTTCATCATAAATATCAGCATAATAAAGATCAGATATAAATCCAGGATCATACCAATTGTAACCCCTCGGTTCTATTAGGTTTGAATACCGTACTGGTACATACCAATATTCCTCACCTGCATTTATTGTATCTCGTGGATTATTCCATATATAATGTTTAAGTCCACCAACTAATAATACATAATTGATTTTCTGTGTTTCGATTGCCTTTTTTATAAAGTATTTTATTTGCTCTGGTTTATCATTCCCATCAAACTCATTATACATCTCTTCTGTTGTTTTAAGAAATGTTCGTATTCCATAGCTATTTTTATGATTAATCAATGGTTGAATTCTCGTTGAGAACTCTTGAGGTGCAATAATTACCATATCGTATTCATCTGTAGGAGGAGGGAGTAAAATCGTTTTTGTATTTGTTTTGGATATTGCATCGGTACTAAGTCCACTAAAGACTAAGATGCTTACTGCAAGAATTGTTAATATTTTCATCATATTATTCACCTTATTACAATATTTTATTTCTCAAGAAATAGCTGAATAACAATATTTAAATATATTGTTAAAAAATTTGTTGATATCAAAAATTATTATATTAAAATTTTAGTTTATTACAAAATGTACAAATAATAATGGTTTATTAACGGTAATTAAGTTAAAATTACGCTAATTCTTTTCGATACGATTTTAGAAATTATTTGTTATTGGTAATGATATTATGAATGGAATAAATAATAAAAAAAGAGTAAAAATCTTAAATATTTGTTAGTTTTATTGATATTAATTGTAATATTTTTTTCAATTTATATTGTCGAAATCAACATGTTATCAGATATTGAAAACGATGCAGTCAATATAAATATGGAAATATCAACAACTGAAAATAATATCATTATCGCTGAAAATAGATTGAGGGAAATTAATCAAAATATAGAAGTAAATGATTCATTGTTGATGGAATTAAAACTAAGTGATAATTATAATTTACATAATCCTACTTATAACGAAGCAGATAATTTTATGAAAAATGATAATAGTAATAAAATCTCGGATGTTATAAATAATGCAAAAAGTCAAGGTCTAAGATGTGCATATGTAACTGTTAATTTTGATGATGGATATTATCTAGGTTTAATCGGATTAGAAACTAGGGATGAAGGAATGGTGTATTTTGAATATGTAAATGATTTTCAGGTAATCCCAGAAATTGGAAAG
>CP070836.1:595697-599034 GCA_020341795.1 Thermoplasmatales archaeon
ATTCATAATTTGTTGTTTGTTAATATTAGTTTATATTTTTTTCATTTTTTTATAAATATATTTATATGCATCTAATCTATTAACCTTTAAAATGAACGTTTTAGAGGTAGTATAATATGAAGTATAATATGAGATTGGAAGAAAAATTTACAAGAAAAATTTTAGTATATATTATAATATTTTTATTTATTGGAGCATTTGCAATACCTACAACCATAAGTGTACAGATAAATAATATAGATAAAAAATCTAATGAAAACATTAAAAACATGTCTATTACAACATTAACTGATCCCCCGAGTTCCTTTGATTTACGCGATAATGATGGAAAAAACTTTGTAACCTCTGTAAAGGCTCAAATTAGTGGTACCTGCTGGTGTCATGGTACAATGTCAGCAATGGAAAGTAATCTCTTAATGACCGGAAATTGGGAGGCTGCAGGTGAAACCGATGAACCTAACTTGGCAGAATATCACCTTGACTGGTGGAATGGATTTAATACTTTCAACAATGATGATGACCCAGGTGGAAATGGGCTTGCTGTGCATTATGGTGGTGATTATAGAGTTGCAGCAGCTTATTTAACACGTGGTGAAGGAGCAGTACGTGATATTGATGGACAATCATATGGTTCAGCGCCTGAAAGAGATAATCCAAGTTATCATAAATATTATGCAAGAGATATAGAATGGTATATTGTAGGATCAGATTTGAGCAATATTAACATTATTAAAAATAAAATAATGAGTGAAGGTGCGATTGGTACTTGTATGCGAGTTACATCTTGGGGTGAGGACTATACGCATTATTATAGTGGTTCTAAAGATCCTACACATGCAATAGCTATTATTGGATGGGATGATGATAAGATCACAGATGCCCCTCAACCTGGTGCTTGGCTTTGTAAAAATAGTTGGGGTGCTAACTGGGGTTTAGATGGATATTTTTGGATTTCTTATTATGATTCTCACTGTGGGCAAGATCCTGAGATGGGTGCAGTTTCATTTCAAGATGTAGAACCTATGTCTTATAAACGTGTATATTATCATGACTATCATGGTTGGAGAGATACCCTATCCGACTGTTCTAAGGCATTTAATATCTTTACTGCAGAGGATAATGAAATACTCGGAGCTGTAAGTTTTTACACTGCATTAGATAATGTGGATTATACTGTTAAAATATATGATAGATTTGAAAATGGACAACTTATCGATGAATTATCCACCAAATCAGGATTTATTGAATTTACAGGTTTTCACACAATTGACCTGGATACACCAGTTGATCTTACTATCGGTGATGATTTTTGTATTTATGTTGAACTTTCAGAAGGTGGCCATCCTTATGACAGAACCTCTGAAATACCTGTATTACTAGGTGCAGCTGATACTGCTACACAGGTAAATTCTGCAGCAAAACCAGAAGAAAGCTATTATCAGCTAATAGATGGAATCTGGCAGGATTTATTCTATTATGATTTTGAAGATTTTGAATGGAAAGGAACTGCGAATTTTTGTATAAAGGGATTAGTATCTAGCCAATCTGATTTAGAATGCGATGGTAGTATTAATTTGAAAAAAGCAAAACCGGGAAAGACTGTTACAGATAGTTTCACCATCGAAAACATCGGTGATTCATTTTCAAAGCTTAAATGGGAGATTATAGAATGGCCAAGCTGGGGAGTTTGGACTTTTACCCCAGAAGATGGAGAAGGAATAGTCCCAGAAGCAGGACCTTATACAGTAGAAGTATCATTAGTTGTACCAGATGAAAATGAAAGTGATTTTAATGGAATTATAAAAATAGTAAATAAACAAGATAATAGCGACTTTGGTACACTGCAAGTATCAGTTTTAACTTCAAAGATTAAATCTGATACAAAACAACTATTTAATTATGTACAAAACCATCCTAAATTATTTCCACGGTTACAACAAATTTTGAAATATTTAGATTTTTTTATCTAGATTGTTAAAATGCCCTAAAAAAATATAACAAAAGTAAATAAAAAATGCTTTATTCATAATATTTTATTTATTTTATTAATTATATTTTTATTAAAAAATGATAAAAAAATTTATTAATTTACAATGGTTAACATTTTTTATCCGGATTTTGTTTTTAAATCATGGAGGGAGTGAAACAAATGAAAAAGCAAATAATCGGTTTTATTCTATGTATAACTTTATTATCAAGCATGGTTTCTGTATCAGGATTAATTAATATTACATCTATAAAAACAATAAATGATATTAAAGAATTTTTAAATAATAATCAAATAAAAGAGACACAAAATTTTGGATTAGGATTTATTCCTTTGTCTGATTTGACTAAGTCTCGTTCATTAGACGATTATGGTAGCACTTCTACTCTCTCTCAATGGGACTGGAGAGATTATAATGGCCAAGATTGGACAACAGCTGCACGAAATCAGGCTTCCTGTGGTAGTTGCTGGGATTTTGCTGCACATAGTTGTCTTGAAACTGTTGTAAATATTGTTGAAGGTGATTCAACATTAGATCTTGATCTTTCAGAACAATATATATTGTCATGTTATAGTGGAGGATGGGGATGTAGCGGTTCAAATGCATATTATGCTTATGAATATATGTATAATTATGGTGGTGCAATTCCTGAATCATGTTTTACTTATTCAGCTAATGATAATATTCCGTGTAGTGAGAAGTGTGCTGATTGGCAGGATAAACTCGTACCAATAACAGGTTATGGATACTCGAGTAATCCACCAATTGATAATATAAAAAACAAGATAGTAGCAGATGGACCAGTTTGTGTATCTTTTAGTGTTTATTCTGATTTTTATGATGGAAGCCCAAGTTTTGATACAAATGGAGTTTATCAACAAAAAAGTGGTTCATATCAGGGGGGACATCAAGTAGCTGCTGTAGGTTATGTGGATACACCAGGTAATCCAGATTATGAAGGTTATTGGATTTGTAAGAATAGTTGGGGTGCAACATGGGGTCCATGGGATGACGGCTGTTTTGGAATCGCCTATGGGGAAGTTGGAATTAATGATGATATTGTATGGGTTGAATATTCATCAACAGCTCCTGAGACTTCTATAATTAGTGGTCCATCAGGAATCATTCCTTACAATGAGGTAACATTTGAATGGATAGGTTTTGATGCTAACACACCTGTTGAAAATCTTGTTTATTCATATATATTAGAGGGTTATGATTCTTCATGGTCAGAATGGGGATTAACAACTAGTAAAACATATACTGATTTAGGTAATGGAGCCTATACTTTCAAAGTAAGAACAAAAGATAAAGTAGGAATTATTGATTATTCTCCAGCTGTTCAAACA
>CP070836.1:599134-601958 GCA_020341795.1 Thermoplasmatales archaeon
CCCCGTGGGTTTCTTTTCTGGCGAAGCTTGACCCACTGGTTGGGCGGGATGGGCATCATCGTTCTCTCTCTGGCCATCTTGCCTCTGTTGGGAATCGGCGGCATGCAGCTCTACAAGGCTGAAGTCCCTGGGCCGGCGCCTGACAAGCTGAAGCCCCGCATCAGGGACACGGCCATGGTGTTGTGGAAAGTCTATGCCCTTTTTTCTGCTGTTGAAACATAAAATTGGTAGTATTAGCGTTTCACCAAAAAAAAGATGATTTAATATTGAATCCAATTCAAAAATAGATATAAATAATTAAAACACAATTCATATTTTAAGTTATGTAAGTTTTGTAAAACTCTTATCTAAATAGAAGATAGGAATCTATATAAAGAATCAATGATTCTCACTGTAACGTAAAAGTAGAGATAAAAATTCCATATTTTCGTTTATTCGATTTTTTTGAATTTTTATTTTTTTCTTTTTAAAACCCAGCTAATTACAGCTGAGGAGGTGAAAAAAAATATGAAAGGAAAAATAAAATGGTATAACTATAGAAAAGGATTTGGTTTTATAGTAGGAGAAGATGGTAAAGATATATTCGTACACCAAACTGCTATACCAACTGATATAACTCTTAACGAGGATGATCCAGTTGAATATGAAATTGAAGAATCAGAAAAAGGATCTAAAGCAAAAAACGTTAAAAAGCTGTAAAATTATAATTTAATATCAATTTTACGTATCTTTTTCTTTATACTACTATATAATAATTATATATAATAATTAATTTGGTTTGATAAATTTGGAAAAGGAAAAAAAGGAGCAAAATAGATTAGAAGAAACAATAAAATGTCAAAAATGTGGCAATACACATTTAACAAAAGATTATTCTAGAGCGGAAATAGTCTGCGATAAGTGTGGGCTTGTTATTGATGCGGATCTTATTGATCAAGGTCCAGAATGGCGTGCATTTGATAGTGAACAACGTGAAAAAAAGGCTCGAACTGGTTCTCCAATGACATATACACGTCATGATAAAGGTCTTTCTACAACGATTAGTTGGCAAAATAGAGATGCGTATGGACGCTCTATTCCATCAAGGAATAGAGCTCAACTTTACCGATTAAGAAAATGGCAAACTAGAACTAGAATCAGTAATGGTGTTGAAAGAAACCTTTCAATTGCTCTTTCCTCTCTTGATCGAATGTCATCAATGTTAACACTTCCAAGAAATATACGAGAAACTGCAGCTATGATATATAGAAAAGCAGCAAGACAGAAATTAACCCGCGGTCGCACTACTGATGGTATTACTGCAGCGGTATTATACGCTGCATGTCGACAATGTAACTTACCAAGAACTCTTGAAGAAATCAGCAGAGTATCACAAATTAAAAAGAAAGAAATTGGAAGAAATTATCGAAACATATCACGAAAGCTTAAATTAAAGTTACTTCCTACTATACCTCAGGATTATATTTCAAGATTCTGTAGTCAGTTAAATCTCAATAGTTATGTTCAAACAAAGGCAATAGATATATTAAAAAAAGCATTTAAAAAAGAGCTTACAAGCGGTAAAGGACCTACTGGTATGGCTGCGGCAGCACTATATATTGCAACAGTTCTTTGTGGAGAGCGTAGAACACAAAGGAATATAGCAGAGGTAGCAGGTGTCACAGAAGTAACTATTCGTAATAGATATAAAGAAATTGCAAGTAAACTGGATATTGAAATTTTAATATAAAAAAATCCCAGAAATGAACTATACAAAACTATATAAGTAATGTATGCTGATATAGTATTGGAAGGAAATAGAAAATTTAGAAACCATTTCCAAAAGTCTAACAGGAATTTGTTTTTTTTTATTTTTTTTCAGAGTATATACTCCAAATTGTAGCTAAGGTGAATTAAAGATGAGCCAAAATAGAAAAAGAAGGCCAGGTAGTAATGAAATAAAAAAACAAAAAAAAGTGATTAGATGCACTGCTCTAAATCGACCAGTATTCGAGCATGAGGTTTGTGCTCAATTTCTTATAAAAATAAGTTCTAATAATAAAAAAAATTGTGAAAATTGTAAATATTCATTCTAATGTTTATTTTAGTTATAAAATATTTGAATTGGTGAGATTTAATGAAAGGAATAGTAAATTGGTATAGCGATAGAAAGAAATGTGGATTAATAGAAGGATTAGACGGGGGAAACGTTATGGTCTATGAAAAAGACATACCGTTTTTAACAATACTTCATACAGGTGATTCTGTTGAATACATTGTAAAAAAAACAGTTGATGGAATTAAAGCAATTAAAATAAAAAAAATTACAAAGTAAAGCTAATTTTTAAAAATTATTTATAGTAAAATGAGGAAAATATAATGAATTTTGAAAAATTAAATATTAAAGAAAAATTACAAAAAAAAGTATATGAATTTGGATTTAAGGATTTGACTTCCATTCAAGAAAAATGTATACCTGAAATATTGAAAGATAGAGATGTAGTAGGTCAAGCAGAGACAGGTTCTGGTAAGACACTAGCTTTTTGTTTACCTATATTGAATATGATTAAACCAGAAAATGGTTTACAAGTGCTAATTTTAACTCCAACAAGAGAGTTATGTATACAAGTAGCTAATGTTTTAAAAGATTTTGGGAGAAATATCGGTATTAAAACGTTTGAAATTTATGGTGGGGTAAACATCATACCTCAAATAAGAAATATAATTAATTCTAATATTATAGTTGCTACTCCTGGAAGGTTATTGGATCATATAGGTAGAAATACTGTTAATTTAAAAAATATTAGATTTTTAGTTCTTGATGAAACTGATAAGATGCTTGAAA
>CP070836.1:602058-635486 GCA_020341795.1 Thermoplasmatales archaeon
ACAATAGGCTCGCTCATAGCAAAAAAAGATTTTTCCAAATATTCCCTCCTCGGGTGGGTATATTTCAACATATCTTCTTGTATTAAAACTATCTTCGTTTGATCCAACAAGAACTTTATTATCATCAGATGCAGTAAAACCTGTGCAAGCGATTCCAATACCAACTGAATTCAAAATAAATACAATTCCTATTACAGCTACGACTTCTATTTTCGTATTTTTTTCCCCCTTTTAAACATTAAATAAAAGTATTATATATTTAAAATTTACAACTAAAAATTTGTACATGTGGGAAAAAATATTAATATTAATTCTCATATGATTAATATTATGGCAGATATTGTTAAAATAGATAAGAAAATATTATATCATTTAGACTTAAACTCAAGGTAATCTTATTCCCAAATCAGTAAAAAAATTAATCAACCAAAGACAAAAGTTGTGTATAGAATCAACCAACTTCAAAAAAAAGAATTTAAAATTATATGATACAAAATGTTTTATTTATTGAAAAAAAAGGAAAAGTTAGAAAAGTTAAGTTCTAAGTTAATAGTAGTTCTATTAGCTCCCTGTATTTTCTTATTACCTTTGATGGTGTTCCATTTCTGATTTTTTCACTTAATATATTTTCTGCATTATTTCTAAGTTTAATGTATTTATTTGTTATTTCATTTGTAGTCAAATTTCTATCGGGGTAGTGTTCTGCTATTACAACTGGTTCTAATGTTTCTGGGTCTACTTCAATTTTTTCATACGTTTCTGATTTATCGTTTAACATGTATTTTCCAAACTGTGAGTTTAATGCTTTGTTCATGATGTTCATGCGTTCCATTACTTGTTCCATTTTGTTTTTTAATTCATCCATTTCTTTCTTGTGTTGGCTTTCAAGTTGTTCTTTTTGTTTTTGGGGTACATAATAACTTGGTGGCTTGTTTACATTTACCTGTATTTTCTTTAATAGGTCGTCATAGTTGGATAAATCATAATATCGTCGTCTTTGGGGAACACTTTCAACTTCCCAACCAAAATACATTGCCATAGTTCCATCGTCATTCTCTGGAAACATTATAGTAGCTCTTGTTTTTCTAAAACATTTTGGAGTAAAAGGTTTGTCTATTTTTGCCTTTTTTAAAATATCAATTAGTTTTGCTCTTAAACCCATATAAATAAGTCTCTTTCCAAAATCTCCATCTTTATGGTCAGGTCTATGAGAATTGTTAATCCATACTGGATTGTCTGGTTGATTTTTATACGGGTGATTTTCAATCCATCTCATAAGGTGTTCTGGATATTCTGATAAAGGTATTTTTCTTGGTTTTGTTTTTGATTCCAAAACTGTTATTTCTATACTAACTCCATTATCGTTAACTCCACCAATATTCATAGTCAATATTTCCGAGGGTCTTGCACCACTTAAATACATAATTTCCCATAATGCTTTTTCTTGAAAGTTTAAACTATATTTTATAAGTTTTTCATAGTCTTCTGGTAAAACAAAGTATTTTTCTTTTGCGTTGGGGTCCTTACTTTTGTTTTTTTGTTGTTTGGTTTGATATTCATAACATTCCATAATTGCGGGTCTTTGCCTTTTTTTAGTTTAAACAGCCATTTATAAAAGTTTACAATTCTTACTGCATAAAGATCAGCAGTTAATCTATTTAATATATTTTCTTTGCTAAAAAATTCCTGTAAATCTTGTTCTGTTACATCTTTTAATGGTTTCTTTATAAATCTTGCAAGTGTAACAAGTGTCGTGGTGTCTCCATTGGTTGTCTGTTTTGCTTTATTAAGATTATTTTTTCCAAAATTAATGTATTCAAGTATTAATTCTTTATTTTCATCGTCAACATCTTTAAACTGTGGAGGTCTAGTCATTTTAGTACCTCCCAGATTCATATAATGTTCTATTACTTAATACATACGAATTCTCCTTAACAAAACAAAAATTATAATATATATATATGAAGGAAGAGAAAAAAATTATTTATTTTATTTTTTTGAATCTTGTACCAAGTTTTTTCATTACTTTTGGAAGTGTTGTATATTCCATATCTTCCATTGGGAGTCTATGTGGTTCAAATGGTCCATGACGTCTCAGGTAGTCCATTATATCTTGTGCTTTTCTTCGTGTTAGATCAAAAGCTGGGTCGTCAAATAAGTCAACTGGTTCTGTTATATGACCATTTTTTAGTTGAAATCCAAGTGCAACTACTCTTGGAGGTCCATCGAAACGAGTACATTGTGCATCTTTTAAGCCAACTGGCATAAGTGGTCCATTATGGCTACCTCGCATCCAACCACTTACAAGATGACCTAGTGAGAATGCTTCAAGCACCTCTCCTAGTGCTGGAAGCCCAGATTGTGCACGTACTATACCCACTGGATCATCTTTTCCAACGTATTCACCTGCGATTTGGTAGAGTTTTTCGGTAGATATTGCACTTACTGGTTCATCTTTTGGAAGCTTTGAGCTTGGTTTTGGAAATACACGTTTTATTACAAAACGAGATTTAGCACCAATTATTGCTAGTAGATCATACATCTCCTCAGGTGATTTTAGCATAACATTTTTATGCTCATGTATGTCCCATACTTCGAATATGAATCCATCATGGCACGATGGATCAATAATTAGACCAGCGGTGTTGAATGGATCTGCAAACATTTTAAAGATTGGAAAGTTAAAAGCTCCTGGTTCAGTTTTATCCATTAGAAAAGCAACAATTGGTTCTGCTTTTCTTTCTGTAAACTCCATTTCAGCAATGCCTGGTCCCATACCTTTAATGTTTCCTGAGAACGCATCACATAACAAATCTTGACCTGCACCATATAATCCAAGATCACGTGCTCGCTCTGTTGCTTCACAAAAAGTATCCCATGCAAGACTATGGATTTCCTTTGCATCAACACCATTAGTATGAGTCATAATCAGTTCAAGGTCGTCGCCACAATGTGCAATGTTAAAATCAAGAATTAGGTTATTACGCTTCGCATCTGTCAGTTTTGTTCGAGCTATTTCTTTTAAATCAGGATGTACTAGTGCATGTCCTGGCCATCCACCAACATCTGCTTTAATTATACTAAAAGTAGTTTTCATAATTCTTTAAGCCTCCTAAAGATATTTCACCGATTTCATGGTATACTTATATTATTTATAAATTATTTGGAAACATAGCTTTCTAGTAAAATATTTATTCTTATCCCTATTTGCGAAATATCGCAGTGAAATAAAATGACAATAAAAATTTACAATACTCTTTCAAGAAAAAAAGAAGAATTTAAACCCATTGAAAACGGTAAAGTGAAAATGTATGTCTGTGGTATGACAGTATACAGTGATGCTCATATTGGTCATGCTCGTACTTATTTTGCATTTGATGTAATAAGAAGATATTTTGAATATAAGGGATTAAATGTGACCTATGTTCAAAACATTACAGATGTAGATGATAAAATAATAAACGCTGCAAACATGGAAGGTGTTGATGCACTTGAATACTCACGAAGGTTCTCAGATAGATGTCTTGAGGATCTTGATGCGCTTGGAATACGACGTGCAGATATCTATCCAAAAGCATCAGAAACGATTCCTGATATGATTAAATTCATCCAAGAAATCGTTAATCAAGGTTATGGATATGAAGCAGATGGTGATGTTTATTTCTCTGTTGAAAAATTCCCTAATTATGGTAAGCTTTCAGGTCAACGTCTTGATGATCTTATGAGTGATTCTCGTATTGATCCTGGTGAAAAAAAACAAAATCCTTTTGATTTTGCTCTTTGGAAGAAATCAAAACCAGAGGAACCATCATGGGATAGTCCATGGGGAGCAGGTAGACCAGGTTGGCATATTGAATGTTCAACTATGAGTGGAAAATATCTAGGTTTACCATTTGATATACATGGTGGTGGAATGGATCTACGTTTTCCACATCATGAAAATGAAATCGCTCAAGCTGAAGCTGCAAAAGGTAAAGATTTTGCTCATTACTGGATACATATCGGTCTCTTAACAGTTGAAGGCGAAAAGATGTCTAAGTCTATTGGAAATATTGTAAATATTAAAGATCTAATAAAAAAATGGGATCCTGAAGTTGTTAGATTCTTCTTTGCACAGACACATTATCGAAGTCCTCCAGATTTTAGCGAAAATGCATTAAAGAATGCAGAAAAAGGCCTAATTAGAATTCACCGTGTGAAAGAAAAGTTAGAAACTTTTGCTAGTAATATAAAAAGAGAGCTAAATGAGAAAAAAATAAACTTAGAAGAAAAAGATTATCTTAAAGCTATCAAAGCTTTTAAAAAGAATTTTGAGTCTGCAATGGATGATGATTTTAATACACCACAAGCAGTTAGTATAATTTTTGATTTCGTAAATAATAGTAATCGTTTTTTTGAAAAAGTGCCAAATCCAAATCCTGTTTTATGTCGTATAGCTCTTGAAACATTATTATCACTTAGTAATATTTTGACGTTATTTCAAGAGTCAAAAGGAGATACAAAAAGATTTGAAAATAATTTGCTTGAAAAAATTTTAAAAATTGCGGATAAGTATACAACTGATGTTAAAAGAAAATCTCTTGAAGATATATTAAATATTCTTCTAAACATCAGAGAGGAAGCAAGAAAGAATAAAGATTGGAATACTGCTGATGGAATACGTTATGATCTGGACAAGTTAGGTTTTGAGATTCAAGATACAGATCGTGGACCCATTTGGAGAAAAAAAATAGGAATAATATGAATAAGATACTAGTAGGATTTGATGGTTCAGAAGGTTCTGAACATGCTTTGAATAGGGCGATGATGCTTATTTATGAATTTGGGGAACTTATTTTACTTGCAGTTGTACCAAGTCCTGATAATAAATTATTTGTTGATGAAAATTCAAGTAAAAAATTAAAGAAAAAGGCAAAAAATCTTATTGATAATACAATAAATGAACTCGGTGAGCAGAGTTTTACTATCACAGGCATGATAGAACAAGGTGATGCAGCTGCAACAATTATCGATATTTCAAATAGACTTAATGTTGATTTGATAGTATTAGGTAGTAAAGGTCAAAGTGAGCTAGGTCGGTATCTTATTGGAAGTGTTGCAAATAAAGTTGTACAATATGCAGCGAAACCTGTAATGGTTGTAAGATAAATATTTGTTTTAATATAAACAGAATACTCATTTTTGTAAATTAATAAAAAGATATCTTAATATAGTTAAAAATTTTTTTTATTATTACTATAACATTATTTTTAATTATATATTGGAAATTGTTTATAGTAAATAATTTCTTTTATAATAAAATTAGAGGAGAGTAAATGAATGATGATTATCGGAAAAAAAATTCTAATATTTGTACTTAAGTTATTTTTCATAAGTATAATAATTTCTCCAATTATTAAAGCAAGTGTTACAAAAAAACAATAAAATTTTAAGAAAAAGTGTATAAATATAGAAAAACTCCTGGTACTTTGTTTATACTCTGATCACTCCATCAACATTTGATGTAAAAAGGATATGACATATTTACCGATATGGTCAATCTTACAGAAAATCGTCCTAATGAACAGGTTTTCATTTGGAATCAAATGATATTAAATATTGAAAAAAAACTACTTTCCTCTGTTTTGATTCGCACGAATACTTGGTCTGACTTTTTCAGCACCAATTCCTTTATGACGTAGTCCTCGTCCTTTTTTCCCAGCACTAGTTTTACCACGAAGAACTCTACGCTTGTGAGAAGTGTCTGTAATCCAGTTGATCTTAGGATCTTTCATAATACATGGATGAACAGGGTCTACAAGTATTACCTCATAGTAATGATTTTTTCCGTCATTTCCAATCCAGTAAGAATTAAGGACTTCCAAATTTGGAAAATGTTTAGATGTTCTTTCTTCAGCTATACGCTTTGTGCTTTTTCCAGCTGAAATCTTTCTAATACCTTTTGCAGATGGTTTACGTCCACCTTTAATTGTTGGTTTTCTAAGATTTCCTTTACGAACTTTAGCTCTTACAATGATATAACCAGGTTTAGCTTTATATCCTAAAGATCTTGCTCGATCCACTCTCAAGGGTTTTTCTACTCGTGTAAAATTTTCTTCTCGTCTCCACTGTATCATTCGTTGTTGTTTTGGTGATAGATATGAAAGATCAGGTTTTCTCCATTGATCTCCAACATAATCATACATGCTTTTTGTCATAGTTATTCACCAGTTTCTATAGGATTGATAGAGGCATAGGATGTTACCTTGTTATTTAAAACTTTTTATCATATAACATTAAAAAACTATTTTAATAAAAATCTTTATTCACCGGGTTTGGGAAAAACCTCATGGATTATATGTTTAATAAAAAAATTGAAACGATTTCTAGAAATAAAATTCTTGAAATTCAACTTAAAAATCTTAAACAAATTGTCCATCTTGTCTATGAAAATGTATCCTTTTATAAAAAGAAATTCAAAGAGTTAAAAATAATTCCTGAAGATATTAAAACACTTAAAGATATTCGCAAACTTCCACTGACTACCAAAGATGATCTAAGAGATAATGCGCCTTTTGGTATGATAGCAACATCTATGGATAACTGTGTTGAACTTCATGCATCATCTGGTACAACAGGTATTCCTGTTACAGCTTGTTATACTCCTAATGATTTGGAGATTTGGTCTGAGGTTATGGCTCGGTGTCTTTCAATGTCTGGTCTTACAAATAAAGATGTTTTTCAAAATCCTATTCCTTATGGTACGTTTACTGGTGCTTTTGGTTTTCATTATGGTGCTCAGAAAGTTGGTGCATTGGTTATCCCTAGTGGGATGGGGCAGTCTGAACGTCAGTTGAAGCTGATGGAGTATTATAGTGCAACTTTTATCAGTGGTGTTGCGTCTTATGCTATGCGTCTTGCTCAAGTTGCACAGAGTCTCGGTATTGATCTTCATAGGCTTAAAGTGTGTAATGGTTTGTTTGGTGCTGAAATGTTTACTCCTGGTTTGAAAAAACGTATTCAGGATGCTTGGAATATGGATGTTCATGATAGCTATGGTCTGACTGAAATGTGTGGACCAGGTGTTAGTACTGATTGTGATGTGCATGATGGGCTGCATTTATGGGAGGATCATTTTCTTGCGGAGATTCTTGACCCTAATACACTTGAGCCAGTTGGTCCTGAAGAGGAAGGTGAACTTGTGCTTACTACTCTTACAAAAGAGGGTATGCCACTTCTTCGTTATCGTACTCGTGATATTACTAAGTTTTATGATCAAAAAGTTTGTGATTGTGGTCGTACACATATCAAGCATACTCCTATCAAGGGTCGATCTGATGATATGATTATAATACGTGGAACTAATATTTACCCTGGGCAGATAGAATCTGTTTTAATGAAAAACAAGGCTGTTGGTAGTAACTGGCGGATGTTCCTTACAACTGATGATAATAATGTTGATCAGTTGACAGTTGAAGTTGAAAGTAAAAGCCTTCTAAGTCAGATTGAGCAAATTGCTCTTGAGAAAAAACTTATAGATGATATTAAATCAGTGATTGTATTCAACCCAAACGTTACTGTACTACCTCCTAATAGCATTGCTCAGGAAGGTTTAAAAGCGAAACGTGTTGTAGATAATAGAAAAAAGGATTAGTAATGAAACAAAATATTGAACAACTATTATTAAAAAAAGGTCCTCTTGCTGAAAATGAAGTAAAAGATTTGTTGAAAGCATTTAAAATTCGAACTACGAAATATAAACTAATAAACAAAGAAAGTGACCTAGAAAATCTTGGTCTTAAATTACCTGTAGCTTTAAAAGTATGTTCAAGTAAAATTCTTCATAAAACAGATATAGGTGGAGTTAAACTTGGAATTAAAGATATGGATGAACTTATAAAAACTTTTAAGGAATTTAAAAAGAAGTTTCCGAAAAAAAACCTCCTTGTTGATCAAATGGAGGATAAAGGTGTTGAGATTATTATCGGTCTTATTCAAGATCCAACATTTGGTCTTTCAATTATGGCGGGTATCGGTGGAATTTACACTGAGCTCTACAAAGATGTAACATTCAGGGTTGTACCAGTTGAAAAATATGATGCTGAGCAAATGGTTGAAGAAATAAAAGGAAAAGAACTTCTTGAAGGATTTAGAAACATACAGGCAAACAAAGCACTGGTAGTAGAGTTAATTCATAAGGTATCTAAAATTGGAGAAGAACTTTTGGATCATATTAAAGAAATGGATCTTAACCCAGTTTTCGTGTACAAAGATGATTATTGTGTTGTTGATGCAAAGCTTATATTAAAATAAATAAAAAAAATGTTTTAATAGGATGAATTGAAAATGGATGATTATAAAATCAAGGATATTAATCTTGCTGATTTTGGTCGTAAAGAAATTGAAATTGCTGAAAAAGAAATGCCCGGACTTATGGCTGTCCGTAAGAAATATGGACCTAGTAAGCCATTAAAAGCTGCAAGGGTGATGGGTAGTCTTCATATGACTATTCAGACCGCGGTTCTCATTGAAACTCTAAGGGAGCTTGGTGCTGATGTTAGATGGGCTAGTTGTAATATTTTTTCAACACAGGATCATGCAGCTGCAAGTATCGCCAAGACTGATGTTCCAGTTTTTGCTTGGAAGGGTGAATCTCTAAAAGATTACTGGAGGTGTACTCAAAAAGCACTTGATTTCGGAGATGGTAAGGGCCCGACTCTTATTGTTGATGATGGTGGTGATGCTACTCTAATGGTTCATAAGGGATACGAAGTTGAAAACGATCCAAGTCTCTTTGATAAAGATTATAGCGATGAAAGTGAGGATTTGATAGAGCTTATAAATTGTTTGAAAGAAGTCTATGATAAAGATCCAGATAGGTGGCATAGGATAGTAAAAGATATCAAAGGTGTTTCTGAGGAAACAACAACAGGTGTGCATAGACTTTATCATATGATGGAGAAAAAAACACTATTGTTTCCAGCGTTTAATGTTAATGATTCAGTTACAAAATCCAAGTTTGATAATCTTTATGGCTGCCGTGAAAGTCTTGCAGATGGTATAAAACGTGCAACTGATGTAATGGTTGCTGGTAAAACAGTTGTTGTCTGTGGATATGGTGATGTTGGAAAAGGCTGTTGTCAGAGTATGCGTGGTTTTGGTGCACGAGTTATTGTTACAGAGATTGATCCTATTTGTGCTCTACAAGCTGCTATGGAAGGTTATGAGGTTAAAACAGTTGAAGATACATTTGGTGAAGGAGATATCTATGTTACAGCTACAGGTAACTGTGATGTAATCACAGCTGATCATATGAAAAATATGAAGGATCAAGCAATTGTTTGTAACATTGGTCATTTCGATAATGAAATACAAGTATCTGATCTTGAAAAAATACCTGGTATTAAAAAAATTAATATTAAACCTCAAGTCGACAAGTATGTTTTCCAAGATGGTCATGAGATATTCTTACTTGCAGAGGGACGTCTGGTAAATCTTGGTTGTGCAACTGGACATCCAAGTTTTGTTATGAGTAATAGTTTTACAAATCAGTGTCTTGCACAGATTGAGCTTTGGTCAAAAGATTATGATATAGGAGTTTATATGCTTCCGAAGATTCTAGATGAAGAGGTAGCAAGACTTCATCTTGGTAAACTTGGAGTAAAACTTACTAAACTATCAAAGAAACAAGCTGATTATATTGGTGTAAAAACAGAGGGGCCTTTTAAACCCGAGCATTACAGATATTAGGAAAAAAAGAATATGATTACATTAATTGGTACCGGTCATGTTTTTAATCTATCTCAGGCACTTTTAAGTATTTTTGATGAAAAACAACCAGATATTTTATGCGTAGAGCTTGATAAGCAGAGATTCAATGCACTTATGCTTAAGCAAACTGATCCTGAGAAATATAAGGAATCTACAAAAAACCAGCCTGTAATATATAAGATGCTTGCAAGATTTCAAGATGGCATGGCCCAAGAATATGGTGTTCAAGCGGGTGAGGAGATGCTTACCACTGTAAACTATGCACAGAGCCATCATCTGCCCATTGCTTTTATTGATATGAATGCTCAGAATTTATTTAGAAAAATGCTACGTCAGATGACATTTAGAGAGAAAATTAGGCTCATGTTTTCAGGTCTAGGAGGTTTTTTTGTAAGTAAAAAACGTGTTGAAAAAGAGCTTTCTAACATAGAGAAAGACTTTGATAAATATATTGAGAAGATTGGTGAGAAGTTTCCAACAATTAAGCGTGTACTTATCGATGAACGTAATCAATATATGGTTCATCAGCTATCAAAGGCCAATGAGAAATTCGAAAAGATTGTCGCAGTTGTCGGTGATGGACATATCCCTGGTTTTACTGAGCTTTTAAAAAAGAAAGAAATTGATTTTGAATCAATTAGGCTTAGTGAACTTCGTAAAAAAAGCTCTCAAGATATTGATTCTACTTCTGCTTCATTTACAATTGAGCATAAAGAGCTATAATTTTAAAAAAAAAAGTTGTATGTCTTTTTTTGTAAATTGGGCCTGTAGCCTAGCCTGGATTGGGCGATAGCCTCCTAAGCTATAGATCGCGGGTTCGAATCCCGCCAGGTCCGCTTTACTTTTCTCCTGGTAAAACAACAATCAAATAAAATCTATATTTTACTTCTCCAACATGACTCAATAAACCTTTTACTCTTTTTTTTATCTTATAACAAGTTAGACACCAACTTTTAGAATTTTTAATCTGACCAGGAGTAGTATCCCAAATATGTCCCTCACCACATTGCCACCATAACTTAGTTTTACTATCTGAATAATCTGGTGATAAACACCAACCACCTCGCTCATATGCAATGTTTTGCATTTTTTTGAGTCTTTCAGGAGAGTATACATCGAGCTCCCTAAAATCAACATATTTTATTTTCTCAGGTAAAATAACATTATTTTATTACATATTTTTACAATAAATCTTTGCATGTCTTTAAGTTCAATATTATATATGACAATAATTAGTTTTACACCATGCTGATTTTATAATTTTTTTTAATTTAATTCTTTAAGCATTTGTTGAACCAAATCACGTTTAGCCCAAAGTCCACAACTACCATCTGAGCTGTGTAATTGTGCATGATTTTCACGGATTCTTTTAAGAAAATCGGAGTTTAAAGCTTCTTTTAAATTAACATTTTTTAAGTTCATATCAGAATATGGTGCAAATGGACAAGGTTCTACATCTCCTTCCGCGCTTATATGAATAAAACCTTTACCTGCACCTAGACAGCCACCAATTTCGTCTTCATCACCTGGTACTTCGATAAATAATGCTGGCCATTTTGTTCTGAAATTTTTTATTATACCCATTATTTTTTTTCTTTGACCCGCTGTTACCATAAATTTTTCTGTGCCTGGTTTAATCGGGTTATATTCCACAAAAAGGAAGAATTTGCATCCTGTGTTTATTAGTTTTTGTATAAATTTTTCATCTGTAAGAGTATCATAATTTCTGTTTGTTAAGGTTAATGATGTTCCAAAAAACAAGGTCTGCTTTTTTAACTTGTTCATTATCTTTTCAAGCCGAGTATATACTCCTATTCCTCGTATGTTGTCTGTTTCTTCTTCACACCCCTCAAGGCTTATTAATGGCACAATATTTTTTTGATTTCTAATATTTTTAATCATTTCTTTATTGAGTAGTAGTCCATTTGTAAATATTAAAAAAATTATATCTGGATAGTCTTTTGTGATTTCAAAAAATTTTTTTCTCATAAAAGGTTCGCCTCCAGCAATTACTGCAAAAGATATTCCAAGTTCATGGGCTTGTTTTACGACATCTTTTAGTTCTTCATCTGTAAGCTCTTTTTTTGCAACTGGTCTTATTGCTTTTTCATAGCATCCTTTACAGTTAAGATTGCATTTATGAGTAATGCTGAAAAGCATAATTGGAGGAACATGTGTGCCTTGTTTTTCCCATTTTTCTCTTGTTTTTACAGCTTTTTTCTGCCATCTGTATGTTTTAAAAAAGAATAATGCCTGAGATGGATGTCTGATGCTTACTTTAATGAAATCTCTAAAGAAAATCTTTAAAGCATCATTTAAGACAAATCGGAATTCAGAGTTTTCTTCTGTCATTATTGTTGGGACAATTATAGTTCCTTCTTAAAGATTTGCAACATAGATTATATATTACTTCTACAAATTGATGAAGGAAAAAACCTTGGTTAAAAACCAAAATAAAAAAAGATATTAGTGAGAAAAGCTTGCTTAAATCAAAATTCGATAATATTTTAAAAGTTCGAAAAGAATTTCTCCTGTTGGTTAGTTCACAACCTCCTAGGCTTGTTGATATTTAAAAAATATAAGAAAAGATTTTTACAGAAAAATTTAAATAATATTAAGTATTATAAAAATATTTATTGGAGTTGACATGCGATAGTCGGGACAAAGGGAGGGCAGAAAAAAATAAAGAGAAAAAGGTTTAGTATAATGAATGTGCAATAAAACTAAACTATGCATTTTTTATAAAATTTCGGTTGAAACTCTTCCTGTTGGGGTGTTCAAAATTCGCTAGATACCTTATTAAAGAAAGATAAGAAAGATATTTTTTTAAAATCATAAGAATTTTTGAAAAAGGCGATATATAGAAGGAAATCTTCCAGATAAAATATCAAGAATATTGAAACGTAAATATTTATTCTTTGGCATTGCTACACTCAATGGATCTGACCATTCACTTTCATTACCATATAAATCCTTGGTTTTTACTTTAATTTCATAATTTCCTTCTTCTAACCAAACATGTGAAGCTGTGCATTCCTCTCCTGAATCGTGATAACCAATCCAGCCACTATTTGTTCCATCTCCCCAATCAAAAAAATAAAACAATAGATCACCATCATCATCAGTACCAATAGTGGAATACATGTATTCATTGTTTATCCTTCCAGATACTTTTCCAGTTACAGTCTCTGGTTTATTTGGTGAATGATTTGAATTATTCATAAATAAGGATGCTAGATCAATGCTTTGATATCCTTGTTCAAATATTTCTGGAAGGTGATAATCAACAACTTGTTGATAATTATGAAAAAAGTAAATATACATTATACCTTGTTTTAAATCACAAACATTGGAATAAATTGTATCAAGAATAAATGTTTGGAGGTTAATTCTTTCCATTTGTACAGCCTCACAGATATCTCTAAAGTTATCAACTGAGTAATCTGTTAAAACTTCAAGCATTGATGTCGCTGTTTCATATCGCCAGCATGGATATCCTCCAAGCTCAGGATGTGTCTGTAAAAAATTTGTAACTACTTGGTAACTACCAGTTTTATAAATTACATCATCACCTTCTATTATCGCTGAATTCCCTGTTTTGTCGACAAAAAAACCTTGGATATCATCCATATAAGGAATATAGTATCTGTCGAAAACCTCTACTACTTCATTTACTGTTGCACAGGTTCGGATGCAATATGCAAAAATATCATTGTTAAATGTTGGTTTATCTAATGGATTTGTTGGCTCTAAGGTTGGTGTTGAGAAAATATCAAAAAACAGGCCTTGATCATTCATACCTCCAAAAGCAGAATATCCTGCAGTGTCAAAAGGATATGGCCATTTACAATAAAATACTACCCGACCATAACTATTACCTGAAGGAGGAGAAATTATCAAACGAGGTTCGGCTAACATTGAAAGATCTTCATTATTACCAGCTAAAACCTGATTCTCATTTGATGCAGTAAACCCAGTACATGCAGTAGCAAAATTACAACTAACAAATAAAACTATAATAACTACTATAATTATGAATATTTTTTTCATATTTCTTTTCATATTTCTACCTCATATACTATTAAGTATTAATTATTTGAATTTAGATTTTTTGTATTAAAATAAAAAAAATTAATAAAAAAAATAATATAAAATTGTATTAAAACTCCCTACTCAGATTATTAATCATGTATCAATCCTTAGAAATAATCAAGAAATTTACTTAATAAAATATGTTCATTATGACCAATTTTTACCTGTTTTGAAAATAACAATTAATCATTCTATTGTAAAGTACACTCTTTTAAAGTTTTTGCCTTTGTTTATAAAATCCTTGAAGATAATGGTTCCAATTTCCTTAAGATTTTTAACATGACACCCACCATCTGCCTGCTTATCAAATCCCTTTATATCAACAATTCGTAAGTTATCAATATCGTGTGGAAATCCTATTGCTAATTTAAATAAATCAGGTTCTTTTTCAGCTTCTTCTCTTGATTTATAGAATATATCAACAGGGAGTTTTTTTTCAATTATCTCATTTGATTTTTCAATAGATTTTATTATTATATTAACATCCATTTCAGCCATATTCAAATCAACACGTGCTTTATCTGTAGTAAGTTGATTACCAGTTACCTTTAGGTTATAATCCTTAAATAAAACACCACTTAACACATGTGTGGCGGTATGATATCTCATCAATAGATAACGTCTCTCCCAATCTAGTAGACAATGTACTTTGTCTCCTTCTTGTAAACCTGCTTTTTCAACTTCATGGCTTATTTTCCCTGAAAACTTACCTGTATATACAACATTGAATACTTGTTTATCCTCTGTAGTAATAGTACCTATATCGTATTCAACTCCTCCACCTTTAGGAAAAAACGCGGTTTTATCCAAAATAATAAACTTTTTTTGAGAAACAGATTCAACAACTGCATCCCATTCTCTAAGATATGAATCATCCATATAAAGTGCTTTTACCATAATATCACGTAGATATAATGGAAATAGTATATTAGCATATAATTCTTTATGGAATCAATATCTCAAAATTCATTTAATACATCTTTACAAATAAAAAATTTATAAATAAAAAAGTATTATAATCAACAAGTTTGAGGCGATATCAATTATGTCAAATATCAATGGATTAATCTTTGATATCAAACGATTCGCAGTCCATGATGGACCAGGTATACGTACCACTATTTTTCTAAAAGGATGTCCTCTATCTTGCTGGTGGTGTCATAATCCTGAAGGTCTATCTAATTCTCAAGAAATCATATATTATGATTATAAATGCATGAATTGTGATAAATGCATCAACATATGTCAACAAAACGCATTAGAAGAGAAAAATAATAAAATTGTTAGAAATCATAAGATTTGCACGTCATGTGGAAATTGTGTTGAAATATGTCCAACAGCAAGTCAGCAGATAATAGGTCAGAAAATATCAGCAGAAAACACCATCAAGGAAATAGAAAAAGACCGCATATTTTTTGAAACATCAAATGGTGGTGTCACCTTCTCAGGGGGTGAACCACTCATGCAACATGAGTTTTTAAAAGAAACACTAAAACTATGTAAAAAAAGAAGTATCCACACTGCTTTAGATACTTCAGGTTTTTGCCATTCAGATGTGTTTAACACATTAATTAAATTTAATGACCTTTTTCTTTATGACCTTAAAATAATTGATGATCAACAGCATAAAAAATATACAGGTGTATCAAACAAAAAAATCATAAAAAACCTTGACATACTTCAGGAAAAAGAAAAAGACATCATAATTCGATTTACCATAGTAAAAGGAATTACAGATACAAAAGAAAACCTAAGAGATATTATAAATCTTGTCTCATCATTTGAAAAAATTAAAGGAATTGATTTACTTCCTTTTCATAATGTAAATGAAAAATATCAAAGGATTGGTAAACAAAATAAGTTAAAAGATATTAAACCACCATCTAGCAATGATATTAAAAGGATAAAAAAACAATTTGAACAAAAGGATTTAAATGTCAGAATCAGCGGCTAATATCAAACTAACAAACATAAATAAAAAAAACTCTTTAAAACTAGAGTTAAAAGAGAGAAAGACAAGTATTAAACCTATAAATAAAAGAGTTCAAAAACTAAGAGATGAAAGCCTGAAAAGCAAGGTCAGTATCTCTTCCGAAAGAGCAAGACTTATTACAAAATTTTACAAAACAAATAAGATAGAAAATCTATCAACTCCAATAAAACGTGCAATGGCTTTTAAATACATAATGGAAAACACCAGTCTTCCAATTGAAAAAAACCAGTTAATAGTTGGAATAAGAGGAACAAATGTAAAGGAAGTACCAACTTACCCTGAGATATGCTGCCACAGCCTATATGATTTAGAAGTTTTATCAAAACGTGAGAAAAACCCATATAATGTAACCAAAGAATTAAAAAATTTGTATGAAAAAGAAATAATTCCATTCTGGAAAGAAAAAAACATTAGAAAAAAAATATTTAAAAACATGTCAAAAGAATGGAAACATGCATACGAATCAGGAATTTTCACAGAATTTATGGAACAAAGAAACCCAGGCCACACAGCTGGTGACAAAAAAATATTTAATACAGGACTACTTGAAATTAAAAAAAAGATACAGACAAAAATAAAACAAATAAAACCAGATGATAAAAAAAAGATAAATGAACTCAAAGCAATGGAAATAGCCGCAGATGCAATGATATCATATAGTAATCGATATGCTGACAAATTAGAAACATTATTCAAATCAGAAAAAAATCCTGATAGAAAAAAAGAATTAAAACAAATGATTCAGATTTCCAGAAGAGTACCAGCAAATGCTCCTAGGACATTCTGGGAATCACTTCAACATTACTGGTATGTACACGTAGGAGTAGTAACTGAGGTAAATCCTTGGGATGCTTTTACACCAGGCAGGCTCGACATACATCTTTACCCATTTTATAACCAAGAAATCAACAATAAAAGCTTAACTAGAGAAAAAGCAAAAGAACTACTCGAGTTGTTCTGGTTGAAATTCAATAATCAACCAGCTCCACCAAAGGTAGGCATAACAGCAGTAGAGAGCAATACTTATAATGATTTTGCAAAAATAAACATCGGAGGTTTAACCAAAGATGGAGATGATGCTGTAAATGAGCTTTCATATCTCATTTTAGAAGTTCTTGATGAAATGCGAACACTCCAGCCAAATACTGCTGCTTTAATTAGTGAAAAAACATCTGAAGAGTTTCTTCAACGTTGCCTAGATGTTATAAAACCTGGTTTTGGTGAACCTCCTTTGTTTAATTTTGATGGAGTTATCAAACTATTACAAAGACAAAATAAAACACTACAGGATGCATATGAAAGCGGATGCAGCGGATGTGTTGAAACTGGGGCTTTTGGAAAGGAAAGCTACATTTTAACAGGATATTTTAACCTCCCAAAGGTTTTGGAGATAACACTAAATAATGGATTTGACAAGCACACTGATAAAAACATAGGATTGAAAACTGGAAATCTTGATAGTTTTAAAAACTTTGATGATTTCTATAATGCTTTTAAAAAACAATTGAGATATTTTATAGATATAAAAATGAAAGGAAATGATGTAATCGAAGAGATTTATGCAAATGATTTACCTGTTCCATTCCTTTCACTTTGGATTGATGATTGTATAGAAAATGCCAAAGATTATAACAACGGTGGAGCAAGATATAATACACAATATATCCAATTTGTCGGACTTGGGACGATTACTGATTCTATGGCCTCAATTAAGTATAATGTATTTGATAAAAATAACTATAGCCTAAACCAGATTAATAAGTTTTTACAGGATGACTTTCAATATAAGGAAGAAACTAGACAAATCTTTTTAAATAAAACTCCAAAGTTTGGTAACGATGATGATTATGTTGACAGTATTGCTCAGAATATTTTAAACACATGTGTAGAAATTGTTGAAAGCTATAAAAATAGCCCTGTAAGAAATGCATCAAGACACGCTTATTTTTTACCTACTACAGCTCATGTTTATTTCGGTGA
This sequence comes from Thermoplasmatales archaeon, assembly GCA_020341795.1. GTDB lineage: Archaea > Thermoplasmatota > E2 > DHVEG-1 > DHVEG-1 > M9B1D. Next base: position 619,874 of record CP070836.1, read on the forward strand.
AGTATGTAATGCCACGCCTGACGGCCGTAAAGCTACTATTCCTGTTTCTGAAGGTATATCACCAGTTCAAGGAGCAGATAAAAAAGGAGTCACTGCAGTTTTAAAATCAATTGGTAAACTTAATCATATAAAAACTGGAGGGACTCTTCTTAATCAACGATTATCACCTGATCTTTTACATAGTAAGGATGTAAAAATAAAATTTGGCCAATTAATAAGAGCTCATTTTAAAATGGGCAGTCATCATATACAATTCAATGTAGTCAGTACAGAGCTTCTACGTCAGGCACAAAAAAATCCAATGGAATATCAGGATCTAATGATTAGAGTTGCAGGATATAGTGATTATTTTGTTAATTTACCTAAAGGCTTACAAGATGAAATAATATCAAGAACAGAACAAACCACATAGCTGAACTAATTTTAATCATATGTAAAGGATATTGTAAGAGGTAATTTTCTTAATAAAAAATAAAAAGATTTATTAAGCTGAGTTGTTGAAACGGAAACTTTAAGAGTTTCCCAGTCACTTTCTGCACCATTAATATCTTTTGCTTTTGCACGAATTGTATAACTTCCTTTTTCGTCCCATGTATGGTTTATAGTTATTTGTTCACCAGAATCATATGATCCAATCCATTTCTCTGTTTCACCATTTCCCCATTCTATGAAGTAAAACAAATCATCCCTATTTGGATCAACTGTAAAAAATGTAAAGCTCATTTCTTTCCCTGAATCGCCTTTTATTGTGCCTGATATTTCAGGTGTATATGGTGGATTATTCTCTTTAGGAATAGTAATTATTCTAGGATTGGGATTAACAGGGTCAAGATTTGCTAAAACCTCTTGTTTCGTGAACCATGCTGGTTTGTATTCATCCCTACTATACAATTCTGAAATATCATAATAATGTGGACTGGTAGGATCATTACTCTCAGAAAGTGGAAATTGACTCCAAGCTTTAATTGGTTCAGAGAGTTGAACAAGCATCATATATGAAGAACCGCCATCACAATACATGATGCCATTATCATCTACTGGACCATGTGACATATGTAAAGGTGTAAAAACATGTCCTCCTCCACTCAAAGGATAAATGTTATTACCTCTTTGTAAAACATGAATTTCACCCCAGGTAATATTTAATTTTCCATATAATTCATCCATTTTTTTTGAAGCTTGAATAAGCAGTTCTAATGCACCTCTCATTTCTTGAACTGAAAGATCACTTGGCTGAGTTGGATTTAATAAATCAACACCACCAAAATTTTTATAAACTTCTTCTGTCCAAATACGAGCGAGAGCAACTTCTTCAGAATCAACATTTAGATTATAATCCCAATTTTCTAACACATTTATTGATTTTGGAAGCCAGCCATTAGGGTCAGAAACATTTTCTGACTCTTTTTCATAAGAATAAAGAAGTAAAGGAATTAAAATTTCTGCGTTAAGTGCAAAATTATCAAGTGAATAAGCCATCATTTCATCAAGTTCTATATCCCAGTCAGCATCCAAAAGATTTGTAGATCTTATCCCTCGAGCATTAAAACCACCATTTGCAATATAACTTGGATAGTCTTCTTCTTTAATAGTTGTAAGAGGATTTACATACCAGGGAGCAATGTTACAATTCTGAAAGAATTTACTTTCTGGATTTGTTTCCTGTGGTAATTCACTCATCTGAACTAGTTTTCCCCACTCTGTTTTTGAAGTAGTTCCATCCACAGGTTTTGTATAATCATAGTTTCCTCGTCTATGAAAAATGCGCCCATTCCAAATATAAAATATATTTCCATCAACATCCCCATAAACATGATTCCATCGTACTAGTTGCATTTTTGAAATTGCTTGTTTAAATTCATCAAGGTTACTAGCAAGATTATAAGCAAGTATCTGATCGGTAAAACCTACATCCTCCCAAGTACTTAATTTACCTGATATCGCTATTGTTCCTAATTCATAAACAATTGGACCATGATGTGTATATTTCAATTCAATATCAACAGGTTCTTGTCCTACAACAGGGATTTGCTCTTTTATAATTTCCAGCTCAAGCCATCTACCATCATATCTGTATTGATTTTTATTAAAAAGATTTAGTTTTTCAATATATGCATCTGCAGTATCTGGACTATTTGCTGTAAATGCCCATGCTATGCGATCGTTATGACCAAGTATTACTCCAGGTATTCCCCAGAGGGTATTTCCCGATACATGGAAATCATCACTTTCAAGATGAACTTCATACCATGCATTTGTACCAAACCAAGATAGATGAGGATCAATTTGAAGGATAACATGGCCATCAGTTGTTTTTTCAGGTGCAACAACCCATTCATTTGATTCATATATTTCATGTTCAAATCCTATGTTAATATTGCTTCCAAAACCATTTGAAATTTCCTGGACGAGTCTACCAACAGGTCTTGATAACATTATCATTTTACCCCACGAAATTACTTCCTGTGGTGTAACATCTGTAGCCCATTCTGGAACCTTTACTGGATTGATCTCCATGAAATAGTTTATTCCTTCAGCAAATGCTTCAACTGCTTCTTTTACCTCAGGTGAAATATCTGAGTATTTTTCTTTGACAATTTCAATAACACGAAGAAGACGCATTTGTGTATCAGAAAAAATATAATCACTTCCAAAAACCTCACTTAATCTGCCTTGTACCATTCGATAATTAATCAACATTTGTTCAAGATGATCCTCCGCATGAGCATATCCCTCCCCGAAAAACAATGCATAATTAGACCCCGCATAAATATGCGGAACTCCATAGACATCACGATAAATATATGCTTCATCAGGAGATAATTCAACATTTAAATCCTTAAAATAACTTCTTTTTACTTGCCAATTCATTCCATTTACAGTTAAAATAATAAATTGACTTGATATAAGCAAGAGATTAATCAATACTATTGAAATTATTTTTCTCATCTAATAATACCTCCAAAAAAATATATTATTAGAATATTTATATCACTATTCCTAGTCATACTCTATAATTGTCGATAATTTTACATTATTTTTATAAAAAATGCATAAAAAAAGAATAATGGGTTATTCGTAACCGCCAATTTTTAAAGTCGGATCTCCAAAAAGAGTCCATACTTCAAGAGTCATAATACTAACATTATATATCTTCCAGTTTAAAGGAGTTAAATCCCATGCATTCTGATCATTCATATAATTTACAATTGTCTCCTTCCAAAGATCGCCGATAATGTCTATACCATTTGCATATGACTCATAAAAAGTCATAGTTAAATGTCCATTGACTGTGTCTGTACATAGAGTACTAGGTATCAGATAAGAAGGATTTGTATTTGCAATACAAGCAATTGCTCCTCCATTTTCTTTTTTCATAAATTCCCATGCTAAAGGAGATGATATGTAATCAAAATCTCCACAAGAACATGCACAAAAAATAACAACCGGGAGTTTTTCACCATTATTAAGATGCTTAACTTCTTCTATTGTATAACCAGAAGGATATGGAAATCGTCGATCCATCTTAGCATCAAATGGTAAATGACTCCAAATTTTATCAGGACTTCCATGACCAGATAATAATACAAAACCTGCACCATCATTTATAGCATCATTAACATTTTCATTTGTAAGCATTTCAATATTTGGCTTAAAAAAACCTGATGCATATACTTTTTTGGCGTTAAAATCAGAAAGTTTTCGACTGATTTTATTCCCAATATACTCTCCTTCAAATGCAATTGAGCCAATTCTAAAACCAAATAATGGATAGATAAACTCTAAAAAAGATGGTTGAGAATCTCCTCCAAAAATTACTATGTTTTTAAACCAATCAGCATCATATGCATTTTCTTCATAATCAATTATTTTACTAACAACTAATTGTAACTCTGAAATATCATTACAAAGAAGCCGTCCAATACAAATATCTGGATACAAATCAATTTTATCTATTGGATAAGATGCATTTACCTCACCAAATATATCATTTTGATTTGAATCCCAACTGCAAAAACTACTATCTTTATCATATATATCAGCATAATATAGATCAGAAATGAAAAAATTATAATGTCGTCCATAAACATTTTCTACAAATCTCACGGGCATGTCTTCTTTTCCACCGACTAACATAACATAGTCAATCTGCCAATTTTCTTTTGCAGACTTTAGGAAATATTTAATCATTTCAGCATTATCTCGTCCTTCAACAGGAAAGTAAAAACCATTATAGATTTCATCAAGCGTGACTATTTTTGTTATAATTTCATGTTGTTCTTTATGTTCTTTAAGTCTTTTTAACTCGGGTGAAAAAACTTTAGGAGTTATAATTAAAAAATCATTTTCAATATTTATTAAATCTGTATTTTCGGAAAAATTGTTAATAATTAATCTACCACTGACAAAAAAAGTCCCAAAAAAAGTCCCAATTAATAAACACAATACAAAAATACAAATTATTTTCCTTATCATTTTTTTATTTTCTCCCCTATACAAATAAAATAAATAAATATTCGATATTTAAATATATCAATTCAAATGTTAATTTAACTTGAATTTCCATAAAAATTTTTGATAATTTTATCTTTAATTTGAATTGAAGATTCAATATGTTCTTTTGTTATTTTACTTCTTTCTAGAAGTGCTAATGCATATGCAATTCTCAAAATTGAAAACTCAAGGCTTCTATAAGATAATCCTTCAATTTTTTCATCAGAGTTTAAAATATAATCTTTAATGGCCTTTTTTATTGCAGGTTCATCATCTGGATCGATACGTGTTTTTGCATTTTGAGCCCAATCAAGATATGCTTTTACAACAAGTGAATAATCTTTTGAGTTTTTGCCCATAAAACTATCAATTATATCAGATACATATTCTGCTCTTTGAATTTTTGATATTTTTGAAACTTTAAAAGGAAAATCAAATCTATCAAAAAGTGGTCTTTGGATTTTTATAATGTCGTTACATGTAGCAATAACGCGAACTTCAGCTTTGAAAGCTTGACGGTTTTTTCCCTTAGTAATAATATACTCGCCTTCTTCCATAGCCTGTAACAGACCATTTTGGTCTTGAACTGACATTTTATCAAGCTCGTCAACTAGCAGAATTGATCCACTGGTTTGTGCTAGTAAACCTGGATGAATTGTTTTACCTCGAGCATCACCGACCAGACCAGTTTTTGATGTTAGTTCAGAGTTGACAAGAACCCCATCCATTTTTTGCTGATACCAATTTAAAAACTCTGATTTACCTGTACCCGGTCCTCCCCATAATAAAATATGAAGTCTCATTCTCATATTTGGACGATCTTTTGTAACACCCATCAAAAGAGCGCATTTACGAATAATATCCCATTGTGTTCCAACCAAATATGGACAAATATGCTTGGAAAGAAATATCAACGGATTTTCCTTGGCAATTATCTGAAAATATTCCTCCGATTTCATTTTAAACCTATTTTTTCCATGATTATCAATATTATATTTTTTTTACAGGTTTTGTATCAAATTTATGAATATCAACATGATAAAAATATGTGTAATCCTTTATCAAATTAGGTAATTTAGTTGATAATTCTTCCATTATTTTTAATAATTGATCTGCATTTTTTAATATAAATGAAAACTCAACATCAACATAACCAATTGCCTTTTGAATAGTTATCAAATTAGGATTTTTTTCAATAATCTTTATTAAATCTGGTAATTTCTTTGGATCCTTTAAAACAACATCTGCTTTAAAATAATGATACCCTATTTTTGAATAATCAATACAAATACTAAACCCTTGAATAACTCCTTGTTTTATAAGATTCTTAATTCTATTATTAATTGTTTTTGCAGTGGAATTCATTTTTTTTACAATTTCAACCATTGGCATTCTAGCATTTGTAGCAATTAATTGCAATAATTGAAGGTCAAAGTTATCAATTTCTACTCTCTTTCCACTTCCTCCAAAATTGTATTTAAATCTTTCACTATTTTTACTTTTATTAACTTCAATTAAAAATGTAGATTTATAAAGTTTTACTAAGGTGATAATTGAAAATAATTGCTTTGCAAAATAATCTCTATATTTATTTAAATAAGTTTCACCCCATGTATTATAAAATTCTGATAAATTTTTAACACTATAGATAACACATAAATCATTACTTCCATGATTTGAAGAAACAGTTCGTACATGTTTATAATTTGTATAACAATCAATAATTTCTTTTTTGATTTCTGGCGTGATAAATTGTAATTTATAATAATATCTAGGATATGAGTAACCTAATTTATCCCAATCTATTTCAGCACTAATAAACTTAATTATTCCTTTTTCTTGAAGTTTTTTTACTCTTGAAGCTATAACATCCTTTGATAAACCTACTTTTCTACCAATAGAACGAAAAGACTGCCTAGAGTCCAGGTCAAGCTCATATAGAATTTTTCTATCTTTTAAATCAAGTTTTTCCATAAATTCAAGACAATTTGATATTTTGTTGCGACTATTTTACAGTTTTGTCGAGTTTTTTCAAAAGGCATTTCATATTTACAAAACAAATTTAGTATTTTAGGTGAAAAAAATGAATAAAAAAATAGTAAACATTTGTGTTTTGATGCTGGTGACCATACCTATAATTGCAACCGCTAGTGCAGATGAATTAAATCTAAAAACAGAGTCAACTGCACCTATAATCACTGGTCCTACAAAAGGGACATTTGGCAATGTTTATGAATATAGTATCACCTATACAGATCCAGAAGGAGAAGATGTATATTATAAGATCAGATGGGGAGACTGCATTATTATTTACAATGATGGTCCACATAAATCAGGAGAAACAATAAAACGTTCACATGCTTGGTGTGATTTATGCTGTGGACCAGGAGAATTTACAATCAGTGTTCGAGCAAGAAATGATAACGGAGATTTAAGTGACTGGGGAGAACTAAGAGTAAAAATGGAAGAAAAAGAAGACAAACCATTATACAAACCAGTCTTTTCTACACTATTTGAAAAGCTTCTACAACGCTTTCCAATACTAGGAAAAATTTCTATTTTTTAAAACAAATTTTTCTCTTTTTTATTTATATACTAAAACTACAGAAGGTGGAAAATGTAAAAATGAAAATGGAAAAGAAAGTCTTCTAAAAGAATCAGTCGCTATTGCTTTTTTAAAAACATCTAACTCAACTTGATAGTTTTTCTTTGAAACATCCCTGAAATAAGACATATCAGGATCATTAAAATAGAATTTATTATTTTTTATACCAGTTAAAACAATCCAATGAAATACATTCTCACCGGTTATAGGTTCAAGGTTAACAAAAATAATAGGTGGAATTTTTTTTGCTAATGCACCATTGATAACTTGTATTATATCAATGCCATAATGTATAGGAATTCTTGCATTGCGAACTTTTGAAGATAAAACATTTTCAAAGAAGTTATACGTTTTTTTCCAATGTGTATGATAATCTGAAAACTTTTTTTTCTGATATATTTCAGCGTTAAAATCCATTATTTTTGCAGTATATGCCATACCAAACTGAAGTGTTCCACCTCTAAAAGCAATTGATCTAGTTTTTCTCCATAGCTTATATTCAAAATCTTTGGATAACTCAACATTAACATCATAATATTTCATAACCATCATTAAAGCTGCAGGTCCACAAGTTGCATAATGAGTTTGCTGATAATATGGAACATCTAATAACTCAGATGAAACTATTTTTGAATCCTTCATTGTTATATCCAGTATAGCCATTGTTTTAAAAAAACATCTCTTTAAACTGTTTTTACCCATTTTTTTGGTCTGTTTAGATAATTCTCAAGGTTTCTACTGACACAATTTATAAAAGGAAAAAAACCACGCTTTAAACATCTAACATCTCGATAGATAACATTTGGTAAAGAATTAAAACTACTAGTTATTTTAAAAAAACCCGTTTGAAGCTCATCCGGCGTCATTTTTTTCGGTTTAAAAACAACGGTTTTACGATTGTATTTTGACCAATCCTTTGTAAGAATTCTTCCCTCTTCCTTAAGCTTATTAAACATTGGTGTTCCTGGATAAGGCGTCAATATTGCAAAACGTGCTGAATCCAATTTGATCTGTTTGATTTTATTAAGTGTTACATTAAATACTTCATTTGTATCATGTTCAAATCCAAACATAAAAGTTCCAAGAATCGCCATTTTATGTTTGTGAACATTTTTTACAACTGAATCAAAATCAGAAGCTGTATTTGTTTTTTTATGTACATCTTCTAGTGTTTGTTGAAAAAAAGACTCAAAACCAACAGTCCACTCTGTACATCCTGCTTCATGTGATAGACGACATAATTCATCATCTCTTGCAAGAACATCTGCATTTCCTTCACATACAAATTTTTTTTTCAAACCTTTCATAGCTCTAAAAAGATCCTTGGTGAAAGATGGATCAATTGTTAATGAAGCATCACAGAAAAACAAAAACTTCTGAGGAAAAGTTTTGATTTCATTGATTATTTCATCAATTGGTCTTGGGCGAAAGACCGAACCATGAAGCACATTTGAATCCTGACAAAAATCGCATTTATAAGGACATCCCCTTGACGCTTCAATTACTCCAACCATTGGAATATTTGAACCTGCATCAATTTTTGATGCACCAAATGAAACATCAAATTTTTCTGCTTTTGACCGATAAACAGATTTTAATGAATCATTTTCAAGATCATCCAATACAGTAAACCACAGGTTTTCAACATTACCCACTAAAACACTATCTGCATGTCCTCCTGCCTCTTCTGGAAGCGCAGAAGGATGGCCACCGCTTAATATTACCATTTTTCCTTCATTTCTAAAACAATCTGCAACCTTATATGCCTGAATAGCAGTACCTGTTCTAAAATGAATAAATACTCCATCACAATCTTCATCATAGTTAATTTCTTCATTGCTTACTAAAACTTTGACAGTATGTTTTTTTGGAGTTATTGCTGCTAGCTGACGAGCATGAATAGATGATATAAACGAAAAATTCGAATAAATCGTCCTGTAGAAATACGTTAGTTTAATTAACGCATTTTCCCCTAGCAACAGTATTTTCATCTTACTGTTTTATTTCCACACTATTTAAAAGATTTTTGAATAAAAAAAATAAAATTTTACTTTATAGTTTTATTTTTCAATACTTTCAATGCTCTCCTGTTTACCTTATTAAAACAAGACGTGTATGCAAACATTCCATATATTTTTTGTAGGGAGGCTTAAAAAAATGAAAAAAATTAATCTTTCAACCCATGCCATCGAAAAATCTGATTTCTTAATTGCAAAAGAGATAATAAAACCAGATATAGTAGTAGAATCCGGTATAAAAGAACTAGATCTTATTCTTGGTGGTTTTAAATCTGGAGAGATAACATATATCGACGGAGATAGTAGTCTGATTTCAAGTATACCAGATCAACTTTGTGTAAACACCTATAGAACCTTTCATAGTGATATTATCTACATTGATGCTGGAATGTGTGCAGATCCCTATAAAATCAGCAAATACGCGCTTAAACTGGAGATAAGCCCGCGAGAAATTCTTGAACATGTGCATATAAGCAGAGCGTTTACAGTCTATCAACTTGCAACACTGATACAAGACAGACTTGAACAGGCAATAAAAAGATACAAACCACAGACTCTTATAATAGGCAGACTTCCAATTTTTTATCTAGACTCAGACGTTGAATCAAAAGAAGCCCAGGTTCTTTTAAGAACCAATCTGTATAAAATCCGTGAACTTACCACAAAATATGATCTTATCACTGTTTTTACAAATCTTGATAGGAAAATGCTGACAAACAACATAGATGTTCGTAAAATCTTACATAAAGAAGTAGATGAAGTTGTCATGATGAAACAAACAGAGATTTCAACTAAAGTAGAGCTTGTAAAAAGACAAGAAAACACAGTAATTCTGCAACTTGCAAAAGGGCAACTAAGACTTCAGGAATTTGGAATGGTGATATAAGATGGGGCGTACAGTTCCCACGTTTAGAAACATAATAGAGTCCTTCGGATGGGAATGGAACGATTTCAAAAGAGCACTTAGAAGCATTGACCGTGAAGCTTTTGAAGAACTTATGAACCATGCACGTCGCCATGCAGTAGCCGGTAGTAACATGAGCAACCCGAATCCATTTGAGCCAGTTGTTATGAGTATATTGGTAGAACATGAAAAAACCCTGCGGAAGTTACGCGAACATGTTGAAGGGAAACATACTTGATGTCTATGCTGAAAATAAAAAAAATGTGATGGTCACATGGATTGCAGATAACGGTAAATCAACAAAGATAGAAGACAAATACAGTCCAAGTTTTTTTGTATATTCAAATCAGGATGATCTTTTAAATGTTGCATCGCTTTTAAGAGATATGTCACAATTAGACTCTCTTAATCTTACATATAAAAAACTCATTTTGGGATCTGACAAAAAAAAGCTTGTTCTAGAGGTTGTTCCAAAAAAAATAGAATATCTCCGAAGTCTTTCTGAGATGATTGACTCTTGGGGAGGATATTATCGTTATCAACTTTTTGATGTAGATACACGTCTATCAAGTAGATACCTACAAGACAGGGGTGTTTTCTGTAATGCAAAAATATGCTGGGATGGTAAAAAGTTTACATCTAATGACATACAATGGGCTGTTGACTATGACAAGCCGTTTTATACGAGTACAACTTTTGAAATCACCAGAAAATCAAAAAGTAAAATAATATCATTTAACGACCCTATAAATCATATCAAAATAGGTAAAAACATTATTTGCGAAAGAAATGAAACAGATACTATCCTATTAGCAATTAAGCAGCTAAAACATATCGACCCAGATATAGTTTACACTCATAAGGGTGATAGCGTTGTTTTTCCATATCTTTATCATAGAGCAAAACTTTGCGGCATACAAAACTCATTAAACCTTGGTAGAGACTCATATCATCACTTGCATCCTTCAAAACAAGCAAAATCATATTTCAGCTACGGTCAAATAGTTTATCGCCCTGCTTTTTATACGCTGCGAGGTCGCGTGCATATTGACAGGCATAACTCGTTTATGTACGGTGAAAGCGGACTTCATGGACTTCTTGACATTTCACGTTGTTCAAACATACCACTTCAGGTTTTATCACGTGTCGGACCTGGTACAGGTATCAGTCAAATACAAGTAAACAAGGCACGTGAAAAAGGATATCTAATACCTTGGAAGAAAAACATGCCAGAAGACTGGAAGACTGCAATGGATCTTTTAGTATCAGATCGTGGAGGACTCATACTTGACCCAGCAGTTGGTCTACATGAGGACGTAGTCGAACTTGACTTTGCATCCCTTTATCCAAATGTTATGCTACGTTTTAACATAAGCCCTGAGACCATGCTTTGCAACTGCTGCAGAGATATTCCAAGTATTATAGTTCCACAGCTTAGTTATCATATATGCAACCGCCAAATGGGGCTACTTCCAGAGGTTTTAAAACCCATATTGTTCCGTCGGTTCTGCTATAAAGCCCGCTCAAGAAACAAAAAATATGATCAAGCATTGTATAAAGAACTGCAACAGGCATGGAAATGGGTGCTATTGGTATGCTTTGGCTACACTGGTTATCGTAATGCTCGTTATGGTCGTATCGAGTGCTATGAAAGCATTACTGCATATAGTCGTGATATTTTATTATCTGCGGTTGAAACAGTTGAAAAAGCAGGATACAAGGTGCTTCATGGGATTATTGATTCATTATGGGTAAAGCCAAAAAAAGGCTGTGTAAACCCTACACATCTATCACGCATTATAGGAAGACAAACCGGTGTACGAATGGATTTAGAAGGAAGATACAGATGGATTGTTTTTCTACCTAGCAAAATCACAGGTGTTGGTGCATTAAACAGGTATTACGGCATGTTTGAGGATAAAGAGATCAAGGTTAGAGGAGTCGAGCTACGACAGAGAAACTCACCTGTCTTTTTAAAAAACATGCAAAATGATATAATCAATGTTTTTTCAAAAGCAGAAAAAAAATCCGAGTTCCTAGAGCTCATCCCTAAAGCAGTTGATGTGATAAGAGAATATGGACTAAAAATAATAAAAAATGAAGTAGCTCAAGATACACTAGTTATCAAAAGCTGTGTATCAAGAGATATTTCTGAGTATAAGGTGAACACGCTTGTTAAATCTGCAATGTTTCAGCTTAGAAAAGAAGGAGTTGAGCCTGAACCCGGTCAATCCGTGAGATACGTTGTATGCAATGAAAAAACACGTAATCCACTAAAACGTGTATGTATAGCTGAAAAATTATATGGAAATGATACAATAGATATCGATTTTTATCTTAGACAGATTGCACAATATGCTGAAAGCATACTTGTACCATTTGGTTTCAACCTTGAAAAAATTTATGACATGCTTCAGAAAATTAAGTATAGGGAGAAATACTATGTATCCGTATTACCTAGAGTTGGAACTCATCAAACCTGTATCTGATTATTTAAAAAAACAAGGATACAAGGTGCATGATGAGATTAAAATAGGATTCCACCGTGCAGACTTAGTGGGTTTTAAAGAAAGTGATGTTGTAGCAGTAGAACTAAAACTATCTGATTGGAAAAAAGCAATAATTCAAGCTAAAAACTATATGCTAGGTGCAGACTATGTATATCTTGCAGTACCATTATTTAAATCGTATAATATTTTAAGAAAAGCAGAATATTATTTTAAAAAAGAAGGAATCGGTCTTTTAGTTATAAATGAAAAAACAAGTAAAGTATCAGAAATTATCAAACCAAAAAAATCAAAGAAAAGAATAGCATCAATAAATAAAAAAGAAAATAAACAAAACGTAAAAGGAGTGGGGTTAAGGTTTTATAAGTAAATAATATTGTTATTAACCATATGGAGATAAAGTTATGTGCTATCGTTATAGCGTTCCTGGTCCTGATGCAGTTAAAAAAACATTTCAGGTAAAACTTGGAACTAGTTTTGAAAGACATTACCATGTTGGTGCTTTTGACAAACCAAAGCTACCAGTTATAACTAACATAAAACCTGAACAGGTTGATTTATTTTACTGGGGATTAATACCCTTTTGGGTAAAAGATGAAAAAACTGCAAATGACATTAGCGATAGGACTGCAAACGCACGATGTGAAACAATTTTTGAAAAACCATCTTTTCGACATCTTGCAGGGAAAAAACATTGTCTAGTCATTGCTGATGGTTTTTTTGAATGGCGATGGTACAATGGAATCAATTATCCCTATTATATAAGATTGAAAAATCATGAACCATTTGCAATGGCAGGATTATGGGATATATGGACTAATAAAGCAACTGGTGAAGAAATACCATCTTATACAATAATTACTACCGATGCAAATCCCTTAATGGCTATGATTCATAACAAGAAGAAAAGAATGCCTGTGATTCTAAAAAAACAAGATTACCCACATTGGATAGCAAGTGATATAACAAAAGATCAAACAATGGAAGTCCTTCAAGCTTATGATCAAAATAAAATGGAAGCATATACTATTTCAAAACTAATCACTGCAAAGGATCAAAATACTAATGTTCCACAGGTACTCGAGCCGTTTCAATATAATACCTTAGAGCCACTTCCAAGTCAAAAAAGCTTGTTTTGACATTGACCTCTCAAATAATATTTCTGATGATAATCTTCTGCAGGATAAAACGTTTCAACTTTTCTAATTTCTGTTACAATTGGATTTTGGTATTTATTTGACTCCCCAAGTTTGTTTTTTGACATAATTGCAGTTTGTTTCTGATCTTCATCATAGTAAAAAATCACTGATTTATATTGTGTCCCAACATCCACTCCTTGTCTGTTCAACTGTGTTGGATCATGTATCTCCCAGAATATATCAAGAAGTTTTTCATAAGTAATAATTGTTGGATCATACTCAATTTCTATAACTTCAATATGTCCTGTTATATCAGTACAAACATCATTATATGTTGGATTTTTAAGTGTTCCTCCCATGTATCCAACAGTTGTTTTTATAATCCCTTTTACTTTACTAAATGCTTCTTCCACACCCCAGAAACATCCAGCTCCAAATGTTGCTTTTTTCATAAAATACTCCTAATTTTACTAATAAAATTTATATTATTAAAAAATTGGTCCGATTATACCCCCAATATAAAGTGTAATTGTTGCACTTACAGTAATTAATATATTATCATCAATTGGTCCAATTTCATAACGTTCAAATATTGAAGCTATAATTGCAGCTATTACCCCCCAAAAAGCTAAACCTGGTAAATTTGATGTTGCACCAAGATAATAACCAATAGGAATGCAAACACCAGCCATATAGATGTTACCAATTGGATGTTTTTTTCTTTCCTTGAATGCAAGATTTCTGACAACACCAGTTATTCCATCTCCAAACGCTATAAACGCTGGAGGTATAACTGCTATCCATTTGTCACCAAGTAATGTCCATAAAACAAATATGGCAAGCCCCCACATCAAACAAAAACTTACATCATTGACATCTTTATCTGTTTGAAACCAGTAAAGAATACGGCCTGATTTATGAAATATATACATAATAATAGAGATGAGAATTGCAGCAAATAAAGGATAGAGAGGGCTATTAAATAAAAATGGAACTGCAAGAACTACAAGTCCACCTGCTAAGATATGAATGATTTTTCGATTATAGTATACTGCAGAGTCTTTTTTAAATCTTTTTTTTAGTAGATACTCATATATTCGTCTAGTAAATAAAATAACTCCTACTGCATAAAACGCTAATAGGATCATTCGGAATATTTCACTGTTGATCAGAATATCAAACATTTGCCCCCTTTATCAATTCATCTTATTTAAAACTAGCAGAATAAATGAAAAAAATGACAATAGAAACTTATATAAAACAAAGGATAATGCAGAAAGCAATAAAAAGACTCCAAATTTAAGGAGGAATATAGTAAATGAATGGAAAAGTAAAATGGTATAATGCAAGAAAAGGGTATGGCTTTATAGAAGGCGAAGATGGAAAAGACATTTTTGTTCACAGAACTTCCGTACCCCAAGGAACCTTCCTCAATGAGGGAGATAATGTAGAATATGAAACCGAAGAAACTGACAAAGGAGTTAAAGCAGTTAATATTAAAAAATTATAAAATTCCTAATAATATTTATGATTTATCATATTAACTAAGATTTATCACTCTAATATTAGTTAAACAGTAAAAATCTCAACAAAATCTCTTTTTTTATTTTTTACTAATCTTTTTTTCTTTTTCAAAACAAATATCACATATATTGTTTCCCGTAGGTATTCTTTTTCCGCAAACACTACATTTACCATGTCCTACACGTTTAAAACCAACAATAATATGATAATCTTTAGTAATCCATTTAAACAGAAGTCCTTCCCTATGAATTTCACTCATGTTTTTCCATCTCTTAATGTATATATTAGTATAATCTAAGAGCGCTATAAAATGTTTTTCAAAACAATAAATTATAAAAGAAAAAATACTTAAAGAAATCGAATATAAGCCGAAACAAAGGAGAAATTGTGTAATGAGAGCTTTTGTAACTGGAGGTGCTGGA
>CP070836.1:635586-641973 GCA_020341795.1 Thermoplasmatales archaeon
CAATAGTTATTCAGCCACTTGTTCCCAAAGCAATATTTGAAATATGCTTGAAAGTTAGTTGAATTGTTATGATTCTCAATAAATACGTTTCTAATTACTTTGTTAAAATTGCTTTTATCCTCTATTATAATTCCTAGTTTTTTATTATTTTTTATTGTATTATTAAAAACAAGGTTTCTTTTTGATCCACAGTCAAGGACAACACCTTGAAGGTTGTTTATTATCTGGTTAAATTGTATTTTGTTTTTTGTTGAATGTATTAACCATATCATTCCATCACTATTTGAGATATCACAATTTTCAATTGTACATTTTGAGCTGTTTATTAACATAAATCCAAAATCGGCATTTGATAGATTTGTATTTTTAATTTTTACATTTTTACAGTTTAAAAGTATGATTTGACCTGCATCTTTTGGCGTATTTTTATTTTTTTGGTTTTTCCAATATATTAGTTTTTTATCATTAACTGTGTTGTTGAATATGTTATGTATAAAATATTTTTCATTATACGGTATACATATTTCTTCTTCGTAATGTGAAAGTGTTATTCCGTCTTCATATAATTCATTGTCATTAATTGTATTATTTGTTGATTGTTTAATAAAAAATCCTAGGTTGTTTTTTTCTATTACATTATCATGTATCCAGTTGTTAGATGATGTTATTTTTATTCCTGCATGAAACCATTTTTCATTACCACTATTTATAATTTTAAATCTTGCTATTTCAACATTATCAGATTTTATATCAATAGTATTGCCTTTGTTTTGTCCATCTATTATTGAATTAGTTTTATTTTCACCTATAATTTTTAAGGTTTTATCTATGACGATATTTTCTTTATATGTCCCGTTATAAACAATAATTATATCATTATTAGATGCATTATCTATTGCATCTTGGATTTTAGTATAATCAACACTTCCATCATCATCGACAAATATAACTACTTGTTGAGTATTTGTATAATTACTTAATACAATTGTATTTAATACTGTCAAAAGAATTAATACTGCTACTATTAAGATTATATTTTTGAACATACTACTCCCCAAAATTGATTTTTATTTTTTGCTTTTAAAAGCTTTATATATAAAATATGAAAGCCCTCCATATATCACAATACAGCCGAATATAAACATAATAATAGCGGATAATGGTAACATTACGTCCTACCCTCCTTTTCTTTTATTCTTGTAAGGATAAATGAAAACACAAAAAGAAGAATTACTGGTATTATTCCAACTGTTAATATAATCCACCATGGATAGTTATTATAAGGTTTTTTAATGTTGTCTATAATAGATAATACTAGAATAACTCCAAGCACGATGGGAATTACGTATTTTATAAGAATTTCCCACCATCGTCCTATTTTGAAATCACTTAAATTATTTGCATGGGCTCTAAGTTTTGTAATTGCAAAAAGCCATCCAAATATGATACATTCAACAAGTCCAATAATTACAAGGCCAAAATTTGCAATAAAATGATCAAATATATCTAAGAGATGAAGCCCGTTTCCCATTGTAAAACCAATGCTTAATATAAATCCACAAATACACATTATTCCTACAGCTTTTTCCTTTGTAATCCCCCATTTATCTTTTAGACTTGCACTCATCGGTTCAATCATTGAAAATGCTGAATCAATACCAAATGTTAGAAGCGCTATGAAAAATATACTTCCAAAAAATGCTGCTGCAAATGGAAGAAGGGATATTGCAGTTGGGTAAGTAATAAATGTTAAATTAGGTCCAGCAATTTGTGTACCCAGAGACTCTATTCCTATTCCTTGTTGCATTGCAAGATATCCAACAACACTAAAAACAGTAAATCCTGCAAGAAAACTCGTACCTGCATCAGCAAGTGATATTATGAATGCGTTGTTGTTTATATCTGACTTTTTTTTCAAAAAACTTGCATAAGTGATCATAATGCCCTGAGCAACACCTATTGAAAAAAATATTTGAGCATATGCTGCAAGCCATACATTTGCATCAAGAAGACTTGAAAAATTTGGTGTAAGATAATAACTAATACCTTCCATTGCGCCTGGAAGCGTTACACCGCGAATTGTAAGAATAATAAGGAGAATAGTTGGAATCGGTACAGTTAGAGCAACAACTCTTCCAATTCTTTTTACACCTTTATAGAGAATAAGAAACACTAAAAACCAAATAGCAAAAAGGCCAATTACAACCGGGATGCTTATACTTCCAAGTATTGCTGGACTACCAGTGACACCTAGAAAAGATTCAAAAAAATCTCTTGCAGAATCTCCCCATCTTAGATTTACAGCATATACCATGTATGAAAAACACCATGCCATGATTACAACATAATAAATTGCAACAGCAAAGGGCATTAGCACTGAAAGCCATCCCGCCCATTCCCATTTTTTACCAACTTTTCTAAACGCCTCAGGTGGCGCTTTACGGGCCCAGTGACCAACTGAAAATTCAAGTATCATCAAAGGGATTCCAGCTGTAAAAAGTGCAACAAAATATGGAATGAGAAAAGCTCCACCACCATTTTCATAACATACATAAGGAAATCTCCAAACATTTCCAAGACCCACAGCAGAACCGATTGCTGCCATAATGAATATGAGTCTAGAGTCCCAGTGTTGTCTTTTCTCTATTGTATCATCCTCAATTAATATACTTTAATGATTTAATTATTTTTTAAATTTATCTAATATTTATATATATTGAAATAATTAAAATAATTATTACACAATTTTTTATCAAAAAAATATGTTATTTTAGAAAAAATATCACGATGAAGAAATTAAATGTATACATTGTAAAAAAATTTGTTTTTCCAACTCTTAAGAAAAACCAGTTAAAATACAATTTTTATGAGATGCAATAAAACATTCGGACATTTTGCAGAAAACTCTGAAGAAGGAGAAAAAACGTTAATAAAATTCTAAGATAAAATTTCTTTTTTTCTAGAAATATTAATGTAATAAAAACCACTATTTGTATATTTGTGAAATACGAGGTTATTATAGTAAGGTACGGTGAAATTGGGCTTAAAGCAAAAGCAACAAAACGAATTTTTGAAAATAAATTGATAAATCATATTAAATCAACATTTGTAAAACAAAATATTTCAAATAAGATACAAATTTTTCGTGGAAGGATATATATTTATACCGATCAAATCAAACAAAGCATAATTGTACTTCAAAAAATTTTTGGAATAACATCAATTAGCCCAGCAGTTAAAACATCCAGTAAAATTGATTCAATGGTTACACTTGCGATTTATATTTCGAAAGACAATATTTCAAAAAAAAATTCTTTTGCACTTAGAGTTTCAAGAACTGGTACCCATAGTTTTACAAGTCAGGATATAGCAATAAAACTTGGTAATGAAATTGTAAATACAACAGGAGCAAGTGTTAATCTGACGAATCCTAATTTTGAATTATACATTGAAATCAGAGATAAAGATGCATATTTTTTTATTGAAAAAATCCGTGGGATAGGCGGATTACCATATGGTTCACAAGGAAAGGTTCTTGCATTAATTGATAAAAAACAATCAATCCTTGCATCATGGTATATGCTTCGCAGAGGATGTAAAATTGTGTTTTCAACAAATAATCAATCTTTACAAAAAGATATAACCTCATTTTCTAATAATTGGCATCTTAATAATTCTGAAATTCTATTAATTTCAAATAATGATATCGAAACGATTGCAAATAAATATAAATATGAGGCAGTTGTAACCGGGAATAATATTGAGGATTTTTCAGAAATTGAAAAACTAAAAACAAAAATAAAACTCCCAATCTTAACACCTTTGATATCGATGAATGAAAAAGAAATATTAGAAAAAACAAAGGAGATAGGATTGCATATATGAACATTGTTATTTTAGGAGCGGGAGCAATAGGCTCCTTATTTGGTAGTTTGCTATCAAAAAATAATAATGTGGTAATGGTAGGTAGAAAAGACCATGTTGATACAATTAATAAAAAGGGATTAGAAATCCAAGGAAAGACTAAAATAAAATATAAAATCCAAGCTTTTGAACAATTAAAAGACATTTCTTTCAAACCTGATCTACTAATTATATCAGTTAAATCATATGACACTGAAAAAGCGATAAAGCAAGCAAAATCAATAATAAATCAAAATACCATTGTAATGTCTATACAGAATGGACTTGATAATATAGAAAAAATAAGTAAATTTGTTAATCCTGAAAATATTCTTATTTGCATTACTACACATGGCGCGTTTTTTTCCAAGCCAGGAGTCATAATTCATACAGGAATTGGTAAAACTACAATTGGGGCGTGTGGAGGAAAAAACATACAAAAAATACAAAAGTGTGTGAAAATTTTCAATAATTCTGATATTAAAACATCCATTAATACCAATATTAAACAAGATATGTGGATTAAGGCTATTGTTAACTCTAGTATCAATCCACTTACAACTTTTTTCCAATGTAAGAACAGTTACTTACTTGAAAATCCAATTCTAAAAAATCTTGTAGAGCAAATTTGTTTGGAGTCAACAAAAATTGCTCGTAAAAATGGATTTAGCATTGAAACATCTGATACATTAAAAAAAACAAAGGAAGTTATATATGATACAGCTGATAATTACTCGTCAATGCTTCAAAGCCTACAAAAAGGAAAAAAAACCGAGATTGACTCAATTAATGGTAAACTTGTTGAAATTGGAAAAAAACTAGATTGTAACACTTTTTTAAATGAAATATTAATCCATTCAATTAAAATGATAAGTTGATAATATGAAAATATTTGTAACAAGAAAAATCCCAAAACCTGGACTTGATCTTCTCAGAAAAGAGCATGATATAGAAATAAATCCTTTTAACAGAGTTCTCACTAAAAAAGAGATAATAAAAAATCTAAAAGGTAAAGACGGTCTTTTATGTCTTCTGACGGATCAAATCGATGAAGAAGTAATAGTTTCTGAGCCTCGTCTAAAAATGATTGCATGTTATGCAGTAGGATATGACAATATTGATGTAAAAGCTGCAACAAAACAAGGAGTTCCAGTTAGCAATACTCCTGGAGTACTGACTGATGCAACATCAGATATGGCATGGGCCCTGCTATTTAGTACAGCAAGACGTATCGTTGAAGCAGATAAATTTACACGTGCAGGAAAGTTCAATGGATGGGATCCAATGCTCATGCATGGAGTAGATGTAACAGGGAAAACATTAGGTGTTGTTGGTACAGGTAGAATTGGGGCTGCTTTTGCATTAAAAAGCAAAGGATTCGATATGAAAGTTCTTTATGTTAATCTAGACAAAAATGTAGACCTTGAAAAAAAAATTTATGCAAAAAAAGTTACTTTTGAGGTATTACTAAAAGAATCTGATTTCATATCATTACATGTGCCGCTTATTCCTTCTACCTATCATTTAATTGGTGAAAAAGAGTTTAAAATGATGAAAAAAACAGCTGTTTTAATTAACTCTTCTAGAGGACCAGTCATAGATGAAAAAGCATTAGCAAAAGCATTAAAAAAGAAATGGATTTTTGGTGCAGGCCTTGATGTTTATGAACATGAACCAAAAATCACTAAAGAATTGTTATATCTAGATAACGTCGTTCTACAACCTCATTCAGCATCTGCAACAATTAAAAGTAGAACACAGATGGCAACACTTGCTGCAGAAAATATGATTGAAGGTCTTAAGGGATTAATACCTCCTAATTGTATAAATCCTGAGGTGTTCAAACAAAGTTAATAGCTCTTTTTTTTAATTAAATTATTTAAAAAGAATGATAGGAGAAATATTTCAAAATATGCATCAAATAAGATTTCTATCTCGTATACATGTTTTTTTATGTTTTTTTGTTGATTTTCATGATTGTCAACTAAATAAGACCATTATATAATCCAGTCAGATATTGAATCAGTAAAAAGACTTTAATGATATTTTATCATGAGACTATTCATCTGCTCTGGATTTGTTAATCTATAAAATATTTAGTTTAAAGATGGATATCGAATAACACATCCTTCCATATTCTTTCTTTTAATCAATTCTTTATGATAGGATACTTTTTCTACTCTTCCGTCTTCAATTAATTTTTTAAAGAAAGTTAATTGTTGATTGATTTTTTTTATTCTCTTACAATATCAATTTTAGAACATGCGACATAAGAATAAATAACAAATATTATCTGACATGGTATTTTTTATCTTAACATGTTGAATAAATATTTTTCTTCATTTCCATCTGTAAAAGTAACAAAAAAGTTTAAGTATTATCTGTCTTTTTTTCTTTTTATTCATGGTTTTTTTCAAGAAATTGTAAACTATACTTCAAGGTTGTTTAAGTTATGCTCAACGCTCTTTTTGCTCCATTAGATGT
>CP070836.1:642073-652960 GCA_020341795.1 Thermoplasmatales archaeon
AAGCCATTGACTCCCTCTGGTCCATCAAATGGAAAAATAGGTGAAGAGCATATCTATACAACTTTAACAGTAGATCCTGATGATGATCAATTATACTATATGTGGGATTGGGGAGATGGAACATTAAGTGATTGGATTGGACCATATAGTTCAGGTGCAGAATGCTCAGAATCCCATATTTGGAATAATAGAGGAGGATTCAATATAAAAGTAAAAGCTAAAGATATTAATGATATTCAAAGTCCATGGTCTGATCCTTTGTCTATTAGCATACCACGAAATAAGGCATACATTAACAGATCTCTCATAAACTTCTTAGATAGCCAACTATATCTGTTCCCAATGATAAGACAACTATTATTAAAACTCTAAATATTATCTTTTTTTTCATAATATTTTCAAAACGGGTATTGCTAATTGGATGATGACTGATAATTTCTCCATTATAAATAATACTAGATGTTCCAAAAGCACATAGTGAATTTTGAACAGCATTTGAATCTTCCAAATCTACCAGATTTGGTTTCAGGTTAAATTTGTTTTTTGCCGAATCTAAAATGGCATTTACATTTTTTTCTGTATATGGACATTGGGGTAAGTGAATAACAAAAAAAAGAGAGAGAATGAAATTGTTTAGTCAATTAGATATAATTGTTCATCACTAGAAATTAATTTTGGAGAATTATCCACAAGCGCCACCAGGACCGATTTCGAGTAATTGTTTGAATATATCTTATAAGGTTATGTTCAAATAAGTATTCTGTTGGATTCCAGCCGATCATTTTCTGGTTTTCACAATCAACATCTTCAGTCAACACAAGCCAAATCTTACTTCCATTTGGATAATTTAAATCTATGGTTTCATTTGGTAAATCACCTGTAAGAACTGAACCTTTTATATTGATATTTCCATCTTCATTTGTAATTGCGTCCCCAAGACAAATCAAGTTTTCACCAGGCCATGGATCAGGGTAATAAATTAAGGTATAATTACTATCAGGTTCGAGTTTATGAGCATTAAACACAAAACTGAAGGTTGGCCCCATAATTACATATTTCATTTTACCACGAGAACCATTTTCAATTATCTCCCAGGTTTCTGGATTTTTTTCAAAAAGATACAGATGTCCAATAAAAGATCTACCAGCTCTTCCATGAGGGCCTTTGGTTACATTTTCTCTTTGATCTTTAAGTTCTTTTCCAACAGTTTTTGTATCTACTGGTTTTTTTGCGTTAGCAATAACAGATATTATTGAACCAAGTAATATAATGGTTACTAAAATGATGGTTAAAATTTTTGTTTTCATATTCTCACTAATGATGATTTTTTGACTTTAAAACATATAAATTTATCGTGGAAAAATTTCAATTTGTAAAACTATCATCAAAGATAAATTATAATAAATAATTACCAAGAAGAATCTTATTTAAAAAAATTTTTTTAAAAATAGGAATAATAGTGGTCCTTTCTATTTTTTACTTTCAAATCCACTAATATTTTTAAAAAAAATTAAGATATAGTATCACTTTTAACTTTTAGAAGGTGAATCCGCCTTATACTCATGTAGTAAATCATTTGATTAATACATTAAAAGATTCATATTGGAAAGTTAGAAATCATGCTGCAAGTGCTTTTAGATAAAATTGGAAATAGTAATGCAATTGCACTATTTTTTTTTGTATTTAAAAATAACAACAATTATGTAAAAAAAGTGCATTGAATTCATTGGAAAATTTTAATCTAATTAAAATATTAACATTATTAATTAAGAAAAATTATTAACCTAGATTATAGATATACAGTCCAAGAATTTTAAGGTGAGAAGAGGTGAAATCTAAATATTTTATAGTGTTAATGTTTTCAATGAATTTAATTATAATACTTGGATTGATACCAACAGGATTTGCAGAACCTTCAGTAATAATTTCAAATTATGAATTATCACCATCTGTTTTAATGCCAGGTGATGATGCTATTTTAACAATTACAATAGATAATGATGAGACCACAGCAACACAAACTTCTCAGAGTACAAGTGGTGACACTACTACAACAATAGTACAGACAACAGCTGCAACAATTGAAAAAATTTGGTTAATCCCAGCTTATGATGGAGATAAAGAAATCAGTGCAAGTGCTTCTTATGAAAATGTTGGCGCGATTGGCGCTGGTGTTAGTCTTCCTATTGTTTTTAAAATTTCTGCAGATGAAAATATTAGCGAAGGTTGGTATTTTCCTAAAGTAAAAATTGATCTTTTAAGTGCTGCTCATGAGGATGTTTCATATCCAATTCCAATTAAGATAAGTTATTCAACTATTGATCTTATTTCAAAAGATATACCATCAAAAATATCGATTGGTGGTTCCACAAGTATTTCTCTTTCCGCTGTTAACAATAGGGGAAATTCTATTAATAATGCAATACTTACTCCTATTAGTGATAATAATATTGAATTTACACCTAAAAGCATTTTTTTAGGAACAATTGAAGCTTCAAGCTCTCAAGATATAAGTATTTCAGTTATTCCAAATATGACAGGTCCTGTTAATCTCTCGTTTATTATTAGTTTTAAAAATGGTGATAATATTCACCAGAATTCACTAACTATCCCAATTGAAATAATTGAAACTCTTGATGTAGCACCTGTGATTTATAATATTCCAACAATTATTGGTAAAGGCAGAATCGGTAAGCTTCGTCTTGAAGTTTATAATGCAAAAAATGAAGTTATAACTGGAGTGATTGTAACCCCTTCTACATTAGATGAGAATGTTAGAATTTCACCTTCTCAGTATTTTATTGGTTCTATGGATCCTGATGATGTGTTTTCAGCAAGTTTTGATGTTTATACAAGTAATCTTGAAATTGGATATGAATACAAGGTTGAGTTTAAAGTTACTTTTAAACAAGATGGAAATTTTTATGAAACACCAAGTGTTAGTTCTTCTTTTAGGATAGTCAAATCTATTGAAAGTAGTACTGACGGAATTCCATGCTCGTCAAGTATAATACTTCTCATTATTGTAATAATAGCTATTGTCATCTATTTTGTTTTTAAAAAAAGGCGATAGCTAGATGAAAAAAGATGATTTTGTTATAATAACAAAGAAATTAAACAAAATTTATGGAAGTCAAGATACTATAGTTCATGCTCTTCAGAATATTAATATTAGTATAATTCGTGGTGATTATATATCAATAATTGGTCCCTCTGGTTCTGGTAAGTCAACTTTTATGAATATGGTAGGGTGTCTTGATCAACCAACTTCAGGTAAATTATTCATTGATAATGTAGATATTTCTAAGCTTAATGATAATCAACTTGCAAAAATTAGACGTGAAAAAATCGGTTTTATTTTCCAAAAATATAATCTTCTTCCCACATTAAATGCAGTTGAAAACGTTGCACTTTCTATGAGTTTTGCAGGTATCGGTTTTTATGAGCGGATAAATAGATCTAGGGAACTGCTTGACATGGTTGGTTTATCTCATCGGTTAAATCATAAACCATCAGAGCTTAGCGGTGGTGAACAACAAAGGGTAGCGATAGCTCGTGCGATTTCAAATAAACCCTCAATTATTCTAGCTGATGAACCTACAGGAAATGTCGATTCAAAAAGTGGATCTAAAATATTAGATATTCTAGAAGATATAAACAAGCAAGGAAACACGGTAATAATAGTAACACACGATCACAGTGTTGCAAAACGAGCTAAATGGATAATTCGAATAAATGATGGAGTAGTTAGCGCATATGCTGATAGACAACATTAAAATTGCTTTTAAAAACATAAAAGAACGTAAATCACGTGTTATTCTAACATTGCTTGGTATCGCAATTGGTATAATGGCAATTGTCGCATTAATGAGTATTGGAGAAGGGATGCAACAGGCTGTACTAGGAGAGCTATCCTCATTATCAGATACAATAATAGTAACAACGGGAGATGTATCAGTAAATCCAATGGGTGGTAGTTTTACTAAAAATAATATTAATAATTATTTCACTGAAAGAGATATTGATGATGTCTATCGAATTAATGGTATCGAGAGTATCGATCCTGTAACTTTTAGTGCAGGATTTGTTGAATATAATGGAGAGATTCAAACAGCATCAATATTAGGTCTAGACGCGGATAGAATTGCAGATTTTTTTGGAACTGAATTCCTCGGTCTTGAATCTGGAGAGTTTATGTCAGAGGGAGATCAAAATCGCTGTGTAATAGGTTACAACGTAGCTCATGAATATTTTGATATTGACATAAATGTGGGAAACAAGATTTTGATTAATAATAAAAATTTCGTAGTAAGTGGTATTTACAATGAACAAGGAGCAGGGATGTCAATTCCAACAGATGATTATATTCATATTACACCAAGAGATTTTAAAAAAATTACTGGTGAGGAAAATATTACTGGAATTCTTATAAGAGTTTCTGATTCACATTTAAGTAATATTGATTCTATTGCGGATGAAATTGAGTTTTTCATAAATGAAAATCATGGTTCAGATGATTTTGCAAATGTAATTACAATGTCTTCAATTCTTGAAAGTATTCAACAAGTAATTGGTATCATCCAAATTGTACTAATAGGTATTGCAGCAATAGCTTTAGTTGTAGCAGCAATTGGAATTATGAATACTATGCTTACATCAGTAATGGAAAGAACACATGAAATTGGTATAATGAAAGCAATTGGTGCAAGAAATAGCGATGTTTTAATTATTTTCATCATAGAAGGAATTATAATTAGTATCATTGGCGGATCTGTAGGTATTGCATTTGGAATAGTCGGATCAGAGGGTTTTAGTAGTTTTAGTAGTAGCGGTTTTATGGGAAGCCCTATAGCAATTTCACCAGTTGTAACTATGTCATCTGTTCTAATATCTTTATTTGTCGCAATAATAGTTGGTGTAATATCTAGTCTTTATCCTTCATGGAAAGCTGCTAAAATGAGTCCAATTGAAGCTGTAAGATATGAATAATTAAAATACAACAAAATTATTATTTAAAAAGCGTATATTTGAAAAAACTTAAACCGATGAATAAAACCGTCAATATTTGAAATAATGTAAACATTCCAACCATAATCATATCATTTTTTTGCCCATAAAAACCAGCACTAACAATTACAGTATATAACAACATACCCATAGATACTAAAAATACATGAAAGCCCCATCCACGGTTTCTAAAAAGCCCAAAACCTCCAATTAACAATAAAATTGCAGTGAGAAATTCCCCAATTAAATGATAGGAAATTCTAATTGGCTCAGTATTGATTTCTGGGACTTGATTACTTGTAATTAAGAATAGCCACATTCCTAGCATTGCAATTCCGATGATGATTGAGTAAATTGCTGCTATTTTTCTCAATACCATATACTCATTACCTCTTAATATCAATATATTTTATGAAAAACTTATAATTTTCTAATTTATTAATCATCTAAATATGCATTAGACAAGACTTGATTTGAAATCCCTTAAATTATAAAAAATAAATTATATTTATATTGAATTATTCACTAAACTCCTGATTTTTAAATATATTTGGATTTACATAGGCGTTTAGTGAAAGAGGAACGGATTGTCTTGTCCCAGCTATTGCAAAATCCCCCTCGATTGTTAAAACAATCCAATTAGGAATTAATTTCCAATTCCCTGCTAATAAATAATCAAAATATGGAATTAATATTTCTGTTTTTACACAAACCTCTTCTTTTGGTTCTATCATGCAAGGTTCCATTAATCTTATACCAAGTTGAGATTTTATATCACCATCAACTCTATGAATACTACAATTTATATTTCTTGCAACTAGAGAAACATTGCTTGGATTATAATACTTAAAACCGACTGTTGCAATAATACCTTTCAATGTCAATTTAAATTGAACAGGAATATAAAATCTAATATTTTCATTTTGAAAAATAAAATCTTGGATATCTGGTAAAATGACTGACATATCAGTAGACAATGATATTGATTTATTCAAGACAGCTATTTTCAAAGAAGCATTTCCATATAATTTAAAAATCAAATTTTTTGTGTCAATTATACTATATAACAATACTCCTTTTGATGTAAAAAAGGATTGACTATTAGGTTTAATTTCACCACCTATTATATTAAAACTACCAACCTGTTCATCAAAATCATTTATTGCCTTTAATGTTAAGTCATTTATTGTAATACCAATATTATTTGGATTATAAACATTGATTCCTGCTGTAAATTCAAGACCTTCATAACTAAGATCATCAAAGCTGAATTCTAAGTCAATATCTGGAATTCCAATATTATTAATTACTTCTTCTAATGAAGTAATCACATTCAAATCAATTGGAATGGTTTTTTTAATAAAACCTAAGAAATTTACTCCAATTTTTCCACTAATTCTATTATTTAATATTTTAAAATCAGAATATTCATTAAATTTGATTTCATCAATTACATTAAAGGTTTTTGATTTATCCGGTGAAATATTTCCACCTGAAATATTTATTTCACCAATTTTATCACCATTTTTTGTTAAACTTTCAACCTTAAAATCTTCAATTGAAACATCAAAGCTATTTGGATTAAACATATTCAAATTAATTTGTAAAATTAATTCATTAGCAGTTATATCAATCACTATAATTTGAATTTCTGTTTTTGGTGCTTTAATAATTTGAATATCAATAAAAATAAAAATTGCTACAAGAATATTTATTATCATAAAGAAAATTAATATTATTGTAAAAATCTTTT
This sequence comes from Thermoplasmatales archaeon, assembly GCA_020341795.1. GTDB lineage: Archaea > Thermoplasmatota > E2 > DHVEG-1 > DHVEG-1 > M9B1D. The sequence goes on from CP070836.1 coordinate 648,834, forward strand.
TTTTTCCTTATAATTTCATCATAATTATAAATCTTTTATTGAATACTTAATATAAAAATATTTCTTATAAGATATAAAACAAAAAATTCTATATATATTAAATTTAATAAGAGTTATCACAAGGAGAAATAAATGTTACAAATAAACTATATTATTATTGATTTTTTAATATTATTATTTCCTCTGATTTTTACATTTAAATGGAAGTTTAAATATTATAAATTTTTTAAATCTCTATCTGCTTCAATTTTAATTGTAGGTATTTCTTATATATTTTGGGACATTTTAGTTACTAAAAGAGGAGACTGGTGGTTTAACGAGGATTTTCTAATAGGTTTTGAAATTCTAGGTTTACCAATAGAAGAAATATTATTTTTTATTGTAGTGCCATTTGCATGTATATTCATATATGAAAATCTTAAATACTTTTTTAAGGATAAAAAATTATTTTTCAATAAATGGATTTACTTAGCAATTTCAGGAGTGTTTATAATATTAGGTCTATTTTTTTATAAACAAGATTATACAATACTTGCTATGTTTTCTTGTGCTTTATTTTTTATATTAGCTTCTACTCTTTATCCTGATTTATTAAAATCAAGAAATTATTGGTTTTATATCATACTTTCATTTATACCATTTATAGTTTTTAATTACCTATTGACATCACTTATAATTGTTTATTATAATCCAAATGAGATATGGGGTGGAAATGGAGCCTGGAATGGCAGAATTTTTACAATACCTTATGAGGACTTTTTTTATAATTTTGCAATGTTATCATTTTATCTTTTGGTTTATTTATATTTCAAAAGAAGATGGAATCCTAAAAAAATAAATAACAAATAATAGTTATAAAAAACAAATAAAAAAGGAGAGATGTTATATTGCAGGAAAAAAAAGTAATAGTAATTGGATCAGGATTTGGTGGGTTATCAGTAGCAAGTCTTATTGCTCGTGAAGGGCATAAAGTAATAGTAATTGAAAAAAATGAACAACCTGGTGGTCGAGCCTCTGTCTGGAAAAAAAATGGATTTACCTTTGATATGGGACCATCTTGGTATCTAATGCCAGATGTTTTTGAAAAATTCTTTGCTGAGTTTAATAAAAAACCTGAAGATTACATGGATCTTATTAGACTTGATCCCTCATATCGGGTTTTTTTTTCCCAGGATGATTTTATTGATATTTCAGCAGATATGAAAAAAAATTATGATATTTTTGAAAAACTAGAACCTGGTGCAAAACAAAAAATGAAAGAATACCTTGAGTTAAGTAAATATGAATATGATATTGCAATGAAAGATTTCATCTATAAGGATTATAAACATTTAACTGATTTTTTAAAGCCAAAGTTAATTGTTGAAGGTACAAAACTTCATATGTTTGAAAAACTTGACTCTTTTGTTCAGCGTTATTTTAAAAGTGAAAAAATTAGGAAAATTTTGGAATATACAATTGTTTTTCTGGGTGGAAGTCCATATGATAGCCCTGCTTTATATTCTTTAATGTCTCATGTAGATTTCAATATGGGTGTCTGGTTTCCCAAAGGAGGAATGGGTAAATTAGTAGAATCAATGTACAAATTAGCTGAAGAACAAGGTGTAAAATTTATCTTTAATGAACCTGTTGAAAAAATTATAATTGATAATAAAGTTGCAAAAAAAGTAAAAACAAACAAAAAAACATATGATGCAGATATTTTCATTGTAAACGCTGATTATCAATGGGCTGAATCTAATCTAATTGAAAAAAAATATAGAACTTATTCAAATAACTATTGGGAAAAACGCAAAATTGCACCATCTGGATATTTATTATTTTTAGGACTTGACAAGCGAATTAAAAATTTCAAGCATCATAACTTGTATTTCTATCCAGACTGGGATGAACATTTTGATGACATATTTAAAAAAGCAAAATGGCCTGATAATTTCTCATACTATATTTCATGTATAACAAAAACAGATTCAGAAACAGCCCCAAAGAATTGCGAAAATGTATTTGTTTTAATCCCTGTTGCACCAGGGATAAAAGACGATGAAAAAACCAGAGAGAAATACTATAAAAAAACTATTGATCATATGGAAAAACTTGCTGGAGAAAATTTAAGGGATCATATTATTCTTAAACGTATATTTGCACATAACGATTTTTCAGATAGATATAATGCTTATAAAGGAACAGCCCTTGGTTTAGCACATACTTTGAAACAAACAGCAATTTTTCGTCCAAAACATCAAAGTAAAAAGGTAAAAAAATTGTATTATACTGGCCATTATAATCATCCTGGTATAGGAATTCCGATGGTTGTAATATCATCACAAATACTTTCAGAGTTGATAAATCAAAAATAAATTTTAATCTATATTTGTAAAAATATAGTGATTCGATGAAATGCAATTATTTAAATATTAAAAACTTTTCTAGATATATGGTTTAAACATTAGGGAGGTAAAAGTCTATTCTTGAAGATTCTGCTATTAAAAGATTATTAAAAAATAAAAAATTTAACCAAGAAATTCCAGATGAATTGAATGATATTTTTTTTGTAATTGACAAAAATTTAAATATAAATTATTTAAATAAAAAATCAGAAATTTTTATTGAAGGTCTAAATAAAAAAGCTATTGGAAAATCTATATACGAAATTCTACCAAAATTAAAAGGTTCTGATACAGAAAAAATAATTCTTGATACTTTCAAAACAAGACAATCTCAAAGCATTTTAACTGAATATCAAATTGAAGGTGAAAAATTATTTTTTAAGATAACTACTAATCTTATAGGAAATAATATATTAGTATTGATTAGTGACATAAAAGAAAATATAAAAAAAGAAAATTTTCAAAAATTAGGAACTTTGATACTTGAACGGCTTAATAAATTAGGTGAAATAGAAGAATTAATTCGTGATACGATTTTTTTAATAAAAAACTATACAAATTTTGATGCAGTTGGAATCCGCCTTCGTGATGGAGATGATTATCCATATTATATTACTGAAGGTTTTTCTTCTAATTTTATTAAAGCTGAAAGTAGTTTATGTTCTAAAGACGAATCTGGTAATATAATATTAGATAGAAGAGGTAATCCTTATCTTGAGTGTATGTGTGGGAATATAATTATGGGAAAAACCGACCCAAAACTATCATTTTTTACTCAAGGAGGTAGCTTTTGGACAAATAGCACAACTAAACTTCTTGAAAAAACTTCTGAAAAGGAAAGACAAGGTAGAACAAGAAACAGATGTAATATCGATGGATATGAGTCGGTGGCACTTATACCCTTGAGTTCAAATAATGAAATAGTTGGACTTTTACAATTAAATGATAAACGAAAAAATATGTTTACAAAAGATATGATAAGGAGTTTTGAAGGTATTTCTGCAAGTATTGGTACAGCTTTATCCCGCGAGAAAGTAATCCGTGAATTAGAAATTAGTGAACAAAGATATTCTTTAGCTCAGCGAGCAGCAAATATAGGTAGCTGGGATTGGAATATTATATCAGGTGATTTGATTTGGTCAGAAAAAATTGAACCAATGTTTGGATTTAAAAAAGGAAAATTTAGAGGTACCTATGAATCTTTTTTAGAAAGTGTACATCCAGATGATCGAGACTTTGTTATTAAATCAGTTAATGATTGTTTAAAACATAAAAAAAGATATTCAATAGAACACAGAATTATCTGGCCTGATGGTACTACACGCTGGGTTTTAGAACGCGGAAACGTAATAAGAGATAAAAATGGTAAACCAAAACGAATGCTTGGTATCGTTCAAGATATTACAAACAAAAAAGAAATAGAAGATGAGTTGAATAAAAGAAAAAATCAATTGGAAAAAATGGTTGAAGAAAGAACAGCTGAACTTATTGATGCAAATAAAAAATTAAAAGATGAAATCATTGAAAGAAAAAAAGCAGAATTATATATTGAAAGAACAAAAGAAAATCTTCGTAATGTGATTGATAGTGCTTCTGAAATAATAATTTCTTTTGATATGAATAATAGGGTAGCAATATGGAATAAAACAGAAATATATCAATGCCGAGGTCGCAGATGTCAGTGGCGTTGCAGAGATTACACTTCCTAGGGCAGTAACAACGCAGGGCGATGTGATCGTT
>CP070836.1:653060-673172 GCA_020341795.1 Thermoplasmatales archaeon
CAAACATTTGATGAAGAAGTAAGCCAAGTTTTTAAAATCATTGATAGCCTTTTAGAAAAACTTCCTGAAAAAGCAATTGATGAGTTTGTAAAATCAGATGATTTTGAAATTTATGAAAAAGTGGTAAATAAATATAAACATAAGAGGTAATCAATGGGTCTTTTAGAAAAAGTCCAGGATCGGAAACAGATAATCAAAAATAAAAAAGAAAAAGAACTACAAATAGAGGAAGAATTAGGAGAAAAAGGATTGCTTGCGATAGCAAAAAAAAGAAGGCAGGATATTTTAGAAGAACCAATAAAAGAAAAAAAACTTAAACTAGATACAAAAACAGAAATAAAAACCATAGAAACATCTGAATCAATCGATAAAAAACCTAAAGAAAAAATTAAGGTAATAACAAGTGGAAAAAGAGAAATAATCGAGAAAAAAAAAGGTTTTGGATATAAAGGTATGGGTACAAGAAGAATTATATATGACTCCAAAATAAAAGAATATATTTATGAATTGGATGAACCAGTTTTTACAGAATTTCAAATAGAGGTAAAAAAAGAACTTTCACATCTGTTCAAAATGCTTGCAGACATAAATATAAACAATATGACAAAAAATGAAAAAGAAAAATTTTTAGAAGAAACCCTTGAACAAATAATTATTGATAATAATATGAAGTTTTCAGGTAAATTTAAGAATGTAATTCCTGAAGAAGAAAAAGCTAAGGAGAAAATAAATAAGGAAAAGAAAAAAGGCGAGAAAAAATCATTATTTGCAAAAAAAGATAAAATTAAAAAAGTCAAAAAACAAAAAGAGCCTAAAGACATGAGATCTAAAGAGGTTATTGAGGCAGAAGAAAAGGAAGCAAAAGAAAAAATCTTTTATCATATTTTTAGAGAATTTCTTGGATATGGAAAAATCGACATAATCATGGAAGATGAAGGAATAGAGGACATTTCCTGTGATGGACACCTTGTACCGATTTTTATTTATCATAAAAAATATGCTGCTATTTCCACTAATATACAATTTGATAATGAGCTCGAACTTAACTCTTTTGTAGTAAGACTTGCACAATTAAGCGGTAAACAAATATCAATATATTCCCCAATTGTTGATGGTAAACTACCGGATGGTTCAAGACTTCAAACAACACTTGCAAGAACCGTTACGCAAGGGTCGACTTTTACAATTCGTAAGTTCAAAGAAAACCCACTTACACCAATTGATTTAATTGATTATAAATCTTTATCTTTTGAAATGGCTGCATACTTTTGGATAGCAATAGAAAAAGGAGCGTCTATTCTATTCTGTGGTGGAACAGCTAGTGGTAAAACAACCGCATTAAACGCTCTATCGCTTTTTATCCCTTCACAACATAAGATTGTAACAATTGAGGATACTCGTGAGGTAAATCTTCCACATAAAAACTGGATAGCAGGTACAACTCGTGAAGGATTTTCATCAGCAGATGAAAAAACAGGAAAAGATATTGACATGTTTGATCTTATTCGTGCAGCATTAAGACAAAGACCTAAAGTTGTAATGGTTGGAGAAGTCAGAGGAAGGGAAGCATACAGCCTATTTCAAGCTATGGCAACAGGTCATACATCTTATTCAACAGTGCATGCAAGTGATATACATACATTGATACAGAGACTTGAAAATCCACCAATAAGCCTACCACGTGCTCTTCTTACATCACTTGATATAATAGTATTTCAAAACGCAATAGATTTAAAAGGTAAAACAGTTAGAAGAATGACAAGTGTGACAGAAATTGTAAAACTTGATCCTGACACAAATCAGCTTATTTTCATGGAACCCTTTAGGTGGATTAGTAAAACAGATGATAGATTCGAAAATACTGGAACAAGTAAGATTCTAAACAATATCAAAATACAAAATAATTGGTCAGATAATGAACTTGCACAAGAAATAGAAAATCGAGTACTTATTTTAAGATGGATGCTTGAAAAAAACATAAGAGATTATGTAGGTGTTGGTAGTATAGTCAATCTTTATAGCAAACATCCTGATGAATTATTGGAAAAAGCAAAGGAGGAACTGAAAAATTGAAGTCTACAAACTATACAAGGTTTTGTAGACGACTATTTGCTAATTTTTTTGAAAAATTCAACTTAAGTGAGACAAGTAAAAACAGACTTCTCGAAAAAGCAGACATATCAATAATGTATCAGGAATACTACTCAATGATTCTAATGAATATATTAATAGGTTTTATTTCATCTTTTATATCGCTTTTAATTTTATATCTAATAGTGCCTCATCCCGTTCTTGCATTAATTATGCTTATCGTATCATGTATTGTACCAGTTGGAATCGGTTTTTATTATATTTATCTCCCTGCATCTAAAGCAAAATCTCGAGGAAAAAAAATTGACCGTTTTTTGCCATATGCTACAAATTTTATCAACACAATGTCAGTTGCAGGAGTTTCACCCTCTGAAATATTTGAAGCGCTCTCAAATGTGGAACTATATGGTGAAATACAAAAAGAAGCAAAAAAAATCACGACAGAAATCAACATGATGGGAGTCGACTCAATTACAGCTATGCAAAATGCAATAAAAATATCGCCATCTAATAAATTCAAAGAATTTATACAAGGAATACTTGCAACAATTCAATCAGGAAGTGAACTTGGACCATATTTTGAAAGATGCGTAGATAAATACATGGCAAAAGATTTAATAGACAGAAAAAGAAACCTAGAATCCCTAGCAATAATGGCAGAAGCATTTGTAGTTACAGTGATTGCCTTTCCACTTTTTCTTGCAATAATAATCTCAATTATGGGATTAACAGCTGAAGGAGGAATATCTCTTGAGTTTCTGTACATGATTGCCTTAATTATATTACCAATGGCATATTTTGGATTTTATGTTTTAATGAGTTCAGGTATGGGAGAAACAGTATGAAAATGCCTAGACTTTATAAAAAATACAATGCAAAACAAGTCTATGGTAAAGACAGAAATATTAAGATAATCCTTGGAATATCTCTTGCTATATCAGGCTTACTTTTCTTTATCGGAATACTATTTTTTACAGGTGTATTAAGAGTAGAAGGAGAAGCACTAACAGGTTTTGATTTCATGACATTTGGATTACTTACAACAATCGGTCCAATAGGTTTTTATAATCATGTCATAGCAAAAAGAAAAAAAGAAATTGAAGAGCAACTCCCTGATTTCTTAAGAGAAATAAGCAGTGCAACCTCGTCAGGTATGACAATTTTCGATGCGATAATTTCATCATCACAAGGTGATCATGGAAGACTAACCTATGAGCTCAATATGATGTCATCACAGCTTTCATGGGGAATACCAGTAAGTGAAGCACTTGAGAATTTTGCAAAAAGAATTAACACACCTTATGTAAAAAGGATAGTTGTAACAATAAATAAAGCACTTGAAATAGGGGGTAATACACCAGCGGTTTTTGAAGCTGCAGCAAAAGAAATCGACCAAGTAAAACTAGTAGAAGAACAAAGAAGAGCTGAAATGTCACTTTATAGCATTGTCATTTTCATAAGTTTTTTTGTATTTCTTGCTGTTATTTTAATAATTGATAAAACAATTTTTGCAGAATTTGCACGATTACAGGATAGTACTTCTCAGATGACTGGTGCTTCTGTACCAACCGGTTTTTCAGCAATGAATAAAAATATTGATATGGAAGCTTTAAAAAATACATTTTTTACATTTGTCTTAGTTCAAAGTGTAGGTGGCGGACTTCTTGGAGGATTTATGATGGATGGAAAGTTATCTTCAGGTGTTCGCTTCGGATTTGTTTTAATACTTATAACATATTTTGTTTTTAAATTAGTATTTTAAACCTTAATTTTATCATATTGTAAAAATGTCAGCACACATTTAAATACTAGAAATCAGAGATTTAAACTGTGGAATTGGGAAGATGAAGGGAAAAATTGCGTGTAAAAATAATTATGCAGTGACAGAAATAGTCTCAGGTTTACTTATGGTCAGTTTAGCTGTTGTTGCATTTGCTGCAATATATGTTTTTTTTATATATCCTGCACCTGATATACCCATCCCAATAACAATATATGGTGCTGTCAATGATCAAGGATTAATCGTATTAGAACATATAGGCGGCGTTCCAATTGAATCTTACAGACTTGTTGTAAAACATTATCCAAATGGAACGATAATTGGAACAAACCAATTTAACAATGATTTTTGGGAATTTGGCCAAATAAGATATCCACTTGCTTTATTAAATTTAACGGATATTGTTCTTGTAAATCAAACAATTAAAATAAAAGTTGAGTTGTATAGCCTTGATTATAATAATAATGAAGAGCAAATTTTTAATGGAATCCTCTCTGGGAAAATTGAACCAAGAGGATCAGAATTTTATGGTGACATTAGCCTCATAACGAGTCTTAGGACAAATACAACAGATGAAGACATATTATGCTATAATTGGACAGATAAAGCTCTAAATGGATCATTAACATATATTTACAATTGGATAGTAAATGGCTATTCTATAACAAATGTAATACTACCATTTGATACAAATACAAATATTTCAGCCAAAGACTATTCAGGAAGTAATTATAATGGAACTTTATATGGACCAGATTGGAGTCCTAATGGTGTAATTGGTGGCTGCTACTTTTTTGATGGTGGTGAAGACCTAATGACTATAGATTTACCACCTGTTTTTAGTGATATTTCAAGAAATGATTTTACTGTGTCAGTGTGGTTTAAAAGCAGTGATATAAGAGCTCCACATAAAACAATTATTGATGCTGGAGCAGACAATACTAACTTTGTAAAAATCAAACAATTTGATAGTAATATTTATTATGGAGTATTCGTACAAAAGGGACAACAGGTTGAATGTGTAGCTGGTACTAATCAAACACTTGAAAATAATACTTGGTATCATATAGCTGCAACATGGAATTCATATCTAGAATTAGGACAACTTTTCTTAAATGGAGAATTCGTAGATGATTCTAATGGGGGAACGAGAGCAAGTTTTTCAAAAGACTCTGACGATGGAGCTTTTCTAATAGGTGGAACTGGAGGATACTGGTATGGATATTTAGATGAATTTCAATTATTTGATCGTGCTTTATCTCCTGAACAAATATATCAACTTTATCTCACAACGTTTCAGGGTGAAACTGATATTAGAGTCATGGTCTCAGAAGAAACTAGCACTGGGGATACATGGCAATGTTTAATCACACCAAATGATAGTATACAAGATTTAGAAGTCATAGAAACAAATACTTTACAAATCATAAACTATGAAGGAGGTGAATAAGAATTATGATTTGTAAAAATATAAAAGTCATTTTAATTATAAGTTTATTTTTTTCATTAAGCTTTATTATTCTTCCGTCTGAAAATGTTAAAGCTTTAGATAAGAAAGCAGAAGATCTTATCGAAGCGATATTAATTAATCAATCAACATATATAACAAATTCAGGAGTTTATGACGACCTTGATAATCCTCAACATAGACAGGCAATAGTATGCACATCACCTATGGGATTATTAGAACCAACACATAACTCATCATTTATACTTCTTAGCACTGGTATCGCAGGAAGTGTTCCAGTAACAACAGATAGTGATGAAGATGGATATCCTGATAACCCTGGGGATGAAAGAGGAGCATGGTTTAAATCTTTATATGGATATCCAAGAGATTTTGCAGAATTAGAATTCCAACTTCAAGTACCAGCTAACATGTACTGTGTACAATATTATATAAGATTTTTAAGTGCAGAATTTCCTGAATATGTTAATACAAAATATAACGACAAAGTAACAATCACTGTAGTTTCCCCATCACAGGGAACACATGAGCGTATAATATCTGTAAACAATGCAAGTGTTCAAGTTTGGTCATCTGATATGCAAGGCACAGGTTTTGATATTTTTTCAATTGAGGCTAATCCTGACAAGGTAGATATTGTAAATTTAACACCTATTTTAGGAGGAGATGATGCTGGTGCTACACCTCTCCAATTATTTGAACATCCTGTTAGCCCCGGTGAAATTGTGACAATCACTTTTAGAATAGAAGATGTCGGAGATAATTTATTTGACAGTACTGTCTTTATTGACAGTCTTGGATTTTCAGAAGAAATGCAAAGAGATATAATAGCAAGAAAATCAGCATATGACGAAAACGGTGATCTTGTTGAAGGTTCTTTAGAATGTGGAACTGTTATAAAATATATTATAAAATTAAATAATATTGGCCAAGCAAATCAATATGATAATCCAGGTGATGAATTTGTTGATTTTATACCAGATAATACTACATATGTCTCAGGATCTGCTATAGCAAGTAGTGGATCTATTTCCTTCAATCCAGCTGGTAATAATATAACATGGAATGGTATGATACCATCACTTAGTACTGTTACATTGGAATTTCAAGTTATTATCAATGCAGGAGTTGCAAATGATACTATTATCTCAAATCAGGGAACTGTTTTCTGGGATAGTAATGGATATGGAGTGAATGATGAAACAGAGTTGACTGATGATCCCAATTCAGCTGATGGAATAGATCAGGATGAGGATGGTGAAACAAATGATGATGATCCGACTAATATTACTGTAATTGCATATGATTATCCATCAGTTGTAACTGAAGATTTCACAGATGATACATCAGGAGAATCAGCAATAGAGTCATATTTAGGTCGAAGATGGTTTGAAACATCTAATTGTTATACGATGGGAAACATATTCGAAGTATCATCAAATTATTACTATTCAACATTAAAATCATTTGGAATGAAAATAAGAAGCACTGGAAGTCCGCAATACTGGAATTATTCATTATTAGAGCTTGAAGGTGATATTGTATGGTGGGAATCATGGTTTACTTGTGGTAACTGGAGCGAAAAATCAGATCTAAACCTAACATTTATGAACTCAAATGGTCAAATAATTTCAAAATTACACTTTGAATATTTCCAAAATGGAGACGATTATCTAACCGACTGGGTAATTAAATTGTACTGCTATGACACATTAACTGGATGGCATCGATTATACTCTGATTATCCAGGAGGATATTTATTTAATGATTGGTATAAAATTAGAATAGAGAAAAACACAACAAGTACAATTGATTATAAACTTTACAACAGCCAAGGTACATTGGTATACTTAAAAACAAAAGGATTATCAGGTGCAACATTTTCAGATTTAAAAACCATAGAATTTACAAGTACAAAAAACCCAATAGTATGTCCATTATTCTTCTGGGATGAGCACAGTATAGGTCTTATTTATAATTAATAAATATTAGGTTTCGCGGTTTGGATTAAAATATTTAAAAAACTCATTTTCAATATCATCAATTAAATCATTAAAACCATCTATTTGTTGATTATACAATTCATTTGTTTCATTAAACAAAACAAGTAATTCTGATATATTAGCATCTTCACCATATAAACTAAGATTTTCGGCAAGATTTCTAAGATATTTACTACAATTATACCTAATCATAGAAATATTCGCACCAGAATCAGAGAGACGAATATAAAGATTAATGATTGAAATATATTTTTCTTCATCAGTATATTGATTGGTTATATTAAAAAAAGTAGCAGTATTTAAAAAATTTTCATATGAAAAAATATACGATTCCATCGCACTTGTACAATTCTCAATTGTTTTCAAATAATCCTTTTGTGGAAACCAGATACTCGCTGCAAAATCAAAATAAGAGTTCGCCTCAGCACGATACTCTCTTGATAGATCTAATGAGCTAAGTGATTTAAAAAAATTATCAGTAAAATTTTTACTTTTATTTTCAAAAATATTCTTCTCAGTTGTAACATTCCAAATTTCCTGGATATATGACTTTCGTTCTACATCAAACTCAGTTTGTCTTACAATATCTGCAACAAAAAAAGTAATAATTATTACACCTATCATAATCGCTAGAAGAATAATAAACATGTTTCTATCAAATAACCTTACCAATCTTATTTCCCTCATCTCAAATTAATTTTCCTACTTTTTAATAAATACTTTTGTACAATATATTATTTAAAAACTTTGTGTTATTTTTACATTATGCAAATTTAAATAAAAAACATGTTTTGAAGGGAAAGATATAAGAAAGATTTTATTTTACCCCATTTTACAAAAACAAGTATTTAAGCCCCGGTAGTGTAGTGGCCTATCATCCGAGCCTGTCGAGCTCGGGACTCGGGTTCAAATCCCGGCTGGGGCGCTTATAATATCCTATCTAACTATCAATATCATGATATTTTAAACATTTATAAAAAAGAATAGTTTAACACATAAAAAAATCAACATTTTATGATGAAAAATATGTATAAATATTAATAATCACAGAATGTATTAATGGTTAAATGGTGAGAATGAGAAAATCAATGATATTTCTAGTAATTTTAACTTTATTTCTTAGCATTTTCAATATTTCAAACACAGTAGATAAATGTAAAGCAGAAGGAAACACGTTATTAGTAGGAGTTGGACAAGAATATAGATATATCCAGGATGCAATAAACGCCTCAAATGAGAACGACACAATCTATGTTTATAGTGGAACATATACTGAAAACATTAAAATTAACAAATCAATTAACATAGTAGGAGAAAACAAAGACACAACAATAATCCAGGGTATAAAAGGAAACAACATAATAAAAATATCAAAAGAAGTACCACTTGATTATATTTCAAATGTAAACATTACAAATATTAAAATACTTCAATCACCTATAAAAAACTATATAGGAGTTTTTGTTGAATACGCAAATAGCTGCAAAATCACAGATTGCATCATAAAAGACTCCTCTTACGCAATATGGATGAAGCAAACAGATGCAAGCATTTTAATTAACAATACAATAGAAAACAGTGAAACAGGAATTTTATTATCATTATATTCAGAGGGAAACACAATAAAAGACAATATAATTATCAACAACAATATTGGAATAACTCTGCAAGATTACTCAAACAATAACATAATCCAAAACAATGACATATTGGAACACACCAAATATGGTTTATGGGTATTGGGGAATTGCAATAACAACATAATTTATCATAATGATTTATACAATAACGAAAAAAATGCATATGATGAAGGTTCAAACACATATGACAACGGATATTCCTCAGGAGGAAACTACTGGGATGATTATAATGGAGAAGATACGGATCCAATAGACGGTATAGGAGACATACCATATAATATACCGGGAGGTAACAATCAAGACAGATATCCACTTGGTAACTTTTTATCAGGCCAAGATCCAATAGCAGAAATAATATTAATTTATCCAAATCCTGCAACAGTAGGACAAACAATATATTTTTATGGTCAAGGAACAGATGATACAACAATAGTAGACTGGGAATGGAAAGCGGGGAGCAATATTATTGGACATCAGCAAAACCTTGAATATTCAGGATTACCATTAGGATCATATACTATCAGTTTTAGAGTAAAAGACAGTGAAGGTATATGGTCATCATGGGATATATATGAACAAACACTAATTGTAAAACAAGAATATGTACCAAAAAACCAACCGCCCGTAGCTATAATTCTTTCAATTACACCTTCTACTGCAAATTTTTCAGAATCTGTATATTTCCAAGGAAGAGGTGAAGACATTGACGGAGTTGTAGTAATGTATAACTGGAGCTCAGATATTGATGGACTTATTAGTGAAAATCCTTCATTCACAAGATCAAATCTCTCAATTGGAACGCATATTATAACTTTTAAAGTAAAAGATAACAATAATCAATGGTCAGAAACAAAAGAAAGATTGATAACAATTAAACCTGGAAACTCTGAAGATAATAAACAACCTATCGCAATAACAAATGGTCCCTATACTGGTTATGTAAATGAAACAATATTGTTTGACGCATCTGAAAGTTATGATATTGATGGATTAATTATATCATACATTTGGAATTTTGGAGATGGACAAGCAGCCTCAGAAAAGGCTGTAAATCATGCTTTTAATCAATCAAAAGAATATATTGTAACTTTAACAGTAACAGATGACTATGGACTTCAAAACATAACGACAACAAAAGCAAAAATAAATATAAAAACTGACAGTGATAATAATCAAAATACAAAAAAAGATAATGGAGCTATACCAGGATTTAGACTTATAATCATAATTATAGCAATTGAATTAGTAGCAATAACGATTAATTACAGGAAAAAAAGGAAATAATAAAATTAAGAATAACCACCAATTTTTAAACTAGGATCACCAAGCAGTACCCAACCTTCAATTGTTTTACGATCAATGTTATCATAATTAATATCCCATTCATTTCCATAATCCCTTATAGCTTGAGTATGTGCTTGTCCAACAGTTTCCTTATTTTGAACAGCGATACTATGAAAAAATCTTATTTCAATCCATCCACCTAAACCCTCAGTTGCATAATCCCCTATATAACTGTATCCTAGGTTTGTATTTCCAATTGTTGCAATTGACCCGCCATTTTTAAGTCTAACAAGTACCCAACTCCAACATTCAGGAACCCAGTCATTAAGCCAAAAACTACCATTGTTACTAGGAGGTCTCCCTGTAAAATATTGTATTCCTTCCCGTTCAATACCTTCTTTGATATTCAAGGTCGTCACATTAAACTGACTGTTGTGACATCCTCCAACTACAACAATTGGTAGACGTTTTCCATTCGAAATAAATGGCATATCAAAGACACTTGGTCCATTAACCCATACTTTATCATCAGGTAAATGAGTAGACCATATACTTGGATTACCATGTCCTGCAAAATGAACAAAACTTGCACCAATACGCATCTCACGTCTAACATCACTTGGGGCACTAAGCGTACCATCAGATGTATAAAGTTTAATTATTTCGTATTCAACATTGGCCATATGATTTGAAGAAGCAGTTGTTTCAATTTCACCTTCATATCCTGGTGCATACTGACTTGGTTCTGTATCACCAGCAACAACTATCATCCTATTATCCCAAAAAGGAAAATGAGTTTTTTTCTCATAAGTAATTATTTTATTAACAACAATTGTTACTTCCTTTTTACTTCTACATGCAAGACGGCCTATAATTACATCTGGATTACCATCAATAATATCCTTATTTGAAGAAGTCCATTCCGCAAAAACACCATTACCATTTGAATCCCAGTCATCAAACTCATAAGATTGAGATGAAACATTATATCTAAAAATATCTGCAAAATAAAGATCGCAAATATATGATTTCTCAAATTCTGAATAGTCATCAAGATTGCTTTCCCTGATAGGGATGTACCATTCTTTTTTCTGACCTTTCATCCCACCTACAAGTAAAACATAGGTAATTTTATTATTCACCAATGCATCTTTAATAAAAAGTTTGACTTCTTCGGCTTGATCACGCCCTGTATATTCAGAATATATATCTTCAGATGTTTTAAGAAACGTTGATATACCCATCTCATTCTTATGTCTAATCAGTGGTTGCAGACGAAATGAAAACTTTTCAGGAGCAATAATAACCATATCATATTCATCATTATTTTCAATTTTTTCAACCTTTGGTATTTCTGTTGTTATTTCTATTTCAACGTTATTTATTTTAATTAAAATATTTTCTAAAGGTTTATATCTTATGGGATAAAAATTAAAGATAACATTTATTTCATTATTACCACAAGTTATCCAATAATCATACCATTTATCAGGATAAAGATCTGTACTTGTATACACATTATCATCAATTATGGGTATGTTATTGCTATTTTCGGCTACTTTATTGATTGCTATTACTGGAAATGCTTTTGTAGCAGGTAATATTTTATCCTGTAATACTTCCTCTGAAATACTTACGTAACTACATTTAATATCCTTAATCTTTGTTTGAAGCGGATAAGTAAATATTTTTGTTATAACTGGAAGCATAGGTTTACCTGCATCCATTAAATACTTATCAGCTCCTTCAAGAGCGATTGTAACAAAATTATCACTTTTTTCAATTATAGTATCTGAAAACACAATAAATTCATTTTTTGTAGATTTTAACATAGTTTCATTTTCAGATTGCTCAGCTATAACATTTGTACCTAATATTAATAAAAAAAATATAGTTAATATTGCAATGGTTTTTTTAAACATTATATTTATGATCCCCCATTAATTAATATTTGTAAATAATTAACAGTAATAGTATTATTTAAACGTTTTTGTACATTTGTCACCAAGATTATTGAATCTTTGTTATTCCATGTTTATTATTGTAATTATTTTTTGAAAATATGGGAAATAGTTTATGATTTTGTGTAGAAAATCAAGTCTCTGTATCAATTTAAACTTTGGAACAATTATTGACAGTGGATCAGACCATTCGCTTTCTTCACCATATTCATCTTGAGCTTTCACTTTTATTTCATATGTACCCTGTAAAGACCATTTATGAGACACACTAGCAGTCTGGCCGGAATCATAGTATTCTGACCATGTTGTACTTCCATCACCCCAGTCAAACAAGTAACGAATCCTATGACCATCAGGATCAATAGAACTAGTTGTATATGTATGAGTATCCCTATAATTACCTCGAACTGGACCTTGAGGCCTCTGAGGCTTCTCAGGTGCATTATTATCAACATTTACAGATAACGGATCTGACCAACTGCTTTCTTTACCATACTTATCACGAGCTTTTACTTTAACATCAAAAGATCCCTTTGAAGTCCATTTATGCTCAAAGGACTGCATTACCCCTGAAGGAAGAAAATCTGATGTGAAAGTTGTTCCATCACCCCAGTCTATAAAATATCTAATTTCATCACCATCGGGATCAGTACTACTAGTCTCATAAGAACCTGTTTCTCCTACAAACATATCAATAGGGCCTTGTATGCTAGTAGGTTTAATCGGAGGATTTGAAACCACTTCAAATGTTGTTGATTTAAGAGTCATCTCAAAAGAATTTATTTTACTGCCATAACCAAGATCAAGGTCTTTATAATCTAGTTTTATAAGATTTCCTGCAGCTGGAGAATAATAAATTTCTGCTTTAACAGCATTATCACCAGTGATAAATAAAGCATCATATTCTTTAGAGTCAACAGTTAATGTCTCCCATCCTTCACATAGCATATAATGTACATCTGTAAACATATACGTATATGAAGGATCATCAAGCAGGCTTAGATGCATTTCAACGATTATAAACATAAAAGGAATAATCCAACCATCAAAAACATTCATAGGAAACTGAAGAGACGAATAATTAGTTTGATTAAGGCTTTCATTATAAAAACCAAGGTTAAAATCTATAGTAAAAGGAATATCAACTATTTTATCAATTGCTCCGTCAATTGTTCCCTCAGTGTATATTATTTCAAGTGTGGATATATTTACTAATATTTCTCCATTTAATTTCGTATTAATTAGATTACCTGAAAGAGTTAATATATCAAAGTTTACACCACCGGAACCTCTTACATCACCACTAGGAACATCCATAGACACCTTATAAGTCTCATCAGTAACTTCAACAACCACAAGTTTTATATTATTAATAATTAAATCAAAATTTAGACTTGTTCCTTGTTGTCCATCGATAACCATATCATAAGTCCAGCTATCGCCCACAGTCCAAACTGGAAGATTAGCATCATTATTATTAGTATTTGTCTCTGTGATAACATTTTGATTACAGTTAAAATGAATATTTATTGCACTAGTTGAAAAACTGACATATAATAGCATACTTATTACAAATACAAAAAATATTTTTCCTTTCATCTTTCTTACTCTCCCATTATTATCAACTCTAATAATTTTTATTTTAAATCTATCAAATGGAATGTTTATTCCTTTTTTATCAAGGATTTTTAATTATTTTAATCAAATATTGCTTGAAGGATTGTAACAAGTATATGCCATGTATTAAGTATTTTTGTAAAAAGTGGACTATTTTGTTGTAGATAACTCCATAAATCTTCTAAAATGTTCTGCCACCAGGTATTATCATCATCATCTTCACCACCCCAGTTTTCAACATAGATCCATATCTCATGTAGCCATGTTTGACCTGATTCATCATATACTTGAGCACGTAGCATAACATTTGTTCCAGTTGGTGTTGGATCATGAGATAATGTTTTTATCTTTGCTTTTGGTCCTACATCACATTCCCACCAGTACTCATCACCATTTTGGCCATCAGGGGGATAAGGTGCACCTTCTCGTTCACCAAATGGTTCAATGTCAAACTCTACTCTTTCAATTGCTGCATTATCTGTAGCACTTGCTCTTACGATAAATGGGGTTTTAAGTTGTTGCTCATTTGCAGGTTCAAGAATTTCAATATATGGCCTTTCTGCATCAATTTTAATATAAATCATATTCTCAGGCCCTGTTGACTCAATGTTACCTGCTTTGTCTACAGACCAAAATACTACATCCCATTGACCCATCCAATTATTATTCTGTACTACTTCTAAGAATATCCCACCTTCTTCATTATAAATCTGACTTGATCCCCCATTTAATGTATAATATGTAACATCTATACCGCTTCCTATTTGTTCTGGAAGATCCCAAGATTTAAGCCAAATTGTGACACTTTCCTCTATATACCACTCGT
The DNA here is from genome assembly GCA_020341795.1 of Thermoplasmatales archaeon. GTDB lineage: Archaea > Thermoplasmatota > E2 > DHVEG-1 > DHVEG-1 > M9B1D. Next base: position 667,731 of record CP070836.1, read on the forward strand.
TTTGTCCTTTCAGCCCGTCAATATGATCAATATCTGTTCTAGGTGGTTCATCATCCTCACCAATGTATCTAACCTGCCATAAATCAAGTGTTGGACTTGATGATGGGTCATTACGTGTCATTGTTGCTTTTAATCTTATAACATCCTGATCAAGATCTGATAAATCAAATCCTGGGCTGATATCCTGATAACCAGATACAGGGCTTCCGCTTGCAGTTAAAATGTCAAATCTTATATTTCCAGAATATGATGCGTCGAAATCCATCCATCTAAATAAATTCACCGGCTCAATTTCTTTAGATGTAATTTGAGCTTCAAGTATGATTTGTTGCTCATCCCCATATGAAATTGTAATATCAGAACTGTCACCAATATTTAAATGCCATATGTTTCCATACGCATCCGGCATACCATTCCAAGGAGATGGATATTCAATTCTTGTATCCTCCCATGTTACATATATTTCATTTTCATCTGATGCAACATTTACCCAGTCTGCTGTTGCAGATTGACTTGCTGAAAGCTGAATATCATCATCAAATACAGTAATATCGTCATCTACAATAACGAATCTTCCCCATATTTTACCTCCGCCATTATAACATACAAGAAAAGCTGTACCAAGATAAGGTGCAATGTCTGTTCTAATAAATGATCCTGCTTTTATTTGAGCTGATGCTCTTAGATTACCAGATGAATCATATACTTTTCCATATATATTACCTCTGTATGGTTTACTAGGTGTTCCACTGTTATATGTCACAAGGAATCGTTGTGCTTCTATAGAGTACTCAACACACGGAAAAAGATACCATTGACTCGAATCCCCATCAGCTATAAGGAATCGGCTTCCAACTGGTGATAAACTCTCTGTGAAAAACTGACCATAAATGTCAATTGCATCACTACCGGGTATTTTTTCTTCATACACAATTAAAAACTGATTATGATGTGGATCATATGCAACCCATGGCTCATATTGATTATTTGACTGGGTACATATCGGTTTTTCATTTCCAACTGATCCGCTTGCGGTAACAGTTTTTGCATATATGTCATAGTTACTTGTTCCACTCCTTGCATCCTCCCATACGACAACAAATTTACCTCCACCATATTTAACCATTGGATCACTTTGTACATCGTCTGCATCACAAATTAATATGTCACTTCCAACACTGCCTGAAGATGTAATAAGTCTTGCTTTGATATTTTTAGTATGAGGATCAGTCGAAGTATAATAATGCTCCCATGCTACTAAAAATTTTCCATCTCCATATGCAGCTGATGGATTTTCATGATGCCACTGAGGATCTTGACCGCTTCTTATTGTGAAATCCACATTAATTGGACTACCGGTTACGCTATAGATAGAACCACGAATATCTTGTTTGAAAAAAAATGTATATGGTGGATTTGGAGCTTCTCCTTCTTCCCATACAACTAAGAATTTATTATCGCCAAAGCATACATCTGGATCCCAAGCACCTTCAGTATATTCATGAACTGATATTTTATCATCATTTGCCCATTCTGCTTCCCACTCTGAAAATACACTATAAAAATTACTCTGGCTTGATGCATCAGGATTACCATAAAACATGTATAAAGTACTTGAACCAGTTGGAAGTGTTGGTAAATTCACCCAAACAACTGCATGTGATGAATCATAACTTTCTACCCAATAAGGAAGCCATTGTGTCGGATAATCCTCATGTTTAAAACGCAGATCGTGATAGTTTTGATTCATGTCTGTATCATATTGAATATTTAATTTAACAGCATAATTTTCCTTAATTGTACCTATCATATTTGTAATTGAAATTGGTTTTAAACAAGTAAAACTTGAATCAGTCCAAATAGAATAAGTACTTTTTATTTTTGCATTACCACTAGATACTTGGTAATCATATGACATCGATGATTCAACTAGTTGCTCATTGTCAAAATCATCAATCCAAGTATATACAGGATCATTAAGTAGTTGCATTGGTGGATTATAATCATCTTTTTCAGAAAGAATTGTTTTTACCATGCCCTGTGATAGAGATGAAAAAACAAGTATAGTCATAAACGTTAAAACTACTAGCTTCATCCAAATATTGCTTTTTTTTCTCATATTTTTTTCCTCCCATTATGGTGGAACAATTAAATCTTCCACATTATAATACCATTGACCATCTAATAATAGATGAACATCTATATCTCCTGTAATGGCAAATTCAGACCAAATATACGGAAGTAAATTAACCCAGTACCATCTAGTATAGAAATAAATTCCTAAATTAGACATAGATGCCTCTGCACCCCATAAATTGTTATATGTTAAATATAAATAAAGATTCTGAATAGTTATTTGATTTGTATTATAATTTATTCTGAAAAAGCCTGGATCATAAGGTGAGTCCCCCTTGCGCCATTTCCATGCACAGTCAAAATGTGGATCACTTGGAAGGGTTACATGTCCATGAAGTTTAAGACCTTCAATGTTATCATCTAAATCAAAATCAAGAGTAACTGGATCATCTTGATACACATCTATTTCAATACCCCCCTCAGTTCCAAGCTGCCAGTCTAAATCCATCTGAGCACTTCGTCCCAGATATCTCAGATCAATCTTAAAATTTTTCAAAGTGTTAATAATTCCACTAAAACCAAGGTCATTTACTTTTAAATTATTACCATCATTGGAGACATCCCAGTGCATATTAAGATTTTCAGCAGATATCTCCGAGATTGTAAATTCCAGATAATGATTATTTGCTTTATCCTCAAAAATCATAATATTTCCAAGCATGCTCTGTGACGAATCAAGATAAATATAACCATCATTTGCGATATGAAAACGAGTATCTAGTCTACCATCACGTATTTCAAGCTTGTCATAAACCTCATAATCACCATATCCAAGGCTAATTTCTATTGGATCAAATCCTCCAATGCTACCACGCTGTATATGAAACTCTCCTTTGAGTTGACCCCAGAATAGTTGACCCCAGCTATTTGTTTGAGATGGTATATCAGTAAAACGGACAAGTGGATCTACAAGGTTTGGATCGATACTAGTTGGTATAAAAATATTTATTTCTTCAAAGTTTGAACTCATTGTATGACCAACACTACCATAAACATAATTACTTGGATCCATAATATTGTTTAAATCAACATAAAGTCTACCTAAAGCTGACGTACTAATACTACTTGGAATGCCCTGTGGAATCGTTATAAATTTTTCATCAGGATCATTAACCCAGTCAGCCTTAGGATAATAAATAGTTAAATCTCCAACACTACCACTCATTGTAAGACCTGCATGACCTGATAACGATACATCAAGCACATCACCTCTGGTAAGAGTTATCTCACCACCAGCTGAAATACGCTGAGAACTTGGGATAGAGTTTATTTCTAAAAGCGGTGTATCAGGTTGATTATCATCATATTTAGGATAAAACACTGTTATTCTTTCAATATCATCATTCATCGTAACTTGTGAATATACATTAATAACTGCAATAAACCTATTTAATTTGATATTAAAATCTAAATCATCAATACCCCATTCAGCCTCAACACTAGTTGGAAGACCTTTAATTTCAATTTTTTCTTCAAAAACAGTTGGAACATCAACTGTGATACCTACATTAAATTGATTACTTGCTTTATATTTAAAGCCCTTAAGACCTTCAAGATCAAAGCTAAACCAGCTATTTGAGCGGCCTAGATTATTGTCGATTTTATCAAGAGTTAAAACAAGTTTTGGAACGGATATTGCTGAACCTAAAAAAACATCTGCAGTAAAGGCTATTTCTGTAGCAGAATTTCTCTGACTTTTATGATCCCAGTAATAATATACAAATCCATTTGCTGGTATCCATTTTGTTCGAACATAAACAGGTGGTGAAAACTCAATGTTAAATGCGACATCAAATTGTTTAACATCATTGGAATCATATGCCTGAAAACCATAAAGAATCTCAATAGGATCAGAGGATGTAACCTCATATAGTTCATGCTCTAGAATAGTAGGATTAAACAAGCTTCCTTCATTACGCCAATTCCAGTTGAAACTTTTTGCAAAGCTAAACCTTTTTTCAACTAGTAAAGGTATTTGCTCTCCAACAGCAGATCTATAGCCAGAACCCATAGCGATATAATCAGAGTCGCTATTATCAAGAGTTTCAATGAATTTATCATTATCATCTGTGTTTATATTTTGTATTTTTTCCAATAAATTGTTAATTTTTGGAAATCTAGAATTTTTATATTTCTCAATGAGTTTTTGAAGTATGTTTCTAAATCTCTCTTGAAGGGTTGATGGTGTTGATTTTGATTTTCCAGGTAGGTTAATAAGACCATAGTTTACGCGAATTTGTGACCAGACTTCAAGTTCTCCATCCTGATCTGCAAGACCCCCACCCGGCATCTGCCTTATTCTATATCTAAGCTCAAGGGATCTTGCGTCATCTTTATCTGGATATTTAATTGTAGACCAATAAAAACCTACTATAACTTCAACATCATCTTCAGGATCGTTATCCATATTAAAGAATAATATTTCTCCATATTCAGGATGCTTTAAAAATTTGTCATTAAAATCAGTTGGAGATACTTCAACTTGTGCGTCAAAAATCTGGCCATTATACTCAAGTTGAATCCACCATTCTAAGATATCTGCATTAATAATGTCTCTCCATGGAAGTTGAACTGGTTCTGCTATTTCCTTAATTGGTTGATAATTTTTAATACCTGCATTAATGTACTGGTTTACACGATTTGAAACAACATAAGTTAATTTCTCAGTTGATAGATGATCTCCATTTATCAAACCCACTATTGGTATATTATCATGTTTTTTGTTTATATTGAATGAAAAACCAGCCCCTGTTATGTTAATACATAACATGCTAATTAAAATTATTATTACGTATATTTTTTTCATTTAGAATTCTCCTCTTCATTACCCACTATTATTTTTAATAATATTATTATATGTTATACTATAAAAAATTTATGTTGATTTTATTGAATTTTTTGAAAAATTTATTAAAAATTCATTAATTTTAATTTTAATTTTTAATATTTTATATTTTTTTTAAAAATTAAATGTAAGATGGTTTAACAGCGTACCGGGAACCAGAGGATTTCAAGCAGTGAAGTTTACCCCATAAGAGTTCCGAAGAACTCAAACAGAGCTCTCCACCTAGTCCAAAGGTTCAAGCCCTCTTGAGAGGGTAATCGTCCCATGAGCTCGCGCATCATAGTACCGAGGATTACGCAGGTGGGCTTAACTGCCGGGTTCGGAATGAGACCGGGTGTTTCCCCACCGCTTTGACCGTCAAACCACCAATACTCTAAATTTACGATAGATCAAATACGTAACCTGTATAACGATTGAGCCAGCAAATGAACGATTAGTAGCCACAGGCTGAACACGTCGCC
>CP070836.1:673272-676458 GCA_020341795.1 Thermoplasmatales archaeon
AAAAAGCATTATTCCTTCAAATGTAATTTCCATAAATAATTCATATACTAAGTTATGTTAAATTATTTTTGTTTTTTTTTAGCTATTTAAATACCAATTTAGCGATAATATCAATGTTTATTTTGAGTTATGTAAACAACTTATTTTAATTGATTTGAGCGTTGGGTAAATTGTTGTATTTAATAAGCGTTGAGAAGAAAATTGAAATAATTACGTTAAGTCGATTTTTCTTTTTTTTCTAATTTTTCATATGGATGTATTGCTTTTTTTGGTAAATCAGACGGTTCACATATTATTGATATATCATTTCGTAAATCTTCTTGTTTATCACTTGGTTTTTCACGCTGTACTTCCATATATCCTTTTCTGTAAACATTTAACAGGTGAATTATTTTATCTTGGTCAATCTTTATTTGTTCTATTTCTTGTTTATATTTTTCTTCTATTGTTGATATGTTTCCTGAGGTTGTAATTATGTGTTCTGCTTTTAGATAATATTTCTTTTTTTCTTCATCTGTATATTTCTCATAATTATTTGATAAGTATCCCTCATGACCGGTAAGAGCTCTAACAATTGGTTCAGGTATTATTGTTTTCATATGAGTATCAAAATATTTTCTAAATGTGTGTATATGTAGTTTGTAGTAACCTGTATTTGGACATTTTTCAATAAATTGTTCTTTGAGTTCATTAAGGATGTTATGATATCTTTTTTTGAATGTTGAGTAGTCAATAGGAAATATTTTGGTACTGTCTTTTGGTGTTCTTTTAACATTTGGGAAATTAACTTTTTTATATGTTTTTTCAATAAATTCATTTCTATGTTTTAACCAGTCTTTCAAACTTTCAGTTGCCTCCTCACTAATAAAAACGATTCTTTGTTGTTTATTTTTTGCTATTGTATGGGGAATAATTATTTCTGTTGGTTTACTTTCAAAATTGACATGTTTTTCTTCAATTTTTAAAAGTTCATCTATTCTCATTCCAGAAGAAAGTAGACATAATATTATTGTTCTTTCGAGTGGATCACATCTTAATAGTATTTTTCTGATTTCATCCATAGTTGGAATTCTGTCTAATAAGATAGGTTTGTTTTTTGGGAGTTTTCTTCTGAATTTTTTCCAGAATCCTTGTTCATGAAGATATATTTTATTTTCTCCAAGATATGATTTTACTGCTGAGATATATTGACTTATTGTAGTAGGTGCATTAGATTGTATTTTTGAATAAAATAGTTTCAAATCATTTTCAAAATCTTCATCTTTTTTATTATCAAAATAGGTTTCTGGATTTTTATTAATTACAGAAAAAAACTTTTTAATACCTGTTCTTATTGTTTTAAGTGTGTTAGGTTTAGTGTCAAAAAATAATAAATTAATTTGTTCATCTAAGTTGGACATGAGAAAAATGTATATAAAAAATAGTATTTAAAGGTTTGTTGATTTAAGTTTAGTATATAAGAATATCGGGAGTGAAATTATCTGGATTGGAATTGATGATACGGATTCAACAAGTGGTGGATGTACCACTTATACAGCATGTGTATTAATTAAAGAACTAACTGATGAAAACTTTGATTTAATAGGATATCCAAGGCTTGTAAGACTTAATCCAAATATTCCTTGGAAGACTCGGGGTAATGGTGCAATATCAATACAAATTGGACGTGGAATAGGTAAAAAATTTAAAGTTGGAGAAATCAAAAAAAAAGAAATTTTTTGTTATAATAACTTTGAGTCAAATCATAATAACTCTTCTAGAGTTCAGGAAATTGTTGAACAAATTGTTGAAAAATATGCTAGACTTGACGACAAAAAGACTAATTCAGGTTTTGTTTTACTTGATAAACAAACATCCTTTTTAATCTATGAAAAGGCAGTAAGAGAAATTATTAAGATAAAGGATACAGAAAAAAATCTCAACAAATTAAATGCTTGTTTTAAAGGATATAAAAATAAAAGAGGATTAATTGGAGCGACTGCTTCCATTGCATGGTCGCCTTTAAATGATAAAACATATGAGTTACTAACTTATAGACAAAAGGATAAATGGGGTAGCTCTAGATTTGTTGAGGATACTTCAACTATGAAGATGGATAAAATGATTTCTTCTACCTTTGATAATTTTGATTATAAAAATAATCATAACAGGCTTGTTCCTAGTTCTCCATGTCCTATCCTTTATGGAATTCGAGGAGAAAATTCCAAAGATCTAGATAAAGCAAGAGAATTGATTGAATCCGAAAAAATTGATAGTTGGTTAATTTTTAAGACTAATCAGGGGACCGATGATCATCTTCAAAAAAAATCAATTAACAAAATTATTTCCTATGATTCAGTGATTTGTAAAGGAATTGTTAATAGAATTCCGAGGACAATTGTAGGAGGACATGTGATTTTTTCAATTAAGGATTCTACTGGTGAAATTGATTGTGCTGCTTATGAACCTACTAAAGAGTTTCGAAATATTATTAAGGAGTTGATTATTGGTGATGTTGTTGAGGTATATGGAGGGGTACGAGAAAAGCCTTTAACTATTAATTTAGAAAAAATTTATATTAAGAATTTAGTAAAAAATGTGATTAAGATTGAAAATCCTGTATGTCCTAGGTGTGGTAAGCATATGAAATCAAAGGGTACTGGTCAGGGATTTAAGTGTAAAAATTGTGGGATTAAAAGCAAAAAACCTATTTTTGAGGAGAAAAAAAGAAGGATTAGTAAAGGTTTTTATGAGGTACCCGTTTGTGCAAGACGTCATCTTAGTAAACCATTAATAAGAATGAACCATAAGACTTTTTAACACAATAGCATACTATACCTTTTTCATTCAATTATAACAAGTTTTGCTAATGCAAATCTTATTATTGACAATTACTTGATTCGTACACTTGTATTAATACTTGGCTATAGCCATTTATTTATACTCAGTTACTTTTAGGATCACCTCTTTTGATTCAATATTTTATTAGAAAAAAATAAATTACTCTTTTGGTAAAAATGTCCATTTTAGGGATTTTTCTAAACTAAAATATGTATAGTTTTTCAGTGCATTTGGAAATTTATTGTTAATGTCATCCATTATTTTATGAAGTTCATTGACATTTTTTAAAATAAAACCTAATTCAAAATCACAGTAACCTAGTGATTTGACATTGTTAATATTATAAGGATTGTCTTTAATGTAATT
>CP070836.1:676558-679198 GCA_020341795.1 Thermoplasmatales archaeon
TGATATTCATTGCAACTTGATTGTTTTATTGGATTTTTTATTGATATGGCACCAACTCCAAAACCGCTAAACACTAAGATTCCAATAATAGTTATTGAAAATATTTTTTTCATTTATTTTTCCTCCACCTATAATTAATATATTTTTTTATGACATTTTTATACATTATTAAATTTTTTTAAGAAATATTTCTACTATTAACAAAATTATATCCCCAATAATTTTAAATGTTCAAAAAATAAAAAATTAAATAATTTATTTTAATAATTTATAAATGCACTATATAACTATGCGTTAAATATTTTATTTTTCTTTTCTTGATTGCGATAATATATTAATTTGGTTTATATGAGATTCTAAAAGGATACATTTAAATTATTTCATTATATATTATTTTTATATCTTTAGAGGAGGCAAAGGATATTATGAAAAAAATATATCCAATAATGATAGTAGGAATAATTGTCTTTAGTGGTTTTGGAGCTTTTGGTATATCTAATGATTATTCGATATTAAATATGAATAATGAGCCCGTACCTGAGCTAATTATTAATGTATATGGTGGTTTTGGAATAACATTAATCATTAAAAATGTTGGTGATGTTGATGCTACAAATGTATCAACTTTTATCGGTATTTTTGGGGGCAAACCGATGAGTAAAAATAGTGATATTAAGCATCTTGATGATATATCTCCTGGTAAATCTGTTATAGTAAGATTTAGATTTCTTGGTTTTGGAATTGGTTTATTTGAAGATACTCCAGTGGTTCAAGCTAAAGCATGGTGTGATGAGGGCGAACATTATGAAACTGATATGAATGCTTGGATATTATTCAATCTGATAATTTTAAGATAAATATTATCTGCTAATGATTTTATTTTTTAATTTTTATTTTATTTAAATCTATCTCTTCTGCATCTAAAATACTAATTTTGCACCCAAACTATGTGAAAAATAAGACATTAGGTGCAAAGCCCCGAAAAGGAGCTTTGCACAATAAATAGCTATTTTACCGTACTACTCGTTGTTTTGCACAATTATCAAAATTAATTTTTAGAAGAATTTCCAGATTATAGAATCATCAAAACCAACTTCATTATTATCTAAATCAAAACCCAACGCCTTCACTTTATGCCTGCCAAATGAGAAACTATCCCAACTCCACTTATAAGGCTCTGAATCATCAGTAAAAACAAGTTTATCATCAAGATAAAACTCAACTTTACTAAGAGGCTGTAAAGGCACAGCAATATCATCTACATCTCTAAAAACAAAAGCTATACTATATTTGAAAAAATTATATATTGGAAAGAAATCCCAAAATTTAATCTCATTATTTTTAATTATACAATATCTATCAGGAAATACAATATCTACTAATGTATAATTGTTATAAAAAATTCTAACAACACCTTGTACACCACCAACAACAGCATCCTGTAAACTATCACCATCAAAATCACCAACAGCTATACCACCTTGTTGTAAATCATCGGGAGACCATCCTCCATCCTCATAAGCGGGTGCAGGTAAACGTGCAACAGAAAAAGGTGTAAAACTACCATCATTCTGTTGAATAAACATTAATACACATGAAACTCCTCCAAAAAGAAAATCCAAAAGACCATCATTATTATAATCAATGGTACAAAGACATGCTTCATCATTAGGACCTAATGAAACAAAAAAAGATTCCTCAGGTGGCATATCTGCAACTCGTATCCAACCATCATGATTAAAACACTCATCAGTCCCATCATTGTATACAAGAAAAACATGTGCATAAAATGTAAAATTCTCATTTGACTCCCCTGGAGTAATCTCTTCAGTCATCAAAAAATCTATATCACCATCATTATCAAAATCACCTGAAGTAAGACCCCAACTAATAATCCCTCCAAAACTAATATTACAAACACGGGTAAAATTTGCATTACCATCATTTTTATAAAATTTCACGATTCCACTGTTATCTCCAACAAGAAAATCTATATCACCATCGTTATCAAAATCATTTGAAGTAACATGGGGATTAATATATTTATCCCAATATTCTTCACCTCTTGGATGCCAGAAAACCTGTTTCCATTGATTAAAGTTACAAGAACCATCATTAAACAATATAACTCCTGTACCATTCCAATTATAAAGAAGACCACCTCTCCACTTTCTTTCATTATAAGTCATTAAAAGATCAATATCACCATCGTTATCAAAATCACTTGAATCAAGATCATCACATGCAGGAGGCCATGCACCACTTGGATATACGATTCCTAAATCCTCAATTTTAATTATCTTTTCCTCATTAAATGTTTTATCTCCATTATTATAAAAAATTGATATATAAGGATCATTTAACTCATCTGTATAAGAAACTGCAAAATCCAATATTTGATCATCATTAAAATCAGCAGCAGTTACACCATGTGCTTGTTCATCATATTCTATAATATCTTCAACATAAAAAAATGGTTCATAATGGCTTGGAAACTCATCCCAGTTTTCCCACCAAAATAATGGTTTACTATCAGGTTCAATAAGAGTATTATCAGTTAAATTATGTTGTTTCATATATCCATAAATACCTGGTATTATACTCAAATTTATGAATAAAATTATAATTATAATAATCAAA
>CP070836.1:679298-681938 GCA_020341795.1 Thermoplasmatales archaeon
CTCCCGTCGGGATTTAGCACTCACGAATAATAATCCCCAAATCTTAATACAGACATAGGATGAGATTTGAACACGTTTTTTACTGGTAAATCGGTATTCAAATCCCAGTCATAAAAAAACTAAGTTGTTAATATATACTAATCTAATGTTTTATTATTTCTCCCATGTATCAGTAGATTCAATTTCATTAAACACCATAGTAACATTTGGTGGAGTAGTATTACTAAGCAGGATTCCTTTTTCAAATGATAAATACTTCCAATCTTTATTCAAATTGACTGCTAAATATCCCTTGTAATCATCTGTAATGAGTACATATAAGTCATCAGCAGACCAAAAATCAGTATCTTTTTTCATATTACAAAGGGTGCCATAAGCAAGAATAGCTTTATCAATAGTTGATCCAGCGTGTCGAATGTATAATAGATCCGGATAAGCAATGCAATTATTGGGTACTATTTGCTTTGTACGGATAGTTGATTGAAGCCAAACCAAGGTAAGATATATATCCATTTTTGCAATAGATAGGTCAAGGATAATTCCGAATTTACTAGTCCATGCTGCAAGTTTAGCTGCTTTTGCATAAACTTGTGGATACTCAACGTCTAAGTATCCAAGAGCTTAACGGCTTTTGTCGTACTGGTTGATAACTTCATAATCAAGTTGATTTGAAACAAAATTCTTAATGAGTGCCACCAGAGAATCCGTTTTTTCAATAAGGTTATTTCCTACTGCATCTTTTACAGTATATGGTATTTCTACAGTTTTCATAAGAGGATGAGGACTGGGCTGTTCAATAAAATCACTAATATTCCACTGTGTTTTTCCTAAATATGAATAATTAAAAAGCGGACGAATATGACCAATTATATCAGTAAGACAATCTGCATCCATATTATTATAAGGATCTTTCATTGTGGGAATATACTCAGGGAAAAGAGTGCCAAAATTAATCAAATATTTATCATTCTCAAGTAAAATAATATAATCAGTAATCGGAGAACGATAATATATAGGAAAAATGACACTATCCCGCATCCCTTTTCGTACATAGGGTGCAAAAGTACTATCAAAAACATACCATTCATCATCAACCTTAACGATATTAACTGCATGCCCTCCACTTTCACCTTGTATGGCTATCGTGAATACTTCTTCAGCTGAGAAGCCACAGAGACGTAATACTGCTGTGTTAAATGATGCTTGAGCGTAACATTCACCGACTAGATCAGCTTTAAAACAAATGTCTCCTAATGCATTCATCTCTACGGCTGATTCTTTTCGGTAATTAAAACTTGAATCTGTATTCCATTCATCAGTTGTTTTAAAAAAAGCATCCATGGTATGTATCATGCATTTACAATCATACTCATCTAAGGCGTGGAACGTTTCTAATTTTGAATCGTGATATATTTGCAGTGCGGTTTTGCATATTTCCTCACTCATCATATTCGCTGGAACAAGAATAGATCCAACGGTTGGAGTGGGAATATCAATCTTTTCGAAATTTAAAGATGGTTCATAATGATCGTATCTCATAAAAGCCCAAGTATAATTTTCAATGATAGACTTATCATCCAAAAAAAGAAAAGATGAATTCGATGTTTTATTCATAGTTGATGCTAAAGCATATTCATTTTCTGTTGGGATGGCATAACTTGTTGATATAACGGTGAAAAATAAAATAAATGCTAAACCAACCGTGCATATTTTTTTCATAAATTTATCCTCCAATAATTGTTGCATAAACTGCGCTTCCTTCAAAAGATATATTATTTTTTTCAACAGAGGATATGGGGCCATAAAATTTGTAAAAGAATACCGTATGAGATCCTTCAGCGGAAATCGTTTCATTTGTATCAGTGTTACGAATGGTTGTTTCTCCATCCGCATAAAACACTATACCGAGAAACGTGTAGTATGTTTGATCCGGCCAGGGTTTCAACATGTGTAGGATGAATATACATCCAAAAGGCAACATGGATTTTTGCTGGGTTTCTCCATTTGTTCTTATGAAAAATGGTCTGTTTGTCGAACTCATTGATTCTTGTATTTCATTTGTTGTTGCTTGATAATTTGGAAGAAAAAAAAGCATGATTAAAATAATTGATATAAATATTATTTTTGTCATTAGTTATATTCCCCCAAATCTTACAATTTTTATTAACAGAGGGGTAATATAAGAATATTTCCACAAAAAGAGATTATACAAAAGGTCAGAAATATTTTTCTAAAAACACTACCTAGTTGTAAAGAAAAAAGTGCTTGGGGCGTCATTGCACTTGAAGAAGGTAAGTTTTATATTGCTGCAATGAAGAACCGTGTGAATATTGGTTTTGCAATCAATGGATTGAGCAAAGAAGAGATAGGTTTGTTTGAGGGAAGTGGCAAAACGATGAGACATATAAAAATTCATTCATTAGAAGATATTGACGAGAAAAAACCTGTAAAACTAATAAAATTAGTTGACAAAAAAGCTATCTGCACTCAATGGTAAATTTTATTTAAATTAGTGCAGGGGACGAGATTTAAATTCCAAGTTCAAATCTTATATAAATAAAATTAACATATAATCTAAATAAATAAAATAAATATAAAATATTTAATGCATAGTTTTATAGTGTATTTATAGATTATTAA
>CP070836.1:682038-684690 GCA_020341795.1 Thermoplasmatales archaeon
GGGGTTCTTTTAATAGAACACTAAAACAAGCCAATATAAATATAAATAAAACGATAAATACAGTACTATTATTAGGTTACCTCGGTATTTTTAAAACACCTCAATTACAACCTTTTATTCAAATATCAAATGATTTAAACCGATACATTAAGATCTATACAAGTTTGTGGGATAGACAAAATGCAGAACCAATAGAAAATATTAAACTAAAAGAGATATCTTTATTAAAAAAGGAACTCGAAGAAAGTTTAAAACAATTTATATCAAAATAAGACTGAAAATATTAAAAAAATTAGGGTAATATTCTTTACTACAAGATCAAAGATATGTGATATCACACTATATCACAAAGATTATAAAAAAATAAAAAATAAATGATGTTTCTATATCAAGCACAAATATATAAAATAAAGCGTGTTTTGTCTTTTTTATATTTGATAAATTAAAATAACGATATGTTGTTATAAATCATATCACTTGTGAGTTAAAAGTGATATGTGACAATATCACAAAATTCAAATACGTGATATCATGTGATATTATATATATTAATAAGTTTAATTATATAAGACGTCGTTAGAGTGATCATGTATGTCTTCAATTCAAATCATAACTGCTGATGATTTAAGAAGACTTAGAAAACGTTATGGCCTAACACAAAAGGCATTAGCTCAAAAGTCAGGTGTAAGTCAATCATTAATATCTCGTATAGAAAATAAAACAGTTGATCCACGTCTATCAACAATCAGAAAAATTTTTGAAGCAATAATATATCTACAAAATAAAGAAGGTACCGCTAGAGATGTAATGCATGGTCCAGTGATTACAATAAATGCCCTGGAAAGTGTACAAAAAGCTATTGACTTAATGAAAAAAAATGCTATTTCTCAACTTCCTGTTTTAAAAGATGATAAAATAATTGGAAGCATTAGAGAATCAACTTTAATAAATAGATTCTCAAAAAGTAAAAATACTGAAACCTTTTTTTCGAGTTCAGTATATAATATCATGGATGAGCCATTCATTACTGTTGAACCAAATATTACCGTTGACGCAGTTGTTGACTTACTATTGAAGGGCAATCCTGCGGTCATAGTTTTAGAACAAAAGAAAATTATTGGGATAATTACTAAGATCGACGTTTTATCGCCATTAAAATTTAAGAACAACTAGATGAGGCATACAGTTTGTATGAAAACTTAACACTCTTGATACCAAGTCTTTTTTTTATTGTAATAATGATTATTTTAACTTATAAATACTATGATAAAGTTCTCAATTCCACAAAAGAATATGATGTAGCAAAACAATTAGTTAGCAATATTGTTTTAACGTTCAGAAAAAGAATTGATGATCAGAACGAAAAATTAGACAGCACATTATATGATGTTGAAGAACTGCAATCATCAATTGAAAAAAGTAAAATACAAGAAAAATACTTTCAAGATAAAATTAATAATTTAATAAAAGGTATGACATCCGCATTTATAATAAATAAAAAATTAGTGGATAAACTAATAGACATTAATATAAAAATTGATGAATTAAAGAAGTATGATGAATTGTTATATAATAAAATTGAATCTTTTAAGAAAGAACAAAAAGAATCATTACAAAAACCAATACTCAATTTACCCCCTGATCGACGCTCAAGTTTTATTAAATTAACAACAACTGAAAGACAGATTATACGAATCCTTTTGTCTGAAGGAGCAAAAACTGCACCGAATGTTATGGAAGAAATTAGTAAAACTCGTGAGCATACTTCTCGATTGATGAAAAAACTATGGCAGGAAGGGTACATTGAGAGAGATACAAACAGCATCCCTTTTATATACAGGCCAACAAAAGAACTTGAAAAAATAATAAAAGTTTAAACTTAATTTTCGTTGAATATTAGAGTTGTATAATAGTATTTTTATCTAATCTTTTGATTCTTGCTAGTTTATATCTTCTCTCAGCTAAAGAACCAGATCTTATGAGAACTCTTTTTCCAACAAGTCGATATAAATATGTTGAAACTGTGCTTAAGCCAATGGGTTCATTTAGTATATCTTCATATGCTATCATCAATTCTTGAGAATTAAACCAACCTATTGGAAATTTCCTATTAATAATTAATTGAAGCTTATCAATTTTCGATAAATCTGATATCGACTTATCTTCGTTTATATCTGAATCTCCATCTAATAATTCGATGAAATCCAATATATGTAATATTTTATCTCTTTTTAATCGTCCACTAATTGTAACAGAGATTTTATTTCCATCCCCATTATTGAGCTCTAATTTCAGTTTACGATTCGACATTTTCTTCTCAAGCCCAAAGTATGAAACATGTATACATGTTCACATAATAAAAAGTTATTGGATAAATTGTTTTCGTATTGTAATATTATGTTTTCAAAATTAATCCTAAATTAAAAATTAAGGATAATATAAGGTTTAATTATGATTTCACATGTTCACATTACTTATTTAAGTTAAAAACTAAAAGAAACGTTTTATTTTAGTTATTCCAATGGAAATGAAGGGGTCGATTAAAATATTATATAACAAGATGAAATATTCATTCTTTTAAATAACAAAGCCTTAAATTGTAATATTTAACTTTATATTTCACACTTTTTCACATATTGTCTTGAACGCACA
>CP070836.1:684790-688769 GCA_020341795.1 Thermoplasmatales archaeon
AACCATAAAGGATTTAATCATGATTTCTTACGTCTTATTAGATTTGTTATTGATTTTTCAATAACAGATGCAGATTAAAAAGCGTTCAAGAAGAAATGTTTTGAACCAAAATTCATCACATTATTGTTGATCTTAAAAATCTTGCTAAGTTTAAAGTTTCTGGTAATGACATTTGAAATATAATAATTAATGCTAACTTTCTCGCTTCTGCAGATAATACAGAGATTTAAATCAAACAAATAATGAGAAAAATATAATTTTTTAACTCCTTCTACTTTAAAAAAACAAATCTTACTTGGATTTGAAAAATACTTAACTTTTCCTTCGCTCCACAACAATCGTACAATTGGTTGCAATAGCACCTATAACTCCAAGAGCTGCAAGCCAGGGAGCAATAACAACTCCTATTACTCCAATAGTAACAGGAATATCGAGAAGCATTTTTCCTTTTTCATCTTTTATAATAATTCTTCTAACATTACCTTCATGAATTAACTTCTTAACAGTTTTTACAAGATCATCTGATGATACGGCAAACTCTTCTGTTTTAATTTCTTTTATAGAAGTTCCACAGGCTGAGCAATAGTTAGCATCTTCTACTAATATAGCGCTACATTTCTTACAATAAACCATGTTTACTACCTAACCGATAATCTCAAAACAAGTATTGGTTTATAAAACTATTATTAACTAATAAAATATATAACAAACAATACTTTTTGTCTATAAATTTTAAATAAAATTTTAACTTAGAATTAAAGTTCCAATACCTGCGCTAAACTATATTGTAAAATCTCCTTTACTATCTGGTTTTGTTGTGGGGCTTTATACCTGTGGGTGCTAAATCCCGACGGGAAACTTTAACCTGAAAATATGATAATTATCTAAAGGTAAATAAACATCAAAATCTCCCTTTTGATGCTAAACCTAACAATATATCTATTGATTTTTTTTGGATGTAAGTTAAACTTTAAGTTATTATCCGGCAGTCGGCGCCTAAGATCCTTTTTTCCTGTTGGAGCATAAAATTGGTTGTATAGGCGTTTAACCAAAAAAAGAATATTTAATATTGAATATAATTACAATAAAAATTCTTATAAAAAAGAATTAAATTATTGTATTTCCCAAGCAATATTTTTACATATTCCTACTACTTGTATTTTGCCATTACTATAAGTTTGTATTACTCCTAAGAAACTTTCTATGGTTATATGGACTTGGACTTCTTCATCAATTATAGTCGTGCCCCAAATTGGAAAAGTAGCAATTATAAACTCATCAGTTGATGCAACAATATCTAAATTCGAAAGCCCTCCAACATGATCATCAGTTTTTAACCCCTCAATATTTGTACTGGTTAATACAAATGCACCATATTTGAAAACTGGTTCAAGATTTGGTTCCTTTTCAATAGTCGCTGACACCCCAATAGAGCTTGTATAGATTGTAATTGTCAGGAAAACACCAATTAATATTCCTATACTTTTTTTATTCATATTTTTCTCACCTCAAGAATCATTAAAGGTAAAATACTTATTAAATTTACAATTCGTATTTTGTACGATAATAAAATAATCTACTTTCACATTTTATTTTTTACAATATATCTCCTTTTTTTAAAAATTTTAAATAGCATCAAAATTAAGCATTTAGATAATAATAAAGAATTTGGATAAATACATTAATGATTGTTCAATTTATTTTAAAAAACTATTAAATTACTAATTTTTTAATATATAATCTATGGATTATAAGATTAAAATATAATTAGAAGGGTATTTCTTAAAAATATGGTTGGGATTAGGTATCGCAATTTTCTCAAGATTTGGAATTCCTATTGGTATTATCAACAATAATTAAGGATTTATTGGGATAGGGTCTGCTTTGGGTGCTGCGTTTGGATTATCAATTGGGGAATCCGTTAAAAATAAATATAAAAGAGAAGGGAGAATTAGACCTCTTAAAAAATCAGAACAAAAGAGAATAAAAAATGCCGTATTTGCTAGTATTGTTATACTCATCTTTGGAATTTTAGTATTTTTTTTAATGTATCTTCTCTTCTATGAATTTTAATATAATTCTTATCCAACTAAAAGGTACTTTGTTATTGGATTCGGCAGGCTGCACAGGACCTTTTTATGCAGACTTCAAACTTTTTTTTTTATTTTAAGTTACAATTTAAAAATCTTTTTTAAAATTATTATATCTAGCAGGTTTTTATCTATTTAAAATACAATATGAGCTTTCTTTTTATTGCTCTGTTAATCAAATAAGTGTTTTAATACAGAATACTACAAGCAGATGTTTTAATTCAATGGAAGTTATTATATATGAATTATAATTATATTTTAGTAATTGGAAAACATGTTATTTTCAAATATAAGACAAAAAATGCTTATTGTGTTCATTTTGTTGATCTTATTAATAAATTGTAGTAGCTTTATTAGTGGCGGTCATCAATCTCAAGGTAAATCATCTTTATTTCCGCGTCACATTTATATACCACAAGATATAAATCTTAAAGATGCTGCATATCATAAATCATCTGGACGCTATAATGTAGAGTGGTGGTATTTCGATACAATTTGTTATAACGGTTATAGTATTGCATTCTCTTTTGGTATTATTTCTAAAGATAGTCGTGGTATTTGGATACTTACTCTAAATATATATAATAATGCTGAATTGGAATTTAGCAAAAGAAAAGAAGTCCCTATAAAAGATGTTTATGCATCTGAAGAGTTTCCATTTATAAATGTATCTAGAAATAATTTCATGAGATTAGATCGAGAGTTATATAATTCAACTGGAGAATGGGTATATAATATTTCTATAGAAATTGATAATCAATCTGCACAATTACAATTCCAGGGTAAATCAAAAGGTTATATGGGTGAGATTTTAAGAGGATGGTATGGCCCTGTATTACCAAAAGCTATGGTAAATGGAACATTATTCTTAAATGGAGAAACTATATATGTCAATGGATCAGGTTATCACGAACACGCCTGGGGTATTACTCTACCAGTATGGGAATGGGGCTGGTATTGGGGAAAAATTGAAAGCGGCTCATTTAGCATACAATGGGCAAAAATGATGCAAACCCAATGGAGAAAACAAGCACAGGCTGCAGTTCTAAGTCCAAATCAGTCAGAGTATATAAATATAAATCCAGAAAACATTAAAATTAAAGTTTCAAATTATATATATGATCATTGGAGAATGATCCCGACAAAATTTATATTAAATATCACTGATCCAGAAAACTCAATATTTGTCAATGTAACATTGGAAACAATAAACGTTCATCATGAAGGGAAAACGCTAATGCATTACTATAGATACCATGTAAAAGTAAATGGTCAGATAACATATGGATCTACTCTTGAAACAATTAATGGAAGAGTTCAAATAATGGAATTCATGAGATTTCGATAGATACTAACCAAAGAAGCAAACTAAAAGTAGAATTATAGGATTTGATTAAAACTTGCCTTGTATTGCTCAGATTTTTATATAAATTTTGCTCTATTCATAGGCAGGTTATCGTCAGGCTTTTAACTTTTTTAAAATAAGGTTGTCTAGGTTTTTTAACAGTTTATTTTAAAGAGAAGTTTATAAACATTTACTTGATTAAAACTTATATTTTGTGGGAGGAAGTAAATGAGGAAAGGATTAATTAATAAAAGTATAGTGTTAATCCTTATATTTACATTTTTAATAGCAAATTTCACCCCCTTAACATTATCCAGTAATATGAATAAACTTGAATTTAGAAAAACACTAAATGATGAAGATATCACGGTGGTACCTCATGATGTAAAGGATGAAAATCCATATCAAAATAAAGTTAGCGCGAGAGTTTGGTTGAGAGGATGGCTCTATGGTTGTGAAAACAGAGGAGAAATTATTACAGCATATGCAATGAAATTATATTATATATAAGTTAATTAATATGAATCTAATTTAGGATATAATG
>CP070836.1:688869-693250 GCA_020341795.1 Thermoplasmatales archaeon
ATCATATTTATTCTTAAATATTTCTTTAAAATCTTTTGTGTAATAAATTGAATATGGTTTTTTGCCCTCCGGGAATATTATCGAATCATTAAATCTTAATTTATATCTTGATAATAGCCTATTATGTGCTCTAAAAACAATTGGTCTATGAATTGTATGACTGCCAGTATAAAATAAAGCTTTAATCTTACTAATAGGTTCAAATTGCTCAAGCCATGTTTTATTTTCTTTTGATCTTAAAATTTTAAGAGCATTTAAAAGATAAGGATTTGAACTTGCTCTTCTCTCAACAAGCTCCCAAAGGTTTCCTTGAGAAATTGCATTTCTTATCTTTTTAATTTCAGCAAAACTTATGTAGAGATTATGTTTGGCTATCTCATATGTTTTTTCTTTTTCATTTAGAGTTTTTAACTCTTCTGCTGAATAGCTTGAGCAAATAGGACAGTTACAGGGAAGCTCTGTAATATCATCTAATTTCTCTGTTCCCCACGGAAAAATCATTCGATTATCTTTTGCATATTTAACATAAGCAGATGAATCAAAAAAATCACAACCCAGAGCAACTGCAAGAGGAAATATAAGTGGATGTCCTGCTCCAAATAAATGAACAGGTTTAGATGGATCTAATCCTTTCTTGGAAGAAATTATTACCTTAACAAGATCTGAATATTTCTGATTTTCCATAAGTGGAACTACTCCACCGATAGGATAAAAATCACCGTTTATTTTACTAAGTTCAGATGCACATTTTTCTCTTAGATCAGGATATATGGATCCTTGGACAGGAAAAGCAAGTGCCATATCTTTTTTTATCTCATTGCTTTTTTTCGCCCGTTTAAGTGTTTCCTTTATAGTCGCTTGTGCTTCTTTCCTAGTTTGATTTGGTTTTCCAAAAATATCAAGAATAGTACCAATATCACTGCCAATGTCTCTTTGGAAATTTACAATTTCAATTGGATCAATATCAACCTCACCGTAAACATAAGATTGAAAGGCACCAGAATCAGTCATTATAGGTCCATCAAAATCAATAAGTTTGTGTACTCCATCTTTTAATGCTTTTTCTTGAAGTTTTTTATCTTTTTTTATAATATAGGAATTCGTTATCACGATTTCTGTTCCAAACAATTTATTCATTTCTTTTGGTGAGACGATCATCTTATTAGGATTGATCACAGGCATAAGATTAGGAGTCGTTACAATACCATGATTAGTTGAATACCTGCAAATTCTTCCTGCAGCATCTCGATTTTTTATTTCAAATTTCATAAATCAGCTCAGAAAAGTAATTAAAACAATAATATTATATTTTGGATTAATCTTCTTAATTTTTCTAGTATATAAAACTTTTTTTATCTTTACATGTTAACATAGTTAAACTGCATGGTTTACTATGCTCCAATTTGAATAGGATTAACTATCCTTTTAAGAGTAGCTATAGCAGATAAAGATGCCATATAACTTGATTTAGGATTATTAGGATTTGGCATATTTTCAACTTCAGCTCTAAGACGTCCAAAACTACCATGAGCAAGTATCTTATGACTTATCCTATTAACTACTGGATCTGCTACAATCTCCACCTTAGTTTTATCAAAACCAATACCGGCAATAGACAAACTTGCAGCAACATTAAGATTCATAGGAAATTTTTTAACGGCCTCCCTTGCATCACCACTATAAACAATAGTCCTTCTTTCATATTTTTTTCCTAAAGAAACTGGTGGTTTTGTAGTAACTAAAGTTACTTCATATACTTCATCAATACTAGCTGATAACACTCCATCTATTCCACAAACAGCCCCAGATGGAAGATAAATTTTACATTTATTTTTTCTTGCAGTATTTTCAAGATTATTTTTAAAATCTGTATCTAAAAGACTACCAACACTCATTAAAATAATGTCTATGCCTTTTTGTAGTATTGATTCTGCATATTCTTCAACAGCCTTTTGTGATGCCGCTTCAAATACAATATCTACATCGTTTAAAAATTCCTTTACTGGTTTAATCTCTGACTTTTTTAAAATTTTATTAAGTTCACCTGATGCATTTTTATCAACATCATAAAGAAATATTTTATTGAGTTCCTTCATTTTATCCGCAGCTTTTGCAACATCTGTACCTATAGCTCCACAACCGATTATACCAAGATTTAACATTTTAACCAAAACCTTAAAACATCATCTGCATATAAAATATTGTAATGGACGATATAGATATATATCTCAAGGAAGATTTAAGTAATATAGGAGATATAACTTCAGAAGCTTTATTTTCAAATGAAAAAATAAATGCAAATATAATATGTCGTGAAAGATGTGTAGTTGCTGGACTTAAAGAAGCAAAAGATATTTTTAATAAGCTTGGAGTTATTATAACTT
Organism: Thermoplasmatales archaeon; assembly: GCA_020341795.1. Taxonomy (GTDB): domain Archaea; phylum Thermoplasmatota; class E2; order DHVEG-1; family DHVEG-1; genus M9B1D. The sequence goes on from CP070836.1 coordinate 691,254, forward strand.
TATTGTCAAAGGATGGAAATTTAGTAAAAAAAGAGACTATTGTTGCTAAATTATCTGGTCCTGCAAAGTCAATTTTAAAAGGTGAAAGACTTGCTTTAAACATTATCTGTAGAATGAGTGGAATCGCAACTGAAACAAAAAAACTAATAGAAAAATGTAAAAAAATAAATCCAAATATAAGTATTACTTCAACAAGAAAAACAACACCTGGTTTTAGAAAATATGAAAAAAAAGCGGTGTTAATAGGCGGTGGAGAATTACATAGATTTGGTCTTTATGATGCAGTTTTGATAAAGGATAATCATATTAAAATAATTGGTTCAGTAGAGAAAGCGATAAAGAAAATGAAAGAAACCCTTATGAATAATAAAATTGAAATTGAAGTCGAAAATGAAAAAGATGCAATTACTGCAGCTAAACTGGCAGCTGATATAATAATGCTTGATAATTTTTCATCAAAAGAAGGAAAAATTGTAGCGGAAAAAATTAGAAAAATCAATCCAAATATAATCATTGAGATATCTGGTGGTGTCACACTTGAAAATATTACAGATTATGCTTCTTTTGCAGATCGAATTTCACTTGGCTATCTTACTCATTCCATTAAAAGTGCTGATTTTTCTTTGGAAGTAATCTAGAATTTTTAGGAAATATTTAATAATAAAAATTGCTTTACAAGATTGGCAAAATTATAAAATTCACACATAAGAGGGGCTTATTGTTGTGAGGGTATGGTGAGTAGATGAAAAAGATTATTGAGGAAGTTGTTGCTAATGAAACAAATAATAATTTAAAAAATAAAAAAACCAAGAAAAAAAGGGATGTTTTAAAAGGTTCACTTACTCGAGATACTATTTCTCGAGGTGTAGCGGATAGAGAACTTGAAGAGGTTTTATCAGGTTTAACTACCACTATAAAAGTAATTGGATGTGGTGGTGCTGGAACTAATACAATTTCTCGTTGTGTTGCAAATCAGATATCTGGAGCTGAGTTAGTTGCAGTAAACACAGACGCTCAGCATTTACTTCTTGCAGAAGCACCCCATAAGGTACTAATAGGTAGACATCTAACTCGTGGACTTGGTGCTGGATCACTTCCGCAGATAGGGGAGGAAGCAGCAAAAGAAAGCGAAAAAGATATTAGAAATGCTATTGGCCGCGCTGATATGGTTTTTGTAACATGTGGCCTTGGGGGTGGAACAGGAACCGGTTGTTCACCTGTAGTCGCTCAACTTGCTAAAGAATCAGGAGCTTTAACAATTGGTGTTGTCACACTTCCATTTAGTGTAGAAGGACTCATTCGTATGGTAAATGCAGAATCAGGACTGAAACGACTAAGAGATGTTTGTGACACAGTGATTGTAATTCCTAATGATAAACTCCTTGATATTGTACCAAACCTCTCATTAAATGCAGCTTTTAAGGTAGCAGATGAAGTGTTAATGAGATCAATTAAAGGTATAACTGAAATGATTACAATGCCTGGACTTGTCAACCTTGACTTCGCAGATCTAAAAACAGTTATGAAACGTGGTGGAGTTGCTATGATAGGACTAGGGGAAGCAGAAGGTGAAAACAAAGCAGTAAACGCAGTAGTAGAAGCACTAAATTCACCATTACTTGAAGTCGATATATCAGAAGCAACTGGTGCACTCGTCAATGTTACAGGTGGCGAGGATATGACAATAAGCGAAGCAGAACGCGTTGTTGAAGAAATATACTCAAGAGTAGATCCTAACGCTAGAATAATCTGGGGTACAACAATTGATCCTACACTTCAACGAAACATACGTGCAATGCTTGTTATAACAGGTGTAAAATCAAAACAAATACTAGGTCCTCCTCAGAAATTATTTGAAAATAAAGAATATGGGATAGACTTTGTGGTATAATAATAGGTTTTTTAGTAAAAAAATCCTATTTCTTTTTTATATTTTTATTTATTAAAAAATAGCCAAATTCTTTATATATATCTTATTATTTGACGAAATTGCCAAA
>CP070836.1:693350-696239 GCA_020341795.1 Thermoplasmatales archaeon
ATAAAAAAAATACATTACTTTATATCAATTTCATTTTTTTTCCTATTTTGTTTACTAAGCAACTGACGGTATTTTTCTAACTTATTAAGTACTCTAATGTGTTCTTCAATAAGATCTCCATAACTACCGCCAAATTTATCATAGATTTCCTTAAATTTTTTATCACCATTCATATTTATCATCCTTTTCTTATCACAAATGCCTTATAGAACTTACAAAAAATATTGTTGCAGTAAAATATGAATTTAAATCTTCTATGTTGCATCAATGTATATCCACATTCTTTGCGAACCAATTTTTTCATTTAGTCGACATCCAATTGCATATACCATGGTCCAAATCCCAAAAACAACATTTATCTTCAATACAATCTTGAGGTTCTCTAGTAATAGATACCATCGGGCATTTCATTTATTTTCCTCCAAACTTAAATCATAAGAACAATATGGACGAAACCTTTTACCCCATATATTACTATTTGGCTCTTTCAAATTCTTTTTTACACAGCGTACATTTCATATGTTTTCCCCGCTCTCGAAATTAAATTTCATAACATCTCTTTCTTAATAATACATACCGTTACAACCCTGTTTAACTCATTAATCATGTTAATGGTTCTCAGAACTGTATTTTTTATACTCATTTTGGTGCTCTACTCGGTATTTAAAAAAACATTCTCTAGAGCAAAAATGATGCTTTGCGGTCTCATACTGTCTCGGTGATTTGTAGATTACTATGCCACAGGTCTCACATATAGTTTTTACAGGCATCTACATCTTATCTCCTTACAATTTATTAAACCTCTATTTCTTTACTAAAACCTAATCCTAAGTGTTTTGGCAAGAGATTAAAAAGGTATAAAAAATCGAGATAATTCATGAATCTAATCTAAGAAAAAATAAGTTAGAATTTATCTGCTTTCTAAAATATTTTTAAGTTCCGATATATCCTTTTTGACACTCTCAACTTCTTTTAATTTTTCCTGCTCAAAGGTTTTCAAAATTTCAGATAAATGTGTTGTAGATTTATAGATGTGAACTGGCCTGCCTTTTCCTATCCCTTTAATATCCCGTTTTGTTACCCATCCTCTTCTCCGTAGTTCTTGCATAGCGATACTTACTTCAGGCTGTCGAAGATCTGCTCCCTGCTCAACATCAGCACATTTACATTCATCAACTTGCGAAATATATATTAATGTTTTAGCAAGGTTTTTCGGCATCCCCAACTCTGTGAATAATTGGACTGCTTTATCATCCTTTCTATCAAGTACGAACATATTTTTTCGTTTTATATTTTACACCTCCTCCTATCTCGTAACATCTATTCTTTTATAAAACCAACCTAATAAGGATAGTATAACAAGATGTTGAATAACAATTTATTTAGCCAGCATAACATGAGAGAATCATTTTAATATATGTACTTGTTCTTGGTTTTGTCACTAAAAGACTATGACATTGTACATTTTAATTGAAAGTGATATTATTTGACAGAAATAAAAGTACAAAACATTGTAGCGTCTACAACATTCGCAGAAAAGTTAGACTTAGATATTATAGCACAATCATTTGAGGAATCAGAATATGAACCAGAGCAATTCCCTGGATTAGTCTACAGGTTAAACAACCCAAAGACAGCTACGCTCCTTTTTAGGAGTGGTAAGGGTAATTGTACTGGTGCAAAGAATGTTGAAGATGTACGTAAGACTGTTAATATTATAGCAGAGAAACTCAAGAAACTAAATGTAGAGGTATATAAGAATCCAGAGATAATTATTCAGAATATAGTAGCTACGGCTGACTTAGGAGGCGAGCTTAATCTTACTGAAACAGCTATGGGGCTTGGTTTGGAAAACGTGGAATATGAACCTGAGCAGTTCCCAGGACTTGTTTACCGGGTAAAAGAACCTAAAGTAGCTATGTTGCTCTTTAGCTCTGGGAAAATAGTTTGCGCTGGTGCCAGAAGCACAGAAGATGCATCAAAAGCAGTGGAGAAGTTATCAAAAGAACTTATTTCTCTGGGGCTGCTTCACTAGAGTATCTTCTTTTCTTTACATTGGATGGTGACAAGAATGGGAAATATAAGACCAACTTACATAAAACGTATAGCCAAAGAACTTATCAATATGTATCCAGATAAATTTGTTGCTAGTGATTTCCAGCATAATAAAGAAAAGGTTGCAGAACTAGCTGATTCTGATAGTAAAGTAATGCGGAATCGTATTGCTGGATATATTACAAGAATTTTAGCAACTCAAAAAACTCAAAAGAAGGAGTATAATTATGAAACATGATACAAAGAAGAAACAGAAATCTTGGTTAAGGAAATTATTTCGTTCTACTTCGCCTTCAGTTAGAGAAGATGATACTAGAATTAGTTTTTTGGTCCTTAGAAAACTGGCTAGGACAAAAGAACATGAGGATATATTAAAGCTGATTGAAAATGAGACGATACCAAGTGTTAGAAATGCATGGATAGATTATTTCCTTGAAAAAACAAAACCTCCTAAATGCAAAAAGAGTAATTAACCAAAGAGATACAAAGGTGATTTTTACGTTCTTGAGGTAAGTAAGGTATCAGGAGCTGTTTTCTTCATTTTTCCATCCTCAAATCACTTTCCATATTATTCACGTTTTATACTCCTTCTTTCCTAAAAAAATATTCATGTTTTTCATGATAATGTTTCATTATGGCAAATTGTTCTTCTACTATCGTATAATCAACTATGACATATGCCCAATTGCCTATTCTATTTAGAAAAGTAAATTCATGTTTCTTCTCTTTATGCCTATCAGCGGATATTTTCATTCGATATATCATAGGTTGATCTAAAAACGTAGGTTCATCAAGAACAATTTCTACACGGGAAACAAGAAAGAAATATTTTCC
>CP070836.1:696339-699675 GCA_020341795.1 Thermoplasmatales archaeon
TATGGTGTATCCCCTATGTTATCGTTATTGCTATCTACACCACTGTAATCAGCCCAATCATTTCCAAAACCCTTAAAGTCCCATTTGTTATTGAGATTTCCTTCTGCATTCCAATCTGTATTGTTTTTTATAATATTTTTATAAAGTGTATTATTTTTTGATTCACAACAGGTTAAAACTCCTTCTTGATTATTTTCAATTTTATTTTTTGTAATATTGTTTAAAAATGAATCTCTGATTCTAATAGCTAAATCATTATTAAAAATCATATTTAATTTAATTACATTATTATTAGATTCAGAACCTATATATAGTCCATATTGGATGTTTGAGTAGATATCGTTGTTTGATATTGTATTATTTTCAGAGAAAATCATAGATATTCCATATTTACCATTTGATATATTATTACCAATTACAATTGTATGATTTGATCTAGAGATATATAGCCCTTTATCTATATTTGAAAATAAATTGGTTGAAGTGATATTATTCATAGATGATGTTAATAAATATAGTCCATATATGTTATGTGATATATTGTTATCAACAACATTGTTTCCTTTAGATGATTTATCAAAAACAATACCATAATTGTTAGATGATATTTTGTTATTTTTTATTGTCGTATAATTTGCATTTATATTTATTCCAATTGATGTTTCTTCTGTTTTTTCAATATTATTTATTGTAAATCCTTCTAATATACAATTGTCTGCAGTTATAAAAACAACATTACCTCCTTCTCCTTTGATAATTGTTGTATTTTTGTCTTCTCCTATTAGGGTAATAGATTTATTTATTATGATATTTTCATTATATGTACCACTTTTTATATATAATGTTTCTCCATCTAAAGCATTGTTAATCATTTTTTGAATGCTAAGAGATGAGATAGGTGGTTTTGTTTGTTCTATGCATCCTGCTATAAAAATATTTGATATAAAGATAGCAGTTGTTATTAATGTAATTATTCTTTTTTTCATTTTTACTCCTTAAATAATTAGGATATATGCTTCCTTAATATAATTTTTTACATCCTTATCTCTTAATATTTTAACATCTTTTTTAACATTATTAATCTATTTTATAAATCATATTGTAATTATAAAAAATCTATTCTAATAAGATCAAAAAAACAAAAAAAAATAAAAGAGGTGAGAGAAAAAATTTTCTCTCAGAGTCGTTTTATATTTTTTGATATCTCTGTGTTCTTCTTTAGAAGAACTTGTAGTATTTAAGGTCTAGTGTGTCTTCTGCTACGTTCTGTGCAAAGTCTTCAGCGGTTACCCTAATGGTTCCGTCGCCCATATGACGTCTTGCAACATACTGACTGTATGGTGCTTCAGTGTCCTCACCAAGTAGCTGATCATCTAGATAGAATGCTAACTTGTAGATACCTGAGTCAGCATCAGATGCAGTTGCCTCTATGGTGAATGCACCAATTATGAACACGTTGCTTGAGCTTAGGATCTTCTTGCCGAATAAGTATATTCCTGGTTCTGGTGCTGTTATTGAAACAGTTGGGGCAGCTCCACTGTCTATCTTGAATGCTGGTACAGTGTGATGAGCTCCTTCGTTTCCAATGTTGTCAACAGCCCAGTATTCAAGAGTGTGAATACCGTTACCGCTTATTGTAAACTCTGCGACATCTCCTGCTACAACCTTTTCAACACCGTCTAGTATGTAATGTATCTCTTTGACACCGGATCCAGTATCCTGAGCGGTGATTTTAACTTTCACAGCTGATGCATACCATCCGCTTTCTTTCATTGTACCAGACATTGTAATTGATACTGTAGGAGCAGTGTGGTCTTGTTTACCAGTGATGACCATGTTTCTGATACACATTCGTCCACCGTCACCAACGCTGTCGACAAAGACTCTGATTTGTATGTCTTTACCAACCCATGATGTGATGTCATAATGTTCTATGAACCAGAAGTCATCTGGGAATACACCAGCGCCTGATGCACCACTGAACTCATCAAGTACGAACCAGTTTCCGCCTACTTCTCTGATCTCTAATAGAGCATGGTCAGCACCGCCAAGGTCGTGTGCGACTTCAAGTGTAAAGTATGCCTCGTAGCAGTCTTTTGTCTCTGTTGTCCAAATGATAGCGTCTTGTACTGGTAATCCTGCTGGGTAATCTGTACACCAGCGGACGTTTACATCGTCATACTCCCACCATTGTCCATAGTGGTCGACATCTGCACACCAGTTAGACATATCATCACATGGGTCAAAGAAGTCCTCAATCACTGGTGGGAATACATCATCATCATAGATTAAATTTGATATATATATGTCATCAAGTTTTATTCCTCTGAATTCAAAGCCAGAGTCAGATACAAACTTGAATCTTAGACTGAACTCTGTTACAGTGGTATCAATTGCAGTTAATATCATACCAAGATCTACCATATAGTTAAATACTGGAAGACCAAGCCACCCAGATATCTCAAATGGCCAACCTAAAGACCCATCTTCTAGTCCCGACATGGTGACCCAACCATCAGATGCTTCTTCATTACCTAGACCTGTGTAATGATAGGATGATTCTGGGAATCTACCCATTCCAGGTCCATTCCAAAGGAGGTCACCGAAGAAGATTGCTTCGTGCCAGTCTAGGATTGTATCAGCGGGACATCCAACGGCGACTTCCATTACACAGTAGTCCCACATGACACTAAAGTCAGGATAGCTACCTTCTATATCCCACCATGCAGCAAAGTCCATTAAAAGGTCTCCAGGTGCAAGTGGTAATAGATGGCTGATATCCAAACATGCTGGCTCACCAGGTGCAAGGCCATTGTCTCCACCATGACCAGGTGCAAGTTGAGCTATAGCACTCATATATGATGGATAAAGTGTGCTGTCAGGGTTTGATGCAAGATAGTTATCATAGTCACTACTTGATATTCCCCATTCACCTTCTCCAACACCAGTGTAGTCAATGCTATCTACTTCTTTCCAGTGGGCTCGCTCTTTGTTAGATACCACAAGGATTTGCTCGGAGACCTTTGAGATACCACAGTTTTGACAACCTTGTTCACATTCTACAGATATCTTATAGTTACTGTATGGGACATCCTCCCACTCGAATTGTACTTCTGTAGAGTCACATGGTTCCATTGGACCAGGAATAACTTTAGTTTCTCTCCAGACTTCCTCACCAACGAGTTCTCCTCTCATAGCGATTTCATCAAAGTATAAACCACTCCAGTACACGTCATAGGCTTCAGCCTGAGCGTTAACATATCCAGATCCATCAGTTCCCCACATAGCAAAACCAAATCCCATTTCAGTATTATCAGTTCCATCTGGGTTTCTAAA
>CP070836.1:699775-704557 GCA_020341795.1 Thermoplasmatales archaeon
AAATGTATCCATTTGCTCAATCTATTTTTTCAAATGGAAATGATGAAGAAATAGGAAAATATGGTAAAGAAATTTTTAATAATTTTACAAAAAATACTAATTTAACTTATTGGGAGAAAAATAAAAAATTACTAGGATTTAGAAAATCGGAAAATAAGGATGATATTTTTGATTTAATAAAGATATCTGCTGTTTCTGATATGCAATTTGGAAAAGATGCTGGTAAAATATTACTCAATGGTAATATTAGGATTGTGAAATCTAAAAAAAAGCAAAAGATTCGTAATATTTATTGTAATGGAAAACATGTTTTATCAATGAGAGCAAATGATGGTATGTTTACATTAAAGATTGAAGGAGGAAACTTATTACATAAAGGGTTTAAAAAACCTATATTAAGAGTAATTGTAAATTCAGAAGCAATTCCTTTTATTAAGGAAGGAAAAAGTGTTTTTTCTAAGTTTGTAAAAGAATGTGATCCAAATCTTCGACCATTAGATGAATGTTTAATTGTTGATGAGAAAGACAGTTTTTTAGCAGTGGGAAGATGTTTATTAAACAGATTAGAAATGCTTTCTTTTAATTATGGTATGGCCGTAAAAATAAGAGAATATATAAAATAAAACTATTTTAGGAATATTTTAATAACAAAAGCAGTTTGTGTTCCCAAGCTGATAAAATGAATAGATACAATAGCGGTTTTCGGGAACCACCTTGGGTGATGGGCTCTCCGAAAGAAGTAATGGAGTGGGTAGAGGCTAGTCATCCTGGTAAGAAAATAGATGATAAGCATAAATTTGAAAAAAATTATTTGACTAATCTTCATATAAAATTTGATTTCGATGTAGATCATACAATAGTTAAATCTTCCAGTTTGCTTGGTAGAATTATAGGTTTATATAATGTTGAAGAAGACTTTGAACTTTTTCCCACAGCTAAGTTAATTCTTAGAGGTCTTGCAAAAGCAAAATTTAGAAATACCGCAAAAATAGTTGTTGATAGCAAAGTTATATATGAGCATCCTGAGAAAAAATCTGATCTTAGAAAAACAATTGATGATTTTGGAATTTTTTCTAATGAAATATCAAAAGGTAAAATACTTGAAATTACTGCAATTCTTGATGATGTTGAAAAAAGTACTGCGGTTATAAAAATTAAGAAAATTCATAGTAAAAAAGAACATTCAGTTGATATTCAAATTAAAGGAAAAATAAGAAGTGATATTTATCATACGTTTTTAAATTATTTAAATGAAAATATTGGATTAAAAGAAAATTAAATTATTAATAGTTACATGTTGTTTTTTTAAGGAACAAATATAAAAATAAGTAGTTGATTTCAGAAATTCCTAATGGAGGAGGATATATTAGATGAATGATAGTAAGAAATCATCCCAGGTATCAGGTTTTTATAAAATGCCTATTAAAAAAAGAGTAGAGTTTGTTAAAAAGTATGCAAATTTAACAAATGAAGAAGAAAAGCTGTTTTCATCATGTCTTGATCTTGAAACAGCGGATAGAATGATAGAAAATGTTCTTGGAACATTTGAATTGCCACTTGGTATTGCTGTAAATTTTAAAATTAATGGTAAAGACTATCTTGTTCCCATGACTATAGAGGAATCAAGTGTAGTTGCAGCTGCAAGTAATGCTGCTAAAATTGCTAGAATCCAAGGTGGTTTTACTACTGAATGCACAGATCCATTGATGATAGGTCAAATGCAGGTTGTTAAAATAGATGATGTAGCAAAAGCTGCACAGTCGATAATGAATCATAAAAAAGAACTTCTTGAGCTAGCTAATGCTCAGGATAAAATTCTTGTTAAATTCGGTGGAGGTGCAAAGGATCTAGAAGTACGTATTCTTGACAGTCCACTTGGTAAAATGATTGTTGCTCATATCATAGTTGATGTAAGAGATGCAATGGGTGCTAATGCAGTGAATACTATGTGTGAAGCACTTGCACCAATGGTTGAAGAACTAACAGGTGGAAAGGTAAGATTAAAAATACTTTCCAATCTGGCAGATAAAAGAATTGTAAAAGCAAAAGCTGTTTTTGATAAGGAGAAAATGGGTGGAGAAAAAATTGTTGATGCTTTTATTCAATCATATATACTTGCATCTATAGATCCATATAGGGCTGCAACACATAATAAAGGAATTATGAATGGTATAGATTCTGTTATTATTGCCACAGGTAATGATTTTCGTGCTATTGAAGCTGGTGCTCATGCTTATGCTTCTAGAAATGGTCAATATACTTCTCTTTCCACTTATTACAAAGATAAAAATGGTAATCTTGTAGGTGAATTAGAAATTCCTATGGCTGTTGGAATTGTTGGTGGTGCTGGAAACATACATCCAAAGGCTAGACTTTGTAAAAAAATACTTGGAATTAAAACTGCTCAAGAACTTGCAGAAATTGTAGCAAGTGTTGGTCTTGCTCAGAATTTTGCAGCCGTATTTGCACTTTCAACTGTTGGAATTCAAAAAGGACATATGAGTCTTCATGCTAAAAATATTGCTGTTATGGCTGGTGCATCTGGAGATTTAATTGAAAAGATAGCAAATCAGCTTATAAAAGAAGGAAATATAAAACTAGATCGTGCAAAAGAAATATTTAATGAAATTAAATAATTCTTTCAGCAATATCTTCAGGTTCACGCTCACAATAATAGCATTTAATCTCAGTTGGATCCTTTTTTATTACCTTAAATCTACTTTTGACTGGTTCACGTTGTGCATTTGAAATACACGTAGGGTTTGAACATTTTACAATTCCTATGATTTCATTAGGAAGTTTAACTTTATGTTTTTCAGTAACCTTATAATCTCTGATGATATTGATTGTTGCTTTTGGTGCAATAAGTGCTATTTTATCTACTTCATTAGGATCTAACTCTCGGTTTTCAACTTTTACAATGTCTTTTTTACCAATTTTACTTTTAACATTCATAGCAACACTCACAATAGAGGAACTAGTTTCAGGTATTCCAAGAATTTTAAGCACTTTAACAGCATTTCCAGGAGTTATATGATCAATAACCGACCCATTTTTAATTAGAGGGATTTTTAATTCTTTTTTCATAGAGTCCCTCCAGAAACAAGAGATAAGAGAGCCATTCTAATGGGTACACCATTAAAAGCTTGTTTGAAATAAAGTGCATGAGGTGTTTTATCTACCTCAGGATCTATTTCTGTAACTCTAGGAAGAGGATGCATAATGATAAGATCTTTTTTTGCATTTTCTAAGAGATTGTTATTAATAATGTATGAGCCGACAACACGGTTGTATTCTTCTGCATCTGGAAAACGTTCTTTTTGAATACGTGTTGCATATAGTACATCAGCATCTTTTACAGCTTTTTCTAGATTCGATGTTTGTGTTGGTTCAACTCCCATCTCAGTACATTCGTTTATCACTTCCTTAGGCATCCTTAAACTTGCAGGTGAGACAAATGTTAAATTTGCACCATAAAGCGCTAATGCATATGCAAGGGAATGAACAGTTCTACCGTATTTGAGATCGCCAAGTAGTACAATGTTATTTTTTTCAATTTTTTTCTTTTCAGTATGAATTGTAAATAGATCAAGTAAACATTGAGTTGGATGTCTTCCTGCTCCATCACCAGCATTCAATACAGGTGCTTCTGCAAACTCTCCAGCAAGTCGGGCAGCCCCCTCCTGTGGATGTCTTATAACAATAATATCACTATATGAATCCGCCATACGTATTGTATCTGCAAGGCTTTCACCTTTTTTTTGGGATGTGCCACTAGGATCAGAAAAACCAATTACCTTGCCACCAAGCCTATTCATAGAACTTTCAAAACTTAGTCTTGTACGGGTACTTGGCTCAAAAAATAGAGATGAAAGAACTTTTCCTTTTAAAATATCTTTATATTTTTCACCTTTTGCATAAGGAACCATTTTTGTTGCATATTCAATGATATAGTTAATCTCCTTCTTAGAAAAATCTTTTATGGAAATTATATCTTTACCTGTGAAATTCATTCAAATCAAAAAAGATGACATGTAGAACCTGCTTAATAAACTTTTTAATAGAAAAACATGTACCTTAATACAATAAATAATTAATATAATAAAAATGTTATAGTATTTTAGTAATAATTGTTTAGAAAATATTAAATACCTGGAAAACAAAATTACTAATTATTTATGGCGGGAGTTAAATATGTCTCAAGATAAAAAATCTAAAATAGATGACATTGAAAAATTAAGAAAGCTTTTAGATAATGTTACTTTTGAAAATCTTGATTCTGAAGATGAGAAACATTTGATAGCTCTTAAGGAGAGATTGAGTAAACCTGAGCATACTATTACATTTACACAACAGATTAAATCAGATGAAGCTGACCCGATGAAGCCTAAAGTTTTAGTACATCTAAGAAAAGAACAAAAACTGACAATTATCAAAGAAGAATCAGACAAAAAAACAGAAATAGAATATACTAAAAAAATGGAAGGATTTATTGATGAAGATATTTTTGAAATTGAAAAGGTTAAAGTTGAAGGACCTGAATTTATAGAGGTAAAACCTAAAGATACTTCCAAAGAAGATGAGGTTACAATTCCACATGAAGATAAACAAGTATTAGCAGAAGGAGAGCTTAGAGAGTGGGAACCAGTTGAAGAAGAGAAAAAAGAAAAAATCAGTGATAAAACTAAGAAAGAAATAAAATAAACAAATTTTTGTATAAATTGTGGTACAAGTCTAAAAGACATTAGAAATTTTTGTCCAAAATGTGGTGAAAAATTAAAT
>CP070836.1:704657-765338 GCA_020341795.1 Thermoplasmatales archaeon
ATTTCAATAGTTATTGTTACATTTGCGGTGTCTATTGAATGTTTTTTATTTTCAACATTTATATTAAGCAGTGCAGGTTTTGATAGATAACTTCCTTTGATTTTAACTTTTATATCATTTTCATCAAGAATAGGATTTAAACTTGTCATTTTTGCAGTAATTCCAAGTGCAAGTTTTGTGACTTTTGCAAGATATGTGATGTTGATATAATCTATTATATCTTCTGATGTGTGATATGTTGGATTAAGTGATTCTTCAACAAGGTTGCTTCCTGAAAAACCATATTTTACAAATGCTTTATGATCACTTGATGAATCAATTGGTAATCTTACAACTTCGAGCCCAATTTGTTTATTATATTTTTTAGATAGTTCTTCACTTATGTCAATCATCCATTCCGATTTTTTATCTGCATGATGCCGTATTTTTTTTCCATCATCTGCTGTATTTGCATAACCTACTTTATCTATTGAAAGAACGCCGATTATATTAGAATTTTGTTCAGAGGCCCTTCTTGCATAATCCTTGCTACCAAGTAGACCAATTTCTTCCCCTGAAAATATCATGAATTTAACAGTTGCGAAATATGAATATTTACTCATTATCTCTGCAATCATTAAAATAGATGCAATTCCTGATCCATCATCATCTGCACCAGATGAAATCTCTATTGTATCATAATGAGCTGTTACTATTATTATTCCATCTGATTTACCTTGTAGAGTTGCTATTATATTTTTACCTGATACATCATTAATTGCCCATGTGTCATACTCAACTTGGATACCTAAAGTTATAAAATTGTTGAAAATGTAGTTTCCAACATTTTCAATTGTTGATGATTGTGTTGGATGTGGTCCGAAATCTTGTATTGTTTTTACATATTCATATATTTTAGATTCATTAACTTTAGGTAACATTTCTATTAGTAAATCTTCAGTAAATGGTGTTTTTTGTGTTGAAATTTCAACATCTTTTAAAGTAATAGGATTTATAGATATTGCAATAGATTGTGGTATTGTTAGAAGTATAATTGGAATAGCTGCTAAAATTATTCCTTTAAACATTTTTTTATAATACATTTTTATCAAATTGTATTAAAAATTAAATATCTATTTAAATTTATTGTATTCGTCAAATGATTTTATTTAATTCAAAGATAAATAAAATAATTTTTTACAGTTTTATGAACGTCTTTGTTTAAATTCTCTCTTATTGTTTCTATTTTTCTGGCATATATAAAAATTTATAGTATTTTAAAATGTAAATATATTCAAACTTTTTAATTGATTTAGGATATTTTGTATTTAAATCATTCATAGATTTAAGGAAATTTGATATATTCTCAAAATGAAATTCTAAATCAAGATCTGCTTCGCCTGCATATATATCGATAAAAACTAGATTTGGATTGTTTTTTAGATAATCTACAATTTTTTTCTTTATGCTATAATCAGATAAATAAAGATATGCTTTATATGTGTTATATCCATATGAAGTAGGATTTATAATTACTCGGAATCCTCTTATTACTCCTGCTTTTTTTAATTTTAAAATTCGGTTTTTAATTGTTGTTGAACTTACTGATAATTTATTAGCAATTTTATTTAATGATTCTCTTGCATTTGCTGAAAGTAATTGCAAAATTTTATAATCAAGTTCATCGATCTTATATTCCTTACCACTACCAGTTTTACTTATCATACTACGTGGTTCTTTTTTATTTACATCCAATAAATAGTATGGTCCATAGTAATATTCATTTACGAACAGCGCTGTTGATTTTTGTTGTATATAAGATCCATATTTTTTTTGAGTTTCTTGCCAGAGCTGATAGAATTTATTAATATCTTTTATGATTATTATGATTTTTAAATTAAATAATCCATGAGTAGTTGCTACTAGTACGGTGTTACTGTTATTAGTGAAATTGTTTACTATTTCTTTTTCAATTTCAGGTGAGACATTATGAAATATGTAATGAATTCTTATCATTATATATCCCAATTTATTCATGTCTATGACTGTTGAAAAATTCTTAATTACACCCTCTTTTATAAGCCGATTTAATCTATATGAGACAACATTTTTTGGAAGAGAAACTTTTTTTCCTATTTGTGTTAATGATTGTCGAGCATCTTTGTGTAAATGATATAAAATTTTTTTATCTTTTATATCTATTTTAATCATAATTTGGACAACTTAATATTTAGTATAAAAATATTGTGTCGATTGTCCAATTTTTTAGAGAAATCTTTTATTAATTTAACATTATTTTTTTAATTATTCTAAGAGGTAGAAAATTATGAAAAAATATATTATATTTTTTATTTGTTTAATTTTAATTGTTTGCTATATTGATAGTTATGCTTCTTCAATTTCTTATGCTGAAAAAATAAGAATAAATAATATTCAAATTACAATTGATATTCCTTCTTTTAATGTTATTGAAAAAGATTCTAACCATCAAGTTATTGTTGAAAACTTTGGACGATTATCTATTCTAGGTGGACCTATTCTTCCTTCAAGAATTATATCAATTGCTATACCACCAGGTGCAACTTATTCAGATTTTTCTTATGAGTGTAGTGATAGTATAATGCTTTCAGGGGATTATATTATCTCACCTCTACCTATTCCCGATATTGCAGATCCAAATCGTATGGAATCTGAATATGAAAATGTATACATAGAAAACTATCAGAGAATATATAATAGTGATAATATTTTTCCAGATGAACCAGTTGAATTTATAGATACTTCTAATTTTAGACAATATAATCTTGTTGATTTCAGAATATCTCCTTTTTATTATAAGCCATTATCAAATAGCCTTTATTATTATCCCACAATCAAGATCCTTGTCGAATTTGAAGAATCTGAAAACCACCTTGTTTCTAATTCTAATATAAAAGAACAAGGATATGTGGATAAAATTGCTCAAAACTATATTATTAACTATTATCAAATAAGTGAATGGTATCAAGATTCATCAATAACTAATAATAATCTTTATGATTTTGTAATAATTACACTTGACTCCCTTCAATCATCTATCAACTCTCTAGTTGAGTGGGAAAATGCAAAGGGAAGATCTGTCAATGTTGTAACAATTTCCTGGATAGATCAAAATTATCAAGGGATTGATCTAGAAGAAAAAATCAGGAATTTTCTAAGGGAAAAATATCCTGTTGATGTCTGGGGGATTGAAGATGTTTGTATTATTGGTCATTGGGATGATATACCTATGCGAGTGACTGCTCAGCAAATGGCTCTAAATTACAATAATGTTGAGACAGATTATTACTATGCTGAGTTATCTTTA
Source organism: Thermoplasmatales archaeon (assembly GCA_020341795.1). Taxonomy (GTDB): domain Archaea; phylum Thermoplasmatota; class E2; order DHVEG-1; family DHVEG-1; genus M9B1D. Next base: position 707,983 of record CP070836.1, read on the forward strand.
CCAGATAGTGAGTCTTGGGATCTTGATAGTGATCAACGTTATGGAGAAACCTCTGATTCTATTGATTTTTATGCAGAGGTAAATGTTGGAAGGATACCTTGGAGTGATCCTGAAATTGTTGAGCAAATTTGTGAAAAATCTGTAGCATATGAGCAGAATAATGAGGATGCATATAAGAAAAATATCTTACTTCTTGGAGCAATGGTTGATCAAAATACTGATGGTGCGACATTCATGGAATATAAAGTTGATGAGGAAATTCATTTATGGATGAGTGATTGGTCAAAGACTAAAATGTATGAAAGTGGATCTACCTATCCAAAGGATTATGTTTTGAATAATTTCAATGTTGTAAATATTTGGTCTAAGAGTAAATTTGCATTTGTAAGTTGGCATGCTCATGGGTCACCAACTGGTAGTTATGTTGGTAATCATGCTTTCATTTCAGTTGATGATTGCCAAGAGCTTAATGATGAATATCCAGCGATTATTAGCTCTGCATCTTGTAGTAATTCTGATACTGATTATCTAAACATTGGTCAAGCTATGATAAAGCAAGGTGCTGTTGGTTTTCTAGGTGCAAATAAAGCAGCTTATTATCGTTCCCAATGGGATGATCCAAATGATGGAAGTGATCAATCTTTGAAATATTTTTTTACAACAGGAATTACATCTGGAGAATATACTCAAGGGCAAGCTCATCAATATGCATTACGTGAAATGTACAGTAGAGGTCTATGGGATAGACTATATTATGAAACATTTTGTCATGGCTCACTTTGGGGAAATCCTGACATTGGAATTCTTACAGTTGAAATTAGTAATCCACCAGAGAAACCACAGAGACCCTCTGGTCCATCAACTGGTAAAATTTCACAGGAATTAACATTTTTTTCATCCTCGATTGATCCAGATGATGATGATATTTACTATAGGTTTGATTGGGATGATGGAACAAATAGTGGTTGGCTAGGACCTTATGAATCAGGGGAAGTTGTAAGTGCCTCTCATACTTGGAATAAAATTGGAACATACTCAATACGTGTTAAAGCGAAAGATATACATGGCACTCAAAGTGTTTGGTCCGAGCCTCTATCAACCAATATGCCTATTAGTAGAGAAATAAATAAACCATTTCTAAATTTTTTAGAAAATCACCCTTTTATTTATCATTTAATTCAATTTTTACAAAATAAAATTATCATAAAATATTTTTAATTATCAAATAAGCAGATTCTTGCTAAAATATTTTTTTTTGTTCTGATTCTTTTTTTATATAAAATTTTCATAACTAGGAGATTTGTAATAAAAGAAAAAAGTAGATATTTAATAATTATCTAATTTTTTTGAGAAAATATATTGTTAATAATAGGAAATCTTAGGCATATATTTTTAAAAGTTTCTATATAATCAAATATTCTAACTGACTTACTTTTTTTTGTTATACTGACACTTAGCGAATCTGACCAGTCACTCCATACTCCATGCTCATCTTGGGCTCTAACTTTTATATTAAATTTTCCATGTTCATTCCATTTATATGATATTTTAATAGTTTTTCCTGAGGTATAATATTCTGTTATTGTTTTGTTTCCGTCTCCCCAGTCAAATAAGTATCTAATTTGACCACCATCTGGTTCGATACTGGAGGTTGAATAACTGTGTACAATATTAATTCTTCCAGAAACCGGTCCATCAGGGATACAAGGCCTTTCTGGTGGATTTGAAATAGGAAACAGACTTAATGATGGATCACCATAAAGTGTAGTACCCATAAGTGTACTATAGCATCGGTAGATCCATTCTGGGTTGTATTCATTAAACATAAAATAGTTGGAAAAATAAGCTTTTGAATTTCCTAGCGCATCCCCACAACCCTGATCATATGAGATGAGGTAATAAAAGAAATAATAATCTATTGATGCAAATCCTCCATCTGATTCATCATTCCAAACTCGGGTAATATTGTAAAATCCTAGATCAGTTGTTCCAATGTATGCCACTGCCGCATTTTTTTCTATAAACCGCCGTCCCATGTTATTTGGACCATGAAGTTGACTGCATCCACCTGAAAAAACAATTGGTGGTTTCTCCATTGATAAGACTTGAGCATCATTTCTTGTTAAAATATCTTTGTAGATAAGTTCACCCTGGTTGACTTCTGGAATGTTATCACCATCATCATTAACCCATATCCATCGTGCAGCAAGTTGTTCATTTGAATGTCCTACAATGTTAACAATACCATAGTTTTTTGTATATTCAGATAAAACATTTGAGTGTTCAAGTGGATATTCATAATCATAGGTTGATGGCCGAAGACCTTCTGCTTCATACATTCTTACACAATTAAAATCTTCAGGGTCAAAGATATCAATTCGACATTCTTCCATTAGAGTTGCGCAGTCTGATCGGTCATAAACCCATCCATACGATTCTAAACCCTGATAGTAACTAATTGCACCAAGTAAGAGTGCGTTTTTCTTCCACGCACTATCTCCAGATCCAAAATTCATGATGTTTTCACATATTTGGGCTACAGTATCTTTGCTATCACTTGGAATCCTACCAATTGATATCTCAGGAATAAAATCGACATCATCATCTCCATATTCACCAAATATACCGTCTTGGTCAACATCCCAATTTCCAGTTAAATCAGAGTAATAAAAGTCATTATAAACATGATCTCCATAATCCCAATCTATTGGATCGCATCTTCTCATTGGAATATTATTACGTGTTCCAACGATTAAAACATAATTTATTTCCCATTCTTCGTATTTATCAATTAAAAAGTTTCTAATTTGTTCTGCTAAATCCCTTCCATTATAGTTATCTGAGATCCATGAGATAGTTACTATTTCAACAGTAAAACCAGGATATTCTTTCCAGGTTTTAAAATCCTTAACTGCATCTTCAAGCTCGGAGGTTGTAATTATAACATAATTTGCTTTTTCTATAGAGCATAAATATACTTTAGATGTATTTTGCTGAATTGAAAAAATGCTGTGATTAAAAGCACTGGCAATACACATCTGAGATAAAAAAATCATAACTACTAATATAGTTATTTTTTTCATATTTTTATATCTCCCTCAGTAAAATAATTTATGATAATAAATAAAATGATAGGATATAAACATATCCATATCTAATTATAATACGTTGATGGTTTTAATAGGCAAATTTTCTATCATATTCTTTATATAGAAATCACTTTTAAAAATTAGTTTATTATTATTTTTAATTGAAAATATGGGTAACAATTGTTCAATATCATCAAAATATAATGATAAAAATAAATTCTAAGTCATTAAAATATAATGATAAAAATAAATTCTAAGAAAAATAGGATAAAAAAATGTTGAAAAATAATAAGGATATAAAATTATTTTTGATTTGGCATTCTGAATGATTAATATCATACCTGGTAAAATTATTATCTTACATAAATTTTAGCATTCTTTGTGAAACTTGTTAGTATTTCAGATGTTTCATTTGGAAATATTTCAACTTTTAATTTCTGTTGACCTAACATTTGCAGTAAAATTGTTCCCCTTGGACTTTTACCCTCTTTTATTTTAAGTCCTTGTACAAGACTTTCTCTATCCCAGATAATATCGTTTTTGTAATATTCATAATCAACTAATTCATAAATTACAAGTCTATCATCAACAGATATATCTGCGGGATCTGGACTGTTGTTTTTAACAGCAAATTGTTGTGCTGTATCTATAAATCTTCCAATGGATATTATAATTGCGTCAGGATCGATACTATCATAGACAATGGATAGATGGCCTGCCCAATATCTATTAGGATCAACACCCCCATACCCATTGGTTCCTTCTTCAAACCATGTACCAACGAGCCTTCCATCAATGTCATAACAAATTTTTCCACCAATTGGTTCTTCTGTTCGAAGGCATTTTCCAATCATCTGATTTTTAATTTCATCATTAAAATAATCAAATGGATCAGGGCAGTGAATTTTCCAAGGCTCCCCCATATAACTAGTAGGATTTATAAAAGACAAATTGACATTTTCATCAACAATGTTATAGTCAACACTTCCACTGTATCTGCCAATGATTTCACCAGCACTAACTTCTACATTGACACTTGCATATTTACCAAGACCTGGGTCAATTGTTGAGAGTTTTTTTGAAAGTTCATCGACATGAATATAATAACTGTATATAGTAGAAGTATGTTGAATAGTTAGTCTAAAATCATCAACAGGAAAAGGCGAATCACCTGCTGCAATATCCATATGTTGGATTGAGGTAACTATTCCATCCGAAGGTGAGTAAACATCAATATTAGATGCTTCTTCTGATCCATAATTATATGATATATAGTATTGATGATCAATAGGTGTGACATGAGCACCAGTCATACCGCCCATTGGTAGAATATAATAAACTTTTTCTAAGTCAAAGTGAGGATAATTAAAGGCAATGGAGTTATTGCCATCATTGTTGTTTTCATTTGAATTTTTTTGATTTGTTGAACAACCAGAAAATATCAAGATTAATATTACTAAAATTGAAAAAATTATCAAATATCTTTTTTTCATTCCCATCGAAAGTAGGTATATTCTTTGTCATATATTAATTTCATATCTGGCAAGTTTTTTATTCATACTACTATTGTAAGGGTGTGAGGAACATGCCATACAATGTTTATGTCATTGAGCTTGATAAAGAAGTATTGATATCAAAAAAATTCAGAGAAAGAAATCCTCATATGAATACTAAGCTTGCTTGCTATTATATTGGACAAACAACTCATGATCCAAATACCAGATTTAAACAACATAAAACTGGTTATAAAGCAAATCGATTTGTTAAAAAATATGGACTTAGACTTATATCAAGGAAATTCAAGAAGTATAATCCTATTGAAAAACGTGAAGAAGCTGAGCAAATTGAACAATGGCTCACCGAAAAGTTAAGAAAAAAAGGGCATGGTGTTTGGTCGAATTAATAGATTTTACCTAGTAGATATTAATCAAGGTTCAGTAATTAGAGGCTAAGGGTCGCATTATATTATATGAGTAAGGTTGAAAAATGTTAAAAATACTAATAATATAACTAAGTTATTCTTATGAAAATAAAAACATCCCGATGGACATTACTTGCAGCAATAATATTTACCATTAATACAATCTATTGGTATTGGAAACATCCAGAAGATACCATTGGAGTTATTATTTATACTGTTGCAGCAATTATATTTTATATCGCAACTTATGGTAATTGGAAAAGTGGCAATTAGCATAAAATAAACCTTGAAAAAATATTAGCTTTATGATTAAAACCTGTATAATATTTCTCCAAATTCTTATATATAAATTTTCGTTTTAAATTATTAGGAGGCAGGAAGAATAAAAAAATAATCATTTTAATTATTGCAATCATCCTCATAGTAGTTGTCCTTGTTCCTGTTTTTTTCCAACTAATTTCAAATAATACTAATGGTCCCAATAATCAAAAGATAATGTATAATGTTTATCCTGAAACAGATCAAGCACCAACACTTGATTTTATATGGAGAACTCCTAATTTAGAAATGGATGAAATTGCAAGAGTTACACCCTATTGTGTTTTAGAAGAGGAGAAGATACTTGGTCGCCATCAACAGAGATTCAATTTTACACAAAGATCGCACTCATATCCTTTTTATGCAGCTTGAGAAGGAACCATAATTTCAGTTGATAGAGACAATTTTGTAATATACATTCGATATGGTAGAAATTATTGCACAATTTATCATCACATTTTAGATATTCCTGAAAAATTTATAGTTGGATATAAAGTTGAAAGAGAAGAGCTTATTGGATATACTGATGAAAAAAATGGTGAAGGATGGTGAGAAATTGAGATAAAAATTAAGAAAGGAAACGTGTATCGCTCATCACCTGCTATAGATTATTACTCTGAAGAATCAAAGCAAAAACTTAACGACATTGTTAATGCAAGTGAGATTTGGTATGGTGAATTATGGGGGAATAATAGAACCTGGATCGTTACTGAAGGAGAAGGATTTTGGATAAAATATTTAAATGAGTCAGAGTGGTGAGAATCTTCATATCACCTTGGTTATGAACAACCTACAAGTGATTCCTTTGAAGATTTTCTTGAAGAAAATGATATGGAATGGTTATTAGACCATAATTATTTGGGATGAAGTCACAAATAATATGATATATGCTTTTAAAGACCTATTACAAATGAAATTATCATTTAATTTATAAACACTAACAATATTCATAATAGCATAAGGGAGTGACACATTATGGATGAGGAAAAAAATGAAAAGATCTGGAAAAAATTCTTAAGAAAACATTGGAAAATGCTTATTGTATTTATAGTAGGAGCTATTTTGGCATTTATTGGCGCAATTTATGTTTTTTTATGGTTTGTGGGAGAAGCTCAATTAACTGGGCTTATACCTCTGACTTTAGGTCTATGGTCAATGGGGAATTTCATAACTTTTTTGTTACATTTGATTTTCTGGGAAATTGTCTTCATTGGAATCCCGGTAATTATAGCTGCAGCTGCTACTTATTTCCTATGGTGGAAAAAAATACCTGACAATGAAAGGAGAGAATACAGAACCGCACATCTTTTTGGCAAACGCTCACGTAGAACAGATGGAGAAGGAGCAATATCCTTTTTGATCTTTATTGTATTCTGCATCAAGATATACCTTGATGGTAACTGGGATGTTGGAATTGGTTCTTGGAAATTTGAATATCTCGTGTACTCTTGTCTTTGGGCATTATTCTGGGTTGCTATAATAATTGGAATTCCTATGCTCATAGGAGCCACTTGGTGGATACGCCATGAAATGAAAAAGGAACCATAAGAAAGAGAAGGTTAAAATTTGACCCATTAAATATGCGATTCAAACAGCTAGAGTTTATAGAATATAACTAGAAAATATTTTTGGGATACTAAATTATTGAATAATAAACTAGCCATCCTCCAATGATTACTTCAAATGTTATCGCCATCAGTGCACTGATAATTGGAACGTTAAATTTAGGTTTTAAAAGTTTTGTTCCATTACCGAATCCAATAAGAAAGCTGGTAACAATTCCTAACCATCCAATGATTTGAGGCACAACTCCACTTGTAACTAATACGATTGAAAAAGCAAATGTACCAATAGCCCATAAGATCATTGCATATTTGAATCTACGGTCTTTTGCTTTGAAAATGGTAATAGCTAATTTGCTCAACGAATTTTTTTCAGTACTACTAACTCTAGAATATTGTCTTGATATTTTGATTAGTCTCCAATAGGACGGTTCATTATAGAACTGGATTAAACCTTCTCCGGTTCGACAGATAACCCAAATGATTCCAAGTATTATGCTATATGTACTAAAAACAATAAACAAAATTATAGCAAGTGCAACGACGCTACCATGTTCAATCAGCGCTAACACGATGCTTATTTTAAATTTTTTCGAATCTTTGTTTATCTTTTTCAGATCTGTGTCTGGATTATAATCATCTTTTTCCATTAAATAACCAAGTGCCCCCATTGCAAGATTTAAAACCAAAATAAATAAAAAAAGAAAACCAGACAAAAAAATATCGATAATCAAAGTAAATCCTCTAATTTATTTTTCTTTATTTTTGTTTTTCTATTGCTTTTACAATTTTTTCAAGTCCACCATATATTATTCCATCTGCTACTATTGCTCCAGCAAAAACCAAAATACCTACAATTAGATATGCGGTTTGAATTTCCATTTCTTTACCTCTCTTTTACTGCAATTCTATAAGTGATAATTATTAATAAAAATAGTTATAATTTTAAATTTTTCCAAATATAATCTCAATTTTATAAACAAGTGATTCATTACAAGGAATTGATTTTATGAGAGGATTGTTATGAAAGAAGTTGTATGCACAAAATGCGGACTAACTGAGGCAGCTGTTGGAGTAAGAATAGGTATAGCAGGTTTAGGCTTTTTCTTGGTATGTTTAGGACTAATCCTATTTTATTTGACACATTTAAGTTATATATTAAGAATATAAGATTTATTCTTTATCTGAAAAATCTTGCCATACATTGTCTCATAATAATATCATTTGGAAAAAGTTATATTTTACCATTAAGTAAAAGATGTTAATGATTAAAAAGACTCATCATATGATTAAATAAATATTCTAAAATTTGTAATAAATAGTTATATTTTTCAATCATGCTCAAAAAAAATCTGTTGATATTTTTAGATTTTGGCATATTTATAGGTAAAGGTTCTGACCAATCTGTTTCTCCTCCATAAATATCTTTTGCTTTTACTTTGACTTCATAGATTCCTTGTTTGCTCCAATCATGAGATATTCTTACAATCTCATCTGAATCATACGGACCTACCCATCCACTATCTGTATTATCACCCCAGTCAAATAAGTATAGTACTCTATCACCATCTGGGTCAGTGGTTTTAGTAGAATATGTATATTCACTGTTTATCTTACCTGTTGAAGGTCCACTAGGTCGGTTAGGTGTATTCGGAGGATTGTTTTGCTCTTGGGTAAATAAATCCGGAAGATAATATTCATGCTCTCCTTGTGCTATTTCCTCGTTTACATCAAGTATTACTACATTGTCAAAGTTGTAATAATGATATAGGTACATAATATTATTTTGCAGATCAGTTACATAGGAGTATACCGTAGGATAAGTCCCCTCTTGATGAGTAGCATCACATATATCTGTAAAATATTCAACAGTAAGTTCTTGCATGTTTTCAAGCATGTTTACTGCAGTTTCATATCTCCAACATGGATACCAACCATGTTCAGGATTTGAGTGAAGGAAATTTGTAACAACCTGAAAGCTACCCTCTTTATACACTACTTCATCACCTTCAATAATCGCAGAATTACCAAACTGGTCGACAATAAAATACTGAAAATTAGCCATAAAATCAAGGTTATACTGATCAAAGATTGCTATAACTTCTTCAACAGTTGAACATCTTTCCATGCAGAATTCCATTAGATCACCATTAAAACGTGGTTTATGACTTGATTCAGTTGGCACTAGTTTTGGATGTAGAAAACTATCAAAACAAAGACCTTGATCATTTATCCCCGTAAAAGACACATAATAACTAGGATTCTCAGGAGGCCAACCAAATTCGATATAAAGCCTTCCGTACTTATCTTGTTCAGCAGGATGTACTCTAATATAAGGATCTGGATCATACCAATCTTCATTATTTCCAAATAAAACCAAATCTCCTTCTTGTGCTGTAAAACCTGTACAGGCTATAACAGTTCCTTGAAAAAAAATAACAATTGTAGCTATTAGAAGCATTATTATTTTTTTCAAATTTATTGTCTCCTTTTTTAGATGGAAATAGTATTTTACAGATAAATATTATCTGTTAGATGGTTAAATAATCGTTCTAAAACTGGTTGTAGATGATTATATTTTTCAATTATTTTTAAAAATGGCGTGTTGATTGTTTTGGTCTTTGGCAAGATAATTGAAATTGTTGTCCAGTCGCTTTGACCTCCCCATACATCATGAGCTTTAAATTTGATTTGATAGCGTCCCAATCTACTCCAGGTATGAGTTAACGTAACTTCTTCCCCTGAATTATATGGACCAAGGTATTTCTCATTTGTTCCATCATCCCAAACAACAGTATAGTACACAGGATCATCGTCTTCATCTATTGAACTTATTGTATAATCATATTCAACATTAACTCCACCATACGTCGGACCATTAACAATAGGTGAGCTTGGCCTATTAGCTTCATCAGGCCAATCAAAGCTATCTAAATCATAATCAACCCAGTCTATAAGATAACCTGTAAACAAAGCTCCATATTCAATATTGTAAAAACCATCATATCCCCAGTTTTGCCCCCAACTGTTTTTACAAATCCAATATCCACCATTTCCAATTGATATATCATCCTTCCATCCTAATATTACAATCTCATGATTTAACACTTCAAAAGTCCTTTCTTCATATGGCCAATAATCAGTAGGATCATGATTTTCAAAACCCCATTGATGGAAAACATTAGGATTCAAAGGAACATACATATATGCAGCAACTGGTCCTTTATCCATAATTAAAGATTTAATTCTCTCCCTGTTTTGTGGGCTGTCATGTCCAATTGAAATCTGACCGCAATCAAGTATTGGTACAAGTCTTTCATCCCAACCTTCTCTAATATGCGAACAATAAACATCATCACTTGCTAGATAAGGAAAAAACGATTCAAAAACTGCACCATTTACATTATTCCCCTCTGGGGTTGTCTCCATGATTCTTTTAAAAACCATATATGCCATACCACCACTGCAACCTTCACCAGGTATAAGAGCAGCCTCAGGAAGACAAGAAAGCACATATTGCTCAGAAAAATCAGGATCAATATCATCCCGATCTTCCCTGATTTTAATCAGGCTTTCAAGAGCACCCATAGCAGAAAAAATACCACAACTACCACAATTCCCTTGACTTTTAGCAGGAGTAGAATAATCCTTACCATCCATATTCATCCAACTAAATTCAGCAGGAGTATCAACAATAGTAATATCATAAACACTTGAGTCAATATTTATTGAGTCAATAGGAATAGGTTTCATAGTAGGAAAATCAACATCAAAATTATAGTCAATATATGTGTTTTCAACTTTTTCACAATCGCAACTGGAAGAAGTGTTGCTATGATTATATCCTGAAGCTATTCCAGATACGATAAAAAGTAAAATAATTGAAAATACCAAATATTTTTTAAAAATATTATTTGTCATAATGTTTAACCTTCGACAGATTAGATTAATCTAGGTTTAGCAAATAAAGCATTTCCATTAATTTGCACATTTAATAATCCATCTACACTTGTTGGAATATATTCTCCCCAAAATCCAACAATTACAAGATGGACCTCTTCACCGCCTTGATGATCCCATAATATATCTCCATTTTCCTCTGAATAAATCGTTACATCAGAGTCAGATTGAAAAACAAGCCTCCAAAAAGACACAAAAGCCTGCATTTCATCTTTAAAAGGTCTAAACCAGAATGTTTTCCACATGTTAGGCATTCTAATAATTGCAAACCAATCATCAATCGAGATTTTACCATTTGATTCAATATAACATCCGTTATAAAATCTTGTGGGCATTTCATTTGTTGATTCATATTCTTTAGCCAAAGAAAAAGATGCAAATGCAACTGATAAAAACATCACCACAACCATATATGTCAAAATTTTTCTCATTTTATTACCTCACTACGATTATACTTTAAGTTAATAAATTAAATTATTAAACATAAAATTATTTTATAAAAAATTGAACAATTTATTAACAAACATAATAAAATAATTGTTTTTGTTCAAAACTAACTATCAACAAGTTTTTTTTTAAACTTTAATGAAGTGGCATATATTGAACTTTATAAATCTTCTTAATGTAAAAATAATGATATTTTTTAACTAAATTTGGAAAAGAATCAATTATATCGTTAATAATTTCTAAAATATGCTGTAGATTTTTCACATAAAACTCAAGTTCAACATCGGCCATTCCTGTGGTTTTATCAATAAAAATTAAATGAGGATTATATTTAATGTATGAAATAAGAGAGTTTTTTTTAGAATAATCATTTAAATCAATATCTAACTTATAATAAACATAATCAAGCTTTGAATAATCTATCTGAATCCGATAACCAAGAATCACATTCAAATTTTTCAATCTTTTAATTCTTTTTTGAATAGTTTTACTAGTAATCCCTAGTTTTTTTGCTATTTTTATTGTTTCAATTCTTGAATTATCTGCAAGAAAACGTAAAATCTTCATATCAATATCATCATAGTTAACAAACTTTCCTCCACCTGTGATTTCAAATTTGTTTCTATCAACCTTATTTAAATCATCTAATAAAAAAGAATAACGATAATGGTGTAATTGTGTATAAACTGAAAAAATCTGTTTATCAAAATATTTACGATATTTACTTAATGTTTTTTCCCAAAATGCATAAAAATCATTAATATTTTTTACCCATAATACAATAACAATATCAAATCTACCTTCTGTTTTACCTACCCACCAGGTGTATATATCATCTACAAAATATTGAATGATTTCATTTTGAATTCTTTGATTAATATTTTCAAATGTTAAATAAATTCTGAAACTAATATAACCAAGTTTAAAAGAATCAATAACAGTATAAAAATTCTTAATAATCCCCTTTTTTTGGAGTTGTTTAATCCTATATGAAATCTTTGTTTTTGGTTGACCAAGCTTCCTTGATATCTGTGAAAAAGACTGTCTTGAATTTAAATCTAATTGATATAATATTTTCCTATCTATTTTATCAATATTTTCCATATTATAAAACGTATAGGTATAATTGTTAATATTTTTTACCATATGTACAAAATTATAATAATAGATTTTAAGTATTCAACCAAATTATTTACTATATTATAGGGAACAAAAAATGAAAAGAGGAGTTAAAACTATTATAGTGATAATATTTATATTGAATTTTACAAGTATTGCAATGGCTTGTACAGGTTTTACAGCATATGATGATAAAAATGTTCTTGCTGGAATGAATGAGGATAATTATTCAACTAGAAGATATATAGAAATCTATCCTCCAGAAGATGGTAAATTTGGAAGAATATTTTTTGGTTATGAAGGTTACTATATACAGCAGATGATAAATGATCAAGGATTATTGTGGGATGGTTTTTGGGCTCCTCATTTAGATATACAAAATGGAGCTGGAAAACCAAGACCAAATACTTGGATTGATGATTGGATGGAGGTTTGTTCTACAGTTGATGAAGTTATTGATATTTATAATAGTTATGATTGGAGGAATACTGGAATAGAAGATGCGATGCTCTTTTTTGTAGATAGACAGGGTAATTCAGCAATTATTGAAGGAGATGATATTATATTTAAAGAAGAAAGTCATCAGGCTGTTACAAATTTTTATCAAACTCATCCTGAGTTGGGCGGGTTTGGATTTGATAGATATGAAACAGCAATTGATATGCTTGGGAATATTAATGATTTTTCAATGGTATATTTTAAAGATATTTGTAGCGCAACTTCCCAATCATCAACTATATATTCTATTGTGTGTAATCTTACATCTAATTTGATTCATTATTATTATGCAAGAGATTTCGATAATGTATGGGAAATTGATCTTAATGAGGAATTTGAATTTGGTTTTCAAACTTATGATGTTCTTGATGTTTTTAATAATTATAATCCAGATAAACCAAATAATCCTGTTGGTCCTAATAATTCTAATGAGAATTCTATATGTGAATATTCTTGTCAAACTACTGATAATAACAATGATCAATTATATTACAAATGGAACTTTGGTGATGGAACAATTAGTAATTGGATTGGACCATTTAACTCCGGTGAAACATGCACGATTTCTCATAAATGGATTGATATTGGAGAGTATCAAGTAAAAGTGATTGCTCGAGATGAAAATTGTGGAAAAAGTGAATGGTCAGATCCATTAGATGTTCAAGTTATAGATTCGGATAACAATAGGCCAGATAAACCATTGACTCCCTCTGGTCCTTCAAATGGAAAAATAGGTGAAGAGCATACTTATACAACTTTAACAGTTGATCCTGATGATGATCAATTATATTATATGTGGGATTGGGGAGATGGAACATTAAGTGATTGGATAGGCTCATATAGCTCTTGTGAAGAATGCAGTATTTCTCATACATGGGAATCTCAGGGTAATTATGAAATCAAGGTAAAAGCAAGAGATAGCTATAATTTTGAAAGTGATTGGTCAGATTCACTTGCAGTTACAATGCCAAAATTTAAAAATGTTCATTTCCCAATAATTAACTTCATTTTACAAAAACTATCATTTTTTTATTCTTCAATTAATAAAATTGTACGAGGAAGGCAATAATGAAAAAAATAATTTTAATAATTTTTATTGGAATATTATTATGTAACGGATTAAACGTTTTTGCATATCAAGAAAAAACTAATGATAATATCTGTATTAATTTTGTTGATAAAGAATTTATTATAAATGATGTTTTAATCATGCCAACACCATTTCAAAGTTCATTATCATTACCTAACTACTATGAAACCTCAGAATATCTTATAGGTAGTGTATCTGTTGGTGTTTTATTATTGGAAAGCAATGGTTTAATTGATGACAGTCTTGAGGATTGGACTTTATCTGAAGAAAATCTAGTTACATCAGAGATACAGGATAGTATGATCTGGTGGGAAGAGCAAAATCCTAATGCTGATGTTACATTTCATTTTGATTGGAACTATGATGTAACAGTTTCTTATGAGCCTATTATTCATCCATCGGCTGTAACAAATGATCACTATCAGCAATTATGGGTAAGTGAAGCCTTGAAAAACATTGGTTATGATAATGGTGATTGGGCCGAAAGAGCTTATTCATATGTAAATGATCTAAGAAATGATATGGATACAGACTGGTCATATGCAATATTTGTTATAGATAGTAGTGAAGATTCAGATGGCGCATTCACAGATGGATATTTCGCTTATTCATATCTTGGAGGGCCTTTTTTGATTATGACTTATGACAATCAAAGATTTGGAATTGATATGATGAATCAGGTTTTGGCTCATGAAATGGGTCACACATTTTGGGCAACTGATGAATATAATGGAATGTTGCAATACAGTGGCTATCTAAATGCACCTGATAATGATGGTTCAGGATGCGTTATGGATACAGCTGATCTTTGTGTATCATCTGGAACAGCTTTACAAATTGGTTGGAGAGATACTGATTCAGATTCAATTTTGGATATAGTTGATACATATCCTGATACTACTCTTTATATATCAAATAATCTACCAAATTCATCCATTTTGGATTTCTATGGAGTTGCAAGTATTCAACCTTATCCAAATCATAATCCATTCCGAGCAGATAATGATATTTCAATTAACATAATAACCAATATACAGTATAGAATAAACAATGGTGATTGGATAAATTTACAACCAAAAGATGGTGAATATGATAACCATACAGAAGATTTTAACTTTAAAACAAATCCTCTTCCTAAAGGATTATATAAAATTGAAGCAAGATCAACTAACTCAATTGGAAATAGTGATTTGACACCATCAATTATAAACATAACAATTGACATAAACAATTCACAACCAATTAAACCAATAAAACCTTCTGGAGTCATGCAAGGAAAAACCTCAACAGAATATGAATATTCAACCCATTCAATTGATCCCAACGGTGATGATTTATATTATTTATTTGACTGGGGTGATAATACCAATAGTGGATGGATTGGTCCGTTTGATTCTGGTCAAGATTGTTTTGCTTCAAAAATATGGATTGAAAAAGGAACCTATAATATAAGAGTCAAAGCAAAAGATATATATGATTTGGAAAGCGAATGGTCAGATTCATTATCTGTTATCATGCCGAAAAGTAAAGAAATCCAGAATTCATTAATCCAATATTTATTACAAAGGATAGGAACAAATTTACCATTAATTAAAAAGATATTAAATGAAGGTATACAATAATGAGGAAAATTATTTCCATAATAATTACCATTACATTTATAATAACAGGGTTTGGAGCTTTTGCACAACAAGAAAACATCAATAATAAAATTATAATAATATCAGATCAAATTATTGTTTCAAAACCATCTTTCATAGGAAATGATAATTATATTTCAATCCATATTGAAGGATCAGAATCATATTTTATGCAACCAGGACAACCACTTTTACCTATAATATCTAAACTTTTTACTTTTCCGTTTGAATCAGAGATTATTGATATAAATATTGAAATAGAAACTGAGACTTATAAATTACCAAGAATTATCACTCCCTGTCCATATTTTAGTATATTAAAAAACATTAATAATGAAAAAGACCACGAAGATGAATTTATTAATCAAAAAACACATAATTTAAATGTATTATACCCAAAACAACCATATAAAATATTTAAAAGTACTGGATTGAAGAATAATGAACAGATTTTATTTTGCAATGTCCAAGTTATTACCCAATATAATCCTTCTAAAAACATAATCAAAGTTCCAAAAAATATAATTATAACAATTAAATATATTCCTCCAAAGAAACCATTATTTACAAAAAATAATGAATATGACATGGTAATTATCGCTCCAGAGGTATTCTCAACACAAATTCAACGATTAATTGATCATAAAAACAATATTGGAGTATTAACTTTTTCAAAGACAACAGAAGAAATTTATAATCAATATAATGGTGTTGACAAACCTGAACAAATAAAATATTTTATTAAAGATGCTGTTGAACAATATGGGATAAAATATGTATTTTTAATCGGCGACATATATCATGTTCCTATAAGAAAAACAGCTGTTACCTGGAATTATTTTGGAGACTTAGTTGTACCGGATGTTATCACAGATCTATATTACTCTGATATTTACGATCAAAGTGGTTCATTTTCTATTTGGGATACAAATCAAGATGGTATATACAGCGAAATACGGATGATCATGAATTATCAACCATATAATGAAACACTTGAGATAATTGATGAAATAGATGGAAATCCAGATGTGATAATAGGGCGATTACCATGCTCAAATAATAGAGACGTTCGAAACATTGTTAATAAAATAATAACATATGAAACAACAACTTATGGTAGTGATTGGTTTAATAAAATGATTTTAATGGGTGGAGATACATTTCCCAATGTCGGGGATATAAGTGAAGGTGAATATGTCACAGAATATATCTCATCTATTATGCCTGATTTTGAACCAATAAAATTATGGACATCCTTAAACACATATTCTCCGATAAAAATAAATTTTGAAATATCCAAAGGAGCTGGATTTGTAAGTTATTCAGGGCATGGATTTGAATATGGATTTGCTACATCTGAATATAATAGTAACTCACCAATATTTTATTATTTACCTTATATACTTGGAATTCAAAATTGGAAAAAATATCCTATCATGTATTTTGATGCATGTCTAACAGCAGCACTTGACTTTAATTATGAAATTCTTAACATAAATATTCCCCCTATAGCATGGGCAATTATAAAAAAACAAAATGGGGGTTCAATAGCATGTATTGGATCAACACGTGTAGGTTTCGGTGGATTTGCGGGAGATCCATTTATTGCTGGAACAAGCTGTTTGCATGCTTTTTTCTATGAAGCATATGAGCCAGGTATAAAACTTGGAGATATGTTTATTCAAGCTCAACAAAGTTTCATTGAAGAGATAATAAATAATGTAATTTATGATCCTTTAACATTACAAGAATTCATCTTATTAGGGGATCCAAGTCTAAAGATTGGTGGCTATTAATTAATAGGTGATAAAAATATTTATAATAAAATCAAATAAAAATTGTTAAAAGCTCTTTATTAAATTATAGAATGGAGGAAATAATATGAAAAAAATCGTTAAAATATTGATATCATTAATTTTTATAATAATCTTGTTATCTGGATGTATTGAAAAAGATATAACAGGTTCGTCATATGGATCATTATATTCAAACGATTGTGGTGTACCGATAGGAGGATTTGAATGGGTTGGAGATTATTATGCTAATTTAACCATTGATAGTGGAATTGGAAAATTAATAATTCAATTTAAAACAGGTCTTGGAGATCCTATTGAAAAACACGAATATACAACATTTATAAAAAAATATACATCTGAGGAAATGATTTTAATAATTGATGGAATAGAAGTAATACTTGAATGGATTGAAAACGATAATGTATGGAATGAATGGCATAATCATTATATTGGTTCCTATGGGATTTATATGAATAATAATGAAACAATTGGAAAAATAAAAACAGATGTATTTCCAGGATTAAAAGATAATTTTTATGTGGAATTAAGGTTACCAAAAATCCAATAAATCAAACAGGATTTTTAAACAAATCTCCTCTTAGTTCTATTACTTAAATTGTATGTAAAATTTGCTATATCAAAATAAATACCAATATCCTCTGTTTCATATATTGTATCCCAAAAATCCTGTAAGTTTTGGTTTATACCTTTAATTTCAGTATATAATATTTTATTATAATTATTGATTGTTCAATAAAAAATAAAAAGAAAAAAAGAGAGGTTTTATTTTGAATTTTTCATAGACCAAAAAGCTGACTTAAAATTGGAAAGATATTCACTAATCTTCCAAACAAATGATTAAATAACAATTGCTTGCTTTTTGGCATACTAATAGCAAGTGGATCTGACCATTCGCTTTCAAGACCAGCTGAATCCTTTGCTTTTACTTTAAGACTGTAATCTCCTCTCTCAGTCCAAGTATGTGAACCACTACCTGTTTCTCCAGAGTTATATGGACCGACTTCACTTGTGTCACCATCTCCCCAGTCAAATATATAATATATTTGATCTCCATCTAAATCTGTAGTAGATGTAGTATAGGTATGCTCTCTATTTATTCCACCTGATGTTGGTCCATTTGGTCTTGCAGGTTTTTCTGGTGGTGTTCCGACTAATGAAAAGAAAATTTCACGATTTTCATTGCTTCCATCAGTCCAAACAACGTAAGAACCTGAAACATCTAATGAATATTCTTCTTCGACAACAGTTCCACTGTTATCGTTTATAATTGAAAATTCATTCCAAGTTTGACCACCATCATTTGATTTTGCATAGTAAAGATTACCATCTCTAGTATAAGTACATAGTGCTGATTGTCCAACAGATGAAACTTTTGGATTCTGTCCATTTACTACAACAGTGCTAGTCTCCATTGTCTCACCATTATCATTTGTGTAATAGCAGACTATATCCCCTTCTAACTCTGCAACAACATAACAGTAGCCAGCGTTGGCTGATAAATCTGGATTATGAGCACCTTCAAAAATATAGCCAGGCCAATCATTCTCCCACCAGTCTTCATTTCCAGGTTCAACCCAGCAGTATTCAAAGAAAACACCATCTTCTAACTCAAGATCTGGATCATTACTTAACTCCATAGCTTCATAATAGGTCTCAGTTGAAACGTCAATATCCACAGCAATAGTATCACCAAGTTGTCCTGTGAATGCTAAATAACATGCACCGATGCTACCATCAGTAGTTTCATAATAATTCTCTATAGTCTCACCATATGAACTATCACCAATAAGAGTTAAAATACCATGAAAATCAATAGCAGGAGCATTTTCACCATGTGGATAACCAGCAATATCCATTGCATAGTAATCATTAAAATCTACTGTTATCTGCCAAAAAGTCCAACCCTCAGAATCCTTATATACAACAGTAGGATCAGTCATACTTGGAAAATGAATGAAATAAACAGTACCAGTTAAATCAGGTAAACAAGTACCATATGCTTCAAATTCATTATTTTCACAATAATCAACAACTGGTTTTGTCTCCATAACATCCTCCGTTGCAAAATCAAATATTATATCACTCCAAGAGGTTCCACCATTTGAAGAATATGTTAACAACAAATCTGATGTAAAAATTCCCTGATATTCTTCTCCTATAGCTAAAATATCATTTCCATTTGATGTAATAGCAGGATTTTGACAATCCATATCTGTTCCAATAATTGGGATATTTTCACTATATGACATTGTGTAAATATTTTTTATGTCAATTTTCTCTTTCATCAGTGTTCTACTATCTGATCTTTTTTCATTAACAACACGTTTAATAATTCCCTCAGATATGCTATTTTCATATGATTGGTTTGTTGTAGACATAGCACCTATCTGAATTGCAGTCATACATAGAGTAGATAAAACCGCGAAAACCACTAGCCTCCTAAATAATGCTTTTTTCTTTCTTAACATTTTTTTCCCTCGTTTTTATATTATAATTTGAAAAGTATAGGAATAGGTATTAAAGAATAAAACGATTTAAAAATAAAATAAATCGCTTCATCAAATTTTCCCTATACCACATTTCAAATTATTAAGTAATAAAATTTAAAAAAATATAAAACATTTATTTTCTATTAATTGAACAAAATTAAATTTTTCTTAAGAAAAATTTAATAATGTACAACCCTAAAAAATAAAAAAAAGAAAAATGTTGGATTATTTTATAATCCACGAACGAAGAATAATAGTATACTTGCGCTTCTTGATTCTGATATTTCATCTACATTTATTGTTATATCTGTGCTACCAAATCCAATTAAGAATTTTGATTTTATTTCAACTGATTGACCTACTGCTAGGGTACTTATTGTTCCACTGTTATCTCCACCAAAAAAGACTCCGCCGTCAAAGGAAATACCCCAGTCAACATTGTTTGCATCTGCTGTTCCAATATTTTTCACTACAGCTGTTACACCTAATCCACCTGATATGCTTTCTATATTAATGATTGGCATTGCTATTCCTGCTGTATCGTAATATACACTGTTTTCACCATCTCTATTATCTGTCCATACTATATTACTACTTGATACATCAACACAATGGTATTGCTCAATAGCACTATTGTCTACATCATTAACGGAAACAGGTGATTCAATCCAAGTATTTCCACCGTCTTCAGATATAGAATTGTAAATATTTCCATTTCTTATATATACAACAACAATATTTTGACCAATTAATGATACACTTGGATACTTAGCATTTTCTACAATATTGACACTATTAAATGTGTCACCATTATTATTTGAATAATGACATCCGATACCACCATCTATTTCATATACTAAATAACATTTGCCATTAGCTGCTTTTATATCTGGATTTTCTGCTCCAGGAATATGTACTAAAGTTTCCCAAGAATCGACCCATCCATCAGTACCATCAAGTTGAACACCTCTTACGAATACTCCATCAGGGTATGATTCTGGACTTTCATCATTAAATCTATAAAATGCCTGATAATACATGCCTGTTGAAAGATCTACATCATTAGTGGCTTGATCTGCATCAAAATCAAACTCTGTATCACCTTCATCAGGATAAACAACAAATTCAGTTCCATCAGTTCGTTCCCATCCAAACCAAAGTCCATTTTCAATTTCATCATTTATTGTATTACCAGTCCAAATAGCTAGGCCATAAGAAAATTCAGTTGGTGCATATTCACTATTTACTCCACATGCATCGGCACTACTCCAATGAGACATCATAACATCAGCAAGCCAACCATTAGCAATCCATTCACCCTCAGCATCAGGATCAACAATATCAGGGAAATTAAATGTAACCCAATTATTTTGCTCATAAGGTAGAATAGTTCCAAAAGCATCACCTTCACCTGAAAAATCAATTGATGGTAAAACTGAAAAATAACCAGCATCAGCTAAATTCCATCCAGTTGCACTGTCTTCAGGTAACCAAGTTGCTCCTCCATCATTTGAATATCTAAAATATGGATCTGCTAACGTAAGCCAATCCGGCCAATATTCAAAACCGACTAATATATTCTGTCCATTATTATCTGTTATACTTGGATTTTGAATTATTGATTCTTCAAATGCACCATAAATTAAGGTGTCAGTATCTAATATACCGATATTAGTGTGAATTTTAGAATTCAAATTTTTATATATTTTTTTTGGTTGAATATTTTCTGCTTTTTGAAAAATACATCTAGGTTTTTTTGATTCATTTTCTTTTATTGAACTTGTTGATATTACACTTAGCTGTATTGCTGTTATAAAAAACATCAATACAATCGAGAAAACCACCAGCCTCTTATATATTGTTTTTTTCTTCCTTAACATGTTTTTTTCTCCACCTCTGTTTTTATAATAATTAGAAAAGCAGAAAAGATACAGATTATATTTGAAAACGAGTTAAAGATTTTTAATTCGTTTTTTCCTATTCTCAATATACTACTTTCCAAATTATTAATAAATAAAATTTCTAAAAAATATATAATAGTTGTTTACAAATAATTGAACAAATATAAAAAATATTGTAATAAACCTTATAAATGTACAATATATTATTAATAATAAGCATTTAATAACAAATTATATATAAAAGATGTAATAATTACTAAGTAAAAAAAATTTGTTAGGTATTGCTTCATTTTTTCGATGAAGCAATACCTACGCCCATTTATGTGGGGATGGGACTTTTTAGTAAGGCAGGGATGAAAAAATCCTGAATTATTAAAAAAGAAAAAGATACTGGAAAATTTAGATTTTAAATATCTTTGTAACTATAAATAGTAATCCAGGAAATCTTTCTAGAATTCTATTAATGATTGGTAGTTGTATTATTTTTGCTTTTGTATATGTGACAGTTATTGTTGTTGATGGTCCTATATTACCGTATGAATCTTTTGCACGTATTGTTAGCTCATATTTACCCTCTTCATGACACATGCGCGATTCATCAATTTCTTCGCCAGATTCAAATGGACCGTACCATGGTGTAACAGGATCATCAGGTTCACATGCAATGAGATTTTCATCACCGGCTTTGGTGAAACTTATATCAAAATATATATCATCACCATCAGGATCTACAGCATAGAAACAAAATTTATATTCTTGTTTCTCCCAAGTACTTTTATCCACAAGGATTACGGGAGCTTTTGGGGCTTGATTTGGGGTAACCGGATCATCTGGTTCTGCCATTGCAACTGTTGCAAATCCAACCAATACAAACATTCCTATAATCATTAAAGTTATTATCCTCTCCATTTTTCCACCTCTTTTTTTTATATTCCTTTCCTCTATATATCTAAATATTGTTTTTTCTATTCAATATTTTATTTCTAAATTTTTTTTTAATACTCTGCCATTTACTTTCCTCTTTTAAAGGTTCTTGCAGAGAGTTTTCATTAACACTAGCTTCAATATAATTTAAATTATATATTTTTGGTTTTTTAATCACCTCCACATCAATATTTATGGTTTTTTCTTTCATTATCAAACCAAATTTATTAAACAAAAATAAGACTTCTTACCAAATTTTTGAACATAATCAAAATATTTATATGCTGAATTTGAATAAGTACAATAAATAAGGGTAATGAAAATGCAGGATTTAGACTCAAAAGACCATAAAATATTATACCATCTTTTCCTTAACTCAAGAGAATCATTATCTGCAATAGGTAAAAAAGTAGGATTACCTAAAACAGTAGTTAAATATAGAATCGATCGTCTTGTAAATGAACAGATAATTCAAAATTTCAATGCAATGATAGATGTATTTAGATTAGGATATTCAGTATATCGACTAAACTTTGTTTTTCAATATGCATCACCTGAAAAAGAAAAGGAAATAATTGACTATTTTGTTAATTATAAAAATACATGGAGTGCATCATCAGCAAAAGGCAGATATGATTTTACAGCAACAATTCTTGTAAAAAATCCTAGTGATTTTTACTCTTTTTACGAAGAAACACTAAAACTATTTAGATATTATCTTAAAGAAATTGACTTCTCACAACTCTACGAAAGATTTGGTTACAAACATGCAACTCTTTTCACAGAGCTCCCACATACTCAAGAAAAAGCTTATGAATATAGATTTACTGGAAAAATAGTAGATATAGATAATATAGACTATCAAATACTATGTATGCTTGCAGAAAACTCAAGAATACCCAGCGTTGAAATAGCAAAAAAAATTAATATGACATCCACAACTATAATTAATCGAATTTCAAATCTTATTAAAGAAGGAATAATTCAGAGATATTCAATATCAATCGATACAATTAAACTTGGATATAAACCATTTAATGTAAATCTATCCCTTAGAAACTATAATAAAAAAAACTATATTATAAACCATCTTAGCAGTATTCCTTTCATATGGGAAATACATAAGGCTGTGGGAGGATATGATTTAGAATTATCAGTTTTCACATTAAACTTTGAACACTTTCATAAATTAATGGAAAATATTAGAAATAAATTCCCGGATGATATTACAAACTATGATTATCTTTATGTAACAAAAATACATAAAACTAATTTTCTTCCAGAAAAATAAATTTTTTTTAACTTTTATTTAATACTTTGTCGATTCTAGCTTTTAGCTCATCGATATCAACTGGTTTTTCAATGTAATCATCAGCGATCATAGAACCTGCTTTTGCTGCAAATCCATCAGATCGAGCAGTTAGAAATATCACTGGTATGTTTTTATATTTTGGATTTGCTCGAAGTTTATCAAAAACTTCCCATCCATCCATTTTAGGCATCATAATGTCTAATAAAATAAGATCAGGTTTAATATTTTTCTCTAAAAGTTCAAAACACATCTTACCACTTTCTGCACCTATTATCTCAAATTCTTTAGGATAAGCGTTTTCAAAACCTATTTTAACAGAGAAAATCTGATCCTTTTCATCATCCACAAGTATTATTTTTTTCATATCTATCAGACCTATACAACTTATTTATTTATCAATTTTTCTTACTTTTTCTATCATTATAAATTGGTAATGTGAAAAATACTGTAATTCCTTTATTAAGACCTGGACTTTCAATCCATATTTTTCCATTATGTCTTTCAACTATTTTCTTTGATATAGTCATTCCAAGTCCACTACTATGAAAATCATGTCGCGATTCATCAGCCTTATAAAACTCATCAAATGCATGTTTAATTTGAGTTTTTGTCATACCTATCCCATTATCTTTAATTGATATTTTTACAAAATCACCTTCAATTTCTGTATTAAGAGCTATAACACCTTTCTCTTTAGAATATTTTATGGAATTTTCAACTAAATTAGTAAAAAGCTCTTCTAATCTAAGCTTATCAGCATCAACTTCAATTTTATTTTTAACATTATGTGTAATTCGGATTTTTTTACTGTCAAATAATGGTTTTTTATTATTTATGAAATTCTTTATCAATGATTTCAAATCAACTTTCTGATATGAAAATCTGGTTTTTGGAGAATTTAGTTTAGCTAACTCAAGAGTTTTTATGGCTATATTTTTCATATATTCAACATTTCTTTTTAAAACCTCATAAATCTCCCGTTTTTTAGGATTTGATTCTTGTTTTTCAAGGATTGGAAGTAGAATTGTAAGAGGCATTAAAGGAGTTTTTAAATCATGACTAAGTTGATTTATAAATTCATCTTTTTGTTTAAGTAAAACCTCAACTTCTTTTGTTCTTTCTTTAATTCTTTTCTCAAGAGTTTTATTTAATTTATCAAGCTCTTTTCTAGCTTTAATTAAATCTTTATTTATTTTTTCAAGATTAGTTGTTTTATCTTCTAGTTCCTCTGTTCTTTTTGTAACAAGAATTTCAAGATTCTCACTATATTGCTTAAGCTCGTCTTGGGATTTTTTAAGGTCAATACTTAGTTTATTAAATGTCTCAGCTAACTCACCAATTTCATCATTTGATTTAACTTTACTTTCAAGACCTAATTTTCCCTTACCCATTGCTCGAACTCCTTTAATTAAAACTCCGATAGGTGATGTAATAAAACGGTTAAATAAAATAAATATTAAAATAAATGAGATAATAATAAAAATACCTGCATAAATCAATAATGTACTATACATCTCTTGTTGCTGATGATCTAAATTTGAAAGTGAAAAAATAAATCTAACAGAATAATCATGGCGATCCCATTCATCAAAATATGGTACAATAATATCTATATTGTTTCCAGTTTTATTAATAACCTTAGAAAGTGTAAAAGCACTAGATCTATCAGTATTTTCTTCATCAAGAAACCTTTCACCTTCAAGGACTTCTTTATGTTGACCTTCGATAATTTCATCTGAATCAAAAAATATTTTTCCATTAACGTCAAGTATTTGAATTTGAGTAATATCTTTATTTAATTTCATTAAATTATCAATAAATTCACTAAACTTTAGAAAACCAATACCTTTTTCATAATCCTTAAAATAATCTATATAAGTATTAATTGATAAACTAGCATAGGATTCAGAGTTATTAATTAATGTATTTTTTGCATCATTATATTCTCTATCAATTATAAGAAATGAACTTGTAAAAAACACAATAATTAAGATGAATAAAACGGGTAAAACAATCTTTATATTTAAACTAATAAATTTATTCACCTTATAATCGACTCCAAATCCTAATCTAATTTGATATCTTCAATTAAAATTAACATATTATTACTTGGTTGCCAGCTTATACCATCTACAACACCATAAACAAGTTTTGATGAAAGCAAAGGAATCCATGCAACATCTTCCATGGCTATTTCAAATCCTTCCTGCATTAATTTTAATCTTTCTTGATAATCCATCATATAAGTAATTTCTTCACCGATTCTATCAACTTCAGGATTGGAATAATAACCCAAATTAAACGTTCCAATACCTGCTTCAGGATCAACTGATCTAATTATATAATCATATATTTCACCACCATCACCTGTAGCTGCCATCCAACCAAGAATAAAACATGTAGTATTTCTCATACATATTTTATCATAATACTCACCTATTGGAAGAGGATTCAGTGAAAAATTTATTATTTTTGATATTTGTTCATCTAAAACTTTGCAAATCCTAGTATGTGTAGAAGTTTCCTGAACACAATCTAAAACTAAATCAAAACCATCACTATAACCTGATTGATTTAAAAGTTCTCTTGACAAATTTAAATCATAGGGAAGTCTAGTTATATTAGGATTATATCCAAATATTAAAGGTGTTAAGAATTGAGACGCAGGTTCAGCAAATATAGAATTATTAAAAACTCTTTTTATTATCTCTTCAATATTTATTGCATGATAAATGGCTTTTCTTACTCTTACATCAGATAATGGATTCTTTTCATCTGGAGCACCTTTTAAAGAACAATTTTCCCTAAAATCAAAACTAATATATGTAACAGTTGGATGGGTAATAAGATATAAATTTATTCCAGGTATTGTTGAAAGGTTATCATATTCAAGTGCTTCTAAATGTTCAACAATATCAACTTCTCCGTTAATAAATGCGTTTCTTCTTACATCACTATTTTCAATAAATTTAAATGTAGCTTGTTTAACATCGGGTATTTCTTTCCAATACTCATCAAATCTCTCAAGTATTAAGGAATCATCTTTAAAAATTTCAACAACTTTATAGGCACCTGTCCCTATCGGCCATTTCTTTATTGTTTCTTCCTGGTATTTTTTAGATACAATAAAAATATCAGTCAATTTATTTAACAAAATTGGATATGGTTCATGAGTAATTATATCTACTGTATAATCATCGATAACTTTTGTTTCTTTTACTGATATTAATAAATCCCGTAAGACATTACTTTCATTATTTAAAATTATATCAATGCTATATTTAACATCCTCAGCAGTTAAATCATAACCATTATGAAATTTTACATTTTTCCTAATTCTAAATCTCCATGTTGAATTATCAGGATTATTCCATGATTCTGCAAGCTCAGCTTTTACCCTAAAAAGATCATCAAAACTAACTAATGAGTTAAAGATATTATGATTTATTGAAATTGAACAAACATCATAGCTTGTATGCCAAGGATAAAAACCATAAGCTGGATTCCCAACTCCAATAACAATATCCTTTTTAATAGGATTATTTTTAGTATTTTCATTTTGGTTTGTAAGACATCCTGATGTGCTTAATATAATAACTATGGATATTAGTAGAACAATCAAAATTTTAGTATTGCTATCGTAATTCATAATTTAAACTCCCTTAGTTTAATAGAAGTGAATCTTTCTATTAAAATATTAGGTTTTTTATGCATCATATTTAAATGAATAACAATTTTTTTTATTTTTAATCTACTAAGTATTTTTATTTTCAAATATTATTGAAAATATTTTTTTTTCAGCTTTTCTTAATAGCTCCAACGTTTTATCTATATTAATACCTACTTTTTCTGATAGCTCCTGATGTGTTATTTTACGAGGGTAATCGTAATAACCATGTTTTTTTGCCAAATTTAATATTTTTTTCTGGTTAATTGAAAGATTAGAAAGAATATCACAATCCTTATATTCTAATTTTTGAATTTTTATATCTTTAATAGTTCCAAAAATATCAATTGCTTTAAAAAATTTTTCAATACTCTCATCATCACCTTTTATTATATAGATATTTTTTTTTGACTTAGCCAATATAATCACTCCATTTTAAATCTGATAATGTATTATAATTGAGTAATTGCTCCATCCTAATTATCATTTATAATTTCTCCAAATTTATTTATATACATAATGTTTAAAATATATCAAATCATAAAATTTATTTTGTAAGAGTTGAACAGAATAGAAAAAATATTGTATAATTCTTGAAATTGTTCAATTTATATATAATTCGATAATACATGCAAATATTAATATAGCAAAATAAAATTCAAAAATTGTTTTTATTGAGGGAGGATAAATCAAATGGATGAAATAAAAGAACAAATTATTCATTACCTAACAAAAAGAAAGTTCTTAACATTAGCAACATCATCTCATGATGGTGAGCCTTTAACACATCCATTAGCTTATGTTAATATAAATGATATAATTTATTTTTCAACAGGTAAACAAACCCGTAAATATAAAAACATATTAAAAAATCCAAATGTTGCTTATTCAGTTTATGATCATACTGAACATCTAGATGAAGTAAGATCAGTTCAAATGGAAGGAATAGCAACTCCAGTAACAGATAAAAAGGTAACACAAGAAATTAATGAGATGCTGAGGCAAAAATTTCCATTTATGGCATATTTGACAAAAGATCCAGAGGGTATAATTATTAAGATAAGTCCAAAAACCTGCTATTTTATAGACTATACTAAGGGATATGGATATAAAGACAAAGTTAAGTATTAACCCAATTAATAATTTAATCTCCAATTAATTTATAATAAATAATTTTTTCCAAGTTGTCAATAGAATGGTAATGAAAATAACAATAAATTTTTTATTTAAAGTGATAATTATATTAATTTTTTTATTACAGCGATTGGACCTCCTATCTCTTCAATATGGACAATAATACCGGTTTCCTCAGCTAGTAAAGAAAGCGTGTTAGGATATAAATCATATTGTTCTTTTACATCTTTTAGTACAATAATTCTAATATTTATTGCTATTGTATTTACTTATATCTTATTTAAAATTAATTTTTTTAAATTAATATTAATGAGATAAAAATACTTTTTATAATATACTTCCATAAACTTTATTAACATCTGTTAATTATTTATTAATTATGGAAGAAAACACAATAACTAAAGATGTTAAAAAACAATTTATTCACATCTTTGAAGAAGTAAAAGATTTAGTAAGACAAAAGGAACAACGCTCTAGAGCTGGACTAATGCTAGGTCTGCAAGAATTAGGCTCGAATCTAAATGGTTTTATAGGAGCTTATTTTCCTGTTTCATCTAATATAATTGTTATAAACAAAACACCATTAAGAAGATTAATTGACACGAATCCTAAGTTAATTAAACCATATGGATTTCATTTATTATTACATGAGTATATCCATTCACTTGGATTTTTAGATGAACAAATTACAAGACAAAAAACCTATGAAATCACTAGAAGTTATTATGGAGATCAACATGTTGCAACACAGCTATGTACCAATATAAAAAAATTCTTCCCTAATCTAGTATATCCTGTTTATGGTTGGATGCCTAAAAATAACATACAATCTATAGAAATAATACAAGGATTTGATAAATCAAACACAGAAAGATACATAACCTAAAGTCTTATTTTTTTTCAACTGCACTTATCGTAATTCTTTCAATTTCAGGAAAAATATCTTTGATTTTATTTTCAACATCTTTTTTTATTTTATTGAATTGTTTTATTGTCATATCTTCAGATACTTCAATTTCCATCTCACCTTGAAAAATCGGCCCAGACTTTCTTAATCTTACTACATGAGCATTTTTTACCTCTTTATGATCTTGAGCTATTTGCTTAATACTAGTGCTTCTATCGATACACTCACCATCACATGCATCAACAAGCATATAACTGCTTTCCTTTATTGATGTGAAACCAATTACTACTATAATTCCTGCAATTATTAAACCCGCAATTCCATCTGCGATGTAAAATCCCTGAGATGTAAGAATTAACGCAAAGACAGTAAGTCCGGATGCAAAACCATCCTTGATAGTATTGAATGCTTCAAGTTTTACAGAACTCATTTTTGTTTTCTTGTTTTTTATATACTTATAGAAACCTAGACCAAGTGCAATAATTGCTGCGATAAAAGCAGCAACAATACCAACAAGTGGTGTTTCAACAACATGAGGATTAATAAGCTGATTATATGATCTAAAAGCAATATAAATTGCAAGACCAATCATTATAATTGCTGCTAAACCAGATGCAAGATTTTCCATCTTATAATAACCATAGTTAAAACGTTGATTTGCAGGTTTTTTAAAAAACATCAAACCAATCCATACTACAGCAGATACAAAACCATCACCAATACAGTCAATACCATTTGCAGTAAGCGCGATACTTTTTGTATAAAATTCACCAAGAATTATTTGAATAATCCCTAATACCATTAGAATTAGAGTTGTATATCCTGCAAATCTATCAGCTTTCTGAACAAGTTTCTCCTGCATATTTACAAGCAGGTTATTGAAAATATATATTTTGATTTTACTGTAAAAAAAATGACACAATATATTTGATAGAATCCTTTTATAAATATATTTATAGGAGTCATCTTATTCAACGCCCGATGAAAAACTTCCATGTAGCTATAATTGGTGGAGGAGTTATCGGCTCTGCAATTGCATGGGAGCTTTCAAAATATAAACTGGACGTAGTTGTTTTTGAAAAAGGACTAGATGTATGCAGTGGCACAAGTAAAGCAAACAGCGGAGTTATACATAGCGGTATTAACTCAACACCAGGAACACTAAAAGCTCGTTTTTGTGTTGAAGGAAACAAAATGTTTACTGACCTTGCAGAAAAACTAGGTTTTTCACTAAAATGGACAGGTAAATATGTAATAGCTAAAAATCCCTTAGAATCACAAGAAATAGATAGATTAATAAAAGTCGGTAAAAAAAACAATGTACTAGGCCTTGAAATACATACAGGTGCCGTTGTTAAAAAAAGAGAATCAAACCTTAGCTGTTTTGAAGCGCTGTGGGTACCTACTGCAGGAGTAATCTTGCCTTATGAATTTACAATTGTGCTTGCAGAAAACGCAGTAAAAAACAATGTTAATTTTCTTTTAGAAACAAAAGTTACTAATATTAAAAAGTATGAAAAAGGTTTTAAAATTGAAACAAACAAAGGTGTTTTTTCTTCAAATATTTTAATTAATTCAGGAGGTCTTTCATGCAGAGAAATAGTATCAATGGTTGAAAAACCAGATTTTAAAGTATATCCATGTCGAGGAGAATACCTTGTCCTTGATAAAAATTATAGTAATCTGATTAATTCAATGATATACCCTGTTCCACCAGCTAAACTAGGTGTACTTGGAGTTCATATCACACCAACAATTGAAGGTAACATTTTAATTGGTCCAAGTGCAGAATTTATTGATGATCCAGATGATAAAAAAACAACATTACATATGATGAAAACATTATTAAAAGAAGCTAAAGAAATAATTCCTTCGATACCAGAAAATGCAATAATAAGTGCATATTCAGGAATAAGATGTAAACTTTTATCACCCCAGCAAAGCGGAATTGCGGATTATAGAATTGAAGAAAGTAAACGTACACCAGGATTGATAAACCTATTGGGAATCGAATCACCTGGTCTTACCTCTGCTCCAGCTATTGCTAAAGAAGTAACAAAACTTATATCTAAATTTTATAATCTTGAATTTAAAAAGGACTTTAAAATTATAAAAAAACAACCTCGATTTTCAAATTTAAAAGAGAATCAACAATTTAATTTAATAAAAAAAGACGAAAAATATGGTAGAATTATTTGTAGATGTGAACAAATTACAGAAGCTGAGGTAATCAAAGCATTATCAAATCTACTCCATGCACGAAGCATATCATCTGTTCAATATAGATGTAGAGCAGGTATGGGTAGATGTCAGGGTGGATTTTGCACACAACATTTATTAAGAATAATGCAAGAAAAATTTGGAATGAAAATTGATGAAATCAAGATGAAATCACCAGATTCATATCTTTTTACAGGCTATAACCGGGAGTTGAAAAAATGACTAATGAAAACGTTGATGTCGCAGTAATCGGAAGTGGCCCAGCTGGACTTGCAGCAGCAGTATCTGCAAAAGAAAATGGTGCTAATTATGTTGTAATAATAGATAGAAATAGTTGGAAAGGTGGGATTCTTCCACAATGCATACATGATGGTTTTGGGCTAGAAGAAACAGGAAATTCTATGACAGGCCCTGAATATATACAAATGTACATTGATGATGCAAAAAAACATAATATTGATTTTCTTACGGAAACAATGGTTATAAATATAGATAAAAACAAAACAATAACCGCAGTTAACAAAAACGGTATTTATAAAATCAATGCAGAATCCATAATATTATCAATGGGATGTCGAGAAAAAACACGATGGAATATAATGGTACCAGGTGACCGCCCAAGTGGGATATATACAGCAGGAGTTGCTCAAGCGTTCATTAATCTCTATAACATTATTCCTGGTAAAAATATAGTAATTCTTGGCTCTGGGGATGTAGGATTAATTATGGCAAGACGTTTAAAACTAGAAGGATTAAATGTTTTAGGGGTTTTAGAAATATTACCACATGCAAGTGGTCTTCCTAGAAATGTAGTACAATGTCTAGATGATTATGAAATCCCACTTTATTTAAATCATACTGTAACACATATCGATGGAAGAGAAAGACTTGAAAGTGTTACAATAGCACAAATAGATAATAAAAAAAATATAGTTAAAGGATCAGAAAAGAAAATCAAATGTGACACACTACTTCTCTCATTTGGATTGATACCAGAAAATGAACTCTCAAAAGATGCTGGTATTAAAATCGATAATATCACAGGTGGTCCAGTGGTTGATCAAACCTATGAAACAAACATACCTGGAATATATGCCTGTGGAAATTGCTTGCAAGTTTATGACACAGTTGATGTTCTTTCAAAGAGCGCTAAATTAGTAGGTAAAAATGCAGTTGTTAAATTAATTAAAAATAAAAAAAGTATTTTTGTAAAACCAGGAAAAAACATTAGATATGTAATCCCTCAAATAATCAATAAGAAAGGATTGATAAATTTCACAATGAGGGTGAATAAACCTGCACAAAATGTTACACTAAAAATTAAAGCAGATGAGAAGGAAATATACAAAAAGAAACAACGATGGGTAAATCCAGCAAACATGATAGAATTAACATTGGAAATAACACATGAGATACTCAAAAAAGGTAAAACATTGGTGGTGAATCTTCATGAATGAAAAGGAAATCACCTGCATTGTATGTCCAATAGGTTGTAAAATATTAGTAAAAACAGATGGGAAAGAATTTGAACTAGTTGATGGTAATAAATGTAAAAGTGGTATTGACTATGCAAGATCAGAGGCACTAGATCCCCGCAGAATGCTTGCATCATCGGTATTAGTAAAAAATGGTTTATGGCCACTTGTTAGTGTAAAAACCAATAAACCTGTTCCAAAGGATAAGATTTTTAAAGTTATGAAAGAGATTAAAAAAGCAGAAATTGATGCCCCAGTGAAACTCGGTCAAATAATTATTAAAAATGTGTTAAACACAGGAATAGATATTATTGCTACAAAGAACATTGAAAAACTATAAGAATTGAACATAACACATTTTTGATCCTCCTCTGTTTTTAGCAGATTTTATATAGGTATATAAGATACGAAAACTGCAAAACTTATCAAAAATTATAAATAATTAACAGTTGTTAATCGGGGAGTGTGAATTTATGACTATTACAGATTTGACTTCAATGGGGGAGTCACAAACAGAACTAAAAAAAGAGATAAATGAACGCCTCCAAAGGCTCCAAGATGAAATCTCAGATTATTGCTACCAGTGTGCAAAATGTACATCAGGATGTGAAGCACATAAGCTCTTAGAACTTGAACCTCACAAAATAGTAGCATTACTAAAAAAAGGACTAATTGATGAAATGGTTAACTCTGATGTTATATGGACCTGTATGAGCTGCTTTAAATGTAGAGAAAGATGTCCCCAAAATGTAGCACCAGTAGAAGTTTTATTTGCATTAAAAAACATAGCAGTTGCAAGTGGACAGCAAATACCAGGGAACTATACTGCAATGCTTCAATCAGTTTTGTCAATGGGACTTTTACAAGAAGTGAAAAATGTATTAACAAGGGATAATAAAACAGTAAGCAGAACCAACCTAGGACTACCTGAAGTATCAAAACCAACAGATCATACAAAATTTCAAATGATGCTATCAAAAATAGCTGTGGAGAAGGTATAAGGGGCGATACAAACATGAAAAAATATGCAGTATACCCTGGATGCGTAATGCCAACTGAACAATACGCTTATGAAATGAGCATTAGAGAGATCATGCCTCACTTAGACATTGAACTTGTTGACCTCAAAGGCTTTTCATGTTGTAGTGAACCAATTAAAAGTGTAAATCAAATGTTAACACTTGCACTTTCTGCAAGAAACATAGCTATTGCTGAAAAAGAAGAACTTGATATATTTGCACCATGTCCAATGTGTCATTTAGCATTATCTGACTGTAAACGTGTCCTTGACACTAATCTTATGATGAACAAGCGGGTAAATTCTTATCTTACAGATGAGGGACTAAAATATACAGGCACTGCTGAAATCGTAAGTATTTTAGATTTACTCCATGATATAGTTGGAATTGATAAAATCAAAGAAAAAGTAAAAAAACCACTTAAGGACTTAAAAACTGCAACACATTATGGATGTCATCTTATAAGACCCTCCGAAATTGGAAGGTCTGATGATGCAGAAAATCCGCAAAAAATGGAAAATATACTAAAGACTATAGGAGCAAAACCAGAATATTATCCAGAAAAACTTGACTGTTGTGGAGCCTTACTAACTGCAAATCTTCCTGAATCAGCTCTTACAAAAACAGGTCAAAAGTTACAACGTGTGCAAGAACAAGAATTTGACGCATTCATAGACACTTGTCCTTGGTGTCATCGACAATATGATTCAAAACAAATCAAAGCAGGTGAAACAGTTGCTGCAAAACTGGAAGTCCCAGTATTATATCTAACACAACTTTTAGGAATTTCAATGGGAATACCAAAGGAAAAACTTGGATTAAACCTCAATCTCAGCCCTATTGAAAAATTGAATCTAGGAGGCAAAAAAACATGAGCAACAAAATAGGAGTTTTCGTCTGTCACTGTGGAATAAACATCGCCTCAACAGTTGATGTAAAAGAGCTAGTTGAATATGCAAAAAAACTTAAAGGTGTAATAGTCAGTAAAGACTATAAATATATGTGTTCTGACGTTGGAGGAAATCTAATAAAAGATTCAATTAAGAAAAACAAGCTGGACGGAGTCGTCATAGCATGTTGTTCACCAAGAATGCATGAACATACATTCCGAGGAGTAGTAGAAGCGGGAGGAGTAAACGCATTTAATCTTGAAATTGCAAATATACGAGAACAATGCAGCTGGGCTCATGATGATAAAACTAGAGCAACTGAAAAAGCTAAAGCACTAGTTCGAGGTGCAGTATCAAAAGCCATACTCTTAGAACCTCTTGAAAGATCAAAAATCGAAGTTACACAAAAAGCACTTGTTATAGGAGGAGGAATAGCAGGAATTCAAGCAGCACTTGACCTTGCAGAAGAAGGCCATAAGGTTTATCTTGTTGAAAAAACACCAAGCATCGGTGGTCGCATGGCACAGCTTGATAAAACCTTCCCAACACTTGATTGTTCAGGGTGTATACTAACACCAAAAATGATGGAGATTAACAACCATCCAAATATCGAACTTTTATCATATTCAGAAATAAAGAGTGTTGAAGGAAGTATAGGAAACTATACTGTAAAAGTCAATAAGAAAGCAAAATTTGTAGACATGGATAAATGTACTGGTTGTGGAGACTGTGTTGAAGCATGTAGAATGAAAGATCATGTCAACAGTGAATTTGATGAAGGAATAGGTAAAAGAAGTTCAATCTACATACCATTCCCACAGGCTGTACCATTAAAAGCTACTATCGATAAAGACAACTGTCTAATGCTTAAACGTGGAAAATGTGGAACAGGGGCATTATGT
This sequence comes from Thermoplasmatales archaeon, assembly GCA_020341795.1. Taxonomy (GTDB): domain Archaea; phylum Thermoplasmatota; class E2; order DHVEG-1; family DHVEG-1; genus M9B1D. Next base: position 744,284 of record CP070836.1, read on the forward strand.
GTAGAAGCATGTGAAGCAAAAGCAATAAATTTCAAACAAAAAGATGAAGAAGTTGAAATCAAGGTAGGAGCAATTCTAGTAGCAACAGGATATGACTTATTAGATCCAACAAGTCTGTATGAATATGGATATGATCACTCAAAGGATGTTATCACTTCACTTCAAATGGAAAGGTTAATTAGTACTTCTGGACCAACAAATGGTGAGATAATTCGTCCAAGTAATGGTGATAAACCCAAAAGCATCACATACATTTTATGTGTAGGAAGCCGTGATGAAAAGGAATGCACATGGTGCTGTCGAATTGGTTGTATGAGTGCTTTAAAACATGTTTATCTTTTGAAAGAAAAACTTGGAGATGATATCGAGATGAATGTATGTTATACAGATATTCGTAGCTTTGGAAAAGGATATGAAGAGTTTTATAGGAAAATTCGTAGTATGAATACCAATTTTTTCCGAGGAAGACCCTCAGAGGTTAGAAACCTTGGAGATCATTTAACTATTGATATTTTTGACACCACGACAAACAAACTCTTTGAAATTAATACCGATCTAGTAGTACTAGTACCTGCATTAATACCACGTGTTGACTCAGATGATTTTGCAAGAAAACTTAGGATATCACAGAGTGGAGACGGATTTTTACTGGAAGCACATCCAAAACTGAGGCCAATGGATACCTTTACTGGTGGAATTTTCATCGCTGGATGCTGCCAAGCACCAAAGGACATTCAAGACAGTGTAGCTCAGGCAAGTGGTGCTGCAGCAAGAGCTGCAAACATTTTATCAAAAAAAGTATTAGAAGCAGAACCACTTATATCCTATGTAGATGAAGACTACTGTAGCGGATGTAGCACTTGTATCTCTGTGTGTGCATATAATGCAATTGAGCTTGTAAAAAGAGAAGATGATAAACAGTTAGCAAAAGTAAACGAAGCATTATGCATGGGTTGTGGAGCTTGTGTTGCAAGCTGTCCATCAGGTGCAATGCAGCAAAAAGGATTTAAAGATTACCAACTCAAACCAATGATCGAAGAAACTGTTTAAAAATAACTTCAAAATATACATTGTATTATTATGATTAACGAAAGGAAAATTTTGACATCCTATTTTAATATATTAGAGGAAAATAAATCAGCTAAATATCTAGATTGTAAACAAATATCTGTTTCTTATAATTCTTCTGATTCAATTGATAAACTTTGGAGTATCCATGATCAAGCACATAAAAATCAACAAATTAGCGATATTAATCCAAAATTTTCTCTTTTGGATTTAAAAACTGAAATTGCATGCAAAATATACAAAAATTGCTGTTTTTGTGAAAGACGTTGTGGAATTAATAGAAACAATAAAACTGGTAACTGTAAAGTAGAACAAACACGTATTGCATCTGAATTTTTACATATTGGAGAAGAAAGAGTTCTTATTCCCTCTCATACAATTTTTTTCAGCGGATGCACGTTTCATTGTGAATTCTGTCAGAATTGGGACATCAGCCAAGAAAACACAGGATTTTATATTGAACCAAAAAAAACATCAGAAATCATTCATAAGGGAATGATGCAGGGATCTAAAAATGTTAACTGGGTAGGAGGAGATCCAACACCAAATCTATTATATATTTTACAAGTCTTAAAAGAATTAAATGAAAACATACCACAAATATGGAACTCAAACATGTATTGTTCAAGAGAGTCTATGAAATTACTGGAAGGTTTAATTGATTTATATCTTACAGATTTTAAATATGGAAATGATATTTGCGCTAAGAGATTATCAAAAATTGATAATTATTTAGAAATTATTCAAAGAAACCATAAAATAGCATATGAAAATGGCGATATGATTATCCGCCATTTAGTATTGCCAAATCATGTTGAATGTTGTTCAAAGCCTATAATTAAATGGATTTCTGAAAATTTATCAAATTCTGCATTGAATATAATGGGTCAATATAGACCTGAATTTCATGCTCGAAATTATGAAGATATATCCAGATATGTTTCATCAGAGGAAGTAGCAGAAGCTAGAAAATATGCATCTGAATTAAACATTTACCAGATATAAATTTTTATTTTATTTTTTAGCTATAATACGAAATAAAGGTTTACCTTTTTTAGGTAAACCTTCACATTCATATGCGATTACGATAGTATCACCGGGTTTTAAATTATTTTCATGATAAAATTTGTACAAATCACCTGATATCTGATTTTTTAATAATTAAATTCTATTTTTCAAGGTAAATTATATGATAATTAAGTAGGGATTTAGGAAAATTTGTTTTTCTTACTATCTCTTTAAGATGGATTCCAGAATTTTTTAATATGATATTATTTATAATCCGTCTTTTTTCAAGATTTAATATTTTTTAAATGCTCATATTATCTCCTGATTTACATACCAACTTTTAACGATATAATTATTATTTTTTATATTACAAAGGGATTATGATAATATTTTCCTGTTTTAAAAAAATAAATTCAAAAATTAACCTTAAAAAATTAAAAATTAATTATTCTTTTTAATCTATTTATTTTATCTCTAATCATTATTGCTTTTTCAAATTCTAAATTATCTGCAGCCTCTCTCATTTGAATTTCAAGATTAATAAGAAGATATGGTATATCTTTTTTAGGAATATGCTTAGTATCTTTAACTTCAACGACTTTTTCCTTAATTGGTTTAACTATTGTCGTTGGAGTAATATCATTTTTTTTGTTAAACTCAATCTGAAGATTTCTACGTCTATTAGTTTCATCAAGAGCCATTTTAATTGAATCAGTAATATTATCAGCATACAAAACAACTATAGAGTTTACATTTCGAGCAGCACGACCGATAATTTGAATTAGACTTCGATAATCACGCAAGAATCCTTCCTTATCTGCATCAAGGATACCGATGAATCCTACCTCTGGAATATCAATACCCTCTCGTAATAGGTTTATACCAACTAACACATCAAACTCACCAAGACGAAGTTGACGAATGATCTCTGATCTTTCAAGTGTATCAATCTCAGCATGTAAATATCGAGTTTTGATTTGTTTTTCAGCAAGAAATTCAGAAAGCTCTTCTGCAAGTCGTTTAGTAAGAGTTGTTACAAGAATCCTATCTCCACGCTTAACTGTTTTATTAATCTCAGATATAAGGTCAGGAATCTGTCCTCTTATAGGTCTAATTTCGCATGGAGGATCAACAAGACCAGTTGGTCTAATTATCTGCTCAACAACTTGTCCTGAAATTCCAAGCTCGTAATCACCTGGTGTTGCAGATACAAAAACAACATTTCTCATAAACATATTAAATTCATCAAAACTAAGTGGCCTATTATCGTAAGCACTTGGAAGTCTAAAACCGTAATCAATGAGTGATTTTTTCCTTGAATAATCACCATGATGCATACTATGAATCTGAGGAATAGTCCTATGGCTTTCATCAATAAACATTAAAAAATCTTCAGGGAAGAAATCAAGTAAGCAATTTGGTCGTTCTCCGGGGAGTCGTCCATCCATATGACGAGAATAATTTTCAATACCTTTACAAAAACCAGTTTCTTCAATCATTTCAAGATCATACAAAGTCCGCTGTTTAAGCCGATGAGCTTCAACCATATCAAGATTGGGAAGATGATCCTCTAACTCTTGTTTTATTGTTTTAATTGCTTTTTGTTTTTTATCACCAGCAATTACAAAATGTTTAGCAGGATAAATAAAAATATAATCAAGATTTTCGATAATTTCCCCTGTTACTTTATTGATTTCTTTTATTTTTTCAACCTCATCACCAAACATTTCAATACGTATGATATTGTCATAGTAACCAGGAATGATATCGATTGTGTCGCCTTTTACACGGAAACGACCAGGTTGAAGATGCATATCATTTCTGTCATACTGCATTTCAACAAAATGATCAAGAATTTCATTTCTACCGATTTTCATTTTTTTTCTTATTTCGTGTCTGAGTCCTTTGAAATCTGCTGGATTTCCAACATTATAAATACAAGATACACTTCCTACAACAATTACATCCTCACGGGATAAAAGAGAAGCTGTTGCACTCAGGCGCATCTGTTCAATTTTTGGATTTACATCTGCATCTTTTTCTATGTATAGGTCACGCTCAGGAATATAACTTTCAGGTTGATAATAATCATAATAACTTACAAAATATTCAACACGGTTATCAGGAAAAAACTCTTTGAACTCACTAAACAGTTGAGCAGCTAGTGTCTTATTATGTGCAAGGACAAGTGTAGGTTTCTGAACTTGTTGTATTACATTTGCCATCGTAAATGTTTTACCGCTACCAGTAACACCTAGCAAAGTCTGATATTGCTGATTGTTTTGAAAACCTTCTACCAATTTTTTAATAGCATCAGGTTGTGAACCACAGGGTTTCATATCTGTGCTTAGTTTAAACTTGATCAGCTGATCAACTCCTTTTTACGAAGTAAACGGTTATATTTAATTGCAAATCTGTGTGCCTCATTTCGGATTTCCTGAATAAAATGAAGTGCTTTATCTTTTTTTGAAAGACGAATTGGCATCATCTTTCCAGGCATGTATATTTCTTCAAATTTTTTTGCAATTGAAATAATTGGAATTTTAATGTTTAGTTTTTCAAGCTCAGACATGGAATAATTAAGCTGTCCTCTTCCACCATCAATGATTATAAGATCTGGAAACTCAGCATCCTCTTTTACCAGTCGAGTATAACGCCTTCTAACTACCTCTGCAATCGCTGCTGTATCATCTACTTCTTCAACGGTTCTAATTCTGAAACGTCTATAATTTACCTTATCAGGTTTACCATTACGATATTGAACCATTGAACCAGCAGTGCTAGTACCTGACAAATGCGATATATCAAAACACTCTATAACAATTGGATTATCTTGCAAATGCAATCGATTCTTTAAAATTTCAACCTTGTCAATATTTGCAAAGAATGTAATTTCAATGTTTTTAAGCACAAGGGCTAGTAATTGTTTTTTGTCACCTTTCTCCGGTTTTACAATTCTTACTTTACTTCCTCGAATGGATTTTAGAAAATCATTAATTGATTCTGATATTTCATGTGGAATAATTAGTTCTTTTGGTACTGGATTTTCAGAATAATATTGGACTATGAACTCTTCAAAGAAATCATCATTATAGTCAAATACAAAATCCATTTTATTTGTTAAAATTCCTTTGTAGATATTAAATAACATAAGATAGACTTTGTCATCTTTTATTTCATAGTTGATAATGTCTTCATTGTATTTTTTCTCACGTTCCATTTTTTGATGCTCACTAAGGTGTTTAATCGCTTTTATTTCTTCTCTTATTTTCAAAGCATTTTCAAAATCTGATTTATCAGAGAATTTTTTCATATCTTGTTTTAATCTTTTTAAAAGCTCCAGTGATTTACCAGTTAGTATCATTTTTGATTTTCCAATATTATTATTGTATTCTTGTTTTGTAATAAGACCTATACAAGGCGCATCACAAAGGTTAATATGATGTCGAAGACATGCTCTTTTGGGCATTTTATTACATGTCCTGATTTTAAAAGTTCTCCTTATAAAATGTAAAACGTAATCCCTTTCATGAGCACTGAGGAAAGGTCCATAAAAACTCCCCATTCCAGTTTTCCAACGGTCTATAATTATCCTTGGATATTCGTCTTTTGTAATTAGAATGTAAGAATGACTTTTTGCATCCTTCAAGCGAATATTATATCTTGGTTGATATTTTTTAATTAATGTGTTTTCAAGAACTAATGATTCAACCTCATTATCAGTTATAATGAAATCAACAGATTTTGTATAATCCAGCATTTTTTGTGTTTTTGAATCTAGGTTTTTTTTCTGAGAATAATTTTTAACTCTTTTCTTTAAATTTTTTGCCTTACCAATGTAAATAACATTTCCTTTAATATCTTTGAAAAGATAACAACCTGGATCATTAGGAAAACTTTTTATGTTAAACATTTTACTTTACCTTTTAAAAGTACAGGTTTTAAAATCTCCCCAGTATAACTCCTTTTAACTTTGGATACCTCCTCGGGTGTTCCTGCTCCAACTATTTCTCCACCGAGATCTCCCCCATCTGGTCCAAGATCAATTATGTAATCTGCTGATTTTATAACTTCAAGGTTATGTTCAATTACGACAACAGTGTTTCCAAGCTCTACAAGACTATTTAAAACATCAATTAATTTTTTCACATCGTGAAAATGCAGACCAGTTGTTGGTTCATCCAATAGATAAACAGTACGACCTGTACTTTTCTTTGAAAGCTCACGTGTAAGTTTGATTCTTTGAGCTTCTCCACCACTAAGAGTAGTTGAACTCTGACCAAGTTTTATATAATCAAGACCCACACGTGATAGTGTCTCAAGTTTCCTTTTAATTAGTGGATGATTCTTAAAATGCTCAAGTGCTTCTTCCACACTCATATTAAGTACTTCAGCAATGTTTTTATCTTTATATGTGACCTCAAGAGTTTCATTATTGTATCTTTTACCTTTGCATTCTTCACATTCTATATAAATATCAGGTAAAAAATTCATCTCAATTTTTATTAGCCCATCACCTTGACAGTTTTCACATCGACCACCTTTGACGTTAAAAGAAAATCTACCAGGTTTATACCCCCGTCTTTTAGCCTCAGGGGTAAGAGCAAATAGCTTGCGTATTTCATCAAAAACCTTTGTATAAGTCGCAGGATTACTACGAGGTGTTTTACCTATTGGACTTTGGTCTATAACAATGACTTTATCAACTCTTTCATCAAACTCAATACCGTCATGATCTCCTGGATTAGTCCTTGAATCATGAAGTTTTCTCATTAAACTACGATAAAGTATATCATAAATTAGAGTAGATTTACCAGAACCTGATACACCAGTAATTAATGTCAAAACACCAAGGGGAATATGAACATTTATATCCTTTAAATTATGTTCACGACACCCATATATATGTAAAAATTTTTCAGATTTTCTTCTTGATTCAGGAAGGTCAATCTCAAGTACACCAGTTAGATATTTACCTGTTAATGAACTTGGATGTTTTTCTATTTCTTCAGGTGCCCCTTGTGCAACGATTTTACCACCATGAAGACCTGCACCTGGTCCCATATCCACTACATGGTCAGCATGACGTATTGTTTCTTCATCATGTTCAACGACTATTAGGGTATTTCCAAGATCTCTAAGTCTATGGAGTGTGTTAATTAATTTTTTATTATCCTTCTGATGTAGACCAATTGAGGGTTCATCTAGTATATATACAACTCCCATCAAATTTGAACCAATCTGTGTAGCCAACCGTATTCTTTGTGCTTCACCACCAGAAAGTGTACCTGCGCTCCGTGAAAGAGTAAGATAATTTAGTCCGACCTTGTCAAGAAAATCAAGACGCTGCTTAATTTCTTTTAAAATCTGCCATGCGATTTCTTCTTGTTTTTTTGAAAGAATTAAGGTTTTAAAATAAATAATGCATTGTTTAATAGACATGTCAGTTACATCAATAATTGACTTATCAGCAATTTTTACTGAGAGGACTTTCTTCTTTAATCTTTTTCCAGAGCACTCAGGACATGGTGTAATACGCATGAATTTTTCAAGTTCTCTTCTTCTATATTCAGATTCTGTCTGTTTGTAAAGACGTTCAGATTGAGGTATGAGCCCTTCCCATCTACTATGACCAGTCCATTGTGCATCACCATTTCTTGCAACCATGTTAAACCTTATTTTTTCATGTGAACCATACATTAGAGCATCATATTGCTCCTCAGAAAGATTCTTAATAGGTGTAAATATTGAAAAACTATAATGTTTTGCTAGAGCTCCAAGAAAATGAATTCTCCATCCATCAAGTGCATTTCGATAAAGTTTTATTGCACCGTCTGCCATTGAAAGATCCAAATTTGGAATTATAAGTTCCGGGTCAAAATCCATCTTTATTCCAAGCCCATGACATTTTTCACAAGCGCCAAAAGGACTGTTAAATGAAAACATGCGAGGTTGAAGTTCTTCAAAAACTATGCCACAAACTGGACATGCCATCTTTGATGAATATATCTTTTCATTTTCTTTTTTATCAACAACAATCAACAATCCATCAGATCTTGATAATGCATTTTCACATGCTTCTGCTAGACGTGATTTATCAGATTTGTTAAATCTATCAATTACAATATCAATATCATGTTTTTTATATCGATCTAGACTTATCTCTTCATCTGTTCGATAAATTGCTTTGTCCACACGAACACGGCTGTATCCTTCTTTGTTTAAATCCATAAAAAGTTGTTCATAAGTTCCTTTTTTCTGTCGTACAATTGGTGAAAGAATTGTTATCATTCCATTAAAATCATCATCTATTTTTTTAGCAATTTTCTGAGGTGATTGAGATTCAATTTTTTTATTATGCTCCGGGCAATAAAGCGTTCCAACACGGGCAAATAAAAGCCTTAAATAATCATAAATCTCAGTAATAGTACCAACTGTACTTCGAGGATTTTTACTAGTTGTTTTCTGCTCAATAGAAATTGCAGGGGAAAGCCCTTCTATACTGTCAACATCAGGTTTATGCATAAGTCCTAAAAACTGTCGAGCATAAGCAGATAGCGATTCAACATATCTTCTTTGTCCTTCAGCATAAATAGTATCAAATGCAAGTGTTGATTTACCACTACCCGATAAACCCGTAATTACAATGAATTTATCCCTTGGAATTTCAAGGTTAATATTTTTTAAATTATGCTCTCTAGCACCTTTTATTTTAATATTTTTCAATTATTCCCCCCATTAAAAATATCTCATTTTTAGAGTAAAGGTTTTCTCCCACATGCCTTTTAGGTATTCAAATTTTTTGCTTAAAAGTATAATAATTAGATAATTGAAAGTATTATTTTCATTACAAACTATTTAAAATTTAAGAAAAGGAAAAAAATATTTTATTTTTACTATAGTGTAGATTCTTCTTTTTTAGGAAATATTGCATATCTAACCATTAAAGCTAATCTAAGTATCCATTCAATTATTATAATTAAAATTAAAAATTGTATTATCAGGTTAATATATTCAGGAATTTCATTTAATCTATCTGTGACACTTGAAAATTTAAAATATGTAGAATCAACAAGAAAAATACCAAGAATTGCAAATGGTAACATTTTAGCAACATCTTTTGACAGGTCTTCTGTATAATAAGCAGTTATTCTTATAGCTAGAACTATAGCAAAGGCAACGTAGAGAACTGTTTCAATATTATATGTTTTAGTTAAAAAAATAAGTATCATTGAAAAACCAATGAAAAATAAAATTGCTATAAATGGATATAAAAATAAATATCTTAAAACACCTACTGCTTTTGAATATCTTGTTTTAGTAGGTTTAAAGCAATCCCGTCGTGCAATAAAACGATAAAAATGATAAATTACAATTGAATAAATCGCAATAATTATTATTAGATAAAGCAACCAGGTAAAAAGTGATAAATCCCCATCTAAAATTGCTGTTAATGAAATATGTTCTGATAATTCAGCTATGCTTTCATCAAATGAAAATACCATAACAACTTCTCCTCACACAATCATATAATGAATACTGTATTAATTTATAAATAGTATCATAAAAAAAATATTTTTAACAATTTTATAAGATTTATAATTTAATATAAATTAAAGATAAATGTTAAACAAATAAGATAAAAATAATATCTGCGAAACAATAATTATTGGAGTCCAGAGCGCAGCTTTTCTACAAATATTATGCCATATAAGTCCAATCTCAGAGTAATCAGTTGCTACACCTGCCATTAAGAATTTAAAACTATTTCCAAAGGCACCAGTTTGATTAAATATTTCAAATGCTAATGGTGAACTTCCTTCAGAGCAAACCTTAATTATAGTTGTAAAAAAAGGGTAACTATTAAACCTAATAATGTTTTACCTATATACTGTAGGAATAAATCATGGCTTACAACTGTTCTTGCAAAAGCTGTCATTAACATTCCAATAATAAGCCACCACATTCCCATTTTTGTCAGAGCCCATGAACCTTTTAAAGTTCCTACAATTGCATATTTTACATTCCCTCCGGAAAACTTGTAATTTTTAAATCTTCTTTTGATATCTTTTATAATTGAAAAATCCTCTAAGACGGGTCTATTTACACCCATTTTACAATGTTGGCATTCAACCAATTCTTTTCGCTCAAGTACTTGGAATATTAAACCTGTAGTTGCAGCAATAATTAATGCAGATACAATAATTAATAATGCTTTAATTCCAAAGAATCCAAATAGTAATACCGTGATTGGCAGATTTGATCATGGTGATGCTAATAGAAATGCAACTACAGAAGAGGTATTTACACCTTTTTTATAAAACTCTATAGCAATCGTAAGGATTCCATGGGAACATGCACTCATAAAAAATCCAAAAAATAGAATATAAAATGGTTCTTTTTTTATGTCGAGAAAGATATTTTTCAATGTATCTTCTAGGTATGAAATAATCAATTATTCCTCCAATTAAAAATCCAATTAATATTGCCCACCATATCAAAGCAACGTAATCTATGAAATTATATACAAAATCCCCAAAATTATTGTGATATTGAATAGTTACAAATTTAAATATTAAATATCCTATATTTAGTAATTTAATTGTAAGTATTATAATCATAAATAGTCTTTCTTTATACCAAGAATTACCAGGTTTTGCTGCACAACTCGGGCAATATTTTTCTTCATCAGGAATTTCTTCTTTTTCTTCGTATTTTTTAGGATAATGTTCACTGCAAAAATATTGATTATGCGCTGGAATTGTACCTTTCATTCCGCAAATTGGACATGTTTTTTACATTATTTGCCATCGTAAAAGTAAACCAAATTTTAATATTTTCTTTAAAACAAATCATAATATACCTCTAAATGAATATTTAATGATATATCATAATATATCTTTTTTAATATATTCAAGGGTTTTTGCATCGTTTTTCTATCTTTAAAAGCATTTTTTTCTTAAGAATATCATCTATTCTACTCATAGCTAATTGTTAATAAATAATACTAGTAAAATTCGTCAATCGCCTACATGTTTTAAGACAAATTTTTTATACCAGTGTGATTTTAAATAAATTGGAGTGTTTAAGCAATCTCTTTTCTTTGAGTCTCCTCACCGGACCTCTCTATCGAAAAATATTGCTTAAACAAACTCCCAATTATTTTTTTCTAAATCCTCAATTTTTCATTCATTGTCGATATCCATGATGGTAAACCTTCAACTGTTTTTATCATAGTATTTTTTGCAAAAATTTCACGATAGCGCGTATTACATACTACACGACCTTCTAAATTTCTTATGATTGTATGACAAAGAAAACCTCCTTTTCTATCCCAATCTGTTAGAATTATAATTTCTTGATATTCATTTGCAATCTTATCGCAAAAATCAGGAATCGACAATCCACTATTAATAGTAATAATGGTTCCATTAATATCAAGTTTGTAAAGGGCTTCAACATCTTTTTCACCCTCAACGATAATTGGAATTAATTTGTTTTCCTCTTTAAGTTCTAATATTGATTTTTTTAAATCCTCAAATGATTTTTCATAATTCATTGAGTGATTCCCTCAACCTATTTGATACAAAATCAATAGATATATCTTTAACAAAAACAGTTTTTTCTCTTTTTTTACTACCCTTTAGAACAAAAACATCTTTAAAGGATTTGTCAAAAAAATCAGCAACTGTTAAAATCACATCCTTGTTTGCCTTGTTATCTATATTAGGTGATGGAACATGTATTTCAATGCATTTACGCCAGCTGTTGAATCCTGCAGGAAAGATAGTATTTCTGGAAGATGGAGTAACAAAGAGATTTAATAATGCCCCATTCTTATGTTTTTTCACTATTTTTTCTATTTTACCCATCCTATACAAGAGTTATAAATCGGTTAATTATTTAAAAATATTATTATAAGAAAAATAAAAAAGAAAAAAGAGAAGTCTTAGGCGGTAATCACAGCTATTGATTCTAATGCTTTATTAAAAGTTACACTTGGACGCATTGATTTATTAGCCATATCAACATTTGGTTTATAATATCCACCAAGCTCAACTGGGTGACCTTGTGATGCTAGTAACTCATTATTTATTTTCTCCTCATTTTCAGTTAGCTCTTGGGCAAGTTTTGTAAAATGTGATTGAAGTTCTTTATTTTTAGTCTGGTCTGCCAGCGCTTGAGCCCAGTACATTGTTAGATAGAAATGACTACCTCGATTATCATGTTCATTTACAACTCGAGATGGGGACTTGTTATTCAATAGAAATTTTGCAGTTGCTTGGTCAAGTGCCTCTGCAAGGATTAATGCTTTTTCATTTTTGGTTCTACTACCGAGATGTTTCAAAGAAACTGATAAAGCAAGAAACTCTCCAAGCGAGTCCCATCTAAGATGCCCTTCTTCCATGAACTGTTGAACATGCTTGGGTGCTGATCCACCTGCGCCTGTTTCGTATAACCCTCCACCATTCATTAAAGGTACTATTGAATACATCTTTGCGCTCGTACCAACCTCAAGTATTGGGAACAAGTCAGTTAAATAATCACGCAATACATTTCCTGTTACTGATATAGTATCTTTTCCATGTCTCATTCGGTTAATTGAATACTGAGTTGCTTTTACCGGGGACATTATATGAATTTCCAGTCCACTCGTGTCATGGTCTTTTAAATATTTATTTACCTTTTTAATAAGTTGAGCGTCATGTGCTCTGTTTTTGTCAAGCCAGAAAACAGCTGGCGAGCCAGTTTTTTTTGCTCTATTTACAGCTAGTTTAACCCAGTCCTGGATTGGTAAATCCTTCACTTGGCACATACGCCAGATATCACCTTTTTCAACATTGTGCTCAAGCATTGTCTGACCTGATTCAGAAACCACCCATACATTTCCATCGTCTGGTATTTGAAATGTCTTATCATGTGAACCATATTCTTCTGCTTTTTGAGCCATAAGACCTACGTTTTGAACTGTTCCCATTGTCTTTGGATTATAAGCACCATTTTTTTTGCAATCTTCAATTACTGTTTGATATATCCCTGCATAGCTGCTATCAGGGATTGTAAATTTTGTATCATGAAGCTTTCCATCTGGTCCCCACATTCTTCCTGAGTTACGAATAGCAGCAGGCATAGATGCATCTATTATTGTATCACTTGGTACATGCAGATTGGTAATCCCTTTTTCAGAGTTTACCATTGCAAGCTTGGGTCCTTTTTCATAACAAGCTTCAATGTTTGACTCGATTTCTTTTCTTTCATTTTCTGGTAGTTGTTTGATTTTTTGATAAAGGTCGCCAAGTCCATTATTTGGGCTAATACCTAGTTTTATAAATGTTTCTGCATGTTTTTCAAAGACATCTTTAAAGTAAACAGATACTACATGGCCAAAAATAATTGGATCTGATACTTTCATCATTGTTGCTTTTAGGTGAACTGAGAACAATACATCTTTTTCTTTTGCATCTTTAATTTGTTCTTCAATAAACGCTCTCAAGGCTTTTTTGCTGAATACTGTTGCATCAATTATTTCACCATCAATAAGTGTTAGTTTTTCTTTTAGTGTTTTTATTTTACCATCTTTACCGATGAATTCGATTTTTGCGTCTCCAGCTGTTTCCTTTGTTATTGTTGTAGATTTTTCATTTGATCGAAGATCTCCGGAGGACATGTATGCAACATGTGATTTTGAGTTTTTTGCCCATTCACCCATTGGATGTGGATTATGTTTTGCATAACTTTTTACGGGACCGGGTACTCTTCTATCTGAGTTTCCTTCTCTTAGTACAGGGTTTACTGCACTTCCCTTTATTTTGTCAAATCTTGCTTTTATTTTTTTCTCTTCCTCTTTTTTTGGTTCTTCTGGATAATCTGGTATTTTATATCCATGTCCTTGTAATTCTTTAATGGCAGCTTTTAGCTGAGGTATTGATGCACTAATACAGGGTAGTTTGATTACATTTGCTTCTGGTTTTTTTACAAGCTCTCCTAAATAAGCAAGATCATTGGTTTGTTTTTGTTCCTTTGTCAGATTTTCAGGAAAATTTGCAATTATTCGACCTGCAAGTGAGATATCTCTTGTTTCAATATTTACCCCTGCAGCTTTAGTGAACGCTTTAATTATTGGAAGAAAAGAGTAAGTTGCTAAAGCTGGTGCCTCATCAACTTTTGTATAAATTATCTTTTCATCTTCATTACTCATCTGTATCGTTCTCCATGTTTTAATTTATTTTATTTTTTCTGGTTTATCAGGCATCATATATTCTATGTCATCCCATGGATGTCTATATAGTCTGGATTTCAATCTTTTTTGATCCATAATATGACCCATGAAGCCTATGCTTCTCCCAAGTACAAAGAATGCATTTAATATTCCAAGGTCTACAAATTCACGTACTTCATCTCGTGTATAACCTATTCCTCTTAGCATGTCACAGCAGAGTACACCTATACAACCATCAACATTTAAAATTAGATTGTTTCTTTTTGCTGTTGTGAGCTTTTCGACTTGTAATGCGTAATCTAATGTTTCTGTAACTGGGAAATTTTTCTTAGCAAAATCTACCATTATTGTTACACGTACATCTGGATTTGTAACTGATTTAATTCGATGTCCTATGCCCTGTATGTTCACGTTCTTACTTTTCATGTCTTTGACCATAAAGGATGGCTCTTCACCGGCATAAAGATATTTTGTAAAATGATCTGCACTTCCTTGTACTGCACCACCAAATCTTGGACCAATTGTTAGTAATCCACTAACAAGAGATGAAATTAAGTCTTTACCAGCTCGAGAAGCAATTATGCTATTATGGGCACCTGATACAGCTGGTCCATGATCTGCTGTAAGGAGAACAACTCGTTCTATGAATTCTCTAGCCCACATTGGTAAATCTTTTTTAAACCATAATAGGCCGATTACTCCACCAAGTCCCCATTTGTCTTTAAAGATTCTGCTAATTTTCACACCGCAGTATCGTAATTCTTCACCACGGTCATCTGATATTGTTGAGATGAAATTTGCAGGTCTTCTAATAACTCCTTGTTTAAGTGCAACATCATAATCAAGTGGTATTATAGGAGGCTCAACATCAGGTATTGGTTTGTGCTTTCCAGATTTTACTAGTTTTGTATATACTTTTTTAATTTGATCATCAAAGTCATCAAAACTAGTTGGAACATATGCTCCGGCTTCTTTGAGTGCTTTGTTTTTTGCATCGGCAGTTTCCAAATCTGCACCAGCTCTTGCACCAGCATGACCAAATTGTACCTCTGCTGGAAATACTTTTGAACAAGTTCCAATACACCATGCAACTACTGGTTTTTTTATTCGTCTTTTTTTTATTGCTTCGACTACTTCATATTCATCTATTCCACCTACTTCACCTAGTAGTACCATCATTTTGATATCAGGATTTGCTTCGTATCTCATCATATGTTGTATAAATGTTGAACCAGGATATCTATCTCCACCTATTGCAACTCCTTCAAACACTCCATCTGTATTCATAGCAATTATATTGTTTAACTCATTTGATAGTCCACCAGATTTTGAAACATATGCTACACTTCCTTGACGATGTAGTTTTGATGCAACAATGTTGTCAAGCATACCTGCTGTGTTTCCTATTCTGAATCCACCTGCTGCTATTCCACCTACTGTTGCTGGTCCTATAATCCATTTATTTTTTTCATTTGCAATTTTTATTAGCTCTTTGGTTCTTTGCTCAGGGACTCCCTCTGCAATTATTGCAACTGTTCTTATGGTTTTGGTTTCAAGTGCTTCTTTACTCGTTGGATATGCAGATCTAAAACTTGCAAAGTTTACCATAAAATCTGCCTCAGGATGCATTTTTGATGCTTCTTTGAGTGTTCTTACCATTGGTATTAATATTTCTTTGGTTCCCCAGAAACATTTATGCATTCCATCACGTGTTGGATTTACAATTACTACAACTGATGGCTCTTCTCGTCTGCATATGTAATCAAAATCAAGCATTCGTTGTATTGCTCTTTGTTGAAATCCAAATACAATTGCTTTGGTATTTTTATCCATTATTATGTAGTCTTTTTTACCTGCTTTTTTGGTTGGTTTTGTTTTTTGTTTAGTTTTTGTCATTGTTATTGCCTCCATTATTTACCCCCTAAAGCCATATTAACAATTCTTGTCATATGTGTTTCAGGTCCATATACATCAATTGGTATTCCAAGTTCTTTACCAAGATCTTTCATAATTCTAAGTCCTTCCTGATAGTTTGGCCCACCTCGTCGAACATATATTTTTACATTTGCATCTTTAAGTTTCTTTTTGTAATCCCGGAGAGCCATTGTAATTCCTGTAAATGTTTTTGCAACATCTGTAAAGTTTGCTATTCCTCCGCCAACTAGTAGGTATTTTTCTCGTCCTTTTGGATCTTTTTCACGTGTCATTAAATCAAGTATGGTTTTTGCATATTCATATGTTAAATCAGTTGTTGGATTTCCACTGTATTCTCCATAATTTGCAAGTTCATCTCTATATCCTAAATCAACTATAGTATCTGTATAGATAACACTTCCTCCTCCACCTGCAACCATTGTCCATACTCGTCCTTTTGGATTTAGTATCGTGAGTTTTAGTGAAGCACCACTTTTTTCATCCATCATTTTTATGTATTCTTCTTCTTTAGAGAGTTTTCGTCCAAATGGTGCTGGAAATGTTATTCCTCCCCATTTTTCACTACTTTCAAAATGACCTGTGTCATCAAGTCTTGCTACAAGATCTAGTGGTATGATATCTTTGCCTGTTACAACAAATGGGTTGATTTCAAGATATGCATAGTTTAGTTCTCTATAAAACTTGTATAAACCTTTTATGAACTCTGAAAACATTTTCTTATTCGCTTTAGGTGTATCCTTTGGCAGTTTACTTTCAACATTTATTTTATCTATGTCTTGATCCACATTTATTTGAATTTCTGCAACAGTTTTCCAAACAGACTCAATATCTACTCCACCGTGATTTGAGAAATAAATTGTGTCACCTTCACGGTTGCTTTTTATTGCAACATAAAACTCTCCTTCATGTGGAACAAATGGTTCAATAATGAAATGAGTCAATGTACCTGTTACTTTACCAACTTTTGTGTCTTTGTTCATTCGTTCTTTTATCCATTTCTTTGCCTCTGCAAAACTTGCATCGGCTTTTATCAGTCCATGTTTTCCTCGTTTACCAAATAGCTGATCAGGTTTAACTACTAGCTTTTCTTCTTTTAACCATTTATATTTTTTTGGAAGATCATCAAGCTTTGTCTTGGGATCAACCAGAGCAATTTTTCCGGGGTATTTGAAATCTTTACCGAAATACTCTGTCCAGTATTTGGCAAGCATTTTCTTCCCATAATATTCTCTTATTCCTCTTTGTGCCATATTTTTTCTACCTCGTTTTTAAATTTTATTTAGCTTTTTCTTTCATATATGCAAGAGTTCCTCCTGCAAGTATTATCTCTCTTTGTCTATCAGAGAGATTATATTCTACTTCAAATTCAGTACCTTTAGTCTTATTTTTTACTTTTAAAACTCCACCATTTTTTATTGCAGTTTTTATATCAGGTATTTCGATGTCATCTCCTTGATCGACTTTGCTATAGTCTGATTCGTTTTTAAAAGTCAATGGAATTATTCCAAAATTGATCAGATTGGCTGTATGTATTCTTTCAAATGATTTTGCAATAACTGCTTTTGTTCCCATATACATTGGACACAATGCAGCGTGTTCTCGGGATGATCCTTGACCATAGCTTAAACCTGCAACAAAGATATTGTGTTTTCCACTATCTTTTATTTTTTTTGCTCGATCATAGAAATTAGAGTCAACAACCTCAAATAAAAACTCTGAGTATTTTGGAACATTGGATCGATATTTCATTTTTGCACCAGCTGGAATTATATGATCAGTTGTTATTTGATCTTCTACTTTTATTGTAACTTCCCCTTTAATTTCATCTGGCATTGGAAGACTTGCTGGTGGATCACCAATGTTTGGCCCTCGGTATATTTTTATTTTCTCGGGGTTCTCTGGTGGATAAATGAACATACTATCCTCAATGTAAAATTTTTCAGGCATCTGTACATCTGGATACTTTATTCCCATTTTTTCTAGATCTCTTGGATCAGTCATTTTTCCAGTTATCACAGCTGCTGCTGCTGTTTCAGGGCTAACTAAATAAGCTTGTGCACTTTTCGTACCAGATCGCCCAAGGAAATTTCGGTTACTTGTTCTTAGTGATACAGCATCAGTTTTTGGTGATTGACTATTTCCAATACAAAAGCCACATGCTGATTCAGCTATCCTTGCACCAGCTGAAATAAGATTTGTAAGCCCTCCATCACGTGCGATATTTTCAAGTACTTGTTTTGAACCTGGGGCAATTACAAAACTCACATTTGGATGTGCAATATGACCTTTTACAATATTTGCAACTGTCATAAGGTCCTTATATGAAGAATTTGTACAACTCCCAAGACACACCTGATCTACATCCATTCCCTCAAGTTCTTTAACTGTTTTAATATTACCAGGGCTATGTGGATATGCTGCTAAGGGTACAATTTCACTTAGGTCTAAATCTATTTCTTTGAAATATTGCGCATCAGAGTCTGCTTTCATTTCACTCCAGTCATTTTCACGACCTTGTGCTTTTAAAAATGCTTTTGTTGTTTCATCACTTGGAAATACACTTGTTGTAACACCACATTCTGCACCCATATTGGTTATTGTTGCACGTTCTGGTACAGAAAGTGTTTTTACTCCCTCTCCACCATATTCAAAGACACACCCAACATTTCCCTTGGTTGTAAAAGTTTCAAGCATTTTTAGTACAACATCTTTTGCAGCACACCATGGTTTAAGTTTTCCTTTTAAATTTACTTTGATAACTTTTGGACATGTAAGATAAAATGGTCCACCTGCCATTGCAACTGCAACATCAAGTCCACCTGCACCAATGGCAACCATGCCTATACCTCCACCAGTTGGTGTATGTGAATCACTACCGAGTAATGTTTTACCAGGTTTTCCAAAGCGTTCAAGATGAACTTGATGGCATATTCCATTTCCAGCTCTTGAATAAATTATACCATATTTTGCAGCTACGCTTTGCAAGTATTTATGATCATCTGCATTTTCAAATCCTATCTGGACTGTATTATGGTCAACATAGCTAACAGAAAGTTCAGTTTTAACCTTCGATACACCCATTGCTTCAAACTGTAGATAAGCCATAGTACCTGTTGCATCTTGTGTTAGTGTTTGATCCACCTTTATTGCAATTTCTTTTCCAGGTTCCCATTTACCTTCTACAATATGTTTTTCTAAAATTTTTTGAACAATACCTTTACCCATTTATATTAACCTCCCAATACGTACTTTATAAGGGTTATATGGTAGTATACCGTATATAGAAATACTACTTAAATTATTTGTAAAACCTGTAAAAAAATTCTTATAGTAAAAGTATATACAGGCAAATCCAAATATATACATTATATGGAGGAAAAATTATATGATGATGATTGTAAGAATGTATCCAAAAACGGATCTAAATAAAGTATGGCATTATGTCGAAAACGTTATTGCAAAAGAAAAATCAGATGTTGTAACACCATTATATTCAGCACAGTTGGAAGGTATGATGAGTGTTGGAGTTATTTTTAATGTAAAAGATCCTGATAATATAGCTCATTTCTTAACGGAAACACTTTCAAAATTTGATGAATGTCATCATACAAGAACAATATCACTTATGAAACCTGTTTTTTTCCCAATTCCAAAGAAAAAACCTGAAAATATGCAGAGATTTGTTGTTAGAATTTATACGCACCCACGAAATTATAAAAAATTATACAACTATATGATAAACTTCAATTATCCATTCAACTTGTTTCCAATATATGTTTCATATTCCCTTGGCGATGAAGATTTAGTTATGAATATTGCAGCTGATTCAGCAAAAACAGTAAATAACTTTTTAAAAGAATATATTCGAACTTTGGATGGAGTAGACTCTTGTACATATTATCCTGTTGTTAAAGCAAAAAGATTTGCACCACTTGAAAAATTAATTGAAACTCAAAAAGAATACCTTGCGGAAAAAGCAAAAAAAATACCTGAGAGTGAGCTTGATGAAAGCTTTGATTGGGTTGAAAACTTTGAAGATTATGCACTTCTAACAGGCGCTTTCCCAGGAGATATCTAAACCACAAAATAATTATATATTTTTGGTGTGAAATATGAGTGAAGAAGACATTTCTGTACTTCTGGATGAAAAACGTATTTTTAATCCAAAAGAAGAACTTGTAAATCAAACAAATGTTAAACTATGGATGGAGAAATACGATATCAAAAAAGTTGATGAGCTTTATAAGAAAGCGGAAAACTGGGAATGGTTCTGGGAAGAAGTATCAAAAGATTTAGTTGAATGGTACGAACCATTTAATAAAATAATAGAATGGAACCCTCCATATGCAAAATGGTTCGTAGGAGCAAAATATAATATCGTTCATGACGCTCTAGATAAACATGTAAAAAGTTGGAGAAAAAACAAGGTTGCATTTATTTTTGAAGGAGAACCTGGAGATGTTCAGAAAATCACATACAATGATTTATATGTCGAGGTAAACAAATTTGCATGTGCATTAAAAAAACTTGGTATTAAAAAAGGTGATCGAATTGGAATTTATCTCCCTATGATCCTTGAACTACCAATTGCTATGCTTGCTTGTGCAAAAATTGGAGCTATTCATTCAGTTGTTTTTTCAGGTTTTAGCGCATCTGCTTTTCGTGATCGTGTAAATGATTGTGAAGCAAAAGTTGTCATTACTTGTGATGGTTTCTGGCGGCGTGGTGGAAAAGTATATTTAAAACAACAAGCTGATGAAGCACTTGAAGATGCACCAAGTGTTAAGCATTGTATTGTTGTTAAACGTACTGGTGATGGAGTTC
>CP070836.1:765438-827676 GCA_020341795.1 Thermoplasmatales archaeon
CATTTTTACCATATATTTTATTTTATTTTGTTCAACATTCTCAACCTAAAAGGTTAAATATATTTAACATAATGTTATATATAATTAACAATATGTTATAATATAATAACATAAGGTGATATAAAAATGAAAGATAAATTAACAACTATTATAGGTATAGGAATAGCAGCATGTGTAATATTCACATTTTTATTTTATTTAATAGCAAAAGATGATATTGAACTATTTGACATATTTACAATTTTAATAATAGCAATATTGGTAATCACATCATTATACCTAATATGGGACAGAGTAAAAAATCTAAAAGCAGGACTGACCGTCCAAGATGAAAGATTAAAAGTTGTAGGATACAAAGCAGGATATTACGGTTTCATTGCTGCAATATGGAGTGCTGTAGGTAGTAACCTTGGATATAATCTAATCTTTGATCAAGAATTAAGAGGAGGACTTGTCACCGCATCCGTTGTTTTAGTATCTGGAATTGTATTTATGATTTTATATATCTACTATTCCAGGAAAGGAACCTTAAATGAAAACAAGAACCAAAGAATTCAGAGCAAGATATGATTTAACTCAAGAAGATCTTGCAAAGAAAATCAGTGTCAGAAGAGAAACAATTGTATTTCTAGAAAAAGGAAAATATAATCCATCATTAAAACTTGCATATGAAATAGCTAAAGCACTTAAGACAACTATTGATGAATTATTCATCTTTGATGACTAAAATCTCTCTAAAAACAAATTAAATAATGAACTAACTCTATCTAAAAATATGAATGTAATTTTATTTTTTGGTATTGTTATTGGTAATGGTTCTGACCATTGACTATATTTATTATTTTCATCTTTTGCAATCACGCGAACATAATAGCTTCCTTTCTCTTCCCAGCTATGACTTGCTTCAACTGTGTCTCCTGAGTTATAAGGTCCAAGCCAGCCTGAGTCTAATTCATCACCCCAGTCAAACTTGTAATAAATAAAGTCCTGCTCAGGATCTATACTCGATGAAGAATATGTATAAGATTTACCAGGACTCCCTTTCCCAGGTCCAGTAGGTCTAGAAGGTTTTTCAGGAGGTTGAGAACCTTCTGCTATTTGCAAAGATGGATCTCCAAACAAATGAAACTCTTCTAGTGTTAAAATATCTATTTCATCAAGTGGCTCCTGATAATAATCTCTAAGACCATTCCCCCACAGTTCTCCTAGAGTTGAATCACCCTGGATATAATTAATTGACATTTCAATACAGAGTTTCTCAATGCCCTTTGTAATAATATCAACTCCACCATATGATATATCAATATCTGTTCCACCAAAAAAAGCAATACATCCACCATTTGGATTTGTAACAAAAGTCCAACCAAAACAATCAGGAGCTACATCATAAGTGCAATGATAGCAAGCATCCGAGATGACTATGGGTAATTTATAGCCGTTACTAAGTCCCATCAGATTTGAATTATCATAACCATCATTTGGAATCCAATTATTATTCTCATGTGGATGAGTAGCCCACATACGAAGATCCCCATGACCATTGAAAAATACAAAACTAGCACCATCATTGATTGCATCATCAATATTAGATGATTGGAGTAATAATTGATTAGATGCCCATATTTTCACTGGATTAAAATCATCCATTATACCCATTACTTGCTTATTAACATATTCACCTTCATCAACATGTTCACTATCACCAAGTAAGGAATCTCCACCAATAAGTACCAAATTTTTAAACCATTCTTGCTCATAAGAAACCTGGTTTTCATAATTGATGATCTTATCAATACAAACAAGAACTTCATCCTGGTTTATACAAGGAAGACGTCCTAGATAAACATCAGGTTTAAAATCAAGTTCATCTGTTTCACCGTCCCATTCATATTCTGCAAAAAGATTATTATTATTTGAATCCCAACTACAGAAATCATTATTTTGATCATATATATCTGCATAATAAAGATCTGATAAAAAATTCCAATATGTTTTGTAATCATATTGATAGTAAACATTTGTATATCTACCAGGTAGAAGCTGTGCACCTCCGACTAACATAACATAACGAACGTCCCAGGTTTCAATAGCATATTTTATAAAATATTTGATTTGTTCGGGATTGTCACGACCAGTAAATTCATCATAAATTTCTTCTGTTGTTTTAAGGATACTTTTTACATTACGACTGTTTTTATGATTTAATAAGGGTTGTAAATCTGATGAAAAAATTTCTGGGGAAATTATTACAAGATCATATTCTTCTATGAATTTTAACATATTTTTTTCATTGTTTACTG
This sequence comes from Thermoplasmatales archaeon, assembly GCA_020341795.1. GTDB lineage: Archaea > Thermoplasmatota > E2 > DHVEG-1 > DHVEG-1 > M9B1D. Next base: position 767,739 of record CP070836.1, read on the forward strand.
AAAACGCAGATATTTTAAATGAGCTAATTAAAAAAACAATTATCATTATAATTGATAGCGATTTTTTCATAACACTACCCCTATATATCAGAGAAATAACTTTTTGTATATATTTCTATCTATTCTTAATTATTGATATCCACCGATTTTAAGACTTGGATCCCCTATTAATACCCATTCCAAAACGCTTTTACAGTGATATTTATCCATTAAAACAGGTTGTGATGATACATAGTTTTCAACAGTTTTTGCATGAATATCACCTAGTATATCAATATTTTCTTCAGCATATAACCTGAAAACTTCTGCAGCTAAAAAACCTCCATATCTTTCAACATCATCAGGGATCTCATTTTGATTATTATCTCCAATTGCAGCATAGCATATATGCGTATTTGTTAAAACCGATACCGCTCCCGCATCTTTTTTATACATTAGTTTTTCTGCGATGCATTCTTTTCCAATATTTAGAGGGATAGGGTCTTGTTTGTTTACTATCATATCGATTTTTAAAATACGAGTTAGAATTTCTTTGATGAATCTAAATGCATTATTAAAAATAGGTTTGGTTTTTGGTTTAGGCATTCCAAACTGTCCATGTTGACATTCACCTAGTATCATTATAGGATATTGATCCTTATTAGAAAGTTGATCTATTTCATCATTATTTAGAGCAATTATTTCGGTTCCATCAGATCTTGGTACCCTTATTCTATCTGTTCCACCTTTTGCTCTGGTAAAGAAGAAACCACATCCATTATTTATCGCATCAATAACCTCAGATGAACTGGTAAGTGTACCTGTTGAATAATAAAGCTTAGTTATATCAAAACCCTGCATATAACCAGAGACATAATCACAAGTGATTTCGCCTTCATATCCCTCATAATCAGGGAAACTATCGCCACCAACATTTACCATTTTATTAAACCAAGATTGACCATATGCATTGTTTTCATATTGTATTATTTTGTCAACACAATTTTCAACTTCGGATGTATCCCTACATGGTAGTCGACCAATATTTACATCAGGATTTAAATCAAACTTATCCTTTGGCCACTGGGCAATTATATCATCTCCATTCTTGTCCCAGTCCTCAAATACTCCTTCATCTTTATATAAATCAGAATAGTAAAGATCGCTAATAAAAAATTTACCTCGACCTGCTCCATCATCAAGTTCTACATGTCTAACTGGAACATACCAATCATCTTGCTGACCTAATCTTCCACCTATAAGTAAAATATATCTGATACTTAAACTTTCAACAGCGTCTTTTATATAATATTTAATTTGCTCAGGTTTATCCCGACCATCATATTCTGAGTAAATATCCTCGGTTGTTTTTACTATAGTTTCAATTCCATGAGAATTTTTATGATCAACTAGGGGTTGTACATACGAAACAAAAGTATCAGGGGTAATAATTACCATATCATATTGATCATAATTTTCTTCCATAACAGATATAGCACTTGCTCCAATAACACTTATAACTAATATTCCTATTATTAAAATGGGTAATATTTTATACATTATAATTTCCTCATCTTTTTTAATATACTTTAAATATTAAGAATATTTTAAAAATAATACTTATTATTAATAATTTGAACGAAATCAAAAAAATAAATTATAAAATTGAATTTGTACAAAATATTAATCATAATACTGATTTTTTTATACAATAATTTATTAATATAATTATGTAATTTAGACCTTTATGACAAATAGTATCTAAAAAAATTCCATGAGGATGTAAGATGAAAATTAAATGTCTCTTAGGATTCCATAAATGGGAAAAATATGGGGGACCAAGAAATCTTGGTGGAGGAAATTTCGAACAAAAATTCATATGTAATAAATGTAAAAAAATAAAAAGAGTAACAAGCTAAAAAGTGAAAAAATATGGAATTAAAACAGACAATTAAAAATCGTTATAGTGCAAGAAGTTATACCAAAAAAAAAATCCCAAAAAAAACAATAAATGAAATCATAGAATATGCAAACCTTGCACCATCTGCAGGTAATCTACAGGCAAGAGATTTCATTATAGTTGATGATGAAAATATAAAAAAACAACTAAGTTCTGCAGCTCTTTATCAGATATTTATTATCCAAGCACCGATCAGCATTATTGTCTGTGCAAACTTAAAACGATCTGTTCCATATGGAAAAAGAGGAATTGAGCTATATAGTATTCAGGATGCAACAGCTGCAGTTGAACACATATTACTTTTAGCAGTGGACTATGGATTAGACACCTGCTGGGTGGGTGCATTTGATGAAGATTTAGTATCAAAAATCCTAGATCTTCCCGCATATATTAGACCTATCGCAATTATCCCAATTGGTTATTCAAATGAATTAAAAAAATCCTCCAAAAGAATTGATACAGAACATCTAACTCATTATAATAAATGGTAAAAAAACAATTCATTCAAAAACATTTAATAAACCTTCATTCCGTAATCTTTTTCTAACCATTGGATAGAGTTTTATTTCCTCCTCTTCAAACATAATTCTATCTAATCCCAATTCTATAAGTTTTTGAAATAAACGCTGTTTCTTTTCCGTGTTTACTGATACTAATGCTATGTTAAAACTAATTTGTTTTTCCTTTAAATATTGTAAAGCCTTAATTTGATACTCAAAACCTACATTAGCACCTGTAAAAAATGAAAATTCTTCAGAGTCAGCACCCTTTAAACATACTCTTACATGAAGATTTTCAAAATAAGAAAGACAATCAACAAATTGTTCATCAAATCCTAAAAGAATTCCATTTGTCTCCAATATAAACAAATATTTAGATTTGATTTTTTCAAGAAGCTCCACTAGATGTTGTATTCCAATAGTTGGCTCTCCCCCTGATATACGTAACTGGTGATACCCTTTTTTATCAGCTATGCTTTGAAGTTTTTCTGCAACAACATCAGGTGTGTAAAACTGACCTGTATTATTTGCATTCCAAACACTATTGCTTGACCAGCAAAACTTACATCTTAAGTTACAACCTACAGTATCAGCAGTAGAAATTCCACCATAAAAACGGGTTGGTCTGAACCGATAATATTTTTTCAAATTATCTTTAACCACGATCTGTTCAGTTTTTTTAGAAAGTTCAATCGGATTATACATTTCTTACTCACCCAAAGGGAATCATAATATAAAATATTAATATAATTTGTACCTTACTTATTATTAAATATTGTAAATCCATTAAAATTTCTAAAATGAGATAGAGAAATTACAGAAAAGCAAAATCAAAAAATCATTTTAATAAACGTTATAAATTAAAACATAAACAAAAAAATAATGATGAAATGAAAAGTGCTAAAAACGATGAGAAAAGACTTAAAAAAAAAGAAACGACTATCAATTGATTGGTTTTTCAGACCTGAAGGGGATTAATCAAGTTTATATTTATTTCATAGTTAATCTTAAATGATGAAAATATTTTCTCAATATCATGGATGAGAAAGTAGATAAATATATAAATAAACAAAAATCACCGCAAAAAGAAATATGTCAAAAATTAAGAAGTATTATTAATAAAACCTATCCTGGAATTACCGAAGAGATGAGAGGAGGAATTCCATGTTATGGTTACACAAAAAAAGATCCATGTGGAAAATATTATATAGCTGCACTAAAAGATCATGTAAACCTGGGATTTACACTCAAAGGATTAACAAAAAAAGACCAAGAACTCCTCGAAGGAACAGGAAAAACTATGAAACATATCAAGGTTTATTCAATAGAAGAAATGGATGAAAAAAAGATAGTTTACTTAATCAATTCAATCAAAGAAAAATAAGATTAAATTGTAAATCAAAGGATGATTTTCTAAAATTTGCATAAATATCTGTTTCATTTGTTAATTTTTCGGAGTGGTAAGCGATATATGAATCAAACAATAATCTGAGCTATCATCTACATTTACAATTTTAACATAGCCTGCAAAATCTTTTTCCTGTTCATCTGGTGCAACCACTGTAACATCAATTGTTATATATCCACTTTCAGGTGTTAAATCTTCCCCAGAGCTTGGTGAAAAAGTCCATGTTCCCCACTCTGGCCAAGATATAACCTCCCAATCAATTGATGACTCAGGAGATCCCACATTTCTAATAATAAAATCTCCTATTACTGTTTTACCAGCTGGAACATTAGCCCAATTCAGTAAACCCTCTCCTACTAACCCTGCATTTTCACTTGTTGGTTTAATATCAACAACTAATCCTTCAAGCACAGTTAATTCATAGGGTAATTCCTCAGGTAGCATATACCATCCATCATATGAGCCACCCCAGCCAAAATTGATATGGAAAAAGCCTTCAGTGTCATAACCATCTACAACCATATTATGACCACTTGTCCAAGCATCATTTACAACAGCTATATGTGCAGGGAGACCATTTTCAATATTTACCTGAAGTCTTTCATAAACATCTGAACCTTCCTGAAGCAATTCAACATCCTCAAAATTAAAACGCTGATATGCTTGATATGCCTGGTTTACTCCAAATGTGCCTGAACCAGTAGGATGATAAACCTGTTTTGCAGCAACTCCACATGCAAAGTTAATAGCAGCTTTATCATCATCTGTTATTGGTATATCATTTTCATAGTTATATTGCAAAGTATCTAGATATACATTTAACTCTGGAAAAGAAGGAAAATCATATTCCTCAAAATCATCATCTATTTTATAGATATTCCCAGCATAATTATGAATGTAGTCATCATCATCAGTAAACTTTACATTTTGAGTTGTTCTATGATAATTCAAAATCTGAGCCATAGCAACAGCAGGACATCCTGCAACACTTCGATCACTAGTATCTTTGTCAATTGGACAAAAATCCTTATATGGAGAATTTTGACTCCACTGTGTTTCAAGTAAAGGACCAATAATTGTTGTAGAAATTATTAGCTGATTTCCATAATCAGAGATCAAATATTTTTGCCATTGCTCATAATGATAACTTATTATGTCAGTTGAAACCTGGTCAATATGTTCAACACGACTTGAAATATCGGCTTTTAACAACTGTAGCAGTACATTATCATCTGATATTATTCCAAAATCGTTACTAAATGAAAATGCAATAATGGGAGGAAGACTAATATGACCAGATACAACAATATAGCCTTTAGGAGTTAGCTTAAATATATACATCAAAGCAAAGTTATTATCATTTTTAATATCAAATGAATCAATTATAAAAAATTCTTCTATTTCAATTGTTGAAATTTTTACTTCTGCAACCTTCTGAGCATCTTCAAAGCTAATAAAACTATTATCATAATGTGTGTTTGAAATATTTTGCCCAGAAATTACTAGAATTAAACTTGCTGCAAATAATCCAAGTGCAACAAATATAGCGATTAATCTTTTTGATTTACGATTTTCCAAGATATCAGTCCCAACAAAAACAATATCATATTTTAGATATAAATCTATCTATATTTATAATCTATTTGTTTATTTTTTTAAAAATTTTGTCAATTTAATAATATAAATATATTAGGACATTGTTTATTTAGAGTAAACATCAAATTATCAAAATGGTGAGTGAAAGATGAAAGTTGATATTCCATATGGAGAAAAAAATATCAAAGTAGATATACCAGAACCTAACGAGATTCTGGTTCCAAAAAAAGTATCTGTTGAAGATGAGGATAAATTAATAGAAGAGGCACTTGAAAATCCAATTGGTTTTGAATCATATGACGAATTTGCAAATGATACAGAAAAACTACTTGTAATCATAAATGATGCAACTAGACCTACTCCTACTTCAAAAATACTCAAATATCTACTACCAGTATTGTCATCTCATCCTGATGTTAAATTTCTAATTGCAACGGGTGTACATCGAGCACCAACTGAGGAAGAATATCGATATATTTACGGTGATACCTATGAAGTATTCCGAAGAAAAGTATATGCTCATGACGCTCGAAAAGATGAGGATATGGAATACCTTGGAAAATCAAAAAATGGAACTGAAATGTATATTAACAAGCTTGTTCCAGAGTATAAAAATATCCTTGTAATCGGTAGTGTGGAACCCCATTATTTTGCTGGATACACAGGTGGTCGTAAATCATTTCTTCCTGGTGTTGCCTCCTATAAAACAATCGAAATGAACCATAAACTTGCACTAAGCGATGAGGCATGCTCTCTAGCTCTTGATGGAAATCCTGTAAACGATGATATGGTCGATGCAATGAACGTTTTAAAAGATATAAATGTATTTTCAATTCAAACAGTACTTACAGGAGATCACAAGTTATTTGCAGTTACAGCAGGTGATTTACATAAATCGTTTGATGCAGCAATCAATTATTCAAAAAAGATATTTTGTGTACCATTAAAAGAAAAAGGAAATATAGTAATTTCTGCAGCACCATATCCTATGGATATAGATCTTTACCAATCTCAAAAAGCACTGGATAATGGTAAACTTGCACTAAAAGATGATGGAATAATCATCCTTATATCAAAATGTCGAACAGGAGTCGGTGAAGATGCTTTTCTTGATTTACTTGGAAAAGCAAATTCCTGTAAAGATGTATTAAATATTCTAGACGAGGAATATAAATTAGGTTATCATAAAGCTGCAAAAATGGCTCAAATTGGGATTAAAAATGAAATATGGGCTGTTACTGATCTAGATGATAAAATCGTAAAAAAAGCACTAATGAAACCTTATAAAACTATTCAAACTGCAATTAATGATGCAGTAAACAAAATAATAGAAAGAGGCATCACACCAAGAGTTATTGTGATGCCATTTGGAAGTCTTACTATCCCATTAGTTTAAACAAATAAAGTATTATCTTTCTATTTCAAAGGATATTTGCATCTCAGCTCTATAAAGAACTGGTTTATCGTCTTCAACCTTTACATCAAACTTCATGACTTCCGCACGTCTAATCTTTCTAACAGTTTTAGCAGCACCAATAACTGCGTTTTTTGCAGCATCAGCAAAACTTTTCTCAGAAATACCAACTATATCTATTATTTTATAAATTCCCATAAGTTTACCTCCAATATTTTTAGATGAATAATATAATTTCAGTACTTAATTTTTTATATTCTTTGGAAATATTTATAAAACAGCCTTATTTTCATGAATTGAAGATAATATGTCAGATGAACCAGTAATATTAAGAAGTGGAGAGCAAAAAAGTATTATTGAAACACCTGGTAAAAAGTTTAGATTAATGATTAAATCAAAAAATTTAGAAGCAATTATTGCAGAAATCGAGCCGCATACCTCATCCCGTTGGTATAAACATAATGGAGAAGAACTACATTATGTTCTTGAAGGTGAAATAGAATATGAAGTAGGTGATCAATCATTTAAACTAAAAAAAGGAGAGCTTCTCTGGCATAAATCAACAGTTAAACATAGAGCTGTTAATCACACAAGTATAAAAGCAAAATATGCAACAGTTGGTACACCACCAACTTTCATGTAGAATTTTTATAAAAACTTATAATAAAGAAATATATATCAGCTATCCTAAAACTTATAAGGGGGATATAAAAAAATGAGTATTGACTTTAATGCAGATGAGGTTTTTGAAATAGCTGAGCAAATAGAGCGTAATGGTGCTAAGTTTTATAGATCATCTGCTAAAAACATAACAGATGAGAAAAACAAAAAACTTTTACTTGATCTGGCAAAAATGGAAGATGAACATGAAATAATTTTTAAAAATCTGAGAAACAAGCTTAGCCAAGATGAAAAAGTAGAAACTACATTTGATCCAAATGGTGAAGCTGAAGCCTATCTACGTTCGCTTGCAGACACCCGTATTTTTTATGAAAAAGATATTGACACGTCCAATTTTAAGGAAATATTAAAAAGTGCAATAACTGCTGAAAAAGACTCGATAGTATTTTACATTGGAATGAAAGATGTTGTACCAAGCCACCTTGGAAAAGACAAATTAGACGATATCATAAAAGAAGAAATGAGCCATATCAGACTTCTAAGTAAAAAATTGTTAGAGTTATAAAAAAGGAAGTTTAAAATTACGAATTTTAGTGTTTATTATTATCTTCTTCAAGTTTCAGTGTTAATTCTGCGATTTTTTTCATTTTTTGATTATATTTTTTATTTTTTTTCATATCTTTATATTCTTTATGTGTATGTTCTTGGCTTGTTTCATAGAGTAATTTATCAATTTCTTTTTGGATTTCTTCATATTCTTTATTCGTTTATTCACCACCTTCCATCTTTATATCGTACTAGAATAGCATGTTACTCTTTGCCATTTATTATATTTAAAACTAATTTGTTAAAATGACAAAATGAAAAAAATATGGGTTTTAAACCATAGGTGTTTTAATTTGATTTGTATATTTTATTTTTTATCAGGAAATCTTGGTACTGTTGCTTTTGAAATTTCCTTTAACTTTCCTTGTTCAAATTGTTTGATAGCATCTGTTATTTTTCCTTTAGCCTGGTATACCTTTATCCCATAGCGTTTAAATATTTCAAATGCTCTTGGACCGATATTTTCAGTAATTACAGCATCAATTCCTTCATTTGCAACTATTTGACCAACCATTGCTCCAATTTCACTTGGATTTTCTCTGATTGTGTTAAAAATTGCTTTTAGTGAATTGGTTTCTTTATCTACAATCAGGAAGAATGCACATCTATGAATTGTAGTATCAATATTACTATACTCTATTGTATTTCCTGTTGAACTTATACATATTTTCATTTTTTATAACCTCTTCTATCCAATTACATTAATTATTTACCTAAGGCTTTAATCATTGATAATATCTGTCCATCTGTAAATCCAAGATGACTAATTGCACCGTTTAGACAGGCAGCAGAACATGAACCACATCCCTTACAGAGAGCCTCATTTACTTTTGCTACTAATACCCTATGGCCAAATCGATTGACTTCTTTAAGTTCAATGGCCTTATATGGACATGCATCTACACAGAAACCACATCCGCGACATAATTCTTCATTTACATTTGCAACAGTTGCTTCGATTTCTAGTTGTTTTTTAGATAGAATGTCACATACTCTTGATGCAGCACCACTGGCTTGTGCAACAGTATCAGGTACATCCTTTGGACCCTGACAACAACCTGCTAAAAATATTCCATCTGTAAATGTATCAACTGGTCTAAGTTTTGGATGCGCTTCTAAGAAGAATCCATCTGCACTCTGATTTATATTTAAAATCCTAGCAAGAGCAATATTATCTTTTCGTGGGATAATACCAGTAGCTAAAACCACCAGGTCTGCTTTAGTATCAGGATGTCCCTTTGCTCTGACTATAACTTTCCCATTTTTCTTAGTAACCTTTATAGGATCATTTAGATCTCTACGTCGATAGGTGATTCCTTCACCTTGAACACGGTTGTAGAATTCTTCATATCCTTTTCCAAATGCACGCATATCAGTATAATAAATTGTTAGTTTTGAATTTGGAATTTTATCTCTGACCATGTGAGCCTGTTTTGCAGTATACATACAACAAACACGTGAACAATACTCATTGGTCTCTTTATCACGAGAACCTACACATTGAATGAATACAACATTCTTTGGTTCCTTTCCATCTATTTGGATGTGCCCTTCTGTAGGTCCTGATGCTGAAACTAATCGTTCAAATTCAAGCCCTGAAATTACATTTTTATATTTGTTATATCCATATTCTGGTTTAGCTATTGGATCAAATAAATCAAAACCAGTTGCTACAACAATTGCACCAATATCTAGATTTACTATTTCCTCCTGAGCGTTATGGATAATTGCATCTGCTTCACAGGTTGTTTCACATTGTTTACAAATTGAACAAACATTACAACTCAAGCATCTTTGTGCTTCTTTAACTGCCATCTCCTCAGTTAATTCAAGCTCGACTTCCTTGAAGTTATGAATTCTATCTTTAACCGGGAGTTCAGGAAGCTTTACACGAGGTTTTTTCTCAAACTCACGTTCAGGTAAGGGTGCCACTATTGGTTCTTTTACGATTCGGCCTTTTTTCATGTCCTCACCTCGAAGATATCGATCAATTGATGTTGCAGCCTCATGGCCTTTTGCTATCGCGGTTATAACTAGACCAGGACCTTCAACTGCATCACCCGCCGCAAAAATACCAGGTACATTTGTTTCCTGTGTAATTCCATCGACTTGAAGTAATCCACCCTTAGTTACAAGAACACCATCACCAGCTTTTAACAATGTAAAATCAACTTCTTGCCCAATAGCAACAATAACTGAATCCGCCTCGATAATTGACTCGGTTTCGGGGACTACCTGTGGATTAAAATTCCCATCTTTATCAAACACTGAACTGCAATTAATAGTTTCCAATCCAACAACCTTTCCTTCAACACCAAGGATTCTTTTTGGCATGAGACGAGGATGAATAACAACACCTTCTTCTTCAGCCTCTCGAATTTCATAATCAAAAGCTGGCATTTCTTCTCGAGACTCAACACAGACAACATGAGTTTCTTTTGCACCAATTCGAACTGCTGAACGAGCAACATCAAATGCAACATTTCCTCCACCAATAACAACAACCTTTTTCCCCAGTTCTATCTTTTCGCCAACACTAAGTGCTCTTAAAAATGCAGTGAAGCCAAACACTCCTTTTAATTCAAGATGTTCTGTTGCAATTGGTATGACACCATTTTCTCGAAGTTCAATATTTACATGTGTTTCTGCAAGTGATGAAAGCATCGACATCTGACCAATTGCTGAGATTACGATATCTGCATCTAAGGTAAATGTCGATCCCAGGATAGGTACTGGTCGTCGTCTCCCAGTATCATCAGGTTCACCAAGTTTCATTCGTTGACATTCAATTCCAATAACCTTTCCCTTATCTCCTAATATTTTCTTTGGAGCTGAAAGGTAATAAAATGAGATTCCTTCTTTTTCACAATCTTCTAATTCAGATTTCAATGCAGGAATTTCCGCCCTTGTTCTACGATAAATAACAAATGCGGATTTTGCACCTAAACGGACAGCTGTTCGAACAGAATCAAGCGCAACATTTCCACCACCAATTACGGCAACAATTTTATCTTTGAAATCCAATTTTTTTCCGATACGTGTATCATGCAAAAATCCTGATGCATGAACAACACCTGTTAAATCTTCACCTTCGACACCTAAACGTTTACTTTTATGTGTTCCTATCGCAATAAAAATTGCTTCATATCCGGCTTTTTTAAGATCCTTTAAGGTAAGATCAGGGCCAATTGGTGTATTTGTCCGGATTTCAACACCAGCTTGTTTAATTCGTTCTATATCATAATCAAGGATGTCCTCTGGTAACCGATACTTAGGCACACCAACACGTAACATACCACCAGATTTAGATAGTGCTTCGAATACCGTAGGTTTATATCCTTTCAAAGCAAGGTCATATGCAACAGTCAAACCTGCTGGACCAGCTCCCACGATAGCTACCTTTTTACCAGCCACAGGATTTATTTCTTCTTCTTCTTTCTCAGTGTCTTTTTCTTTTTTTGTCTCTTTCTTTTTTGTTTTATTACCGTGTTTCATCTCCCAATCTGATGCAAATCTTTTTAATGCTCTTACTGCAACTGCTTCATCGATATCCTTTCGATTGCAATTTTCCTCACAGACATGGGTACAAATCCGACCACATACACTTGGGAAGGGATTGTTCTCACGAACTAAATCAATAGCCTCTTGAAATTTTCCTTCACGAATAAGAGCTACATATCCTTGAGCATTTACACCAGCAGGACATGCATTAACACATGGTGGAATACCAATCTTATCAATTGTATATTTCTGAGGCACCGCTTGTGGAAACGGAATATAAATTGCTTTTCTATCACCCTGACCCATATTAAACTCATCTTCTAATATCACAGGGCATTCTTTAGTACATTCACCACAACCTGTACATTTATCCATGTCTATATATCTAGGTTTCTTACGAACTTGTACATTGAAATTACCAACGTAACCTTCAATTCCCGCAACTTCTGAATACGTAAGTAGCTCAATATTAGGATGACGTGCAACATTAACCATCTTTGGTGTCAATATACATGCTGAACAGTCCATAGTTGGAAAAGTCTTATCTAGTTGTGCCATTCGCCCACCAATGCTAGGTGTTTTTTCTACAAGATATGTTTTAAATCCCATATCTCCGATGTCAAGTGCTGCTTGAATTCCAGCAATACCACCACCAATTACCATAGCAGTTGGTGTTACACCTACTTTCTTTTTCTCAAGAGGTGATGAAAGAGAAGTATTAAGAACAGCACTCTTAATTAAAGAAAATGCTTTTTTGGTTGCTTTTTCCCGATCTTTATGGACCCAAGAACATTGCTCTCTGATGTTAACCATTGTTAAAAAATATGGATTAACATCCATATCTTCAAGAACAGCTCGGAAAGTTGGTTCATGCATTCGGGGACTACAAGACGCTACAATGACACGGTCTAATTTCTTTTCTTTTATATCATTTTTAATTAGTTCTTGCCCAGGATCTGAACACATATACTTATAAAATCGGCTAACTGCTACGTTTGGTAATAATTTTGCTTGTTCTGCTATTTTTTCAACATCAACAGTTGCAGCTATGTTAACTCCACATTCACAAACATAAACTCCTATTTTCATAGCATCATTCCCCCTAGCCTACAAGTCCTCCTATTTGAGCAAGTAGTTGTTTCATATCAAAATGTTTCATTGAAATACAACCAGTTGGGCATGCTGATGCACATGAACCGCATCCTTTACATAGCACATCATTTACCCGCATTATTTTATCTTTTTCATCAAACTCAAGAGCAGAATATGCACAGAGATCTTCACATATTCGGCATCCGCTACATAAATCTTCATCAATGTTTGCAGAAATTGCTTCTACCTCTACTTTACCTGCTGCAAGTGGCTCAGCTGCTCTAACCGCTGCACCACTAGCTTGTGCAACAGCATCAGGGATATCCTTTGGACTTTGACAACAACCTGCTAAAAATATTCCATCTGTAAATGTATCAACTGGTCTAAGCTTTGGATGTGCCTCTAGGAAGAATCCATCTGCACTCTGGTTGATATTTAAAATCCTAGATAACTCCTTTGAATCTTTTCTTGGTATTATACCCGTTGCAAGTACTACAAGGTCTGCTTCAATATCAGGATGCCCCTTGGCTTTTACAACGACTCTGTCACCTTGCTTGTTAACCTTTATAGGATCACCAAGATCTCTACGTCGATAGGTGATTCCTTCTCCTTGAACACGATTGTAGAATTCTTCAAAACCTTTACCGAAAGCTCGAACATCTGTAAAATAAATTATTAAATCTGCATCTGGAATTTTATCTTTTACCATATGAGCTTGTTTTGCAGTATACATACAACAAACACGGGAACAATACTCATTAGTCTCTTTATCACGAGAACCCACACATTGAATAAATACAACTTTTTTTGGTTTTTTACCATTAATTTCAACGTGCCCTTCTGTGGGTCCTGATGCTGAAACTAATCGTTCAAATTCAAGACCTGTAATAACATTATCATATTGACCATAACCATATTCTGCTTTTTTAGCAGGATCGAACAACTCGTAACCTGTAGCAACCACAATTGTCCCAACTTCAACTTCTACAATTTCTTCTTTCTGATCAAAATCTATTGCATTTCTATCATCACATGCTTCAATACATAAAGCATGGTCACCACATTTACCAGTTTTGAGAGTTATACAAGTTTCAGGATCGATGGTATATTTAAGTGGAACAGATTGTGGAAATGGAACATAAATAGCACTACGTTTACTCATTTTCATGTCAAATTCATTTGGTATTCTATTGTGAAGCCTACAGGCTTCAGCACATGCTCCGCATCCAACACATTTCTCAATGTCAACATATCTAGGTTTCTTTTTAATTTTCACTTTGAAATTACCTATATATCCTTCAACATCTTGCACTTCTGAATAGGTAAAAAGTTCAATATTTGGATGACGTGCTACATCCACCATTTTAGGCGTAAGTATACATGCAGAACAGTCCATAGTGGGAAAAGTCTTATCAAGTTGAGCCATATGTCCACCGATACTTGGGTTTCGTTCTACAAGATACACCTTAAAACCTTTTTCTGCAATCTCAAGGGCTGCCTGAATTCCAGCGATACCCCCACCCACAACAAGTGCTCGTGGAATTACACTTACTTCCTTTTTTTCAAGAGGTTCTAAAAAAGTTGCTCTTGCAACTGCTCCTTCAACTAAATGCTTAGCTTTTGCAGTTGCTCTGTCTTTGTCCTCATGAACCCATGAGCAATGTTCTCGTAGATTAACCATTTCAAAATAGTATGGATTCATACCCATATCCTCTAGAACAGCTCTGAAAGTAGGCTCGTGCATTCGTGGACTACACGATGCAACTACAACTCGATCTAATTTCATCTCTTTGATATCTTTTTTTATTAGCTCTTGTCCAGGATCAGAACACATATATTTATAAAAACGAGCAACTTCTACACTAGGTAAGGTACTTGCGTATTTTACTACTTCTTCAACATCAACTGTTTGAGAAATATTGATTCCACATTGACAGATATATACACCAATTTTCATATCTTATCCCAAACCTCTATCTTTCACCTTGAAGTTTTTTTAACTCTCTATATGAAAACACAGGTCCATCTTTACACACATAAAGATTTCCAATATTACATCGGCCACATTTACCTATTCCACATTTCATTCTCATCTCAAGTGTGGTAAAGATTTGGTCATCGTTAAATCCAAGTTTTTCCAAGTTTTGAATTACAAATTTAATCATAATAGGTGGACCACAGGTTACTGCAATTGTGTTTTTAGGGGATGGTTTAACCTTTAGAAGGTTGTCAGGTACGAATCCTACAAACTTTTTCCAACCATCCTCTTTTACATCAATTGATAGATGAACACTCACATCTTTACGTTTCTCAAGCTCAGCAAACTCATCTTTAAATGAAATATCCTCTGTGGTTCTTGCACCATAGATTACATCCAATTTCCCATAGTCTTTCTTGTTATCAAGTACATAGTCTATTAGACATCTCAATGGTGCTTGTCCTATTCCACCGCCAATGAATACTATGTTTTTTCCTTTCCAACCTTTCATATCAAAATTATTGCCATATGGGCCCCGTACACCTACAACATCACCTACTTCTGCTTCATGGAGTGCTTTTGTTACTTTTCCATGTCGCATTACACTTACTTCAATGTACCCTTTTTTAGTTGGTGAAGAAGAAATAGCAAACATACATTCTCCTTTTCCAAGTAAGCTTACCATTGCACATTGACCAGGTTGAAACATAAAATTATTCTGCAAATTTTTATCCTGAAACTTCAGTCTAAAGGTTTTTATTGCTCTTTCGCCTCCAACTTCTTCTTTTATATTTTCTATAGTTGCGAGATTTGGTTGATATGGATTTTCGCTCATGGTTTCACCTCCCCTGCACGGGTTACTACATCAATTATATCAATATTTACTGGGCATCCTTCTATACATCTACCGCATCCTACACATGCTATTACATCCAGATTTTTCGGGTAATAATTATATTTATGATATACACGATTACGTACTCTATTAGCACGTGTTGGTCTTGGATTATAACCTGATGCTTGAAGTGTATACTCAGGAATCATACATGTATCCCATATACGAACGCGTCCACCCTCTATCATCGTTGATTCATCCTGTATATCAAAACAATGACATGTTGGACAAAGATAAGTACAAGTACCGCATCTTAAACATTTATCAGCAATTTCTTTCCAAAAATGATTTTCAAATATTTTATCCAGTTTTTCATCGATTTTATCAATCTTCTGAAAACGTGTTATTGAGTTAACTGCTTTCTTTTCGACTTCTTTTTTCTTTGTTTCATCTGCTTTTGTAGCAGGTTTAAAAAGGCTTGATTTAACAATCTTTTTACCTTTTTCACTGTTTACCTCTACAAAATATTTTTCTCCTATATCTGTTAGCAATATATCAACATGTTTTGAGGAAGCAGGACTGTCATTAAAAGAAGTACAAAAACAGTTTGGATAAGGATTTGTACAGCTTAGACCAACTAGTAACATGTTATCTCTCCTTGTTACATAAAAAGGATCTTCAAAATCTTCTTTGAAGACTGGATCAATGATAAAAAAGCTTTTAGCATCACATGGTCTTATTCCAAAGATTGCTTTTTTACTGTTATTTATATCAGGTGGTTGGATTTTAACCTTGGTACCAGGTGTAAATTTAAAAAGTGTTTCAGTCTGACAAAATAAAAGGCTCTTCGGTGGGAGTTTTGAGTTATCATATTTCATGTTTATATCTTTAGGATTTTTTATTTCTTTGAAGTACGTTTCATCATTAACCTCTACAGGTGCGAACACTTTATTTTTACCCATGATTTCTGTAATAAACTTAGGGAGGTTATCTTTAGATAAAATATATCCGCTCATTACATATCACCTCACAATATAAACTCCTCGGGATCATCCGGTTTAAACATAGCAAGTAATGGTTTTGCCTCTGCATCAACTCCTGCTTTGTAATCAAACATCTCATGTATATCCTTGGTAATTTTTTTATTTAGTTTCATAAGTGGAATATCCATTGGACATGAACGTTCACATTCTCCGCAGCTTATACAGCGACCAGCTAGGTGGAAAGCGCGCAGTAGATTCCAAGCAGTGTTTTCAGATAAATTAACTGATCTGCGAACCCATTGAGGATCTAAAATTTCAACCATACATTCTTTACAATAGCACATTGGACAAGCTTGCCGACATGCATAACATCTAATACATTTATCAAATTCTTTTTCCCAGTTTTTCCATTTATCATCAAGTGATTTTTTCTCAAAGCCTTCGATTTCTTTATAATCTGGTTTTTTTACTCCTTTGATTTCCTTACCTATCAGTATATCATGTATAATTGGAGTTGGATACTCACATTCCTTACACTTTTCAGGCATTAGTTCATCTTTTGAAAACTTCTGTGTTTTTCCATCAACCGTAACTGCAAATTTATCGTTGTCATATTTTACCTCAACACTTTTATGCTGTCCTGGAAACTTTACTTTTAGCTTCTTTGGGTCTATAACACCTGTACATGGAATACCTATGATTACTACGTCTTCTCTTTTCAAACCTTTTTCCTGAATAATCTGTACAATAGCTCTTGAATCACATCCCTTAAGTACGATTCCGATCTTTCTTGTATCTGGCTCTTCACCCTTGCGAAGTGGAGGCTTATCTTCAAGCATAGGGTATACTGCCAAATTATTTACACAAGTTGGATTAAAAACAAATTTTTCAGCATCTTTTTCTTCATATGCAAACGTTGGTGCAGCCTGAAATCCAGTGGTACCTTTGTCATATCCAACTACATATTTTACATCCTTGCGTCCAACAGTTTTTTTTACTGCATCGCGAAGGGTTTTTTCATCTACCATTTATTCTCCCTCCTGAAATGCTGCATTGGACCTAATTTTCGTATATCTTCTGTTACTTCTTTTACTACCTCTGCAAATTTGTGTCCTTCAGCTGCAGATACCCATGTCATCCTAACTCGATTAGAATCTATACCTGTGTATTCAAGTAGATTTTTTAAAACAGCCATTCTCCGTCTTGCAAGATAATTACCACGTTCATAATGACAATCACCAGGGTGGCAACCACCAATTAGTACACCATCTGCACCTTGTTGTAACGCGTTTATAACAAATATTGGATTTACACGTCCTGAGCACATAACCCGGATTACTTTTAGATTCGGTGGATATTGTATCCTACTAGTACCAGCCAAATCAGCTCCAGCATATGAACACCAATTACATAAAAATCCAATTATGTTTGGTTCAAATTTTTCCTTCATACTTAGCCTCCAATTTTTCTTTTTTCAATTTTTTTTATCGGACCTATTTTATCCAATTCTTTAACATAATCATCAATTGCCTTCGATAGTTTTGCTGATTCCCCTGTTGAAAACCATTCTAGTCTAATTCGTTTTGGATCTATACCTAATTCCTTTATGACGTTCTTAAGAAGTACAAGTCGTCTTCTCGTCTTATAGTTACCATCATGGTCACATTCCTCAGGGGGACATCCAGCGACCATAACACCCCATGCACCTTCTTCAATGGCATCTAAAACAAGTTCTGGTGCAACTCGACCAGAGCACATACTAACAATTATTCCATAAGGTGTTTTAACCAAAGATGGTGATTCACTAAGTTGCATACCTGGAAAAACTGACCAGTTACATGCAAAGACGATAAGCTTTTTTTTGTCTTCTTTGATTATTTCTTTAACTTTATTATGAAGTTCTGGCAGTGTTATTTCGCATCCTTCTTTTTGAGAAATGGCACCGGTTGGGCATGCTGCCATGCATAAACCACAGCCTCTGCATTCAATTTTATCAACGGTCATTTTTTCTTTTCCTTCTTTGTCTTTTTTCACTTCAAGGGCCTCATATTTACAAATAGATTCACAAATGTGACAAATTGAGCAGAGATCTTCATCAATTTTAGCAATTGTTCCTTCGACGTCGAATCCTTGTTCTATTAAATCCGCTCTAGCATCTGTAAGAATATCTGTTATGGGTACTCCTGCTGAACAGTTATCACTGCAGTTTTTACAATAAAAACATTGGAATATCTTATCAACAATTTTCTGAGTGGGTTTTATTTCACCAGTAATCATTCCATAGATTAGAAGTAATTTCCCACGAGGTGTATCTGATTCCCAATAAAAGGATTTAAAAAGTGGACAAAGCTCATAACAGTAACCACATCGAATGCATTTGTTTAGTTCCTGTTCATATTTTCTTGATCTTTTGAAATCACCATTTCCTTTAAAATAAAATAATTTACCTAAAATTCCCATAATCACCCCACCTTGTATCTAAGATTTGTAGCTTGAACCCAGTTATCTGGTGCATCCATAATCTTATGAGGATTCAATATATTGTTTGGATCAAGTGCCCGTTTTACTTTTCTCATAACTGGTATTATATCACTACGTGCTTTTTTCCATGGTGGTGCTTTTGAAAGCCCTATTCCATGTTCTGCTGAAGTTACACCGCCAACAGAATGAATATAATCATATAATTCATCAATTACTTTCTCTGCATCCTCCCATTGACTCTTCTTTTTTGAATCAAGCATAATTTTTGTATGAATTACGCCAGAGCCACAATGACCATATACTGCCATTATTACATTGTTGCGTTCTGCTATCTCATGGATTTTCTCTGCAGCCTCTGCAATCTTTGAATTAGGAACACCCATATCATCTGCAAGATCGGTGCAAATAATTCCTTCCTTATAGCGTGATAGAGAAGCAAAAAGTTTTTTTCTTCCACTAAATAGTTTTGTTCTTTCTGCTAAATCATAGCTTTTCTTGATATCTTTACCATTGTATTTTTTACAGATTTTCTTCATTTTTTCAATTTCAAAATCGACTGCTTCTTTTACATTTCCATCAGCTTCAAATAAAATAATTGCTCCTACCTCTTTGAGTCCAAGATTCATTGCTTTGTTTACAGCAACAATCCCAATTTTATCCATTAATTCTAACATTGAAGGTTCACAGCCACTTGAGATAATGTCTGAAATTGCATTACCAGCATCCTCAAGTTTATCAAAATTTGCCACAGCTAAGCATCTAAATTTGGGTATAGGTCTGATTCCCATAGTTGCTTCAACAACAATACCTAAAGTTCCTTCAGATCCAACGATTAATCTTTCAAGTTGATAGCCTGAGGAGTGAACACGTGTATTACTACCAAGGTTTACTAGATCACCATTTGCAAGTACGACTTTCATACCATATACATAATCTCGGGTAGCACCATATTTAACTGATCTAACACCTGATGCATTAGCTGCAATTTCCCCGCCAATTGTAGCAATTCTACTTGATGCAGGAGCAGGTGGATAGAATAGACCCATAGGTTTTAATGCGCGGTTAAGGTCATCATCAACAACACCAGGTTCAACCTTTACTAGCATATCTTCAGGTCGAATATCTAAAATACGATTCATTTTTTTCATATCTAGAATAATTCCACCATCGATTGGAACGGTATGACCTGATGTTCCAGACCCTGCACCTCTAGCGATTATAGGAGTTTTACTGGAGTTTGCATATCTCATGATTTTTTGTACTTGTTCAATTGTTTGTGGTCGAACTATTGCTGTTGGCATTGCATGATGAACTGATGCATCTGATGCATATACATATAAATCAGCTATATCATCTGAAACATTTTCTTTTCCAACTATTTTTTTTAACTTTTCTATATCAATCTTCATTTTTTCACTTCTTTTAACGGGTTTGGACCGATTTTTTTAAGTTGATCAACAAACTCTGTAGCAACCGATGCAAATTTTGCTCCCTCAGAAGCAGAGATATACTCAAAACGTAGTCGTCCAGGATCAATAGCTAATTCTTCTAGGAGTTTTTTCAAAAGTTTCATTCTTCTATTAGCTTTATAATTTCCAGACTGGTAATGACAATCACCAGGGTGGCAACCACCAATTAGTACTCCATCAGCACCTTTTCGTAAAGCCTCTAAAACAAATACAGGATCAACACGCCCTGAGCACATAACACGTATTGATTTTATATTTGGTGGATATTTCATCCTACTGGTACCTGCCAAATCAGCTCCAGCATATGAACACCAATTACATAAAAACCCGATTATGTTTGGTTCAAATTCTTTTGCCATATCCTTTTTCACCTCAACTCGAAATTTTTAAATTATTTTTTATTTCTTTAAGCGTCATTTTCACTGCTTTTGGTACTGCAGCAGCTATTTTAGGGCTTAGTTCCTCCCCAAAAATATACGGAATTTTCCTTAGCACAATTCCAATTATTACAACCTCACGAGGGATTTTTTCTTCACCAAGACATTTTGCAAGTTTTATTGCTTCAACAAGTGAAACATCATGCGGATTGTCAGAATGATAAGATGATAAATCAGAAAGAAGTAAGCGTTTTACTTCGCCATCTTTTGCCCCTCTAATATTTACTGCGTCGATTAATATTGCTTTATCATAACCTACTATTAAATCTAGTAGATTCATACCACCTGTTTGGGCTTCATCTATGGTTATATCTGGATTTTTTACATATTGCTTTAATTGATTTGCAACATGTATTCCTACTCCATCATCCTGTAGTATAGGATTTCCTATCCCGAGTACTATTGTTTTCATTTTTTTTCCTTTTACATATTTTGTCTTAGTGTTTTGTATAATTTTTTATTATAATCATATATTTTTACTTCCATAGGCATTTGACCTGGAAGTGTATGTGTTGCACATCCGAAACATGGATCATATGCTCGAAATGCCATCTCAACCATGTTTAGGAGTCCATCGTTGACTTTTCCACCTTTGATAAGTCCTTTTGCAGCGTTTCTAATTGACATGTTTATTGCCCCTGCATTGTTAACAGTTGCAACGATAAGGTTTGCTTTGTCGATTAATCCTTTTTTATCAAGTTTATAATGATGAATAAGTGTTCCACGACAGGCTTCAACAACTCCATATCCTTCTCCTGGTTCACCAACAGGATTTTTTATTTTATCTGATGTTATTTCAGGGTCTTTAATTAGTTCAAGTGTTCTCTCTGTTGCATATAAAAGTTCAACTAGTCGAGCCCAATGAAATGCTAGTGTACTATTTACAGGTCTTCCACCTAGTGTTTCATATAACCTTTTGTATTCTTTATCAGCAAGTGGTGTTGCCATTCCATCTGCAGCATTTAGTCTTCCAAGTGGTCCTACACGATAAAGTCCACTATCCTTTCCATCGACATAACCCTTCCATCCTATTTTTTTAAGAAATGGAAATTTTATATAGCTCCATTCTTCAACGTGTTCACCAATGTTTTTGTAATAATCTTTCACATCGAATTTAGTAAATTCTTTTCCTTTTTGATCTGTAACTCGTATTTTTCCATCATAAAAGTTTACCTTGTTGTTTTTATCAACTAGTCCCATGTTGTAGGTTGCAAGTTGATAAGGATCGCTTAATATTACGTCAACATAGTCTTTGTTTTTTAGAACTATGTCATCAAACAGTTTTAGTGTAAATTGTGCAAAATCCCTGCAGGATTTAGCCATTGTTTCAATATCTTTTACCTCATCTTTATTAAGACCTTTTGAAACACCACCTGGTAGTCCACATACTGGATGTGTTGCTTTTCCTCCAAGTATTGCTGTAATTTTTTGACCATATGCTCGGTGTTTTATGACTTCTTTACCAATTTCTACTCCTGCTTTTTCTATTACCCCTAGAACATTTCTTTTTGCAGCAGGTGCATCAGGACCTACTACAAAGTCTGGCCCACCAAGGTAATAAAAATGAAGTGTGTGATCATAGATGTAATAACCTACATACATTAACTCTCGAAGTTTCTTTGCAGATGATGGTGGATCAACGTTAAATGCATCATCAAGAGCTTTTGTAGCTGCAAAGTGATGTGCTACTGGGCAAACCCCACAAATACGAGATGTAATTTGCGGCATATCTTCAGCACGTCTGCCTTGCGAAAATCTCTCAAAACCTCTAAGTTCAGGTATCTGCATATATGCATTTGCTACATCGCCTTTTCCATCAAGGAAAATAGCTATTTTTCCGTGACCTTCGAGTCTAGTTATTGGGTCTATTAAAATTTGTTTCATTTATCTAACCTCCTATTTATTAAAGCAGCTGGTAAACCATATTTGTAAAAGGTACCAACTGGGTCGACTATTTGATCGATTAATTTTTCAACTTCTGCATCACTCATATTTTCTTCTCCATCAATTCCAATTACTGATGCAAGTGCAGAAATCATTTTAGCTCCTTGATCTAGTGCATTTGGTGTTGGACCACCGCATCCTGTACATGGCATATTTGCATCAAGACATCTTGCCTCACAGCTTCCACGGGTAGCAGGGCCCATACAGATAATTCCTTGTTCAAGAAGACATTTATCTTCTATCTTGTCGACCTCATAGATTCGTTTTATTTCTTTGATTCTTTTTTCTGATTTTTCAAATCTGCATTCATCACATACTGATTTCAAAGGACCAATCACACTGCCTTTTGGCGGTAGTTTTCCTTCAACAATTGCACCAACAGCGGTCATAATAAGATCAGGAGTTGGCGGACAACCTGGTAAGTAATAATCGACATCTATTACCTGGTCAAGCTTACTAACTGATTCATAAAACTCAGGAAGAGTAAGGGTACCTTCTTTAACTTTAACATTTGTTTTTGGAACAACTTTCTTTGGATTATCAATCGAAGGATTGTTCTTATAAACAACGTCAAAGATTTCCTCCTTATTTGTAACATTTGCAAGTCCAGGTATTCCACCAAGGACTGCACATGCTCCAAATGCTACCATTACCTTTGATTTCTTTCGAAGTAGTTTTGCAATATGTTCCTGTTCGGAATTACGAATACCACCATTGAAGAAACATACATCAATTTGGTTATCCTTCATCGCTTCAACGTCTTTGTATTTAAAATCCATCGCAACTGGCCAAAATAATATATCAGCTACAGCTACAACATCTAGAACTTTTTCATCAATGTCTAGAACAGCTATTTCACATCCACCACAACTTGCCGCCCAGTAAAATGCAAGTTGTAGTTTTTTCTTATCTTTTTTCTCTTTTTTCTCCTTACTCATATAATCACCAATTTCTATTCGATTTTAATCTATTTTATTTTTCAAATACCCCCTTTTTCTTTAACAAAAGGACTGGATCCACAACATGTTCCTCAAACCCATAAAATTTTGGATCCAAACCCAACGCAACAGCTATAAGTTGGGTGTAATAGTAAACCGGAAGTTGTTTATAATTATTAAAAATTTTTTCTGCTTCTTTTCCACGTACATCAAGATTAAACCGACACAATGGACAAGAAAGCATTATAGCATCACTACCACGGTCAATTGCATAATTTGTAATTTTATGCGCTCTATTTGAGACAAGTGTTTTCTCCTCAATTGTATGATAAGAACCGCAACATTCAATCTTAAATGGATTATCAATAACCTCAGCACCAAGAGCTTTCAAAAGATCCTGCATTATTGTTGGTTCCTCAGCATCATCAATGGCAACTTCACGAGGTCTAAGCATCATACATCCATAGTATGGCATTATTTTCATGCCTTTTAGAGGATTTTTAACCATTTTTTTAAGAACTGTGAAACTTACCTCGTCACGAAGGAACTCCAGGAAATGCATAATTTTTATTGTACCTTTATAGTCATTTTCTCGATCCATGAATGAATTTAGTGTTTCAAGGTCATCAGGTATGTCTTTGACACGTTGATTTGTCTGTTTTAAAGTATTACAGCACATATCACATAGCGTGACTATTGTTTCTTCACCTTGATCTTCAGCATATACCAGGTTTCTAAGTGGTGCTAGATGATGCATTAGATCATCATCAGTCAATGATGCAACTACACCGCAGCATGTCCAATCCTCCATCTCAACCATTTCATGACCTAGTTTTTCAGCTATTGCAAACGCTGATTTCTCAAGGTTTTTTGCAGATGTCTTGAGTGTACAACCGGGGTAGTATAATAGTTTCATAATATTTAACCTACATTTTTCCTAAATAGGCTTACAAATGCCATTTGAGGAATTGTTTCTTTTTCATCTTTTGTTATATTCTTTATATTTGTTCTATCAATTTTTTTCCTAAGAATTATCTGCCTAAGAGCCTCCATAATTTTAGTAATGTTAATATCACGTGGGCATCGCTCAGCACATGTAAAACATGAAGAGCATAACCATATTGTTTTTGAGTTTAGCACTTCTTTTCTATCAAGTATTATATATCTTATTACTTCATCAGGTGAAAGATCCATCTCATCAACAAAGGGACAACCAGCTGAACATGTACCACACTGGTAACAGCCAAAAAGGTTTTCTCCACAGAGCTCCTCTACCTCCGTGAGTAGCTCGCCTTTTTTAAGCTGAATAGTGTTTAAATTTAAATTTCCTTGTAGTTTCTTACTCATTTAGCTTTCCCCTTTTCACATAATGCTGCAATCATTACATTTATCTGATCACTTTTGTAACCTTTCTGTTCAATAGCACTTGATAAGCATGCTGCTGCACATGAACCACATCCTTTACAAAGAGCTCTATTGACCTCTGCAAGCATTCTACTTGGATCTTGTGGATGTGGTTTCATTTCAATAGCTGAATAAGCACATGCTGATTCACAAAGTCCACAACCTCTACAGAGTGCTTCATTTACTTCAGAAACAATTCCCTCTCCTTTCATTTTTTCTTGCGCAATTGGTATTGCTGCACGTGATGCAGCACCTTCCGCTTGTGCGATTGAATCAACTAAATTTTTTGGATAATGTGCAGCACCGCACATGTAAACGCCTGATGTTGAGAAATCAAGTGGTTTGATTTTTGCATGTGTCTCAATGAAAAATCCTGCAGCATCTACGGGGACTTTCAACATATTTTTAAGTTTTTCAGTTGCTGCTCCGCCTTCTGTGTTAACAGTTAAAACCAATAAATCAGCAGGTAGAGTCATTTCTTCATTTAATATGTCATCATAAACTTTAACGGATACAGACCCTTTTTTAGGATCTTTTTTATCAAGAATTATACCTGGTTTTTTATCACCTGGATAACGAATCATTGTAACATGATGCTTCTTAAGCACCTCAGCAAAATACTCTTCTTCTTCTTTACCAAAAACTCTCATATCTCTATATAGCATGTAGATTTTAGATTTTGGATATTTTTGACTAATTAATTTAGCATTTTTTATTGCAACACCACACCCAACTCTACAACAATAGGGCCGCTCTTCTTCCATTGCGCCAGCGCAGTTAATCATCACTACATTTTTGGGTTCTTTTAATTTGTTAGCTTTAATTTTTGTTTCAAGTTCTGTTTGTGATATGATGTTATCATTTTTCCCATACTCATATTTACCCTTAAGGTCTATTTCTCTGAAGCCTGTTGCAACAATTATTGTTCCGAATTCTATTTCCATTGTTTTGCCTTTTTGTTTAATTGTTCCCTTGTAGTTACCAATGTACCCTTCAAGTTTGTCAAGTTCTGAGTCAGTCATTACAGTTATGAGCTTGTTCTTTTTGATTTTATTAATTATTGGATTTAGAATATCCTCTGTTTTAGTATCAGATGGAAACATTGAATGAAGGTTTGTAAGTCTTCCGCCAAGTTGTTTTTCTTTTTCAACAATAATAGATTTAATTCCCATATCTGCAAGTGCAAGAGCTGCTTTCATACCAGATATTCCACCACCAATAATTAACGTGGCAGGATATATCGAAAATTCCTCTTCAGATAACGCTTCAAGTCCTCTTGCTTTTGCAACTGATGATCTAACAAGTCTAATTGCTTTTTCAGTTGCTGCATCCCAATCATCTGAGTGAACCCATGAACAATGATTACGAATATTTGCCATTTCAAAAAGATACTTGTTCAATCCTGCTTCCATTAATGTATCCTGGAAAAGTCCTCCATGAGTACGTGGTGAACAAGCAGCAACAATAATTCTATTAAGTTTTTTCCCTTCTATTGCTTCTTTGATTTTTTTACAGCTATCCTCAGAGCATACAAACATAATATGTTCAGCATGTTCAACATTTGGAAGTTTCTTTGCCTCCTCAGTTACCTTTTCAACGTCAAGATAGTTTGCAACGTTTTTACCACAATGACAAACATATACACCAATGCGAGGTTTCTTACCTTTTACATCTTTTTCAGGCGGAAATTCCTTACCTATATGTCTTTCACGATCCTTTATAGGTGCAACTGCCTTTGCAGCAGCTCCACTAGCCATTGATACACTATCAGGTATATCCTTTGGTCCCTGAATACAACCTGCTAGAAAAACACCTTCACGTGTTGATTGAATCGGATCGGTAAGTAGCTCTTGTTGTTTGAAAAAACCATTTTCATCAACTTCAATTCCAAGTGCTTCCCCTAGTCTTTTATTTTCCTCATTTGGTTTTATAGCAGTTGATAAAACAAGCATTTCCACTGTGTCTTCTTTTATCTCTCCAGTTAGAGTATCTTTATACTTAATGGTAAGACTTTTATCTTTATTTTCATAAACAGATGAAGGTCTTCCTCGTATGTATTTAACTCCTAAGTCTTTTGCATGATCATAATACTGCTGGAAATCTTTACCATACGCGCGTATATCCATATAATAGATAGTAATATCTATATCAGGATTTGCCTCTTTAGCAATTGAGGCTTCTTTTGTTGCGTACATGCAGCAAACTCGTGAACAATATGGAAATCCTAGTTGTTCACTACGTGACCCTACACATTGAATCCAACCGATGCTCTTTGGTATTTTAGCATCAGACAGGCGTTTTACTTTTCCCTCGGTTGGGCCAAATGATGAAAGAAGTCGTTCGAATTGTAGAGCAGTAATTACATTATCATATTTACCATATCCATATTCTTTTCTCATCTCGGTTGGTTCAAATACTTCAAAACCAGTTGCAAGTATTACACTTCCAACGTTTACCTCTATTTCCTCTGATTTCTCTAAAAAGGATATAGCTTCTGGTTCGCATACCCGATCACATGAGCCACAACCAATACAAGCGTCATAATCAATTGTATAAACAATTGGTACTGCCTGTGGAAACTCTATATAGATGGCTTTTCTTGTTGAAAGTTTTTCATCAAAAGGATTAACTATTTCAACTGGGCATACTTCAGCGCAGTCATCACATCCTGTACATTTATCTGGATCAACATATTTACTTTTTCGCCAAATTTGTGCTTTGAATTTTCCAGGTTTTCCTTGAAGGTTGTTTATACCTGCATATGTTATAAGTTCAATGTTTGGATGACGTGAAAGTTCTACCATTTTTGGTGCAGCGGTACAAATTGAGCAATCATTAGTTGGAAATGTTTTATCTAGTTTCACCATCGCTCCACCAATAGTTGATGTTTTATCTATAATAACGACTTTATATCCTTTATCAGCAGTATCAAGTGCTGCTTGCATTCCTGAAATTCCTGCTCCAACAACAAGTACATCAGCGTTAATTACGCGTTTTTTTATTTTTTCTGCTCTTTGTGTAACTGTTTGAATTGTACTTTCTAGTTGTGGTGCATCTTTGTTTTCAATTATTTCCTCTGGTTCTTCGTAGAAATAATCATCTTCTAACGGAATACCAAGATCATGGTCTTTTTTCTTATCGTAAGTCTTTAAGGGCATTTTTTCCTGCCTCAAAACCTCTTTCAAATGCTTTTATATTCAACTCTGTGAACCTTTTTGGAACACTATCAATAACTGATTCTTTTACTGCTTCTGGTTTTAACAATCCTGAAATACTTGTGAAAGCCCCAACCATAACAATATTTGTTACAATTTTATTCCCAAGTTCTTCTGCAATTTTAAGAGCTTGTACTTTATATAGAGGCCGTCCGATTTCATGTTTTTTTACAAGATCGGGATCTACAACAATAACTGTATCATCGCGTATATCATCTCTATAGCTATCAAATGATTCTTGAGACATAGCTAACAAGATATCAACGCTTAATGGTCTAGGATAACCGATTTTTTTATCAGAAATAATGATTTCTGATCTTGCAGCCCCACCGCGCGCCTCAGGACCATATGATTGGCTCTGTACAGCATGATAGTTTTCAAATACAGATGCAGCTTTGCCAATGATGAAGCCTGCAAGGATTACTCCTTGTCCACCGAAACCACAGATTCGTATTTCTTTTTTCATTTTTTACCCTCTCTTTTTTTATTTTCTTCTACCTTTAGACGTTCCATAAGTTGATCATATAGCTCAAAGAAACCAGGTTTCTGGATATCCTGGAAAACTCCAATTTGCATCTTGTCTTTAACTTCTTCTTTTTCTTTTACAGATCCGTATTTCATAATTTTATCGTAATCTTCTATAAGAATAGTGTTGTCATCATACCACGCCCAATGTTTTTTGATATCTCCAAGTTTATTTCTTCGGCCATATGCAGTTGGGCATGGTGCCAGAAATTCTAAAAGTGAGAAACCCTTCTTTTGTAGTCCTTCTTTGATAGATTTAATTGGCTGATAGGGATGAGAAACAGGCCAGCGTGCTACATAGTTTGCACCTAGTGCTTTTGCTAGTTCACAAATATCAAATGGATGTTCGATATTTCCATATGGTGCAGTAGTTGCAATACTTCCAAGAGGTGCTGTTGGTGCTAACTGACCTCCAGTCATACCATAAATAAAGTTGTTAATCATAATAACAGTCATATCTATATTACGTCGCGCTGCATGAATAAAGTGATTACCACCAATACCTGCACAATCACCATCTCCAGTGAAAACAATAACGTTGAAATCTGGATCTGCTGCTTTTATACCTGTTGCAAATGCGATTGCTCGTCCATGTGTTGTATGTAGACCATCAGCATTTATGTATCCGGGTAGGCGGGATGAACACCCGATACCTGAGGCAAACATTGTTTTATCCATATCCCATCCTAATTCTTCTAATGCCCAAAAGGTATATTCAAGGACTACTCCATGACCACAGCCATTACAAAATATGGTAGGCCACATGCCTTCTCTGAGGAATTTTTTATTTAATTCTTCTGCTGTTTTTACTTCTACCATTTTATTTCGCCTCCAAGTATTTATAGACCTCATCAGGATAGTGTATTTCACCACCGATTTTTGGTGCACATATAACTTCACAATTACCATTAGCAGCTTCACGAATAGGGTGAACCATCTGTCCAAGGTTCATCTCTGGTACAATTATTTTGTCTACCTGTTTCGCCAATTTGTGTACTTCTTTTTCTGGGACTGGCCAGACTATTTTCAATCTAAGCATACCAACTTTGATACCGTTTTTTCTACCCATTTCCATTGCTGATTCTGTTGGTCGCGCAGAGGCTCCATATGTGACGAAAGCGATCTCTGCATCATCCAGATTAAATTTTTCAACACTGACAAGTTTATCTGCGTCATCAATGATTTTTTCAGTAATTCTTTTTACAAGCCTTTCATGATCTGGTTGTTTATCTGTTG
Source organism: Thermoplasmatales archaeon (assembly GCA_020341795.1). GTDB lineage: Archaea > Thermoplasmatota > E2 > DHVEG-1 > DHVEG-1 > M9B1D. Next base: position 797,861 of record CP070836.1, read on the forward strand.
CGGGAAAACCTTTTTCGTTATGTGTCAGTCCTGTTACATAAGTTCTATATCCTGTTCCAAAAGTGGGAAAATCAGGCACTTTACAATTTTTCCTTGTTTGTGAGTTCGTAAACGGGATAAATTTCTTTTTGTCAATAGTGGCTTCAACTCGGTCAATAAGTTTTAGATCCTTTTCTTCTGGAATAATAATCCTTTCTCTAAGATGACCTACTTCCCCATCAGTCATTACAAGTGCGGGATTACGGTATTTTTCTGATAGATTGAAAGCTTCTATAGTGAAATCCATACATTCCTGTACAGTACTTGGAGCAAAAGCTATTGCCTCGAAATCTCCATGTGTTCCCCATCGAGCTTGCATCATATCCCCTTGTGCACCAAGAGTTGGTTGACCAGTTGAAGGTCCAGTTCTTTGGACATTAACTATAACACATGGTGTTTCGGTCATTGCTGCAAATCCATAGTTTTCCATCATTAGTGAAAATCCTGGACCTGATGTTGCAGTCATTGATTTTGCACCACCCCATGCTGCACCAATTACTGCAGCGATGCTTCCAATTTCATCTTCCATTTGGATATATGTCCCCCCAACTCGTGGTAGTCTTCGAGCCATACCTTCAGCAACTTCAGAAGCAGGAGTTATTGGATATCCTCCAAAAAATGAGCATCCTGCTAGTAATCCACCATAGACACAAGCCATATCTCCAAGTATAAATTGGACTTTTTTTCCTAAAACTTGACGTATCCGTTTAGGATCTCGTTTGTATTTCATTTTTTAATTCCTCCTACAGGACTTAGTAGGGTTTTTTTCTCAACTTTTTTAATATCTTCATCTGGGATAACAGATATTGCTAGATCTGGACATATGAGTTCGCAGTATCTGCAATAATTACATTCATTTTCTTTTTTCAATTGAGGGGGTCGAATTCCTCTTTTGTTTAATTTATCTGACTCTTCTAAAGCATCGACTGGACATCGGTCGATGCAGATGTTGCATCCTTTGCACCAGTCGTCTTTTACTTCAATCATTAATTCACCATTTTTAGAATATATCAAGGGCTCGAGAAATTGTCATTTCACCTCTGTATTCCGGTAGAATAATTGGTGCTGTTTTTGTTGGTTTAATTTTCGCTTGTTCGAGCATTTTATTATATTTGTCAAGGTGAGAAAGTGTGAGTTTTCCGATCTTTGCTTTTTTAACATATTTTGCTGCATATATTCCTGCTCTTCGGCCAAATACGTTGAAATCTAAAAGTGAATTACCCATTAGTCTGTTTTTTCCATGAACTCCACCTGTAACTTCACCGGCTCCAAATAAACCAGGTAGTTTTGTTTCAGTTTTTTCATTGATTTCTACTCCACCATTTTGATAATGAAGTGTTGGATAAACAAGAATTGGTATTTTTGTCATATCTATTCCAAATCGCTTGAATTTTCGTACTTCTCCTGCAAGCTTTGACTCTATTGTTCCTTCACCATGTAATATTTCAATCATAGGGGTATCAAGCCATACACCTGGCATACCTGTAGGTGTTACAATACCACGTCCTTCTTTGCATTCTTTAATGAAAGATGCAGATTCAACATCACGAGGCTCTAGTGGAAATACAAATGGATCGCCGTTTTTATTAATCGGTATAGCTCCAAGTCCTCTGATTTTTTCAGTAGAAAGAATTCCAACTAAAGGTTCTGGATATGCATCACCAGTAGGATGTATCTGAATTGTATCTAGATCAAGAAGATTTGCTCCAGCATGATATGCCATTACTAAACCATCACCAGTTGCTCCATAATGATTTGTTGTTGGATAATTTGAAAGATGTAATCGTCCACTGCCACCTGTGGCAAGAATTGTAGCTTTGGCACGAATAACATAATATTCAAATGTTTCAAGGTTGAATGCAACACCACCAGCGACTTGGCCTTTATCATCCATAATTAGCTCTGCTACAGGGCAGAATTCTAAAACAGGAATCTCCAAGTTTCTAGACTCGTCACGGATGTTTCTCATAATCTCCATACCTGAATAATCCTTACAGCTATGCATACGATTACGACAAGTTCCACCACCAGATAATTCCTGGAACTCACCATCTTCATGACGATCATACATAACTCCTAAGTCTTCATGCCATTTGATAATACCAGGTGCATCAAGTGCAAGAGCACGAGCAAGCTCTGGTTTATTTGTAAAATGTCCTCCTCCATAAATATCTAAATAATGCAAAGTTGGATTATCCTCTGGTCGATCAGCTGCTTGAATGCCACCTTGTGCCATCATACTATTTGCATCACCATGTCGCAGTTTTGTAACAATCAAAATCTTATCAAGTGGAACACCAGATTCATATGCAAAAAGGGCTGCAACAGTACCTGCACCGCCTCCCCCAATTATTAAGAGGTCAACCTCATAATCAATCTTACTAAGATCAACATCTTTAGTATCAAGAACAGGTTTTGCTTCAAGAAGATCAACAAGACCGTTATACAGCAATTTGTCTTTATCAATACCAACTCGTAGTTTTCTTTTAGTTCCAACCATGTAATCTGGATGATATTTACTCAGCATTTTTTCTCGATCTTTAAGTGACATTGGTTTAACTGGTTCGGCCATATTTTTTTCTCGTTTCTTTTCAACTAGTTTTATTGATTTCATCATGTATTCAGGGTAACCTTCTATTGTTTTCATTTAACTACCTCCTTCTTCAGCTTCGATTTTTCTATTTTTGTATAGCTCTTTGATTTCTTGTTTGTTCATTTTAATCATTTTTTCTATTTCTGAATCATATTTTCTGTTCTCGATTTCTTTTATTCGTTTTGAAAGATTTTTTGACCGTGTATCTATATATTTACCACGAAGTCGTCGGGCTAGTTGTGATACATGATAATGTTTAATATCTGCAGGGCATCTCATTGCACAAAGACCACATTGAATACAGTCAAAGGAGATTTCTGCGCATTTTTCTATGTCTCCTCGAATTGCTCTTTGGATATATTTCATAACCTCAATATCTTGAGGGCAAGATTTTGAACAAGTATTACAACTAACACACCTGGCTATTTCAGGGTAATACTCAAGTATTTTACTTTCTGAAGGTCTTATTTTTTCAATATCATATTCAGCTTTAGCGGCAGGGACAAAAGGAAGTTGAACCAGGTACATTTTATCTTCTACAACTTTTTGGCAGGCAAGATCAAATCCTAATTTTTGTTCATCTTCAAGTCTATAAATTGTTGAACAAGCACCACAAAAGCCAGCTCTACATCCGCATCCTCTGATATATCTGTATCCTGCGTATTCTAAGGCCTTCATTATTGTAAGACCTGCAGGAACTTTGTAGCTTTTTCCCATTATAAAAACTTCTAGAGTTCCAGCTTTTTTTTCTACATCTTCTGCTTTTTTAACTTCAGGTTCTTCTAATATGACCTGTTCTTTTTTACTCATTTTATTACCCCTTAAAATGATTAGAAATAGCAATGGATTTTGATTTTTTCCTATTGATAGTATCCTCTGTTATTTGCCTTATCAAGAAGGCTCCTCCCAAAGTTATACATATATATATTTAATATATTATAAAGTTTTTGGAAGAATTCTCATTTTAATAAAAGAAATTTAAAAAAATGTATTTTTGATAATAATTCTAAATAATTTTACTCTTTTTTTTAAAAAAAAGTGTATAATTCGTAAAAATGAGAAAAAGATTTATATTGAAAATTCACATTCTTATAATTATGAAAAACATAGAACTAACCCACAAAGAACAGTTAATGCTTTATGGTCTTTCAAAGTATCCACAACTATCAGATAAATCATTATCGGAAACACTTAATCTTAAACATTCAACAGTTACTTCGATTAGACACAGACTACATAGTAAGGAATATTTTAGAAGGCTTATAATTCCAAGACTTCAAAATATGGATTGTCAAATGCTTGTAGCAACTTATACAAATTTTAATCCATTAATTCCTTTAGAAGAAAGAGTTGATATAACAGGTGAAACAATTGAAGTTTTTGAAGAAATATTTTTTTCTGTGGGTGAACAAGATAAAGGGTTTTCTTTAAGTTTATCTCATGATTATGCAACAATTGGAAAAATTAATGATATTAGAATCCAGACTTTTGGAACTCGTGGTCTTTTAGAAGAAGAATATTCTAATATGGTTTTATTTCCTTTTGAAATTAGTCATATTTATCGATTTTTTGATTTTAGTCCATTATTAAAAAGGAGTTTTAATCTAGGTTTAGAAGAAGAAGAGGTTATTAGTAATTTTGGTTTAAAAGATGCAGAAAATGTTATTTTATCAGATACAGAAAAAAATGTATATTGTATGATGGTAAGCTACCCTGAAATGTCAGATGGTGATATAGGTCGAGAAATAGGTGTTTCCCGCCATACAGTTTCACGCTTAAGAAGAAAATTTGAAGATAAAAATTTTATCAGAAGAATTAGCCTTCCAAACCTACAGAAACTTGGTTTTGAAATTCTTGTATTTTATCATATAAAATTTAATCCTCGAAATCCTCCTGATATGGAAAATTACGAGGTTGCTGGTTTGATGAGCGAGTCGACAGTTTTTCTGGCTAGTAGAATGTTTGAAGCAGTAATGATATCTGTATATATGGATTATGATGATTATAAAGCTGATATGATGAGAATTATGCAGAATCTAAAAGAAAATAAATGGATTGCTGAAGATCCTGTTATTCGAACATACAGTTTGAATACAATGGTTTATATTAAGGATTTTAAATTCGCACCGATTACACATAAGATAGTAGGTTGTGATTTTTGGGTTAAAAAGCTATTAAATATGTGAATTTGCATTCAAGATGCCATGAAACTTTTCGAGTACCGGGGGAAGGAACTGCTTGTTAAATATGAAATAGCGGTTCCAAATGGCAAGCTAGTAAAAACTGAAAAAGATTTTTCAACTCTTAATTTTCCACTTGTTTTAAAAGCACAAGTTCCAATTGGTGGTCGAGGTAAAGCAGGAGGGATTAAAACTGTAAAAAATCTTAAAGATGCAAAAGAAAATTTATCAAATATTCTTGGAATGGATATCAGAGGTTATAAAGTTGGAAAAGTTCTTGCAGAGGAAATGGCTGATATCAAAAAAGAATTGTATCTTAGCATAACATTAGATAGATCAAAAAGAATGCCTCTAATTATGGCAAGTGCTTCGGGAGGAATGGATATTGAATCAGTACCTGATGAAGAAATATTTAAAGAATGGGTAAATCCATTGATTGGAATTCAACCTTTTAATATTAGGTTTATTACATCAAAATTAAAGCTAGACAAAGAACAAAGTAAAGAGTTTTCAAAAGTTCTTTCAAATTTATATAAATTATTTCGTGAGTATGACTGTGAACTTGTAGAAATTAATCCACTTATTGTCAGAGGTGATGGTGGCATAATGGCTCTAGATTCAAAGGTTAATATAAATGATGATGCTATGTATCGACATCAAGATATAGAACCAGAACTAGTCGAGCTTACACCTCTTGAACAAGATGCAAAAGAAAAAGGTATAACCTTTGTTCAGCTTGGAGGAAACATTGGAGTTATTGCAAATGGTGCAGGTCTTACAATGGCAACTCTTGATGCATTAACACATTTTAAAGGAGACGGTGGTGTATTTCTTGATCTAGGGGGTACTGATGATCCTGAAAAAGTAAAACAGGCTTTCGAACTAATGAAAAAAGCAAAACCCAAGGTAATATTTTTAAATTTATTCGGCGGAATCACAAAATGTGATACAGTTGCTAAAGGTGTAAAAGAAGTAATAACTAAGGAAGGTATTGATTGTCCTGTGATAACTAGAATTAAAGGCTGTAATGAAACACAAGCTAAAGAAATACTTAAGGATGCTGGGCTTATCACTGGTGTAACACTTCAAGATGCGGCTCAAAAATCATCCGATCTAGCGAGGTGAAAAAGATATGGCAGTTTTTGCAGATAAAAATAACAAGGTCTTAGTACAAGGTGCAACAGGACATCAAGGTGTTTTTCACATTAGTGAAATGTTAGATTTTGGAACAAATGTAGTTGCTGGTGTAACACCGGGCAAAGCAGGTCAAGAAGTACATGGCGTTCCGATTTTTAATACAGTTCAAGAAGGTGTAGATGCAACGGGTGCAAATACATCTCTTGTATTGGTACCAGCCCGTTTTGCTAAAGATGCAGTTTTTGAAGCACTAAATGCTGGTATAAAAACTTTGGTCGTTATCACAGAAAACATTCCATTTCATGATGCTATGGAATTCGTTCACTACGGAAAATATCAAGATGCAATAATAATTGGTCCAAATTGTCCGGGTATAGCAAGTCCAGGAAAAGCTAAAATCGGTATACTTCCTGGACAAATTTTCAAAGAAGGTAGCGTTGGAGTTGCAAGTCGAAGTGGAACACTTACATATGAAATTGTAAATTCATTAACAGAAAAGGGAATAGGTCAAAGTACTTGTATTGGACTCGGTGGTGATCCTATTATCGGAACTACCTTTATTGATGCTTTAAATGCTTTTGAAAAAGATAAAGAGACAAAATCAGTGGTATTAGTTGGTGAGATTGGAGGTACAGCTGAGGAAGAAGCAGCTGAATATATTAAAGAAAATATCAGTAAACCAGTATTTGCGTTTATTGCTGGACGTACAGCACCTAGTGGTAAGAGAATGGGTCATGCAGGTGCAATAATTGCTCGTGGAAAAGGTACTGCTGATTCAAAAATAAAAGCATTTGAGAAAGCGGGTGTAAAACTCGCTAAGTTTCCAACAGATATTGCAGATCTTATTGAAAAATAAGAAAAAAGAAGTTTAGAGATATATTACTCTTTGAATTAATTGGAATAAGTTTGGAAATAACTCTGAAAATTTTTCAAAAGAGCTAAGTGGTGAATTTTTGATTCTTGGTATACTTATTGGTAATGGCTCTGACCAGTCACTTTCAATTCCACGTATATCCATTGCGATTACATAGATTAAGTAGGTTCCTTTTTCATTCCATGAATGAGTGGCTGTACAGGTTTCACCTGATTCGTAAAAATCAGACCAGAAATCAACTCTAAGATCTCCATCCCAATCCCATCCATATTGAATTTGATCACCATTGATATCTGTTGTAGATGAGGTATATGAATATTCCTTTCCAGTCTCACCTACTATTAAACCACTTGGCCTTCTTGGTTTTTCTGGTGGTATTAATGATTGAACAAATGGATATCTATCTTGATTCTCACCACCAGGTATATCATATGGTGTGTCAATTATACCATCATTATCATCGTCATCACCTGAATGAAAAGTCCAATAATTTCCACCAGCAGGGTAGTCATTATCCCATGTATTACTCCCATAATCTAGTGCGCTATTATGAATAAAATTATTATGATATACTATGTTGTCATTAGAACTAATTCCAAAACGAATTCCTTGCTCAGAATTATAAGATATATTATTCCCAGTTATCATGTTTCCATCTGAATCAGCTAGTTCACCTGCTAATATACCATCGTACATATTTGAGTCTATTTCATTTTTTGTAATAAGATTAGAATTTGAAAATTGAATCTGGATTCCACTCCATCCATTTGATTTTATTACATTATCTATTATGACATTTCCAATATTATTAGTTGTAAGTTTTATACCATTAACAGAGTTTGACTCAATTGTATTTTGGTAAACTATATTACCAGTACATAAATCAAAAAAATGAATACCATTCTTGTCATTGAGTTTTAGTATATTTTTATATAAAAAATTGTCTTCACAGTCATAAAGATATATTCCTTGAAATCCGTTGTTAATTATTGTGTTTAATGAAATAGAATTGTTATCTGAGTTATACATGAAAATGCCGTCCATTTGATTTAATTCTATTATGTTATTTGAAATCTCATTGTCATTACCATCGTGAATTGATATAGCATAATAACTACCAGCCAGATAATTGCCATCAATGTGATTATTATTAGAATGTATATGAATTGCTGCATCAAGGTTAATAAAATCAAACCCACTATTTGTAATTCCAAGTCCACTAATTGAAATATTATCTGAAGAAATATTTATTACATCACCATTGGAATTACCAATTATTATTGGGGGTCCAGAATCACCACCCGCTCCAAGTTCATAGTTAATCCCCACAATCGTTAAATCAGCAATATTAATCTGAATTGTTGATGTTTCTTCATAATTTCCGCTATAAACGTTGATTGTTGTACCAGGATCGGATTCCTCAATTGCACTTTGTAAATTTAAAAAATCACCATCACCTTCATCATCGACTGTAATTGTGTCTAAATAAGCAGGTATTTTCTCATTTTCATTTGTTATCGTTAATGCAGAGATTGACATGCAATTTGCAAGGCATATTATAATAAATATTACAAATACTTCTAATTGTTTTTTCAATTTACAACACCTCCAATATCATAAATCATAAAATGGATTTTATAATATTTACGAAATTCATAACGACATTTGACGTATTATAAAATTTTATGAAAAATTACTAATTATTTAGTGAAAACTTTTTTCAATTCTCTCAATTGCTTCATCAATATTTTTCAAAGTATTAGCATAAGAAAATCTAAGATACCCTTCACCATATGGTCCAAAAGCTGTACCAGGTAATGCTGCAACACCTGCTTTATAAAGAATGTGATCTGCACATTCTTGTGAGTTCATACCAGTTTTTTTAATATTTGGAAAAGCATAAAACGCACCACGAGGTGAAAGACATTTGAAACCATTTATTTGGTTTAATCCTTTTACTATTCTATCTCTTTTTTCTTTAAATCTTTTCATCATATCAGCAATAAAACTTTGATCGCCAGTTAATGCTTCAACACCTGCCCACTGAGTAAAATCAGCAGTACAAGAAACAGCACTAACAAGAAAATCCTGAAGCTTATCTGCCATTTTTACAGGTGCAACCATGAAACCAAGTCTCCAACCAGTCATAGCAAAATACTTGGAAAATCCATCAAGAAGCACAGATCTTTCCCTAGCTTCATCACGAGCTGTAGGGGTATAATGATCACATTCATATGTCATCTTGCTATAAATCTCATCTGAAACAATAAATATATCATGTTCCTCTGCAAGCATTGCTATTTCATCAAGCTCAGATTTTGCCATAACAGATCCTGTCGGATTCTGAGGAGAATTAATGATAATAAGCTTTGTTTTACTTGTAATTTTCTTTTTTATATCATCTGGATTCATTCGAAACTCGTTTTCCTCGAGCAAAGGGATCATAACACCCTTGGCTCTGAGAAAAGATGATACAGAACCATATGTTGGATAACCAGGATCCTGATAAATCACTTCATCACCTGGATTAACAACCGCAAGCATAGAGAAAAAAATACCAGGTTTCAGACCAGGTGTGATTACGACCTGATCAAGATTTGGCCTAAAACCTCGAGTTTTTTCAACTTGATCCTGAACCGCTTTTCTAAGCTCAAGTATACCTATAGAAGGTGTATAATGAGTTTTTTTATTCTTGATTGCTATAATCCCTGCTTCAGAAATGTTTTTTGGAGTCTCCATATCTGGTTCACCAATTTCAAAATGAAGAATATGTTTACCTTTTCGCTCAAGTTCTTGGGCTTTTGCTAGCACTTCAAAAGCAGCTTCTCCATATATTTTTTTTGCTCCATTACTTAATTCTGGCATAACTTTTATCACCTAAATCTGATATTTATCTAAACCTAGTTGTTTTAATTTACTTGTCGTAGGTACTCCTTTCTCATCCCAGCCTCTTAGTTTATAGTATTCGCAAAGGCTTTTTTCAAATCCATCTTTTGTTAAAACTATATCTTTTGCAGGACCTTTTGTAAATGCATTATTAAAAAGTCTTGAGGGAAGTATATCACCTCCAGGAGCGAGACCTTCACGTAGATTGAATAACCTGATAATATTCCATATACGCTCACCACATTCTAGGTAACTATCAGTTGTGTGTTTGAATCCTGTTGAAAGATTCCACATATCAACACAATTATCAACAGATATGGGTGCGAAATCACAAAGCACAAGTGAAAAAAACGCTGCACGTTCATCTTGGACTTCTTTTACTATTTTTGCCTTTTTTTCAAAAGAAAATCTTTCAAGTTCTGGATCTTTTAACTCTGCATTAACAGTCCAAGCTCGTTGATGACAAGCACCTCTATCTGAAGTTGCATATGCAAGACCCATTCCAAAAGTTCCACGGGGATCATAACCTGGAATGTCTAATCCCTTGCAATGTACTGCAAAACTTTCCCCTTTTAGTTTTTCAGATGCTTTTTGTATACCTTCACCAAGCAATTTTGTAAGTTTGCTTTTACGATGTGCTATTTTAGACAAAAGCTCAGTTAATTCAGCAGTTTTTCCCCAACCAATATCAATACCTTCAAGATCATCCTTTGTAACAATAACTTTATTATATGCTTCAATTGTAAAACCTAAAATACCTCCCATTGAAATTGTATCCATGCCAAGCTCATTACATCTATCGCATATATATGCAACATCCTCAATTGATTTAAGTCCAAGATTAGAACCCATCAATGCAATTGTTTCATACTCTGGTCCTATCAACTTTGTACCCTTGAAAGGTCCTTGTTTTACTGATGATTTGTTCCAACATGCAATAATACAATTATAGCACGCTCCACCACCGTCTACTATTCTTTTCTGCATTGTCTCAGCGTTGATTTCTACACCATATTCAAAAAAACCCTCTGAAAAGTTTCTAGTTGGAATAAAACCCTCTTTGTTGATTTTTTCAACCCAAAAAGGAGTTCCATATTTTCTTCTAATAGGTACAAAATTATTATCTTGAACCTGTTGCCTTACTTCTTTTGATTTATTTTTAAATCCTTCCTCATTATCCAGAGGTATTTTTCCACTACCAGTAAGAGCAATTGCTTTTAGGTTTTTAGAACCCATAACAGCACCAGTACCACCACGACCAGCATGTCGATGACCATCAATTGTGATACAAGCAACACGAACAAGGTTTTCACCCGCTGGACCAATTACAGCAGTTTTTAGTTTCCCGATATTTTTCTGCAACCAATCATGAGTTTTTAGACACTCTAAACCCATTATTCTTTTTGCATCTTTAAACTCAACTTTATCATCCTTTATTATTAGATATATTGGTGTTTTTGATTTCCCATTTATTACTATAAAGTCCCAACCTGCTTTTTTCATTTCATTTCCAAAAATTCCGCCAAAATGAGAATCTACAAATAGACCTGTTAGTGGGCTTTTTGTAACAACTGTCCCACGACCACTTGTTTGAGCACTAGTACCAGTAAGTGGGCCGGTAGTAAAAATTAAAATATTATCAGATGAGAGTGGATTTGTACCTTTGGGTAGATGATCCATTAAATATTTTGCACCAAGACCTTTTGCACCAATAAAATGCTTAGCATCTTCAAGATCCGTTCTATCAATAGATGTTGTTTTTTTTGTCAATTCTACTACAAGAGTTTTACCTGTATAACCTCCACTCATCCTAAATCACGCCTTATTATTTATTTACAACTTAGTTTACGATTTATGTTTAATAAATCAATCAATAATGAAAAACCTGTCTCACGCTTACCCGCTCCAGGTCCAACAATTGTAACAGGGCCAAGTTCATCTGTATAAAAAGTCAAAGCATTTGTTGCTTTATTGACTCCTGCAAGTGGATCATCCATTGGAAGTTTAACTGGTTTAACACTTGCTTTAACACTTCCATCTTTTTGTATTTCTGCACTACCGATTAGTTTCCATCGCATTCCTTGAAGTTTTGCGTCTTCAATATCTTTTTTTGAAATTTTAGTTATACCTTTTCTTTTAACATCTTGCCATCCTATGTTTTTTCCAAGAACAACATTTGTTAGAATCACAACTTTTCCTAAAGCATCAAGTCCTTCTACATCCCCTGTTGGATCAGCCTCAGCATATCCAAGTTCTTGGGCTTTGGTAAGAGCATTTTCATATGTCATACCTTCTTCCATCTTAGTAAGAATATAATTAGTAGTTCCATTAAGAATTCCTTTAAAACCATTTATTTGATTTCCAGCAAGGGTATATTCTACCAGGTTTATAGCGGGTGTTCCTGCAAGAACAACACCTTCAAAGTTGTATTGAACGTTTTTTTCTTTTGCTAGTTTTAAAAGATCAATTGCTTGCTTGACAACAGGTCCTTTATTTGTAGAAACAACATTTTTTCCTGCTTCAAGAGCAGCTTTAATATGGGTAATTGCAGGTTCACCTGTTTTCACATCTGTATACGTTACTTCAACAATTGTATCAGCACCTGTATCTTTAATGGTCTTTAAACTATCGTATCCTTTTATCCCACTTGGATACTCATCAATTTTTTTACCATTTTTAACAAAATCGAGGATCTTTTCCATATCAAGACCATTTTCATCATAAACACTACCTTTTTTAAAATCAGAAATTGCTACCACTGAAGCTGAAAAATTATATTTTTTTTCAAGAAGTTCCTTTTTCTCAAGTATTATTTCAGTAAGACCTTGAGCTACTGTTCCATAGCCAATAAAAGCAAGCTTAAAATGCAAATATTATTCCCTCCTATGATGAAGGTTTGGTGCTGCAATAAATGAAAGTCCTTTTTCTGTTAAAGCACGAGCTGTATTATTTACTGCCTCGTGTTTATCAAGATAATTTCGGTATACTGCTTGTATTAGATCTTTTTTTTCTAGTTCTACTTTTGGAACAAAATAATCAAGAATATCACTTGGATGATCACGTTTTGAATCAACATCAACTTCCCCGCCTTCATGTTTTGCGCTAATATTTTTAATTTTACGGGCCATTTCTAAAAGCTCATCTCGTCTATCATATGGTTGTACAACTATGCTTTTCCAAGTTTCAAGTATATGGTGTTCAAATCGAACAAAATCTTCAAGACCTAAAGATTTTCTTATTTCGCTACTAAGTTCAATTGTTGTATTATTTACACTATTTGAAAAATTAAAACCAATTAAACTTGTAGAGCCATCATCACGCGAAAACATCCGTGCTGCCATAAGTGTCCAAAAAACAGCATAAGGATTATCATTACCCATATATACAGAGATTTTAAACTCAATATCAATCCCTAGTTTATGCATTAAATAACCTAATAAAATTGTTCCAGGATTAATGTTTAATACTTGTTTTACACCATAATTAATATAATAATATAAAAACTCATCAACCCATTTAATTGGGTAATCATTTGGTTGACCTACTCCACCAAAATAACCTGTTATTGTATCAGGACCACCTAGATGAACATTTGAACCATCGGTTCCCTTCGTATCAAGAGTTTCACACCAACTTGCTCCAAGAATAAGCATAGCTGCAGTCATAGCAAGAAGGTCATTATCCTCTTCTTGTTCTTTCATACAACGAACTCTGATAAAACGACTAGGCATTAGCTCTTTTTTTTCAACAGCTTGACGAGCTTGTGCCATAAAAGCAGGGAAATATTGACAGGCAGATATCTCTAAAGTTACAGCATAATCTTCATTAAAATCAATATCATTTATTTTTTCACCAAGGATTTTTTTCCTATACTCATCAATAGTAATAAAGGCACCATTATCCCTCTGTTCTATCAACCATTCAAGATCTTTTACATATAATGAGTTTTTTGCTTTTAATTTATTTATTAACCTCTCTATATTTGCTGCTTCTTTTGCTTTTTTATTAATCTCTTCAGGTCCACCATATTTTTCGATAACTTGTAATAAATCAGATATTATCTTGTTATCAGGATTTAATAAAAAATCATTTATTTCTTTTAATCTTTTTTCATCTATAATAAGTTTATTTCGAATATTTATTGACATAATCAAATCCTCTCCCATAATATAGCTCTTTAATCTTGTGTAGAGAAAATATAACATTGTTTTAATAAATTTTTGTTTGAGCGAAAATTTAATTAGCATACATGTTTTGTAATAAAGATGGAGGTAATTATGATAATATCACAATTAAGTATTGCACCTATAGGATTAGGGACTAGTTTAAGCAAATATGTTAAAATCGTTCTTCAAACTTTGGATGAACACAATCTAAAAAATAAGACAAATGATATGGCAACAGTTATTGAAACATCAGATCTTGATACATTATTCAATACTGTAAAAGATGCACATAATGCAGTAATAAACGCTGGCGCAAAACGTGTAATAACTGAACTTAAAATTGATCATCGTCTTGATAAAGATGTTTACCTCGGAACAAAGTTAAAATCTCTCTAGTAATGATCAAAAAAATTTATTCAAAACAGTTATATAAAACATTTTCATTCCGAGATTCGGGAGTGTATTATTATGAACTCGGAGGATTTAGTTGAAATAGTATTTCATGGACGTGGCGGACAAGGTGCTGTCACTGCAGCAAATCTTATAGTCGCAGCAGCTTTAAAAGATGGAAACAAAGGTGTACAAGCATTCCCGTTTTTTGGTGCAGAAAGACGTGGTGCACCAGTAAGAGCATTTGCTCGAATATCTCATACTGAGATACATCTTAGAAGTGAGATTTATTATCCAGATATTGTAATAGTACTTGATGAAAGCCTAATGGACATTGTTGATGTATTAAAAGGTTTGAAAAAAGACGGCAGAGTATTAATAAACACAAGAAAAAAACCAAGTGATTTTGATTTTTCAAAAAAATACAAAGTGGCAACTGTCGATGCAACTGGAGTTGCTCTAAAAAATGAAATTCTTGTAGGAGGAATACCAGTTATAAATACTCCTATTCTTGGTGCCGTTCCAAAAATACTTAATAGAGTCACTTTAAAGTCTATTCAAGATACAATTAGAAAGAAATGGAATAAAGATCTCGCAGAGCGAAATGTGAAAGCAACGAAAGATGCATATGATTTAGTGGAGGTAAAATCTTGAAAAAATACAATGTTGTAACATCGATTTCATATCCAAAAAAAGGTGCAATGGGTAAAACAGGAAACTGGCGTGTTTTCAAACCGATTTTAGACAAAGAAAAATGTGTAAAATGTTTACGATGTTGGATTTTTTGTCCAGAAGCCACAATTATTAGAAATAAAGATAACACAGTTGATATAGACTATGAATACTGTAAAGGCTGTGGAATATGTGCCAATGTATGTAAAGTTAATGCGATAGAACTTGAACGTGAGGGGGCTAGAAAATGAACCAAGTTATGATTGATACAGGTAATTATATTGCAGCAAAAGCAGCTGTTATGTGTAAACCAGATGTAGTGGCGGCTTATCCCATAACTCCACAAACAACACTTGTTGAAGGTATAGCAAATTATCAAGGAAAAGGAGAGTTTAAAGGCGAATACATTTGTGTTGAAAGCGAACATTCTGCAATGGCAGCATGTATTGGTGCTAGTGCAACTGGAGTTAGAACTTTTACAGGTACTTCCTCTCATGGGCTATTACTTATGCATGAAATGCTTCACTGGGCTGCACTTGCCAGACTACCAGTTGTCATGTGTAATATTAACCGTGTAGTAGGTCCAGGTTGGAATATATGGACCGATGAAAATGATAGTATATCCCAGAGAGATACAGGTTGGATACAATTTTACTGCAGTAGTAATCAAGAGATATTTGATACTATAATTCAAGCATTTAAAATAGGGGAACACCAAAAAGTGTCACTCCCTGTTATGATCAGTTATAATGCGTTTATTCTTTCGCATACAAGTATGCCTGTATATGTCCCAGACCAGAAAGAAATTGATGCATTTTTACCAAAAAGAAAACCTTTATGGTATCTTGATCCAAATAATCCAATAACTTTTGGAAATATAATTCTACCTGCAGAATACGAAAAAGTAAGATTTGATATGCAAAAATCACAATATTATTGTAAAAAATTAATACCTGAAATTTCGAAAGAATGGAAAGAAAAATTTGGACGATTTCATGGTGATTTATTAGAATATTACAAATGTGAAAATGTAGAATATATTCTTCTTTCAATGGGAGCTATTGGTGCAGAAAGCAAAGTAGCTATTGACAATCTTAGAAAACAAGGATTAAAAATTGGTCTTGCACGTGTTAGAACATTTAGACCATTTCCACAAGAGGAAATATTAAAGTTGAGTAAAAATGCTGATTTAATAATAATTGATAGAAATATTTCACCTGGAATGGAAGGTGCAGTTTTTTCAGAGATTAAAGCATCGCTTTATGGTAAATCAGATGCAAAAGTATATGGTTATATTGCTGGTCTCGGTGGAAAGGATGTTACTTTCGGTGATATCGAAAAAATGTGCAAAAAGGCAATAGATGGAAAAACAAAACATCTTGAATGGTATGGACTTGAGGGGGTATAAAATTGGCATTAAAAGATTTACCAACAAAAGAATGCTATATTCCAGGTAGTGCAGCATGTCCAGGATGTCCAGCTACTATAGCATTACGTATTGTTTATAAAGCACTAGGAAAAAATACAGTAAAAGTTGTACCTGCATGTTGTACTGCTGTAATAGAAAGTCTTCATCCGCATACATCTTTTGATATACCTACGATGAATATTGCATTTGAAGCAGCTGCTGCTGGTGCAAGTGGTGTTGAAGCAGGTTTAAGAATGCAGGGTAAAACAGATACAACAGTAGTTGCATGGGCAGGTGATGGTGGAACTTATGATATTGGAATTCAAGCTTTATCTGGAGCACTTGAACGTAATACTAACTTTATCTATATTTGTTATAATAATGAGATTTATTCAAATACAGGAATACAGCGAAGTGGTGCGACACCATATGGTGCATGGACTACAACTACAGTTTTAGGTAAAACCGAGTTTAGAAAAGAGATGGGTGAAATAATAATGGCACACCATATACCATATTCTGCACAGACATGTATTGCATATCCCGAAGATTTATTTAAAAAACTTCGTAAAGCAAAAAGCATTAATGGACCAAAATATATTGAAATAATGGCCCCATGTCCACCTGGTTGGCGGTTCCCAATGGAGAAAACCGTGGAAATGGGAACCATGGCTGTTGAAACAGGTGCATGGGCGCTTTATGAAGTTGAAAAAGATAAAATCACTTTTAATGGTAAAAGTAAATTGATTCTTGAAGGAAAAATCGATCGTAAACCTATTGATGATTGGATTATATACCAAGGTCGATTTCGTCATCTATTTAGACCTAAAAAAGACACTAAAAGAATTAAGGAAATTGAAGAACATATCGAAAAGATGTGGGAAAGATATAGAAGTTGTTATTTATAATAATATTTACTTGGAGTGTGAAAAGAGTATGGAGGCTATTGTAAATGTATGCAAAGGAAATGGTGAAACAGAGCCTCCCCCTAATCATTTTTTGTGGTTTAGGTGCAATAGTTACAGGTAGCACTCTTATTTTAATGACTGGTCTTTTTAAAACTATTCCTGGTCTAATAGTTGTAATTCCAGCAATCATCGCAATGCGTGGGAATATTAGTACAGCACTTGGTTCAAGACTTGGTTCTGCTTATCACTTAGGAGTAATTAATTCCGATAATCTTTGGAATAATGAGCTTAAGCAAAATGTCATTGGATCTCTGGTTCTTAGCTTTCTTGTATCATTCATAATCGGAGTGTTAGCTTTTATTACCACTCTCATATTTTTCAGAAATATAATTAATATTGATCCTTTATTGCTTGCTATAAAACTTATATTTATTGTACTATTAGCAGGAATATTATCAGGTTCGATTTTAACAATTATGACTATTAGTATTATTTATTTGGTATTCAAACGCGGTTATGATCCTGATAATATTACAGGACCAGCTCTTGCAACTTTTGGTGATATGATTTCCATGTTTTGCATTTTTATAAGTTCTTCTTTAGTGGGGGCGATAATTTGATATATAGCTGGAAAAAAATAGTAAAACATGGTCTACCATTGCTATTAATTGCGATATTCATTGAAATTTTTGCAGGGCAAATAATACAGGGAAAACAAGAGCTTCTAGTTACTTTACCTATTTTTTTAATATCAATTCCAGTAGTAAATAGCGTAGCAGGAAATGTTGGTAGTGTACTAGGTGCTCGTCTTGCATCAGGTCTTCATGTTGGATATATTACTAATAGCTACAAAGACAATGAAATGCATCATAATCTGATTATTTCTATTCTTATCGGATTTATTACATATTTTATACTTGCGATAGTTATTTATCTAGTAGCATCATTTAGTAATTTAGTAGAGGATATAACCTTGATAAAGTTTGTATCAATACTATTAATCACAGGTTTTTTACTTATTTTAGTTGTTTCATTTGTAAGTGTTTTAACTGCGTTTATCTCATTTAAAAGAGGATTTGATCCTGATGATATGGTTGCACCAGTTGTAACAACTTTTGGGGATGTAATGGGAATAATATTTTTATTTGTAGTAATGGGAATTTTTGGAGTAATATTATGAACGAGAAGAGAAGAAGAATATTTGGAAGACTTCAAAGGATGCCAAAAGAAAAATGGAAAAAAGAAGAATTTACTGAACTTGAATATGAGCCAACTCCTGTAAAAGAATTACTAACTGAGATGAAAGATATCTCTGAACTTATTATTGATCTTGCATATTCTGCAGTGTTATTTGATAATGATGAAATAGCAGAAGAAGTAAAATTCTTAGATGTTAGAATGGACAAATTAAACTATGATATAAGAATAATGGCAATGATGGCAGCAAGAACTAAGGAAGACGCAGAACAACTTGCAGGGATTCTTCAGGTTGCTGAAGCCGCTGAAAGTATTTCAAATGCTGCAGGCGATATTGTAAATCTACTTTCAAAGGAAGAAAAAACAGGTCCAATACTTCCTAAGATTTTAAAAGAAGCTCAAGAACAATTATTCAGAATAAAAGTATCTGCAAAATCAAAAGCATGTAATAAAAAAATTGATGATTTAAAAGTAGAATCTGAAACAGGTATGAGAATTATCGCAATACGACGGGGAGAAGGTTGGATCTACAATCCCCAATCAGATACAGACATTAAAGCTGATGATTGGTTAATAACTCGTGGTTCATATGAGGGATTTAAGGATTTAAGCAAGTTTTTACATGGAGAACTGGAGGTGCTAGATTGAAAGAAAAAACAGTAGAAGATATAGTACTCGAAATTAAAGATAAATCTGAATTAATGATAGATCTATCTTACTCATCTCTAATTTATAATAATAAGGTAATTGCAAAGGAAGTATATGATCTTGAAGATCTTGTTGATAAATTATATAAAACTTTACAGAGAAAAACGATTGAAAATGTAAAAAACAAAAAACTAAACGTAGATGATGCATTAACTGTACTGCGTCTTGCAGAAGCAGGAGAACAAATTGCAGATGCAGCACAGGAAATCGCTGATGTCGAGCTTCGAGATGTAGAGCTACACCCAATTCTGAAATTGAGTATTAGAGAATCAGATGTAGTATTTACAATGATAAAAATTGAATCCAATTCAGTACTCTGTGGAAAAAAATTAGGTGAAATTAAACTTGGAAGTGAAACTGGTATGTATGTTCGTGCAATGAGACATGGTAATCGATGGCTTTATGGACCTGATAAAAAAACTCGTATCGACGAGGGTGATATTATATTTGCACGAGGACCTGAAGATGGTGAAAAACACCTTATTGAACTTGCAACAGGTAAAACAAGTGAAATATAACAAAAAATTTATTTTATAATTCTTGCACCATACTCATCAACACTACATACATATATTTTACCAAAAGGCGATAGAACTTTACAGAGATCGTCTGTTTTTCCTGATGCAAAAACACTGTTTCCAAGCATACACATACTTGCCATACCATAATTATTTGCCTCATTAATTGCATTAATTACTTTTTTATTAGCAAGACCTGTTTTATTTGTAAAAATCTGCGAATAATGAAATAGGTTTTCTATATTAGGTTTTTCAAGTATTTTTTTTGTACAAAATTTACCATATTCAACTATCTTAGCAGATATTTCTGGATTAGATAATACTTTTTTAGTTTCAACTTTTTTACCAATTATACAGAGTACAATTTCCAGTTTGCCAGGAATATGCTCTATTACTCCCCATGGTGGTAGACCAGCACTTTTACGGATTTCAATTCCACCAAAACTACTGGATATTACATCACCAAGACCTGTCCTTAATTGTATTTCAGCATAGTGTGATGCACGTATTGCATCTTCAATTTTCAATCCCACAATTTTTGAGGTGGCAAGAGTACTACTGAGTGATCCTGCAGCACTCATTCCAAAACCTTGGCCAGTAGGTAAATCAAATTTAGATTTGACTACAATATTAAGTTTATTATTTCCTATAAGATATTTTAATGCAAGATTTGTAACAGGTGCAGCTGCTTTTTTATTATTAATAAATATTTCAAAATGCTGGCTTTTATTATCCTTAATGGTTACTTCTGAGATTGCTCCAAATGAAATATTAATACCTGCGCCTCTACTACCTGTTTTAGAAATATCACTATTATGATAAACTGGTTCAAAAAATCCTGATATATGACCTGGCGCAAATGCTGATGCTTTCATAAAATCTTACCCTTATTTAATTGTTTGTAAAATGAATTTAGCTAAATTATTTTTATTATCTTTTTTATGGATCATATTACTATTATTATATATCCAAATCTCATTTGAGTCCTTTGATATACCAGATATAGTATTACCAATTACATAATCAAGGTTGTAGTTTTTTAGTAATTCTTTTGATTTTTTCATTAAATCATTTTTATTTCTTTCAAGTTTAAAACCAACAATTACAGATTTTGTTGCTTTTTTTCTAATCAAAGGAAGTAGTTTTTCAGCAGGTTTTAGTTGAATAATTAAGTCTTTCTTCCCTGATTTAATTTTGCCTTTCTGTATTTTTGGAATATAATCAGCAATTGCTGCACAAACAATAATATAATCAAAATTATTCATGTTTGTTTTTTCAACAAGTTTTTTTAAATCAATAAATGTTCTAAAATCCACTTTATCTATGTAATCTGGTATCTTTTCACTTGCATATCCATACCAAACAGTTATATCGGCACCCATAAAAAATGCTTGTTTTGTAAGAGTAACAGTAGTTTTTCCTGAACTCTTATTAGTTAAAATTCTTACATCATCAATATTTTCAGTTGTTGGACCACCGATAATTAAGATTTTTTTATTAATGAATTCTTTTTTTGTAATTTGACGAATCGTATAACTCGCTATTTTATCTATACTAGGCATCTTTGCTTTATTTACTTCAATATTTGGTTCGAGAAAATTGATACCTGCTTTTTTGCATATCTCTATATTTTTCTGAATTATTTTATGATCATACATTGATAAATGCATTGCTGGAACAATAAGAATCGGCAAACTTGAGCCAATCGCTGTTGTAGCAAATGTTGTAACACTTGTATCATCGATTCCATAAGCTATTTTTGATATAGTATTTGCTGTACAAGGGCAAATTAATAACAAATCCACTGGATCTTTTACTCGACCGCAATAACTTACATGTTCAGCTGCACCAGAAAGCTCTATAATAGGTTTTTTACCAGTTGCAAACCATAAACTATCAGGGTGAATAATCTTAGTTGCAGATTTTGTCATTACAGGTATTACTTCTGCTCCATGTCTTATTAACTCTCGAACCAGTTTTATTGTTTCAACAGCAGCAATGCTTCCTGTTACACATAGTACAATTTTTTTACTAATAAGAATTTTGCTTTTTACTCCTCGTATTTCTTCTGCAGGATGCATAATTAATCACAAAAAAATGAAATTTTTATCTTACAACCATAACAGATACGCTTGCATGACGTACTACTTTATCTGTTACACTTCCTAGTAAAAACCTCCCCTCTTTTCCATATCCTTTGTAACCGAGTATAATGATATCTGCTTCGACTTTTTTTGCAGTAATTAGTATTTCATCTGCAGGGTCCCCATCTTCAACAATAATATCTACTTTTCCAACATAATGCTTTATTTCTTTTACAACTTTTGATAATGAATCTCTTGCCTTATCTTTGAAACTTCCTGATTTAACTATAGTACTTAAATCAATGGTAGGAAGTAGCATCTTGGTAAAAGATGATTCAGCAAGTTCAGCGGGGACAACAGTTAAAAGTGTTATTATATCATCTTGATTTGCACATTTATTTACCATTTCAATGGCTTTTTTTGAAGCATCAGATCCATCATAGGCAATTAGCATCTTTTTCATGATAATCAGCAAAGCACATATACAGAACCTTTGTAAAAACGTTTCGAAATATAATCGTTTTAACTAGAAGAATTTACTAATATTTCCTCAGATTGCAAGTCAAAAAATTTTATAATTATAAAAATATTTAAAATATTGATAAAGATGAAGGAAGGAGGAAAAAAATAACTGAATGTATCAAATATATGTTTTATCTTTCTTCTCTACTCTCTTATTGGTTTTTTTAGAATTAATATTTTATTTGGTAATATTTAAATAATTTTTAATCTTTTATATTAAATTGTTTACATAAATAATTAATGAAATCAGACAAGGGCATACCCTCTTTCCATCTCATAATAAAATTGCCACTCTTACTTTTATTAAGTTTTGGAAGTCTGTTATACAAAAAACTTGTTCTTCCTTCCAAACCTTTTAAATCAATTGTAAAAATACGCCATGAATCACCACGATAACCTTTTGTTCGAAATGCATAAATAGGTAGAGTTTTTGTTTTTTCACAAACCGCCTTCATAATTTCTGCTTGTTGTTGTAATTTTCCACCTACACTACTGAAATGCAGAGTATCACCAAAACTTGTTTTTACCTCAGTTAAAAAAGATATATCTCCGCGTGTGGCTACTAAATCTATACCTAGAGAGCCTGCTGCTCTAATAACTGCAAATGGTTTATTTTTAATTTTAAAATAATTATCTTTTTCAATTGTTGAACAAGTTTTTGTAACTTTAGAAAGAGTCTTTACTTCTCCTTCTAAAATGCTTTTAAGTTCACGTTCATATTGACTAGTACTCATATAAAAAATATAATATAGTCAAAGGTATTAATGTTTGGGCATAGTTATAAAAAACCTTGAAAGATTGAGGGACGCTTATATGAGCAAAGAAGTAATAGTCAAAGAAGCCATGAAAACCAATCTTGCAATAGTTAAACCCGAGATATCAGTACTAGAAGCTACTAAAATAATGAAAAAAAGAAAAATTGGAAATGTAATAGTGGTAGAAAAAGAGCGGCCAATTGGAATACTAACTGAAAGCGATATAATAAAAAAAGTAATAGCTGAAGGAAAATCAGCAAAGGATGTACAAATTAAGGATGTTATGAGTACACCTATTATTGTTATAGAACCTTATAACACCCTTGAAGAAGCAATGAAAATAATGGGTAAATGTAATATTAGAAGACTACCTGTAATTGAAAACGATAAACTTATTGGAATAATTACTCAAAAAGATATCTCAAGGATTTCACCAATTCTTCATGAGATCAGTAGAGAATGGTATGATATAAAAGTAAGAGATGAAAACTATTATAAAAAACAAATTTTCTCAGGTAAATGTGAGGACTGTGGAATTCTATCAGCAAATCTAAAAAATATAGAAGGTCGTCTACTATGTAATGATTGTATCGACGCTTTAGAGTATAATGAATAAAATAAGTAGTATTTTTTAGGAGTTGGAAAGGATGAAAGTTAGCGAAGTTATGGTCAAAGATGTTATTACAATTGACAAAGATGTTGATTTAACTCAGGTATTAAATCTGATGAAGAAACATAATATTACTAAAATACCAGTGTTAGAAAATAAACAATTAATTGGTATGATAACTGATAATATAATTGCATATAAACTTGGGTCAATTAGAAAAAGAGGAGTACCACCCTCAAGGCTTCATGCATCAAGTGTAACTGATAAAGAAATTGATTGCATAACACCTGACACAGAAGTTAAAACAATACTAAAGACAGTTGGAAAACCTGGTCCAACAATGTTATGTGTTACAGAAAATAAGCGTCTTCTAGGAGTTATTACAAAAGCAGATTTATTACATTTAGTAAACTCTAAAAAGAATTTACGTCAAATTATTAAAAGTAAAATCATTACTGTTTCTCCTGATGACCGAGTGGTTCATGCACGGCGTGTAATGATAAATGAAAAAATAGCACGACTACCAGTAGCTGAACATGGAAAACTTGTTGGTTTAATATCTGATAATGAAATTGCATTTGCATTTGCAGAAATAAAAAAGAGTATTTCACTAGGTCATCAGAGACATCATCTTGATGAGCTTTTAGTAAGGACAATTATGAAAACACCTGTCATATGGACAAGTCCAGATATCACCGCATCTTATGCAGCAGCATTAATGTTGAAGAAAAATATTGGAGCGCTACCAATCGTCGAAAAGGATAAAATAATAGGTATAGTAAGTAGAACAGATTTATTAAACACTATCCCCCGCTAAAATATTAAAAAGAGGCGCTTTATTTCCTTTAATGTTATGCCATATCGTATAGCATCAGATGAACAGATTAAAAAATCTTTAAAAAAAGTTATAACAAAATGTAGAACAGTACATTCACAGAGCAAGCTTAGAAGTTTAATTTTAAGAGAATTAAGTAATAAGAAAGAAAAATTTACAGTTAGTAAGGCAAGACTTCGTAAAATTGCAATAAATACCAATTTTATAAGATTTGAAATTCACTCGCGTGAAGGTGATCCTCGCAAGACTATGAATAAATGTCCTGTTTGTAGTTCAAATTTAAAACGTGTTAAAAACCTTACTATTTGGGGTGGAGAGGTGACCATCGAGTTCAAATGCAGTAAATGTGGGTATTGGACTGGTAAGAAAAAAAGAATTCCTACACGGTATGATTTTCATCTGAAAAAAAGAAAAAAATAAGTTAATATCAAGATTTAATTATATCCTCCAATTTTTAGACTTGGATCGCCTATGAGCAACCATTGTTCAACATTTTTTACAATTAATGCATCACCTGTGTTAGATGGATCAGCCCAATTAATATTTTGATTATCGAGAAAAGCATCTACTGCTTTACCCCAACATTCACCTAAAATATCAATATCATTTTCCCCATATTGTTCAAAGAAATGAATATCAAGTCTTTCACATCCACCTACACCACTATCGATGTCTGATGATTCGTAACTAAAAGCAGTTGATGCAATAGTTGCAATACTTCCTCCATTAGATTTACGGACAAGAGTCCATCCCCAACATCTTGGAATATTATATTTTACACCATAGCTACTATAAACCCAATCAGTATGACCCAGACTTACATTAAACATGTTATTAAAGCAACCACTTGCAGATAAACAAACTGGCAGTTTATTTCTATTTATAAGTAACGTGAAATGTCTTAATTTGATATCAATCCAGGTTTTACTATCATTATAGGGATGTGTACCCCAAAGATGAGGACCTCCATGCCCTGAAAACCAGACAAAACCACAACCCCTGTTAATAGGTATAACTATATCAATCCAATTTTTTAATTCACCATTTGAAACCCAAATTTTCACATGTTCAAAATCAGACATATATGAAAGACCCTCTTGTGTATAAACCTCACCGTCTATATAATCAGTTTTTTTTGGATAAGTATCACCTGCTATTGCTACTATATTTTTAAACCAGGAGTCTGAGAAACTACCAGTTTCATAATTAATAATTTTATTTACAATTGTTTTTACTTCATACTCATTACGACAAGGTAAACGACCCACAAATACATCAGGGTGAAGATCAGGAAAATCAACAGCAGGTCCATTTTCTATCCATTCACCAAAGATTCCATTTTCGTTGTCATCCCAACTTGAAAAATTACCTTCAGAGTCATAAATATCTGCGAAATATAAATCGCATAGGAATTTATTCTCAATACGAGTGCTATAATTCCTATCCAAATACGAATATCTAACCGGTATCCACCATGTTTCCTCTTTAGATTGATCTTTTCTACCACCAACAAGAAGTACGTATTTTATTTCCCAGTTTTCATAGGCTTCTTTTATGAAATATTTAATATTTTCTGCATCGTCTGATCCAGTCCAATATATTTGTTGATAAACCTCTTCATCATCGACTAATTTTGTTTTAATCCCATATTTATTTTTATGATCCACTAATGGCTGTAGATATGGGGTAAATTTTGTTGGAGCAATAATTAAAAGGTCATATGAATCATCTAATAAATTATTTATAGGTTTAGATATAAATTGTCTATCAATTAATAATTTATTTTGCAATGCAAAAACTTGAAAACTTGATATTAATATAATTGTAATAAAAAAAAATGTTCCAATCTTGGAAAAAATTGCACGATTGTTAGTCATAATAATATATAATACATGATATATTATATTAAAATTTTGCCTTAAAAAATTTGTAAAAAGTTTACAGGAGAAATATAAGTTAGATTGAGACTTAGCACCTTAAGCAATTGGAAAATATCTAAAATTACAAACAACGCTTCTTGTTTTACATGCTGCAATTACATGACTAATAACAAGAGTTATCCGAAATTTTAAAAAATGGAAAGATTCATTACTTTCTTTAGAGGGAAGATGTGATCCATAAAGTTTAATATTTGGAGATGTGAAGGATGTCTTTTTTTAAGAGAAAAACAATAATTGAAAAAATATTATTTAAAAAAATCATGACATCTAATAATAAAGATAAAATTTCTGAAGATTTATCCAAAAAAGAATCTAAAGTTGATATATATAAGAATAAATATTTCACGTTAAAGCATCAGTATCAACAATTGGAAGAAGAGTATCAAGAGCTTAAATTAGCTGTTGATAAATTGCTTAATTTAGATAAATAATAAGTTTATAAAAAACTATAAAAATTAAAAAAGATTAATATTACAAAATCTTATTATCAAATAAATTTTATTTAGCATGAGAAGGAGACGACCATTATTGAATATTGGTTGGGGTGAGGCATGATACAATGTTAAATAATTCTGAGAAATTAAAAGAAAAAATAAATGAAGGAACAGACGAGGAGTTCTTATCAATATATCTAAAAGGACGGAATCCTGTATTCGTTATTGATAGAAAGGGTAATTTATCTGATGCAAATGAAGCCTTTTGTGAAAAAGTAGGAGTAAAAAGTAGCGAATTAATAGGGCGGGATTTTGCCGATTCAAGGTTTCTTACAGAAGAGGCAAAAAAACAAGTTAGATATAGACATGTTTCTAGGCTCATCGGTAAAGAAAGTCCTAAATATACTCTTGACACAATTACTAAAGATGGAAGTATCCTCACCCTTGAAATTAATACTAAGCCTTTTATAAAAAACGGCCGTGTTGCAGGAGAAATAAATTTTGTTAGAAAAATTATACACGATAATAAAATAAAAAAAATGAAAACAAAGAAGATAAAAAAAGAGGATATAAAAGCAAACATTGAACTTATTAGTGCAATGGATAAGATAAAACAAAAAGATCGTGCGTTAAATAAGATAAAATTAGAATTTGAAGAGATTCAAACAAATTTTGAAAAACAAAAAAGAAATTTAAAGGATTTAACTCAAAGATGGATTGAAAGTGAGGCTGACCTTCAGCAAAAACAAGATCAAATAAAAAATCAACAGGATGAAATAGAAAAAATTCGACATAGACTTGAGATGCGTGAAAGAGAAATCGATGAATTAAGAGAAGAACTTAGTGAAAGTAAGACAAGTTTTGAAGAAAAAAATTTTGAAATTGAAAAAATTAATAAAGATATCGAAGAAAAAAGCAAAGATCTTACTGATAAAGTTGATGAATTAAAAACAAAAGATAATGAAATAAATAATCTTAAAATAGAACTTGATAAGAAAGTTAAAGAAGTACAATCTAAAAATAACGAACTTGAAAAAAAATTAGAGGAAATATTAAATATTCAAAAAGATCTCGAAGAAAGTAAAAAAGAGATAGAAAATAAAAAAGCTGAGTCAAAGAAACTAAAAATTGAACTTGATAAAAAACAAGAAGAAATAAATAATAAATTTGATGATTTTGACGAAAGAAATAAACTCATTGAAGAGCTTAAAAGACAAGTTGTTGAAAATCAATTAGAATCAGCTGAGAACAATAAAAATGTATTAAACCTTCAAACTATAATAGATCAAAAACAAAAAGAATTAGAAAAAATTACAATTGAAAAAAATAAAAAAGATGATGAACTGTATTTATTACAAACAAGTATTGATGAAAAACAAGAAGAACTTGATGTAAGAAACGAAGAGCTGAAACAATTTGAAATAGAACTTAATAAAAAAAGCAATGATTTAGAAATAATAAAAAAAGATTTAACTAAAAAAATCAAAAATATTGAGGATAAAGAACAAGAATTAAATGAAAAAGAAAATAAAATAAAAAATTTAGAATTAGAACTTGAGAAAAATAAAATAGAATTAAATAATAAAACAGAAGAATTAAATGTTATAAAATCAGGAATTGAAGAAAAAAATAAACAAATTGAAGAAATTAAAAACAAATTTGAATTACAGATAAATGATTTGGAAATAAAAAACAATGAGCTTATAAATAAACAGAAATCAATTGATGAGTTACAAGAGATACTTGATAGTAAACAAACAGAAATTGAACTTATTAGAAATGAATTACAGTCTAGCAATGAAGAACATAGAAATAATATTTTAAGATTTGAAGAATTAACTAAAGAATTCGAAAAAAATAAAAATGAACTTGATAAAAAAACCAAGGAAATTAAAAATAAAGAAAATCTCATATCTAATTTAACAAACCAAGTTAGAGAAGGACAAAACGAATTAGAATCGTTAAATTTGGAACTAAATAACCGAAATGTAGAATTTAACTCAATAAAAATCGAATTTGAAGAAAAAATAATCCATTTAGAACAAATCCAAAAAGAGCTATCGGATAAACAGTATGAAATTGATAACAATTCAAAAAGATTAATTGAATTAGAATCAGAATTAAAAGAAGAAAAAAACTCAAGTAAAAATAGATATGTTAAAAAAATATCAAAAAAATTTTAAAAAATCACAAAATAATTAGATGAAAAAACAAATCTTGCAAATGATCTCAATTTTAAACTTAAAATATTTGAAAAAGACTTAAATGAAAACAGTAATAAATTACAAGAAAAAGAAAAAGCTATTCAACATCTTAAAAAAGAACTCGATGATAAAAAACATAATTTAGATTTTAAGGCAGAAGAGCTAAATGGAAAAGAAGATGAAATCCAACAAATAAAAAATCAATTAGAAGAAAAAACAGAACAACTAGAAATAAAAGAACAACAAATAACAATCTTAGAATCTGAGATACAAAATAAAACTAAAGATTTAGAGTTTGAAATAAATGAATTAAACTTTAGACAACAAGAATTATCAGACTTAAAGGATGAATTAAACAGGATAAAAGAACAATTAGAGTTAAAAAATCAGCAAATAGAAACCCTACAAAATGAGTTAGAAGGAAAAAAAAGTGATATAGAACAGCGAAATGATGAATTAAATAAAAAAGATGAAGAAATAAATCAATTACAAAACCAACTAAACACAATAACAGAAACACTACAAAAAAATGAAAAAGAACTAGAACAAAAACAAGAAGAAATAACAACACTACAAAAAGAACTAAATGACAGAACAAGCGACCTCGAATGGAGAAATAACCAACTAAACAACAGACAAGAAGAAATAAATCAATTACAAAACCAACTAAACACAATAACAGAAACACTACAAAAAAATGAAAAAGAACTAGAACAAAAACAAGAAGAAATAACAACACTACAAAAAGAACTAAAT
>CP070836.1:827776-854723 GCA_020341795.1 Thermoplasmatales archaeon
AATTTCCCAACATGCATGACCATGCCATCTTATCTGTAACATACTACTTTTTTCCTCCTCTATAATCATAACTAATCAAAAGTTTATTATAAAAAAATTATGGCCTAAGGCGACCTAGACGAATATAATCAATTTTTTTCTTAGTAAATTTTGCAAAAATAAACTCTTTGTTTACTGAATGTGCAAGACGAACACCTCTGCTAACCTCTGCCCAAATACTACTAAAGTCTCTTGGTACAACATGTATAAGGTACTCAGCGTGAGATTCATCAGGACTTTTTGAATATGCGCGAAAATGTGTGCCAAATTTGAAACCAGTTTTAACAATGAGTCCATGTTTCTTCAAATCTTTAAAGACAAAGATCCTTGCATTTATATCTGGTTGAAGTTTTTTAATGTAGGTTTTGGTAATTTTTTTATCATTGATTGTTTTTATATTTAAAATTCCTTTATTAGCAAGATAACATGCTTCTACTATAGATAGTTGTATTCCTTTTCCAAAAGGTTTACCGTAGAATTCTTTTTCAAAAAGTTTATTAGAACTTTTTTCATCAAAAATTATAACTCTATTTTTCATTAAAGTGGCTTCTGTTTTTTTAAAAATGTGTTCCTTGTTTTGACCTTTTAGGTTTACTTTTGAAACATCATAATAGGTTATATCTCCTTCTTCATCCACTATTGCAAACCAGAGTTTTTTATGTTTAATATTTACTTTGTTAATTAGATTGACAATTTTTTTAATGTCAAAAATGTCACGCTCTGAAAAAGTTGAAACAAAAAAATCTTCTCCATTTTCTTTTTTTAAATTAATCTTTGAAAACGTAATATGCTTAATTTCATCATATTGTTTTATTGCATGTCCTCTTGATCGAAGATCCTTGTATACTTGGTATTTAATTTCAAATCCTTTAATTATTTTAGAGGCTTTTTTAACGAGATTTTGAAAAATAATTTCTTTTTCATTTTGATGTACTTTGATTTTATCTTTTTCTTGTAGAAAAACTCCTTCAATTAGATCAAGCTCAAGTTTGTTTCTACTAAGTGGTTTACCAAAATGACTTCTATTATAAAGACGACTTGCATCCTTTGAATTATTGATAATTATTTTATTTTTAATTAATTCTGTTTTTACTTTCATTCAAAGATAAGATAATCATTAGTGTTATTTGTTTTTTTTGTAAAAATCTCTAATACTTTTTGGTATTTGATGTTCAGGATATTGATACCGAGTTCTGTCAGTAATTCTATAGATTTCTCTTACAGGTGGCTTTGGTCTTAATGGTGGTCTTTTTCTTTGCTTTTTTTGCGACATGCTCGCAAGCATAAGACCAAGCCCTAATCCTGCAAATGCACTAAAGATAAAAATAACAACTGTGGTTGATATGCTAAGAATTCCTGCTAAACCAAGAGGTCTTTTAAACTCAGGTAAACCGACATATCTAGAGGATGATGAATCAACGGATGTGTTTGTAAAACTTATTGCACCTGCAATCATACCGCTATATTTATAATAAATAAGAGCTGACTCATATTGCGATTCATTTTTTAGACTCTCCGCGTATTCATAATAGCTTACTGCAAGAATTGGCTCAATTCCTTGTTTTCTACTTTTTGCTATGTTGTTGCTTGCACTTTCCCTAGCAAGATTGATTTTCTCTTCTGCATCTGTACCAATAACTTCAATTGCTAAATTTGCTTTTACAGTTGCTTCTAAAGCACCAAAAAATGCAGCAGCAGGAAAACCATTATCTAAATCATTTCTTGCGTTTTCAAGAATTGTTGTTGCATCATTTAGATAGCTTGAAGATACTTCAGATGTACCACTTATTTCACCTACTATTACACTTGAATAAGTTGTTGCTTGTTGTGCTTCTTCAATGTATTCAAGTGCAAGTTTTTCAATTGTGTTTTTTGAAAGATTTCCAACATCATTAAATTTTGTTCCGATGTCAATCCACCAACCAATACTGTTACTTCTTTCAACTACAAATGATATATCATCTAAAAAATATAACACATCCCAGAAAGTTCGAAGATTATTATTTTTATAATTATTTTTCGCCTCCTCATAATAGCTTTTAGCATCAGACGCTCTTCTTTGAGCAGCACCAACACTTTGTAGAGTAATATAGTCTTTTATTTCAGTGTTTTTTGCATTATTGTTTGCATCATTGTATAATGATTCGACCTCATTTAGAAGATTTTCTATAAAATCTGATTTTTTGCTTTGATTTGTATCATAATATTTACATGCATATTTTACAAATCTTGAGTAAATAAGTGACTGAAAAGACTTACTTGTACTGGTATAGTATTGGCTTTGAATAAACCAATCATTGGAATCATCTAGGGTAGTTTTTGCATCATCTAGTTTTTCTTCAACATAGTCTCTATAATTATCCAGATCTAAAAAGCCACCTGTATTCGGAATCTCTGATTGATAAAAAATATCTTTTGAATTTCTATACTCTTTACTTGCATTTTCTAAAAGACTACTTGCAAGAGGTTTCATAGATGTAAGATAACTCTCAGTTGTAATTTCATCCTCCAAATCATCGAATGTAAATCTATAACCTGTAAAATTTTCAACAGCTTGGTTAATTTCTGCAACTTCAACAACTTCAATATCGTAACCTTTACTATTTACATAATCAGTAACTTTCTTAACAATGGGTGTTGTTGTTATCCATCCAGTTGTAGTCGTAACCATCTCAGTATAAGTATCCTGCCCACTTGGAATTAGAAAACGTTTCGCACCAACAGAGTAGGCAGCATCTATTTTTTGAGGAATACCACCAATTGGCCCTATGCTTCCATCTGGATTTATCATCCCTGTCATAATGGTTTGTTCGTTTATCTCCCAGTTTTCAAGAAGAGCTATAGTTGCAACTGTCATTGTTGCTCCAGCAGATGGACCACCTATAATTGGTGCATTAGTTCTTACTACAAAGAAATAATCATACATTGAGGGATTAACATCACTGTTTTCATCATTTTCAATAAGTGCACTTGCAACTTTTACAGCAAGCCTCGCAGAACCCTGCATATCAACCTGTGTTAATGGAGATGTATCAACAAATACACGACCACTTCCATTATTTTGAATGGTAACAGTAATTGTTGAGATTACACCTACATATCCACTCTCTGTACTTGCTACAGCGGGTGCAAAAACAGTGACATTTCTATATTCAATTGCAACATCACCTTTATATATCTTCCCAGGGGTAGACTCTGCATAAACTTTTTGTACAAAAGGAAGGCAAAATAAGATAATTAATAATAGAAATACTCCAAATTTTTTAACCATATTAGTTCCCCATGCAAATAGATAATATTATTAGTCCTCATAGAGATATATTATTTAAAAGTGTTATTTAGCAATCGTCGTAAAAAATATCGTTAATTTTAAGAATTAAAGTTATCTAATAATATAAATAATTCCCAATATTCTTAAGTAGGGAAACTAGATACCATAACTCCTCATTTATATGATAATTGGAGAAAAAATTATGGTAAAACTCCATGAACAAATACTTAGAGATGCTCATCAATCAATGCTTGCCACACGAATGAGAACAGAAGATATGTTACCTATTGCTGAAAAACTTGATCAAGTAGGATACTTCTCACTTGAAGTATGGGGTGGGGCAACATTTGACGTTTGTATCAGATATTTAAATGAAGATCCATGGGTCCGTCTTAATAAATTAAAAAAAGCAATTCCAAACACACCACTTCAAATGCTTGAGCGTGCAATGAACATTGTTGCATATTGGAATTTTCCTGATGACGTTGTTAATAAATTTTGCCATATGGCAAAAAAAAATGGATGTGATTTTTTCCGAATTTTTGACGCACTAAATGACCTTCGAAATATGGAAACACCAATGAAATCAGTAAAAAAAGCTGGAGGGCATGTACAAGCTTGTATGAGTTATACGATTTCACCAATACATACAGTTGATTATTTTGTTGAAAGATTTGAAAAACTAGTCAAAATGGGTGCAGACAGTCTATGTATTAAAGACATGGCTGGTATGATATCTCCTCAGAGAGCATATGACATTGTAAAAGGATGTAAAGATGCTGGAATTAAACTCGAAATAAATCTTCATACTCATTGCACTAGTGGTATGACAGGTATGGCATATCAAAGAGCAGCTGAAGCAGGAATAGATATTCTTGATACTGACATTAGTGCTATAAGTGGTGGAACCGCGGCACCACCAACAGAGAGTGTTGTTGCAGCATTCAAGGATACTCCCTGGGATACAGGTTATGATTTAGAGTTATTAATTGATATTCGCAAATATTTTCTGAAAGTCTGGGATAAATATCGACACCTACACAGATTTAATGCATTAAAATATGATCCAAGTGTCACACTTCACCAAGTACCAGGTGGAATGCTGTCAAATCTTATATTCCAACTTGAAGAGCAAGGGGCTCATGATAAATATCGAGATATTCTTGATGAAACAGCTCGTGTACGTGAAGAACTTGGCTATCCACCACTTGTAACTCCTTCAAGTCAAGTAGTAGGCGTACAAGCAGTGATGAATGTTCTCCATGGAAGATACAAGGTTATAACAAAAGAAACTAAAGATTACTGCCGTGGAATGTATGGTAAACCACCAGCTGAGATAAAACCTGAGATTATGAAAAAAATACTTGGGCCAAAATGGAGAGATGAAGTTATTGACTGCAGACCATCTGATTTGATTAAACCAATGTGGGATAAAAGGAAAAAAGAACTTCAAGAGATAGATGACGGCTCATTAATAAAAAAAGAAGAAGACATAATGACTTATATTTTATTTCCACAAGTTGGTCTTAAGTTTTTAAAAGGAGAGACAAAGGCAGAGTTTACATCAGAACAACTACCATTACCAATTGATCATCCACTTACAAGGGGGATGATAAAACAATCATTTCCAGAGCATAAGCAACTCTGGTTAGAAAATATTTCACCTGAGGAACGCAGTGGTCCTACACAGATTCCAACAGAGTTTGAAGTAGAAGTTGATGGTGAACCTTATGAAGTAAAAGTTATACCTTCTGGTGGTTTTTTGGTAGCAGGTGCCAACAGCAAATTGACACCAAGTAAACCAAAAGACATAGAAGGAGCAGTAAAGACAAATATGCAAGGAACAATACTTGATGTAAAAGTTAAAAAAGGTTCTATAGTTAAAAAAGGAGAAATTATTGCTACAATTGAAGCTATGAAAATGGAACAAGAAATAAAATCTGATGTCGATGGTGAAGTAAAGGATATATTCATTAAAGATGGAGACTCTGTTGCAAGCGGAGATATAATAATGCAGATCCTTTAAGAAGGGTTCATATTATGTTTAATAAAGTATTAATTGCAAACCGTGGAGAGATTGCAGTTCGGATAATGCGTGCATGCAAAGAACTTGGAATTTCTACTGTTGCCGTATTTTCTGATGCTGATGCAAAAGCTCTTTTTGTAAAATATGCAGATCAAAAATTTAATATTGGACCAGGACCAGCTAGTCAGAGTTATCTTAATAAGGAAAATATTATAGATGTTGCATTGAAGACTAAAGCAGAGGGAATTCACCCTGGTTATGGTTTTATGGCGGAAAACGCAGTTTTTGCAGAAATGTGCTATAAAAACGGTATAGAATTTATCGGACCACCTGTTACAAGTATGAAACTAATGGGTTCTAAGATTGATTCAAAAAAATCTATGTTGAAAGCAGGTGTCCATGTTGTACCTGGTGTTACCGAAGCTATAGCTGACCATGAAAAAGCAAAAGATGCTGCAAATGAAATAGGCTACCCTGTTATGCTAAAAGCAAGTGCCGGAGGTGGTGGTATTGGCATTCAAATGGTTAACGATGTAAACCAAATGGAAAAGGCATTGGCATCAGTACGGCAGCTTGCTAAAAATAGCTTTGGTGATGATAGTGTATTCATTGAAAAATTCATCGAGGATCCTCGTCATATTGAATATCAAATTATAGGTGATAAAAAAGGTCATCTAATACATTGTTATGAAAGAGAATGCAGCATTCAAAGACGCCATCAGAAATTAATTGAGGAAACACCATCTTGTGCACTTAATCCTGAACTTCGTGAAGAAATTGGCCAACAGGCAGTACTAGCTGCAAAAACAGCAGGATATTACAATGCTGGAACTTGTGAGTTCATGTTTAAAGATGGTAAATATTATTTTTTAGAGATGAATACAAGACTACAGGTTGAGCATCCAATTACCGAAGCTATTACTGGTGTTGATCTTGCACGCGAGCAACTAAGAGTTGCATCAGGTCTTGAATTAGAATACAGTCAGGAAGATATTCATCCACGAGGTCATGCAATTGAATGTAGGATTAATGCTGAAGATCCACTAAATAATTTTATGCCTGCCCCAAGCAAGATCATTCGATATGCAGAACCTAGTGGACCTGGAATCAGAATAGACTCCGGTGTGTATCAAGGTTTTACAATCCCACCATTTTATGATTCTATGATTGCAAAACTTATTGTTTGGGCAGAAGATAGAACTAGATGTATTGAACGTACAAAAAGAGCGCTTTGGGAATATCAAATTGGCGGAGTAAGACACAATATACCATTTCACAAAGTTGTCATGGATTTTCCTGTGTTTCTCAAAGGTAAATATGATACAAGTTTTATTCCTCGTTATAAAATCCTTGACAAAGTAGTTGAATATATAAAAGAGTCAAAAGCTCAATCAACCACACCAAAGACTGCTGCTGCAATTGCTGCAGTGCAAGCAGTGATTATAGCGACTAGTAATTCAAAAAAATAAAAAAGAATCTTATTTTCTAATAAGATCCAAAGAGCTTAATTCTTCTGATAATTTGTCAACTGCAAGTGATACATCTTCTGTTTGTCTTGCACCTGTACAAACTATTTTACCTGATCCAAAAAGAAGCATTGCTACTTTTGGTTCGCGTATACGATAAACTAGTCCGGGGAATTGTTCTGGTTCGTATTCTACATTTTCAAGCCCAAGCCCCATTGCTACTTCATTTAGGTTTAGCTCTGTTCCTAGATCTGATATTGCAACTATGTTTTGTATTACAATTTTAAGATCCTTATATACGTCTACCCCTAGTTTTTTTAGTTTTTCAGCGATAATATCAACTGTTTTTTGCACGTCTTTAACGTTTTTTGCACCTGTACAATTTGCCTTTCCACTTCTAAACAATAGCGTTGCAGTTTTAGGTTCACTTAGTCGGTATACAAGTCCAGGGAATTGTTCTGGTTCATATTCTGCTTCTTCTAGTGATTGTGCGATTACATCTAAATCTAGCTTATCTGCAAAAGATGTGGACGCAACAATATTTTCTACAATTACTTCTGGCATAATTTTTTATTCCTCCAATTTTTTTATAAAACTCCTATTGATAATAACTCTTCTTTCATTATTTTTATTGCACTATTGGCGTCATTAATGCTTTTTGCACCTGTACAGACTAGTTTTCCTGAGCTGAAAAGCATAAGTACTACGCCCAAGTCATCTATATGATGTATTAAACCTGGAAATTCCTCTGGGTGATACTCCACATTTTGAAGTAAAAGACCACTTACTATACTGCTGAGATTCATTTCTTTTTTGAAATTAAAAGAAGCAATAACGTTTTCAATATTGATTTTATAATCCTTTTTTATTTCAAATCCAATGTCATGAATTTGTTTTACAATTTTATTAATTGCTTTTTCTACATCATTCATGGTTTTTGCGCCAGTACAGACAACCTTACCATTAGCAATTATTAAAATTGCTAATTTTGGCCTCTCATATTTTATGGAAATCCCATCAAATTCGCTTGAATCGTATTTTGAGTTTGGTATTTTTTCTTTAAGAAGTTTAATATCTAAAAGATCGAAGACTTGTGTATATGCAACAATATTTTCAATTTTTATGTTGGTCATATTATACTAGCCTGTCCTTCCTCGAGTATATAAAGGGATTTTATAAACATTTTGTTGAAAATATGAAGAAAATATAAGAAAAAATTTGAGATCTAAATTAATAATAATTCAATTACCAAATATCATCTATATCTAGATCACTATTCGCATTTTTTTTCCTACTTTTTTTCTTTTTATTACTATAGTTAACTTTGTCAAGCATCCCCCGGAATTCATCAGTACGATACTCTATACGCCGCTCACAGCTTGCAACAGCAAGTTCACCACGTGTTTTTTCTATAAGACTTCTTATCATATCTTGTTTCTTTTTAATTGGAATTAGACCAGATGGATAATCAAAACGAATAATTACGTCATAAATTTCTTCCATCATATCAAGATAGCTGTCAGCTTTTTTCGCCTTACCACAACGTATTGAATCCAGTGCGGTTCGGCGAAGCTCACCAACAAGATCACATAAGCCTAGAAGATAAGAGCTATAAGTTGTCTGTATTTCATCAGGATCAGGAAGATCTCTACCTCGCATTACATTATAAAGACAACTTGCTTCAACAAGTTCTTGAGCTGCATTTTCCACAAATCCTGCATGGTACAAATCTGGATGTTCTTTTGTTAGACCATATAAATCTTGAAGTTTATCTGATGATTTTTTTATATTATTTTTTGCATTCTTCATATGGATTTGATGAATATTTTGAATAGCTTTTCTGCATCCAATAATAATTTCACGGGAATAACGAAGTGCTTTTTCTCTTATTTTATCTTTATCATCGATACTTTTTTCGATTTTATCAACAATTTTATCAAGATTTTTCATAGTATAGTGTAATAAGAATCACTCATTGTTAAAGTTTGTTATAAAATAAAAAAAAAATTAAAAATAATATATATAATAAGGAAAAAATTAATAAAAAATTTATTATAAAAAAACATATGTTATGTCCAAATATATTTTCTAACTTTTAAAACGGATTTTTCTACACTACATAAGTGCTTTATATCATTAATTATAATTTCAGTTTTAAATATATTTAAATTTTTATTTCTTCATTATTTTATTCAATATTATCTCATATAATACTATAAATATAAATTTGTTATTTATATTTTTTAGTTAAGTGAAAGTTATATCTTATAGGACAAAATTTGATATAAAAAATAAGTAAAAAAATTAGTTTTAAAGATATATTAATTTTTGTAATAGAGGAAAATGATCAAAGAATTTTAATTGTAAATTGCTAAAGGATTGATATATTGTTGAAATAGGCTTTGATATATAGGTTACAACATCGACAGTTTTTTCATCTTCGTTACCTGCAAAATCAATTGCTTTTACAGTAAGAATATGTTCTCCAATACTAAACGAATTCCAATACCAATTAAATGGAGGTTCTGAAAGAGATTTTTTTAATTTGTTATCACAGAATATATCAACTTTCTTAATACCAGAACCATTATCCTTAACAAAAAGTTCAACATTTATAGGTCCATAAATAATTGCCTTATCAGAGGGAACTTGTTTCCTTGTTTCTCCATTATCTGTATATTTAAAACCTGCAACTGGTTTTATAATTCTAAGTTCTGGTGCAACTAAATCAATAGTTGAAAAATGCCAGATTGGTCCTATTCTTCTCCCTCCATCACTGTCAATTGCAATAACTTGCCAGTAATAATTAGTCTCAAGTTCAAGATGTTCCAGATTATAAGAAATAGTTTTTTGATTAGATAGATAAGGTCCTAATCTGGATATAAATGTTAAATTATTAATTTCCTTGCCAAGATATAGTTCATAGGTTACTGTATCATCAGGATTAGGATCTCCACCTATCCATGATATAATAATATTAGATTCTATGTTCACAGCATCATTTGAAGGATATGGTTTTTCTAGCACGTAGGGCAGGTATTCCTCGCATATTCCACCAGAAACACCAGATAAATAATATGTATTAAATGTGGAACCAATTCCACATTGTCCATATCTAATTCTAAAAAATCCACCTTCTCCCCAATTTTTGCCCCAACTGTTCTTACATATCCAATATTCCTCGATATTATCGTATCCAACTATTGCTACAGCGTGACCACCTGCAACATCACCTGAAACATGTTCATAAATGCCAGAATTATAAGCAAAAAAATCACTATAAACTGTAAAAGTTGTAATTAAAGGACCATATTCAATTAAAGCTTCTTGAACATCTGATATTTGAGGTGGAAAAGATTTTATCCTAGCACCATCAAAAAGCTTTATTGCTTGAGTTTCCCAATCTGGACATGTTCTATCACAATCTGTCTGTTTTGGAATATAAGGAAAACAAGATTCTAGTGGTACACCGTATGTCTCAACATAGTTTACAGACCTAGAAACTGTCCAACCTTGTGAACAACTACCTCCACCACAATAAAAAAGATGTGCTTCTGACAAATCAATATTTAATTTATTTCCAAGTTCAATTTGAATAACAGATTCTAAAGCACTAATAGTTCCAAAAGCAACACAACTACCACAACTTTGCTGATTTTGAACAGGTGTAACCCAATTAACACCATCAACATCCCGCCAGGAAAAGCGATCAGGTAATGATTCATTATAAATCAACGGTGCAGGTTCATTTTCATATGAATTATCAGATTTCTCAATAATACAACCCAAACCTATCCCATCTCCATTTGAAGCAGCGGAAATAACTGAATTAAAACCTGCCTTCCATGAAGCACCGATATTATCTATTGCATTTTGAATATTATTTAATACAGATTTAACATTTCCTTCAAGAAAATAAATTGCTGAATTTAATGAATATTCATCGTTATTTTCACACTCAACACAATGGTCATTAATTTCATCTAAAGTCAAAGAAATTTTTTCTTGTGATGTTTTAATTTCAGCTGATCCAAAAGATGAAGAAAATGAAAATATAACAATTATTATAGTGATTAAAAATGTGTTTATCCACAATGATAAAACTCTTTTCATTATTTCTCTATCTCCCTTAAATTAACATTTGTTAATAATAAATG
The DNA here is from genome assembly GCA_020341795.1 of Thermoplasmatales archaeon. Taxonomy (GTDB): domain Archaea; phylum Thermoplasmatota; class E2; order DHVEG-1; family DHVEG-1; genus M9B1D. Next base: position 838,736 of record CP070836.1, read on the forward strand.
GCTTATTTAAATCTTCTCTAGTTAAAGAATCTAATTAAAAATATAAAAAAATATAAAAAAGTCAATAATAAAAATATTATAAAAATTTCTTATTTACACAATGCTCTGGCTCTTTACCATTTAGCACTTTAACAATTTGATTGGCACAAATTGTTCCTGCTTTAATTTGACCTTCTTTAGTATTTGCTCCAAGATGAGGTGTTAATACAACATTGTCAAGTTCAAGAAGAGGACTATTCTCAGGCGGCTCAGATTCGTATACATCAAGGGATGCACCTGCAATTTTCCCTTCTTTTAAAGCATTATATAATGCATTTTCATCAACGGTTCCCCCACGTGCACAGTTAATCAAATAAGATGAAGGTTTCATCTTTTCAATCATTTTTTTATTAATTATGTGATGCGTTGCAGGGATATGTGGTAGATGAAGAGAAATATAATCAGAGTTCTCCATTAATTTACCAAGATCCTCAATTTTCTCTATGTTATCTTTAGACATGTCCTTTTTTGAAATAAATGGATCATAGCCAATTATTTTCATTCCAAAACATTGAGCAAGTTTTGCAGTATATTTACCAATGTTACCGGTTCCAATTAAACCAAGTGTTTTACCATCTAACTCAAATCCTTTTAGTTTTTTCTTGGCCCATTCACCTTTTTTCATGGTTTTATCTGCTAATGCTAAATGTCTTGATAGTGTCAGCATATGACCAATTGTAAGTTCTGCAACGCTTGCAGTTGCACCAGTGGGACTATTTACAACAGGGATACCTTTTTTTCCAGCTGTTTCAATATCAATATTGTCTACACCTATTCCTGCACGACCAATTACTTTCAAGTTACCTGAAGAGCCTGCTTCAATGACTTCGGTTGTTGCTTTTGTACGACTTCGAACCATTAACCCGTCATATTTACCTATTTCTTTTAATAGAGTGTCTGCATCTATTTCATCATAGATTACGTCAAAACCTGCATCTTTTAGTACAGTTAATGCTTCTTCTGCCATTTTATCTGTAACTAGTATATTCATAAATCTAACTCCACTGTTCTTGAATCTAAAATGATATAAAAATGTTTACGCTAAATGATATATTCTAAAATCAACTCCTGGATATTCTGCATCTTCTGCTAGTTCTTCCTCTATTCTAAGTAATTGATTATATTTTGCATTTCGATCTGATCGTGCAGGTGCTCCAGTTTTTATTTGTCCTGCGCTAGTACCAACTACTAAATCTGCAATAAAACTATCTTCTGTTTCTCCACTACGATGTGATACGACAGCTGTCCATCCCTGATCTTGTGCCATTTTAATTGCATTGAGAGTCTCAGTCACTGTTCCTATCTGATTAAGCTTAATAAGAACAGAATTTGCAGCACCAAGTTTTATCCCTTTCTGAATTCTTTTTGTATTTGTAACAAAAAGATCATCACCTACTATCTGAATTTTAGTACCTAGTTTTTTAGTTATTTCAACCCAAAAATCCCAATCATCTTCTGCAAGACCATCCTCAATACTTATAATTGGATATTTATCACATAGATCAACATAGAAATCAACCATTTCACCACCTGTATAGGATTTTTTACCAATTTTATATGTGCCATCATAGAAAAATTCACTTGAAGCAGGATCAAGAGCAATATGCATCATACCATCATATCCTACGTTTTCAACAGCTTTTAACATTAAATCAAGTCTTTCACTTACATCTACAAAATTAACAGGTGCAAATCCACCTTCATCACCAATAAGTATCCCTCCTGCACCAAATTTTTCTTTTAGAATTTTTGCAAGATGATGGTATGACTCTGAAACCATTCGAACTCCTTCAAAAAAATTCTTGGCACCTGTTGGCATAAGCATATGTTCTTGAATGCTGTTTTCTTGTCCTGCATGCTTCCCACCATTAATAACATTACACATAGGAACAGGTAGCATATAAGGTATCACACCAAACAATTCACCTATATATTGATATAATCCAAGTTTTTTTGATGCTGCGCCAGCTTTTGTAACAGCCATACTAACTGGCAAGATTGCATTTGCACCAAATTTTTCTTTATTTTCTGTACCATCAAGTTTAAGCATGATATTATCAATTGCTTCTTGTGCAACAGGATCAAATCCAATGAGTTTTGGAGCAATTTTTTTATTAACATTTTCAATAGCTTTTAAAGTACCTTTACCAAGGTATCGAGATTTGTCTCCATCTCTAAGTTCAAGTGCTTCATACTGTCCAGCACTAGCACCACTTGGTGTCATAGCACGAAAAATGCCATCTTCTGTGATAATATCAACTTCTACTGTTGGGTTTCCACGTGAGTCAAGAACCTCTCGAGCTTTAATCTTGGATATTTCAGACATAAATTACTCTTCCCCAAATTCTGAATGATTTCATATAATAAAACTGTTTATATATTATATAAAATAATCCAAACATTAATCAAGCATTATCTTTTTTCAGATAAGTTACAAAATGAACAATGTTTTAAAAATACAATTTCTCGGTGGTGTCGAAGAAATCGGCAGACTTGCAATGGTGCTGGAAACAGGTGATATACGTCTTCTTTTTGAATATGGAATGTCACCAGGTAAACCACCAAGTTATCCTCTACCGCCACCTCTAGTTGATATGGTACTTCTTACACATGCTCATTTAGATCATTCAGGGATGATACCATGGCTTTTCGGTCAAAATGATCAAAATATATTAACTACAAAACTCACAGGAGAAATAATAAACCTTCTTCATAAAGATACAATAAAAATTGCAAAAAGCGAAGGATATGCTATTCCATATTCAAATAACGATTTAAAAAAGGCCAAAGATGCAATTGATCCAATCGAGCCTTTACAAAAAAGAACTATTGGAGAAGATTATGAATTGATTTGTCACTCAGCAGGACATATACCCGGATCTCTTATGTTTGAATTAATCGGTGATAAAAAAATACTGTTCACTGGAGATTTCAATGTAATTGATACAAGAATAGTAAAAGGTACAAAACCAGTAAATTGCGATATATTATTTCTTGAAGGAACATATGCTGGACGAGATCATCCTAAAAAACGAGATGAAATAGAAAAAGATCTAATTTTAAAAATTGATGAAGTTGTAACACGTGGAGGAGTTGCAATTTTACCAGCATTTGCAGTATCACGTTCACAAGAACTTGCAATGGTACTTAGAAAAACCGGATACAATATATGGTTTGATGGAATGGGAAAAAAAGTATCTAAAATGTTTTTAAAATATCCAAAACACTTAAGATCTCAAGAAGAACTAAAAAAAGCACTTAATAAAATCAATTTTGTCCACTCTGATCATGGTAGAAAATTAGCTCTTAAATCGGATGTAATAATTACATCCAGTGGTATGATGGATGGAGGACCTGTTCTAAATTATATGAACAAGTTAAAAGATGATACAAAAAGTGCAGTAATTCTTTCAGGTTATCAAGTACCTGAAAGTAATGCAAGACTTCTTATAGACAAAGGTAAACTTGATTTTTATGGTGTTAAATTAGATATAAAATGTGAAGTTATTTACTTTGATTTTTCAGCACATGCCGGACATAGTGAACTTATAGATTTTGCACAGAAATGCAATCCTGAAAAAATTGTGATAATGCATAGTGATAACCGTGAAGCACTTATTGATCCATTAAAAGAATTTTCAGAAGTAATTACTCCTACTACAAATGAGATCGTTAATCTTTAGCGTTTCAAGTAAAACTTATATTTTATATATGTTTATGGACTGTGATATTGAAAAGGAGAAAAAATAGATGCCTGAGATGACTCAGAGACAAAAATACGATCTAAAGCGTCAGCTTGAGGAACTTAAAAGAGCAAGAGGGCGACATACTGAGCTTATATCACTTTATGTACCACCTACAAAACAGATATTTGATGTAAACTCTTATCTTAAAAATGAGTTTTCTCAATCTCAAAATATTAAATCAAAAACTACTATGAAAAATGTACTTTCAGCAATAGAATCTATAATGAGTCGATTAAAACAATTTAAACAAGCACCACCAAATGGTATAGTATTTTTTGTTGGGCATAAAAGCTCTGGTGCTGATAAAACAGAAATGATTGCTTATGTTTTTGAGCCGCCTCTTCCCATTACAACCTTTTTATATAGATGTGACTCATCTTTTTATCTCGAACCACTTCAAGCAATGCTTACAGAGAAAGAAATATATGGACTCTTACTTGTTGATAGACGTGAATGTACAATTGGAATTTTGAAAGGCAACCGTATTGAAATGTTAAAATATATGACATCTCAAGTACCAGGAAAACATGGTCGTGGCGGACAATCACAACGTCGTTTTGAGCGACTTACAGAGATTGCGGCTCATGAATGGTTTGTAAAATGTGGAGAAGTCGCAAGTGAAATTTTTCAAGCAGAAGAAGAAATTCAAGGAATTTTAGTAGGTGGACCAGGACCAACAAAACAATATTTTGTAGAAGAAAACTACTTACATTATGAAGTTCAAGATAAAATAATTGATACTTTTGATACAGGTTATACAGATGAATTTGGATTACGAGAGCTGGTATCATCGGCATCAGACACAATGACAAATTTGAAGATTTCTCAAGAAAAAAAACTCATGAAGCGTTTTTTAAAAGAAGTTACAAAAACAGAAGGAAGCCTTGCAATATATGGTGAGACACATGTAAGAAAAGCACTTGAAATGGGAATTGCTGACATTCTGTTACTTTCTGAAGATCTCCGAAGATACCGTATAAAATTATTATGTAATTCATGTAATTATTTAGAGTGGCGTACAATTCCTGAAGACGATTTAGAGGAATATGAGTTACCTAAATGTAAAAAATGTGATAATTCATCAATAATGGAAATTGAGGAAAAAATAGATCTTATTGATGAACTATCTGACCTTGCAGAAAAAACAGGCTGTAAGGTTGAAATTATTTCTACAGGAAGTGAAGAAGGAGATTCATTATTTTCGGCATTTGATGGCATAGCTGGAATTCTTCGCTATGTTGTTGATTTTTAGTTTTTTTAATAATATTAAAATAACCCTTTTCTGATTTTTAATAAAATAATTATATGTTAATTAAATTAAACCGATAGTATTATAAATAAAGGTTTATATTAATAGCATAGGTTAAAGACATGTCGTCGAGGGAAGATTTCAAATCATTTATTCCTGCATCTAGAAAAATTCCAGAATTAACCATAAAAGCAGTTCTCGTTGGAGCAATTTTAGCAGTTGTATTAGGTGCAGCAAACGCATATTTAGGATTATATGCTGGTATGACTGTTTCAGCAGTTATACCTGGAGCAGTTATGGCATTTGCATTTTTAAAACCTTTTAAAGGCACAATTCTTGAAGTTAATATTGGAATGATGGGAGCTGCAGCTGGAGAAGCTCTTGCTGCAGGTGTAATATTTACAATTCCAGCACTTGTTTTACTTGGAACATGGACTGAAATTCAATATTTAGAAACAACGATAATAGCGCTTTTAGGAGGTATATTAGGTGTACTATGGATGATCCCTCTAAGACGTGCACTTATCATAAAAACTGATCTACCTTTCCCAGAAGGTATTGCTGTTGCAGCAGTTCTTACATCGACTGTCGGAGCAGAAGAAGCAGCTAAGGATAAAAGTAAAAGCGTTAGTGGAATATGGCTTCTTGTTGGTGTACTTGTTGCAGCAATTTTCAAATTTACACAAGTTGGACTAAAAGTATTGAGCGGTGCAGTTCATGGTATCGCAAACATTGGGAAATATGACATTGGTGGTGGTGAAAAAGACGCAGTAGTATACGGTGGTATAGCTGCATCACCAGCATTACTTGGTGTCGGATGGATAATAGGTCCACGTATAGCATCATTTGTATTTGTTGGTGGACTACTTGGATGGGTAATACTTGCCCCACTTATCGCTCTTGCAACAGGTCTTCCAGATCCAACAGTACTTACAATTGTTGACCCTGCTTGGACCCAAGAACAAATTCAATATGCAATTCAAACACAAATAACAGATGCTCTAGCACTTGGTAATGGTAACTGGGAATCAGGACGACTTATTTGGGGTTTTCATGAAATCTGGGGTAGCTACATTCGTTACATTGGTGTTGGTGCGATGGTGGTTGGCGGTCTTTACACAATTTTCAAACTTCGAGCAAACCTAGCAGAGGGAATAAAAGAGGCAATAATTGGTATAAAAGGTGGCGCGGTAAAAGCAAAAAAGCGAACTGATCAAGATTTAAACTTTAAATTTGTGTTTCTAGCAATTGGCGTCTTAACAATTCCAATTTTCCTATTATATGGTTACATTTCAAATGAATGGGCAGTATCTGGTATAATGGCTGTTTTTGCCATATTGTTTGCATTTATTGCAAGTGCAATAGCTGGTTATATGGCAGGACTTTTAGGTTCTTCAAATAATCCTATATCTGGTGTCACTGTATCTGTTCTATTAATTACTTCACTTATTTTATTTGGTTTTGGGCTTTCAGGAAATATAGAAGCTTATGGAGTTGCAATTTTAGTTGCAGCAGTTATATGTTGTGCAGCTGCTATTTCAGGAGATGTGCTACAGTCTATGACTTGTGGTCAGATGATAGGTGCAACTCCTCGTAATCAGCAGATCGCAGAGATTATTGGTGTACTTGCAGCAGCTCCAATTCTTGCACTTGTTGTACAAGCACTTGATCAAGCTTATAGAATAGGAAGTACGGATTTACCTGCTCCTCAAGCATTTTTAATGAGTGGTATTGTTGAAGGAGTTTTAGGTGGTGGAATGGTATGGCCGTTTGTTCTCGCTGGAGCCATACTTGCATTTGTACTAATCCTTATAGATCTACCAGTTTTACCAGTTGCAATTGGAATATATCTACCATTTACTCTAAGCTTACCAATATTTTGCGGAGGAATAGTTAGACATGTTACTAATAAATTTATAGAAAGAAAATACGGCAGCGCAGAGGAGGAAGAAATAAGCGATTGGGAGTTAGCGATCAAGCAAAAAGATGTCAAACCTAAGGAAAAGATTATAAGAACAGGACTACTTCTCACTGCGGGTCTAATCGCTGGAGAAGCACTGATGGGTGTAACTGTTGCATTCCTTATAATTGCAAATATAAACTTATCAGTCTTTACATATCCACCAATACTTCCATCATTACTCATATGGTTATTCATTGGAGGAATATTAGCATATATCCCACTGAGGGAAATCTTTGCAAATAAAGAAAAATAAAAAACCTAAAAAACGAATGCTACCAACAGTTGAACAATTCCTTCGATTCAAACCTAAACGAATAGATATCAAATGGAAAATAAATTCTGATGGACTTGTAAAAATAAAAATACCTAAATTTCAGAGCAACTTAGGTAAATATTTTTGCAGTGTTATTAGAAAAGATCAAAATTTTACAGCAAACATGGATAAAATCGGAAGCATTGTCTGGGTTAACTGTGATGGTATAAAAACTGTTGAAGACATTCTTAAAATCGTGAAAAAGAAGTATCCAAAAGAAGAAAATATTGATCAGCGACTTTTTCTTTTTATTCAACAACTTGAAAATCTTAAATATTTAACATATTAGATACAAAAATGAAATAATATAAATTATTAATAGATTTTGAACTATACCCTAGTCTAAATAATATAAAATTCGTGGGAGTTTTAATTTATGAAAACATATGAACTAATAGATCACACTGCAGATGTAGGTTTAAAAGCCTACGGTAAATCATTATCAGAAGCATTCCAAAATGCAGCAAAAGGAATGTTTGATATTATAACAGATAGTTCTGAGATTGAAAGCATTGGACAATATGATATAAATCTATCTGCTGATAACTTGGAACAACTATTAGTAGATTGGCTCTCAGAACTTTTATATCTTCATAGTGCAAAAAACATAGTATTTGGATTTTTTAAAGTAGAACTTGATGAAAAAAATAAGAAACTAACAGCAAAGATTTTTGGTGAAAAACTAAATATGTCAAGACATAAGGCTGGGGCTGAGATAAAAGCAGTAACTTATCATATGCTTGAAGTTAAAAATAAAAAACCCTACTATGTTAAGGTTCTTTTTGATATTTAAATATAAAGAAGAAAAACTCTTATTTCATTTTATTATAAGATGTAATAAATGCAGCAATTAATTTCAAAAGTAGTTATAGTTTGTGGGATTATTATATATTTATTAAATGGATTAAGAGTCAAACGTATCCTTAGATATAATAAATGGAAAATGAGAATTTTTAAAAAGGAAGCAAAACCAAGGGCATTTAGATTAAATTTAATCACATTATCTACATTCGGATTAATTGTAATAATATTTTGTATATTAATAGTAAATTATTATAAATAGTTTGACAACTTTTTAAGATAGATCAAACCTCTAAAAATTTTAACAACAATTGGAACTATTAAAAAAAATGTAAGAACAATAATTATCTTAATAAAATCAAAATTAATTTGAAACATAATAATTACAAAAGCAGCTATTATAACAATTATACCAGGTAAAATATCTTCTGACATAACTATTTGTTATATATCATATTTTTTGTATGACTTGGTTTTCGGAAACCTGAAACCATAATAAACAAATAGGTATAATTTTTTATAATAATAAACCAAGTTTTATTTTTAAAATACTAACGAGGATATAAATCATGATTAATTCAAATGGAAAAAAATAAAAACACTAATTATATAAATATCATAATTTTTAATAATACTTTTAATTAACCTGTGTTTTTGTTTATATAGTATTTTTATCATAATTTTTTAGTGTATCTAACCGGACGGCCCCCTCTAAAATAGTCGTACATTTTTTTATACCTTCCTCCCAGTATCCATTCCGTCCGGATTTCTCCTCTTTTTTTCTACCAAAGGTAAATATTATATGCTATAGTTTGTTTCCATGGTGAAATATAGGTGTAAAAATATGTCTTGTGGAAAAATTACAGAGGATATGAACATACGTGAAGTAATAGAAAAACATCCTGAGGTTGCCCCAGTTTTTCAAAAATACAATATGGGATGTATAGGATGTATAGCAGCAAGCTTTGAAAAAATAAGTGATATTGCAACTGTACATGGTATCGATGTAAAAAAATTTGTAAAAGAATTAAACGATGCAATGACATAAGTATTTCTAAAACGAGCTTTTTGTAATTACAAGTTCTCCGTGTTTTATTCCTTTTAATGATCTAATATTATCAGCAAGTTTCTGTATTTTCCCTGTTTTTCCTTTTAATATCAATACTTCTAGACAGTTATGATGGTCAATATGTACATGTGTTGAAACAAGGATGTCCTTTGTATGGTCATGTTGCAAGTATAATAGTTTATCTGTTAGACTTCCAACATGATGATCATAAATCATTGTCAGTGTTCCTATTGCTTGTTCATCTGGATTTTTATTTTTTTCTATTATTATATTTTTTCGTATGAGGTCTCTTAATGCTTCGCTTCTATTGCTGTATCCTTCTTTTTTGATTACTCTATCATATTTTTTTAATAAATCAGGCTCAATTGATACTCCAAATCGTACAATATTCTCAGTCATAGTAGCACGTTTAACAGGTAAAAGTAGCACGAATTTAAATTTTTTGCTACCAAAAAATTTATAATTAATAATAATATTTGAGCTCTTTACCAAAATTTTGGAGGAACTTAAATGAAAATCAAAAAAATAACATTAATCTTTACAAGTTTACTGTTTCTTTTTTTATCTAATAATGTATCTGCAGAAGAAGATTCTATTAAAATATTATGTTCAAATGCAGTACTTGCAGATTTTACATCAAATTTAATAAAAGAAAACGTTTCAATCAATCATATAATGCCAGGTGGTGCATGCCCCTCACACTTTGATATAACACCAGGAGATATAGAAAAATGCATCAATGCAGATGTTGTTATATCACTTGGTTATGAAACATGGCTTGAACCTTTAATTAATAATTCTGGAAACATTGATGTAAAACAAATTAAATGTACAGATTTAGGTGAATGGAGTCTTCCCTCAAATGCAGTTAAATTCGTTGAAAAAATTAGAGATGAGTTAATAATTCTTTATCCAGAACAACTTAATACAATAAAGATCAATGCTGAGGAATATATCGCGCTTATAAATCAAACCAATCAAGCTCTAAAAAACATGATAACAAAAATGGGATATAAAAACAGACAAGTTATATGCATAATATGGCAAAAAGATTTTGTTGAAAACCTTGGTTTTGAAATAATTGCATCATATGCACCACCGGAAAGCCTATCTTTTCAAGATCAAATAAATATTGCAAATACTGCAACCAACAAAAATATATGCGCAATAATTGACAACCTCCAAAGTGGAACAGAATTTGGAGAAAGAATATCAGAAAAAACCGACGTCTCTCATGTAATTTTTACAAACTTTCCTGGGGCAATAAACAATGTTGACACATATATTGATCAAATCACCTATAACACAGCAGAATTAGTCAAAGGTATCATAATTTTTGATTATAAAAAAGATATTGAAATAGATAGTTTACAAAACCAGAAATCAGATATAGAACTTCAGAGAAACACTTCAATGATCATTGCAGTTATAATGTTAATACTTACAATAGTTTTATTGATGATGTATAAGAGAAAATAAAGGAGAAATAAACGTGAATAAAATCTTGGACGATATAAAAAAATTTCATGGTCATATAGGACCATATGTAATAATAGGTTACAAGATAGGAATAATTGCAAATAAACTATTAGATTCAGATCATTTTTCAAAAAAAGTAAAGGTTTGGACGAAAAAATTTCCTCCAATGTCTTGTGTAATCGATGGTATTCAACTTAGCTCAGGATGTACTATTGGAAAAGGAAGTATTATTGTTAAAAATGGAGAATTTCTTAAGACTGAATTTTCAAATAATGAGGGCAAAAAAATTCAAATCAGTCTAAAAATGCAAATAAAAGAGGACATTGAACAAAATGTTAAAAAGGATAACATGGAATCGTATTCAAAGAAAATTTTACAAATGCTTGATTCTGATCTTTTTAATATAAAAGAATCGTAAAAATGAAAAATAATTATATTATTTATCTTGAAAACATTGAAACAATTTATGAGGGAGAAAAGTTACCTGTTATTCAAAATATTAATTTAAAGATCAAGTCTGGTGAATTTATTGCAATAATTGGTCCTAATGGAGCAGGTAAAACAACACTTCTTGAAACAATAAATGGACTTTTACCTTATACTAGTGGTAAAGGTTTTGTCTATGGAAAAGAAGTTATAAAAAATAAATTAGATATTAGAAAAGAAACAGGTTATTTAATACAAAATTTTGAAATAGACCCCCAAACACCTTTCTTATGTAAAGATATAGTTATGTCTGGCCGATCAGGTAAAATAGGAATTTTTAAATTAACAACAAAAAAAGACTGGGAAAAAGTCTGGTATAGTATGGGTCTTGTTGGAATGATAGATTTTGCAAACAGACCTGTTGGCAAACTATCTGGTGGAGAATTTCAGAAAATACTTCTTGCCAGAGTTCTTGCACAACAACCAAGAATTTTACTTTTAGATGAGCCTTTTTCCAATCTAGATTTTACATCTAAAATTCAGATTGAAACGCTTCTAAACCGTATACATGAAAAACACAATATCACAGTAGTTATAGTATCTCATGATCTAAGTTTTGTACCGTCAAGTTGTGATCGAATAATAGTAATGGAAAAAGGACACATTATAATGGATGACGCTAAAGAAAATATACTAAGTTCAGAGAAAATCGATAACATATTTCAAAACGGAGTCTTAAAATGATAAGTCTACCATGGTTTATTATTTTACCCTCAATAATTGGTGCAATACTTGCAGGTTTTGCTTGCTCTACGATGGGCGCATTTGTAGTTCGGATGAATCTTGCATCTATCGGTGTTGCTATGAGCCATGCAGCATTTGCAGGTGCGGCATTTGGCGTTATGATGGGATTTGATCCTACAATTACTGCAATTATTTTCTCATTTGGAACCGCATTAGTAATAGGTCCACTTGCTGAAAAAGCAAGACTTCAGAGCAACATAATAATAGGCTTTATTTTTTCAATAATGATAGCATTAGCATTTATTTTCCTCAATTATGCACCTGGTGAAGCCGCAAAAGGAAGCGCACTAAATATACTTTGGGGAAATATTTTATATATCGATTTCAATGATTCTTTATTGCTTCTTTTTTTATCCTTTTTTGTTATGATTTTCATTTTCGTTTTTTACAAAGAGCTCATATCACTTCTTTTCAATCGCAAACTTGCAGAAGCCAGTGGTATTAACACTAAGATATTTTATTTTTCAATTTTATTTTTAACTGGTTTTGCAGTAGCTCTTTCACTTAAACTGGTAGGCGGCCTCTTAGTTTTCGCTCTAATCATTAATCCTACAAGTACTGCTTATCAGTTTTTTTATGATTATAAAAAAATTCTTATTTTTTCACCTTTAATAGGTATTATTAGTTGTCTGATTGGATTTTATCTTTCTCTAATGGTTGATTTTCCAATTGGCGCTTCAATTGTAATAGTTACTACAATATTTTTCGCAATTGCAATTTATGTCTCACCTAAACGCTATAAAGGAAATTGAAAGGAGAAAGCTTTTGTTATTTAAAAATATTGATGTTGAATATTATAATATCAACCTCATAACTAGCAAGTTCATTTCTATTTTCATTCTCTGCAACATCCTACAGATTAATATTTATGTATATTAAAAAATTAATTTATGTACAGGAGTTTTTATAGATGAGCTAATTATTTTTTCAGCATACTCTGAAATAATACATCTTGTTGCAACTTTATAAAGAGCATTAATAATGCTTTAAGTAAGGACGAATTATCAGCCGTTACTATTTAAACCTCTCAAATAAGTTAAGGTTATGACAAGATTTTATTATAAAATTCTGGATTAATAAAAATTATTTTTTATTAGAAAACAATTTATTCAGCTTTTTTTCTTTTCTTTTTTCCCAACAGCCTTTATGATATACATAACTTGCAATTAGAGGAAACGTGATTGTTGCTTCACCAAATACCATCTGCTCAAGGCCACTGTCAACCTTCCCCCAGCTATTTGCCTCTTTGAGAGTTGAACCACTAAGTGCTCCATCACGTTCATCAGCAACTGTTAATTGAATAGCATATTTATGCATTGGTGAGTCAACACCTAAGATATCTGCAGCAACCACTGTATCTTGAATAAAATTTTTCGGTACACCCCCTCCAATCATCAATAAACCAGTATCTTTTGAATTAACTTTTATCTCTGTAAGTTCACGAAAATCTTTTACTGAATCTATTGCAATGCTTTTTTCTTTTTTCTCAGTTTGATGAAACACTAATCCAAAGCCAGCACTAGAATCTGAAAAAGCAGGACAAAAAACTGGAACTTCTTTTTTATAGGCTTCATGTACAAATGATTCTGTATTCTTTTTATTTTTATAAAGATACTTTCCCATTTCATAGATGAATTCACGCGATGAATAAATACCAGGTGACATATTATCGGCGATTTCCTTTGTTGTCATATCACAAATACGTAAATCTTCTTCATCAATAAAAGTATCATAAATCCGATCGATCATAAGTTTGCGAAGCTGATCGTCATCAGCATTTACAAAACCACGGTAATGATAAAAACCAAGTCCTTCAAAAAAATCCTGGTCAACAACAATTGCACCTGTCGAAACAATCACATCAATCATGTTATTTTGAATTAGATTAATTATTACTTTTTTTAGACCAGCGCTGACCAAAGAGCCTGCAAGACACAATATATTGGTACATTTTTTATCATTTAACATCATTTCATAGATTTTTCATGCACGAGCAAGATTACGGGATTGAAAAGCCATCTCATCAAATGATTCAATCACTGGGATGCTGTTAAATTTCGTGATATCAATATGTTTTATTTTCTTCTTAAGCAGGTATTTTTTATTGTATATCATAAACCGGGGATATTTGACCATAGTTTTTCTATTTTTTCATCAGTAATTAGATTGGCTAATATTTTAAAAAATATCTAATGTAGTGATAATTGCATCATAATATCTAAATAATATCTAACATAAATATATTACCTTTGATATAGAGATATGGAAAGGAAAATAAAATAATTAGATTTTGTTATATTAATTTGTTTATTTCTGATTCCGATAATATGGCTTTGCACATTAAACAGTGCTAATAATTGAATTACACAATAAAAGCTCTTTTTTCAGAATAAATATTCCTCAACCTATTGAAATCTATTTTATGCATTAAACAGTAGAATAGTTACTATTTAATATTATAATTGCATTATTTAATTATATTAAATAAATTTAAGGACGATAGAAGATAATGAGAAAAACCAGGGGATTTATATTTTTTCAAATAATTATTGTATTGTTTTTTTTGCTATTTCCAGCTTTATATAATGCAACAGCTTTTAACTTTAATCTCCCTTTTAAGAATGATTTAAAACCAGGTGATGAAGGAGCTCATTTTATTAGATATATTCCGGTTATAGAATGGTGGTATTTTAATGTAGTTTTTAACAAGGAAAATAGTGATTTACGTGATTGGTCTGCTATGATTAGTTTTAATCATGGTTCTAATACATTAGAAAAACCTGATATATTATTTATAACCTTATATGATGATGAAAATAAAACCTATGGAGGAATGATCAATAAAGACAGAAATACACTCCAAGCAATCAGATATGGTATGAATATTACTTTTGAAAACTCATGGGTTAAAGGTATTTATCCCCAGTGGTATTTGCATGTCGAAGATGAAGATGCCGATTTAGATCATGAAATAATTATGGATCTTTATTTTAAAGCAAAATCCTTACCATATTGGGTAGGTATGAATACAGGTCATGGTTCACCACGAAGTCTTATTGGATACTATTCAATAAATCATTGTGAAGTTAGTGGATATATTACAATAGATGGAAAAGTCTACAGAGTCTTTGGAACGGGATATCATGATCACACATGGGCACCATATTTTAAAATTGCATCAGGTTTCTGGGATTGGTTCTCAATTCATTTTGATAATGGATTACATGCTTTTATTTGGATATTGAATCCAATTGGAAAAAATAGTTTAATATCGATTACACCTCGTTTCTGTTGGATAACTGATGGTCAAAATTTCACAGATATTAAATTTTTTAAGATGGAGTATCTTGAGTTTGAAAATACATCAATTCCTGGTTTTATCCGTCCAAAAAAGTATCATATCTCATCATCTTCTTCTTTTCCTAAAATTGATTTATATTTGGAAACTAAGAACATCCATGAATATCTCTGGCAAAGAGTATCTACATCAAGTATCACAGGTATGTGGGAAGGCACCTGTAGTGTTAATGGAACAATGATTATTAATTCTAATGTTTCAGATATAACAGGATCTGCAATTGCTGAAATAATCAGAATTATTTGAAAAATTCGGATTATATTCTTTATTATTTTAATTTTTGGTATTTTTTTTAAAAAAATACAAATTCATAACATCTTTTAAAAAATAAATTTAATGATTATTAAGATTTTCTTGAAATTTTAAATTTTTGTAAAGAGCACAATGAGTTAAAAAATTATATTTTTATTTTTTTAAAATCCTTTATTAAATTTGTTTTCATAATTTGATCAGGAAAACCAATTGCATCTTCAAGGTCTTTATCAAAAATGATACTACCAAGATATTTGAAATTTTTTTCTTTTGCATAATCTTTGATTAATGAGGTATCATTGATTTTCATATTTTCAACAATACCAATAATTTTTAAATTTAATTCTTTTAAAATCTTAAGTAATTTATCAACTGAACCAAGGGCAACCTTCGAAGGTGTACTTACAACTAAAAACTCTGCTTTTTTAACAAGTTTTATTAAATCAAGAGTTTCATCACCAATACCAGGAGGCATGTCTATGATAAGAT
>CP070836.1:854823-858872 GCA_020341795.1 Thermoplasmatales archaeon
AATTGTATCTTTATTTTTAATACAAGGACTTATAGGAGACATATTACATCTCTGGATTATAATATTCATTCATGTTGTATTTCTTTACTTTTTCATTCTTGAAGCAAGACTTATAAAGGAAATGTCTCAAAATAAATGGTTAATGATTTGTGGTTTAACCGGTCCAATTGGATTGACTGTTTATTATTTTTATAAACTCAATCAATACCATTCAGGTAGATAGCTATAATCAATTGGATCTTTTGTTTTTGCTTCTTTAAAACCTTTTAAACGTAAAAGACAAGATTCACAACGACCACATGCTTTTTTTTCACCTAGGTAGCATGACCAGGTTTTATTAAATGGAACATTTAGAATTAATCCTTTTTTGATAATTTCTGATTTGTTTAGTTTTAAAAGAGGAGTAATTATCTTAATTTTTTTTCCTTCAACGCCTCGTTTAGTTGAAATATCTGCCATTTTCTGGAATGCATTGAAATACTCAGGCCGACAATCAGGGTATCCAGAGTAATCAGTACAAGTTGCTCCGATGAAAATTGCATCTGCATCTATTGATTCAGCATAAGCAAGGCCAATTGATAAAAAAATTGTGTTTCTAGCAGGTACATATGTAGAAGGGATTTTTTTCCCAATATCCTCAAGATTATGATCAGTTTCTGGTTTCATTTTCTTATTAGTAAGAGATGAACTGCCAAATAAGCTTAAATCAATATCAAGAATAATATGTTTTTTTGCATTCAAAGAATTAGATATTTGTTTAGCACAATTTATCTCTTTATCATGACGCTGTTTATAGTTAAAGGTTAATGCAAATATTTCAAAACCTTTCATTTTTGCAGTATATGATGAAACACATGAATCAAGTCCTCCAGAAATAAGACATACTGCTTTTTTCATTTTATAATCACAATTCTTTTTCTATTCGAGCACCTTGCCCAAAACCTTCATCAACACCTATTTCAACGCTCTTAATTGTATTTGGAAAATCTATATCCTCAAATACTTTTTCTAAAATGTATGCTGTAAGGTTTTCAGCAGATGTTGACTTTATTGGTAAAAAAACACAATCAACTAATGGAATATCATAGGTTTTTCCAAGAGCACTTATTTTTACATTTTCATCATATTTTTCAATTTTTAAAATACTACTTTTTTCAGGAATTAATATTCGATGATCAAGATGGCTGATTATTTTCCTGAGCGTATCTTTTAACATTGTAAAATCAACTATTATTCCTTTTTCATCAGGTTTACCAAAAATTTTTACATTAACTGCATATGTATGTCCATGGAGTCTTCCACATTTATCATATTCATGTATGATATGAGCAGAAGAAAATCTTATATTAGACCTCCACCCCTCAATTTTTATAAATTGATTCATAATTTTTCACTTCTTATTTTTTTTCGATAATCTTCAATTGCTTTTTTTAGGGCATCAGATGCAAGATTTGAACAATGCATTTTAATCGCGGGAAGGCCACCAAGTTCCTGAGCAATATCTTCGCGTGAAAGTTTATATGCATCATCAAGTGTTTTTCCCTTTACCATCTCAGTTGCAACACTAGTACTAGCTATCGCTGCAGCACAACCATACGTCTTAAATTTTATATCTACAATTAGATCGTCTTTTACTTTAATGTAAATTGTCATTACGTCTCCGCAAATTGGATTTCCAACTGTTCCAACTCCATCCGCATTTTTTATTTCTCCAACATTTCTTGGATGTAGAAAATGACATTTAACTTTCTCTGTGTACATATCATCCATTAATTTTTCTCCTTTTTATCTATTCCAGAGTGGAGACATTTTCCTCAATTTTTTTACGATTCCTGGTAGTAAATTTGATACATATTCTACTTCTTCTTTTGTATTCATTCTTCCAAGTGTAAACCTTAATGAACCATGTGCTTCTTCTGGTTTAAGTCCTATTGCTAAAAGCACATGTGATGCTTGTAATTTTTTTGATGAACATGCAGAACCTGTTGCAGCTGCAATTCCTTTTTCATCAAGCATGAGATTTAGTGATTCTCCTTCAACTGCAGTAAAGCGAAAATGAGAGTTGTTTGCAAGTCTTTTCTCAGGATGTCCATTTAGATAACATTCTTCTATTGTTAGAATGTTTTTAATTAGTAGATCTCGGAGGTTTTTCATATGTGCTACATCTTTATTCATTCTTTTTTGTCCCAGTTCACATGCTTTTCCAAGGCCAACAATACCTGATGTATTAAGTGTACTACTTCTTAATCCATTCTCATGACCACCACCATGCATTAATGTATGTAGTTTAACACCTTTCCTGATAAATAAAGCTCCAATTCCTTTTGGACCATAAATCTTATGTGATGAAATTGATAAAAGATCTATATTTAATTTGTTCACATCAATTAGATTTTTTGTTACAGCCTGCACTGCATCGGTATGAAATAGTATATTATTTCTTCGAGCAATTTTCCCTATCTCTCCTATTGGCTCAATTGTACCAATCTCGTTATTTGCAAACATTACAGATATCATAAAAGTATCTTTTGAAATTGTTTTTTCAAGTACATCAAGATTAATAATACCATACTTATCAACAGGGAGATATTTAACCTTGAAACCATTTTTTTCAAGATGTTTACATGTTTCAAGAACGGCTGGATGTTCAATTGCACAGGTAATAATTTGAAATCCCTTTGCATCTTTTTTATCCTTGTTTTTATAAGCAACACCTTTTATTGCTAGATTGTCTGATTCAGTTCCACCTGATGTAAAAATTATTTCATCCGGATTTGCATTTATCAATTTTGCTACTTGATCACGTGATATTTCAATAGCATCAAAAGCTTCTCTACCATAAGAGTGAATTGATGATGCGTTTCCATATTTATTATCAAAATATGGAATCATTTCATTTATTACTTCTTTATCTACTGGTGTAGTTGCTGCATAATCCATGTAAATACTTTTCATATCAATCTCCCCTGCTTATTTCTATCATTTTTTTTAAAGGAACCTTGGCTTTCATCATAATTTCTTCTAGAAGTATTACTTTTGGTTCTAAAGTTTTAAGGCTATTTAAGACTTTGTCCAAAGTAATTTTTTTCATATTAGGACAAATAGCTGATTTTATTGAATAAAATTCTTTATTAGGATTTTCATTTTTTAACCTATAACAAAGCTCTTTTTCAGTTCCAATTATAAATTCTAGTGAATCTGATTTTTTTGCATAGTTTACCATACCATTTGTAGATAAAGCATGATCAGCAATATCGATTACCTCAAGTCTGCATTCAGGATGAACAAGAACCTCAGCTTTTGGATGTTTTTCTTTAAGAGTTAAAATATCATTTTTACGAATTCTATGATGTATTGGACATAAACCAGGCCAAATGATTAATTGTTTTTCAGGTGTAAGTCTTTGCACATATCTTCCAAGATGTTGATCAGGAACAAAAATAATTTTATCAGACTTCCGGCTTTTTACAACTTTTACACTATTTGCAGAAGTACAACATATATCTGTAATTGCTTTTGTCTCAGCAGTTGTATTAATATAAGATACAACCTCTGCTTCTTGATATGTCTTTTTAAGTTTGATAAGATCATCTGTTTTTACCATATGTGCCATTGGACATTTTGCATATTTGTCAGGTATTATGACGTTTTTATCGGGATTTAATATCTTTGCAGATTCTGCCATAAAGTCAACACCACAAAAAACGATATTTTCAGCAGTCGTAGTTGAGGCTTTTATTGCTAACTCTAGTGAGTCTCCTAGGAAATCGGCTATATCTTGTATCTCAGGTAATTGATAGTTATGAACTAAGATAACAGTATTGTGCTTCTTTTTTAGCTCATTGATTTTATTTATTAGGTCATCATTCATAACAATAAAACCAAGCCCTTATTTTCTTCCTCCATAAATAGCTTTCCAAAATAAAGATTATTATTTTAAAAAAAATACAGAAAAACCAAAATATTATATCTATGAAAGCTTATACCTTATAATAGAGGTGGATGGACTATGGATATAATTGCACTAATTTTAGGTTTTTTTATAGGAG
>CP070836.1:858972-861886 GCA_020341795.1 Thermoplasmatales archaeon
AAAAGTTGTTACTGGTATTATTCTTTTTTAAATTATATGCCTGTTGTATGCTACTATTTGCTTAGGAGTATAAATAGACATAAATTAAAAAACCAACTTTAAAACACTAAGAATAAAAAATAGAATATCTGCGCAGATAGTCATGACGATATGGGATAAAAGATATATAAAAACTAATATTACTATTTTTTGTGTAGATACCAACAAATATGTATTAGGGGAATATTTCCCTCCCCCCTTAAAATATAATTAATTGATTGAGATTTTTATTTTTCCAATATCATAATCTAGAATATTTTTTTATTTTAATGTTTAATAATGTCGGTGTATATTATAATGGGATATATACAGTCCAAATCCAAGTAATAACTCAAATAAAACTAAATTTTTTCCACAATATAAACATATATTATATGAGTATTATATTACAATTTAGAAATAACAACATAATATTATAACAATAAAATATACCAATATCAATTATTGATACTATCCCCCTCCCTCTCATTAAATTATTTACCTTTAAAAAAACATATTGCACAATACAATAATATCACAATAATACAAGATAATCCCTTATGCCAATATATATTAATCAAATCCAATAGATAAGACCTATAATTTTTTAAAACTCAAGAGCATGAGAGATCTCTATTAGTATATATATACAAACTGAAAGCTATAGATAACAGTCGTAAGTTAGAAAACTCAAGATTATGAGACAATCCCTTATACTTGTATTTACTAATCAAGACCAATAGATAAGAACCACAATCTTTAATAATCGAGCTTTAGAGACACACCCTAATACATGTATACTCTAATCTTTATCTCTTGATAAAACCTAGAATATAAAAAACACAAAATCATGATAATATATTATTAATCGGCAATAAACAAATACTCCAAGCTATTTTCAGAAT
The DNA here is from genome assembly GCA_020341795.1 of Thermoplasmatales archaeon. Classification (GTDB taxonomy): domain Archaea; phylum Thermoplasmatota; class E2; order DHVEG-1; family DHVEG-1; genus M9B1D. The sequence continues at coordinate 859,896 of CP070836.1, forward strand.
AAATCGTGGAATTTTTCATCTTATTCCAGATTTAACAAAAAAAACGGCTAATTAAAGATTAGAAGCAACAATCTTTCCAATAATGAAAAATTTTCTAAAAATTGTAGGTATAAATTTTTAATAGTTTGCTGTTTCTCTAGATCTGAAATGTTGGATCTATTATGTGTCAAGACGAAATCATAGTTGGTATACTCATCTATGGCTAATAAGATCCACTCAGTTTTATATCCTTTCTTGTAGACAGTACAGTTCTTCAAACAGTAGCAAATTGGTATGTTCTTGACATTATAATATCCAGAAGAATCGGTATAATCTTCTTCATATGTCTCATGAAAGTAGACTCGTATCCTTGCTCCCTCTATTGGGTTCATGGAGGTGTCGGTGACATACCCAGATAAACTACCGTTTAATTCTTTAGAATGTGTCAAAACAAAGTCGTAATTAGTATCCTCATCTATAGGTAGTAAGATCCACTCAGTAGTATATCCTAATTTTGATGCGGTAGCATTCTTAAGACAAAAACATATCGGAATATTCGTAACATGATAATATCCAGAAGAATCGGTATAATCTTCTTCATATGTCTCATGAAAATGTACCCTTACAAGCGCTCCATTTATAGGACTCATTAAACTATTGTTGACATAGCCTGATAAACTGCCTTTATTGATACTTGATGTTACTTTAACTGATTCACATGTTGTTAAAAAGGATACTTTTTCCATGCTATTTCCTAACATATTAGGAGTTAGACTTGTTCCAATAAACAATATGATTACAACAAAGATACTATTTCTTTTAAGTAAAATATTTTTGCTCACAATTCTCTCCAAAATACACTAGTAGGGATCGGTTATAAAAAACTATTTATAATGATTTTGCAAAAAATAAGCTATTTATTGTTTATATTCTATTTTTGTCCAAGAGCTTTGCCCATAAAGTCTGTTTTGCACCTAAAACCAATATTACCATTTCTTTATTGTGGGATCAATACCCTCGAAAAAAGATGTAACATCTTTGGGATCAATTGATTGACAATTTTAATTATATTTTAGAAACAATAAATGTTACAATGTAATCAGAAAGTTCTATTTTTTGGGTTGATATTGGATATGGTTCAACTTTTATTAAACTAATAGAATATCCATCAAATTCTTTAATTACTAGTCCATCAACTCCTCTACTAGTTAAATCAAATTCACCAATAAATTGATTATTCAAAAAAATATTAATTACAATTGTTACTTGCCCTTCCCAAATACATTCAACATCAGAAGGACATCTAGAATCTTCAGTTACATTTATGAAGATTATTTTGATATTTTCACTTTTTATAAATGCTACTTGATTTATCTTAAGTTGAAATGGAACATCTAAATCTGGAATGATTTGAATACAGCCTCCAATAAAAATCATACAAAATATTGAAAGGAAACCAATAATAATAAAATATTTCCGTTCCATATTCATACTATTATTAAGAAGTTATTTAAATATTTCTATAACTCTCTTAATGAAGTGAAATTAGTTAAGAGTGGCTTTAAACTCGTGTTTAAATCCTTACCTGCCCTCTTTTTTTCTATTTTTAAAGCAATATTAAAAATATAAAATATAATTAAATTTTTAATGGTAGAAAGCGATCCCTATAAAGATTGGCTTGATAAAGATGAAAATGAGAAATATGAGCTTTTTTATATTAAATATTATAAATCTATAATATTCAAAGGTTAGAATCCTGATGCAGCTTCAAGAGATGCTCCAGAAGGTTTTACAGAATGGTTAAAATCAAATAAAAGAACTGTAAAATAGCAATGTTTTTTTCTTTTTATTAATTATTTCTATCATGTTGAAAAATAGTTTAAACCTGTTGATAGGTACGTTACCTGGTGTTAAATGAGAATAAAACATATTCTAAGCATCTTTTATTAGGAGAAAATACTATTTTCAAATATTCTTTTATGGAATTTCTGAAAGAAAAAAATTCCTTATAT
>CP070836.1:861986-865504 GCA_020341795.1 Thermoplasmatales archaeon
GAATTTAGATATTCTATTAACCAGGAGTTTTTAGCAAGTTTTCAACGCTCAGACGTTGAGCATTGTATAAAATTAAGTCATATAGGAACTGGTTCTTTTGGAGGAAAGGCAAGAGGTATAGCATTTTTAGCTAAAATCTTATCTAAATATGTAACTGATGATATGCTCCCCGGTTTACGAATTACTATTCCAAGGAGCATCGTTTTATCAACTGATGTTTTTGATTCTTTTATTGAACATAATGACCTATCAAAATTAGATATTTCTCATTTGTCAGATGAAAGAATTGCTTCGAAATTTATGGCTGCTAATTTACCTGCAACAATCATTGGTGATCTTCGCTCGTTTATCACAAATACTAGGCGACCATTAATCGTTAGGTCATCAAGTCTTCTTGAAGATTCACTCTTACAGCCCTTTGCAGGTATTTATGCCTCCATGTTGCTTCCTAACGAATCTTGGGGAACAGATCTCAGGTTTCAAGAGGTCTGTAATGCTATAAAATATGTATATGCATCAACTTATTTTGAAAAAGCGAGGACTTATATTAAATCTACACCAAAGAATGTTAGTGATGAAAAAATGGCGGTGTTACTTCAAGAGGTTGTTGGTAACAAATATGATACTTATTTTTATCCAACTATTTCAGGGGTAGCAAAATCTTATAATTATTATCCTTCTGGTCCATGTAAACCTGAAGATGGAATAGCATATCTCGCCCTTGGTTTAGGTAAGTCTATAGTTGATGGAGGTAGCAGTTATTGTTTCTGCCCTGAAAAGCCAAAAGCTCCTCTATTTGGCACGCCGAAGGATTTCATGAGATATTCACAAAAAAGTTACTATGCGTTAAAGCTGAAATCTGTTTATACTATTTTTACCAAAAATGAAGAAACCACCTTAGAAAAACTCGAAGTCGATATTGCTAAAAAACATGGTGTTTTAGATAAAGTTGCATCTACATATCTTCATAGAGATGATAGTCTTTATCCTGGTTTATACGACGAAGGTGCTATAGTTATAGATTTTGGCCCTATTGTTAATTATGATACAATACCTCTTGCAAAGGCATTAAAACTACTTCTTCGTGTTGGCGCGCTTGCTCTTGGTTATCCTATAGAAATAGAATTTGCTGTTAACTTTAACAGGGATGAATCGAAGCCTGCGGAGCTAATAATATTACAGATACGAAGTATGATCCCACCTGATAAGTATCAGGATGTTAACATTGAAAATATCGATGTAGATAAAGTTCTTTGCTATAGTGAAAATGCTTTAGGTAATGGTATAATAAGTGGTTTTAAAGATATTGTATATATTAAATCAGAATCTTTTGATATGTCAAATTCTAATAGGGCAGTTAGTCAAATAAGAAGAATGAATACTAAGTTGATGGATGCAGGTAAACCATACATGCTTATTGGTCCTGGACGATGGGGCTCAGCTGATCCCTGGCTTGGAATACCTATCATCTGGAGTGATATAGCAGGGGTTATAGTTATTTTAGAAACTCCGTATAAAGAAAGACCGATAGATCCCTCTCAAGGTTCTCATTTTTTTCATGATATGATATCCTCACAAGTAGGTTATTTAATAACAAAAAAAGATAAGGGAAATATTGATTGGAAATGGCTAGAATCCCTAAAACTAATTGAAGAAACAGAAGATGTAAAACATGTAGAAACACCTTCTGAGCTAGAAGTGAGTATAGATGGAAAACGTGGCAAAGCAATCATAAAGGAAAAACTAATGATAGATAACAAAATAAAAACAAAAAAATAGATGGGAGATGGAAAATGAATAAAAAAAACAAAGAAAAAATGAGTACAAATTTTTCGTCTCATTATCAAATGGATGAACTTAAAGAAAGGATCAAAGAACTAAACTGCCTTTATGGCTTGACTGATATTGTTAAAGATAGAAATCTTACAAAAGACGAGGCATTGAAAAAAATTATTGAATTAGTTCCTCCAGCATGGCAGTATCCTGATATTACCTGTACTAGAATTACCATAGAGGGGAAAGAATATAAAACTAACAATTTTAAAGAAACTAAATGGAGTCAAGTAAGTAATATTATATTAGATGATAAAAAAATTGGGGTTTTAGAAGTTTATTACTTAGAAGAAAAACCCCAGTTGGATGAAGGACCGTTTCTATTTGAAGAAAGAAGATTAATTGATGCTATCTCTGATCTTTTAGGAAAATATATTGGAGAAAGCAGAATCAAAAAAGCACTTACAGAGTCTAAAACTTCAGAAAAAAAACAAGATTGGGAAGTTATAATCGATTTACTCATAAAAACAGACCCGAGAACGCTACTAAGGATGACAAGAAAAATGACATATTATCTTTATAGATATGAAAACGAAAAAATAACATCCTTATTAAGCACAATTTGCCCTGTTGATAAAGAGTCATCATCAAGTCAATGGTGTGGTATAAATATGCCGAACCCTCGACAGGATCTCGACTCTTTGAAAAATATTCAAAAACAAGTCTTTGAAATAGCAAAAGAAACTATTCCACCCGAAGAGATCTCAAATTTGTTTCAAAACTGGATGAAACAGGATAAGGCTCGTCCACTACTATTATCCTCCCAAAAAGAAGGTATATCTTTATTAGAGATAACTAATGAACTAAACAGATTTTATAACCAGGATGTAGAAGAAACCACTTTGGCTCCAGAAGATAAGGTTAGCATTAAAACTGCTCTGATAAGACGTTTTTTTACAAACCGGCCGGAGTATGTAAATATTGCGAAAACATTTATTGAACCTGAAGACTTTGTTTCATTATTAGGGCACACTGTAGGTCCTACCTATGGATCTGGTAAATTTGGAGGTAAGACTTCAGGGGTTTTTTTAGCGGAAAGAATCCTAAAAGAAAATATGGAAAAAAATGAAGCACTTAGAGACATATCTTTTCCTAAAAGCTGGTATGTCACCTCAGATACCATATTTAATTTCATCCATTACAATGATTTAGATGAAACATTTCAAACTAAATACTTGCATCCTGATCAAATACGTCAAGAACAACCATTCTTAGAACAAGTCTTTAAAAATGCTGCATTCCCTCAAGAAATAGTTGAAGGATTTCGACGAATAATCCGAGATTTAGAAGGAAAACCCATAATTGTCCGATCGTCAAGCCTACTCGAAGATAGTTATGGTGCCGCTTTCTCAGGTAAATATAAAAGTCTTTTTGTTTCAAATACTGGTAGCGAGGAAGAAAGACTATATTCTTTGATGGATGCAATAGCTGAGGTTTATGCATCAACATTTGGTCCAGATCCTATAGAATATAGGCGTGAACGTGGACTACTTGATTTTAGCGAAGAAATGGGCATACTTATCCAAGAGGTTGTAGGTATTACCACAGGACATTATTACATGCCAGTTTTTGGAGGTGTAGCTTTTAGTAAGAACGAATTCCAATGGTCTCCACGTATACAGCGAGAGGATGGAATGATACGCTTAGTTCCAGGTTTAGGTACAAGAGCAGTTGATAGAGTGGGA
>CP070836.1:865604-868854 GCA_020341795.1 Thermoplasmatales archaeon
TGGAGTAATGGAGTGATGGATTAATTTAGTAGGTATTTTTTTCTAAAAGATCTTTAAATAAACCTCTTAAATTTTTTTTGTTTTTTAGAGGTATTATTAACTGTCTAACGTCTAACTAAATACTTTTTTTTATGATAATCCTAAATGCTAAAAAAGGATATTTATCTACTATAACTTTTTTTAAGAGTATTTCATGGGAGTAACCCTTATAATTTATGATAATATACTATCACTAAACATAAAATTCTCCTATAAATCTAAATAAAATTTTTTATTATTGTGAAAAATGAAATAGTCTATAGTAAAAGATAGTAGTTTTTGCGTTACCTTTTCATATATGTTATCTTGTCTTATATTTTTGATTAAGTTGATCTTTTGATATTAGATAGACAGAGGATAATAATGCTGGTTTTTTAAAATTTGGGTAGGTATGAGTTACATTAAAAATTTCTTGTTTTTAGGTAAAAAGCAATAAGTTTATGCAAAAAAATGTCAATAATTAATTTTTATTTTGTTAATCATTAAAAATAAATTCTTTGGAAGTATATTCTATATGTCAGTTGTGGGATTGATAAATTTTATAATTAATTTATAAAATATATTATTAATGAATATTAGGAGAGACATGGAGTTAAAAGGAGGAAAACAACCATGACACAAGCCTATCAACCTATCATGGCTGTCATATCATGTTTTAGGTAAGAAAAATTGGATTGATTCAATCCCATATTTTACTCAATTCCTAATAACCATGACTAAATGATAAATGTACTTTTGCTTCTAATCCATTAAAAAAAGCAAAAAATTTATATATTATAGGATTTAATATATAATATATTAACAATAAAATATTATCTAAAAGGTGATATTAGAAGGTGCTATTAAAATGGAAGAAAAGGAAAACCTATCTATCAAAAAGACAATCGATGAACTTTTAGAAACAAGCATTTTCAAAGAAGTTTTAAAGAGAAACAACAAGGATTTCGCTCAAAAACTTGCGGTATGGATAGTTAGATATATCCTAATGGCTTCCTCTATGAATGAGTCATTAAAAATTGATCTAGAGGAAGTTTTATTCAATTTGCACGGAGAAAAATTTAGGAGAATTTTAGAAGTCACAGAAAAAACATTTCATAAAATAAAGAAGGATGAAGAGAGATATAATAGATATATTTGGTGAATAAAAAACATCTTTATTTATTGATAGAAATTAAAAAAAGAGGTGGATTTACCCACCTTATAATATATATTGGATTGCTTATTTCTTTCTAGAACAAATGATGTTGTTCATGCCAATAATTCTTCAATTCGTCCAATGCTTTATATAGATTTATAGTATCTTTTACATAGTTTATAAAATTGGTTTCTATTGGTACTGTTGTATTATATGGTACATTCCACAATTCACATAGGTATGGATCTAACCAAATGCCGAAGTTTCTAATCGTTCCATCACTTTCCACATAACTACAGAATGTTCCAACCCTGGACTGATACTTATCAAACACCGGCATCTCGAAAAGTTGCTCCAGTGGATACGTTGTTGGACCACATTGAACTGTCTTATTCCAACTTCGACAGAGATCATCCATTGTTTTGTTAAGAGTTATACGATCACTCACTTCACGAATGTAGTCGCTATAGATTGGTATAAGCTTGTATGTTCCTCTAAAAAAGGTATCCCGTGTATTTTCATTAGTTTTTAAACCTAAAAAATATCCAGGGTAATCTTCATTCCAGCTATTCCACATTTTATCTATTGTCCCTATAACGTGTCCATTTGTATCAAAAACTTCTTTCCCAACTAACTCTCTTGGTCTATCTAACTTCATTTTCCATCTTCCCTCCTTTTTTTGCCTCAATTAATTAATGAGTATTTAAAATTTTCTATTTAAAATTATAAAAACAATTAAGAACTATAACTTCTGTTTATCATTTTCAATCTTAAATTGAAAGCGAGTTTACATTGATAAAAAAACGTTGGTAAAAATATCTGTTAATAAAAAAAGTGCATGCAGAAAAAAGAACTCTCACTTAAGGTATTGTTCAATAATGAAAAATGGATTTTATTGGTTCAATATAAAAAGGAATGTGTGATTTCTTTGTGGAAAAATTTAAAGTAAACTTCCATAGAAAGATCTTATATTAAAAAGTTGATTAACGGATATTCTAACTTTTATTTACCTTTTTAATATTTTTATAATACTAAAATAATAAATATATGGAAAGTAGATAATTTAGTGTTTTTTGATTGTATTTTATGATGTTATCCAATGCAAATATTTCCACAAAATCTTCATATTATGACTTTATATTGATATGACTACAAAATGGAAAATTTTATATATCTCCTAATGAATTGAATTAAAAAAGGAGGTGAGATGGAAAATGAAGTTAGATAGACCAAGAGAGTTAGTTGGGAAAGAAGTTTTTGATACAAATGGACACGTTATAGGGACAATAGATAAAATGTGGAATAGCTGGAACCAAGAATACCCAGGTCCGTTCTTTGGCATAAAACCTAATGAGCATGCGAGATATAGGTGTTTTCGAGGTACATATAGGTTAATACCAATCCATAGCGGGTTTATAGGAGAGATAAGCGAACATGTAACTTTATGTAAAACAATGGATGATCTCTGTCGAAGTTGGAATAAGACAGTTCAATGTGGTCCAACAACATGCCCAGCAGATGAGTTACTTGACAAACCTGTTTACGACAAGAACTATTCTCGAGTTGGGACTTTCTTGGCTTCGGTAGATAGTGACGGCCCATCAAAAAATTATGGAATTCTTATAGATCCATACCTATTTGATATCTGGAAAGCACCATACAATACATTAATGCCAATACCTACCAATTATATAAATAATATAAAGGACACTATAACTTTAGATAAAACATTGGATGAACTAAAAGAATATTGGAAACAGCATTTTAATTTCTAAAGAAGTACAAAATTTTACTGTTTTATGAGGAGAAAAAAATAATTTCCTTATTATTCTGATTATAATCTGTTAGTTAAGTTTTGGTTTGATTTTTCTTACTATTTTTGTGGTTAAACTATCCACCTTATTTCTTTTCTTAAAATTTGTAGTGTAAAAACTACTAATATAATATTTTATATATCATTTAATTTGATTTTTTTTAATAGCTTAAAGGAATTTTAATTGTTATTAAGCGTATCTCCTTTTAGTGATTATAAAAAATTGTAGATTTGTTTAATTCGTACTTAATTGGCCTGAAAAA
>CP070836.1:868954-873517 GCA_020341795.1 Thermoplasmatales archaeon
ATATTTTCTACTTCATCTTTTTTCTGCAATGAGCCAACGTATGAAATCATTGCAATAAGAAGAGCAATAGAACAAGGAGATAACGCAGTCAATATACCAAGCGCAAAAATCCCAATAAAAGTTATTCCTTCGTTGTATTTTCCTCCTTTAAATTCTGTCCATTTACCCGATTCTATCTGTTGAATATCTTGGTTTAATGATTCAGCAGTTTGAATACCATCTATTTTTCCTTTACCAAGAGTATAAATGTTATAAACGCCAACAATGCTTTGATTAGTGTCTATTAAAATAATTGTTGGATTGGAAAAAGCACTATTATAAGTCCAATACTCTTGATAGAGACCAACATACTGAAATGGTTCATAATCTTCAACCCAATTCCAACTTATATTTATTCCATAGGTTTTTTCTGCAATGCTTTTACCTGTAGTTGAATATGGATTTTTACGGATATTTATTGTAATTATATTCATATCATTATTTGACTTTGAGAGTTTATCTAATTCTTCTAATTGCCTTATCATTTCCTCTTCACATTCGATACAGAGAGGATTTTCTAAACCTGTGATGTGAATGAGTGTAACATTACCTTTATAGTCACTTAAAGAAAACTCTATACCGTTTTCATCTACTGCTGTAAAATCTGATGCAGGTTTAATTTCAAATTGACCAGTTTCTAATAAGGATGGAAAGAAAGCTAGGACTAATATAAAAATTATAAATGCACCAATTACAGCAGCTAATAGTTTTTTCATAAACTCAACCTTGATTATTTAAATTGTAATAGTAAATCGCATCTTTAATCCAAGATTCCATTACTGAATCTTCAACATCGAGTTCCCAGCTATGCCAACCAATTTTAATTTCACCATTATCATTTACATATGTAAAAACACCAGTTAGAGCAATATAGCCTGGAGCACCATTTGGATCATAAAGATAAGCCTCATCTACCATCTGATGAATCTCTGCAGGGGCACTATATACTGCATCAATGTCATGAAATACTACAGATTCATCGTATTTTTCAGCAAGGGAAATAACAAGATCACCTTGTTCTTTACAACCATAACATCCAGTTCTATGAACAACAAATAAAATACAATTATCATCAATATAATCAAGTATCCAGTCAAAATGTTCAATAGATTGTCCAAAACTATCGCTACTAGATGGAAATTCAATCCAGAAATCATTTGAACCAGTACCGATTCCATGTACAGGTGTATAGTTTTCTAACCAATTTGAGTCATCAGAACCGTTATTAGTATTATTATTTGAAGTATTATTGCTGGTGCAACCACTTAGAAATAAAATAATTATTATAAAAAAAGATAATACTATTGATATTTTTTTCATTTTTATCCGCTCCTTACTTTTTTTATTACTCTTTCAATTTCACTATTATTCATAGTAAAACTACTGTTCTTTTTAATTCCTAAATGAGTTACAATCACATGAACATCTGGATTAAAACCAGCATGTTCTAAGGTTTTTTTTGCACAAGAAACAGGGCAACCGTTGATTGCGATTAGATTTTTAGCAACTTTTGTCGATTCGATTAACCCGCTAACATGGCCACCAATGCCTGCTAGACAATACATCTTGCCATGGTTAAGAGTAGTTAATTCTTTAGCTGCTTCATTTGCAATCTGACCAACATTTGAACCACCAGAGCAAGGAAAAATCAAAATCTCAGTTGGTTCACATAAACATTTTTCCTCTGTCATTTATTTAATCTCGAATTTCAACAATTTCTTAATTTCATCTTCACTTGGAACACGACCAACAATTTTTGCTTCACCATCAATAAAAACTGCAGGTGTCATCATTATACCGCGATTCACAATCTCCTGTAGATCCTCAACTTTTACAATATCTGCTTGAATACCTAATTCCTGAACAATATTCCTTATAAGTTTTTCAACAGATTTACATTTTGCACAACCGCTTCCCAATATCTCAATTTTCATTTTTTTCTAACCTCCAGTTAATCCATAAATAAATCCAACAAATGTTGCCACAACAATTACAAGACCAATGTATACCAAGGCTTTTTTTATTCCAATAACCTTTGTAATAACAATCATATTTGGAAGACTAAGTGATGGACCAGCAAGCAATAATGCAAGAGCAGGGCCCCCACCCATAATTCCAGCGCTATAACCAAAAAGATCTCCAACAATAGCAACTTCTAACAAGGTTGGCATATATAAAAAACCACCTATAACAGAAGCAAAGAAGCATGAAAAAATATCATTACCACCAATATATGGTGCAACTGCTACACCAACAGCATTAGATGGATCAGCACCAGGAATAAAATATGCAGCAATACCACCAATAACACCAACGATAAAAACCCCAAGTAAGAGTATTTTTAGTATCTTTTTTGCCAGATCACATGTTTCATGACCCCATTGTTTAACCTCATTTCTAGTATAATAAAAAATAAGGATTATAATAAAAAAAATCGTAATTATATATACTATTGCAAGTTTTGGAATCCAAGGAATATATTCACTGCTTGTAGCACCAATAACAAGTATTAAAACAAGGAGAACAAAAAACAAAACCGATATTTTCAATGGACGATTAGTCTTCTCATCACTCTCTTCAACAATCATGTAATTTTTCTTCTTTTCTCTTTCTTCTTTCCTAAAAATAAAAGCCATCAATAGTCCAATAATAATAGACATACCAACTGCACCAATAACACGAGCAAGACCGATATTGAAACCTAGAACTCGTGCTGTTAGAATAATCGCAAGAATATTAATTGCAGGACCTGCAAAAAGAAAAGTGGTGGCAGGACCAATACCCGCTCCACGCTTATAAATCCCCATAAATAAAGGAAGAACAGTACAACTACAAACTGCAAGAACAGCACCTGAAACAGAAGCAACAGAATATGAAATATATTTTTTAGCCTGTGAACCAAAATACTTCATAACTCCTTTTTTAGAAACAAATACTGCTATCGCACCAGCAATAAAAAACGCTGGAACAAGGCAGGTAAGTACATGTGCAGAAAGATATTCCTGCAGCAGTTCCAAACCAGAGAAAAAAATATCAATCGGAGTCATAAATTCACTTCAATTTCTTAACTTGATCTATAATTTGGAAAATTTTATCATTAGAAGCTTTTATCATAATTTTAGTGCCATCTTTCCGTTCATTTATAATGCCAGCATGTTTCATTACTTTCAAATGTTGAGAAACACATGGTTGAGATTTTTCAGTGTATGGAATAATTTCGCAGATGCATCTTTCACCTTTTTCAATACATTCTAAAATCTTTAGTCGAGTTGGATCAGCAAGTGCTTTGAAAACATTAACTTCATCCATATTATAAATATAAGTAAATTCGAATATTTAAATATTACTATATTTACTTAATAGGGTTTAAATCTCTTTTTTTAACCACAAAAAACAAATCATGTCAAAAATTATGGTTTTTCTCCTGTTGAAACCATATAAGTGCAGGGGAAGTGAGTTTGACTTCAAGTTTAACTCAGATACCCTGAGGAAAAGCTGGAAGGGATTTGAATACTCTGCTTTCTTTTTTTAAGAGAGATTTATAAACAAATAATTGTTTTAAAATTGAAGTCTGAGGGGGAAAAAATGACAAAACAAGTGAACGGAAACGAAGAGGAATATACAGAATACGTAAAGTGTGTATCAGGATCGCGCATCACCATGCTGTCTCTTCTCTCAGGTTTTACATTCAGTGCCATAACAGTACTTCTTTTCTATCGCTCAGATTCAAGTAGTTTACTCTCACAAATTACTTTCTTCTTATTGGTTGTCTTGTTTGATTTGTGCCTATTCTTGTTAGCATGGCAAACTATAATTGTGATTGGTACGTGGAATGTAAGCAAGGCACCGGAACGCTCCAAGTGGGAGTTATCCGTTTTCAATTTTTTATTGATATTTGTTTTCATTTTGTGGGGTTGGTCAGTAGTGTTGATGTTTCTGCTACGGAATCTAGACTTCCTCGCATTGATATCAGGTATTATATGGGCGATAGTCATTGTCACCGAGTTAGCAGTATTACGCGGTATGGTCAAACGTTTAGGTTGGTCGGTCAAAGAAGAATTTAAAAATATCAGAAGTAAAAAATGATGGGTTTTAACATTCATCGTTTCAGGTTTTACTTGAAAGTGTTAATGCCCCACCGATTATCCCTAAAATAAAACCTATTATTAATCCTCCACCAGTTATTACACTAGGTATTGAGAATATTACTATTATTATGCCCCACACTTTCTTTTTTGCAGGTTTAAAGTATAGCATTAAGGCTCCAAGTAATACCATAACGCCAAGTATTAGCCCAACAGCTGTAAGTTGATATAGAAGTGTGTTATCATTGCCTGATGATCCTGGAAGTGTAGGTATTATTTCAGGAAACCACGTTGTTGCAACTCCTAAAAGAGTAGTATTAATTATTATTAAAATCCCTGCTATTAAAGACAGAATAAAAGCTTTATTTGATTTTTCGTTTTGATTCATAATCTTCACATCATTTTTTCTATATACAAATTTTATGCCTTTATTTCCCAG
>CP070836.1:873617-876837 GCA_020341795.1 Thermoplasmatales archaeon
ATCCCGACGGTAGCATACTACTATTTTTTCTCCTGTAGAAAAAATGTGAAAATGTAATTTTCCTATTAAACTTGAAAAAAGAGGATTTGTACCCGGAATGTTATCAACCCAATGATAGTATTATGGTATTATATATTTTATAAAAGATTTAAACTTGGAATTAGAGTCTTGTCTCCTGCATATCTTAAACCAACTTAATATGTGTTAGCAAATAAGCGTTAAAATCTCCCATTTCTTTAAAAAACCAAAACTAATAAAAAAAAGAAAAAAGATAGGAAGAGGTTTAAATCATCTCTCCAATTTCTACTTCATAATCCTCGTCAATTAATAAGTTATTAATTTCGTCAGATATATCACTATCATCAACAGAACCCATTGAATAATCATAATGTTCTTCTTTAGTTGTTGATTGTGTGAAATAACTATATACAAAAGTAATAGCTACCATTACTATTAAAAGAAAGAAAACCAGAATTATTTTTTTATTCATTTTTAATCACTTCCTCCATCAATGATTCCCGTGACCTTTACCCATGTTTTTAATTGCATTTTGTGCATGTATCTGTTTTCTAATATTTTCACTTTTTAATTCAGAATATATCTCATATCTTTTCTCTTTTGTCATCTCGTTAATAAATTTACAAAGCTGTAATTTAGTTTCATTTAATGGTAGAGTCCCATTGAAATAATCATTTACAAATGAGCTGTTTGCTTCTCCAACAATTCCATACAATCTATATAACTGATTAACATTGAATTGTCTGATTAAATTTCTAATCCTTTTACTATAATTATCAAGCTCATCACTAATTATTTCTTTTATTCTAAGTCTTACTTCTCTTAATGATGTTTCATTTAATAATTCTCTTATTGTTTCTCTGAATTGTGTTGTTAAATTCTTAGACATATTTTTTAGAGTAACAAATATTTGAACAGACTCATTAGAACTTGTATTTGCTACTCTTATTTCTTCAAGCACAACCTTCATTTCAGCAAGAATTGATTCAAGCTCAAGTGTATTATTTTCAGTTGTATTAAACCCAAGTCCTATTAATACTTGTACAGCCATTTCTCCTTTTAAAATATTTTTTAACAATGCTTTTTCAAGCTGCAACAATCTAATTTTCGCTCCAAGTGAATTATTCATTACCTCAATTTCTAACTCTGTATCTTCTATACTATCATTTTCTTGAGGATCTTCTTCAGCTTCATCTGCTAATACTATTGATGATATTGAAATCAATAATACTAGCACAATTAATAGACTATATATTTTTCTCATAATTTTTACACCTTTTTTATACCATTTCAACAATGTTTTTAACATATAATTGGATGAAACAGCATATATATTTTCTCCGGAAATTAGCGGAACATACCGGAACAAATAAAAAAATTAGATTTTTTTAAGCCTAATCAAATTAGACATACCGATTTGCTCTTTTTCTATTAAACCTTTAAGCTCAAGACCCCGGATGTTTCTTGAAACTGCGGCTTTAGGTATGTTTAATTCCCTTTGGATGTCAGCTTGAGTCAACGGTGTTTTTCTATCTATAAGTAACTTCATAATTTGATTTTGTCTTTGGTTTAAACCCTTTAAATTATAACCATCTTTCTTTAGATCCTGGGTTTTCACTCTTTCTTTTACAAAAATTCCAATCAGAATAGCTATTAAAACAATTATTACTGTTATTAAAAATAGTAATACCGGATCAAATTTGATTGATTCTTCTTTTGTTGTTTTTCCAATTTGGTATTGAACTCTTATTGAAAATATTTCATTTTCTCCAAAACCATTAATAATTAGTTTACCCTGATCTTCTTCAATTCTGATGAAACCAGTATTTTTTATATAATTTATAGATGCCCCCTCAGGTAAAGTTAGAACATATACAAAATCAGAAAAATTTCCATCCTTGGTTATATTTAAAAACCAATAACTTTGTTTTTTTGATGTATAAACCTCTGTATCTTTTACTAATAAATCTGGATAGTTGGTAGTACCATCTATTGTTACAAAACCATATGAGTCTACATCTATTTTTATATCTGCGTAGTAGTTTTGTGCAGATGTTGTTGGTAAATAAATAATTAAAATTAGTAGAGTGCAAAGTAAGATTCGTTTATATATCGTAGTTGATCCCATTCTAGATTCCAATGGATATTTTAAGCAGAATTAATAAACTTTTAGTTAAATAAACTGGCATTTCTAATAAAAAAACTTAACACTAATCTCATTTCAACAATAATTCTTAAAAGTTATTTTTACCAGTAAATTCATGTCCCTATCCCGACGGGAGCATACTGCTATTTTTTCTCCTGTAGAAAAATAATAAAAATGTATTTTACTACTTAATGTTGAAAAAAGGGGATTTGTACCCAGGATGGTTTTAAATATTTAACTGTAAAAAATTTGATTTTTTTTTTCAATAAGAGATTTAAACTTGAAATGAAATTTTTATCACTTACATTTTTTTGCATTTTTTATAGATAAAAATTATTTAATTTTCTTAATCTATAACTATGAACAATTATGTTTTAAGATATTATCAAAAGAAATCTGTATACATAAATTAAATGATAATGATATCAATATTAAAATATAATTTTAAATTTGGTTTAATGAGTATTTTTATTAGTTACTAATTGATTATCTTCAAAAGAAGATAGTACATCAGATGGTTCTAAAATGAAAAATAGAATTAATATCAAAAAGATTTTGATATTATTATTGTTTATTATTCTAATAACAGGTTTTTCAGGCTGTATTAATACAGATATAAATAATACTGAAAATAAAATAAATAAGAATACGATTGTTATCTCATTTGGTATTGATAGATTTAATGGTTTTTATCCATGGTTGGATAATCTAAATGATCAAACCTATAATATCAATTCTAATATATTCAATTGTTTTTATCTTGTTTTATTAAATCAATTGAATATTTTACATCCGCAGCTGTAAAATTGTAATCATTATGAAATTTAACATCTTTTCTTAAATAAAATCTCCAGGTGTACTCATCAGGATTATTCCAATTTTCAGCAAGTGCTGGTATTATTCCAAAATTTGCATTAAATTCAACTAAACTACTGAATATATTAGAATTGATATTATAGGTTTGATCATTTAGATAATCTAACCATGGATAAAAACCATTAAATCTATCAATACCAAATGAGATAACAATCCTATACTCATCTATTTTATCTTCAA
>CP070836.1:876937-881403 GCA_020341795.1 Thermoplasmatales archaeon
AGGGTTAATAACAAAAGGTTTAATTTACTAACGGTTTTTTAGGTTAAAAATAACATAAAATTACGATTTTGAGCGCGATTTTCATACTATTCAAGCTTAACTTGATACATTATATCAATGTTTTTTGGAAATGAAAACCATAATATAAAAAAATTAGTGCAGGGGAAGTGAATTTGACTTCAAGTTTAACTCAGATACCTTGAGGAAAAGCTGGAAGTGATTTGAATACCTGAACTTAAGATATTATTTATAAACAAATAGTTGTTTTGAAATATTGTTTTGGGGAGGAAAAAATGTCATGGATTCCTGATTTTGAAATTGGCATATGGAACGCATGGATTTTTATAATTTGGCCGATAATACTAAAATCAATACCAAGTAGTTTATTAATTAAAGAAAAAAAGGTAATTGAAATACTTAATACTTCTGCTCCAATGAAATATGAGAAAATACTTAATTTAATATCGATGGCTGCAATTGTTATTGGTATTATATACTCAATTTTCCTTCCATTAAAATTTAATACAATATGGTTTTACTTAGGACTATTATTATTTTTATTCGGGTTTATTCTTCAATTAGCGGTTCTTTATACTCTTAGAAAAGCAAAACCTGATAGGCCTCTTACAAATGGACCCTATCGATACTCAAGAAACCCTATTTATTTTGGCTTAATTTTGATGCTTATTGGAATATCAATAATGAGTTTATCTTGGCTTTTTCTACTCATTTCAATTATATTATTAATAACTTTACTGATTACAATTGCTGCTGAAGAGCGTTATTGTCTAAAAAAATATGGTAAGGAATACCAAGATTATATGGAAAGAACACCAAGATGGATAGGGTATCCTAAATCGAAGAAATAGTCATCTAGTTTGTTTTTCATTACAAGGTGAAGGGATTTAAATCATAGGTTTAAAGCCCTCCATTGTTTTTTGTTAAAAAAAATGTGTTTTACAGGAGAAAAAAAGTAAAGTTAGCCGTCGGAGGGATTTGAACCCTCGACCTGCTGATTACGAATCAGCTGCTCCACCAACTAAGCTACGACGGCACAAGTGAGTTGAATAATAACAACAAATAAAAAACATACTATCATTTTTTCCAAAACATCTTTTAGCCTTTATTTGTTACACGATTCCTGATGATAACTGGTGTCGATGAAGCAGGTCGTGGCCCTGTTATAGGTCCGCTCGTAATAGCAGGTGTAACATTTAAAGATGAAAATCCCCTTATCGAATTAAACGTCAGAGACTCTAAAAAAATTTTTCCAAATAGAAGAAAATTTCTTGCAGAAAAAATAAAACAAATTGCATTAAACTATGAAATCCTAATTATAAAAGCTAAAGAGATAGATGACATGCGCAAAGTTATGACTTTAAATGAAATAGAGGTAAACGCTTTTACAAAAGTTATTAAAAAACTTAAACCAGAGTTATGTTATGTTGACTCTGCAGATGTAAACGAGAATCGATTTAAACAAGATATTTTATCTCAATTAACATTTAAAACAGAGATTATTTCAAAACATAAAGCAGATGATTTATATCCAATTGTCGGAGCAGCATCGATTATAGCAAAAACTAAACGTGATGAAGAAGTAAATATCATTGAAGAAGAACTCAAAGAAAAATTAAATATACCATTAGGCAGTGGATATCCAGCAGATCCAATAACTCAAAAATTTTTACAAACATGGCTAGTCAAATATAAAAAACTTCCACCATATATCCGTAAATCTTGGAAAACATCTCAAAATCTTTTAAAAAATAGTTATACTAAAAAACTTGAAGATTATTAAACTGATAGGAGGGGACTGGGTCCAGATCTTTATTAAAGCAGGAATGTGTGTGTATGAGTCAAGACTTTTTTAATATCTTGATTTTTATGATCTAGACCTATCATATTTAAGATGTGGTGATTAAAATGGAGACAGTAATTGTTATATTTAATACTACTCTGTATAAAAGTCAAAATGACAAAATGTCAAAATGAAAAAACATCAAAAAAATGAAAAATATTTAGTTTTTTCTTTGGTAAAAATATCTGTTACATCTCTCAACACTTGAAATTAGTTGATCTGCGTTTAATGGTTTTGCTAGATAATCAAATATATATGAACCAAGAAGACTCATTTTTTGAAAATCTTTTGTACCTTTTCCAGTAATTATAGATATTGCTACATTTTTTGCACATCCACGTTTTATAATTTGGTTAATTTTTTCCCATCCATCCATGATTGGCATCATTAAATCAATTAATATTACTCCTTCAAATCCTTTTTTGAGTTCATGAAGGCAATCTTCTCCATTTGTAACAGTTGTTACATCATAATTATATTTTTCTAAAACAGTTTTAATCGATATTAAGACATCTGGTTCATCATCAACAACTAAGACTTTTTTATTCATTTTCTTTATCCTCCTTTCTCTCTAAAAGGATATAATTTTCTCATGGAAGTGTCTGTTACCAATCTTATATAAACTTAACCTGTAAAAATGTCAAAAAGGAAAAAAAGATTAAAAAAACTTATTGATTTTTTTCTTTAAATTCAATTAAAAAATTTGCTAATTTTTTTACACCTTCTTTTGACATTGCATTATAAATAGATGCTCTCATTCCACCTACAGATCTATGTCCTTTAAGACCAATTAATCCTTGATCTATTGCATCAGACACACATTTCTGTTCTAATTCTTCTGTAGGTAATCTAAATGTTATATTCATTAATGAACGAGAATCTTTTTTAGCATGCCCTTTGTAAAATCCATCTGATTTATCAATTATATCATATAATATATTTGCTTTATCTCTGTTTATTTTTTCAATTGCAGACACTCCGCCTATTGATTTTAGATATTCGAGTGATAATTTGCATATATATATTGCCCAAGTAGGTGGTGTATTGAATAACGAATCTTTATCTGCATGAGTTTTCCATTTCTGCATTGTTGGTGTGTTTTCATCAACTCTATCTAATAAATCTTCTCTTACTATTACAAGTGTGACACCTGCAGGTCCTATATTTTTTTGAGCACCTGCATATATAATTCCAAATCTATTTGCTTCAATTTTTTTATCCATAATATTAGAGCTCATATCGCAAACAAGCGGTACATCTGGAGAAGTGTTTGGCCATTCGTGGTACTCGGTCCCATAAATTGTATTATTCCCAGTGATATGTGCATATGATGCATCATCTGAAAAAATTATGTTATTTGGAATATATGAAAAATTTTTATCCTCGCTGCTAGCTACAACGTTTACCTTTCCATAGTATTTTGCTTCTTTAATTGCTTTTTTAGACCATGTTCCAGTATTAACATAATCCATTGGTTTCCCTTCAATTTTAAGATTTAATGGCACCATCCAAAATTGTGAAGATGCTCCTCCTTGAAGCCACATGATTTTGTATTCGTTTGAAATTCCCATTAATTGCCTTACTAGATTTGATGCTTCTTTATGAACCAAATCATATTGTTTTGAGCGGTGTGATATTTCCATGAGCGATATTCCAGTATTATCAAAATCTAACAGTTGTTCTTGGGCCTTTTTTAATACTTGCAATGGTAATGTTGCTGGTCCTGCATAGAAATTGTATACTCTTTTAGTCATAAATTCTTCTCCTCCATTAGGTCAGTTGTTGAGCCTGTGTATAATAAAATGGAATTTAAAGCATTCGGATAGGATTGTAAAGATATCTGATAAGACTTGTACAATAAGCGTTTTATAAGTAATACAAACAAAAAAGGTTACAAGTGAGGAATGCAAGTATGAAACGTTTACTTATGCAGGCATTAAAAAATCTTTATGAAATGGCTAAGGAAGATGCGATTGCTCTTGCTAAAACTGTTGAGGGAAATTTTAATGGTCAAGATGAAGTTGATGATATGTCAATTGATAAATATTCAAGGGCTCTTTTTTATGAGCTTCAAAGTAAAAAACTTCTTAAACAAAGACGTGAAGAGTTAAAAGAAAATGGAAAAATAATTCGTAAGTATTTCTGGTCATTTGATAATAAAATAATTAAAGAAGCTGCTAATGAAAAAGTCCAAAATGATCCTTATAAGATTTATAAGAAAATTCCAAAAGAAGCATGGATTACTCATTCATACAATAGTTAAAATATTAATTATAAATTGATGGCGGTTCAAGTAATTGATCGTACTTATACATATCTCTAATGTTTCTTTGTTTTTCTCTTTCTTTTTTTAATTCAACACGTAAATCATATAATATTTGTATTATGAAATACATAGATAGAAAAAAATGAAGAAAGTTAAAATATTGACAATGATTTTTACATTTTGGATATTATTAATAATATTATCATCCTCATGGTTAGTATTTTTATTTTTAAATAATCTTCATTTAGCAACAAAAAATTTCATATTTGGATTTATACTCATTATTGCTCTGTACAGTTTTTTTCTATCTATGTATTTCATAATACAAATATTATATGA
>CP070836.1:881503-885011 GCA_020341795.1 Thermoplasmatales archaeon
AAATAGCTTTCATAGGAGCTGGTGCTGCAAATATTGCTACATCAAAGCTTCTAACATCTATCGGTGTTAAGAAAGAAAACATGATTTTTTGCGATTCTAAAGGAATATTAAATACGTGTAGAAAAGATCTGCAAATAGACAGATACAATAATCCCTACAAATGGGGATTATGTATTACTACAAACCTAGGCAACAGATCTGGTGGGATGAAACATGCTATTAATGGTGCAGATGTTATAATTGCTGCATCTAAACCCGGTCCTGCAACTATTGTTAAACATCATATTCATAGTATGGCAGATGATGCTATCGTTTTTGCTTTAGCAAATCCAACTCCTGAGATATGGCCTTGGGAAGCTGAGGAAGCTGGAGCACACATTGTTGCTACTGGGCGATCTGATTTTCCAAATCAGATAAATAATTCCCTTGTTTTTCCTGGCGTGTTTAGGGGTGCGCTTGATGTTAGAGCTAGCTCTATAACTGATGAGATGTGTCTAAGTGCTGCTTTTGAGCTAGCTAGTATCGCTGAGGAAAAGGGGCTTCATAAAGAATGTATTGTTCCAAAGATGGATGATTGGGAAGTGTATATTAGGGAGGCGGTGGCAGTTGGATCCAAAGCTATGGATCAGGGGATTTCAGGAATTAAATGCAGTTGGCAGGAGTTGAGCAGTAAATCTCGTTCAATAATTGACAAGGCAAGAAATGAAACTTTTATGTTAATGAAAAAGGGATTTATTGCTCCACCGCCTAATGCAGATTTTTATGGAGGACTTAAAACATGAACATAAAAATTTTTGTAAATAAAATATTAGGAGGGATGTAATCGTGGTCTCTAATAGAGAACACGAATTGAAATATAGAGTTAGAAAACAAAAGAAATTGATTAAAAAACTGAAAAATATGATTAGAATTTATGCGCCATATATGGAGTTTCCAGATGAATAATGGGAAAAAAAATATACTAGTTGTGGACAATGATGCGGACATTACTGGTCTTATTAAGCAAGGTTTAGAATATCTCTATCCATCAGAGTACCACGTTATTTGTGTTAATTGTGGTAAAAAATGTTTTGAATTATTAGAAAAAAACTCCACTCTACCAGACATCATACTATTGGATATTTCGATGCCTGATATGAACGGATGGGATGTTCTTGATTATTTAAAACGCAATCCTAAATGGAGGTATATTCCTATTGTTTTTATTAGCGGAGAAAGTGATAAAACAGCTAAATATTTTGGAAAAATTTTTGGCGTTGATTTTGTTGAAAAACCATTTGAAATTAAAAATCTAAAGGTGTTACTTGAAGAGATCTTGGAACGATAATTTTAGAGGTGAAATATAAATGATTGAACTATTTGATGTGGAAATTTTTGGCGTTGAAATCTTTTTAGTAGTAATTTTATTGGCTTTTTTATGTGAATTTATTGATTCGACCCTTGGAATGGGTTATGGAACAGCACTAACACCTGTATTGATTTTAGTAGGATTTGGGCCTCTTGCTATTGTCCCATGTGTATTGTTATCTGAATTAATAACTGGTATAACTGCAGGACTAGTACATCATAAAGTTGGTAATGTAAGTTTTAAACGTAAATCAATTCATCTAAAAATTGCACTAGTGCTTGCTGGCTGTAGTGTTATTGGAGCAACTCTTGCTGTTTTCATAGCAATTAATATTCCAAAATTATGGTTAAATACATACATTGGTTTGATGGTTTTAGGGATGGGAGTAATAATATTGTTAACCTTGAACAAAGATTTTAGATTTTCTTGGAAAAAAATAATTGGACTAGGATCAATTGCTGCTTTTAATAAAGGTATGAGTGGAGGAGGATATGGTCCTGTTGTTACCGGTGGACAAATTCTATCTGGAGTAAATGGTAACAATGCTGTAGGAATAACTTCACTAGCAGAAGGATTGACATGTGTTGTTGGTGTAATTGTTTTTATTGCTTCTCCAGAAATTATAGATTGGGGTCTTGCACCATCATTGATAATTGGGGCGATTTTATCTGTACCATTATCTGCGTTTATTGTTAAAAAAATGCCGACTAAAACATTGAAAATTGCTATTGGTCTTATAACTTTAATTCTTGGATTAATAACAATAATCAAATTATTGCTCTAATTAATGATTACTATGCCATACTATAATTATTTAAGTAGTTATCTTAAATGCTGGGAGGAAATGAAATGCCCAAATGAAAAAAGAAAAAAATGTTGGGCTTATCGTTTGAATCTTGGATTAGAATGTTGGATAATTAGAAAAAAAGCACTAAATAAATCTAACTGGCAAAAACAGAAAAAGTGCAATAATTGTAAGTTTTATATAATGATATGTCAAAAATTTAACATTGAATAAATAATTAATTTGGAGAGGTTAATTTGAATGAGTTAAGAAAACGATCAATAGTAAAATCGATTAGCTATCGGATTATTTGTATCATTACGTTAGCGATTGTTAGTTATATAATTACGATGGATATTATTAAGATGACAAGTATAGTTGTGGTTTTTCAATCGATTCAGATGATTATATATTATTTTCACGAGCGCATATGGAATCATGTTAAATGGGGATACATATAATCAAACTAAAAATCCATTGTAAAAAATAGAGAGGATTTATTTTTTCTTCTTCCATTCTAGATATCTAGGAACAGTTGCTTTTGTTATCTCTGTCAATTTACCTTGTTTTAAATGTCGGACAGCGTCCTCTACTATACCTTTTGCCCGATATACCTTTATTCCATGCCGTTTAAATATGTCAAATGCACTAGGTCCAATATCAATAGTTATCACAGAATTAATACCTTCATTCGTAATTAAATGCCCTACCATACCTCCAATCTCATGAGGACGATCTTTTGATTTATTTTCAATCGGTAATAATGAATTTTTTCCTAAATCCAGAATCAAGAAGAAATGACATTTTTCAAATTTTACATCTATACTACTCTCCAACCCCCCTTCCAATTGAACTTATTGCGATTTTCATATTTATTACTTCTATATTACCTATCTAATTTTAATTTTTTCTTTACGTCTATTCTTCCCGATAAATTTTTGAATACGTTCATTTAATTCTTTATATCTTCCATCTTTATGATTTTCAAATACATCTATTTTTCGCCTCTTATAACATAAAATTTTAAAAAAAACTTTAAAAACCAGCCACTTCAAATCAAAAATCATCTGCTCACACTCCTACATAAATCGGTAGAAGCCGTCAGCTCATTGTTGAGCGGTTCTGGCGAACATCATGGCAAAGATATCATGGCGGACGTCAAGGCGGGTCCCATCGCCTATAGTTTTGGATGAATAGTTTTTAGATTTAAAACTTTCGTTTTATATAAATATAGTATTTATTTTATGAAAATTATTAACGGAGGAGTCTTCTCTCCTGTTTTTATTCATTTCATCAAAGACACAGATTTTATAGTGAACTCTTCTTAAAACCACCTTCTATGAACAGTATTAGAACATAGGTTATGGCCTATACCC
>CP070836.1:885111-889439 GCA_020341795.1 Thermoplasmatales archaeon
GATACCGAAGGCCGAATCAGCGGCAATCCAGGATTTGATGCGCTACTCGGAAGACTCGGCAGGCGGCATCATGGACCCAAGTGTCATAAGCGTTCGCGAGGAAGCAACCGTAGCCGAAGCTATAAACAAGATTCGTACCGCTGAGATAGATGAGGATTTCTTTTCAGTCTTTATAAGAAGGTGCAACCATAAAAATTGCAAGTCTCTTATTTCCTGAAATCTGATATACTCGCAACACGTTTTTTACTTTTTTTACCTTTTCTGTAATTGAATCTAGATCAGAAGAGGAAACAGGATTTGCTAATATCATGGCAAAAAAATTCAAACCAAGAGCAGTCTTATCAATAAGAGCAGTATAACCTTGTATAAAACCAACTCTTTCCATAGCTTTAATCCGATCTCTGATAGTAGTTTCAGATCGTTTAAGCTCAGCAGCAATTTCTTTATATGTTATACGTGCATCCTTTTGGAGTAAAAATATTATTTGCTTATTGATATTGTCAATTTTCATAAACTTCTAATTTTGGAATCAAAATTAATTTAAAAAACCTTATTATTTTTAATATAAAAAATAGAGACGTAGACTAGAGCATAATTGGAGAGGAAGGGAATGCAAATATTAAGATTTTTACTCTATGTCATACGTCCTTTTTAATTGAATTATCAACTATTAAATTAATTATCATTATCTAATGTGTTTTTATCCTATTATTTACTATCTAAGATCATTAAATGTCTTTCCCCAAGAATTTTTATGTTTCATTTTCTTTGTCTTTTTATTTTCAGATTTTTTCTTAATAATCTATTTTCCTTCTTTTTTATTGACAGAATCATGAAATAATACTAATAAATAAAAAAATTAAATAGATTAGTATCAATGAGACTATGAAGAATCGACTGTTTGATACAATCGGTTTTTTTAGATTAGACATTGTGTTTTTCTCCCTTTTAATATAGTACAATAAACAGCATCAGATTTATCAAAATTGAGCTTATTAAACAAGGAAAAAAACAAAAAAAATAGAGAAAAAAAAGGTTATTACTTGAAAAAGTTTATAAAAATTTTTATAGCTTAAAACATCTATTACGCTTCAAGTTTTATTCTATGCTTTGTTGTTTTATGTATCTTTTTGCTTATATTTGGACAAATTCTATTATTGATAATAATAGAATCTATCTCCTAATACATCAGCAATTATTGATTCTTTTTTCTTCTGAAGCTTTCGCTCTGGATAGTGTTTTATAACCTTATCTGCTGTTATCTCAGAGTCACAAACTGCAACCGTGACTCCTCGTTCCTGAACTAACCAAACACATTTCATATTTTCCTCATGCAACAATAAATTTCCATTTATTCTGTTCTGAATCCCACTTATAGCATTTATCCTCAATACAAGATTTGGATCCTCTAGTTATTGGTATCAAAACACATTCTTCTGGAAATGGTTTCTTACTTCTCATTTCTACCATCATTATCTCTTATCATCAAGCTTTTTAATACCACAATTGGGACACATCCAATATCCTGTTCTTCGTTGCTCTCTTATAATTTCTTTGATTTGTTCTTGAAAAGAACATGGGATATATATCAATTCCCAACCGCATTTTTCACATTTCATTTTATCTCATTTATTTCTTGCATGTTTGTTCATCAAGTAACTGACGGCATTTTTCTAACTCATTAAGCACTCTGAGATGTTCTTAAATGAGTTTACCATAACTTCCACCAAATTTATCAGAGATTTCCTTAAATTTTTTATCACCATTCAAATTTATTATACTCTTCCTATTATAAATGTCTTATAGAATTTACAAACTATGTTATTACAGTAATATATAAATTTGAATTTTCCATGCTGTGTCATTGTATATCCACATTCTTTGCAAACCAATTTTTTCATTTAGTCTACATTCATTTTCATTTATCTAAAAATTTTTAAATCTTTTTTAAAGGATTCACATCTTTAGTTCTATTTATTTTTATAGTAAATATTTCAAAGTTTAGAGCGGATGAGGAGAAATCGTTATCCACCCTCCATGATCTTATTAATTATAATATCCGCCGCCTCAAATCGACATGAAGGATGAAGGTAGAATTATTTCGATTTTTTTTTATTATCTTTTTTCTCATTTTTTACTATGGGATCACTATTTTTCTCCTTTTTTATTAAAGTAAAATAAACAATACTCGATTTATCAACGTTGAGCTTATTAAACAAGGAAAAAAAATAGAAAAAATGGAGAAAAAAAGGAATTTCTTATAATAAATCTACATTATGAATTTGGCTTGGTGCCAAAACCTAATAAAAAAATGAATGGGACTTACTAATAAAAACTATCTATTGCTAACAGATAGAATATTTAAAAGAAACTGGAGCTAATATTAGTTGTGTTGGGTGATAGGCCGTAAGCCCCTTTCTGTTTTAAACGGTATTCTACTATGCGTCCTACCTGCAGGCAGTCTGAACAACTGATCCTACTATTTGGACTTGCTCCAGGAGCAGATTGACCGTTTCATCATATCCCATAAAGATCTCAGCAGCTTAAACCTGCATCATCGCATTTTTTATGGACTGTGTCGTTTCTGTGTCTCTGCAAGGATTCTCACCCTTACTGCTTGCACAGTTTCCCGGTTCAGATCGAGAGGGGACTTTCCTCAGCGATATCCGCCGTAAACCGTCCACCTACGCCCAACACAAACAATCCCTTAAAAAGAAATAGTTTATAAATCTTTTTTTCTAATTAATCAAAATAATCTTTTGACATCTCTGTATCAACTAGAACACTGTTTACAAAAACTCTTGTTTCAAATTTAGTTTGAAAACCTTTAGGTATAATAACACTTAATGAAAGCTTTTTTTTGTCATAGGGCTCAAGAGAGCCAACGTTTAATTTTTCAGAGTTTAATTTAAGTCCATCATCTGTAATAAAAACACCCTCAACAATAATGTTTTCTGCAGTTTCATTTCCAAGGTTTTCAATAAATGATATTACTTTTACATAATCTCCACGCTCAGTATTTGAATAAATCGTAATGACACCATCTTTCCAATCATGAAAAATAAAAGGTCTTGACTCTATTTTGTACACAGTAAGTTCAGAAGTATCTCTATAATCTTTTGGAATTGAACCACATTTGTTTCCTTCATTTGTCGTCTCTAAAAAAAAGTAAGTATCATAATAATATTGATAACCAGGATTATCCTCTTTTGATAGATTAACACCAACAGCCATATGATTAGGTAGTCTAAAGAGTGCTACCTCAAATCCAAGGCTAGTTAGAAGACTTGCTGTAAGAATTGCTTTATCTTCACAGTCACCTCCATTATTATAAAGAGTCTCAATTGGATAACGAGGATACTCAAACGAGTCATTATAGAGGCTATCAGGTTTATAAGAAAGACCTTGAACAAATCCTGCAATATAATTAATTTTATCTATATTTTCTTGAACATCGAATTTAAATTCTCGATAATTCATTGAATTATTAATTAAATCAACAATGAAATCAATATATAAATCATCATATATATCAAAAATAAAAACTCCACAATCTTCAACAGTGATTCTTTCAAGGTCACTATAATATGAAAATAAATAATTGATATTTGGTATTGCTAATTCATTTTCAAGACCTTTTTCAAATGTACGAGTAGAGATATTTGGCTTAATATCAAATAAAAAATTGGCAGTTGCAAGAGTATTTTCATCCCAGTCATTTAAATAAATAGTAAATGAATCAGTAGAGGGGATATCTTTTTTATAAATATAACATTGAACATACCTATTTTCACCAGGAAGAACAACATTTGGCAATACATACCCCCCTATAACTTCAGTATTAACTACCATTTCAACACTATAAGGATAAACAGGTGTATCACCACTATTGTGAATTAACATCTTTAATCCAACTAAGTGATAAGTACCACGATTGCTCCACCAATTCTGATCGCAGGATATTATCGATAAGCTGGGACCTGTTAAAGAAAACATCTGTGTTGTTACTAGTTTATTGTCTTTATCATAAACTTTTACACTGTATTGACCAGGATTTGGAGTTTTTCTAAACTTTCCAATGTTTAAAGATGTATTTCTATTTTTATATTTACCATGATAAAAAAAATCATAATCAAGTCTATTTAAATATGGATCTATTAACTCAAGTGTTATTTTTTCAGAAAACTGGTAACTTAGATATATAGCTGGAAAACCCTCTGAAGTAGTAATAGTCCATGAATCTATTTTAAAATCTGAACCTCCTATAATATCTTCAAAAATACATCCTGATAAACAACAAAAAAAGAGAATAAAAAAAAGAAATAAAA
>CP070836.1:889539-893947 GCA_020341795.1 Thermoplasmatales archaeon
AAAGAAGAGAAGATTTGCCCCATTTGTAGTAAGAATATACGTTCTGATGCTGCTATACATGAATATTGTAAGCTCTGTGGTATGGGAATACCTAAATCATTTGAAGCTCCTAAATTTCAAACAATTGAAGGTTTAGCTTTTTTCTGTTGTGAAAAATGTTATCAAATTTAAATTGATTTCTTATGAAAATGTAACATTATCACCTTGCTGATTATGATGTAGTTCACACTGTAACAAAGTGACTATGTTACCATTTTTACCAAAAATATCGTTAATAATAACATAAGAACGAGATTTGAACTCTATTTTGCACATATTTAGTAAATATAAACAAAAATTCATATTTTGTACAATTATTTTTAGAAATAAACTTATTAAATTTTAATGAATCCAATTAACCATTAATATTAATTGTAGGAGGAAAAAATAATATGAAAAAAATACTATTATTTACTTTTGTTGGAATATTGTTTTTAAGTGGATTTGGAGTTGGTAATACATTAATTGCAAATCCATTCAATTCCTCAAATGTTGATGAATATGACATGGCGATAATCGCACCTGAGATTTTTTCGATAAGTATCCAATCATTTATAAATCATAAAAATTCTGTTGGTATTCAAACTTTTTTAAAAACCACTGAAGAGATTTATGCTCAATATCCAGGGCGTGATAATGCTGAACAAATTAAATATTTTGTTAAAGATGCTATTGAATCATTTGGAGTAAATTACATTTTACTTATTGGAAATAAAGAAAGATTACCCGTACGATATGTCACTATTCATTTTTCTGAAGAAAAATCGAAAAAATATAATGAATTCTTTACTCAAAATCTGAGATTAACAAACAAGGGAAATCTTGATTTTATTAGTGATCTTTATTATGCAGATATTTACGATGAAAAAATGGAGTTTTGTAGTTGGGATACAAATAATAATAGTTTATTTGCTGAGGCTAATGAAACCCGATTTTTTGATAATGTAGATTTATATCCTGATGTTTCTATTGGAAGACTTCTTTGTGACACATCATCTGATGTTAATAATATTGCTTATAAAATAATCCAATATGAGAAGAACTCTTTTGATGAATCCTGGTTTAATAATCTAGTTTTAATTGGAGGAGATACACATACGCAGATTCTTGGAGAATTATTATTGATAATTACAGCAGGAAAGGGGAGAATTGCATGGGAAGGTGAATATATGTGTGAAAAAGTGGCAAACATATTTACAACCTTTAATGCAAAGAAATGCTATGGAAGTGCTTCATTAGGAATTAGAGCAAATAGACTTTCAACAGAGAATATCAATAATGGAATTAACGAAGGAGCAGCTTTTTTACTCATTGCTCTTCATGGTGATGTAGATAGAGTTGCTACTCATCCACCTTTTACATCTTCAAAACTTCTTCCCTCACCAGATGGATATTGGATTGATGATATAGACATGCTTTCAAATAGCGATAAACTACCTGTAGCTGTGATTCCCTCATGTTATTGCGGTGATTTTGATAGTGTTAATTCTCCTTTTGCTTGGGAATTTGTAAATCACCAAGATGGTGGATCAATTGCAAGTTATGCTTTAACAACCTCGGGAAACATTTGGCCTTCCACATTGGCAACAGAGTCTCTATCTGGTCATACAGCTATGAGTGTTTTTCAATCTTATGCTGATGGGATAGTTAATGCTGGGGATATTTGGAGAGAATGCATATGTAGGTACCTTGATGATGATGAAGCTATGGCATTAGGTACTATGAATTCATCTAGCTCTTTTATCAAAATATCAGGAATTCCAGTTTGGATGAATAATGTTGCATTAGAGCAATGGATTCTATTAGGAGATCCAAGCCTTAAAATTGGTGGATATCCCTAGATAAATTTTTTCCTTTTTTTATCAATTTAAAAACGAAATCATTATAATAAACACTCAATATTTTGTTTAAATTTATTTCATAACAATTTTATTTTAAATTATAAGTATAATAAGTTTAAGTTAATTAATTATAAGTTTCAAAATCAAAGATTACATACTGAACCGTTCAAAACAGGGGCGAATAACAAAGTGGATATGTTATCATTTTTGTCAAAAATATCGTCGAAAAATTAAAAGTTTTTTCTAAAAACCTTTCTTTTCTTTTTTATTTTCAATAGAATATTTCGAGTTTCGGTCAGATAAACCTCACAAATAATACCAAAGATATTAAAGACATAGTTTGGATATCCCTCCAAATCTTGACTAGGCGGTTTGAAAAAAATGGTTTCAAAAACAATTATGTGCCCAAAATGTAAAAGCCATATGAAAATAGAGGGCAATCCTGGAGAAAAAATCAATGTTACATGTTCCAATTGCAATACAAAAGGTTTTTTTACATTTCCTGAAGAAAAACATGCATCAAAAAAAGAAACTGATTCTTTTGCTATAGAAGTAAATGGTTTAACTAAGATTTTTAAAGATTTAAAAGCAGTAAATAATCTTTCATTCAAAGTTAGAAAAGGGGAGATCTTTGGTCTTCTTGGTCCCAATGGAGCAGGTAAGACTACAACTATAAAAGCGATACTTAGCTTAATTCATGCTAATTCAGGGAAAATAAAAATCAATGAATTTGACATTAAAGAGGAAGGCATTAAAGCAAGGGAATCTGTTGGGTACCTTCCTGAGCGAGTTGCATTCTATCCTAACCTTACTCCTCTACAAACCATGCATTTTTTCTGTGAATTATGGGGTGTTGATAAATCTGTTGCTAAACCTCTAATAAAGGAGGTTGGACTTGAGGATGCAATAGGCCGGAAAGTTGGAAATTTCTCGAAAGGGATGGTTCAGTTGCTGGGTGTAGCACAAGTAATGATTGGAAAACCTCCAGTTTATATTCTTGATGAACCAATGGGAGGTTTAGATGCACGATGGGTCAAAACTATTAGAGAAAAAATAAAGATGTTAAACGAGGAAGGTGCTACGATACTTTTTTCATCTCATATACTAAGTGAGGTAGAAAATATTTGTGATAGAGTTGCAATCATCAACAAAGGTAAACTTATAGCCAAAGATACAGTAGAGAATCTAAACAAATATTTAAAAATTAAACCTCGCCTTGAAATTACAATTAAGGATCTTGATGGAAAAGTGCATAATGTTATTAAGGACCTTAAAGTTATAGAAACTGTTGATGCAAAAGATAACAAGCTTTTTGTTACTTGTGAGTCTTCTTTTCGAAGTCAGGTCATTACTAAACTTGAAGAAGCAGGTTTAAAAATTGATAACATTAAAACAATTGAGCCTTCTCTTGAAGATGCTTTTGTTAAATTAATAGAGAGGGATATGTAATGGTCGGATTTAATTTTAAACCTACTTATACTATTGCAAAAAAAGAATTCATGGATAATATTAGAAACAAGTGGATAATTATTTTAACAATTATCTTTGTTATATTGATAATTGTTTTTTCATATGTTGCAGGTGCTGGTGTGGGGGAATTATTTGGCAATATGCAAGCTTCTGCTATGGGATTACTTGTTGTTTCTTCTATCCTAATTCCATTAATTGCGATTATACTTGGATTCTCAACAATTTCTGGTGAAGCAGAAAGTGGAGCATTATATGTTGTTTTATCCTATCCAGTTAGACGGATAGAAGTACTAATCGGAAAACTTCTTGGTCTTGGTTTTGTAATTATTGTATCAATTTTTATTGGATTTGGATTTGGAGGAGTTGTCATTGCTGCAACAACAGGAGGAGAATCTTGGGGAGGTTTTATTGGTTTTATTTTACTCAGTATATTTCTAGGATGGATATTTTTAAGTTTATCAATATGTGTTTCATCATACTGTAAGAGACGTATTACATCTATAGGTGGAGGAATTGTATTATGGTTCTGGGGTATGATCTATGGTACTGTGATTATAGCTATACTCTATGGAACAGGATACAAAATTGAGGATTTGGCCACAGGGAATATTCCTGATTGGTTTTTTAATTCGGTAGTTTTTAGTCCACCTGATTTACATCAGACAGCAGTTATGCGAGCTTTTGGAATAGTTACATTTGATCAGATGGGATACGCAATTACAATACCTGAATTTTTGAATATGGGTATGTTATTAGCTGCCCATCTAATTTGGTTTATAGTACCTCTATTCTTAGCATACTACTTCTTTAAGAAAAGAGATATTTAAGACGCAAATAGGATTTAAAACTCTTATAAAAATAACAAATTGAAAATATTTTACTCCAATTTATCAAATAATCATTTTATTACAAATCATAAGTAAAATGAATCTATGTTACTAAATTGTGAGTTTCAAAAACCAAGAGTGTATCTAAGGCCTGCTCTACAAGGGCGAGTAACAAAGTGGTTACCTTCCCCTTTTCGCTGAGAATATCGTCGAAATAATCGTCGAAAATCT
>CP070836.1:894047-897409 GCA_020341795.1 Thermoplasmatales archaeon
ATAGGTATAGCTAACATTGGTTCGAAGAGGGTTTCATCGAGTGTGAGTAGAGAACAAATCATGTTTGGATTATTTATTGGTATAATGTTACCGGATAGATTCCATGCGGTAGTTTCCAAAATAGCATTGTAGCCAGAGGCGCCTGCTTCATAGTACCATAGCCAGCGGAGCTCTTCATCTGAGAAGTCATCATAGTTTTCTGGGCGTGTTCTTTGGATGTCAAGGACTGAAAGAATACAGAAAGGAACAGATTGGAGGGAGGGAGTTGCACAGGCTTCTGCAAGTGTTTGTCTATAATCTCCTGATTCGATTTTTTTTAAAAACGTGAAGACAGGATAAGGAAACAAAGGGAAATTAAATAAAATTTGCAATGGGCCTACGAGAGGATCATAGATGTTGGGGATGTATTGATAAATATCGGTTGGGGTAACCGCATAGATTCTGAGAGGATAGTATTTATGGGCGCTTGGGACAGTTCTATGTCTATTGATATGATATATGAAATCATATTCGCTCAAATCTAGATAATAAGAATACCCGTAGGTTGACCAGAGGAGTTGTGCTATTTCTTCACGGGTGAGTGAACCAGTCCAGATATCTGTTTCCATTCGTTCTTCAAGTGTTTTTGAAAGAGAATAATCTGAGAGTTGTACAGTTGGTAAAAGAGAGAAAACAAGGGGTTGATTGCGGAATCTATAGGGGTATTTGGGATAACCAAGTGGCATGATAATTCTTGGGATTTCATTTTCAGGGAGTTTGATAACTGATAATGGAGAGCCAACGGTTGCAAGCGTGCCAAGATCTAGGGCATTTGCCATTAGATATATGTTTTGTCCAATCATACCAATTTCTGATGCTGTAAGTTTATCATTGGTGCTTATATTGGTATCCCAGACGATGCCTAGTTGGATAGGTGCATTATATTGAAATCTATTGGTGTAATCCCCTGATCGATGAAATATCAGACTATGATTTTTTGGATTGTATTTATATACACCGTCCTTACGAAGTACATATATATGAACAGCATGTACACCTGTTATGGTAGGTACTGTACGAGAATTATCGTCTCGATAGCCATAAGCTGCCCAGAGGATTGTTGATAACAATTCATCAGAGACTGGATCATCTGAGAGATCACGTACTGAGGCTCTACGAAAGATAGTTTCTTCAAGAATCATTTCCGTTTTTTGTGGTGGTGGAAGTGGATATTCCTCTGATATAGTTAATATTAAATCCTTTTGTATCTCTACATGTGTACTATTAATTGTGGGGATGCTGATTATGAAAAGTGTTAATAAAATCATAATATAAGATGAATTCAAATACTTCTTTTTCATTTATTTTCCTCCCTTCAATAAATATATAATATATATGAATATATAAACCTTTTTTTAAAAAAGTTGAATAAAATTGGGTTTGACTAATTAGCAAGATTTGTATAACTATCACTATTTTAATTAAATATAATGCCAACCCATCGGTTTGTGAACATACTTTAAGAAGGATTTTAAAAAGGAACCATCCAATTTAGATTGTCTATTTTTTGTTTGCCAGTAGCTATTAAATGAGGAAAAAAAGAAAAATAAAACAATCCATCTCAAATTTATGGATATTCTTAAGTTAAGAGATGGTTTTACGGTCAAAAAGGGGGATATCCAACTAAAACGGGGCGACTAAATATATTTAATAGAAAGATTAACAAGAACTAAATGGATGTCTGAATGAAGATATGAAAGTAATAATATTTTTGAATACATTCTAATTCAATAAAAACTTATATATAATGATTTTAATTTTTTTTAATATTAAAGGGGGTAAATAAATGAATAATAATAATTTATTTAGAAAACTAATTGTTCTTGGAATAATTGCTTTTTTTATTGGAATTTGTTTTAACCCTGTTATTGCAAAAGTCCAGTGTGATAATAAGCCTGTTTTAATAGAAAAAAATGTAGATAAATTTGGTAATGTTTTTTTTGATCTATTAGTTATGTTTCTGATGAGATTAGGTCATATTCCTTCTTTGTCTACTTGTATTATTAAGGATGATGAAGTAGTATGGTCTGAGGGTTATGGGCTTTTTGATATTGAACATAATAAAAAGGCGAGTGAGAGCACAATATATGCTGTTGCATCTATTTCAAAAACTGTTACTGCGACAGCGTTGTTGCAACTTTATGAGCAGGGTTTATTTGGGCTGGATGATGATATTAATGATTATTTGAATTTTAGTATTAGAAATCCGAATTATCCTGAAGATCCTATTACTTTTAGGATGCTGCTTTCTCATCACTCCAGTCTTAATAAAGACCCATGGTATCTTCATAAGGATTATCCTGGTGACTGTCCTATTACTTTTTATCCGTTCTTAAGGGAATATTTAACACCAGGTGGTAGCGAATATTCACCTGAGGTATGGGCTGATTGTCGCCCTGGTGAAGAATTTCATTATGCCAACATGGGATATGCAATAATTGGGTTATTGATTGAAGAGATTACAGGAGAATTATTTCATCAATATTGTAAAGATAATATATTTATACCTCTAAATATGTACAATTCCAGTTTTTTATTTGCTGATATTGACACAGAAAATCTAGCTACTCCATACATATATTGTTCCTGGGGATATAAACCATATATGCATGCTGGAGATGTTGATTATCCAAGTGGCTGTTTACGAACTTCGGTAATGGATTTATCTCATTTTGTGATTGCCCATATGAATGGGGGTATATATGAAGGTGTTAGAATTCTTGAGGAAGATACTGTCAAATTAATGCATACAGCTCAATATGCTGAGCATCAATCATATGGTCTTGGATGGCAGATTTTTGAAAATAAACGTGGAGAAGTCTTTGTTGGTCATGAAGGTGGAAATATTGGCGTTACAACTAGTATGAAAATTCATCTTTCTGATAATACTGCAGTGTTATTTTTTACAAATCGGGAGACCACATTGTATATAGAAATATTGGTTAATCGAATTTTAAACAACATGCTATTTTTGAAAACCGATAGGATCTAATATTTAACAGTTATATATTCTTAATAACAAATATTATTGATATGAATAATACGGACTTGGCGGGATTAGTTTTTTATTCCCACGTTAAATGTCTTAACAAATAAAGGTAGAAGTCATTTTTTAATACGTCTATTCTTACTAAAACTTTTTTCTTTTATTTTATATTTTTTTTATGATTATTATTTAAAGATTTTACTACGTCAAAAGTTAACATTTGTAAAATTTTTGAAAAAATTTATTAATTAATATTTAATTTAGAGTACAATCATTTTCGTGGGAGGTGGATTTAAAAAATAAATGGAGAGATAAATTAAATTATATCTAAAAGAAG
>CP070836.1:897509-903708 GCA_020341795.1 Thermoplasmatales archaeon
TTAATTGTTTCTCTAATAAATTTGTGATAAATGTTGATCTATCTCCCATCAAGTTTTCCCTGTCTATTTTTTCTATAAGCTCACAAGGTAATTCTAAAAATATTGTTTTCTTTTCCATACAAAAAAAGAAAAGATATTTCATATATTTTAATTTTATTAAACTTAGTTTTTTTCTAGATTGGGAGTAAATCATGAAAGATAGTTAACATAGAAAATACTAATGCAAAGAATATGTATTCGATATACATAATCGACCAAGCATGAACATTTTCAAGTGTTTTACTTTCAGAACTCCTAATCATTAAATATATTATATACAGACTTAGAAAAACAAATAAAGTCAATGGCCATAGGTACTGAGCAATTAGACCTTGATTATAAAATATTGGTACAAATGCAAATGGAAAAAACATAAATGGAAATATGACCAAAGCTGTTTTTTTGACACCATAAGTGTTTATCATTGTTCGTGTACCAGTTGCTCTATCTGCTTCACTATCAACGATGTCTTTGGTTGCCATTCCACCAATTAAAAATGTTGTAGCCATTGTACCAATTACCCATGGTGTCGGATCACCAAACATCGCATTATATCCAAACACACTCCATGATGCAAGAATACCTAACATACCTCGTGGTATAGCAATCCAAACTTGATTTATAAACAAATATTTTTTCAATCTTGGTGGAAGAGAATAAGTAACTGTAAAAACCATAATTAAAAATACAAACACTCCAAACCATACATTAATTGTAACAGCTCTTAGAAGCGCAAATAGATATAAAATATATGCAAGACTTTGTGCACTTTCAGCTTTAAATACTCCCCTTGGTATAGGTCTATATGGTTTTGATATTTTATCTGATTTTACATCAGTTGCTTGATTAAGTGCATTTGACGCAGCATTAATTAAAGCAATTGTGAAACCTGCTTGACCAATTATAATCCACCAATCTGATTGTATTGGATATTTAATTGGATCAATTTTAAAATGATAAACAAGACTTGCAACCATTATTGACATTGAAACAATAAAAGGTGCTAAAAGTGTAAATGGACGGAAAAGATCTAAAGCTCCACGAGCCTGTTTTGAAAGAAACCTTGTCCTAGTGTAAGGCTCTTTCATCGTAAGCTTCGGAAGCTTGTCATGATAGTCGCCAATTTTTGGCTTATCCATAAACCTTGCAAATAATTATTTATATATAATATTTATTCTAAATACAAAATAAGAACTCTATATTATCTCAGCAATTAATTTTGCTGAATTCAAAGCACAATTATAACCAATACCTGGAGCTTTTACACAGTCACCAACAAGATACAAATTATCTATAGGGGTTTTAATATCAGGTTTATCTTTCTCAATTGTCTTTGCAACACCATCTAAATGCCAAATAGTAGGATATATAGCCCATTTAAGATACTCCTTGTAATCTGGTATAAGAACTTCTAGGTTTTTATCAAGTAAATCTTTTAATTTTTTTAGTACTAATGGATTTTTTGCTTCATCAGGTGTACATATAATGTATGCTTGAACAAGTAGTTCTCCTTCAGGTGCAAGACCTGCATCTTGAGATGTAATCATAAAGTCAATCATTCCAACAACATCGTTTCCTTCTAATCCGACATCTCTTTCAATAAAATGAAAAGTTTTTCCAACGAGTTTGCTTGGGATTTTTTCAAACGAGTAATATGCACATAGACTACCGGTACCTTTTAGAGATTTTAGCTCTGTTGCATACTCTTTTGGGAATAATTTTTCATCAGCTATTTTAAACAAATCCTGTACAAGAATATTTGAAATAATTATATCGAATTGATATTCTTTATCTCTAATTTTTATTCCTTCTGCTCTGTTATCTTTAATTAAAATCCTATCGACAGGATTATTTAAATTGATTGCTCCACCATTTTTAATAATATAATTTGCAAATTTTTCATAAATGCTTTTTAAACCTTGTTTAGGATAAACAACAGGTTTTGAACCTTTATAAAGATTTTTTTGAGCACGGAGCATCTCACCTGAAGAAATCTTATCAAGATCATTCATTGTTGTAATTGACCTTGAAAAAACTTCTAAAATTAATTTCATTTTACCCTTACCATATTTTTTAATTGTATCAGTTATTGATACGCTATCTAATTCTTTTAGTGTTTTTTCATTGGCAAATAAAAGTCTTAAGATGTTTGGTGCAATTTTTATTTTATCTAATCTTGAAAGAAATGGATAATTATATTTACCATCTTCAATGAAACCAATAAAAGATTCTTTAAATTCAACAGGTTTATCAATTTCAGATAAAATATTATTTACATTTGCTAAGGCACCACCTCCAATAATATGAAATCCAAGATCTAATCTATAATTATCTAGCATTCTTTTATTAAAGATTGTTTCAATATTTGGTTCTGAAAAGGCAATATTCATATGAAATCGTGCTAGAAGGTTTTTATATTCCTCAAGATTAAGAGCAGATCCATCAAATGTAAGTGCTCTTCCTCCTATTCTTGGTTCTTTTTCAAAAATAGTAACCTTATGCCCCTTCTTAGTTAGTAGCGCTCCTGCAGTTAAACCTCCGATCCCAGCACCTATTATAGAAATATTTTTATTATGCATTAGACAAATCCTCGTGATTATTTGATATTATTTATATTTTTCTAACTTTATTAATTCTTTTTCTACTCTTTTTGCTACATAATTTTGAAAGAATCCTGGAGAAATTGAATTTGCAAATGATAGTAAAGAAAATGCTTTTTTATAACCAGTTAAAAACTTTTCATCTGTAGTTAATTTAATTTTTCTATTATATGTTTTTTTAAGCCTTTTTAATATTCTTTTCATTTCTAATGTATAGGTATCAAGTGTGTTAATTCCACCTTTTAAATATTTTGTAGCGATGCAACCTGCAAGATTACCTGAAATTATTGCATTTAGAATACCTGCCCCCGTTGCAGAATTTGCAAGTCTTGCTGAGTCTCCAACAAACATTACATTGTCTTTGACTAATTCAATTAATGGATATGCAGATGGTACACATGATCTAAAAGTATGTAAAATTTCACAATCTCCTTTTGTCTCATATTGAATATATTTATCCAATAATTCTTGCATGTCTAATTTTTGTCCACCGGTGATTCCAAGTCCAACATTTGCCAGTGTATTGTTAATTGGAAATACCCATGCATATCCGAAGGGTGCATAGGGTTTATGATACCACAATTTAACGGTATTCCTTACAAAGGATCCTTTTATTCTACTTTGTATACAAACTCCTACATCTTCAGGTTTTAATTTAGTATCAATTCCGATTTTACTCCCTATATGACATGCAATTCCACTAGCATCAATTATTATTTTTCCTTTTAAGCTTTCATTATTATCAAGTAAAACTTCATCTGGGGGTTTGAAATCTTTTACTGTTTTTCCAATAAAAAGTTCTGCACCATTTTGCTCTGCTTTTTCTAATAAATGTTTTTCTAGCTTATTTCTATCTATAATAATTATTTTATGTTTCTTTAATTTAAAAGTATATTCTTTTATAGTTGATAAGTTAATGTTTATTATTTCAATTGGATTTGTTAAACATCCAATTTCGTCTAATTTTAAAAAATCACCAACCACATCTGGTATCCCTTCACCACAGTGTGCAGGTGAATAAGGTTTTTGATGTCGTTCAATTAATGCACATTTTGCACCTTTTTCA
Source organism: Thermoplasmatales archaeon (assembly GCA_020341795.1). Taxonomy (GTDB): domain Archaea; phylum Thermoplasmatota; class E2; order DHVEG-1; family DHVEG-1; genus M9B1D. The sequence continues at coordinate 901,215 of CP070836.1, forward strand.
GCTGCTACACTAGCAGCTGAAGCACCTGATAGATTACCTCCAACTACAATTATATCATACATATAGTTTGTAATTCTTAAAGCTCTATAAATATTTATTAGATAAAACTTCGACAATATATGATATTTAATATTTGATAAAAATTTTACATTGTTTTAGGTTGAGTAATTGTACCATGAAGTATTATATTTGATAATATGAAACCAAGACCTGGGAAAAACATGATTATAACTGCCCATGGGTTTAATGCCATAAGCATTATAGGAACAATTGTGAAATTAATCATATAATGACTACCGATGTATTTTCTAGCTTTTTTTCTATCAAAATATTTCATATTTAATAATTTACTTGAAATTATAATCATAATAATTCCAATTAAAACTATAATTACCCATTGTATATATTGTAGCATTGAAAGCTCTGTAACTTTCCATACAATAAAAAAAGGGAGAAATACGATTAGAATATCTGCAAGTTGAATGCTATATGCTAATGATTTAAATGTTGCTGGTATTATTAGTTTTCCATTAGTTATTCTTACACCCATTTTTATGGCTAAAGTTTTTACACCACGATTAAAATCGTTTTCAATATCCTTGATACCTGCAGCTATCGCATTCATAAAAAATACTTGTATCCCTCCAAGAATACATACAATCCATGCAAGTTTTGAAATATCAAATAAACTTTTGGCTACAGTTGAAGAACCAAATAATACTAACAAAGAAAAACTAAGTGATAGAATTATATCCATACCTGCTATTTTTTTACTAGTTAAATCATAAATTGAGACGAAAACTGCAGATAAAGCAAGTACAATAATTGGGTAGTAAATACTTGTTGTTATAGCCAGATAACCTGCTATGATAAAAGATATTGCCATAGAAAGAAATGTAAATATCCATGCTTTTTTTATTGTAATTGTTCCACTAACAAGTGGTCTATCACTTATTTCTTTTGATGTTTTATCTATCGTATAGTCTAAAATATCATTTAATACAAAACCATAAATATGACCGAAGAATCCTACTATAAATAATAATACTAAAATAATAATATTATACTGTTCCATGGCAATAGCACCCATAACAGGAGAAACACCTGTTAAAACAGCGTTAAATGATCTTGAAAGTTTTAGATATTCTCTAATGGCCATATTGGTCTTTCTGAAGCTTAAATGTACATAAAAAGCCATCGTTTTCTATTAAAACCTAAAATAATGAGAAATTTTTTATTCTAAATTATGTTTATTTTAAATTAAATATATATTAGAGAACTCAAAAATTGATAAATATGACAAGCTTGAAAAATAAAGTTAAAGCTTATCTTCGATTGATAAGAGCACATACTGTGATTGCAACTGCATTGACCCCAAGTCTCGGTGCTTTTGCAACTTTTTCTGTATTGGAAGGAAGCTTATTTCCTTGGGATAAAATACATATTATTGTTTCTTTATTCTTTGTAGGAACAATTGTCCATGTATTTGGGGAAATATTAAATGATTATATGGATTATGAAATTGATAAAGCGAGTGCAGAGTTGTCAGATAAACCTCTTGTTAGCGGTGAAGTATCAAAAAAGAGTGCCATTGCAGGTTTAATTATCTGTTTTGCTTCTTTAATTATTATTTTAATTTATTTTCCATTTAATTGGTTAAGTATTGTAATGTTATTTATTGCTTCATCAACAGGTATTATTTATCAAATAATTTCAAAAAAATGGCTTCATTCAGCTGTTTTTTTAGGTCTTTATGCTTTTTTTATAATTCTTTTTGGTGGTGTTTATGCAGGGGATTTTAACAATCTTACAAGCATTCCACCGTTAGTTTATATCATAAGTACACTTGGTTTTTTTCAGTTATGGATAAATACTGCAATTCTTGGTCATTTAAAAGATATAAAAAATGATAGTGAATTTGGTGTTTTAACTTTACCAATGCGTCTGGGTGTTAAAGTTGAAGGTGGTGGTAATACACCTAAACTTATAATGCCTATGGGTTTTAGATCTATTGTAATTTTTATCCAAATTATAAATCTATTAATTGCTTTTATTCCATTATTCTTTTATCAGAGGTTTTATGATGGTGATATAAATTTATACTTACTTTTAACTGGTCTTATTTTAATTTCATTAATGATGATGGCCTCTCAAATTAAAACTATTATGTTTAATATATTTAAGATCATTTTCAATGAATTTTATTAGTACATAACAGTCTCCTTTTTCTGGTTTAAAAGAAAAACCACTCAAACTTTTACATTCAATTTCATCATCATTATTGTGGAAACTATATTCCTTGAAAGCATATCCAAAACTAGCATATAGCAGCCTTAACTACTTTCTACTTGAACTTCAGCCACCAACGAGTGCAGATTGGGAAAATGATACAGTGGAAGTTTCTCAAAGAAATCAACTTCGTGCATTTCTTTGTCCCAAATATCAGAAACTTCTTGTCTTGACTAAGACCATGGATAGAAAAGATGCGATTGAA
>CP070836.1:903808-908826 GCA_020341795.1 Thermoplasmatales archaeon
ACATGGATGAATATGATGAAACACAAAATTGGCGAGAGATGACCGATCGAGGATATATAACTAATCATGAACCAACGGGCCATACCTTGTATGGTATTGAAATCATGGTTGATCCAGAGTTCCGTGGCCTAAAACTTGCAAGAAGATTATATAATAAACGTAAACAACTTGCACAAAAAAAGAATCTGAAACGAATTGTTATTGCAGGTCGAATACCAGGATATTATAAACATGCGGAAAAAATGAGCGCAAGAAAATACGCAAAAAAAGTCATCGATAAAGTGATATATGATCCTGTTCTAACTACACAAATTGCAAATGATTTTGTGTTAAAAAGATTAATCCCTAATTATTTACCACATGATACAGAATCCAAAGGTTATGCTACACTGTTAGAATGGCCTAACCTTGATTATGAACCTGTTTCTAAAAAAACCATTTACACCGGTGATTCTGTTCGCGTATGTGTATTACAATACAGAATGCGTGCTGTCAAGGATTTTCAGGATTTTGCAAACCATTGTGAATATTTTGTCAATGTTGCCTCAGAATATTATTGTGATTTTATCGTTTTTCCAGAGATCTTTACAACACAGTTGCTGTCATTTATGAAACCTTCTCGTCCAGCTGTCGCAATGCGACGATTATCAGAGGCTACACCAAAATATTTGAAGCTTTTTACTAACCTTTCAGTAAAATATAATATAAATATTATTGGTGGTTCTCATTTTACTATTGAAGATAATAATTTATATAATATTTCATACTTGTTTCGTAGAAACGGAACTATAGAAAAACAGTATAAAATTCATATTACTACCAGTGAAAGTAGATGGTGGGGTGTAAAACCAGGTAGTAAGGTACAGGTTTTCGATACTGACAAAGGAAAAATCGCGATTTTAATTTGTTATGATATTGAGTTCCCAGAACTTGCTCGTATCGCTGTTCAAAAAGGAGCAAATATTATTTTTGTTCCTTTTAACACCGATGAAAGGCAAGCTTATCTTAGAGTTCGTTATTGCGCTCAAGCAAGATGTGTTGAAAATCAATGCTATGTGGCAATTTCTGGTTGCGTTGGAAACCTACCTCGAGTTAAAAATCTAGATATTAATTATGCTCAATCTGCAATTTTTACACCTTCTGATATTCCATTTCCACGGGATGGTATAGCAGCTGAATGCTCACCAAATATAGAAACACTGATATTTCAAGATTTAAACCTTAATCTCCTTAAAAAACATAGAGAATTTGGAAATGTACTTACATTAAAAGATAGACGCAGCGATTTGTATAAAATCAAGTATAAGGAAGATGGTTCGGACAGTGAAGTTTAATTATCTGATTTTGTTGTAATAAAATATTATCTTTTTTTAATATCCTCTATAAAATTTGATACACGATTATAATGATTAATAATATCATGCTCGCATCAAGATTCTAACATGTATTTAGGGTTTAAATCTCTTTTTTTAACCACAAAAACATGACCATGTAAAAAATGATGTTTTTTCTCCTGTTGGAACCATATGAGTGCAGGGGAAGGGATTTCGACTTCAAGTTTAAATCACTTTTATTCATGTCCGCATAAGGATTTGGTCGTTGTTTGGGATCATTTTATACGTTTTTCCCCATGTAAAATCAAAATATAAAATTATATAAAAGATATTTTAAGATTTCTCTCATAAAATACTTATATTAATATCCAGCAAAAACGTTGTTAATGATCCTCGATTCAGCTGTCCTTAAATGTTCAATTGCTGTAGACTTTCTAATTCCAACTTTTTGCGCTAATTTATCTGTATCAATTTTACGTGGATAGCTATAATAACCCATATTTTTCGCTTCAATTATTACCTCTCTTTGTTTTTCTGTTAAGCATGATAGCACACTCTGCCATTCAAAATTGGTTTCCTGGAAGCTAATTTTTTTAATATTTCCTGCTAGCTTTATTGTTTTTAAGAATTTTTGCAGTTCTGCGTTTGTACCAATTACACTGATAACCATTTTTTCGTTAGATAATATTGATGGTGTTGTCCAAATGATATTTAAATCAAATTTTTTTGATAAGTCTTTTAAACCTTTATATTTTGAAAAAGGAGGTTGACCTTTTATCAAACATGTATATTTGTTTCCATCTCTTTTTAAAATTGTTATTATTTCTGCTATATCAGACAGATCAATATCATCTATTGTATACTCTTCCTTCATATTAATATTTGATAAAACAACTTTTAGTCCTTTTTCAAAATCTATTTTTAGAATTTCTATAAGTTCAATTGATTCCACTTTAGATAATATTGTATCAATTTTTACAATATCTTTTACTTGATTGGAAAATTCGATTTCAATAATTGCTTTTCTCATATCATACCATATATCATTTGAGTATATAAATACCCATATATAAACGGCACTAATTATAATTATTTCTCAATGATATAAATATATGATAAAAAGAGTGTGAAATCGTATGAATGGAAAAAAGAAAAACCAATTTATCAAATGTCCTAGATGTGGAGAGATGGTAAATATTCAAGGATTCCCTGGTGAGAAAAAAGAGGTTATTTGTCCAAAATGTGATTTCAGAGGATCTTTTGAATTTCCTATAAATGTAAAAAATGTAAAAGAAAATGAAAATAAAAAATTGTTAGGAAAAATGATAACTTTTTCAATTAGTCATCCTGGAAAGACTTTACTGGTATTTTTGGTTATTACATTTCTTTTTTTGATTCCAACATCTCAACTTGCAATTGATTCCAGTATGAAAGGTATAATTGGAGAAGATATGCCTGATGAGATTCAAAAGTTTACTGAAATTTCAGAATTGTTTGGTGAACAAGAATTAGTAACAGTTGTTGTGGATGCAACAGATAGTAATGAAGAAACAGCAATTGGTTATTTAGAAGATTTAAGTTTAGAACTTGAAAAATATTCATATTATAAAGATATTAAATACAGTCAGAGTAATGACTTCGCTGGTATTCAAACTATTTTATATTTCCCTGAGGAATATTTATATTTCTTACTTGATTCTGAAGCATCTATTGAATCGGTTCAAGAAAATTATACTTTATTGATGAATACAGTTAATCAAACTTCTTATTTTGTGTCAGAAAATGGAAATATTTACTTGTTGAATTTGATCTTAAATGTTGCAATTGACAGTATGGAAATTAGAGTTGATGTAATTGAAACTGTTAAAAATAGTATTACAAAAGTGAAGGATTCTAAATCTTCATATGAAGCCCTTGAAGTTGGTTATACTGGAAGTATGGTTGTAATGGATTATGAAGGGGATCAGATGGCAATGGATGATATGGCTAAAGCATTTGTTGTGACATTTATTCTTATCTTGATATTATTATTTGTCTCTTTTAGAAGTCTTTCACTACCAGGCCTTGCGCTTATTCCTCTTGTATGTGGAATAATTATTACAGCTGGATTTATTTATTTGATATATGGTTCATTAAGTATTATGTCTGCGGTTTTTGCAGTTCTTTTAATGGGTTTAGGAATTGATTTTTCTATTCACTTACTCACACGTTTTATCGAGGAAATGGAGGTATCTGATGATATTCAAAAAGCATTTAGAAAAACTTCATTAAATACAGGTAAGGCAATAATTCTTGGTACTCTTACAACTGCAACAGCATTTGGCGCGCTTATGTTTAGTAAAATCAAGGGAATGCATGAGATGGGAGCAGTTCTTGCAATAGGTTTAATTGTTACTCTTATCTGTGTATTGTTTATACTTCCTGCCCTAGTTACAATCAGGCTTAGATATGGAAAACTTAGGTCAAAAATTCATAATAGAGCTAGATTCAAGATACTTGGATCAATAGGAAAACTTTCTTCAAGATTTGCCATTATTCTTATTATAATATTTATTGTCCTTGGAGTATTTTTAACCTATTCTGCAACTAATGTTGAAATGGAAGGAGATATGCAAAAGCTTCAACCGAAAACTGTACCTGCATATAAACAACTTGAAAAAGTAAAAGAAAATTTCAACTATACAGAAGATTATCTTTTATGTGTCATTAATTCATATCATGAATTAGTAAAGCAAGTAGCTTTGTTTGAAAAAAACCCTGAAATTATGCAAGTTGAATCAATTCTGAACTATCTACCTCAAAATCAAGAAAGTGTTTTAGAGCTATTTAAAAATGTAAAAATAGTTCATTCAGAGTTTTCTGAAATTTCTTGGCTTAATGTTGATGAAATAAGTTGGGAAGATTTACCTGATGATGTATTGAAAAACTGGGTATATAGTGACTCAGAGGGAGATTTGTTTCTTATACGTATGGCTGCATGGGGAAATATTTGGAATGAAGAATATAGAGAAGAACTAATCAATGAGTTGGAAGAAGTTAATCCAAATATTGTTGGACGGGCTATAATGGTTCCAGAGCTTGTTGATATGATGGGTGATGATGTAATTAAAGTCACAATATTTGCAAGCATTCCAATTTTTATCATAGTATTTATAGGTTTTAGAAAAAAAACTCCGATTTATGCGCTTATTGCGTTAATCCCTGTCGCTTTTGGAATAATTGGGTTACTTGGTCTAAGTGGTCCTCTTGGAATGGATTTGAATATGACATCAATTATGATGATTCCTTTAGTTATCGGAATAGGAATTGATGATGGAATACACATATTGCATAGATACAAAGAGGAAGGAAAAGGATCAATAACTTGGGTTGTACAAAATACAGGAAAAGCTATATTTCTAACAACTGCTACAACATGCCTTGCATTTTCGTCTTTTTTAATTGCAGAGCATCCTGGTATGAGATCTCTTGGTCAAGTTCCAATTTTAGGTTTAATTCTGTGTTTAATTGCAGCAATTATATTTCTCCCTGCTTTTATACTAGTAATTCTTGACACGCTAAAAAAATAAGTAATTTATTTTTTAAATAGAAGTACACGTCAAAAATCAAACTCAATTTAGGGTTTAAATCTCTTTTTTTAACCACAACAAAAATATCATGTAAAAAATGATGGTTTTTCTCCTG
>CP070836.1:908926-912083 GCA_020341795.1 Thermoplasmatales archaeon
CATAATAGTAAGGTTTTCGTTATAGCAATTTTTACTAAAAATAACAAATTTGTCTAAAACCATTACAACTTTAGGTCTTTATTAAATGAATATATGGTTCTATTATTAATGGAATAGTTTAAAAATTATAAAGAGATATGTTAATCTGCATATGGGGGTTATTAACAATTGAAACAAATAATTAAAATTATAATTGCATGCTTTTTATCCTTAGCATTGATTTCTTCTATAGTTTCTGCACATGTTCCATATATTGAATATAAAGATTATAACGAAGACAAACCATTGTATGTTTGGAAAATGATTGAATATTCTAAAGCGTTTTATGCATGGTTGGAAAATGATGGAGTAAATCCATGCGAAGATATTGATGCCTTTAAATTTAACATAATAAATAAGCCAAAACATGTGTATATAGAACTTATTGTCCCTGTTGTTGATGATTATTATGAAGAATTTGTTCCTTGGTTTGCCCTTGTTGGACCAGAATTACCAGAACCGAATCAAAACTTTCCTTTTGAAATTCCACCAGGTTATGGTGTCATCGTAAAAGAAAATGTTGAACCAGGAACTGAAAGAGAAACATTATATGAACCTTTTGGTGGAAAATCATATTACGTTGGTCCAATCTTTGAAGAAAACCTAAGTGAACCAGGAACATATTATATCTATTGTTGGGATCCATATGAACAAGGAGGAGATTATGTTTTAGTACTTGGTAAGGGAGAATTTTTTGGACCTATTGATATTATACGTTCTATAATAAATACGATTATAATAAGGAGAGATGGTGAACTTCATATTAATTAAAATATTGTGAGGTAGATGAAATGGTTGATATGAGAATTAAATGTCCCAAATGTGAACACCAATTATCTGTCCAAGGGAATACTGGAGATCAATTGTATATTACTTGTCCTAAATGCAACACCTATGGTAAATACACCTTTCCTATTGATAAAAAAGAAGCTAAAATAATTGATTGTTTTACTTCATTAGGGGATAAATGTTTTAAAAGATTACGAATATTTAATGCAGTGATGGGTGTTTTCCATTTGATACAAGGATTTTTTATGTTGTTATTAAGTAATGATTTTACGCTTCCTTTAACGTATTCACATCCTGTATTTGACGCGGTAACTCAGACAATTAGCCCTGTATCTGAAACATTTTATGAACTTAGAATTGGTCCTATGGTAGCATTGTTTCTTTTTATGTCAGCAATTGCTCATTTTCTCTTAGCATCAGTATTATATAAATGGTATGTTAAAAATCTAAAAAAACACATAAATCCTGCTCGATGGTATGAATATGCTTTTAGTGCATCTCTTATGATTTTTCTTATAGCTATGCTTGTGACTATATATGATTTTGGAACTTTACTTGCATTGTTTACACTCACAGCTATTATGAATCTTATGGGGCTTATGATGGAGGTTCATAATCAAACAACTGAAAAAACAAATTGGTTATCATATAAAATCGGATGTATATCAGGTTTTATACCATGGGTAATCATTTTTATACCATTAATAACAGCAGAATCAGTCCCAGATTTTGTAATTGCAATATTTATTACAATTGCAATATTTTTTAATCTGTTTGCTGTAAATATGTATCTTCAGTATAAAAAAGTTGGAAAATGGAAGGATTATCTCTATGGAGAAAAAATGTATATTGTGTTGAGTTTAGTCGCTAAATCAGCACTTGCTTGGCAAGTATTTGCAGGAACACTAAGACCCATGTAATAACAATATTTTATAATTGTTTGCATAGTTACTCATTAATGGTTAAATTAGTTCTAATTATTTCATTTCTAAATTAATGATATTTTGAAATTTATTTACATATTGATATCTATCAATCTGAATTTTTACTAAAGCACAATCTGGTGAATCAACAAAATTGATTAGATTTGGATGCTTTTCTAGATACAATTTTTTATAGAAATTCCTATTCATTCTTATTTCTTCCGCTTCCCCTAATGCAGTTAAAGAAACCGACTTTTCAAAATCCGACGGTATATTCTTTCTATTGTCTATAAGAACAGAGATTTTAGCATTACGCTTTATATTTTTAAATTTAGTAGTATTTTTATTGGTGGCAAAAATAATATTTTTTAAATCTTGTGTAGATGCAAAAGCTACAAGATTTGCATATGGATGACCATCCATATCTGTGGCAATAACTCCAAGCATTTGTGATTTTACTAATAATTTTATTTTGTCTAATCCTGCCTTTTTTTCCATATTATGCACCTTGCTACTAAGCAAATTGAAATAATTTATTATGTTAATCTATATATTGGTTCATAATGAGAATCTGGGATATCTCTCCAATTAAATTGTGTAATAAACACTTACTGGGTGAACATAGTGAACTACATGCTATTTGGTCTGTAATAACTAATGATAAGAAAGGATTTGCTAATCATCCTGAAACATTAAGGTGGAAAGGTAAACTAAAAGCATTATATCTTAGACATGAACAACAAATCAAAGAAATTGAAAATAGAGGTTTTAATCATAATAGCCCATTGGATATTAATTTTGCTACTGGATGCAGTGTGCAGAAAGATTTTGTAGATTCGTTACAAGATCAAATTAAAATTTTAAAAATAAAGAAATGCGAATGTATAGTTTAGCGCTCGTATCTGGATCCGGTCTTTGTTTGGGACTATTTTTCATTTTTTCTATCTGTTAAAAGGTTTATGTACATTTAATGCTTCAAATCGTCATATTTTTCCTTTTTAGCTTGGGCATAATATTTCCGTGTAGCATTGGCATATCCTTTCTCAGCTCTCTCTGCATGGAATCGTATCCATCCCTCAAACCCAAATTCTTTGAATCGCTCATAATCCTTTCGTTTTTCGGGAGATTTATCAAAAGTCCATGAAAAGTGCTCACAAGGGAAATCCTTACATTCATAGCAAATTTCTAATTCTTTTTCTTTTACACATGTTCGATTTTTACATAGAACTCCACCGCCTTGTTTACAAGGTTCTTGACAATAAGCTCCACTATCTTCTTTGCAGAAATATTCTACTCCTTTTAAGAATTCGTTGAAGTCAAAATCTGGTTTAATGCCCTTTGAATTTATATTCAACTCTTCTGGATAACCTGCAGCCTTTATTACTTCCAAGAATTCTTGAGCAATC
>CP070836.1:912183-916691 GCA_020341795.1 Thermoplasmatales archaeon
CTTGATCTAAAAGATAGAAAAATTCTATATGAACTCGACCTAAATTCAAGACAGTCATTTTCGCAGATTGGAAAAAAGGTTGGTTTACATAAAGATGTTGTATCTTATAGAGTTAGTAAATTATTAGAAAAAGGAATTATTAGACATTTTTGTGCATATATTAATGATTCAATATTAGATTACCACCATATCAGATTATATATAACTTTCCAATTTATTACTCCTAAGATCAAAAGTGAAATTATTAACTATTTTGTAAATAACGATTATCTTGAATTTGTTCATAGTACAGAAGGACACTATGATTTATGTCTAATTGTTAGTACTAAAAACATTCCTGAATTTTTTAATAAGTTCTGGTATAAATCATTAAAAAAATATAGAAAATATTTTGCAAATATTGTGTTTTCATATACTACACATAATCATTTATACCCTTTTACATTTTTAATTAATGAAGAAAAAGACAGAAATATAAATGAAATAAAAAAAATGGAATATGATAGAACAAAAAATGTTATTCTTGATAAAACTGATCTTGAAATAATAAAAATTATCGGCCTTAATTCAAGGATCCCAACATTAGAAATAGCAAAAAAACTTAATATATCAACAATTACTATAAATACCAGGATAAAAAAATTATTAGAATCTGGTGTTATTCAGAGGTTTAGGATTTTTTTAGATGAATCAAAACTTGGTTTTAAAACTTTTAAAATTCATTTAATTTTAAAAAATTATGACCAAATAAATAATATAATTAATTGTATTGAGAAAAATCCACATTTAACTGATATTGATTATAACATGGGTTATGCAGATATTGAATTTGTTTTTAGATTGAAAGGAACTAACCAGTTATTTAAAATTGTTGATGATTTATCTGGCAAGTATCCTGAATCAATTAAAAATTATACATACATAGGTCTTACTAAATCACACAAATTATCTTATCTACCTAAAATTAAGATTAATGTGCAAAATTGAAATTATCAGAGTGTTAGGCTATTTATTGTGAAATTTAGAGGATAATCCAAATTTACTTTGGATTTTTAGGACTTTGGCAGAAAAATATTTATTTAAAAAATATCTTGTTGATGCAAATTATGAAGTATGATGTTGTTGTAGTTGGTGCAGGTCCTGCAGGTTCGACCGCGGCGAAATTTCTCTCAGAACGTGGGATAAGGACGCTTCTTCTTGATAAAAGCAAGTTTCCTCATGATAAACCCTGTGGTGGGGGTTTAACTGCTAAGGTTTTAAAAAACTTCAAATATATTGAAGAAAATGATTTGATTGATTCATATTCATATGGAGGAGCTTTTTATTCTCCTTCACTTAAATACAAAGTTGAACTACAAAAAACAGAACCAATTGTTGCCATGGTTATCAGGAAAAAATTCGATGATGGATTAGTAAAAATTGCCATTGGTAGTGGAGCTACTTTTTTAGATGGAAAAAACGTAGTCGATATTAAAGTATTAAAGGGTAAAACAAAGGTTATATTTGATAACGGAACGGAGATTGATTCGCAAATTGTTATTGGTGCTGATGGGATTTGGAGTACGGTTGCAAAGAAGACGGGATTAGGCCGCCATAATGATATATTTGGTGTTTCCATTTTTGAAGAATATCCCATGAAAACTGAAATTCTTGATCAGTATTTCACTGAAAAAAGACTTATACATGGGCATATAAAAATTCTAGGATTAGCTGGTTATGGATGGGTATTTCCAAAAAAAGAATGTGTAAACATAGGTGTGACTGAAATTATATCAGCAGCATCGAAATTGAGAGGAACGACAAATTTAAAAGAAGTTTATAAAAAGTATTTTCAAATCCTTAAGGAATGTAAAATAATACCTGATAATCTAAATATAAATAAGCTAAGAGGAGGGGCATTACCATTTCGTCCACTTGATAAAACCTATTCTGATAGAGTTATTCTTTGTGGGGATGCAGCAGGGCTGATAAATCCAGTTACTGGCGAAGGTATAGACTTTGCTATGGATTCTGGACATATCGCTGCTGGTGTTATCATTGAGGCTTTAGAGAGAGATGATTTTAGTGCACAATTTTTATCTAAATATGAAAGAATTTGGAAAACTGATTTCGGAAAAGATCTAAAACTCCTTTTACGTGCGTCAGGACTTTGGGGAAAAGGATCAGAAAACATTATCAAACTTGCAAGTGAAGATAAAAAAATGGCTGACATGTTTTTTAAGATCGGAGTGGGTAATTTAAGCATAAATAAATACAAATGGAAATTAGTTAAACGCATGATATATTATAAATTGAAAAATCTGTTTAAAAAGTAGAATTATTGTGTAAAAATTAAAAAATTTTAGTTATTTTTCAAAATTTATTTTTAATAAACAGAATTTGACTATAAAAAAGAACTAATTATATATATAAATAAGAAGGTTAATGTAAATACAGGGAGATAGCTGGATTTACAAAGCAAGATTTAAAAATTGTAAACATTATTTTAATTGATGTTATATTTTATTAATTTTATTTTAATCGTAATATTTATATAGCATATTCAACATTTGTTTATGGGGGTTGTAAATTTAAAAAGAGTACGTCTCACCACATCCTTTCCTCTCTAATTGGTCATATTTTTTTAACCCTCTTATACAACCCCCTTTTTAAATATAAAAGATGTATACTTCCACTTTATAAAATATGACTCGCATAAAATTTATCAGCATACATTTCTCCATCGATATATAGCATGAACTGTAATGCTAAATTTTTGTGTTGATTGTATATCATCAAAGGTTGACAAACTAAAAATAAAGATAAATAATCACTTATTTTTCGATTAGTAAAAACCTTTAAAAAACGATTTTTTTATAAGGTTATTATCAATATCAACATAAGTGAATAATAAGTGTCTCCTAATATCTGTATAGGTTGTAAGAAGGAAATTTTGACATATGTAACTAATGTTACTGACAAGAAAGATCATGAATTTCTTATTAGGATGGGATATAAGGTTGGAGACACTATTTGCCCTAGTTGTATTGTTAAGGCTTTTGATTATGATAAAATAATAAGGCAAAAAAAACAAAATTGAATAAATAATTATTTATTTTTTTGCACTGATTTCATTTAAATAAAGTAGTTGTTAATAAACTTATCCTTAAACAAACTATAAAAAAGAAAAAGAAGGATAACCATCCAGATTAATATAATAATTAATGCAAAGATTTAATCCATATTTTTTGAATTGTCTGATAAATATAAACCATTGATTTGCCAGTTATTGTCTAAAAAGTTGAATTGGATTTTATTGAAAGTATTAAAAATAAAGAGAAAAAAATAAGTATAGATCTATTCTTTTAAAACATTTAATCAATGGAAGTTTTTATTGGAACATCAGGCTGGTCATACAATTGGAATGAAGGAAAATCATTAGAATGGTATGTAAACCATTCTGGTCTTAATGCCATTGAATTAAATATGAGTTTCTATAGATTTCCATATTCTAATATGGTTAAATCATGGGCAAAGAAAGGAAAACAGCTTGCCTGGATTATCAAAGTACACCGCTCTATTACTCATCATAAAAAACTAAGTAAAGAATCATATGTTATTTTTGAAAGGTTTCAGGATATTTTCAAACCATTAGAAGACTACATTCATTATTATTTATTACAGTTGCCACCACGTTTTAATAATATTGATGTTCTTGATTCATTCATAGATGAATTCAAATGTGAAAAACTATGTATCGAGTTTAGAAATCAATCTTTATTTAATGATGAGATTATACAATGGGGTAAGAAAAAAGGTGTTTTAATTGTTAGTATTGATGCCCCTAACATGCCATATACGATTATGAGTAATAGGATTATTTATGAACGGATTCATGGAAGAACAGGTTGGTATTCACATAATTATAGCAGAGAAGAACTATTAGATATTAAAAATAGAATATTATGTGGTAGCCCTGAACGGATTTATATATTCTTTAATAATAATCATGCTATGCTTGAAAATGGAAGGGCAATGAATAATCTATTTTTATAAATTCTTAGTAACAACTATTTCTTTTGTACCAGTATCAAATTTATTTAATATTTTGGATAATTTATCATCCGAGTATTTTATACTAAAAACTTGATTTATAAACTTATTTTTAAAAAACAAATTAACACTCAAAATCTAAATTATCATGTATAATAGATGCGCATGAGATACATATTTCACCGATCATTTCATCATCTGAATGTTCTTCACAACAGATTTTACAGATAAGTAAAATTATCATTCCAAATATTATAAGTTTAATGTTCAAATATTCACTTTTCCTAAGAATTCTCTATATTCCTTTTCAAAATCAGTAAACCACTGTGTTTCATTCCATATCTTATATGGAGTCCAAATCCTCTGTTAGATGTTTATAAGCTTCCCCTTAAACAAAATATAAAAAATGTAGCAATTTTATTATTTTTTTTAATGTTCTTAATGAGAATTATTTTTACTTAATTTGCAATAAATCA
>CP070836.1:916791-920837 GCA_020341795.1 Thermoplasmatales archaeon
AGTTCCTCTGCTGGGACCTCAGGACCAAGATATCGTGATCGTGGACCCATATCTCGGTGGGTCAGCTTAAACCATGCACGTGCAAAAGCATCAGCAAATTCGTCAGGATTTTTGTGAAATCGACGCGCTATTGGTTCATAGATCGGATCGAAACGCAGCGAGAGGTCTGCGGTAGTCATGACGGGCGTATAGCGTTTCGAGGGATCATGAGCAGCTGGTATCATATCTTTTTCAGCGTCATCCTTGGCGACCCATTGCCAGGCTCCTGCAGGGCTTTTAACCTTTTCCCATTCATAACCAAACAACATGTCGAAATAACCCATATCCCACTTAGTTGGTTTGGGTGTCCATGCACCTTCGATACCACTAGTAATAGTGTCATCTCCCTTACCACTTCTGAAACTGCTCTTCCATCCGAGTCCTTGTTCCTCGATACCAGCGGCTTCGGGCTCAGGGCCCACATGGGATGCATCGCCAGCGCCGTGACACTTGCCAAATGTGTGACCACCAGCAACAAGTGCTACAGTTTCTTCATCATTCATGGCCATACGCGCAAATGTCTCACGGACATCGATGCCCGAGGCAACTGGATCCGGTTTACCATTGGGACCTTCGGGATTCACATAGATTAGTCCCATTTGTACAGCAGCTAGTGGGTTTTCGAGCTCACGGTCACCGCTATAACGCTTATCACCAAGCCAGGTGTCCTCGCTACCCCAGTAGATATCCTCTTCAGGTTCCCAGATATCCTCACGTCCACCGGCAAAACCAAAGGTCTTGAAACCCATTGATTCCAGAGCACAGTTTCCAGCTAGAATCATCAGATCGGCCCAGGAAATCTTTTTGCCGTATTTTTGTTTGATGGACCTCAGTAGCCGGCGCGCCTTATCAAGGTTCGCATTGTCAGGCCAACTGTTGAGAGGAGGTAAACGTTGGTTACCAGATCCCGCACCACCACGGCCGTCGCCCATACGGTAGGTACCTGCACTATGCCATGCCATCCGGATGAAGAGTCCGCCATAATGACCGTAGTCGGCAGGCCACCAGTCCTGCGAGTCGGTCATAAGCGCATAGAGATCTTTCTTCAGGGATTTAAAATCGAGTTTTTTGAATTCCTCAGCGTAGTTGAAATCCTTCCCCATCGGATTGCTTAATTGTGAGTGCTGATGAAGAATCCTCAGGTTTAACTGATTTGGCCACCAATCAATATTTGAGGTGCCCCCACCAGCAATAGGTTTGTGAGTTCTGCCTGTTACCGGGTACTTGCTATTTTGATTTTTATTGCTCATAATAACACCTTAACCCTTATTATAAAGTTAAATAAATATGTATTTTTAACTTTTCGCTATAAAATTTAAAACAGGAAATGATCTGAACTTAGTTTTATCTGTAAAAAGTTCCATTTTTTTCCTTAAAATAAATAATGTCAATTTACGCTATCTATGATAATCTCTTCAGGAAAATTATAGCTAATAGAAAAAACTGCTGCCATTACATCTTCAATTGAGTAAGATCAATTATTTTACCAGTATTAAGATTAACACTATATATCCTCCAGTTTTCATTCCCTTCTTGATCCTGACGGTATAGAATGTGTTCATTGGTAAAAGCCCATCCATAATATGAAATACTTTGTACCGTATCATTCGTAACCGGTTCTGTCGAAGAAGGATTGTCAACTGACCCCACCCAAACATTCATCACACCATCAACAGGTGTAAGATAACTTATTTTAGATCCATCAGGGCTTAGAGCAACTGAGGATATTTCTGGATTACCAAATAGAATTTCCCTAGATATTAGCTCAACAATATCTGTTGTTTCATCTACATATCCACTAAATAGTCCAACAATGTCAAACATCAAAACAATCAGGGATATCTTTTTTTTTTTATATTTCATCATCCTCAAACATAAACAAGTCAACAATAGTCGTCTGCAATGCTTTTGCTATGTCATGTGCCAGTTTAAGGGAAGGATTGTATTTTCCTTTTTCAATGAAGAGAATCGTTTCTCTTCTCACTCCAATCTTTTTTGCAAGATCTTCCTGTGTTAAATCATATCGTGCTCTGAGTTCTTTGATTCGTGTTTTCATACTATTCCCCTTTCCAGGCCAAGTAAAGATAGGATATCATAAATGTCAATCCTCCACACAAGACAACAATAGCTGTTACATAATTACCTGGGAGTTCATAGTCGAATAGGATTCCAGAAACTAATGGAGCACCAACGGCACTCCAAATTGATGCGATAAATCCATAGTAACATGCTCTATAATTGGTTATTTTTAATCTCTCATCTTGGGCAGGTAATCCTTTTCTTATGTTTTTTATTCTATCCCATAGGATATACATTACTGATGCTACCAAAATTGAGACTATTAGTATTGGAAATATTTCATTTAATTCGAGATTACCTGCATTTAGTACATAAAAGGAAAAGGTCACTATTACCGCTGCTACTATTCCAATGCCTACAACAATTCCTAATTTATCTTTCATTTTATTACCTCCTTAAATATATTGGTTAGAAATAACTTTTTATTAGTTTTACCTAACTCAATATTTATTTTTTCTAACATTATGTTAGATATATATAACATCAAGTATTTATAGTTTTCTATTCTTCAAATGTTTAAGGAGAAAAATATTTGACGAAAAAATAATATATTCAAATCCATTAGTCAAATAACTACATATGGATATATTGACAATATCATCATTAGAAAGTAAGTCCCAAGGGTGACAAAACCCCACTTTTTTTCAAATCTAAAACTATACCCTATAAGTCCCTACGATCATATATAATATAACAGGACATATGGCCCAACGATGATGGTGCTACGGAAATCCAGAACCAAGACATAATCAAGGATGAGTTCAACAATCATAAACAGAAAAATCGGAATAAGAAGATATGTCTCCCATTTTTCCCTGCAATTCTTCTTATTAAGATATGCTATGTAACCAAGTACAAACCCCATTGAAATGACTGCAACACCCAGAGTATTTTCAACCTCAGGCAAGTCAAACATTCGTGCAAGAAATAAAAAGGCTATTAAAATATTGATGAAGTTTGCTAAATACACAACAGTCAAGTCGATTTTTCGGTAATTAACTGATTCGTGATTACTTTTCCCATTCATATCCTTCATATAAAATTATATTTTATTGGCTAATTAGCTTTTACTCATTAGTTAAAAAATCTTCATATCCATCAGAAATGACGGGATTTGAAAACCATTTTAATGGCAAAAAATCAAAGGTTTCTCCTGTTGGATATTAACTAATAGTTTTATTAATTAAGTAATGATATTTACATCGATAAAATGAATCCAATTGAGGATAAAATACCAAAGACCGGAAGGATTGGAAGATTTGTAAAAATACTTGAAAAAAGAGTACCAAAAAACAGCATGATAAAAATCCTACAGGATTCAGATAAGTATAAATCATATAATCCAAGTAAGAAAGCAGAATGGTGGAATAATACCGTCAACAGAATGGAAAAAGAAATTGGCACTAAAAAAACAAAAAGAAATTTTGAACATATGTGGTAGTAAATGTTGCGGTCAAGGTCATAGAAAAACAGTGAGGAAAAAATTTGAAGAATCAAAAACTATCGAGGAATTCTTAGATAAGATAAGTATCAAAGGAGTTACCTATGAATTGGTTGATAAGAATACCATTGTTGCTAAATATGATAGATGTTTTTGTGGACAGGTTAAAAGTTCAATAACAACTTTTCCAAATATGACATATTGTGAATGTGGTACAGAATTCAACAGACAATATTTTTCATCTGCTTTTGGAAAACCTGTGGAAGTTGAACTCGTTAAATCTATAATAAGTGGTAGTGATAATTGTAAGTATATCATTCATATATAAAAAAAATGCAGAGATACAAGATTTGAACGCAGCATTACCGGTAAAAATTCTACATTTCTCTTTTTGGCTTATTGTGTTAATATTTACCGTGCATGATAATATTACGCCCGCATCGGGATTCGAGCGTGTAAATGACGTCACATTTTAAGGTTTTATATC
>CP070836.1:920937-924355 GCA_020341795.1 Thermoplasmatales archaeon
ATTTAATTTAAATTTAGAAAATAAAAAAAATTCTATTATTTAGAAATTATAGGATTGTTTTTTATTAAATTTTTTTTATTATTTACTATATCATTAATTAATAGCAATTTTGGTATGTATAGTTATTCGTTGATAAAATATTTAGCTTTTTTAATAATTATTGGAATATTAATAATTGGCTTTACCTTTGCATTTAATTTTAAGAAAATTCTTGTTGAATATAAAAAAATAGAAAAGGATTATAATTGGGATTTTTTAATAATTTTATCGTTTTTTATATTATTAGCAGTTGAATCTGCTTCAATATCTATTAAATTTCTATGATTGTCTTCAACTATATCAAACTATTTATGACTATAGCTTATTTGCACCTAAATCTTTGATTGTTTAATAATTGAACCATTCCATAACATAACAGCAGCTATTATCATTACCACTATTGCAATAAAAAAAATTAGTCAAACCATTGGAGTAACAACAGTATTAAATCTAAATCTCCTCAAGCTCAGTACTCTTTAAATATCTTAAAAAAATGTTATCTTTAGCTTTATATTTAAAATTAATATAAATAATTTATAATAACACTATATTAATAATTATTCTTCCGGTATCCTTATATATATTATCGAATATTAGCCTTACCCAATCTAACTCTTATAACAGGAGTAATATTAATATGACTACAGTGTTTGATGTCCCATCTAAAGAATTTATTGATTATGTTGCTAAAAAACTTCAGAGCGATAATAATATTGTTATACCTAATGCAAATATTTTTTCAAGAACAGGTGTTAATAAAGAAAAACCACCAGAAAATAAACAATGGTGGCATACACGTTGCGCATCTATTCTTAGAAAAATTTATATTAAAAGTAGCATCGGTGTTGAGCATCTACGATCTGAATATGGCGGAAAAAGAGATCGAGGTTCAAAACCTTACTTAGTGAGAAGTGGAAGCGGTACGATTGTTAGACGAGCTCTTCAACAACTTGAAAAAGCTGGTTATGTTACAAAGGTTAAAGGAAAAGGACGCATTCTTACAGCTAAAGGACGGTCATTTCTTGATAACGCTGCTCATGATGTTATGAAAGATGTACAGGTTTATTATCCTGAGTTAAAAAAATATTGAAAATTTAAGAATTTATGGATGAAGAGCTTGAAAAACTAAGGAAAAAAAAATTACAGGAGTTACAGCAGCAAGCAGCACTACAGGAAAACCTTGAAGAACAAGAAGAACAAAAGAAACAATATGATGAACAAAAAAAAGCAATTCTTAGAAGTATCCTAACAACCGAGGCTCGTGAACGACTAGGGCGTATCAAGATTGCTAGACCCGAAATAGTTGAATCAATTGAAAATCAACTTATAATGCTTGCTCAAAGCGGACAATTAAAAAGTAAAATAACAGATCAGGAGCTACTAATACTCCTTCAAAAAATAATACCTAAAAAAAGAGATATTAAAATTAAAAGAAGGTAATAAAGTATGTCAACTCATAAATCACTTGGTAAAAAAATTAGACTTAACAAAGCTACAAAAAGTAACAGGCGAGTTCCAGCTTGGATAATGATAAAGACCAATAGGCGTTTTACTCGTCATCCTAAAACCCGTAATTGGCGGAGAAATAAACTCAAAAAAAGTTAAAGCAGGGATCATATGGCAGAAGAAATTGAAAGAATATATGTAATACCTCTACGAAAAACAGGTCTTAAAAGCTCAAAAGCAGCACCTACTGCTGTTAAAAGAGTTAAAAATTATCTTACTAGGCATATGAAGGTAGAAGATGAAAAAATTTGGATTGACGACTCACTTAATAATGCACTATGGTCTAAAGGTAAATACAAGATACCTAGTAAAATTCGTGTAAAAGCAGTAAAATTTGATGATGGTGTTGTAGAAGCTTATTTACCTGAACTTGAATTTAAAAAATCTCGACGTGAACTTCTAAGAGAAGAGCGTGAAAAGAAAGAACCAATCCTCCGAAAGGAAGAAATAGCTCCTGAGGGAGAAAGAGAAGCTGGTGCTGAAGACTATGAAATTGCACCAACTGCTGATGGCGATGTAAAAATTATGAAAAAGAAAGCACCAAAAGAAAAAGAGGAAAAAGATAAAAAAACTACTGAAAAACCTAAGAAAATAACTAAAAAAACAGAAAAATCAAAAGAGAAAAAAGAAACTAAGCCTAATAAAACCTTTGAGAAAAAAGAATCAAAAACTAAATCAAAAACTATAAAAAAAACACCCTCTAAAGCAAAATCTACTAAAAAGAAGACAAAGATAGCTAAGAAAAAGTGAATAATTTATGCTTCAATTAATGTATTTTAAAAAGAATGAAAAAAAGGATGAAAAATAATTAATTAAACTGTTTTTTTCCTGTTATTTTTATTTCGAATGCTTATAATAAGTTCTAACATATTTTCTTTATTGGTTGATACATCTTCCTTGGTCTATTTATGTTATACTGTTAACGTTTAACCTTAACTATGTAAAATTGAAAATAGAAATATAATTAGGCTAAAAATGTTGTTATAATAACAATAATAATAAGATTTATAATAGGTTATCAATTCAACGATTAGAAATACATAGGGGAATTATATTGACAATTAGTAACACGATTAATGCCAAAAATTATATATATAGGTTTAAAAAGGAGTGTGAATACCTATAATTAATGAAAAATCCCGATTCTATATTACTGATTTTAATGAAAATCCAAATGTTGGTGTTTTTGCAAGAGCAAATGAAGAAATAGTTTTTATTCAGAAGGGTCTTACAAAAAAGGTAAAAAAAAAAGTTGCTGAAGTATTAGATGTAAACCTTGTTGAACTTACTATTTCTGATGCAACGATTATAGGTTCCCTTTTAACTTTTAACTCAAATGGTGCTATTATCTGTAATTTTATTGATGACGCAGCCCTTAAGATTATAAAGGATCAAGGTTTTGATATATGCATTATAAATGATAAGTTAAATGCTGTTGGAAATGATGTGTTAGTAAATGATAATGGTTGTATGGTCCATCCTGATATGAAGGAAAAATCAATAAAAAACATAAAAGAAACATTAAAAGTCCCTGTTTTTAAGGGTACAATTGCAGGATTAAAAACAGTTGGTATGGCGGCATTTGTCACAAATAAAGGACTATTATGTCATCCTAAAGTATTAGAAGAAGAAAAAAGAAACCTTGAAAAGGTGTTTAACGTACCAGTTATGATTGGGACTGTAAATCATGGTTCTCCTATAATTGGAAGTGGTCTTGTTGCTAATACAAAGGGTGAGGATAAGTACAGGCCATGCACTAAAGATGATTTTAAGATACTCGAAGGCGAAGGAAGTGACTGGAGCCTGATTATAAGAGCAGGTTCATTGTACTGGGGTTATGGTGTACTGGCTAATGTTGCATATGAAGCTGGTA
>CP070836.1:924455-927173 GCA_020341795.1 Thermoplasmatales archaeon
AAAAATAATATTTCGTACATATAAACTAAAAACCATGTAATTACGATTAAAATGGTTTATTGAACAAGGTAGTATTTTATAAAAAAGTTATATGACTCAAACCTGATATATATTTTGTAATTTAAATAAAGAAAAAAAAGAATTTTTTAAAAAATTTTAGATAATTTCTACGATATTATCAGAGATAAGGGGAAGGAAGCCACTTTGTTACTCGCCTGTTTTTATAAGGAGTTACAACAGGGTTAATTTAAGCTTTTTTATTACTCCTGTTGGACCACCGCCATGTAACTGAGTGTTATGTGGCAAACATACATTTTTCAGTTCCAATTCAAACAGTATCGTTATTGGTTTATGATAATAGGCTAAATGATAAGAATCAGCAAGTTTTAAACAATATCTGTTAAATTTATTATTGTCTGATGGATGTTAGTAATTATTAGAATTTAATATGTTCTTATAAAGCATCTTATTTAATAATTCAAAATATTCTTTATTATAATATTTCCACGTTTATTAAAACATGTACAATTATGACTATGTAAAAAGCTGTTGTAATGCTAACATGATAATATCTATTGAAATGTGGCTTGTAATAAATACCAGCTTTTTTAGTAATAAGCTGAAATCTATGAACGAATCCTGTTGCTACCAAAAGAACCATTATTATGAATAACGCGATTCCCTCTCCTAATTCTGGGTAAAATTGTTGTGGTCTCCCTATTTGTCCAGCAAAATGAATAGAGATAAACATGAAGGAAATCAAAAAACCAAACACATGTACATTGAGTAAATATTTTAGTTTCTTTGGGTAACGACGTTTTAAAAAATAAAAAATTGGTGTATACACTGCAATAAAAAAAGTTCCAATCAATACCATCCACTGACTAAAACGAAAAAAACCTACAAAGAAACCCGTATCTATCCAATCTATTAAGATAAAAAATAATGATAAAAAAAGTAACTATTAGTAATGTTGATGCTGTAAGAAATATTTTATTTTGTAACAGATTCATCACAAAAATATATCCATTTGTTATATATTACCGTTGTCTTTTTTGTGTATAGGTTTTTATTGTAAGGATGTGAATAGTAACTCCAATAGCTATTATAATTAAAATAATTTTAATCCAAGAAATGAGTAATATAAAAAACACTGAAAATAGAATCGTAATCCATAGTAAAAAAATAGTGAAAACCTTGATTTTTAATGGAATTCCCCTTTTTTCTCTATAGTTTTTAATATAGGCCCCTATCAATTTATTATTCATTAGCCAATTGTAGAATCTTATTGAGCTTCGAGCATAACAGGCTGCAGCAAGTAATAGAAAAGGAGTTGTGGGTAGGATAGGTATAAAAATTCCAATGATTCCAATTCCTATGAAAATAGTTCCTGCAGTAATTAATATCCATTTGAGTAATTGATTTGATGTTTTGCCGCTCTGTTTTGATTTTCTTTTCATTTTTTCATTCTAAAATATTTTGTAGTTAAAAAAGCTAGTTGAAAAATATAATGATAAAAAAAATCACATTATCTTTGGTTATTAAAAAAATAAAAAAAGAGAAGAAATTTAGAAAAAACTTTTAGATTTTCGACTATTATTTCGACGATATTCTCAGCGAAAAGGGGAAGGTAACCACTTTGTTACCCGCCCATTTTTATAATGAATAACAATAGGATTGATTTAAGCTTTTTTATCACCACTGTAGAACGACCGCCATGTAACTGAGGGTTACGTGGTCTAAGACAAAGAGATTAATAAATATCTTGATCTTTAATCATTAAAAAATGATTTATACATTAAAAACATTTATATTATAAAATTAGGGAAGAGATATGAAAAGCAGAATTTATATGATTTTTATACTGATAATGCTTTTATTCATTAAAAATGCTGTTTCCCATGTTCCTATAACTGGTGGAGAAAACAATTCTCTTGAAACCGCAATAGAAGTCATGGAACCTACAAAATCCTGGGCGATCTATGATGAAATCCATGAACCCGGAGAGACGAAATATTATAAGTTTACAATGAAACAAGGTGAAATACTAAGGATTTCCCTATTTGTCAATAAAGAAGAGTTTACTCCAGGTGTTATCGTTATGGGAAAAGGTTTGACATCCCAGGGAATATTGCCTAGCGGAGTTGAAGTACCAACTGGATATGGTTACTTGGTTTTTGAAGGTGAAAAAACCAATATTAGAGAATATGAACCGTTTACACCTTCAAGTTATTACTTCACTGCAGATATCGATATAAATGTAACCACTAATGATTTGTATTATATTGCAGTATTTGATGAATTAGACCATGGCAAAGTTGGCATTGCAATTGGCTTTATTGAAACATTTTCTGTAACCGAATGGTTAATGATACCAATAAACGCTATAAACATACATATTTGGGAAGGCCAAAACATTGCTTTAATAATTGCACCATTATATCTAACAATTATTATTGGAATCATTATCCTAATTTGGATCAGCAAAAAAGAACATAAGTTACAGTTAAACAATCAAGCAATACTAGGAATATTTGCTGCTTTTCTTTTCATCGGTAGTGGTCTTATGATATTAATGCAGATGATAATCGCCCTTACTGGATCATCAGCAGATATCTCTATTATAATAACACTCGTCTTTGTTTTATTGCCAATTCTTTTCGGTATTTTATTAATGAGAACCTCAATAAAAATCGTAAAAGAATTAAATAAAAGGAA
>CP070836.1:927273-930063 GCA_020341795.1 Thermoplasmatales archaeon
AATTTATCATCAAAATATAACAGAAATAGAATACTTTTATATAAGCATCTTGGAATATATGTAAAAGAATTTTTACCATAATGTCTTAAAGTATTAAAAGAAAATCTTCCAAAAT
Source organism: Thermoplasmatales archaeon (assembly GCA_020341795.1). Classification (GTDB taxonomy): domain Archaea; phylum Thermoplasmatota; class E2; order DHVEG-1; family DHVEG-1; genus M9B1D. The sequence goes on from CP070836.1 coordinate 927,389, forward strand.
AATTACTATTCAAATTTTTTTAGTAAAAGTTTAATAAATGACTTGTGTTGTACAGATTTAAAGTATGTGATTTAGTTGTATGAAGAAAAAACCTCTGAGGAACCTGAACAGGAAGAATATATTCGTCTTCCATTACCTAATAAAAACAAAAATGAAATGTTTGCAATAGCAGACAGACTTATGGGTGGCTCAAGAATAAACGTTATATGCAGTGATGGTAAATCACGAATGGCACGTATCCCAGGTAGAATGAAAAGAAAACAAAGAGTAAGAGCAGGTGATCTTGTAATAATCAAACCTTGGGATATTCAAAATGATAAAGCAGATATTATTTTTAGATATAGAAGAACACAGGCAACAGTTCTTAGTAGAAGAAAACTTATACCAGAGGAAATCGATGTCTTCTGATATTTTTTTAAATGACAAACAACTTAAAACCCTTGATAAAAAACTACAGTCTATAATTAGAAAGACTGGTCTTGATAGAAAAACACAAGCTGAAGTTTTTGATAAAAAAACCTTATTAACAATTGAAAAACTTATATCAAACAGGGTTTTAGATATCATTGATTTTCCCATTTCAACAGGCAAAGAAGGAAATGTTTTTAGAGGTGTTACAACAGAAAACAAGCTTGTAGCTGTTAAAATTTATAGGATTTCAACATCTACTTTTAAACATATTACACAGTATATATTTGGTGATCCTCGTTTTAAATCAATTCATAAAACAAGACAAAACATAATTTATGCTTGGACAAAAAAAGAATTTAAAAACCTGGAACGCTTAAATAAAATAGGAGTTAAAGCACCAAAACCCATTATTAGTTATAATAATGTACTTGTTATGCAGTATTTAGGGGAAAAAAATAAATCTGCGCCAATGCTAAAAGATGTAAAAATTGAAAATCCTGAAGAAATATATGAATCACTTATTGGGTCAATTAAGAAAATGTATCAAAAAGCAGATTTAGTACATGGAGATATAAGTGAATACAATATTTTATATTATAGATCAAAACCATACATAATTGATCTTGGACAGGGAGTATTGAATAAACATCCAAATGCACAAGAATTTTTAAAAAGAGACATTAATAATCTAGTAAGATATTTTAAGAAATACGGTATTAAAGCAAATGTTGAAAAAATATTTGATAATATCATTAAATAAAAGGAGTAATAGATGAAATATCTAAAAATCCCAATTGAACGAATAGGCGTTTTAATAGGACATAAAGGTGAAACAAAACAAGCATTAGAAGAAAAAACAGGAATAAAAATAAATATCGATTCAAAACTAGGAGAAATAACAATTGAAGATAATGATACTAAAGATCCATTAATGCTTATAAAACTTGAGAATTTTATTAATGCAATAGGTCGAGGTTTTTCACCTCAAAATGCTATACAATTGTTTGATGATAACGCTGATTTTTTTATTTTTAACCTTCAAGATTATGTTGGTAAAAAAGATGCTCATATCAGAAGATTAAAAAGTAGAGTAATCGGAAAAGAAGGTAAAACAAGAAAAGTCCTTGAAGAACTTACTGATTCAAAAATTAGTATATACGGTCATACCGTATCTATTATATCTGATGTTGTTAGAATGAATGTCTTAAAAAAATCTATTGATATGATTCTTCAGGGTAGTAAACAAGCAACTGTTTATCATTTTGTTGAAGTACAGATGAAAGAACTTAGAAGAGAAGAAAGATATGGTTTTTAAAAGTTAATCTTTTAAATAGTTGTACTATTCCCTGTGCTGATTTAATATTATGCCGCCTTAGCTCAGTTGGTAGAGCACTCGGCTGTTAACCGAGCGGTCGCCGGTTCGAGTCCGGCAGGCGGCGTGAAGGACTCTTTTTTCTCCTGTTGGAGCATAAAATTGGTGGTGTCGGCGTTTAACCAAAAAAAAGAAAAAAAGATTATTTTTAGAGTTTTATTAATAGTTGTCGTAGCAATGGGAACAGGTTTGGATGTTGTTGCAGGAAGTTTATAATTGATCTATTGATTGCTTTATTTTTTGGAGTGCTAAAAGGTAATGGATCTGACCAGTCGCTTTCTCCACCGTTTATGTCTTTTGCTATAACTCTGATATTATAGTTATCTTCCTCTGTCCATGTATATGATGCTTCAGCTGTATTAAGCCATTCACTATAGTTTACATCTCCCCAGTCCCACATATAAGTTACTTGATCTCCATCTGGATCTGTTGTACTTGTTGTAAAGGTGTATTCTGTATCAGGTTTACCCTTATTAGGACCTGATGGTTTTGTTGGTTTGTTTGGTCTTTGATTTTCAAAATCTGTAATTTTCACCAACCATGCATCAAAATTGCCAAGCCCATATGATTTTGTTGAACCCGCAATAATATATCCACCATCATCTGTAATATCAAGTCGATATGTCGATTCATATTTTTCCCCTCCAATTATCTTCTCCCACAGCACATGACCGAAATCATCAACTCTGGTGAACCAAAGATCACCAACGCTATACACCGGTTTAACACCATTTGTAACACCAGTTAAAACAAAACCACCATCGCTGTGTTTTAATATGTGGTGATGAACCGCAAAATTTTTTTTCCCGATCGGAGTGATAAAAAGTTTATCCCATTCCAAGTTTCCCATATTATCAATTTTCACTAACCATGAATTCAAATACCCACCGAA
>CP070836.1:930163-933841 GCA_020341795.1 Thermoplasmatales archaeon
ATAAAAATTATAAAAAATTTTAATGAAATTCAAAAAATAAATGGCTCTTTACGTGAAAAATTTGATATGGAATTGGATTTTTTAAAAGAAAATAAAATAATATCTCCAGACCTAACAATCGAGAGTATGATTAACATTGAATCAATCAATGTAGATAAAATAGAAAAACTTGCTAAAATAGGAAAACTTGCTCGAGGGAATAATTTTATCAACTTGCAAATTGGATCAATTATGTTTTTTTTAGGAGTAGGTAAAGGAATTTATTTTGGTCATCATGATGAAAATATATATGCCTATGATACTCTAAATATAATATATGGAGTAATCCTAATTGCATCAGGATCAATAAATGATTTCGTTGAAGAAGGTTCTAAAAATGTAACATTTTTTGCAGCATTAGCCGGCATAATTGCATTATATACAGGAGTAATTATTGAGTTCTCTTTCGGTGAAGTTTATGGACCGATGATTATAGGAATTGGATATTCAGCAGTTAGTTTATGGTTAGGATTGCTTCTCGATGAGATTCCTATTGAAGACTTAATACCATTTTTTAACGTTCTTTGAATTTGGTTTTTGATTATTGATTCTTTTTTTATCAGTTTGTTTTAGTTATACATGTTGCATTTAAACTCTAAAAAAATATTTGTATGTTATATTATTCTGCAAAATAGAAATTTTAAAGTAATTTTGCATCTTTTGCGGAATTTTTTGAAAAAAAGTCTATTATTAAATTTGTTTGATTTTGTTTATTTATGGAAAAAAAAGGAGGTGAAAAATATGGCAAAAGAAGTTTGTGAATATTATGTTATCAAAGATGGTAGCTTCACTGTGAAGAAAGGACAACCGTGGGATTCGGAATTTGAATTACATGCTGGCGGTAAGACAAATAGAAATTCCGTACTTTACTTCCGTGTAGACCCATATTCAGGTGCAGCAAATGTCAATCTTGAAGTTAAATTCGGTACTAATAATATTTCATTTAGCCGTACCTACTCTGCAGGTCAAAGTCGCACCGAGCATGAAGTCATTAATCCAAATATCCTTGATCCTCATGGTCAAAAAAATCATATCCTGTTTCATGTGCCATCTGGAGCAGGAAAATTAAGAATCTCTGATGTCGTTTTATTTTATCGATTAGATGTTTGATATAATAGATAAATGTATAGATCGGTAAATAATTTGACCAACTTAAATTTCCCAAACGAGTTTTACATAGAACCTAAAACCATCTTTTTTTCTTTTTTTTAGTAATGACAAATAATAGCACGATTAAGACAGTAAAGTTTATATGAAGAAAAATTGGCATTTTGATGTCTAATTCGAGAGAATTATATAAAAGCCAGTCATTTTATAATAGCATTTATATAACATATTTAAATCACAAATAAAGATGAATTCTTCAAATAAAAAAATTAATCCATCTGTATGTATTATAAAAAGCTCATATCAAAATATTGATATTAATACACTCATTAAACCTTTTGGTAGTTTAAATAAATTTATAAAAAAAGGAGAACATGTTTTATTAAAGATTAATTTGTTGAATGCTACTGAACCAAATAAAGCGGTAATTACAAATCCAAAAGTTGTTGAAGCAGTCGCTATAAATGTTTTGAAGTCAGGTGGCATTCCCATTATTGGAGATTCACCTTCGGGTCCATTTACAAAAAGAAAACTTCAAAAAGTTTACAACATGGCAGGTATGACAAATCTTTCAAATGATTTGGGAGTTGAGTTAAATTTTAACACAAAATATACAAAATTAACTATCCCTGATGGTAAAAGGCTTAAAAATACGTATGTATGTGATTTTGTTCTTAATGCTGATAAAATTATTTCAATTCCAAAAATTAAGACTCATTCGCTTATGATGATGACACTTGCAACTAAGATTATGTATGGTGCAATTCCAGGGCTGACTAAGGTTAGGTATCATTCAAAATATATGAGAAGAAAAGCTTTGGCTGAAATGCTTATCGATGTATTATCAATATTAAATCCAGATCTCATTATTATGGATGGTATTGTTGGAATGCAGGGTGATGGTCCAGCTGCAGGGAATCCTGTTGAATTGGGTGTAATGCTTGCATCTGATGATTCAATTGCAATGGATCTTACAGTATGTAGAATGCTTAATATCGAACCTATTGGAATTCCAACTTTAAAAGAGGCTAAAATCAGAAATATGTGGCCAAATGAAATATCCTTTCCACTTCTTTCACCAGATGATGTAAAATACAAAAGTTTTACTTTACCATCTACTGCAGGCCATCTTTTAACAGATGAGAAAAAACCTAAAAAAGACCCAGTGATAATGCAAAGTTGTACTGCTTGTGGAGAATGTGTTGATATTTGTCCAAAAAACGCAATAAAGATCAACGATAATATGGCACAAATTAACTATCAAAATTGTATAAAATGCTATTGTTGCCATGAAATATGTGCATATAATGCAATAGAGCTTGAGAATAAAAAATAATAAAAATTTCTTTTTTGCGAAAAGATTTTAACATGATATTGTATACATAAAATCTGGTGGTGCGGATGCAGAAAACTTTATTTGATTTCCTTGATGAAAATGAAGAGTTAGAGGAAATTCCAAAAAATATGATTAATCATTAAAATTTTAAAAAATTTTTTCAAATGGGAACTTTTAAATTCGAGGTTTACGATTTTGCCAATATCTCCAGATACCAATTGTCAGAAGAACACCTGCGATTACTATACATGCAATAGCTATCCATTGCAAAGCAGGATCATGTACATATGCCACCATATGAGATGGAACATTTGAAGCGCCATCTGTAAATATATTTGCTCCTTCTGAACCTAACAATGATCCTGGATCTCCATCTGTACCTCCATAATCTTCTAAAGAATCTATTACAAATTTTTTTGTTTCATTGAGTCTACCAAATACATTATAATCTGCAACTTTCCATTCAATACTATCAATATTTATTTTATTTTGTAATGTACCTCTGATATCATAATTCTCGAGTAATGCGTTTGATAATTCAGAATTTGTTTGATTTACAAGTGGAACTGATGGAACAGATAATGGAGCTTGCTCTATAGCTGGTCCTCCCTTATCTGCAATTGTATCTAAAGTTCTGTATGCACTATCGACTCCATTAGTTTCTAAATTATATAGCAATGTTGAATCTGAACCTATTGGATTTATTGCTTTTGCAACTATTTTTCCTTTAATGAAATTAATAATTTGTATTATTCCAGCAGCGATTGCTATAAAAGTAGAGCTGAAAAGAACAACAATTCTTGTGTTTTCAGGGTGTAGAAGCCCTTCACCTTTCCATGTAAGTTTATAATAAACCCATTTATGACCTTCGCGCTCTTTCTTTTTAACTAAACCCGCTTCATTTAGCTTAGTTAAATGTTCATGTAAGGTTGCTTTATTTAACTTAGTAACTCTACAAATATCCTTAAGACTTAATTTTCCCCCATCAAGCGCTTTCAAAATATCAAGTCTAGTATCAGACGCAAGTGCCTTAAATGTACTCATATCTAAAGTAACTTTAGGCATGTAATATATACTTTTATTCGAATTTTATTTATATATATATTGTTTTTGTTCGGAAATAACCAAACGTATTCCTAAAGTATTAAAATTATTGTTTAACTTAACTTAATCTTTTTTATTAACAAAATTTATAA
>CP070836.1:933941-938624 GCA_020341795.1 Thermoplasmatales archaeon
ATTTTACATCTTTTATCTTACAGAGGATTTATAAAATAAAAATATCTCTTAATAAGAATATAAATTCAAACAAGAAATTCCGTGAAATATATTTTTTATGAAAAATTATTCTATATCTCTGGATTTTTAATAAAAGGGCAAATTAGATATAAGTAAAATTCTTTTGATTTAATTGATGTGGTTGGAAATTATCATATTATTTATAATGGCTTTTCTACCACCGATTTTTTATGTTATTTGGATTAGAAATACTGAAAAATTCAACAGAGAAAAATGGATACCTATCTTTTATTGTTTCTTATGGGGTGCAACAATTGCAATCATTGCATCGTTATTGTTAGAATTAGGATTAGGAATCCCGATAGCCCTTTCTAGTTCAAATTATACTGTTTTATTTTTTTTAATGGCGGTAATAATCGCTCCTTTTGTTGAAGAACTTACAAAACCTATTGCGTTAAGTCTAAAAATAGTTAAGAAAGAACTTGATGAACCTGAGGATGGATTAATATATGGTGCTGTTGCGGGTCTCGGTTTTGCTGCTACAGAGAACCTTTTTTATGGTTGGGATGCAATGGTTAATCAAGGTTTTTTATATTTCTTAATTCTTATATCTATTAGGAGTTTTGTTGGATGTTTACTCCATGCTTCTGCAACTGCTTGGACTGGTTATGGTTATGGAAAATTTATTATGAAACATACAAGGTTTATTCGCGTTTTACCATATTTCCTTCTTGCAATGTTTATTCATGGTTTTTATAATTTCATACCGGTTTATGGTATAATGACAGGTTATGGATCTGCATTATTTGCAGCACTTATATTTGTAATAGTTACAATTTATATTGTTAGAAAAAAAATTAAAACTCTTGACCTGCTAAATAACAAAAATAGTTTATAAAATAATGTATATTACCATTTTTATTTTTGTGAGGAGAAGGTTTGAAAAAATAGTAATTTTAACAAGAGACTATGCTTGTTTTAATGCAACAATCCGCTTAATTATAAGAACTGCAAATAACTATGGTATAAGTGTAGTTGGCATTAAATAAGGTTACAGGGGTCTTATTGATAACGAATTTATTAACCTTGATCGTAAAGGTGCATCTGGAATAATTAATCGCGGTGGTACAATCCTAAAAACATCATGATTTGGAGGTTTTTATAAGGAATATGCTCAAGAAATAGCATATGAATGCATATTGATATAAATAGGCAATTTTTACGTTCAATTTTCATTTAATTAATTATTATAGTGATAATAATTGGTTATATTACTAACAATATGTATAAAATTTATCACTCATAAAACATAAAAAAATATTTAGAAAATTTGGAATTTATTAATATGTATGATATCCTCAATTTTTCTTTTTGGCACATGTAAAACTTCATTTTTATCACGCCAATACTCTATTGATCCAGAATAGTCTTCAACTACAGATTTTTCGGCTTTGTAACCAAGAGCAATTAACGAATCAATGATTATATTGTTAGGTATATTGAGTATTTTTCTAATACTTTCTTTATTAATATTACATAATATACAACTTCCAATATTTAGACTTTCAGCAAAAAGTACTATGTTTTGAGTTGCAAAACTAACATCCCGAAGATACCAAGGATTTTTTTCATTATTGACAAGAACTACAATGTATGCTGATGGTCTTTCATTCACTGCAGGAGTCCATTTAGGTTTGATATATCCAGCCCAACCAATTGTTTCAAATATTTGGTCACATAAATTCTTTTCATTGACAATAAAAAACTCAAGAGGTTGAAGATTTGCAGCTGATGGTGCAAGACGACCTGTGTTTACCATTTTTTTAAGAATTTCAAGCTTGATTGGTTTTTGTTGAAATCGTCTAATACTCCTTCTTGATAAAATTGAATTGTAAACTTCATTTCTAGATTCATTTTTTATCATTTATGATTCCTCATATGTTGTATATAGAAAATGATAATAAGTGTTAGGTTTAAACAAAAATATTAAAACAATATAAAAGATTATTGTGTTTGTGATGGGATGCAGATAACAAATAATAAACGACATATTGAAACTGAGAAAAAATTTTATAAAATTATGAATAAGAAGAGGACTTTTTTATTAACATTATTTATTGTTGGAATTGGTACGTTATTACTTTTATATCAAATTTGGTTATTTAATAATTTAAATTCAATTAATTCAATTTATTGGATATCCTTTATTGTAATTTTGTTTATTTCACAATTATTGATTGGACAGTTTATATTTGAGATTGAAAGAAAAAAATATACATAAAAAATTAATTGATTTACAAATTATATTATAAAATTTATATAATCAAATTTAAATCTGTATTTCTACATCAAAAATATATACCAGATTAATATACTAGGTATAGAGGTTCTTATGCCAAAAAAACTTAGACGTATGAGGACATTTGCTCGAACTGCTTCAAAATCAATGGAAAAAAAACTTGTAGAAAATGCACAAAAGGTAAAAGAAGACCCATATCTTATTCTTCCATTATATGATGATAACTACTCAGGTAGAATTTTTAATAAATTAAAAAAAAGCCTTGATAGAATAAATCGATTTAGCAATGATCAAGATAAGCTTGAAAAACTAGCATTTAGACGAGGTCTTGATGGAGCGTTAGCAGGATCAATTCTTATTGCTAATAGCCAAAAAGCACCTTATCTTGCTGTTGCAAAATTTCCAATTGGAGATGTTACTTATGCTCAACGAGGTCGAGCTGATAAAGAAAAATTGATTGCTATACAACATATCGACGATCCAGTACTTCGAATTTTGGGGATAAAGGATATTGCTCACAAAAAGCGAATTCATATATATTCTTGGGATGAAGGTTTCATATCATCAGGATTAAATGCTGAACCACCTGGAGAGTTTATTAAATTTGTAATTAAAAAAACAGGTTTTAATTATCAAAATGGTGTAGCTATTTGTGGTGATTTAAAACCTGATGATGTAAAAAATAAATTTGAATCAAGAAAGAATTATCTTCGTATATACTGGAAATCAGCAGATCTTGTTTTTGCATTGTGTGAGGATTGTGCAAAAGAGAAAAAAAATACAATTTTTAATATAACCAAGTATATGCTCATTCCAGATATATCTAATGATTTTATAATTGATGTAGTCGGACATATAGTAAAACGAAGAGAGACAGAACCAGAGACCACCATAAAACTCGATGAGTATTTATCTGGGGGACTTTCTGATTATGATTTTATAAAGACAAATATAAAAAAACGTGAAGAAGCCCTAAAAGATTCTGGTGAAAAAATCTTTATATTGGATGGAGAGTCTTATGGTACTAATATAGACGAATTTATAAAAGCTCTTAAACCAAATAAATATGAAAAAACTGGACTTGAAATCCTTCTAGAGCTAATTGATGAACCTGTTATAGTTAACAACACAACACCTAATAAGGTTCTCGAACGATTTTGGATAGATTACGGACTTGATGTAATCACTGATCTAATAGATAATAAAGAAATGGCTAAGAAATTCTATGATCTTGATGATTTACCATCTGAAATAATACAACTTGCTATGAATTATAAAGAAAGACAAAAGGTTCTATCACAATTACCAAGCTATAAATCTCTTCCTTCACTTGCAAAGTTTACAGATTCTATTGCTAGAACCTATAAAACTTTTGGTGAAAAAGAAGCTATTGTTGAAATTAAAAAAAGACATGATAATCCAAAGGCTAAATCAATTGCTTATGCTTTTTTACTAGCTTTAGGAAAAGGTACTGATAAAAAATGGCAATATTCTCCAATGGAAATAGAATATGGTGAGTTTTTGAAAGGATATGCAAAAAAACTCTTAGATTCAAAGCCAGAAAATTATCATAAAAACCTGCAAGAGCTTTTGTCAAATAGTGGATCATCAGAGGATATATCAGATAATTTAAAATGACCGCGTTAATCCTCTAATGTTTAAATTATGAATTGATAACTCCCATAACTTAATTAAAAGTTGATTCCATATATTTTTATCAATTTGTTTTATAACTTTTCCAATTATTTGATTTTTAAATATTGGTTTATTCTCATTTTTTATTTTATCTTCCACATAATATCTAGTGTATATGCCAACACCTTTTACATCAAATATTTTACTACAATAAATATCTCCGTTAATTTTACAGTAAATTACAGTATCACTTTCTTGTATATTGAAATCTGGATGGTTTTTTCTTTGAATTATAAAAAAAATTTCATCTGATGCTTCTATTCCAGTAATTTTATCTGAGTTTTTTAAACAAAGGTAGGCTTCTGGTTTTTCAAAAGAATCAAGAAATGTTTCAAGTCCTAAAGTATATGTCATATTAACAAATGGTAATGATACTATGAGTGTGAAAATTAAAAATTGAATGATTTTTTTTGCATTTTCTTTTTCTGTTATCCACAACATCCATGTCATATAGAATCTTGTTAACATTTGGCTATAATGTATTATAAAGCTTATCTGATAAAATATAAAAAATGTCAGAATGTCAAATATGAAAAAAGAATTAAAAAAGTAATTTGAGGGAGGAAGATATGAAATGTTGATATTGTGGAGAAAAAATTGGGATTTTTTCTAATTGGTTTTTATGAAAATTCTATTTATAGCTATAAATTACTTATTAATTATTTAAAAAATATAATTATATAATATAA
>CP070836.1:938724-945151 GCA_020341795.1 Thermoplasmatales archaeon
GAGCATGATACTATTGTTGTTGATGTGGATACTACTGGTCTAGTTGTTGGTGTTTATCATTGTGATATTAGTATTAGCTCTGATGGTGGTAGTGGTGTTTTTGGTGTTGATTTAGAGGTTGTTGATCCAACTCCTATTCTTTCATACAGCCCAACATTTTATGATTTTGGTGATATGCAAGAGGGTGAGTTGGGTAGCACTGTTTTTGATATTTGGAATAGTGGTACTAGTACCCTTACCTATAGTTTGAGTGAGAGTTGTAGCTGGGTTGATGTTTCTCCATCTGGTGGTGATTCTTCTGGTGAGCATGATACAATTGTTGTTGATGTTGATACTTCTGGTCTTGGTGTTGGTGTTTATCATTGTGATATTAGTATTAGCTCGAATGGTGGTAGTGGTGTGTTTTCTGTTGATGTAAATGTTATCCTTGAACCTGTTGATACTCTTGATCAGGAGCAACTATTGCATACCAATGATTTTTCATTGTTTTTGAATCGTTATGCTGCGCAATCATTTATACCACAGCTTGATGTTTTAACCAGGGTTGAGTTATATGTCCAACAATTAGGAAATCCAACTGATGATTTGGTTGTTTCTATCCGTGATGATCTTGTTGGTAGTGATTTAACAAGTGTTTCTATTCCGGCTGGTGATATCCCGTTATCATCTGATTGGGTTGAGTTTGATTTCCCTGATTTATCTGTTACTCCGGGTGATGTTTATTATATTGTGGTACATACAACTGGTGGTGGTATATCGCAGGGTTATAGGATAAGTTATGCTTCAGGGGATCCTTATGGTTATGGTTCTTATTGGTATTCGAGGGATTCTGGTTTTAGTTGGAGTGATTTTTCTTTGTATGATTTGACTTTCAAAACATATGGATTATGAAGTTAATGCAAGAAAAATATCAAAACTCTCGACAACATCAAATTTTATTTTCTTCATTTTATTTTAATCGATATGTAAAAAGAAGAAATTTACATAAAAATAATTTTATTTATTATAAACATTTAAATCTATTTAACTAATATATAGTCTGGATTAATAAAGGAGGTGAATAATTGATAAAAAAGAGAATTATTAGTATTATGTTATGTATATTTTTAATTGGTTCTGTTTTTTTACCATTTGTAAATGCGAGAGAGGAATTAACTATCTCAAGTGCAAAAGAAAATATCATTATGTCGATTATAAATCAGAATATCAATAATCAGTTTTTTATTGATACTCCAAATGTTATCATTGAACTTGATACAAATGGTATATCATATGGTCATGAATTATTATGGAAAGCAAATACAACTGGGACTAATTATGAAGAATCAGCAGTTACCTACATCGATGGTATTGCATATATAGGATCCTGTAGCACTCATGGAGATGGACATGATAAACTCTTTGCAGTAGATACCTCAACAGGGGAAATACTTTGGAGTTACAATACTGGTCCTGGATATGTAGGACCTGTCATAGATGGAGATGTCGTCTATATTGGCTCAGACTCACATGGTAATGATCCTACAAATGAATATATGTATGCGATAAACCGACATACAGGTGAAGAAATTTGGAACAGAAATATATATCTTGGAATTCCAGAGTCAGTTCAATACGATGATGAAAAAATCTATTTTTGTTCAGACACAGTATATGCATTAAACAAAGAAGATGGTAGTATTAACTGGACATATAAATTAGATTCTCTATGTGTGACTAAACCACTGCTTAAAGATAATTATTATTATACCGCTTCATCTGATGGGAAATTCTATAAATTAGGTGCTGAAAATGGTAAAAGGATCTGGAGTGTAGTCTTATCAGATGGTCCATGGGATAATTCAATCACATCAGATAATCAAGGTCATCTTTTCCTAGGTATCTATCGTGATAAGACTATAAATGCTTATTATGAAAGTAATGGTTCATTAATATGGAGTTATAAATTACATGGAGGTTCACTTTCATTTAATGCCTATCATGATGGAGTTGTATTTATCTCTGATACACAAGGATATGTTTATGCAATTAATGCGGCTGATGGAACATTAATCTGGGAAACAAAAATTGGTAATAAAATAGATATCAGCTCTCCAACTTTATGTAACGGTTTATTGTTCATAGGCACAAGAGACTGGGAAAATGGAGCTTTTTATGTTCTAGATGAAGCAACAGGTGATATTATATGGAAATACAATGTTGGTTCTAGTGTTACTTGTCCTCCATCTATTGCTAATGGTATAATGTTTTGTGGAACTGATGGTTGGTATATGTATGCTTTTGATTTTGGGATTGGTAGTGGTGACTGGCTTTTACATAGATATGATAAATATAATACTGCTTTTTCACCTGTTGGTTTAACAACTTGGCAGTATGTCATTGCTGATTGTAAAACAGTTAATGATGTTACAACTTGTATTGTTACAAATCATTATGATCATGAAGTTGTAAATATAGATCTAAAATTAAACGAAAATGCATATTGGTATGATTCCTCAGGTTATCTAATAAATTCGAATTCAGATAATTATGTTATTGATACATTAACAAGTTCATCTTCTAAGACTATTATTATAAGCAAAACAGAACTTCATCCACCAAATAAACCTAGTAGACTTTCTGGTCCACAAACTGGTAAAATCAATGTTGAACATGTTTATTCAACAAGTACAATTGATACTGATGGAGATGATGTTTTTTATTTGTTTGACTGGGGTGATGATACTAATAGTGGTTGGCTAGGTCCTTATGATTCTGGAGTTAATGTTGAGACGAGTAAAACATGGAACAATCAAGGTAATTATAATATAAGAGTAAAATCAAAAGATACATTAGGATTTGAATCAGAATGGTCAGATCCATTTAGTGTTACAATGCCAAAAAATAAGCAGCTTAACAATCAAAACGTCTATCAAATATTAAAAAAAATTGAAAACCGTTTAACAAAATTATTCCAACTATTTTCAACATTTCTAAATATTAATTAACATTTGAGTTGAAATAACTACTTCACATTTTTTTTAAAATCTTTTTTAACCAAATAGTTTATAAACATAATAAGATATTAGATTTTAAAATAAATTTGTATAGGGGGAGATAATTATGTTTAAAAAAATTTGTGGAATATTTATATGTACGTTGTTGATTTTAATTACTTTGTCTGGTAGTTTATATGCATATGATTTTTCAAAGATTATAAAAACATCTTTTGAGACTAACAATTTTACTATGCAATATTACTATGAAACAAGTTTTGAAAATAATGATGATTGGATTCATGGAAGTTTTAGTGGACCTGATTTATGGCATCAATCATCTTTTGATTCATGGTCTGGTGATTATTCAATGGCATGTTTTAGAGAAGAAAATAAACACTATGAAAACAATATGGATTTCAACTATTTGATTAGTCCTATGTTTACTGTTGAAGGTGCTGAAGCGATGATTATGAACTTTTACTTTAGATTTATTACAGAGGATAGTGATGATCATTGGGGTATTGTCCTTTATGATCCTGGAACTGAATCTTATCATGCTCATATTTGGACTGCTGTTGAATCTTGGCGTCATCTTAATTATGATACATTTGGTTATCAAACAATTTGGATTGGACCTATGCAACCATATGGTAAGTATCAATCTTTTAATATCCTAGATGCATATGAAAATTGGTATGATTTAGGATTTTTTAGAGATGGTAATGGTAATCCTATTTATGATTTTCGAATTGGCTTTGTTTTTTATGAAACAGATAGTACAGGCGTTAGCAATGATGAAGCAGAATCAAATGATGAATATTGGAGTGGACTAATTATTGATGATGTAACAATATCACGAGCTATTATAAATGATGATCCTGAAACTCCAAGTATTCCCTCTGGTCCAAATAGTGGAAGGGAAGGTGTTATGTATGAATATTCAACTAGCGCTATTGACCCTGATAATCATGATATCAGATATGGTTGGGACTGGAATGGAGATGGAGATATCGATGAATGGACTGGTTACATGAACTCTGGAGAAATTGTAACATCTGAACATACATGGATAACTGTGGGAACTTATAATGTTCAAGTCAAAGCTGAGGATATTTATGGTGCACAAAGTGATTTTTCAAATCCAAAATCAGTAGTTATATCAGAAAACAATCCACCAAACAAACCAAATAAACCATCTGGTAAAATAAATGGTAAAACAGGTGAAGAATATACTTATACTTCATCAACTACAGATCCAGAAGGAGATAATGTTTTTTATTTATTTGACTGGGGAAACGGCGAAACAAGTTTTATACTGGGACCGTATGAATCAGGAACAGAATGTAGTGCATCAAATATTTGGTTTGAAGATGGAAATTATCAAATTAAGGTGAAATCAATAGATGAATATGGTGCAGAAAGTGACTGGTCAGATCCACTTAGTATAACGATGCCGAAGAATAAAAAAATATTAGGTTTAGAATTTTTACAAAAATTTATTATTTATTCAAATCTATTTGATATCCTAAATCACCTTCTATTCTAAGAGCTATACAGAAAATATGAAAATAATAATCCTTAGAAATATATATAAACAATATTTCAATATATAATCTGTTAAATGTGATTTATATATGATAAATCCAATTAGAAAAAAATTTGTAAGCATTTTGTTCTTATTTTTTATAGTTATAATATATATGTTAACAGTATGTCAAGTATCAGGAATGAACCTTTATAATAATGTTTATTCACAAAATAATTCACCTCCTAACCCACCAGAAATTACTGGTGTAACTATTGGTAAAACTGGTGAGATATACAATTATTCAATTGTTTCAATTGATCCAGATGGAGATGATGTGTCTTATTATATTGAATTTGGAACTGGTGATTTTATTATCACTTATGATTGGTATCCTTCAGGGGAACCAATTAATGTTAGTTACACTTGGATTGAAATAGGTAGTTTTATTATGAGAGCAAGAGCTCAAGATTTTTATGGTGCACAAAGTGATTGGGGTACGTTAGAAGTAATAATATCAGGAGATGAAAGGGCACCTGAAATAACAATATTAAAACCTGAAAATGCTTTGTATATCATGGATTTTAAGATTCGAAAGTTTCTTTTCCGTAAATCTCTTATAATTGGTAGTATAAATATTGAAGTTAATGCATTTGATGAAGATTCTGGGATAAACAGAGTTGAATTTTTTATTGACGGTGAATTAAAAGCAAATATTACAACCCCTCCTTATAAATTTAAATGGAATCGAGAAAAATTTAGTCTTACTAAACATAGACATTCTATAAAGGTTATTGCATTTGATAATTTTGGAAATAGCAATAGTGATGAAATAATTGTTTGGAAATTTTTATAAAACTTTTGTTTTTTAATAAAAATCAGATTAGGGTCTGTCTAATTAGACAGACCCAGATTAAAACAATTTTTAAATAAGAATTTTTATAAATATTAAATAGCAAAAATATAAATTCCATTATTTCATTCTATATTATAAAATGAGGTAAGATATGAAAAATATTAAAATTAAAATCCTTGTTGTTTTTTCAATTTTATTATTTATATTTACATCCTCTGTTCCAGCAAGTTTTAAATCAAGTAGTTTTTATATTAACAATAATAAGGATAATATTGTCCCTACAATAAGTTACATTCATGGGATTGTTCGTGAGTATCCTCATGGTACACCTGTACCTGATGCAGTAGTTGAATTTAGAAAATCAGTATCACTCCCATGGAAAGCAACTAGAACAGATGAAAATGGAACTTATTTTATGGAAATTAGAAATATGTTGTTTTTTCCTAAATATTATGTAATATGGGCTGGGAGTACAGGTCTTTCAATGCTTCCTACATATATAGAAGTTAATAACCGTCGAAATTTTGATGTTACTAAAGACCTGTGGATAGCGCCTACGGGATCAGGTAGAATACATGGCTATGTTTCTGATAAACAAAATAAACCAATTAATAATGCAGAAGTAGTGCTTTTAGCTTATCCTTATGAAACACCTTATGATACATTTTATACGACTTCTGATGGTTATTATAGCTTTACTTCTCTAAATGTTGATATTTATAAAATTTTTGTTGAAAAGGGAGGGTTTAGGCCGCCACATATTCCACCAAGTGAGATATATCTCGGTAGGGATGGAAATTTCGATATTATATATAATTATCAGATGGTAAAGAGTATAAGATTTATTGGATTTATAAATAGTTTGCTCTACAATAATTTTTTTTTTAATATAAATGTTAAAATTTAAGAATTGATTTAGGAAAATTTTTTAAATTATCTTAATTATTACTTTTTTATAAAAATTTGATTATTGAATCTAGGTATGTAAAATATGAAGAAAAGATACATCAGAATAAATGTGGTTTATACGTTTATATTAATTTTTCTTATTTTAAGTGTTCCTGCAAA
>CP070836.1:945251-948982 GCA_020341795.1 Thermoplasmatales archaeon
GGAAGTTATGAAACAAGAGAAAGTCTCATATTTTATCAGCCTTGCAGATGCTCCTAAATTTACCCAGATGGTAGGGCTAGAGACAACAATCCTTACTGGGTTGCATAGTGAGAAGATGATGATGGTGCTCAATGACACATTGCCAGGTCATTGTGTGCCACTACACTCTCATCCACAGGAGCAAATTGGAATGGTTTATGCTGGAAAGGCAAAACTGTATATCGGAGATGAGGAGCGCATAGTACAAAAAGGTGATATTTACCGCATACCTGCAAATGTTCCGCATTGCGATACTTGCATAGGTGATGAGTCTTTTGTGATGTTGGATATCTTCTACCCTGTACGAGAAGATTTTATTGAGAAGCTTAAACAGTCCTCAAACATCCAAGGCAAAAAAGGGGAATGAAAATGCCAAAAGAAAATTTCTTACCAGAGATAATTACAAATCTACCGGAAGCAGATATCTCACTAGAAGGTGTATATTCACACCTTTTTCAATGTGAAAATCAACAATTTGTATTTATGAGTTTTGAAAAAGATGTAGAAATAGCTGAACACTCCCATGCTGCACAATGGGGAGTAATTTTAGATGGTGAGATTGAATTAACTATAGGAAATAAGAATTACAAATTCAAGAAAGGAGATACATACTTTATTCCAAAGAATGTCAAGCATAGTGCAAGAATTAAAGGAGGTTACAAAGATTTAACATTGTTTGATCAAAAAGATAGATACAAAACAAAATATTGCCTCAGATGAATTTTTAGGGAAATTTCTTTTAAAAGAGAAATCAGAAAAAAAAGTCATTTATAGATCAAGAAGTAGATTCTCATCATTACCAAACATTAAATCATGAGTTGATGAAGAATGATATTAAAAGAAAGGAATGCTAAAAAAAGGAAGTTTCTAGGGATTTCATATTATGTACTTGCTTTTGGGGAGAAATCAATGATCACACGAATGAACTATAAAGCTGGTGAGTACGTCCCTTTTCATTGCCATCCTAATGAACAAACAGGATATATCGTTTCTGGAAAGATACGGATAAGATTTAGCAAGTATGATGAAATTCTTCATGTTGGTGATAGTTATTCAATACCTTGTGAAATAGAACACATTATAGAAGGGCTAGAAGATTCAACAATATTGGACTTCTTTTGTCCGCCTCGACAAGATTATTTATGAGCCTATCGCAAGATATGATATACTATCATTTATAATACAAACGATCAAGAAGTAAGGTAAATTTAAAAAAATGGATGATAATAGAATAATTAAAAAATAAATGATGATAATATGGCAAAAGATATTAATGATAAAAATGAAATCCATCATCATGATTGGTTAGTTAAAAAAATTGAGGATAGAATTGCGAAACTTATGACTGGTGATATTGAACCCTCAATTCCAATTCCACCCAAGATATCATTAGAAATCTCACATATTGTTTTACCACCTGAGAAAACAAGAAAAGTTCTTGAAGAATCAGATATAATTGCTATTTTGGATTGTTCCTGTCGAAAAAATAGTAGTAATCCATGTGATGCCCCTCTTAATGTCTGTTTAATAATTGACTCTGAAATAGCTCAAGATGCAATAAATGAGAGGGAGGGAAAGAAGATATCGGTTTCAGATGCAATGAAGATTTTAGAATATACAACTGAAATTGGACTTGTTCATATGTTATTGCATTTTCGAGGTGGCGCATATCATGCGATTTGTTCATGTTGTTCTTGTTGTTGCCATGATATTGTAGCACTGTTAAAATATGATCGCAAAGATCTTGTAAAAAAATCCGAATACATTGCAAAACATGATACTAAAGAATGCTTAACTTGTAAAAGTTGTATTAAATATTGTAATTTCAAAGCATTTGAAACAATAGATGATAAAGTAAGTTTAGATGAAGAAAAATGCTATGGATGCGGAGTTTGTGTAGTGCATTGTCCGAGTGGTGCTTTACGCTTAGAGAAAAGATAATCGGTTTAGGTGGTTAAAGAAAAGCTATGAATGACTATATAGAAATTCTTTCAAAAGAGTTTGATAAAATTAATGCTAAATTTAGAATTATATCAGCTAGGCATGTAAATGAATTATTTGAAGAAATTGATAGTTTGAAAGATACTGGACAGATAAGTATAAAGCTTTATGATCGGTGCATGTCTAATTTTAATAAAATCAAAAATTTACATGATAATCATTCAATTATAATAGTAGGAATTCCACAAAAGATTACAATACTTGAATTTCAACATAATACTAAAAAACATGATGTGGTTATTCCACCATCATATGTTTATAGGGAGGCCAGGAAGACTTGTATTGATATTTTATCAAAGGTTTTTCATGGGAAAATCAAAACAGTTAATGTAGCTTATATTCCTTTGAAGCTTCTTGCTGTTCATAGTGGTCTTGGAAAATATGGAAAGAACAATATTTGCTATATTGAAGGTATGGGAAGTTTTCTAAGGTTAGAAGCTTATTATCTTGATTGCCATGTTGGTATTGATAACTGGCAAGAAAAAAAAATGATGGAAAAATGTAAAGATTGTAAAATCTGTATAAAATCTTGCCCTCATAATTGCATTGATGATAACTGTTTTTTAATTAAAGGAGAGCAATGCCTTACCTTTTTTAATGAAGATGATATAGAGTTTCCTAAATGGGTAACTGCTCATAATGCACTTGTGGGTTGTATGAAATGTCAAATTAATTGCCCAATGAATAAAGATTTTATAAAAACAAAAAACAGAGGCGTAGTTATTTCAGAGGATGAAACAGAAATAATTCTAAGAGGGTTCAAAGAAGAGGATTATCAAAAAAATGTTTATGAAAAAATCAGGAAGTTAGATATGGATGAATACGGTTCACTATTGTCTAGAAACCTAAAGGTTTTACTAAAATAACTTATTATTCAGGTGAGATGGTGTGGAAAAAATGATAGCGTTTTGCGGTAACATTTGCACTGAATGCCCCGCGTTTATAGTAACTATGAAGAAAGATGATTCTGGAAGAAAAAAGATAGCAGAGTTGTGGCAAAAACTATATAATCCAAATATTAAATCTGAGGATATTAACTGTGATGGTTGCTTATCAGAAAGTGGCAGATTTTTTAATTATTGTAAAACCTGTGAAATTAGAAAATGTGGAATGGAAAAAGAACTTAAAAACTGTGCTTACTGTGATGATTATATTTGTGAAAAGCTAAGTAAATTTTATGAATTAGAATCCAAAGGAAAACGAATTCTTGATGAGATTAGAGAAAAAAAATGATAAAACCATCAAGAAAAAGACTCAAATAAAGATCATCATCAAACTCTCCTTCATAAATTACGGTAATTGTAATGCCTATACCACCCTCTATAGTAACCTTATATTCATCAGGGGATTTATCTAACTCAAAATTATCTTTAGTAGTTTCAACTTTATATCCAATTACCATTGGAGCTATTGATGAAACAGTAAATAAGAATATTATTCCAATTGCTAAGATGTTTTTATTCATATTTTTGTTCTCATCAAGAACTTTTTAAATATTTTCTTACAATCATAATACCATTGAGTTTCGTTCCATATTTTATATGGCGTCCAAATCTTTTTGTTCATTACTTCCCCCAATATAATATAACATAGAGCTAATGATATTAATATATGTCTACAGAATTATCATTTATTGACGAAAAAATCAGGCCTTAACAAAGAATGGCAAGGTTTATTTTGAAAAGCTATAA
>CP070836.1:949082-951583 GCA_020341795.1 Thermoplasmatales archaeon
AATCGTTTTTCCTTCTTTATTAAGATTTTGTATATATTTCATAAGATCCTTGCTAGTTTTACTGTCGAGGTTACCTGTTGGTTCATCCATAAGAATAAGTTTTGTATCATTCGCTAAGGCTCTGGCTATTGCAACTCTTTGTTGTTCTCCACCGCTGAGTTCATTTGGTTTTGAATTTGCTTTATCAACGAGACCTATCATTTTTAAAAGCTCTTTTGCTCGTCTTTGTTGATCATTTTCAGTTTTTTTTGCAATCATCATAGCTAGTTCAATGTTTTCAGATGCAGTTAACACTGATAATAGGTTAAAAAATTGAAAAACAATACCTATTTTATTAGATCGGATTTCTGCTAATTCTTGATCTGAAAGTGTTGTAACATCTGCTCCATCAATTTTTATTTTTCCACTAGTTGGGTAATCCAACCCTGCAATTAAATTCAATAGAGTTGTCTTTCCACAACCAGACTCACCTATTATAGCAATGAATTCACCTTGTTTAATATTTAAATTTATATTAGTAAGTGCAATGGTTTTCACTTTGGTTCCATAAACCTTTGCTAAATCAGAAATAACCAAAATATCAGACAATACGCATCGCCTCTACGGGTGGTAATTTTGCAGCACGCCAAGCAGGATATAAACCAGCAATTATGGCAATACCCAAGGAAAATAGTATACAAAAAACAAAGATGTTAAAATCAAATGATAAAGACGAAGAGCTTGCAGATGTTTGAAATGACTGATATTGGGTTGGAAATATTTGAGGAAGTATTGAAAAAGCTGCAATGGAACCCACTATGAATCCTAATATTCCCCCAAAAAAACCAATAATAAAGGATTCAAATAGAAATTGTTTAAATATAAAAGATTTCTTAGCCCCCAAGGATTTTAAAATACCTATTTCACGTTTCCTTTCATTAACAGCTGTTGCCATTGTATTAACTATACCAAAAAAACCAGCTATAATTGCAATTATAACCATTAGTAAAGAAGCATTCCGTACTGTTTCAATAACACCTAACGATTCCTCAATTATCTGATTATTCGTAATAACATTTACATTTGCAACATTTTGAATATCGATTATATACTCGTTCATTTTTGAAATGTCATCTACTCTGATAAAAACAAATGAAATTTTATCTTTAGTGTTGTATATCTCTGAAGCAGTTTCAAATGTTATATAAATTGAAATATCATCATTTGTATTTGTCTGTTCAATAACACCAGTAATATTGAACAGGTTTTCTCGTATTACTAAAATATCTCCTATGGTTAAATTAAATTTCTCGGCAATACTAGATCCAAGAATAATAGAAAATGTATCATTGTTTTTAAGATATTCACCCTCTTTCATTATCCAATTTCGAAGACTTAGCATTTGAGTAGGATTTATACCAGTTACAGTTACTGGTTTTCCTTCAATTCCAGTGCTTTTAACAATAATTGGAGCAGAAACTAATAAACCTTTAACCTTTGATATATTTTCAAAATCTGAAATTGGAATTGCTTCACCAACCTGTTCACCTTCTAAAACACTTACGTACTCATAGGAACACCAATGTTGTGGAGTAACCATTGCATCAGAACCTAAAGCATTTGCACGATCATAAACTTGTGTTTCCATCTCCGCACCAAGTAAGAATAGACCAGCTATAGTAGCAATACCAATTGTTATACCAAGAAGCGTTAAAAAAAATCTAAGTTTTCTTCTCAATATGTATTTAAAAACAAATTTCATCAAATTCATTTAAGAAAAACTCCTAAATTTTTCCTTTAACATTAATTTTTATTGCATTAAGTTCATAAGATTCATCCGATTTTTTTTCAAGATTTCCTGTAACAATTACATCATTTTCTAAAGAAGGAGGTGTTCCATCATAATTAACGATAAGATGCGTATATTCTTCACCACAGTATGCATTTCTACCACATTGTATGTAAATATCTATAGGCATTATAATAAAAGAGGAATCTACTTGATTGTTGGAAATTACAACTCCTTCGACTTTAATTTCACTACCGGTATAAGCCGCAGGATCAGCTGTTACTTCTAAAGGAGTTAAGATTACTCCATCTTCTTCTGGAGTAGAACCATTTCTCATAAATAATAACCAAAATAAAACAATAACTATTGCTATTATAATTAAAACAATCGCCCCGATAATATTTTGATTACGTTCCTCCATTATGTTTACCGTCCATATTCTTTGTTTTACCTTTAAAGATTAAAATTACTTAACAATTGTTAACAAATCTTGTAATAAACAAATCTACTATAAATATATTGTGTTTCTGTTAACTTTTGTAATATTTCCCCATCTAGGATTTGGTCAAATATATACTAATTTTTCCCCTATTAAAAGGAACTTTTTTATAGAATTCAGCAGGCTGCACATGACTTTTTTATACCGGCCTTAAACTTATAATATAGTAGCCGGCAGGCGGCGTGAAGGACTCTTTTTTCTCCTGTTGGAACATGAATTTGGTGGTGTCGGCGT
>CP070836.1:951683-955018 GCA_020341795.1 Thermoplasmatales archaeon
ATAATTATTTTGATAATTTTAACAATAGTTTATGTTTTTGCATCTATCTATATTTTTGATACTGGTATAATAATGAAGATACTTTATCCTATACTTTCTATTGTTATGGTTTCTTTTGCACTTGTTGTAGTATATTATCGTACGGAGGAGAGAAGTAGGAAATGGATTACCTCTATTTTTGGTAAATATGTGTCTCCAGTGGTTATTGAAAATCTTATAAGAAATCCTGATATGATTAATCTTGGTGGTGAGAAACGTAATATTACTATTTTCTTTTCTGATATTCGAGGTTTTACAACTATTTCTGAGAAACTTGCACCTGAAGCCCTTGTTCATCTTTTAAATGAGTATCTTACTGAGATGACTACTATAATTATTAAGGATGAAGGACTAGTTGACAAGTATATGGGTGATGCTATTATGGCCTTTTGGGGTGCTCCTCTTGAGCAGTCTAATCACGTGGAGATGGCATGCTCTAGTAGTCTTGAGATGATGGAGAAACTTAGAGAGCTTCAAAGGAAATGGGAGGAAGAAGGTATTCCATCTTTTGACATTGGAATTGGTCTAAATAGTGGTGATGCAATTGTTGGAAATATGGGTTCTTCTAGCAGGTTTGATTATACTGCTATGGGTGATAATGTTAATCTTGCGTCCCGTATGGAAGGGCTTAATAAAATTTATGGTACAAATATAATTATTACTGAAAATACTCAGAAGGTTGTTAATGATAATTTTGAAACTAGAAAGCTTGATGTTGTTCGGGTTAAGGGGAAGAAAAAGCCGATTCTTATCTATGAGCTTGTCTCACATAAGGGTAAACTTGGTAAGAAACAACATGATTTCATTAAACATTATGAGGAGGGACTTGGGTTTTATTTTGAGAAGAAATGGAAGCCTGCGATTAAATTATTTCAGGATGCTTTGAAAATAAAGGATGATGAGGCGACTAAAGAGTTTATCAAAAGATGTCAAATGTTTTCTAAGAAACCACCATCTAAGGATTGGGATGGTGTCTGGGAGATGAAGACTAAATAGTTTTTTTAATTTTATGGCTTTGCACATAAATTCATTAAAACTGGGTATTTTTTATGCAAAATTGTTTATAAATTTTATATTACCCTATTTTGCAAAATTAATAAAATATTAAAGAAAATTCATATTATGTACAACTATTTTTAGAATAAACTTATTAAATTTTAACGAATTCTATTTATTAACAGATATTAATTGGAGGAGGAAAAAATATGAAGATAAATACATCAAATAAATTTTTAGTAATCATTATAGTATTTTTATTTATTGGAGCAAGCTTTGCTACAGTATCTGCAAGCTTAATTGTTGATAATAAGGTTAAATCATATAAACCAAAGGAACAAAGATCTGGGTTGGAGGATATTTTTTTCGATCTGAAAATGTCGCTTTTAATTAAATTAGCGTTATATCCTTCTCTTTCTGCTTGTATTATTAATGGTGATGAAGTAACATGGTCAAATAGTTATGGATTTTATGATCTTGATAATAGAAAATCTGCTACAGAAAACACAATTTATAACATAGCATCTATCAGTAAAACTTTTACTGGTACTGCATTAATGCAGTTATATGATCAAGGACTATTTGATCTTGATGAAGATGTAAACAACTATTTACCATTCGATCTGCGGAATCCCAATTTCCCTGATGATCCGATTACTTTTCGAATGCTTCTTTCTCATTCATCGAGTCTAGATTTAGATTCATCAGATTATTATTGGCTTAATTTTTCAGCAGATCCACCGTTTTCGTTTTATCCATATCCATGGTTAGAGGAACATCTTATTCCTGGTGGAAAATGTTATTATTCAGGTAGATGGAGCAGTACTTATCGCCCAGGTGAATATTCGATGTATGCAAATATTAATTTCGATATTATTTGTTATCTTGTTGAATTAATATCAGGAGAAAATTTCGTTGATTATTGTAAAGAACATATTTTCATTCCTTTGGGAATGTATAATACTAGTTTTAACCTGTCGGAATTAAATATTAATAATGTTGCTATCCCTTATCATTATCACAATGGTGAATACCTAGAGATTAATGAATTGTCATACATGCTCGGAGGATTTACCCCTCCTGATAAATACTGGAGAATGCGCATGTATCCTGCTGGTGGTCTTTATACTACTGTTTCTGATCTTTCACATTTCTTTATTGCCCATATGAATGGTGGTGTGTGGAATGGTGTTCGTATCCTTGAGGAGGATACTGTTGAAGAAATGCATCGTATACAGCCACCTGGTAATCTTGATCCAAATACAGATTCTTATTATGGTTTGGCTTGGACTATTGGGATAAATCCCAGTGGATTTAATGTCAATATTATGGGTCATGGTGGTGGAATTTATGGTGTTCATACTTGGATGTATTATATTCCTGATGAAGAAATTGGTGTTATATATTTCACTAATGGTGATAAATACTTTGAACGAAATGTATTATTTAGAGCAATCTCTGGTTTAATGGTTATTATTTCACTTTATCAAAAAGGGGGTTTTAGCTTCTTTTCTCAAAGTGATATATTTGGTTCTTTTTATAAGCCTTCTCGATTCCATGGAGATTCTTTGTTTATTTAACTATCTGAAGAATTTCTTTTTTTGTTTTATTTAATTTTATTTTTTTTGAACGGAAAATTGCTCTAGGTCTTTTCATGTTGTTTTTGAATTTTTGTGTAGAAACATTTTTTTTAGAGTTTAATTTTTATATCGTTCATATTTTTTAAAGGAATATTTTATATATTATTAATTTGTTTTAAATTGGGGGAGGAGAATATGAAAAAAAATATATCAAGAAAATGTTTAACACTCCTTATAGTATTATTGTTGTTAGTTACAAATTTTTTATCTGTTTCAGCAGGATTTTCATATGAAAAAAATAAACAAATTATAAAACAATCAATTACCCCTGGTGATTACTTTCGTTTTATAATTCATGATTTCCGGATTCGTACATATAGAATTCATATACCGCCTTGTTATACTGGTGATGATCCTTTATCAGTAATCTTAATTCTACATGGTCATCCCTCTAATTCTAAAATGATGCAATTGGCAACTGAACTAAATGACAAAGCAGATGAAGAAGGATTTATAGCTGTTTATCCTGATGGTGAAATAGCTCCTTTTCCCATTTCCTTGCTCGCTTTTATCACGGGGCAAAGAGGCTGTTGGTGGAACGCTTGGGATTATAACAAGTTTAATCGAGTTGATGATGTGGATTATATCCGAAAACTAATTAATAAAATTCAAAAAAATATAAATATTAATTCTTCAAGGATTTATATAACTGGTATTTCA
>CP070836.1:955118-958095 GCA_020341795.1 Thermoplasmatales archaeon
ATACTATTTCATCAGGTGTTAGATTACAACCATGTGATGCTCGATATCTTATTTTTGATTTAAAATTGCAATCTTCAATCATATTTTTGCCCTTTTCATTATATTGGTTACCTTTTAAAATTCTTCTAAATTAATTAAATAATATTTGGTAAAAATTATTGATAGTTAAAGAGAACATGGGAGATTAGGAGAATAGACACATAAAGATACTAGTCCCCTTAAATAAAATTAATTTAATTGAATTTATATTAATTTTTTATATTAACAATATTTGATTTTTTTCATTTTCAATTCCAAAATATGTTGTTATTATTTGAATTAGATGAGTATTTTTTTATAATAATAAATTTTTTAGAATAATTAATAAATTAATAATCCTTTTACCCCTTTTGCATTTCTGATTTTAGGAATAAGTTCACTTGGAATTTGTTTCTCTGTTATAATAAAAAGTCTTGGTTCCTCTGTAAATTCAAAATCATCAACTATAGCTTGTCGAATACTAATGTTATTGATTGAAATAATACTTGCAACTTCTGCAAGAATACCTGGAAGACTCGGATCCTTAGGAATAATTTCAATTACTCCCCATTTAAAATCAGATGCTACATCTTTAAGATGACAAGTAGGTCTAAGTTTAGAAAAAATTTCTGCTAATTGAGGTGTATTTGAAATAGTTTTAATAGTTACTGCAATTGCTCTTCTATCAGTATCAAAAGCCCTTGCAATTTTTGAATCTGAAAGCTCAATTTCGCCACAATATAATTTATTATCTTTTATTTTTAATCCATATTCTAACATTTTTTGTGCAATTATTTTTCTCTTTGGATAATTTTTAAAATATTTTGATAAATCTTTCCACATATTATGATATAGAGTTATTATAGTATTTATACTTTGTTCAATAATTAACAAAAATGTATAAATATATACGTTAATGTATTAAATTAGTAATATTTATATACTAGGCCGCACATATAATACGATATGATAGAAAATAAAATTGTACTAGATGAAAATGAGATACCAAAAAAATGGTATAACATTCAAGCAGATCTTCCAAGCCCCTTAGACCCACCGCTAAATCCCCAGACTAAAAAACCGATAGGTCCTCAAGATTTAAGTGCAATATTTCCAATTGGTTTAATAAAGCAAGAAGTAAGTCAGGATAGATATATACCTATACCTGATGAAGTACGGGAAATTTACAAATTATGGAGACCATCACCATTATATAGAGCAAGAAATCTTGAAAAATATCTTAAAACAACCGCAAAAATTTATTATAAATGGGAGGGAGTAAGCCCACCGGGAAGTCATAAACCAAACTCTGCAGTAGCTCAAGCATATTATAATAAAGAAGCAGGGATAGAACGATTGGTTACAGAAACAGGAGCTGGACAATGGGGTTCAGCCTTAGCTTTTGCAACAATGTTATTTGACATTAAATGTAGAATTTATATGGTAAAATGCAGTTATGAACAAAAACCTTACAGGAGAGTTCTTATTCAAAATTGGGGCGCAGAAATATTTCCAAGCCCTACAAAATTAACAAAAGCAGGTCAAGAAATAATTAAAAAAAATCCAAATACAACTGGAAGTTTAGGTATAGCAATTAGTGAAGCAGTTGAAGATGCAGCAACACATGATGACACAAATTATTCGTTAGGTTCAGTTCTTAATCACGTATGCCTTCATCAAACAGTAATAGGTCTTGAAATGAAAAAACAATTTGAACAAATTGACCAATATCCAGATATAATCGTTGGTTGTGTAGGCGGAGGAAGTAACTTTTCAGGTGCATGTTTTCCATTTGTTAAAGATAAAATAGATGGTAAAAAACCTGATTTAAAAGTAGTATCAGTTGAACCTCTTGCATGTCCTACACTTACAAAAGGAGAATATAGATATGACTTTGGCGACGCAATAGGTCTTACGCCACTTTTAAGAATGTACACATTAGGACATAATTATGTTCCACCAGCAATTCACGCAGGAGGACTTAGATACCATGGAGATGCACCACTACTTTGTAAATTAACTAAGGAAAGATATATGGAAGCTGTTGCATATTATCAAAAAGAGGTATTTGAAGCAGCAACAATATTTGCAAAGACAGAAGGATTTGTTGTAGCACCTGAAACTGCACATGCTGTTGAAGCAGCTATTGATTTTGCACGTATGGCTAAAAATAAAAACGAAGAAAAAACAATAGTATTTGCAAATAGTGGTCATGGATACTTTGATCTATCAGGATATGATGCATATCATAATAATAAAATGATTAACTATGTACACCCTGAAAAAGAAATTAAAAAAGCAATGGCAAGTTTAATAAAAATCTAGTTTTTTTAGTAAAATTAACTATAAATTTACTACAAATAACGTCTGTTCAAAATAAAAATAAACCTATAAATCCTCTTCATCCATTATACTTCTTATTATATCTTTTTTTTGATGCAATTCCTATAACAAGTAACATTTCAATTATAATAATCATACTATAAATATCAATTAACGTTATATCAATTTTTATAGCCCATCCTCTTTTGTATGACAACAAAATTTACATACTAATTCTATTAATATTAAACAAATTGGGTTTTTATAAGAGTTTTTTACATTTGGATTTATAGATAAATGTATAGATATATATTTTATAGAAAGTTCAAATTAGGATTATTTTGTTCAACAGAATAGCATATGAATATGCAGTTAAATATTCAAAGGGAAAATAGGTATATTAATTATTGTAATGATATAAAAAATTAAGAGTGGATGGTATGAATGACAAAAGCATATTAGATGTTTCTTCACATTTTAAACGTCCACTTGTAATTAGATCATTAAGAAGAAGTAATATTAGAAAAAAAATAGTGAAATACCTTTTTGAAATATTACCAAGTTATAGTTCTATATCAGAAATAGCATAAAATGTAAAAACTCCTCCAACTAATGTAATAGGGGTATTAAGAAGGAG
>CP070836.1:958195-960909 GCA_020341795.1 Thermoplasmatales archaeon
AGGATTAGCAATCCTTCGCCGTGCCGGGCTGGGCCATCCCCGCATTTTTTCACTCTGAAATAAAACATTCTGATAAAAAGCTTGTGCACTAATATTATGAACAATATTAAAATACTATAGTTTGTTACATCTAATATTATGGGGGACTGGACTGAAAAATATCGACCAAAATCCCTTGATGAGGTCGTAGGAAATGAAAAAGCAATAATTGAACTTAGAAAATGGGCTAGCTCTTGGAATATTAAAACACCAAAACAAAGAGCAGTTATTTTATTTGGTAAACCTGGAACTGGTAAGACAAGTAGTGCTATTGCTTGTGCAAATGATTTTGGTTGGACTCCTATTGAATTAAATACTTCTGATGCAAGAAACGCTTTCAAAATTAAAACAGTGGCCACTTATGGTGCAGTCAATGAAACTTTTTCAAATGATGGAAGCTTTAAATCTACTCGTGAAGGTGGAAGAAAACTTATTATTCTTGATGAAGCAGATAATTTATATGATAAAGTAAATGGTCCAACAGATTCTGAAAGAGATTTAAGTGATAGAGGTGGAAAAAAAGCAATTATTGATACTATTAAGATTTCTAATCAACCAATTATACTTATTGTAAATGATTACTATAACCTTATTAAAAGCGGTGGTGAGGCTTTTAAAAACTTATGTAAACTTATCAGGTTTTATAATCCCTATTCTAGCTCCATTTTTACACTTTTGAAAAGGATTTGTATAAATGAAAGAATATCTGTTGATCAGATCGTGCTAAAAAGCATATCAGATAGATGTAAAGGTGATATACGCTCAGCTGTTAATGATCTTCAATCAATTTGTGCAAATAAATCAAATGTGGATATAAAATCTTTAAGTGTTTTAGGATATAGAGATCGTGAGAAAGATATTTTTACAGCTCTTCGTGAAATTTTTAAAACAAAAAATATTCAAGCAATTAGGGAAACCACTACTCATCTTGATGCTGATCCAGATCTTTTAATTCTTTGGTTAAATGAGAATCTTCCCAAAGAGTATATAGATACTTATGATCTTGTAAAAGGATATGATGCCTTATCTTTAAGTGATATTTTTCTTGGTAGGACAAGGAAAAAACAAAACTATAGCTTATGGTCTTATGCATGTGATATCATGAATGGAGGTGTAGCTATTGCAAAAAATCATAATTATCCAAACGATAGCTATAGTTTTCCAATTTGGCTTCGTGAAAGAAAAGACATTCGTAGTAAAATAAATATTAAGGATGTTATTATTAATAAAATTGCTAGTCAATGCCATTTTTCTCGCAATAAATCTAGAGATTTTGTTTTAAATTATTTTACTAATCTATTTAAAAACGATATTAATTTTGCAATACATATGAAAAATAAACTTAATTTTTCAGATGAGGAAATTGAGTATTTACTTGGTAAAAGTTATGCTCATAAGTTTAAGGAAATTATTGCATCAATGGATCTTGAAAAAATTCAACCAATCAAACAAGAAAAAGATAAAATTGGAGAAGAAGAAAAAGAGCAAGCTCAACAAAGTTTATTTGACTTTTAATTTCATAAAAAACTTTTCCTGAAAAATATATCTTAATCTGTCAGTCTTGTGGTTTTAAACAAGGAACTCTATCTAAAGATCGTAAACGAGGTGTTGTTTAAGTTTTTTCTCTGAAAAATACTTCTGTATGTGGATAATTGATCTCAACATCCTTGTTTTTTCTAATTGAATTGAATATTTCTCTTGTAATATAGGTTTGGGAAACTTAGTTTGGGAAATTTAGTTGTTAATTTTTTTTATTACATATTGATAGGCTTAATATCATAAACAAATATAAAAAATATACAGCGACAATTAAAAGACCATGTCTGATCTCCAACAAAAACATTTAAATTAAATTCGTTATTAAAATCAAAAATCGATAGATGTATTTTAACTCTGTTACCAAAATATTCTTTTGTATATGTACGAAAAAGGAGGGCGCCATCAATAGTAGCACCAACTGTTGTATAATCATCAACATTATAAAACCAAATCTCAATTCCAATTCCACCATTTACAGTTATTGTTGGGTTTGTTTTTTCAAAATTTTCTTTGGCACTAATGGTATATGTTAATAGAGGATTACTTAAAATTAAAAAACAAGCCATTAGAATTCCTAATACTATAGTTTTTTTCAAATTATAACACCTCCCTTAATAAAAATAAATTATTTATTGTATATAAATATTTTTGTCTATTTCGGGATTTGCACCCTTAGATGTAAAGTTTCCTTGAGAATCATCCACATCTGTTCCAAATCTTTTTACAAATGCTAGGACTAGAGCAGTCCACAAAAAACTATACTTTTTTTCTTTTATGTTTCATAAATTTCATAAAATATTTATTAACGTAATATTTAAGAAAAGATAAATGATATAAAATAATGGTGGAGGTAAAGAAAATGAGTTCTAAGGTAGGAAAAATTGGAGCTGTTGTTTTTTCATTGTTTCTTATAGGTAGTTTAATTGCACTACCTATTAGTGGTGCAATATCTGTGAATGTGAAAAAAAGTGAAATTTTAAATAAAATATTTGAACCTAATATTCCAACTGATCCTTTTTCAGAAAATATGGATGAGATGGCTTGGTTAGATAGCTTTTATCCTCGAGAGGAAACAGTAACAGCGGCAATAGAACATAATGATATGGGATATAATACTGATGTTGGAAGCACGATAC
>CP070836.1:961009-972234 GCA_020341795.1 Thermoplasmatales archaeon
GCATTTTCAATTTGTTTTGAATTAGCAGTCTTTACTCTTGCAAATTTTTTATAAATTATTGTATTGTTAAGAGTGCTTTCAATATAGAAAATTCTTCTAACACCCTCATCACTATTTGCCTCTATGAATTCATATGTTTCATTATTTAAATTGTATTGCTTAAAAATTAAACAATGAATGGTGATATATTGAGAAATATGAAATAGAATATCTCCGGGTTCTAAATCTTTAATTTTTGATGTTTTCCCAAATATTTCTTTTTTTAAGGATTCAGAGATTTGAACTTTATCAGATAAAGAAAAACCTTGAAACTTACCATATACAGTAATATTAGCCGATAGTAAAATCCCAATTATAAATAAAACTATTAGCATTTTTTTCATTTTTCTTTATCAGAAATATCATGCGTTTTTATATACTTATAATTTTATAAAGTCTTAAATACCCATGATATTTTGTGATAAAACCCTAAAAAATTCATTTTAATAGTTACTTATTATTTATTAATAAATCTTTTATACATGTAAATGATTTATATCTATAGTTTGGTGGAGGTGAAAAATGAAAAAAAAGCTAATTATAGCAATAACCTTTTCTTTGGTCCTTTCTGGACTTGGCGCTGTTGGAATAAACGTTGAAACTGAACGCTATTATGAAAAAATGCATTATAATTTTACTGAAATGGATTTTTCATCAATTAATGTGATTGAAAATGATGAAGAGATAAGTTTTTCTTTTGCAGATGAAGAATTATATTTATTAAATCCAGGTCAACCAATGATTCCAAAAGTTGTAAAAAAATATGAACTACCATTTGGTGCTACTAATATTAATGTGGAATTAAATCCAAAAGAAATTATAGAGATGGAAATTTCAAAAGAAATTAAACCAGTACCATCCCCTATGCCTAAGACTCCTTTTGAAGGATTTAAACCATATCCTAGAAAAGATAGTAGTATATATGATAGTGCAGAATTATTTCCAAAAAGTTGGTATAGTTATAATGTTGGAGTTGGATTGAATAAAAACGGTGATCATGTTACTCATCTAACAGTACATGTTTTTCCTTTTAGATATTCACCGCTCTTGAATAAACTAAGTATAGCAAATAATGCAGATATTAGTATAAGTTATGATGAGCCAGATGATAATATTTTTCCAGCAATAAGCGAATATGATTTGGTAATTATTGCTCCATCTAAATTTCAATCAAATCTTGAACCTTTTATTGAGCATAAAACTAATCATGGTATAAGCACCGTTTTGAAAACAACAGAAGATATTTATAAAGAATTTGATGGTGTTGATAAAGCAGAAAAAATAAAATATTTCATAAAGGACGCTCTCGAAACATGGGATATGAAATATGTATTACTTGTCGGTGGTTTAAAATCAAAAATATACGCAAAAGGACGAGATAATGAAAACATCGGTGAAAAGAATTGGCATGTTCCTGCAAGATTTTCCAATCTAGATTTCGGTGATCCAGGTTATGCTTGTGATTTATACTATGCTGATATTTATAAAGAAGGTGGAGAATTTGATGAATGGGATAGCAATGGTAATGGGATATTTGCTGAATGGATTGAAGATAGAGATGGTAATATTGAATTATTAGATGTTATAGATTTATATCCAGATGTTGCAGTAGGTCGTCTTGCATGCAGAGATACCAAAGAAGTTGATGATGTTGTAAATAAAATTATAAAATATGAAACAACAACATATGGAAAAGATTGGTTTGAAAGCATACTTGTTATATCAGGTGATGGATTTCTAGATCAACATGATTTAAACATTAGATGGGATACAAAAGAGGTCCCTGATGGAGATTATTCAATACATGCTCAGAGTTTCAATCCAGAAAATGATGTAGGCCCAATTGATACAATAAACATAGTAAAAGATAGTACTGTAGAATCAGATATAACATTTAACCATGATGATCATCTTAACCCTGCTCTTGAAAATGGTTATCCCGCACCCCCAATTGCAGAGATAGTCTCTGTATCTGAGGGAAATATTCTTGGTAACACCGATATTAGTTTTAGACCTAGAGGAGGAGCTTATTGTAATGATTTATTCTGGTGGGCAAATGTAAGTTACGTGGATGGAGTTTTAACTATCCGTGGTAAATCATATGATCCTAAACCATATGGAAATATCACAAACATACATGTATGGGTTGAAAATAGTGATGGAGAGATAGTATTTTCAGATTGGAGGAATAACACTAAAACCTATTATGAAGGAGAATGGGTCACAGGTGCCAAAGCTGTCCTTGGAAGAGGCGGAGCTCTTTATTATATGCCTGATAATTTCAAAAAGGATATCTCGTGGACATCAAATGGGGAATACTCAAATCAACAGGATGTAATGGATGCATTTAGCAGAGGTTATGGATTTGCATTTTTCTCAGGTCATGGAAGCCCAGGTTTCTGGGGTGATCACACACCTGGTATACCTGGTGATAGAGCACATTCTCAGTTAACAGGTTTAGTTGTGTCACAACTTAGACTTTATCCACAATTTCCATTCATATTTTATAATACACCGATATTTCCAATGGAAGAATTAACAAATAATGATAAACTACCTCTAACTGTCGTAGGTGGATGTTATAATGCACAATTCACTGTATCAATGGTTCCGACCGCACTTGAATACATATTGATTTCTCTTGGAATCTATACTTATATGCATACCTATGGAACTGTAGTTCCAGAATGCTGGTGTTGGTATATGGTTAAAATGCCTAATACAGGTTCAATTGCAACCATTGGAAATACTGGAACCGGATGGGGCTGGGAAGGAGAATATTGTACAATTGGTGCTGGAGATGGATGGATATCATCTGAATTCTTCCGCCAATACGGTGAAAATGGTTATGATATTCTTGGTGACAACTATCTACAGACTCAGACCGAGTATATTAGTCAATTCAGGGAATTTACCTTACCCGAATGTTGGTGGTATCCAGATTTGGGTTGGGATATAATCGATGAAAAAACAGTACAACAATGGGTTTTGCTTGGTGATCCTAGTCTAAAAATTGGGGGATATCAGTAATCCCCTTATTTTTTTAAAAAATTTACTATTTTTATTTTCTAATGAATATGTATCTATATAAATAAAATATTAAAGGTATTTTAAACGTTTGTATCCTAATCATTAATTTATTATAATTTTTTTATCTTATAAACTAATAATTTATAAAAAATGTTATAAATAATATTAAATTATTTATATTAATTAATAATTACAATATGCCGAAATTATTATAAATTTAAAAATGATTATGATTTTATATATTTGTAAGGTGGAGGTGAAAAAAACGAAAAAATTAGCAATAATTGTAGCAGGACTTTTAATTTTAGGTAGTTTTGCTGCAATGGCTATAAGTAAAGAGGCTGGAGAAGAATCAGGCATTCCATTAATAGCACATAAAACATTAAAAGCTATTAATAAACCAATCGAAACAACAAATCTAGATGTAGATGTATTAGTCTCTGATAACTCAGGTGATGATATTCATCCTAAGGTTATGGAGGATGGTGCTGGTAATATTGTTGTAGTTTTTGAACAAGAAATGGATTTATTCTCAAAACAAGTCCCAATGGTATATTCAGCTGATGGTGGAGAAACTTGGACTATGCAATTCCTATTTGATTCCATTGACTTCACTGAAGGTTCTGGAATATAGCAGCATCCAATAATGGTCTATAGCAGTGAAATAGACAAACTATATTTCTCAATGATAGATCCATTAGCAGAACTTTATAACAATGAAATGGGATTTATAGATGGAGACTTGTCTATAGCTGAAGAAGCATCTTGGTATGGAATATCAGGAAGTGGATCTGAAAATTATAACTTTTGTGCGGCTACAACAACAGGAAATTACTTTTTATCATTAACAACTGAAGACGGATATGGATTTGAACAATTATTTGGTCTATTTTATACTACATACCCAGATTTTGAAAGCCCACCAGTTATGGGTGGTTTCTACTATGATGGAAACTCTGAGCATGATTCAGCGCCAGGTCTATGGTTAGAGATGGATGCAAATGCAAATAGAGTTTTAGCTGTTTGTGAAACAAATGATCAAATTACCATCAAATCAACAGTTAATGATGAAGCTATGCTTACAAATGGTGAAATGCAGAATGGCATGGATAAATATGCAGATATTGAACAATGGCCAGGAGAATACCTAGATACTGGATCAGATCCAGATGTTTCTGGTGATGGAAATAGATTAATTGTTGTATATGAAAAAGATGGAAATGTAGTAGGAAAATATGGTACTTGCGATGCACAAACATATGATCCAGGATTTGCACTATCAGATGTAACTATTGCTACTGGTGCATCTAATCCAGCTGTATACATGGAAGGAAGCAACGTATATTGTACCTACGTCCAAAATGGTAACATATATTTGGCTATATCAGAGGATGGCGGAGCTACTTTTGGTACACCTGAACAAAAGAACGGAGTAGATGGGACAGTAGTTGCTGAGAAAAACACAGCAGATGTTCATTCTACTGGAGTTGTTTTCACTGATACGAGAAATGGAAATAAAGATATCTTTTTCGCACCATTGGAGGCAATTGCAACACCTGAAGTTGTTATTGAAACTATTTCTGGTGGAATTGGAGTATCTGCAACCATTAAAAATATCGGTGATGCTGCTGCAGAAAACTTCGACTGGAGCATAACAGCAGATGGACTTGTTTTCCTAGGTAAAGAGAAATCAGGAATAGCAACACTTGGACCAGGTGATTCCATGACGATTTCAACTGGATTTATGCTTGGTTTCGGTGGAATAGATATAACTGTAACAGCTGATGCTGCAACAAAAACAGCTAGTGCAACGTTACTGTTGTTCTTCGTAACTGGGTTATAAATAACCCAGCCCTCTTTTTTTTTTATATTCTTACTAATTATATTTAATTAATTTTTATCTTATTATTATTAATCGATATTATTATATAGTCAAAAATGTTAACGTATGTTAAAAATTTTATCTTGGGAGCGAAATAGAAAATGAATAGTAGTAAAAAACCAATATTTTTTGCAATAACTTTGGTTGTTGTGGGGCTGATGATTTCAGTGAATGCAAGTACAGTACCAAAAACAGAAAATTTAGATAATGTAAGAACTATAAATTGGAATTTAGAAGAAAGATCTCTTACATCAGAACGAATATCTGTATCAAAACCTGTAAAAATGCAAACAAGTTCCATGGGTAAATTATCTGCAGATCCATTATATTCTGGTGAATTTCCTGCGTTAGATTCAAGTGGTCAGATAATTATTTTAGGTTTTGAGAATTATGATGAAGAAAATGTATATTTTTCTTTTTCTGCAAATGGTGGAACTACTTGGGATGAAGGTGCTTATGGTTGGATATTAGAGGCTATGCCTGAAAAACCCTCAATTGCATATTCTTCTGGTAATACGTTTTATGGAGTTGTGGTTCCAAATTGGGAGGTTAGTGGACAGGTTACTTTAGCTGAATTTATTGATGGTTCAGATCCTGATACATGGCAAGCTGGAACATGGGACTGGGAAGATAATGGTATTTATGGTTTTGATGGAGCATCAATGGCATCTGCTGAACCTAATGATCCCCTAAAATGGGGTTATATTACCTTATCTGGTTATAATGGATATGATGGTAGAGATGCAAATGGGTGTCCGTTTACAAAGTATTCCACGGGTGATGGTTATGCAACTATTAGCTGGTTGATTAGTGGTCAAACCGGTGAAGTCTTAGAGGATTGTTCAAACCCTGCTAATGATTTAGATCCAATTACCAAACTTAATTATGGTGTATGGCAACGGTTTAATTCAGATGAGGGTTTTTATAATATTGAATTAAGAGTTGATGATTTTGAATATGACATTGAAGCACGTGATTCATTTGTGACCGCTGGGGAGCTTGTTACACCTGAAAATAATCAAAATCCAGATGTATCAGCATACAATGATAATGTAATAATTGTTTCACAGACTGATGATGCAGGTAATAATGATATTATATGTTATTATTCAGATGATGGTATGGATAATTTTGGTGCAAGTTATGTTGCATCTACTGTAGATGATGAAACAAATCCAAAAATTGTAGCAATAGATGAAAATGAAGCAATATGTATATTTAGCAAGGATGGAGATTTGTATATTAGTGCGACTCAGGATGGTGGAGCGACATGGTCAACTCCAGAGATAGCATCAGAAGTAGAAAATGTTCAGAGTGGAGATGTATGTTCTATAGGTATTGCTTATGATTCAGAACAAATTGTATACTTTAGTAAAAGTGGAATTGCACAACCAATTATAGAAATTGAATCTATTTCTGGTGGAATTGGAGTATCTGCAACCATTAAAAATATTGGTGATGCTACTGCAGAAAACTTTGACTGGAGTATAAAATCTGATGGACTTGTTTTTATTGGTGGTGAAAAATCTGGAAAAGCAACACTTGAACCAGGTCAATCAATACAAGTAAAAACTGGATTTATGCTTGGATTCGGAGGAATAGATATAACAGTAACAGCGGATATTGCAAAAGAGACAGCTAGTGCAAGACTACTCTTATTCTTAGTAGTTGGGTTATAAATAACCCATATTTTTTTCTTATTTTTTTTTAAATATTTTCTTATCATTTTTAAAGTAATATAAATATTAAAATATTTTTTTTTTAATCGAAATAATTATATGCTGATAAATAATAACAATTATTAACAAATTGTAAGGTGGAGGTGAAAAAAGGAATGAATAAATGTAAGAAACATATTTTGTTGGCAATAACTTTTGTTATTGTGGGGCTGATGATTACAGCATCTGCCAGTGATATTATACAAAAACAAGATAAAAATGAAAAAACTTTAAAAATATATAAAAACGAAGATAATTTTTATAATATGGATATTGCAACTGCAACTAAATTGGAGAATCAAATAAGTTATAATATTATAAAAAACCCACAGATTACTGGTATACCAATATTTGATGGAATAACTCCGGCTATATCTAATAGTAGAAATGATTTGGTTGTTGGTTATAACTCACTTGATCAGGAAAATGTATACTTTTCAGGTTCTACTGATTTAGGAGAAACATGGACAGATGGGATGGGATTTGTTTTAGATGATCCACCTGAAAAACCTGATGTAGATGGATGTGGAGATGGTAGATTTTTAGGATCAATGGTTCCTGGTCCATATTATTTTGATGGTGGGGGATTTCTTAAAGTAATTATTGGAGATGTCTCAAACTTTGAAGATAGTTTTGAAGGAATGCTTTGGACTTTTAATGATCTTGGAGATGGATACACCTACTTTATTGATGTAGATTGTGGTGGTTATACAGCAACTGATCCAGATGAAAATGAATGGGCATATGGTGCTTGTTCTATAATTGGTGATCATGGTTCAGCTGGTATTCAAGTTCCTATGTTTACATATCAATGTAACCCGGATGGAGTTGCATGGATTTATTATTGGTCAGAAATGGAATTTGGTACATCGACAAGTACAGATATTGATCATGATACACTCCGTTCATACTCTGTTTGGAATTACGAAAATGAAACCCAAGATGAAATGGATATATTTTTAGACGCATTTGAATTTGGAGTCTGGGATGAATATGAAGGATATCCAATACACCCAGGACTTGATAGTTTAATTATTGATAGTGTGGGAAATGATAACAAAATTGATATCTCTGCTCGAAGTGATAATGTTATAATTGTCTCTGAAAGAGATGGAGACATAATTGCATATTATGGTAATGATGTTTTAAATTCTGGTTTTTCAGAGACGACGATTATTACAGATGCAATCGAACCAAGAATTGATCATATAGGTGTAAATAATGCTGTTTGCTCATTTGTAAAAGATGGTGTACTTAATTCATGTACTACCGAGGATGGAGGAGCAACATGGTCTAACCCCGTTCAAATATCAGAAGAGGAAAATATTCTAAGTGGAGATGTATGCCCTCTGGGTTTTGTATATGAATCTGAACAAATTATATACTTTGGAAGCGGTGGAGTTGAACAACCAATTCTAGAAATTCAATCAGTTTCTGGTGGAATTGGAGTAAGCGCTGTTATAAAAAATATTGGAAATGCTGATGCTACAAATGTACAGTGGAGTATTAACCTAGATGGTTTAGTATTTCTAGGAAAAGAATCTTCAGGTAATATAGCAAGTATTGCACCTGAGGAATCAAAACAAATTAAATCAAAGTTCCCACTTGGATTTGGCAATATTGATATAGCAATTAATGCAATTTCTGATGAAGGCGCATCAGCAGAGGAAACAGCTAGTGCAAAGTTACTATTGTTCTTTATAACAGGGTTATAATAAAAATTAACCCATCTCTATATTTTTTTATTCATATTACTTAAATTAAAAAGATTTTTTAGTATGAATTAGTGATTAATAGTTATAATATTTTTATTATTTCACATTCTTTTCTGGCGACATTACCCGAATCATCATAAGTCATTGTTTTAATTGTATGCTTTCCAAATGTTTTATCACTCCAACTCCATTCATATGGCGTTTCAGTTACAGTTTCCATTAACTGGTTATCAATATAAAACTCTACTTTAACTATATCGTTTGGATCATCAATATTCATTGATATAGTTAATCCTCCTATGACTAATGTATTTTTAGGAAGTGGAATTAGTTTAATATTGAATAAATAAAGGTTTTTTTCTACTGGTTTTTCCATTTGAACAGAGGGAGGTGTGATATCAAAGTATTTATCTGTATAAAAATCAGAGATTCCCATAGAAAATGGTCTTTTACTACCTGTTACAACAATTGTATCACTATGATCTACAGCAACATCCATTAGGGAACCCATTATTTCTGGTCTTTTCATACAGAGTTCTGTACCGTCCTGATCATATATGATTAAACAATGTTCATAATTTTGATATTTTGAAAAACTGCTAGATCCACCAACAATTACATTATCATAAGAATCAATGGCAACACTCATTGGGCTATCACTTTGTCCACTATCATATTCTTGTATCCATAGGGTTTCACCTTTGTTATCGCATTTTATTATAAACCAATTTAGATAATCATCCTCATCTGAATAGTAATCTCCAACCATGATTATATTTCCTTTAGAGTCAATAGCTAAATCCCATCCTTGGTTTCCACCATATGATCTCCACCATATAACATTGCCATTTTCATCATAATTGACTAAACTAAAACCACCTCCAATCATGGGAGAAATAGTAATTCCAACAGTAATAATATTATTCTCTGGGCCAATGGTTATACCTAATGAAAAATCAGACCAGCTCTCGCGAAAAACTTTGTTCCATATCTCATTACCATTGCTATCTATCTTTATCGTCCATGCTGACACATTCATTTGATTGATATCCCCAGTACTTCCAGATATTATGATGTTATCATTAGAATCTGTTACTATTCCGCCTGCAAAACTACTGATTCCTTTACGATATGTTCTTGACCATTGTTTGATACCATCCTTGTTATATTTTATTACAATAAAATTTCCATTCCAGTTATTACTACTACCACTAAAACCAATAATGATTATATTATCCTCTGAATCAACAGTTACATCAAATCCAATGTCATCTATACCACTATCATAAGAAATATTCCAGATTTCATTTCCTTCATTATCATATTTAATAGTGAAAATATTAGCTCTACTAATTGATTTATCAACAGAGTAACCTGTTACTATTATATTATTCTGAGAATCAATGGCCATACCCCAGGCTTCATCATCACTTCCACCATTATATATCTGTGGCCATCCTGATAGATATTTATTGATATTTGTTATAGGATTATAAGAATGTAATGATTCAAAATTATTTATTGGAGTTATTTGATTCAGACCAGCAACCGAGAAATTACTCACAATAAATAGCAAAATTACTCCTATAACTATTTTTATTTTAAAATCATAATTCATGATAACCACCTACTTTTAAGCTTGGATCACCAATCAAAATAAATTCTTCTACTGTGAATGGATCTTTAAATATGTTATTTAAATAATCATTTTTTGCACTTACAAACATTTCACCTACTGTTATCCCCTCATTGTATGATTTAAAGAATTGAAGTACAAGATATCCTGCCCCTGCATGAGGACCATTTTCATCAACATTGGTATATGCTACACGGGTTGCACCAATTGTTGCTATTGCTCCTCCTATCATTCGGACTAAATTCCATGCAAATGTTGGAAATGGTATTTTAATTAAGTCTACTCCTAAAAATTTTCCAAGAGTATAGTCAAGTGTAGCTGTTGAACATGCATCAAAAAATATGACAGGTAGTTTATTTTTATTTGATAAATCGAATAGATATCTGTTGAAATATTCAATTCTTTGATTCTCATTTGGAGGTGAGGTACCAAAACCTACTTCATAGCCATGTCCTGAGTACGCGAGGAATCCAGCACCATTGTTAATTGCATTGTTTATTGTATTATGATTAAAAGTATTCGTTGAAGTCCATAATCTGATATGGTTGAATTCAGGCATGTTTTCAGCAATACAGTCACTGACTACTTCACCTTCAAATACACCATATCCTGGGAAAGTGTCACCGCCGCATAAAATAAGGTTTTTAAACCAGTCGCTAGTATATGTTGTTTTTTCATAGGTTATAATTTTATTTACAACGTTTTTCACATCGAATTTATAACTACAAGGAATCCTTCCAATGTAAACATCAGGGTATAAATCAACTAGGTCATAAAAACCATTATGGGCATATTCTCCGAATAAGCCATTATTGTTTGAATCCCATGAGCAAAAACTTCCATCACTATTAAATAGATCAGCATAATATAAATCTGTAAGTATGTCCATTTCATTTCCCATCCATGTTTTTCTAATTGGTATCTTGTTGATATCTCCAACTAACATCACATAATCAGTATCCCATTTCTCAACTGTATTTTTTATAAAATACTTAATTTTTTCAGCTTCATCTCTTCCATCTACTGGGAAATATTCACTACTGTATATATCTTCAAGAGTGACTAGTTTAGTGGGAAGATTAATATTATTTTTATGCGAATCAGTGGAAACATCCCAAGTGATAACAGTGAATGACTCGATAGTGAGGAGATGTACTGTTGAAAATCTTGATAAACGGAAACGAGATTGAAGCCGGTGAGGAAGA
>CP070836.1:972334-988127 GCA_020341795.1 Thermoplasmatales archaeon
AGTGTAGTTACCAATTTTATCGTATTTATGATATACTCCTTTATCAGTCGTTGTCTTAGTTGTATTATCTCCAAAATCCCATTTATATTCAACGATTATGTTATCATCATATGAACTTGATGAATGAAAATAAAGAATGTGGTTTACATTACCAATATTTTTCATATTTCTTACTGATACAGGAGGATTATCCTTATCATTAGTATTATTTGTTGTAGTACATCCAGATAAAAAAGTAACCACAGTTAATATTTCTATTATTACTATTGTACGTTTTTTAATCAAACTTAAAGATCCCCCATATATTTTGTTAGAATAAACTTAGTTATAATAATTTATTCATATATTTCAAGTTTCTTTTT
Source organism: Thermoplasmatales archaeon (assembly GCA_020341795.1). Lineage (GTDB taxonomy): Archaea > Thermoplasmatota > E2 > DHVEG-1 > DHVEG-1 > M9B1D. Next base: position 972,697 of record CP070836.1, read on the forward strand.
AAGCTCTTCTTTTGGATATGCTCCAACGAGGCGATCAACAAGGTTTCCATCTTTGTATACTAACATCGTCGGAATGCTCATTATTTGAAGATTTCCAGATATAATAGGGTTTTCATCGACATTTAACTTTCCAAAGACAATTTTTCCTGCCATCTCTTTTGCGAGTTCATCGATAACTGGTGCAACTATTCTACAAGGTCCACACCATGGTGCCCAACAATCAATTACTATTGTTTTGTATTTTTTTATATTTTCTTCAAAATCTGCATCTGTTATTTTAATTGGTATATCAAGTGTATTTACATCCATTTTGTTACCTCTTATCATATATTTTTTCTTTAATTCTTGAAATTTTCTTTTTCTTATTTCTTCTAACTCATTATCCATTCTTTTGTTAGTAATGACAAATATACTATATAATGTTTGTGCAATAATTTAGCACAACCGTTATATATTACATAATTAATTAAGTGTTGATGAAATTTATAAATCTAAATAATCCAATTTGTTGTAACGATGTCATAAAATGTGTTTTTGATTTAAATGAATTAGATTTAAAAGTATATAAAAAACTAAAGAAAAAAGGAGAATCACGCGTTAACGCTATTGCAAAAGATCTCAAAAGAGAAAGAAGTACAGTATACAGATCTTTACAAAAACTAACATGCTATGAATTATGCTCAAAAACAACAAAAACAATAAAAAATGGAGGATATTATCACGTTTATATTTGTAAAGATTCAAAACAAACAAGGGAAAGTATTGAAAATTGTATCGATAATTGGTATAAAAAAATGAAAAACACAATAAAAGAATTAGACTAGATTATTTTATTTATTATCCTGAAACCATTTTCTAATTCTTAAATATCCAATTGTTTTTCGACCATCAATCCACAAAATCGGAGCAGTAATTGTTAAATCATCAAATACATCATGGGATTTTGCTTCATTTAATTGTTCATTAGTCCAATCTGAGATTTCATGAGGATAAGTTACGATTCTTATATCATCTCTATCCGTTAAAAGCTCTTTTGTTTGCATACATTTAACACAATTTTCCAAAGAAAAAAGTATTTTTCCATCCATTAAAAACCCTCAAGGTTCTGAAGTTATAGTGGGCCAGGCCGGAATTGAACAGGCGATCTCCGCGTTGTAAGCGCGACGTCATAACCACTAGACCACTGGCCCGAGTCAAAGACCACGCGCTTGCGCGTATGACCTCGCACTTACGCATAGCCAATGTTATCACCCCGAGTATTAGTTTGATTATTAATTTTTCCATTATTGTTATAAAAATCCCTAGTCAATCTGAAAATTCGTTTTATTTCAAATATTCAACATTATCTGCTAATCCTAGAATCATAAATCTAGCAGGCCATAATAAATTTTTAGGTCTAGGAATTATTCCTCTTATTAATCTTGGTTTAAAATACACAAATAAACCATTTAAATTAGTAACTTGAACTCTATGAATTTCACTAGTATAATATGTCACATTAACAACATCAATTAATTCACCGTTTTCATTAAAAACATACTCCCCGGAAAACGTCATGTACATTTTTCTAAGACCTCTATTCACATCTCGTTTAAAATAAATTGTAATATCTAATCCCATAACAGGAATTGGATATCCCGGTACAAATCTAGCAATCAAAGGAGGTTTTTTATCCATACAATTTTGAATTAATTCAACCGTTGATTCAGATCCATCAATTGATTCCAATTCAACAAACAAGCTATTAATAGGACCTTCTGAAACAAATCCAAAATCTTGAATTTCATAATTATTCTCTTTAAATACATCAGTATTTTTGATTAATTTTTCTTTAATAATGTTTTTTGAATCTTGAGGAACACCCGATATAGAATTAGAACCAAGTAAAAATAGTCCAACAAAAAATAATACAACAAATATTTTTTTATTCATAATTTTAAAACCTCCATTAAAATATATTCTTTATTTTCTTTTAAATTTATTGTTAAAAAATATTATATCAAAAATAAAAAAATATTTGAAGGAATTTCCAGACAATTATATCCTCTGTAGTATTCCTTTGGTGTTTTTTTATATTTTTTTATCTTATATTTTACTTCATCCTTAATATCAAGGTATCATCTCTTAAACAATCCCAAGATAATTTATATACCTGCCACAACAATTCATTAAGTCATAAAGAAGTACAGCTTCATAACCTATATAATTCTCAAGTGTCGTACTAATGGAATTATCTGAATTCATATTTTTACCTTCATTTTTGTAATGAAAAATTTTTAAAATATTCTATGAAATTATCAAAACCAAAAACTTGATAGAACTTTATTTCTTACATGATTTTTAGTCAATATGAGTTTATCACCAACATTATTATATCAAATTTTATTAAAAAAGCTAGGCAATCTTTATTGGTGGCCAATAGATAAAAATTATCATAAAAAAAACAAAAGTGATCCAAGATTTGAAGTGATAATAGGTGCAATTTTAACTCAAAATACAAGTTGGTCGAATGTAGAAAAAGCATTAGAAAATTTAAAATCTGACAGGAAGCTTAATATAAAAAGTATTGCAGATGCTAATCTAAAAAATCTCACTAAAATTATTAAACCTTCTGGTTTTTTCAATCAAAAAGCCCAAAGAATACAAACCCTTAGCAAATTATTAAAAGATAAATATAATTATAATCTATATAATTTTTTTAATAGAGATATTAAAATTATTAGAAAAGAGTTAGTATCAATAAAAGGAATAGGTCTGGAAACTGCTGATTCAATTCTTTTATATGCAGGAGATAAACCAATTTTTGTAGTCGATGCTTATACAAAACGTATTTGTAACAGATTACCTCTTGATACAGAAACATCTTATGATGAAATTCAATTGTTTTTTGAAAACGATTTATCAAAAAATTACGAAGATAAAATACTCACAAAAGTATATGGTGAATTACATGCACAAATCGTAATTTTAGCAAAAGATTATTGTAGAAAAAAGCCAAATTGTACTGATTGTCCTCTGTTAAAAGATTGCATGTTTGATGATAAATTATTTTAATAATTTTTCAACTTTTTCTCTAACTATTTCCGCAGGTATATCTGGAAGTGAAATCAGTTGTGTTGTTCCAATATGTCCTTTACTTGAGGGTTTTATATTGATAAAACCGGCATTTTCAATTTCTTTAAGATAATTCCAAAACATAGTGTGCGTTCTAGGTTTTTCTTCGTATTCTTCACAGGTGAGTATATATGTTTTTTCAGCTTTACCAGTGTTTACATAGGCTGTTTGATCTTTTTTAAGTCTTTTTGCAATTGCATATAGAGTTAAAAGTTGATGCTTTTCAAGATTTTTTAATTTTGATTCTGTGACTATTGAATATGTTTCTGCTTTTGCAGCACGTACATGTTCAGGTGTAACTCTCTCAACATGCTGATGATCCGCTGCAATTCCTGCTTTCCATAATAGTTCTATAGCAAATCGTGCATCTCCCCATTCAGATGCTATATCTGATATTAAATCAATTGAATCCAAGTCTACTGATTCCGTATGAAATGCAAGTTTAACTCGCTGTGATATTATATCAAATAACTCATCACGTGTGTATTTATCTAATGATAAAACATTACTTCGTTTAAATGTACTAAGTGCTGCTATATCTAACAAAGGCAATATATCTTTTTGAGATATTAGTAGAAGTGATACAGGCGTTTTTTCTAATGAAGATTCATCTGAAAAACGTGTGAGATTGTATATAAGATTTGAACCACTTTTTTTAAGAAGTGAATCAACTTCATCAAGTATTATAAGTATTTGAGTATTTTTTCTTATAAGTTGCTTTTTAAGAACCTGAAGCATTTCTTGTACTGAGAAGCCTCTATCTGGAAATCGTGAGTCAAAATGATTTAAAATTCCAAGAAGTGTCATCGAATCTGTTGTTCTTTTTCTGCAGTTAATATGCACATATTCTATTATATTTCCTTGTTTTCGAGCAAGATTAGTAAGAGAGATGCAAAATTTTTTAGCTATTACTGATTTTCCAGTTCCAATGGGTCCTTTTATGATAACATTTTGTGAAACATTAGAAAGTAGTGGTTTAAACATTTGAGCAAGATATTTTAATTGATCATCACGATGTACAAGTTCTTCAGGTATATAGTCAAAATCTAGTATATTAGGATTTTTAATAACTGTTGATGAAAGTAGCTCATCCTCTATTATATTGCTCATTAAAACTAGTAATAATCCTTTATAATAAAACTTTATCTACAAAAATTATTTAATAATGCATATTTTTTTTGAAAAACATTAAAGACTCAAAATTGTTATGAGTTTTGTAATGGGGAGTTTTTCAACCACAAAGGAATCACTAGAATTTCTAAAAAATTTATTTAGTCAATACTATGAATCTAGTAAAGTGGACCTTCCTGATCGCTTTAGTCGTCGTGAATTTGCTTTTATCACTTTTGGTGGCAAAGGGATGATACGGCACATTGGTTTTAACAAAAAAAATCAATTTTATCGATTTATAAAAACAACGGCACTTAGCCATATTTATTACTCATCGGCTTATTATAAAAAACCTGATGCAGCAACAATGCAGGAAAAAGATTGGATGGGTGCTGAGCTTATTTTTGATCTCGATTCAGATCATCTTCCCAATGTCGAGTCTTTAAGCTATGAGCAACAGTTAGATGTAGTTAAAAAAGAGTTTTTTAAACTAGTTGATGATTTTTTACTTAATGATTTTGATTTTGATCAAAGATATATTGAATTATATTTCAGTGGAGGTAGAGGTTATCACTGTCATGTTAAAGATCCTAATATCTTAAGTTTAGATAGCAATGAGAGAAGAGAGATTGTAGATTATATAACCGGACGTGATTTAAAAGATTCTTTGATTTTTCATGAGCAAATTACTGGATTAAAAAGATATGGTCAGAGGACTTATCCAAGTGCAAAATCGTTGAAAATGCCGACGCCTGATGAACCTGGATGGAGAGGGCGTATTAGCCGAGGTATCATTGAAATTGTTGAAGAAATAAAAAAAAGCAAAAAACCAATAATTAAGCTTAAAGATTATGGAGTAAATGATTCTGATGCTAAAAAATTATTGCTTGATTTGTCTGAAGAAAGAGTTAGTAGAATCAAACAAGGAAAATTAGATCAATCTAAACTAATTCGCAAATTTTTCCTTAATAATGCATTAAGAAATACTGCTGTAACAATGAGTGCAGGAGAAACCGATGAACCAGTTACCTGTGATGTTAAACGTTTAATAAGATTACCAGGTTCCCTACATGGGAAAACTGGATTAAAAGTTGTAAAAATTCCGATAAACAAAATTGATGAATTTAATCCATTAAACGATGCTGTTGTTTTATCAGATAAACCAATCAAGGTATATGTCAGTAAACCTATAAATATAAAAATAAAGGATGAAAGATATAATTTAAAAGAAGGAGAACATATTATACCCACATATTTAGCAGCACTTTTAATTGGTAGAAAAGCTGCAAATATTATTTAGTAATAAACTAATTAAAAAATGAAATTTAAAATAAGAGAGAAAACCATGGATTTAGAGGAAATAAATTATAGAAGCCTTCGAAAAATTCAGCAATTAGAAAAAAATTCACCAATTTTAACAGAGTTAAATCCTGGATTTTATAATGATCATTCAGATTATCTAAAAGCATTAGATAAAAGACTCGATATTGAGTCATCATCTCAGAAAAAATTACTTGTAAAAGAAGAAATTTCAAATGCTAAAAAAATTGCAATAAATATCTATGAGCTAAGAGAGAAAAAAATAATATTGGCAGCAGTTACAAAGACTCGTGGTGGTAATCCTGATATATCAAATATGTTAGAATCTGAAAAAAATTTATATGATTCAATTTTGGAAATTTTAAAACGACAGCGTTATATAATATTAGAAAAAGAAAAAGTCGAAAATATGGTAAATAAATCAATAAAGGTCGATTCGGAGAACGGCAAAAAAAATACTAATCCAATCGTAATAGTTAATCAAAATCTACCTGAATTCATTGGAATTGATGCAAAAAAATATAACCTTAGAAAGGGAGACGTATTATCAATTTCTAAAGAAATGAGTGAAATACTTTCAAAAAAAGGTGCTGTTGAAGAGCTAGAAGTATAGCATTATATTTTATATATTACCTCCTTATTACGTTTTCACTCAAAATTATGAATCAAAGGTAATCTACTATGTTAAAACCACGTAAAATAAAAATGTACTGCCCTTCATGTAAGAAACATACTTTTCATGAGGTTCATAAAATAAAAAAGAAAAAAGCAAGTGAGCTAAAACAAGGGCAAAGACGTTTTCGTCGCGTTACAAGCGGTTATAGAGGTTTTCCAAGACCAAAACCTGAGGGGCGAGAAAAAACAAGTAGAAGGGCTCCGCTAAAATATACTTGTACTGAGTGTAAAAAAAGTATTCAACCACCTAGTATAAGAGCTAGAAAAGTTGAGATAAGTGAGTAAATATGAAAAAACCAGAGAGTAGATTTATAAAAGTTCGATGTAAGGATTGTGAAAATGAACAAGTTTTATTCAATAAAGCAAGTACACAAGTATCATGTCATATATGTGGTAGTAAACTTGCTATTCCTGTTGGTGGTAAAGCACAGATAAAAGGAGAGATTTTAGAGATTATTGAGTAAATGGGTTTTTTATGATAAAAAAAGAGTTCCCAGAGGAAGGAGAGCTTGTTGTTGGGACTGTTATAAAAGTACAGAATTTTGGAGCATTTGTAACACTCGATGAATATCCTGGAAAAGAGGGTTTTATTCATATTGCTGAAATAGCAACCGGATGGGTTAAACGAATTCGAAATCATATTAAAGAAAAACAAAAGGTTGTTTGTAAAGTATTACATGTTGATATGACAAAACAACATGTTGATCTTTCTTTGAAAAGAGTAAATGAACATCAAAGAAGAGATAAAATTCAGGAATGGAAAAATAAAGGAAAATCTGAAAAGCTTCTTGAGATGGTTGCTAAAAAGATTGGGAAAAGCAAAGAGCAATGCTATAAAGATTTCGCTGAGGATTTAATAAAAAAATATGGAACTCTTTATACAGCTTTTGAAGAAGCAGCATATGATATTGATACACTCAAGAAAGATGGTTATAAAAATTCTTGGATAGATACTTTTGAGGAAATAGCTAAATCAAATATAACAATTCCATTTGTTAATATCAAAGGGTATATAGATGTTAAATCTTGGTTACCAGATGGTGTGAAACACATTCGAGATGCTTTTATATTAGCGGAAAATAGTGAATATGAAGATGTTGAAATTAAGATTAAATATGTTGGTGCTCCTCATTATATGATAACTGTAAAGGCTCCTGATTATAAAATAGCAGAAGATGAATTGAAAAAAGCTGTGGAAAAAATTCAAAATAATATTAAACAGTTTAAAGGAGAATGTGAATTTCATAGAAAACTTGAGGAATAAATGTCACATATTTTTTATTGTAAAAAATGTAAAAATTATACACTTGAAAAAATATGCCCAAGTTGTAAAATAAATACTGTATCAAAAAATCCTCCAAGGTTTTCACCTCAGGATCATTATGGTAAATATAGGAGAAAATTAAAAAAAATACAAAAGGTTGATTGAAATGGATTATGTAAATGTTAGATATACAGATAAAAAACCAAAACTAAGTAATCCGATTTTAATAGAAGGTCTTCCAGGTATTGGAAACGTTGGAAAACTTGCAGTAGAGCATCTTATAGAATCAATAAAAGCAATAAAATTTGCAGAACTTCATTGCAAAGATTTTCCACCACAAGTTTTTATAAATATTGATGGAACCATTGAACTTGTAAATAATGAGTTTTATTTCTGGAAATCAAAGAAAAAAAATCAACGTGATTTAGTGTTACTCACAGGAGATTATCAAGGTTTATCATCACAAGGTCAATATGAACTTGTTGAAAAAATATTAGATATAATAGAAGGCTTAGGTGTTAAAGAAATTTATACATTAGGAGGATACGGTCTTGGCCATGAGATTGAAAATCCAAGAGTATTATGTGCAACAACTGATAAAAATCTAGTAAAAATTATGAAAAAACATGGAGCGGTGTTCAAAAAAAATGAACCTGGCGGTGGAATCGTTGGCGCAAGTGGTCTTTTATTGGGTCTTGGAAAATTAAGAGGTTTTTATGGAGCTTGTCTAATGGGTGAAACTCCTGGATATTTAGTTGATCCTAAAAGTGCAAAAGCTGTATTAAATATAATTATGAAATTAACAAATATTGAAATTAATTTATCAGCACTTGAGAAGAAAGCAAAAGAAATTGAAAATATTGCTCATCAATTAAAAGAAATTGAGGGACTTGGAAAAGAAAAATCAGAAGAATTAAAATATATAGGTTAAATTTTTTATTGATTTTGGTACCATTCTAAAATATCCAAAAAATCAACAGCATTTCCAGTAGTATAAATAACTTCTGATCCATCTGAGTCATTTGTTGAAATTAATATACCAACCGCTGTTACACCTTTCGTAAATCCTAACACAGTAAATTCTGTTCCTTCTATTTGAATAGTGTCTTCATATCTTAATGAATAACCTTCATCTGATAATTTTTGTTTATAAAATTCTACGATTGAAGTTGAATTTTCATCTGTATCATAAAAATTTTTTTCTATTTTATCTAAATTTGGGATTTCTGAAATTAAAGGATACTTTTCAATATAAGAATCCATAGGTTTTTCTTCAACATTTCCAATTGGTTTAATAGGTTTTAGGAAAAATGGTAAATAATTTAGATATGCAAGTATTAAAAATATTGATAAAATACATATTAGAACAATTCCAATAACTACTAATATTTTTTTCCTTTTTTTATTTTTTTGATCTACCAATTAATATTCACCTCTGTAATATTATTTTTTTAACTAATTTTAAACATATTCTGGAATAAAACAGAAATGTCCAATATATTTAGATTCAATAACTTCTTAATATTTCAATTAAATTGGATCTATTTTTTGTGTATATAATATATAATCTCCAACAGGGTTTATTGGATCTTCTGAGGGTTCAATTTGAAGTTCACCTTTTATGTGATATTTGTTAAGAGGCTCTAATGTATTATTATCAATATGAAGTATATATTTTGGATCAGGTTCTTGATCTGTAGTTGGAGGGATTAAGGCACCTCGATTTCCATCTAGATAAAATATTCCTTCAACAGTTATTGTTTTACCATTAATGAAATTTTGATTTGTTAAAAAGACTCTTTCAACAGAATAAATTTCCTCTTCTTCAGGAGGTGGATTTGTTATTACCCATAATACAGCGACAATTATTATCAGAATTAATAAAATTATCAAAGTAGTTCTAAAATCTAATTTTCTACTTTTTGCACTCATTTAAATCAGCAACCTAAAATAACATTCTTGTTAATAATTCTATCCATCTAAACAAATATTATATGTTTTTTCAGGGTTTTCTTTATGGATTTTTAAGATCTGATCTTCATTTAAGATTTCTTGTTTTAATAAAGATAAAGTTTTTTTTGGAACGGTCTTTGGTCCTAAAACAGCACCAGGTCTTTTTGGATCATCAATATAATCTGTTTCAAGTAAAAATCTTGTGCCTTTTTTGATGGAAGAAATGATATTTTTTTCACTTGCAAGAACAGAAGGCATTAATCCATAATTTTCACTTTTAAGTATCAAAGATGGAGAGAAATGTTTGACTATTTTTCCAGGTTTTAAGCCTGCTTTTTTACCCATTTCAACTAGTTCTTGACAATTTTTTGGAGTTGTTCTTTCAGTGTGTAATACAACTGGTACATCTACATCTTTTGCCTTTTGCATACCATAAAAAAGAATATCATTTGAATCTGAGATTATTTGATTACTGACAAGAAAATGTGGTCGACCAATTTCACCGATAGCAATACTAAGTCCTTCTTGACAAAAATTTGCTGCTTCATCAATACCCTTTTTCATAATATTAATTGCAGATTCTCTTTCAAATTTTTCAATTAACCTAATAAAATCAACAGGGTAAGGGCCTATTGTAACAAAAACACCAATATTTAGTTTGGCTTTTATTTCATCAGCCATTTTAATAGTTTCAAGATAACATGACCGATAGCTTTTCTCATTTATTAATATGGATGTCATAGGGTATTGACATAATACAAAATGGGTGCCTCCTGCTTGTTTAAATTCTTTTATAGCATCTATAAACCGACCATCTCTTCGAAGGTGCATATGGTTATCGAATAGTATCAAATTGTTCACACCTCATAACAATAATGAAAAAAATAGGTTATTAAATATTATCGTATTTATAAGTCTTATAATCTGTGTTTTTTATTTTTTTTAAGGTAATATGAAAGACTATTTTCAGCTTTGGTTTCACGTCCAGTTAATGTTTCGATGACTCCTTGTGCAAGGATCCATCCAAAATATCCCATAAAAAATGTGAAAAATCCTGTAATACTATAACCAATTATTTGCTGTACATATCTTTCTCCACCTGTTAAAAATAAAGCTAATATTCCCATAATAATAAACATAAAGACTAAAAGAAATAACCATCTAAGTGCATATATTGTTACTCTCATTGTTTTTAGTGGAATATCTTCTAATGAAAACCGTTTATCTTTTTTATTTAAAATTCTTGCTAGTTTACGCTGTCTATTTTTTCTACTTGGCATACTTCTCCTCCTTGTAATTATAACTATTTTTGGCTGAGTGACCCCAAAAAAGTAAAGTTTGAAGTATATAAAAAGCTGTTTCGCAGATAATTATGCAGTTATCATGCATTTGCATATGCATATACATAAAATTTAGTTGAAATAAAATATAATTCTATTGAAAAATGCTGTTTAAAAAGTTATTAACTATCTGATACAATTCTAATTACATCTCCATCTTTTAACTCGTAATCCGCTCCGATTATTCTTTTAGTTCTAGCATCTATCGCTCTTATAAAATGGTCCCCCAAATCTGTATGGACTTTATAAGCTAAATCTTTAGCTGTGCTGCCAATTTTCATAAGATGAGCATCAGGTAATATTCTTCCCTCTTTATCTGTTAAATGTGTTTCATCTTCAACGGGATATACGACAATAAGTTTGAGCATTATCACTGATTCTTCGATACATTTTTGTATACCTGTTGATTCATATTTTTGTAACACATGAGTTCTTATGTACTCTAAGGCTTTTAATTGTTTTTCGTTTAATTCTGATTCCTTTAAAATATTAAAATCACTACTACCAGGTTTATAATCAATTAATCCTTTTTTTGCTGCATTTGTTAACGCTAGTTCTGACTCAGCACTTGTTGGTACAACAATGTATCCTATTTTTCTTAAGTCTTCGGCTTTTTTAATATTATCATCAGGTGCGATATCACATTTGTTGAATGCTATAAGCATTGGTTTGCTAATTTTTCGAAGTTCATCAGAAAAAATTTGAAGTTGTTCATCATCCCATTTTGAGGGTTTAGAAAAGTCTAGTCCAATTTTTTTAATAGCATTGTAGATATTTTCTTCATTGATTCCTAAACCCGTAAGTTTTTCGGCAATCGTTGTATGTATTTTTTTTCCTTCGACTTCACATCGGCGGGCGATTGTTGCAAAATCTTTTTTTAATATTCCCATAAGCCAGAGAGTTATTTCTTTTTCAAGAAAATTTACATCTAAAAGTGGATCATATTTTCCTAATCCACAGGGATTACCTTCGGCATCAGTGCTACCTGATGAATCAACAATATGTATTAATGAGTGGGCTTGTCTTAAGTCGTCTAAAAATTTATTTCCAAGTCCTCTTCCTTTGCTTGCATTAGGTACAAGTCCTGCAACATCAATTGCTTCTATTGGAACAAATCTTGTACCACTTATACATTTTGAGTTATGGGGTGTGCATATAACATTGAATTCCTTACATGGACATGGTTTTCTGACATACATCACACCACGATTAGCATCGATTGTTGTAAATGGATAGTTCGCGATTTCTGCATGTGCATCTGTTGCTGCATTAAAAAAAGTTGATTTCCCTACATTAGGTTTTCCAACTATACCTATCTGCATACTCATAAGTACCTACTCCAACAAATCATCTACTTCATCAACAATATCTGTATTTGTTTTAAAGCGCTCAATTTTTTCCTCAGCATTTATTTGTGAAGATGATATAAATGATATTCCATTTTTTGCATATAATTCACCATTTACAGTAGCAGTTTTAGAAAGATAAATTTTTGATCCAGATATACTTCCACCAATACTTGTATTATCTTCTATTCTTACATCTCCATTTGAATCAATATTACCATGTATTGTTACTTCTTTGCCTGAAAATAAATTACCTGTGGTTTTTAATGTTCCATGAATTTCTGATTCATCATCAATATAGATATTTCCTTTTATATCATAATTTCCTAAAAGTAGAGAATTTTTTCCAATTCTAAGATTGTAATCTATTTTAGATTTTTGAACTCCAATTATTGAGTTATTTGGAATATATAAAAATGTCTCAGAAATTGGTATTGTATCACCATCATTTTCTTCAATTTCTTCAAGGATTCTGTCAATTTCTTCGCTATGTCCTATTTTCAACAGTTGCATTAGGTAAATAAAAATATAAATAACAATTGGTATTGGACTGCGGATATTTATCCATCCTTTTGCTTCGAAACCTTGATCTATTTCAACACTATCTCCAACATCGAGATCTCCATTTAGTGAAAGTTTACCTTTGACTTTTACTTTTTCACCAAAATAAACATTACCACCACTTTCAACTTTTCCACCAATATTACTAAAAATATCAACTCCAATATCACCAGAAGATTCAAGATCTCCATCTATTATAACATGCTCACCAACGAAAATTCGGCCATCGGTTTTAATCCCAAATTGTATTAGACAACGGTCACCTATAACCACGTCACCTTTGGTTATTATTGTTTTTTCTTCAAATATTGTTTTATTAGGTATAACAAGTGTTTTCCTATCAAAAGCCATTGCCTAAACTGTAATAATTAAGCTATTATAAAGCCGACGGATGAAAAAAATTATTCAGTTAACCACTTTTCATCAATTTTTATATAATTTGATATTTCCTCAGGTTTAAACCATAAATTAATTTCCATCTCTGCTGTGTCAGTACCATCAGAACCATGAACAATATTTCTACCTATGAATTGTCCGAAATCTCCTCGAATACTCCCTGATGCAGCATCAATAGGATTTGTTTTTCCCATCATTGTGCGTACTAAATCTATTGCATTATATCCTTCAAGTATCATTGCAACAACAGGTGATGATGTTATATATTTCACAGTGGGATCGAAAAAAGGTTTTCCTTTATGTAATCCATAATGCTTCTCTGCAAGTTCTTTGTTGACACTAACCATTTTCATTGCTACAATTTTTAAACCCTTTTTTTCAAAACGATTTATTATGTCTCCAATTAATCCTCTTTGTACACCATCAGGTTTGACCATTACAAATGTTCTTTGTTTTTCCATAAACACCACCGTTTAATTCGATATCTGGATAAATCTTTAATATTTCAAATTAACGGCTAATTTAGAGACGAAGCTAGTATATACATAACATATACAATAACATTATATGTGACATGTGCAATAATTGCAGAAAATAAATTCTTAGTTTTAAATACGATATATGCTAAAATAATACCCATTAAAAAAGTTAAAACAACTGGATATATTTTTGCATATTCCATATGAGCTATTCCAAAAAGTATTGCTGTTGAAAAAATTGTAATATTTTTCCCAGCATAATTATTTATTTTATCAAGTAAAAATCCTCTAAAAAAGATCTCTTCTGCAACTGGCATAATCGCGATTAAGATAAACATAGGTATTGGTGAAAAATATAGTTCAATATCCTGAATATTGCTTATATCTTGTATATTTGCTCCAGAAAATTCTAAAACAGCAACTAATATGAAAGATAAAGCATACATTGCTATCGTAGCAAGTATACCATATAAAAAAGCAATATCAATATTTTCCAGACGAATTCTCATTTTATATAAAGATTGTTTTAAGGTTGTATTATTGACAAGTAAATACCAAAAAATTGGAATCAGAATGAATAGTACTAAAGCAAGAATTAGTTGAAATATTAATAAGAATATCTCGTTAAAATAATCAATATTTTGTACAAATTCTGGGTCCTGAAAAGAAATAATATCAAAAAATAATAAAATCGGCATTATAAGAATTACAAAAAATGATATTAATAACATTAAAAATGCTAAAATATGGATTGGTTTTCGAAAATTTAAATCCATAAATATGTAAATAATTATTCTTTGATAAAAGTTTTTAAATATTAGATTATGTTTCCACAAATTCATCGGGCCTGTGGGGTAGCTTGGTCCATCCTTTTGGCTTTGGGAGCCAGAAACTCCAGTTCAAATCTGGGCAGGCCCATTTTTTAATCTATTTTTTCTACATATGCAATATTAGAATTACTATCATCTTTTATTTTGTATTTATCAGTATTAACACCATAAAGTTCATTTTGAAGTTCAACGAGTCGTAAGTCTACACCCATGGATTTGATAATCTTATGGTATTCTTCACCAAGAACTTCTCTGAATTCTTGAATAAAAAAGTATCCTGCTTTTTTTCCAAGATATTTTTTTAATAAATCTATTATGTCTTGTATTGCTTTTCCAAGATCTCTAGGTTCAATGTTATTTAAGTTAGGTTCTATTATGATATCATCAATTGTGTATCTTAGTTGTTTAATGTCTTTTATTTGCACATATTTTAAAAATTCATATGTGTCTCTTAGTTCGTTCATTAATTTCTTTATTGATGACCAAGCGTAATCATCTGATGTTTTTGTAGTAGCCACATAGATTAATGACATTAATGTTCTTTTAACCACATGTTTGTTATCTAATCTATATATTTTTTCTGAATCATCATGTATTATCCTTGATGTTTTCCCTTCCATAATTTTTCTACAATTTATACATCTCAAAATTACTTAATTATTTTTCCCAATGATTATAATTTTTTTATATTCTCGTTAATAATAAAAAATAACATAAGAACATTTTTAATATAACAAAGTATTCTGATTATGCATTTGCATACGCAAGCAGATGGTATGAAATCAAAACCTTTTGTTGGATTATTAATAGGGATATATTTATCTTTATTCTTCTTTTAAAGAGAAAAAGGGATAACATTTAGAACTTTGTTTAAATTAAAAATAAAAAATTATCCCATTTTTTAAACTCTTTTTTGAATCTTTAAAAATTGAGATTGATGATAGTAAGGTGAGAAATGCTCAGTTTTATGTTAATAGTAAATTAAAAGACACTATTACTCAGGCTCTATTTATCTAGAATTGGGATAAACCTTCATTTATGAA
>CP070836.1:988227-994229 GCA_020341795.1 Thermoplasmatales archaeon
ATTTTTTCATCTATTACAAGATGCGTGCCAATTCCACTATCAATATCAAAAACTTTAATATTATGTCTTCTTGCATACATTCTGCAAATTTGCTGATTTGCAGCATATTTTTGATCACAACCACCTGGATTACAATCAAATGTAAAATAAGTCTTAATTGAGTCATCTATAGAAAGGTTATTTTCTTCGAGGTTTTTAACAACATTTGCTCCACCAAAATCACGAGCAGCTCTAACATCAATTTTAATATCAATTAAATCACCGACATTTGCTTTTTGATCAGAATGATTTTCAAATATTTTTTGAATCATTGTCCTTGACAAAATTACACCTCTAATCTACAGATCTTTTTCTTTTGGTCCATCATATTCACATTCAACAGTAAACATTTTACGCATTGGTTTTTCTTGTGTTTGCTCCTCATAAACATGAGCTGTTAGACCTGCAACTCTTCCAAGTAAAAAAAATCCTTTGCCAAGTCTCCAATCAAATCCCATATCAGAACTAATTGCGGCAATTGCTCCATCAACATTGATTGGTAACTTTTTTCCTGTTTGATTTTCAAGTTCTTTTTCTATTACTTTTGAGAGAAATATATGATCACTTGTTATACCTAATTGATCTGAAAGTTCGAAAAGTTTTTTTGTTCGAGGATCAGATGTGTGAACTCTATGACCGAATCCAAGTATTCTTTTCCTTTGTTCCTTTGACTCTTTTACTAATATTTTTGCAATCTCTCTAATTTTTTTGTTTTCATTTTTTGCTCTAAAAACTCCTTCTTGTAAATATTTTGCACCTTTTTCAATTGCACCACCATGTGCATCACCTATCGATAGTATTCCTGCTGCAACAGCTGTCGGGA
This sequence comes from Thermoplasmatales archaeon, assembly GCA_020341795.1. GTDB lineage: Archaea > Thermoplasmatota > E2 > DHVEG-1 > DHVEG-1 > M9B1D. The sequence continues at coordinate 989,090 of CP070836.1, forward strand.
GAGGTACTCCCCCTGATGCTACAATTCTTGATGCCATTGCAGTTGGTGGTGTAACTCCATGATCGATACAAGCAGTTAGTATTGCATCTATCATCTTTCCATGTTCCTTGCTTGGCATTTCACCTTTTAAGAGAAGATATACAACATGTGAAAATGGTACATTCCCAATCAAATCTTCCTGACGGTAACCTCTTGTTACTAGATGATTAGGTTCTACCTTTGTAATTTTAGATGACCATTTCATTTTAATCCAAACCTTTTACTTTCCATATGTTATCAAGTATTGTTCCATCAAACCATTTAGTACATCCAACTAATTTATCCTCAAATTCGAGTTTTTGGGGACCACCTGTTTGCTTGTATGCTATTTCTTTTAAATCCTTTATTGAAACGATATCAATATTTCCTTTTACTTTTTCAATTAAATCTGTTCTTTTTGGATTAAGTGCTATTCCTTGATCAGTCACAATAGCATCAATAACATCACCTGGTGTTGAAATAGTTGTTACACTTTCTAGAACAATAGGATTTGTTTTTCTATAAACAGGGCATGTTATAATGCAAAGTGAAGAACCAGCTGCTGTATCCTGATGTCCTCCAATTCCATGTAGCATTCGACCATCACTATGAGTATTAACATTTACATTAAAAGATGTGTCAACTTCTGTAGCTCCAAGAACTACAATGTCAAGACCATCTATTGTTCTTCCTTTTGAAGTTGGATCTGCATAATGCCCAATATCTGCAGGAATTCCAATATCATTTTGAATAAATCTCACAGAGTATTCATCAAAAACTTGTGAATAATAAATATTTTTTACACGGCCTGCTTTATAAATATCTACAATAAGCTGAGTAAGACCTCCTGTTGCAGTTGATGCGATGATATCTTTTTCTTCAAGTCTTTCTCCAAGGTATTTCATTGCAGCAAGAGATATCCCACCTGCACCTGATTGAAATACCATGCCATTTTTAATTAGGCCAGCTGCATCCATTAAATCAACACAGTCATATGCGATTTGTAGTTTCATTGGATCATCTGTTATTTTTGTTGTTCCAGACATTATATTTTTAGCATCACCAATTTTGTCTACCTGTGCAACATAATCAACATATCTCTCTCTTATTTCTTGGAATTTATTTGGATATTCAACTACATTATCAGTTACTACAAGGACTTTATCTGCTTTCATTGAATCTTCTTGAGAATAAGATATAGGACCGAAAGCACTTTTTCCAATTACGCCTGTTGCATTTCCTCGTTCATCAGAAGCAGAAGCGGCAATTACTGCAATATCAACTTTAAGTTCACCTGTTCTAATTGCCGCCCATCGACCACCATGAGAACGTAAAACTACTGGATATGGAAGTGGATTTCTTGATATATAATCTCCAACAATTCCATTGATACTTCCTTCAATACGATTTATAGTACCTTCTTTAATAAAATCAATTACAGGTTCATGAACAGGAAACATAGCAGTTTGTGCCATCATTAAATTTTTTACTCCCAATTCTCTCGCAGCTTCAAAAGTTTGATTAATTACAAAATCACCGTTTCTAAGTTGATGATGAAAAGAAAGACACATCCCATCTCGGAGTCCACATTTTTTTAAGCCATCTATAAGTGTTGTAACCTTTGATTTATAGCTGTGCTTTTTTGCACCAGAAAAAGGTTTATATGTTATCCCAGAAATAGTTGTTTCAACAATTCTACCAGCAGTATTTTTTTCTTTCATAAATTTTACACCAATGATTTTTTTATTTCAAAATCTATGAAATCACAATGGTTGACAATTATTGCTTCTGGACTTCTTTTAAGCTTGTCACCCTCATGTGAATGTGCATAGATTATCAATACTATTTCATCAGGAAGTCCTAGTTCTCTTGCTAGAAGAGCGCCAGATACTGGATGACGGAATTTTTCTCCATATGTACCTTTAATGTATTTTCCATCTTTTTTTACATATTCTAAAAGTTTACCAACATCGTGCAGAAGGGCTCCTGCAATTAAATGATCAAGTTTTAGATTCTCTGATCTATTGTCATAAACGCTTTTTGCTAGATTAGTTATTCTTATCGTGTGATCAGTAAGTTTTCCTGAATCCCCTATTAACAGTGTAAAAGGTACATCTTCAATATTTTTCCAACTACCTCTTTCAGCGGCTGTTTGCCATACTGCTATTACTTTGTTTTTAATATTTTGGTCTTTTATCCATTTAAGTTCTTCTGAAAAAATAGTTGCAATATCATTTTTTTCAACCATAATAATTCTCCTTACGGTTGAATGGTAATAAACAACCTTTTTATTAAAATTCGCATCAGGAGAAATAAGAGGTTTTATTAATATTTATAATATTGTTAAGAAATTTAAGTCTTAAATAAAAATAAATGAGGTAAGGTCGATTATTGTTTTGTTTTGATAATTTAATTGATGTTATTATGCCATTAAAGCCAATTGTTTGATTCTATTTTTTACTACAAAGATTTCCATTATTGATTTCATTTCATCAAGATCTGCCTTTGAGTTTATATCACTAACAATTTTCATATTATTAATCACCACCTTACCATGTTATACTTTGTGAATTATATTATTTAAATGTTTTGTGTAATTATGTCAAAAAAGAAAATAAAAAAATATGTTTTATTGTAAGAATAACTCTGGTAAAACAGGAAATCTTTGAAATAAAAATCGAAGAATTGGTACAAATCTAAAAAGAGAGATTTGTCTATTTTTAGGCATATTAACAGTTAAAGGATCTGACCATTCACTTTGTACACCATTTTCATTCTTTGCTATTGCTCTTATCTGATAATTACCTTGTTCAGACCAAGTATGGCTAGCACTACCAACTTCACCTGATGCAAATGGTCCGACCCAATCACTATTTGTATCATCACCCCAATCAAATAAATACCAAATCTCATCACCATTTGGATCAGTTGTACTAGTTAGGTATGTATATTCCTCTTTTATTCTTCCATTTTCAGCACCAGTTGGTCGAGCTGGTTTGTTTGGTGCTTGTTCTGATGGATCCTTGATTCGTAGATTTGGATCTCCAAAAAGATTGGTTTGATACAAAGCCCATCTGAAACCATTTTGATTTACGCGCCAAATATTATCTTCTTTCGAGTAATGATTTGCAGGTCCGAGCTCTTTTATATTTTCTGTAAAAAGTGCTTTGAAAAACGATTCATCATAAGCACCTGATGGTGATATCGGTGAATCTTCACTACCAAGTCCATAACGTGCATTTAAAATACATGCATGTGCTCCAAATGGTAGCTCACATGTCAGTATCTCTGCAACACAATCTTCTTCATCGTAATTATTTGAAGGGTAGAAATTATCAAATGAACCAGTTAGACAAGAATGTGAATATATAAAGAATGTTTTTTCGTTTTCAAAATAATACAAATTATCTCCCCACATTTTTAAAATATATCGAGTATATCCATGGCCATCATGATTTATTATCTGAGGTTCAACGCTGTATATTTCTTCAAGAAATTCTAAAGGTGACCAATCGTTATCAACATGATCCTTATCATAGAATTTAAACAAATTATACTGTGATGGAATTAAATTCTCCATTAAATCTTTGTATTCTCCACCCCATCTGAAATAAAAATTATAATACTCTCCAAGATCTTCTCCGACAAACATAATATTTGCAATATAAGGATCATCTGTAATTTGTTCATAGTTGATAGTTTTCATAACGAAGTTACTTATTTCCTCTTCTGAATCAACACATGCACGTCCTACCCATACCTCAGCGTAGAAATCTGCTTCATCAATATCAGCCTCTTCATTTCTATCTGCACTTTCTCCAAAATGTGAATCACAATCGTAATTGAAATTTCCGTCAAGACATGCATAATATACATCGGATGGAATATCATCGACCTCCTCAGGTGGCATCCCTTCAAGTGGAAGACCTGATTCATTTGCAAAAAGACCACGCATTGGTATAATATTGTCATTATCATTCATAACATCAGCATCTCCTGCAAGAAGTATATAATCAGTTCCCAGCTCAGAATATGCATATCTAATATAGTTACGGATTCTAGCAGCTTTGTCATTAAAAAATTACTCGTTTCTTGTTATCTGACTTTGGTAAAATGGATTACTGGGATTTCCATCACCCCATTCGCCATTTATTCGGTATGCATTATTTATCATAATTTCTTCAACTGTAACAATATCGGTATTCAAACCTTTAGATTCTTTTAGATTAAGAAGATCTTGAAAGTTATTTTGACCGTTATAGTTTTTAAAGTTTAAACTGGTGATAATTATATAATCAATAGTATCCATAGTTGTTGTTTTTTTCAAAGGTTTGTAAGTATCTACATATTGAGGATTATCAACTTTTTGTTTAACAATTTCTAAATCTTTCGCCAAACCACGAATGCTTTGTGATTCAAAGGAATCTTTTATGTTTATGACGAGTTTAATATTTTTAAAATAAGATGCTTCACCAGTCGTACTGTCATATTGTACTGGATAAAGATTTATATGTAATATTGGAAAGCCTCGGAATATGAAAATTCCCATATTTTCATATATCAAAGATTCTTGTATCAATAGTTCAGTTATTTCTTCTTTATTATCTGAGGTCTCTGTTTGAATTATAGGTATTAGGTTTCCACCTCGTCTTATATTATATGTGTATCCTAATGTAATTTTTTCAGAAGTAATAACCTCTATATAATCAGCTTCTTTACCTACTGGAATCAAAATTTTTACTGGTTGCATAGGTAAACAAGGTTGATTTTTATAATATGAATTTTCTAAACCTTCTATTAAAATCTCATCATAAACTTTACCGTTTATTTCAATTTGTGAAATTTTTGGATTTTGAAATGTGAAATCAAAAATAATAGTATTATTTTCAGATAAGTCGAAATTTCCTGAAACTGATGTTATTGATACTCCAATAAAAAATAGTATTATTACACTAAAAATTTTGACATGTGAATTGTTCACGATAATTTTTTATATCAATGTTAATTATAAAAAAAATTATAATTAACAATTCATACATCAATTTTTTTTAAGTAATATTATTAATAATCTTAATAATATTATTCAATAAATTTCTATAACTACTATTTTATTAATTTTCCC
>CP070836.1:994329-999453 GCA_020341795.1 Thermoplasmatales archaeon
CTATTACGAAGACTCTACAGCAGTTTGAAGAAGGAGAATCTGTTAATATAGTACTAGACCCTAGTATTCATAAAGGAATGCCACACATACGTTTCCATGGATTTACTGGTAAAGTTGAAGGGAAACAAGGAGATTCCTATCTTGTTGGAATAAATGATGGTAATAAACATAAGATCCTAATTATAAGATCTGATCACTTGAGGAGAGTGCATTAAGTGGTAGCAAATGAAAGTATAGCAAAACCAGTTTCATTATCTGAAGTTAAAACTATATTAAAAAAGATAAATAAAGAGCGAGAAGAAATGATATATGAACAAAAAATCGCTTTTGAACATGCAAATAAATTTGCAAAGCTACCTGTTAAAAAAACTGAGGAGATAATTAAAGAGCTATTGAAACTTGAATTCATTCATGAAATTCTTGCATATAAAATAGCAGATTTACTACCAGTCACAGAAGACGATATAAAAACAATTTTTGCTAAAGAAAGAATCACGATTAGTGAGAATGATATTAAAAAGATTTTGGAGATAGTAAATAAATATAAAATTGAGTAATAAAGGGGTTGGTAGTGTGGAGGATTATGTATATGTTTTAGATTATTTGCCAAAAGGAAGAGGAGATCTACCTCCGCATAAAAGACATCCAACAGTATATGGTATAGGAGAAAATCAATTTACACTTCTTGAATTAGTTCCAAAAAAAGAATCAACTTTTGTTGTTGGTGAACGTATATACGTTGGAAAAGATCCTAACCAAAGACAAAAAATTGCTAAAATCAAAGGTCGAATAAACTATGAGGAAATGACTTCGTCTGCTCATGGTGAAATGCCCTATATAATTATAGATATTGTAAATAATTATGAAGATCGTTTCCTAAAATTTTTCAATGAATCTCCAGCTATTTCTACACGTTTTCATGTACTTGAGCTTCTTCCAGGTCTTGGTAAAAAAATGATGCATGACATTTTAGAGGAACGTAAAAAGAAACCATTTACTAGCTTTGAGGAGATGTGCGAACGTATTGATTTCCTTCGAGCACCTGATAAACTTATTGCAAAAAGAATAGAGCTTGAACTTACAGATGCCAATCAAAAATATCGACTTTTTACTCGTCCTCCTATTTCAAAAAGTTACTATTAAGTTTTATGAAAAATAAACTTGGTCAAATTTTTTTAACAGATAAAAAAACTGCAGAAAGAGAAGTAAAATATGCAAATATAAAACAAGATGATGTTGTACTTGAAATTGGGCCTGGAAATGGAATACTTACTAAATTATTAAGTAAAAAAGCAAAAAAAGTAATAGCTATAGAATTAGATAATAACCTAGTAAATGAACTTAAAAAGACTCTTTCGAGTAATGTAGAATTAATTCATGGTAACGCATTAGAGATAGATTTTAATAAATTTAAAGGATTTAACAAAGTCGTTGCAAACCTTCCGTTTCAGATATCATCACCGATTACTTTTAAACTCCTTGATTATGATTTTGATTTAGCTGTTCTAATCTACCAGAAAGAATTTGCAGAAAGAATGATTGCAAAACCAGGTAATAAAAATTATTCACGCTTATCTGTAAATATATATTATAAATCAATATGTGAAATACTTGAACATGTCCCAAAAACTAATTTTAAACCTCAACCAAAGGTAGATTCTAGTATAGTTAGAATTATTCCAAGATATGATTCGCCTTTTAAGGTATATAATGAACAACTATTTTTTGATATAACGAAAAAATTTTTTAGCCATAGACGAAAAAAAATTAAAACAATTCTAAAAAATAGATATAAAGATTATATAAATCAAATATCATTTTTAGAAAATAGAGTTGAGGATTTAACACCTGAGCAAATAGGAAAAATATCAAATGAATTATTTGATATCAATAGGTTAATCAATCAATAGGAATTGTTTTTTCATTTTGACGAAATTACACGATAAATATTTATATTATATTTTACAAAAGTATAACATAGTAGTTGGTTACATGGAGAAAAAAATAATGATCGTGGATGATGATTCAGATATTCTTATTAGTCTTAGAAAAATTTTTGAGGATCAAGGATACGAAGTTTTTACTGTTGATAGCGGCTGGGATTGTATTAAAGAGTTAGAACAAGGTTTCAAAGGTATAATCTTAATGGATATTATGATGCCTTTTATGGATGGCTGGGATACTATTCAAGAATTAGCCAAAAGAGGACTTACCAAAGATATTGTAATTTCAATACTAACGGCTAAAGATTCCCCCGATTATGAAAAAATGCGTGGATTTGAATCTCTTATTTATGATTATATAACCAAACCATTTGATGTAAAGGTTCTTATTTCTAATGTAAAAAATATGTGTTTAAAGTAAGTATTAATTTAGTTTTTCCATCTCATCCCTTCTCTCCCCTCCTCTTTTTTTTCCTAACGTTTATATAAGTTTTTTATATTAATCATAACGATGCACTTATGAATGTTATTGAAACTAAGAATTTAACAAAGTATTATGGTGAGGTTAAAGGAGTAGAAAACCTTACTTTTTCAGTAAAAAAAGGAGAAATTTTTGGCTTTTTAGGTCCAAATGGTGCAGGAAAAACAACAACAATTAGAACACTTCTTGGCTATCTTAATAAAACAAGTGGAGAAGCATATATTTTTGGAAAAAATATTGATGACGAAATAGTTGATATTAAAAAAGAAGTAGGATATATACCAGGAGATTTGAATATATATGGTCATCTTACAGGTAAACAATTACTTGATTTTTTTAGCTCTTTGAGACATCGTGAAATGATACTTCTTGATGAACTTCTAAAAATTTTTAATATCCCATTAGAACGAAAGATTAAAGGATACTCTAAAGGGATGAAACAAATGCTTGGAATTATTCAAGCATTTATGGATGATCCTGAAATAGTGATAATGGATGAACCAACATCAGGACTTGATCCTCTGCTTCAGCAAAAATTTTATGATTTCTTGAGAAAACAAAAAACTAAGAGAAAAACCATGTTTTTATCATCACATATCCTGTCAGAAGTTGACAAAATTTGTGATAGAATCGGTATAATAAAAGAAGGAGAACTTGTAGCATTAGAAAATGTTGATACATTAAAAAGTAAGAGTGGTAAAAAAATCAAATTAAAAATCAAAGAAAAACCTGAAAAATTTAAGGGACCTAAAGATATGAAAATTCATGATGGATGGATTGAATTTGTAACAACAGACAATATTGACATATGGATAAAAGAATTTTCAAAGTATACAATTATCGATTTAGACATTAATGATTTCAGTTTAGAAGATATATTTATTCATTATTATGAGATGAAATCATGAACAGTATACTAAGTTTTAAGATTGCTATTCAAACATTTAAAGACAATTTTAAAACAACAATAATTTTAACAGGACTTTTCGGTATAATGGCTGTTGTATATGCTGGTATGTTCCCATCTTTTAAGGATTTACTAGATCAAATGGCTGAATCAGGTGGATTAGACCCATTTTCATCATTTTTTGGACCAGCAGCTATGGATATGAACTCTTATGTTGGTTTTTTATATTTGGAGATGTATCAAATATTTATAATAATTATACTTGCAATTGTAATAGGATTTATTGCTTCATCAATAGTTTCTAAAGAAGTTGAATTAAAAACAATTGATCTTTTTATGTCTAATCCCGTTTCTCGTAAACAAATTATTTTTGAAAAATTCATTGGACTCATCCCCATGGTTCTTATTATTAATTTCATCACAATGATTGCAATCATATTTACAACATCTGCAATTGGTGAAACACTTGATTTTGGTTATTTATTTTTAACACATATAATCCTTATTCCTTATCTTTTAGCGATTGTAGCTATAGGCATTTTGATATCTGTTATAATTGATGAAAAAATGAAAGGTGCAATTATTATGATTGCTGTTATTATAGCTATGTATGTATATCAAACAATGGGTCAGATGATTTCTAGTCTTGAATTTATTAAATATTTCTCGCTAATGTATTATACAAATGCCTATGAAGTTTTAAAATTTGGAAAAGTAGATGTAGCAGGCTTTATAATTCTTTCAACTGCCACCATATTATTATTGATTATTACAATGATTTATTTCGAGCATAAAGACCTGAGATTGTAATGGTTTTAGTCATATTTGTCATTTTTAGTAAAAATTAGTATAAGGAGAAAATGTCAATTTAGTGATTTTAATAAATTACCTGTTTTTATAACATTTATTACAAAATCAATAATTTTGGTTTAGTGGTAAGAGCTTGACCTATTTGTTTTATTTGGGTTAATTATATTTGTTATTTTTCCTCCCTCAAAATCAAAATTTAAAACAAGTAGATATTTATAAACTTCTCTTATTATTTATTAAAACCAATTAACAAAAACCTCCAAAAAACCGATTTTTATTTAAATGATATAAATCGTAACTATTATTTAGGAATATAAAATGGGAAATTGTCCATACTGTAAACAAATAATAAGTCTTAATGATTTGAAAACCGAAACAAAAGGAAAAGGTTTTATTGCACAGGAAATAATGTATATGTGTCCTTATTGTGAAAATATACTTGGATTTAGTAATAGGCAAAGATAAATAATCACTTGTTTTCAATTAATAAAACCTCCAAAAATTATATAAATTTTATAATTATATATAATAGGAATAATTTTAAATAAAAAAATGATATATTTTATTAAAATTAAAAAAGGAGAAAAGAAAACGAATAAATATACAAAATGTTGGGAATATTTCAATTGTAAGACAAACATTCGTGAAAATTGTCCTGTATATATAAACCACGAAGATGACTCTTCGTTTTGTGATGGTTGGTTATATTTTAATGTAAATATTGGAGGCCCTGCAAAAAGGGGACCTTGTTCTGAATGTAAATATAATAATAAATTGTATTCTAAAATATTTAATTCCTTTATGGTAAATGAAAAACCAATAATAAAACCTAAAAAATATACTTGTGAAAATTGTGGAAAGGAATTTTTTAACCTATCAAAAATATTATTGAAAAAGGAAGATAAAAGGTTAACTTGTCCATACTGTGAAAGTAAATTTTGGGAACCATCAAAAACTAAATAATCACTTGTTTTTTTACACTA
>CP070836.1:999553-1004077 GCA_020341795.1 Thermoplasmatales archaeon
AACAAATTTAAAACTATTCATATACTATATTTTACTACAGGAAAAAAAATTTCAAAATAAAATCTTTACATGAAAAATTTATATAAAATATTACAAACATGTAATTAAGTTATCAAAACAAAATAGTTAATATCCTAGTTTTGCTTAAAATTGGATATTAGAAAAATTTTCGAACAACCATTTCATCGAAAGCACTATTTCCTACATTATCATAACAAAGAACTTTAATTGTCTTAATTCCAAAAGTTATATCACTCCACATCCAACTATAAGGATATAAAGTATCTTTATACATTAAATTATCATCAACGTAAAATTCAACATAGTTTACTCCTGATTCAAGATCTTTAGTATTTACAACAATTTCAATACGGCCAACAATAAATGGTTTACGAAACAAATATCGTCTTATTTTCAAATTAAACAAGTAAAAAGCATTCAAAGGCTTTACAATATTTATTTCTGGAGGAATTTCATCTTTTATTAATACAGATGCAGGTTCAGACCAATCACTTTGATTTAAATGAATATCTTTTGCTTTAACTCTAACATTATAATTACCAATAACAAGCCATTTATGTCTTGCATTTACTGTTTCACCTGAATTATAAGGGCCAAGCCATTTACTATTAGTACCATCACCCCAATCAAACATATAAAATATTTGATCACCATCAGGATCAGTAGTCGAGGAAGAATAGGTATATTCTACATTAATACTACCAGAGGAAGGACCTTCAGGCAATTCTGGTTTTTCAGGTGCCAAGGAAAATGCAGATATAGTAAGAGTTGGATCACCAAATGGCTGCCATTCTTCAACAGTTTTGTAATCAATTCCCTCCATTGTTGGAAAAATATAACTGGAAATAGCATGACTCCACATCTCTCCAAAAGTTATTACACTATCATTTTGGTACGCTTCAAAAGTTTTTAACACCAATCCTTCAATAAGACCACTTGTAATCATTTCACCCATATATCCCCATGCAAGACCAGTTGGACCAAATGAACCTATACCTCCACCATCTGGATTTGAAACAAAAGTCCAACCAAAGCATTTAGAATCTAAATCAAATTGACTAGTTGAACATGCGCTATTAATAATAATTGGAAGTTTATCTCCATTTGTAAGATTAGCGATATCAGTATTTTTAAAATAACCTGTAGGCTGAGGCAACCATATATCAGGACTGCTATTATGCGGATGAGTTTTCCATTTATCTGTATTACCATGCCCTGAGAAATCAATGAAACCAGCACCATTATTAATGATATTACTAATATTCACAACTCCGTTTTCCCCATATAATTTACCATTTGAAGCCCAAAGCCTCTCAGGATAAAAACCATTCATAATTCTTATTATCTCCTCATTAATAACTTCACCTTCATCAATACCTGAGCCATCACCATAAAATTTGGTAAAAGTGTCTCCACCACAAACGATTAGATTATTAAACCAATCCTGCATAAATGCATTAGTTGTTTCATAATTTATTATCTTATTGACACATACTATTACTTCATCGGATGATATACATGCAAGTCTTCCAATATTTACATCTGGGTAGAGATCCACATCGTCTGTTTCTTTTGAATTACCCCACATAAATTCTCCATAAATATTATTTCTATTAGAATCCCAACTACAAAAATTATTATCATCATTATATATATCAGCATAATACAAATCACTGATGAAAACTTCCTTATCTATATCATAGACATTAACATGTGTTTTTCTATAAGGAAATAAAAAGCTGCTACCAACCAATAATACATTATTTATTCCCCAGTTTTCAATAGCGTTTTTAATGAAATATTTAATTTTCTCAGGATTGTCCCTTCCTTCAACAGGAAAATAGAATCCTGTATATATATCATCAAGTGTAATTAGTTTTGTTGAAATACCACGACTGTTTTTATGAGAAATTAAACCTTCTAACTCTTCTCTAAAATCAACTGGTGCAAGAACAATTAATGAATATTCATCATCATAGGATAAATAAGATGTAGGTTGTTTATATTCTATTACTATTTCAAAGTTCTTAGCCCATTCTATTGATTTTTCTAATGGTTTATATTGAATTGGAAACAGTTGAAATTTTACATAAATACATCTTTGATTTTTATTTATCCCTGTTCCAACATCATATTCGTACCAACTGTTAATAGCAATAGGAGTAACATTGCTTTTAGCTTGATTGTTAAAATTTTTTTGATTAAAGAGAATAGGTTTGGGTCCAATATTTAATTCTTTTTTCAGGTTTTGTTGTTGAATATTTTTTGGTATGCATTGTATATTTATGATTTTCGTTCCAAATGGAAATGTAAAGGTTTCCAAAAACATAGGTACTATGTAATAGTCTTTTTTTATGAACAATGAATTTGCTCCTTCTAATTCAAATTTTATAAAATCATTATCTTCTACAACATTTAGATTTGAAAAAGATAATAAAAATATTGATCGATTAGATTCTCCGTCAGATATACCGACAACACCAATTCCAGCAAATATTAATAATCCTATAATTAACAATGGAATTAGTTTTTCATTCATAAAAAGACCTCATATATTTATTGCTCCTTTAAATTATAACCTGGATAATCAACGGTGTTGCTTATTAACATTCTAAAAAATCCAAATATTATATTTTGTCTTAATATCCCTAGGTATCGATTTGTAATTGTTATCTTTTCATCAGATTTATAAATAATAATTCTAAAAGGGAAAAGTTGAATATACAATAGTTTGACTGCTTTAAATGTTAAAACATCATTATTTTCATTAAGATCAGAGATTCTCCCAATTATAAACGTTGTTTTTAGCATACGGCTACCAGATACCTTTATTAACCATGCATCATGATTAGACCCATATGAATCATCTCCGCCTGCTATTATATATTCATCACCTGATATATACTGAACTGAATAAGCTTTATCATGACCATCGCCTCCAAAGGTTTTATTCCAAATTTCATTTCCACTTGAATCAGTTTTTATTAGCCAAACATCAGCATTGGGACCTGTAACATAAGACTGAGTCCCTCCAGCAATTATATAACCATTATCTGGTGTCTGCTGAATCGAATAACCATAATCGTAACTTATTCCTCCAAAGGTTTTAGACCACTGTTTAATGCCACTAGAGTTTGTTTTAATCAACCATGCATCGTTAAATCCAGCACCATAAGACCATGTTCTCCCAATTAAAACATAGCCACCATCTGTTGTTTGTTGAACACAATAAGCAAAATCATCATCATCTCCTCCAAAAGTATTATTCCAAATTTCAACACCATTTGCATCAGTTTTAATCAACCAGATATCACTATATCCAGCACCATAGGACCCTGTGTATCCTGCAATAATATAACCATAATCAGTTGTTTGCTTAACTGAATAACCGTAATCATAATTTGAACTGCCATAAGTTTTATTCCATAATTCATGACCATCTGTATCAGTTTTAATAAGCCAGACATCTCTGGAACCTGCTCCATATGATTCGGTGAAACCTGTAAGTATATATCCACCATCTGTTGTTTGTTGAACCGAATAGCTATAGTCATATTTTGTACCACCAAAGGTTTTAGACCACTGTTTATCCCCAGTAGCATCAGTTTTAATCAACCAAACATCTTCTAAACCTGATCCAAAAGATTTTGTCCCTCCACAAATAATATAACCATCATCATAAGTCTGTTTAACCATATAACCCCAATCAGAATCTGCACCTCCAAAGGTTTTATTCCAGATTTCAATACCATCTGCATCTGTTTTAATAAGCCAGACATCCATAGAACCTGCACCATAAGAACCTGTTCTTCCTAATAATATATAACCATTATCACTTGTTTTTTCAACTGAAAAGCAAGTATCGAACTCTTTTCCTCCAAAAGTTTTATTCCATTCTTCATATGGTGGGAAAACAAAAATTTTTTCAGGTTTGTAGCTTTTTTCAGATATGTTATTAATTAAATTTGATTTAAAAATCTCCTCTTTTTCTTCATATCCCTTAGCGAGTGGCATAATATTTATATTAACATATAAAACAAGAATCATTAAAGCAATTACTTTTTTAACCAAGGAGTTTTGCATTTTTCCCCCTTTATATAAACAACTATGTATACTTCTTCATATTTAAATGTTTATGATTAAATAATTAATTATATAAAATATTTTATAAAATTTATAATCATTTAATAAATCTTTGATAGTTGGTAATTACAAAGAAAAAAAGAAAATAAGGGGATATTTAATCTTTTTGCAAGTACATTGAATAAAAGTTTACCATTGTTATTATATCCATATGTTTTGAAAGTCAAATCATACAAAGAAAAATCACTCCAACTAAAACCAGAATCCCTCGAATACCAATAAGAACCATAACCATAAGGATCCCCTGAAGCATAACTTATCCTAAAACCCTGCGATATACCACCACCAGTTGTATGTACCACAATATAATAAACATCACCAGGAGTAACAGATAAATCAGAGAAATCAAACTCAACCCAA
>CP070836.1:1004177-1008361 GCA_020341795.1 Thermoplasmatales archaeon
AGTATGATGTTTCATTATAGTATATCGATGATCCCAATCAATAATACCATGGACCTTATCACCAACATTTAGTTTTTCTTCAACTAAATGAATAATAGAATCACAGATTTTTTTAGCATATAATACAGATATTTTTTTATCTTTAACAATTAAATAACCAATATCTGAAGGTTGCCCTCCACCTTCAGGATAAAACGTTGTTTTATCAAGAAGAACTTCAAAACCATCATCTGATTTATTCACCCATAATACTTCTGCATCAAACTCCTTTGCGTAGTGATCTTTATAATATAACATCTCGGTTTTTGATAAATCTAGACAAGTTTCCTCTTTAATGTCTTCTTTCTTCTCATGAGTATGAAGCTCTGCAACCATCGATTCAAAATTATCAGGTATATTAACCTTTACTCCTTCTTGTTTTGCAATATTTCTTACTATATCTGGTGGCATCCCATGAGTATCATAAAGTGTGATAAGCTCTTTTTGAGCTATTGTTTTGTGATCTCTAAGAATTTTTTTTACCAGACTTTTTCCTTTAGAAAGAGTATCGTGATATTTCTGTGTTTCAATATCTAAAATTTCCCCAATTTGCTTTTTTCTTTTTTCCAAGGATGGAAAATCTTTCTTAAGATTTTCAATTTGCATTAAAACAATATCTTTTAAAGGTGAATCTAATCCAATTTTTTCAAGAAAACGAATTGATCTTCTAATAATTAGACGTGCAAGATAGCCTGCTTTAACGTTAGACGGTACAATACCATCACCAATCATAAACGCAAGACACTTTGAATGATCTGCTAATGAATAAATAGCAGCTTCATCAGATTCTTTCTTTGCATGTTTTTTTAACCATATAATGATTTGAGGATTAACTGTTTCATATATAGTTTTTGTTCCTTGTGTAATCCATGCTATACGTTCAAGACCATATCCTGTATCGACTATATTTAATGGATTAGGTGAATATTTTTTTTCTTCAATCGTAAAATCACCTGATTCATCCTCTTTCATATTCATAAATACAAGTGTTGCAATTTCTAATCCACCAGCAAGAACTTCAAGACATGGACCTGCATTACCTCCACCATACCAAAGTTGTTCTTTATAATTAATCAATTTTCTTGGAATACCAATTATATTTACAAAATAATCATCACATAGTCGGACTGTATCCTCCTTAAAATATATTTCATCAATATTTTTATTAAATGCATGATGTCCCATCATTTCAAACATTGTTAAATGACGACCACTTACTCCAACACTTTCAAGATCATTTAGACGGATACATGGTTGAGATATAACCAAGGGATTTGCAGGAGGTGGAACTTCACCACTCGTTACATGAGGTTGAAAATCAGCGATTGACGCAATTGTTAAATAAATATCAGTTCGCCAGCGAGCAACTACCGGGCAGCGTTCTCCTGTATCAGGATATGAAATTCGAGAATGATCATTTTTTTCAAAAAATGATAAAAAACTCTCACGTACTTCTGATAGACTCAAAGGTTTTTTTCCCAAGGGCTTATTTATAAAATTGAATGGTACACATGGTTGATCACCACAATTATCTGAGTTTACATCTAACGTCCAATAGTAATCATTACACATATTGCATTTTTTTCTAATATATCCATTGTCATGAAAATATTTTAAATCTAATTCTTTCTGAAGAAATGAACTCATCTTATCTTCCTATTGCCATCCGAAATATAACGAAAGTTTATAAATGATATACATATCAAAGACATAATCATGATTTCCTTTGCAGATATAACGATAATACAAATTGGATTATGGTTACTATCTGTTATTATACCAATCCTTGTTTTTTATGTAATTTACCTTATTCTTACTAAAGCTTTTAATTACCTAGGTTTTTCAAACTTTGAATCAGATATAATTGTATTAATATCATTTCTTTTTTCCTTTCCTATTATTTTATTTGGATTTAATCTTTCAAATATAACATTATTTTCTTATAATGAATGGAAAATTGCTATAAGTACTACTGGCGCGATAATTCCGATATTAATTAGTTGTTATCTAATTATTAAAAGAAAATTATCCATAAAAACTGTAATAATTGGTATTTTTATCGTATCTATTATCTCGTTCCTAGTTACTACCCCTGAACCAACAAGAGGTATCGTTGCTCGTTTTCCTTATTGGTTACTCCCTGCATTTACAGCAAGCTTATGTGCAATACTTCTTCTTAAAAAAGATTTCAAAAAAGGAGCTTCGCTTTCATATATTATCAGTACTTTTGGAATTTTAATTGGTGCAGATTTTCTTCATATCCCTCAGCTACTGCAAAATCCTCCAACAACTCTTGGAACAAGAGCAACTATAGGCGGAGCAGTAATATTTGACCTTATTTTTATCACAGGTATACTTGCTGTTATTTTATATGGAATAATCATGTTTCGCTATAGATCAAAGTAAAAATACGCTTATTTTTCCTATAAATCATTCAAAATGCTTAATTATTACTTCTTATTTACATAATATTTGTAAGCTATAGTCTTCAGAGGTTTCATATGGCTGAGTCAATAGAGGATATGTTAAAGAGAAAAGACGAATTTCAGAAGAAAGCAAACGAATTAAAGGATAATAGAAACAAGTTACATGACAAATCAAAAACACTTGCTGATGACCGAGATAAACTTAATTCAAATATACGAGAAATACGAAACAAAATCTCTGAACATAAACAAAAAAGAGATGAACTAAACGAAAGAGTAAAACACACAAAAGAACAGAGAAATATACTTAATAAAAGCTATAGCGAAGTAAAAAAGAAAATAGAAGAATTAACAAAGGAAAGATCCTCATCAACAGGTGCTAATATAAACAATCTAAAAAAACAACTTAAAACTTTAGAAAACGAGCAGATGACAACAGCTATGTCACCGCAGAAAGAAAAAAAGCTAATCGAAGCGATATCAGAACTTGCTTCAAAAATTAAAGTATATGAAGATAAATTAAATAAAGATCCTAAACTTAAAAAAGCATTAGAGGAAGAAAAAGTCATCAAACAAAAAGCAGAAAAACAACATGACCTTGTTGAAAAACTTGCAACACGTGCACAAGAAGAACATGAAAACATGATGGAGCTTATAAAACAACTTGACAATATGATAAAAAAAGTAAATGAAATTCAGGAAACTATTGTAATGACCAAGATAGAAGCAGATAAGGTTCATAAAGAATTTATAGAATGTGTAGATAAAATACATGAACTAGAGCGTACAGTCTCATCAGTCCAGGAAAAGAAACGAAAAATGAAAAAAGCAGAAGAAATAACAGTTGTTCATAAAGAAGCAAATAAAATATTTGAAAAGTTCAAACGTGGTGAAAAACTTAGCACTGAAGATTTAATGGCTTTACAAAAAGCTGGTTTAATATAAAATCTATTAGAATTATTAGAGATGATAACTTATGCAATGTGAGCTTTGTGGGAGAGAATGTGGTTGTAGACCTGCACTGGTTGATGGCGTAAAAATGATGCTATGCCCTGTATGTATGCGTCATGGAAAGGATATAAAGAGAACAAATGAAACACAAACATCTACTGCTAAACCTGCTCTTGAACGAATTCATAGACCAAAAGAAAAAGATGTCTACAAAGATATGGATAGGGAATTAGTAACAAATTGGAGCGATCTAATAAAAAAAGCAAGAGAAAAAAAGGGTCTTTCACGTGAAGAACTAGGTTTTAGAATAGGAGAGCGAACAGTTACAATTTCAAAGATAGAAAACGGCGATCTAAGACCCTCTGATAAAGTCGCTGTAAAACTTGAAAAAGAATTAGGAATTGTATTATTTGAAGAAGTAAAAGATGTCTCAGCTGCTCTAGGTGGTACACATTCTAATCGTGGTCTAACACTTGGTGATTTTATAAAAAGAGAAGATTAATAAAAATGCAAGAACTAATTTTATCTAAAGCTTTATCTGCGCTGTCGAAAGGCCAAGTAATCGTTTACCCTACTGATACGTTATATGGTTTAGGTGCAGATATTTACAACAAGGATGCGGTAAAGAATGTTTTCAAAATAAAAAATAGACCCTTTAACCTTCCAATATCTGTAGCAGTTTCTTGCATTGAAGACCTTGAAAAAATAGCATATGTAAATAATAAAATAAAAAAAATTATTGACCATTTTTTACCTGGAAAATTAACA
>CP070836.1:1008461-1022366 GCA_020341795.1 Thermoplasmatales archaeon
AAACACATACAACCCAGGATGCATAACAGTAACAAAAAACGTTGACTGGGCAGAAATAACACCAGACCCAACACAAACATTCACAATATGCATACAAGGACCATCATACCCAACAGGAGACTGCTACACCTTCGGACACAACGGAGGAACACACACATGGACTGATCTAATTCCTGGTGATTATGACGTTTATGAAATGGATCCAGGATCTGAATGGTTATGGGATAATACTCGCTATACAGTTACAGTTTATCCTGGTTCACCGTGTGCATGCATCATTTTTTATAATGAATACAACCCAGGTTGTTTAGAAGTATATAAAACTGTAAATTGGAATGGAATAGCACCATTCCCAATGGATTTCGTAATAGAAGTCAGAGGACCTGCACCAGATACAACACTAGTAGCAACTCTACACTTCGACGAATATGGAAATCCAATAGGATCAAACACAATAAGTCCACTAATACCAGGAGACTACACAATCACAGAAATAAATCCAGGATCAGAATGGGAAATCATTGGAAGTCCACAAACAATAACTGTCTATCCTGGGACACCATGTGCAACAGCAACTATATATAATACTCGAATTGGACTTGAGATTGTAAAGGAAGTCTGGGATGAAAGTAGCTCCAGCTGGGTTGATTTTATAACAGTTCCAATACACACAATTCTTAACTTTAAAATAACAATAACATGTACAGGTGGATCTTTTCATGATATCGTTGTTACAGATACTTTGTCAACAACATTAGAATATAGAAATAACGCAAATCATCCCGAGTATTATGTATCCCCTGATCTTCGTGAGGTTATATGGAAATTTAGTCAATTGAACTCTGGAGAAACCATTACAATATATTTTGATGCAGAAACTGTTGCTACATGTAGTGGATGGAATCATGTTGAAGTAACAACACAAGAACAAGTCATTCATGAAGATACTGTAATCATTAAAACAATCTTTATGCCTGAAATTATTCAAATAACAAAAGAGGTATGGGATGGTACTCAATGGGCAGATAGCGCCACTTTTTCGGATACTAATCTTGTAGTTCAATTTAAGATTACAGTTACTAATCTTGCTCCAATAATAGATTTGACAGATGTTTTGGTTACAGATGATCTTCCCAGTTTCTTGAGTTACTCTTATAGTTTACCTGTCTTTGGACTAACACCCATAATAGAAACTCCTAATCATGTAGAATGGTTTACCCATAATATACCTGCGGGAAAAAGTATGTATATCATTTATTATGCTACAATCAATTCAGCAGGAGTCGAGGGAGATAATTATGCATTTGGGATAGCTAATTATGGAACAGACACTGTATCTGACTATGATAGTACCCATATAATTATCAATTGAAATAATTAAATAACGTAAAAAAATATATCAACTCACGGAGCAAATCCCGTTCATCAAGAAACAATGATTAATAAACTTGTTTCTTGGATTTTTTTATTTTTAATAATGTAGGTTATTTATTTATAAATCGTTATATTATTAAAAAAAGTAAAAGAGGATAGTTAATATCCACCGATCTTTAGACTTGGATCTCCGAACAATACCCATTGTTGCACTGTTTTACAATCGGTTTGACTACTCATAGGTGGGTAAATATTATTATATGATGTTACAGCTGAGCCCCAAGTTTCACCCAGGATATCTATATTGTCAACACCATAAGCTCTGAAAAATATTGTTTCTATATATCCACCTAGTCGTTCAACACAATCAGGATCATCAATGCCATCACCATCTAGATCACCACTATTTCCAGTATAACCATATCCTATACCTGTATTACCAATTGTTGATAGTGCACCACCATTACTCACTCTTGTTAAAAACCAAGTGAAACACTCTGGTGTTGGCATAATCGTATTAACAGGAGGTTTCTTAAGATCATCTAAACCAAAAAGATTCACTATTTTATTAAACCAAAAATTAAGGCAATCCAAAGCTGTAATATTAAATTGGGAGCCGTGACAACTACCTATTACTGTAACTGGTAGTTTATCTGCATTTTTTAATTTAAGGAAATCATACCAATTAATCGCTTTTGTTCTAGCCTCTCTGTTAAACGGACCTCCAGCCCAATGTGTTTCCCATATCTCAGGGCTTCCATGTCCTGCGAAAAATAGAAATCCGCAACCTTCAGAAATAGAAGCAATAACATCATCTGGTTCTGGAACAAGTCCTCCTGAATCTCTATTAGATGACCAGCATTTTACAGGTGTAAAACCATCCATGTATTCAATTGCCTTTTGATTTTCTTCTTCTCCTTCAAAATAGTTACCCTCATTAGTATCATCAAAAGTGTCACCGCCTACTAAAACAATTTTATTAAACCAAGATGAATCAACTGGTTGGGTTTCATAATTAATTATTTTGCTAACCATAGTGTTTACTTCTTTTTCATTCCTACAAGCAAGACGTCCTACATATACATCAGGATACGAATCGATGATGTCTCTTTGAGCACCAAAATGCCAGTTTGCATAGATTCCATCACTATTGCCGTATCTATCTTTATCCCAGGTTGAAAAGTTACCTTCAGCATCATAGATATCAGCATAGTATAGATCACTTATATATCCTGGATCATCAATTCCACCACCCATTCTGAGATTGGTATATCTAACAGGAACATACCAATCAACGCTTCCCTGATTTGGATCATCCCTTGGTGTTGCTTTAATTAATGAATTTAATCCACCACAAAATAAAACATAATGAATACCCCAGTTTTCAAAAGCATCTTTGATGAAATATTTAATTTGTTCAGGTTTATCAAAGCCAGTATATTCGTTAAAAATATCTTCTGTTGTTTTTAAAATTGTTGTAACACCAATATTGTTTTTATGATCAACCAATGGCTGGAGTTCTTCCTTGAAAAGTGAAGGAGCAATAATTACCATTTCATATTCATCTGGGAAATTTATTGTATTTGAAGGTTCATAATAATCAATATTAATTTCAAAGTATTCACAATATTTTATTATATTATTTTTAGGTGAATATCTAATAGGATAGAGTTGTATAGTTAAATATAAAACATGGTCTTTTTGTTTTAAACCAGATCCAACATAATATTTGAACCATTCTGCAGGATAAAATTCATCGTTTTTATAAAAATCTTTATCCTCTACTAATTCAATTTTTTCAGTTTTCATAATATTCAATGGAATTGGAGATGAGCTTGGCTTAATATTGTTATTTATCATTAATTCATTAATTTTTATTGATGTTACCTCTACATTTGTAATTTTTGAACCATATGGAAGAGAAATGGTTTTTGTAATAATAGGTAAAATCGGTTTTCCTGTTTCCATTAAATATGAGTTTGATTCTTCTATTGATACCTCTATGTATTGATCATTTTGTTTTAAAATAGGTTTAGAAACACATATAGGTTCAATATTTATCGTTTTTCTTTCATCTAATGTTTTTGCGTCACCTAATACAAAAAAGCTACTACATATTAGGCTTCCTATTATTAATAATATAACATATTTTCTCATTAATAGTTACCTCCACTGAGAAATATAATAGAATATTAATTTATAATTGTTTTCAATAAAATCATTTTTATAGATATTCATAATTATGGAGCAAAATAAGTTTATTAAAGAAAAATGAAAATTGTCTTTATTTTATACATCTATTTTTTTAATTTCTGAATCTTTAACTTTTGAGATATATTTTGCATCAATGCCATCGGTAATGTATACATCTTTTCCTGCATGGTATATTTTCATACCATCTTTTTTTGCTGATTTCCCATCGATTTTTAGGATAAGAGGTTCCTCTGTTCTTACTTTCCCTGCTTCTAATGCCTTTTTAATGTTACCACTGAGATGGACTTTTTTTCTGTCTATTGGAAAAAGACCGCCTTCTAATATAATATCTGCTTCTTCTTCAGTCACTGGGTAATAAAAATCATCTATTTCTGCAAGAGGTAGATCATCTAGATTTACATCTATAGTATGGCCATATGTTGCACGTATCATACCACCGTCAATTTGATATCGACCTCTTGGATCTGTTTTAACAAGTGCTTCAATATGTTTTTGTTTAAGCCAGTTAAAACCTGATCGACTTGTTCCAATAGCTTCGATTAATTCTGAAATTTCAACCCATCCTCGTCCATCCATCATTAGACCAAGTTTTTCTGGAAAATGACGAAGTGCTCCCGCCATAATTCTACTTAAGGCATTTAGTTCTTTTTCATTCATAAGAAATTTTCCTTGTTTGCTACAAACTGGACATGTTTCACCACGATAGTATCCATCTTCTTCACATTCACATAACATAAATCTTCATCGCCCTAATTATAAGTCATAGTATAAATTTTTGTACTGAATTACTATTACAGGTATAGGTGACTTTTTGGAAAAAGAAGAACTAAAAAAATTAGCAGGTGAAGAGGCTTTAAAACATATTGAAGAAGGAATGATTGTTGGACTTGGAACAGGTAGTACTATAGAGTATACTCTTCGAAAACTTGGTCAAATGGTTAGAGAAGGTTTTAAAATAAAAGGAATTCCTACATCTATACATACTAAAAGGATTGCTAAAGAGGAAAATATACCCTTAACTAATCTTGATGAAAATCCAATTATAGATGTTACAATTGATGGGGCAGATGAAGTAGATTCAAATCTAAGTCTAATAAAAGGAGGTGGAGGTGCACTTGTCCGAGAAAAGATAATTGCTTTTAATTCAAAAAGAGTAATTATTGTTGTCGATGATTCAAAGATTGTAAAAGCATTAGGTATTGATTTTCCACTTCCTGTAGAAGTTGTAAAATTTGGTTGGACTTCAACTAAAAAAACACTTGAAGAATTTGGTTGCGAAGTTGAATTACGTGAAATAATACATGGAGAACCATATATAACAGATAATGGTAACTATATTTTAGATTGTGATTTTTTACGGATTGAAAACCCTGAGCAGCTTGAAATTGATATTAATCTTATTCCTGGTGTTGTTGACAATGGTTTATTTATAAATCTTGTAAATGAAGTAATTGTTGGAAGTAAGCAGGGTGTTTTAACGCTTAATAAAGAAAAAACTGTTGTTTGAATATGGGAAAAGTAAAAGAAAAAATTTTAAAAGACACCAAAAAAAGAATTAATGACACAAAGAAAAAAATCAATAACGCAAGGAAAAAAATAGAATCTATTGAATATGATGCACATTGGTATAGACGAGTTTTTCATTCATTTGGAGCTTCATTGCTTTTTTATTATATGTTACCGAATGAGGATTGGATCCATATTTTAAAATTTTGGATTCCATTAATTATTGTTTTGATAATTATTTTTATTGAAATTCTTAGGATAAAAGGTAAAATAAGTAGTGATCATTTTTTTGGACTGCGTTTTTATGAAAAAAATCGTGTAGGAAGTTACGTTTTTTTTGCAGTAGCCATTTTTTTATTGTTAGGGTTTTTTCCTCAACATATTGCAATACCATGTATATTATGTGCCTCAGTAGGTGATCCAATAATTGGAGAAATACGACATCGTTATGGAATGCAATATGTGTATTTTCTGGGTTTTTTAATTTGTATGCTGTTTTTTATGATTTCATGGTACAAGGAAGCTCCAGGATTAATGATTATTGTAGCTGTGGTTGGAGGAATTGGAGCTATAATTGGTGAAACAAAAAAGTTTTGGTGGTTGGATGACGATTTCATGATTCAAATTATACCTGCGTTATTAATTGGGATAATCTGGCTTGCTTTACCAATTTTTGGTTTAAGCCAACCGACTGATCTAATTATTAATCCAGCTATTTGGTCTTTTGGATGATAATATGAAAAAAGAAATGGTATATCTGAAAAAGGGAAACAATACTGAAAAGGTAATTCGCACTGAACTTCTTCTTACACCTATACTTATTTTTATGCCTTTATTCATTGGATTGCTCTTTATTTATGATTGGTACGATCGTGGATTTGTTGAGGGAGCGTCTGGTTATTTTGGGACTCTTTTAATTGGAATTATTATTCTGGTTAGCAATTTCCTATTTGATATACCTTTTATAAAATCATTAATGGAAATCACACGTAGTAAAAATAAAAAATAGATATTTTATTTTACAATTTTTAATCTATAAAAAACAGGAAGTAGCAAAGCAGCTGCAATAGTTGAAACTGAAGTCATAAATATTATTACAATTACAAATTCATTAAGAGCCTGAATTCCTAGTACCAGAATTGAAGCTATACCAAATATCGTGGTTAATGCTGCTTCAACCAGAGATAATCCTGTTTTTTCTATTGCGGTTTTTGTTGCATCTACTTTTGATTTCCCTAGTGCAAGTTCTTCTCTTACTCTCTGAGTAATATGTACTCCATAATCAATACCGATACCTATCATTATAGAAGCAATTGTTATTGTCACTGGTGATAGGGATATATTAATAAATACTAGAAATCCTGGT
This sequence comes from Thermoplasmatales archaeon, assembly GCA_020341795.1. Classification (GTDB taxonomy): domain Archaea; phylum Thermoplasmatota; class E2; order DHVEG-1; family DHVEG-1; genus M9B1D. The sequence goes on from CP070836.1 coordinate 1,014,922, forward strand.
TCCCATAATAAAACAAAAATTACTGGTATCATAGTTAAAAATCCATAAAGTGATGAGTTGAAAATTATAATTAATGCTGCAAGGACTAATAATAATGCTAATATCATTGAGCGGATTTGTTCATCGAATAGTTTGTTATTTACTGCTACATATATTGCATCTTGCCCTGTTAATCTAGATACTCGACCGTTTTCTGGTAGTGTCCAGCTTTCAGCAATTTGATTTAGTTCATTTACTATTTTTTCTAATTGTTTCATACTTAATCCAATTGGAATTGTTACAAGAATAATGGTCTTAGAGTGCTCACTGTCAACAAGACCCTCTTCTGCTATTTTATCATATATAATTTCATCTATCTTTGTAAGATTTGTAAGATATTCAATTAATGTATTTCTATCTATAAGTTGTGAATATTCCATTAGAGGATCAGCAATAGATGTAACTGAAATTGTCACACCTTCTCCTACGGTTCTCATTCTTTTTTGCATATTATAAATTCCTTCTATAACTTCAGGATTTTCAAGACCATAAGGATCAGTTTCAACTAAAAATGCATTGAAACTTCCTCCACCACCATAAATATCAGAATATTCATACATAGCATCAAGCTCAGGTATCCCTTCAGGAGCCAATGCAAGATAGTTAACATCAGATGTTACTTGTGGCAGAAGAATTACTGACATAAGAGCAAAAAAACTTGCTATAATGATTATTCTGCTACTATTTTTTACAGCAAAATTAGCAAATTTATCCCATTTTGGAATTCGACCAACTTTTTCAAATTTTAAAATTAAACAGATACACGGTACAAGAACTATCGCTGAAATAAAGCAGAAAAAGATACCTAATGCACATCCAAAACCAAACTTTACCATAGGGGCCATACTAGAAATCATAAGAGATGAAAAACCAATAATTGTTGTAATCATAGAAAGAAGAACAGCTTTTCCAGTTGAACGGAGTATTTTTTCAATTCTATCAACAGGGTCGATTATATTTTTTTCTTCTGTAAACCTGTTCATTAGATGTATAGAGTAGTCAACACCAAGACCTAGTAATAGTGCAACAATTGCTACTGAAATAATTGTTAGGTCTGGTGCAATAATTCCAAGGGTACCAAAAGTTAAAGCTAAGGCAAATGCTGGAGGTAAAAATGCAATTATTATTCCTCTGAAGCTTTTATGGAAGAAAAATAAAACAATGGATATCAAGATAAGGGCTATGGGGAAGATGATAAGCATGTTTTGAGTGCTTTGTTTTTGAATTGCCTGTTGCATTGCAATTGTTCCTGTAACAGTCATATTTGCATGTTTTACTCCTCTATTATCAATAGCATTTTTTGTTCTAGCAAGTACTTTATCATAATCAGCGTCATTTTCAAGTTGAATGATTATTACTGCTGATTCAAAATCTCTTGTATATAGTATACCTTCCATGCTACTGATTTCAAGTCTTCCCATGTATGAATCAATAGTTTTTTGTTCGAATGGAATACAATCACAATCATTTCCTCCGCCGATTTCGATTGGTAAATTATCATCCTTTGCATTTTCTTTTCTAATTAAAACAGATAAACTTCTAATACCATTTTCAACGATTCCTGTTTCACGACCTTTTGTGATAAAATCTTCATAAAGTACCTTGTAGATCTCATCCATTTCAATTAAAACTTCATAATCGTCGGCTTTATATGCTCTTCCTGTTTGATTAATTAGAATAATTATCGTAGATCCAAGCTGGAATTCATCGTTAATCCTATCCCAAAGTTGTAATGTTGGATCGTTTCTCGGAAGATAGCTTGTATAATCAGATTCAATGAATATATTCGAAGCTTGATAGCCTATAAGAACTGTTAGCATGGTAAAAGCTAATACAACCGTTCTTGGTCTTTTTGCAAATAATTTTGCCAATGTTCTAATATTCATGCTTTACCAGTCCTTTCAAAAATTTTTATTTTAACAGGGGGGTATTTCTTTTTTTCTTCTTTTGATAATGAAAGATTCGCCAGTTTATTTAATCGATTTTCTAATTCACGAGTATGTCTTTTTAAAAGTTCAATTGGCGGGATAGGATAATACAAATACGGATTTTTTCCAATACTGTCATTTTTGATTTTTTTTCTGATAATTAATTTTTGATTATACATTATAGAGAGAGTTTCACGAACAGTACTTGGGTGGAGTTTAGTTCCTTTAATTATATCTTCAGTTCTTGCACCCTTTTTCTTAAGAAGATAAACATAAATGCGGGATCTAGATCTTGATTTTAAAATATCTTGAACAGCTTGTTCTAAGCCTTTTTCTCTAAGTATTTTTACTCTCCGCATTTTAATAGATCCTATTTTTATTATTATTTTTTGATAATTATTGTGGTTTTGTGGGTTTATATACTTTTCTATTATGTCGTTTTAAATCCGACAAAATATTAAATCGGATAAAAGGCGACAAAATGAGATTAAAAAAAAGAATGTTTTTCAAAACATTTTTAATCTATATAATCTTTCAAGTTAATATCTTAGAGTGAAACATTAATGGTTACAAAAAATGCAATAAAGAGATGGAGGAAATATAGTAAGATTTCTGGAGTTGGATCTATAACTCGCAGATATTTTGTTATGAATGCATTTGATGGGGCACTTACCATGCTCGGTGTTGTAATTGGAGCTTTTATATCTGGAGTTATCAATCAACCAGCGGTTATAATTAGTGCAGGTATTGCAGGTTCAATTGCAATGGGCGCATCTGGATTGAGTGGAGCTTATATGACTGAAAAAGCAGAACGGACAAAAAATTTAAAAAAACTCGAAAGGGCAATGCTTTCAGAAATGAAAGATGGTTTACATAAAAAATCTCATAGATTTGCTTATGTTTTTGCAGCTGTTGTAGATGGTGTATCTCCTGCATTAGCTGCTATGGTAGTTATTTCACCTTTTTTCTTAGTTAATTTTAATTTAATTTCTGGTTTGGTTGCTTTTTATTCAAGTATCTTTCTGACTCTTGTTGTTTTAACTTTATTAGGTATTTATCTTGCTAAAATTAGTGATGAAAGTATGATTAAATATGGAGTTCAGATGCTTTTTGTGGGTTTACTGACTGCTTTTCTTTGCATTGGTACCTCTATCTTATTAGCTGGAAGTGCTCCATTTTAGTATTTACAAATTTTTATTTATTTTTTATAAAAATCTATTTTTATTAGATTTTTATTCTTGGTGTACTGGTAATTCAATGGATAGAGAAATGAGAATAAAAAAGGACATTATAATGTTCGAGAAAAATGTTGATAAAACAACAGAAATGGAACTTACAGAATCACAGTTAAAAATAATTGAGCTTGCAGGACAATATTATGATGATTCAACTTATTATTTTGAAAAAGGAGATTTTTTTACAGCATTCGGATCTATTAATTATGCTCATGGTTTGTTAGATGCAATTATAAAGTTTTAAAAAACACTCTTATATACTATTTCTTGGAGGATTGATTAATGAAAACTCATATGGATTTAAGCAAGTTTTATCATTATGCTTTTCCTATGCAAGCTATTATAGTAACATGTAATGATGAAAAAGGTCAAACTAATCCAATAACAATTGCATGGCATTCACCAATTTCAAAAAATCCCCCCCTTTATAGCATATCTGTTGCACCAAGTAGATATTCACATAATCTCATTGAAAAAAGCAAGGAATTTGTAATTAATTTTATACCATTTAGTCTTGTTGAAAAAGTGCATTTCTGTGGATCTTATAGTGGTCGTAAAATTGATAAAATTAATCAATCAGGATTAACCCTTGATGATTCTGAAAAGGTAAAAACCAAATATATTAAGGAGTGTTTTGCACATTTTGAATGCAAACTACATAATATGATTGTTCTTGGAGATCATACACTTTTTGTTGGGGAGATAGTAAATATTCTTGCAGATGAAGACGCATTCATTGATGATAAGCTTTCTAAAAAAATGACTCCTTGTTACTATATTGGAGACTGTGTTTATACAACAATAAAGAATATTCGAAAAAAAATCTAACTGAGAAGTATTTTTATTTTCTCACCAGGTTTAACATCTAGTTTTTTACTTGCATCACCTTGGTTTATTGATATTTCAAGAAGGTTATTACTTCCAATTGTTGCTAAAAAATCACCTGGTTTAACTGAACCATATGTTTTTACAAACGACATCTTTTTTTGTTTTTTCCTAATATGTAACATAATTTTTTTATCATAATCCATAATATTTCTTAATTTATTTCCATCTATATTTGTAATAACATTTCCGAAATTATCAACATATATCACTTCACCTGTCGCAGTTTTACTTGTTATCTCTGATTTACCAAAGTTTAGGTTTATAAAATCCCCTATTATGGGACCTATTTCTTCGAAATATACTCCATTAAGTATGTGTGCTGCAATTGGAGTAAAAATATCTCTACCATGAAAAGTATTTGAAACATTTTTAAGCATTAGTCTTGGATTTTTTATTTCATAAACTGTGAAGTTACCAAGTTCATTTGCTGCAGGTATTAAAAGTCCGTTATCGGGTCCTACAAGAATATGAGTATTTGTTACTATTACAATTCCTCGTCTATCACTACCAACACCTGGGTCAACTATTCCTATATGTACTGTTCCGACTGGAAAATAAGGTACACATGTTTTTAAAACATATGCACCTTCTCGAATATTATATGGTGTGATATCATGAGTTATATCAACTATTGATACTTCAGACATTGAAAGTGCAATTCCTTTCATCTGAGAAACATAATTACTCTTCGATCCAAAATCAGATAACATAGTTATTAGTTTCATTTGTTTAATTCTCCCGCAGGTAAACTGCAATATTATTTCATATATATAACATGAATTACTTTTTTTATAGCATAAAATATTTATGTTAGAAGGTTACATATAATGTAGGATGGATTAGGGTGAAGACACAATATAACAAAAAAAACATGAATGTTGTGGCTGGTCTTTGGAATAAAAAAGGTGAGGAGTCCATGAATTGCCCTGAATGTGGCAGTAAAATGGTAATGGTACAAATAGAGCCTATTCTTGATGAAGAAAACGCTTATGTTCCATATGATTCAATTATTGAATGCACAAAATGTGCATATAAGATAAGAACTGAATCTTTTACTATTCTTGGTTGTGTTAAAAATTTTGATTTAAAAAAATTGGAAATCGCTAGTTGGAGCCCAAGTGGTAGTCGCGTAATTTCTATTTATGAGCATATACTTGATTATGATCTTTTAAAACAATTAAAGGAATCAGGTGAACTTAAAGAATTTCTTGTTGTAAACAAGCAAGTAGTACAAGTTATTGGATAAAAATACATATTTTGCCCATAACATTTATATATAACAATTAAAAGATATATTATGTAGAGATGGAACAGTGAACAAAGATAAAATAAAAAAAACAAAGAAAAATATACCTGATGACATACCTATTATTTGGGTAAATATTGTAAAGGATTGTAGTTAGGAATACATGATTCCATCATAATCTTCTGTTTCTGGTATTTTTGGTCTTTTTTGATGTTTTATAAATTTTCGCTGTCTTTTTTTACCTACAAATCTAAAATCTTGTCTAATAATTCTAATATATATTTTATCTGGCAAAGGATCTAATTTTACAATTCCTTTAATTCGTAATTGATTTAAAATCCATTTTACTTGTTTTTCTGATAGGTGAATCTGTTCGGCTAATTCTTTTATTGTAACTGGGTAGGCTTTTTGTAAAATCTTTATTATTTGCTCCTCAAGTGTTCCACGTGTTATTTCTATCATAATTATTTATCTTTCATATGCTCTCTGGCCTTTTTTATCCTTATTAAAAAGCTTTTGAACATCTTCTTTCCATTCATCTGGATATCCTTCTGGAAAATTAATGCAACCACTGCAAATATCTGATTTTATAGCTTTTTTTAGCGAGTCAATTGTCGTATAAGCAAGAGAATTTGCACCTATTTCTTTTCCGATTTGCTCCCATGTTTTTATGTTACCCCAATCATCCCGTGCAATGAATTCTTTTTTACTTCGCATATCAATTCCAAGATAACAAGGAGCAATTAATGGTGGGCAACCGATTCTGACATGTATTTCTTTTGCTCCAGCGATTTTAAGTCCTTTAATTAGTTTTCGTATGTTTGTACCACGAACTATACTATCATCCATTAAAACAACTCTTTTTCCTTCTAAAACTGATCGTAAATAGGACAGTCCTTCCTCAACCACTTTATCTCGACTTTCTTGGGTTTGTTGTATAAAGCTTCGTTCATCTTTATCTTTCATAATTCCCTCATCTAATGGAATTCCTGATTCCATTGCGTAACCAGTTGCATAGTGACGTCCTGACTCTGGAACTGGGACTACAATATCTGCTTCAACAGGATGGTTTCTTGCAAGGAGACATCCGAGCTCTGAACGGGTATTATGTACTGATCGACCATTGATTCGTGAATCAGGTTTTGCAAAATATACATATTCAAACATACAGGGCTTTTCAGGTTTTTTTATTACCTGTTTTTCAAAGATATTTCCTATTGTGTCAATGATAATAACGGATCCTCCAGGTATATCTTTTATATATTCAAAGTTAATTTTCTTAAAAACTCTTGTTTCAGAAGTTAAACAAAATACGCCATTTGATTTTCCAAGTACAAGAGGTCTGATTTTATATGGATCGGTAATTGCAAAAAGATATGGATTTTCACCAGAGTCTGCAAGAAACAATGCCGAGTATGCTCCTTTAATTTTTGTCATAAGGTATTTACATGAATCAAAAATAAGATCTGCATTTAACTCTTTTTTGTAAAGTTTATCTGCAAGAGGTAGTAGTAAACATTGAATATCGCAATCATTTCGAGGTTTACGCTTTGTAAGTTTTTCTATTTCCGAACAATTATATATATTTCCATTTTCAACAGCTGCTAAAAAAGGATTTACAAGATATTCAGGTTGAGCATTATTTTTTAAAGATGCAATATCATCCATTCCAGCTGTTGAGTAACGTGTATGACCAAGACCTACATTACCTGGAGTGTCAATTTTTTTTTCCTCATCGAATATATCACGGACAAGACCTGAATCTTTAGTTACATGTATGTTTCCATCATACATTATCATTCCAGCAGAGGATTGACCTCGATGTTGAATGGAAAATAAGCTATGATAAATTAAGCGAGATACTGGTTTTCCCCCGATAATTCCAACTATTCCGCACATGTTGCAAGAATCGAAATAAACAAACATTATTTAAAATCCACTGAAATAGTTTTAAATAGAATTAATACTTATTTATTTTGTTTTTGAAGATCTACTATGTAACTCGTTGACCTCTCTATCTGAAATCACTACTTTATTTACTAGTTTCATCATAAGGAGTTCATTATGTTTTAAAAGATAGTTTATATTTTTATTTAACTCTGAAATTAC
>CP070836.1:1022466-1032247 GCA_020341795.1 Thermoplasmatales archaeon
GGTGCTGATTTCTTGACTAACGTTGCTACTATTAGCGTTGCTGGTTTCTGGGCTTTTTTTCTTGGCTATTTTGGATGGCGAATGGGACAAACAATTGAAGAATATTTTAAAACAATACGATATAAAAAATAAATTTCGTGATGAAACAGTATTTCTTACTAAATAATCACTAGGTTTTTTATTTACCATCAGTTAAAACCTCCAAAAAATCGATGTTTTTATTAAGATACTGAAAATGTTTATATAAGGTGTGATAAATGGTTAAATGTCCAAAATGTGAAAAGAAAATCGTTGAAATAACATATGAGGTATTACGCGAAAATGTTATTTTTAAATGCCCGCATTGTGATTGTTTCCTCGGAGTTAAATAATCACTTGTTTTTCATTTGGTAAAAACCTCCAAAAACGACTTTTTTATAAAGTTATTATCAATATCAATAAAAGTGAATAATAAGTGCCTCCAGATATTTGTAAAGGTTGTAAGAAGGAAATTTTGACATATGTAACTAAAGTTACTGACAAAAAAGAGCATGAATTCCTTATTTGGATGGGATATAAGGTTGGAGACATTATTTGCCCTAATTGTATTGTCAAAGCTTTTGATGATGATATAATAATATCGAAAATAAAGAAAAAGATAAAAAGGAAAAGGAAATTAAATAAATAAACACTTGTTTTTTACATCTGATTTCATATAAAATCAGGTAGATGTTTATAAACTTCTCATTAAAACAAACTGATAAAAAAAGAAGAATTTTTTATTACTGATTTCGTTTCAACATTACTATAGCCTTTGGGGATTATCTTCAAATATCCAACCTAATTCAGCAGCAATTGATTATAAAAACTTTTCAAAATGTAGTGCAAAAAATAATCAAGGATCTAAATTCTGCAATCATGTTGAAAAATAATAAAATAAATTACTAAATTGTTTTCTTTACATTAAGAGCTGTATCAATCCATCGAAGATATGAATTACATGCAGCTCTAAGGGAGCTTAAATCATTAGATTCAATTTTTAATTTAAAAGTTTTATTAGATAATGAAACATCAACTTTTGTTTTAGGTATTTTGTTTTTTTTAATTTCTGGATCAAGTGATGATGCAACAATTCTTGCTTCTTCTTCTGTATCAAAATTAAATTCAAAAATTGCAGTTTTCATAAAAAAATTTTATTTAGATTTTATTCTTTTTGCTACAGTTGGTCTTTCTTTATAAAAAATTTTACTACCGCAGTATGGACATTGCATCCCAATATTTTTAACATCAAATTTTACACTTTTTTTACATAGTCCACATTTATACCCAGTCATTATTTTTCACCTTTATCTTCAAATTCCTTGACAGGTTCTTCTGGAAATTTTTCTTCTTGCTTAGATGATTTTGTTTTTTCTTCTTTTTTAATTTCTTCAGGTTGTTCCTCAATCACTTTTGGAGGTTCTACTTCGCCTTTGAGCATTTTTTCAATATTTTGTCCAGTTTCTGTCCGAGGGATATATGCACCACCTGCAAATTTAATACCACATTTTCCACAATGCCAAATGCTTGTGCTAAGTCGTTTTATTCTTTGATGACCACAGTTAGGACAAACATGTTTTGCTCTTTGAATTAATTCAACATTTCTAACTCGAGAACGAGCTCGAACACCATATCGTGCTTGAAATCGCCCTGCTGATCCCACTTTTTTAGTTCTTTTTGCCATATTTATTTACCCACACTTTTATATAACTGTTCTCTAATTTTTTTCCCGGTATCAATAGATACTTTAATAATTTTTTTAACCTCGTCTACAGAAAAACTACCATTTAAACCTTTCTGCATGGCTCTAAGATCACCTTTTTCATCTGTTGCAACGGTAAGTCTTGCCTCTGCTATCTCTTCCTCATCAAGTGATGGATCCATAATTGTTACTCCATTGAATTTTACTGATGTACAAGATATTGGGGGTTCTTTTAATGGAAGTGGATAATCTTCACCTAGTTCAAATCGCTTTGCTGGAACTTTTGCTGTCATAAGAGCTGCAAGTGATGCTAGAGATGCTGCATCAAACAAGTTTCCATCATAATCGAGAATATGAATATCGATAAATATAATCCATACTTTTTCTCCTGGTTCTATGCATAGTTTGTCAACCTCTATTATCTCCGATTCTCTTATTCCTCGATCAACTACGCGTGCAAGTTCGATTGCATCTTCTCTTGGTGGTCCAGCCTCGAAATCAGGCGAAGCCATTGGAATAAGCTCTGCAGCAGTTGACATTACACCTGAGTCAGGTGAATCTGGATATGGTTCTCCTACATCCATCTTAATTCCTGCAATAACCAAGGTATTTCCGATTTTTACTTTAGCAGAGCCTTCTGCTTTTGAAATAATACCTGTTTCAATTTCAATATTTCTAAAATCTTCGAATTTACGTCCATCAGCACGTTTACCATCTTTTGCTAGATTCGCTATATAATCACGTTTAATCGCAGGAGTAATTGTCATCTTATTTCACCTCGGTTATTTTTTGATATTTTTCCATAATTGCCTTCTTTTGTAAATCTGAAATAATATGACATCCTTTAATTGCAAGATCAAGGGCTTGGTTAAATTCGTCCATTGTTAGATGTCCATCCATTTGCATAAGTAAAATTTCACCAGTTCTTGGTGATATTGCAACTGGTAAATCCGCTTGACCATAGTTATCTTCATTTTTACCTAAATCTATAACAACTTGTCCATCTATCTTACCTGCAGCACAAGAAACAGGTATATCTCTCATTGGTATTCCCGCATCAACTAAAGCTACTGCTGCAGCAGTTAGTCCTGCGCATCTAGTTCCTGCTTCTGCATCAATTACTTCAATATTTACATCTATTGAAGCTCTTGGGAAATTTTCTAAAATAATTACATTTTCTAAAGCTTCAGATATAACTTTTGATATCTCTCTACTACGTCTATCAGGTCCTGGTCTTTTTCTATCATCAACACTAAATGCAGCCATATTATATCTAGCATTTACTATTGCTCTTAATGGATTTTGAGTATGTCTTGGTACTGCTTCTCTAGGACCATATACAGCAGCTAAGACTTTATTTCCACCCCATTCAAGATAACATGAACCCTCAGCTCTATGAAGCACTCCTGCTTCAATCTTTATTGGCCTTAGCTCATCATATTTTCTACCATCAAGTCTTTTTCCGTTTTCTAATAATTTAATATCTGTCTTCATATTAATGCACGTCCTTTGTATATTTTTTTAATAAATCCTCAATTTTATTTGTTAGTCCATATGATAGAGATTCTTGCTCTATCATGTTAATTATATCTATAACTTTTTTTACTCTATTGGGTTCTCCATCAATCCAAATTCGCCCATTTTGACCAACGAATATGCGGGAGTTTGTATATTTTTTTATTAAGGAAATCATTGATGCTTTTTTACCAATAATTCTTGGAACTTTTGAGGGTTCCGCATCAATGATAAGTCCACCTTTGACTTTATAAAGGTTACGATCTTTAAGGGTAATTTGTAATTTTTTTTCTTGATCAACAGATAAAACTTTTGCCATTACAGTATCGCCCATGTTTAAATATTTCTCTGTTTCACCAAAATCAACATCCCAAGGTACCTCATTGACATGTAAAAGTGCAGGGTATGCAGCATTAATATCTACAAGCCAACTTGAAGACATTGCTTCTATTATAATACCTATTACAAAATCATTTTGGATAGGATCATAACGACCCTTGAGAGGTACAACATTGATATATTCTGGATTAATATTTAAAACGCCAAGAACTTCAGCGTAAATCTTTCCTTTTTCAATAAATGTACCCCTACCAGCTTTTTTATCTTTAATATCGCCTAAAAGCTGGCTTGGAATAACAATTTCTCTTGTTTCTTTACTCATAAAACTATAACCCTTATAAAAATCACTTTAAAATCTTTGTGGATACATTCCCTTTAGTAACATCATTTAATCTATCATAAAATTCATTTTGCATACCTGCAGCTATTCTAACAATTCCAATCCATGATCCATCAGATTGCCAGTCCTCACGCTCAAGTGCACCAAAGTTTCTAGCAACACCATAAGCACGACCAATAAATTCAGCAGGTATTTTAATGGAAATTCTCACTTGTTCCATTGATAAAGGTATAATTGGTCTCAACTTATCAATTATTACTTTTATTTGTTCAGTTACTGGTTTAAAAGGATCAACATGTACACCTGCTTGTTCCATAGCAAGCTCTATTCTTTGTCGTGGATGTGGAGCTTTTGTTTTTGGATCCATTGCATTTTTAACTATCATTTCAATAATTCTATTTCTTTTATTTTTTTGCATTTTATGACGCTGTTCTGTTGTGAGCTGTATATCTCCTTTTAAAATAATGATTTTAGCGATTTCACTCACTTTATTTGTTTTAAAATTTTTTTGTATTGACTCCTCTGAAGCATGAGTTCCTTTTTTAGAATCCTTAAAAATTGCATCAATTGCAAGAACCTGTGATATATCTATATCCTTTCCATCGATTATATCTGCTGCTGCGTAAGGATCCACAAGTATTTCAAAATGCTCTTCGCCTTTTTTTAACCGTGCAATAACAGCGTCATCAAGACTGACCAAATCTAATTGCCTCCGATAGCCTTTGTTACATATTGTTTTGTTTTTTCAGGTGATAATACATTGAATTTTTCATCTTTATCAACTATACCAATCTCAATTCCATCAGGATTTAGTTTACCTTCAGTTCCTTTATGAATAGCCTTGATACCCATCTCAATTGCTTCATCTCTTGTCATACCTTCTCGATAGTTGCTTTCAAAATAACTCATTGCTCCATTTCGTCCTGATCCCTCACTACTTGCTTTATATTCCATAAGGGCACCAGAGGGATCAGTTGAAAATAATCTTGGTCCTGAGTCATCAACACCCGCTATTAATAGTGCGGTACCAAAAGGTCTTACACCACCATATTGAGTATAAGTTTGTTTGAAATCACAAATACGTTTTACTAATGTTTTTACATGAATTTTTTCATTATAAGTTATTTCATTTATCTGGGCATCGAGACGAGCTCTATCAATTAATGCTCTTGCATCTGCAACAAGACCAGATGTAGCACAACCTATGTGATCATCTACTTCAAAAATCTTTTCGATCGATCCTGGTTCGACTAAGCGAGATGTTAAGCTTTTATCAACAATTAAGACTACTCCAGTTTTATACTTAACACCTACTGTTGTTGTACCTCTTTTAACTGCCTCACGAGCATATTCTACCTGAAAGAGTCTTCCATCTGGGGAAAACACAGTAATTGCTCTATCATATGCCATATTTGCTGGTTGCATATTTTTCTTTCACCTCTATATAAATCTAAATAATTTTTAGTATTAGTTGGCTTAATTTTTTACTCTGAATACGCTTATTGTGTATATAGTTTGTGTTAGGTTCTTCTTTTTTCACCCCATATAATTTTATGGATTTGTAATCCCAATTTTACATTCAAACCATCCTTTAAAATCCATTCTGCAATTATTTTTGGATTAAATCCCCATACAGGTTGAAAAAATACATCACAATTTAGTTTTTTAGTTTCAATAATTTTTTTTGCATAATCATAATCTTGTTTATTTTTTATAATGAATTTTAACTGATCCTTTTTTTTTAATAAAGTTAAGTTTTCTAATATCATTTTTCCATCCATTTTTGATGAAGGGCATTTTATATCTAATGAAATCAAAATATTAGTTTTTAAAATTGGAATTATATTAATACTTCCATTTGTTTCAATACTAACTTTATATTTATTATTTATTAATTTTGTTATTAATTCTTTTATATTACTATATAATAGCGGTTCACCACCTGTTAAACATACATTATTACAATGATATTTTTTTATTTCATTTATAATGTTATTAATATCCATCTCAGTACCATTATCATATGCATATTGTGTATCACAATATGAACATCTTAGATTACACCCTGAAACTCTTATGAATATTGTTGGGATTCCTGATAATTTTCCCTCTCCTTGAATGGAATAAAAAATTTCATTAATTTTCATTTACATATAACAGGTTGTTAATGTTTAAAACATTTACGTTCTTTACAAATAAAATCTTAAAATTTTAATTTTTACCTGCATATTCACCCGCAAATAAAGGTAATAAATTACATAATGATTCATTTGTATATACTAATATATAATCTGTTAAAATACACTTGAATATTGAGGAGATAATTTTTTAGTGAAAGTGTTTTTCTAGATTATATTGGAAATGATGATGCGACTATATTTAAAATACTAATTCTTGAAGATACAGATTTATCAATATAAAGTACTAGTCCAATTATTAATCATGGGGATAAGGTATATTTATGCATTCATACAACAGGAGAGAAGTTATGTTTTTCGTAATAATATATATTATGTTTATTTTTAAATTAATTTGAAGAAAATATGTGATAAAATTAAGGATAATTCAATAAATAGTAAAATTCATAAATTTTTCAATATATTTTAACCATTAACAACTCTGATAAGTTCAATATTAATTTTAAATCCTGAGGTTTTTATTATATTACCTACATCTGGTGAATAATAGATATAACCTAGACCATTCATAATTGAAATATTATAAGCATTAAAAGTTCCAGCTTCTACAGTAATTAATTCAGTATTTATAACAGAAAAGATATCTGGATATTCTTCCATTTCAAGATATCTATCAAATAGCTCATTTAAACCAAAAACATCAATCATATTCATAATATCAATAACCGGAAGTATTTCTGCGATATCATCAGGAATTAAATCTTTACCAAAAAACGTAAAAATATTATTTATTAGATTTATTAAATTTAACCATATTGATCTTATTTCACCATCGAAAGAAAATATTGCTGAATAAAGACCCCATACCTTACCTGTCTCTAATGGGAAATCCAATATTTTATAAGCATTATCAGATTTCAAATTAAGCATAATTCTAAATGGAATTGGGATTGAAATCGCTGGCAAAGGAAGAAAAGGCTGCTCTTCAATTTTTATTTTCAGAATACCAGATATCTCACTATCTATTTCTTTTATACTCAGATCAGATTTATTATATTCGATTAATCCACTAAGTGTAGTTAGAATTAAACTCCCACTTATTATTAGAGAATCATTTGGAAGGCCTGGATAATCAAAATTTATATTAACTACTAAATCTCCCTCTATCTTAGAACTATATTCAACCTTGTAGGAATCACCAGAATTATCAGTTACCTCAAAAAATAAATTATTAATTATTGCATTAATATGAATTGGTTGGTCCTCAAGTCCAAGCTCAATATCTATTTGATTTGTTCTATACTCCCATCCATCTCCTAAATTCCAAATAGGTACATCATCATCCAATTGTTTCTCAGTACCAATATCATTTATTCTATGTAATAATTCCTTTGCTACTACAACATCAGTAGAAGTTAAAATCAAGAAAAAAACAATTAATAATCCAATCAATTTCTTTTTCATAATTTTTTCACCTCTAAGAATACCCTCCAATCTTTAAACTTGGATCGCCTAGAAGCATCCATTGCTCAACAGTCTTTGCGTCGACAAATTCGTCCATTCCAGGGAATGCTTCTAAATATTTTGTCTGAGCACCTCCCCACGCGTGACCAAGGATTTTTATGTCATCTTGTTCATAAGATTCATAAAATAAAATCTGCTGATAACCACCGAGTCCTTCCAAGCAAACAGGCTCTACTATTCCATCACCATTCAAATCAGTTTCACCTCCTACCCAGCCAATACCTAATCCAGTGTTACCAATAGTAGCAATGGAACCACCACCTATCTTCCTAGTAAGCCACCAGCCAAAACACTCTGGGGTTGGTTCCCCAAATGACCACATTTTTGGCGCCTCTAATAATGTAGCTAATAACGTAACATTTATTTGATTAGTGTGACAACCACCAACAATACAAACTGGGAGCTTATAAATATTATTTAGATTTGGGAAATCATATATGGTAATATCCTCTGTCCATCCTCCACCTGATCTAAATAGCCAATGTGTAGACCATGAATTTGGTTTAGCATGCCCGTCAAAGATCAGGTGTCCACATCCTACTTCCATTTCTCTAAGAAAATTTATTGGTTCAGGAGTATATAGCGGATCAGTTGATTTATATGATGCATAAAGCTTAATTGGATCAAATTCTGTCATATATGAACTCAATATCTTATCACATGTCAATTCACCCTCGATAAAATCAAGGTTATCTGTATCATTATGTGAATCACCAGCTAAAACAATTAATCTGTTATACCAGGATGGATCAAAGCTTTGTTTCTCATAATTTATAATTTTATTTACCATAATTTTTACTTCATAATTATTCCTACATGCAAGCCTTCCGACATATACATCTGGATACAGATCAATTATATCTCTTCCAGAAAGAGAATTCTCTTTCCAGTAAGCAAAGACACCATCGCCATTTGAATCCCAGCTCGAAAATTTACCAGCAGCATCATAAATATCTGCAAAATACAAATCACTAATAAAACCAGGATCAAAAGAGCCTTCAGTACCACGATGATTAGTATATCTAACAGGAAGATGCCAATCTTGTGTACCTTGATTATCATCATCTCTTGATTTACCTAAAATAAGTGATTTCATTCCGCCTACAAGCAAAACGTATTTAATATTCCAATTATCTAAAGCATCTTTAATGAAATATTTTATCTGCTCTGGTTTATCAACACCAGAATATTCCATGTATATTTCCTCAGTTGTCTTAAGTATTGTCTTCATTCCATAGTTATTTTTATGCTCAACTAGTTCATCCAGTTCATCTGAAAAAATTGAAGGAGAAATTATAACTAAATCATAATCACTTTTCTCAGGTAAGAAAGGTTTATTTGGCTTTTCATAAGTAATACTTAAATCAAAATTTTCAATATAATATATTTCATCTTCAGATGGGTTATATCTAATAGGATTAACTCTTATAGTAAAAAATGTTTTACGTTGATTTTCTTCATCTAATCCAGCACCTAAATAATAGGTGAACCATGAATCAGGATAAAGTTCACTAGACTCATAAATATCTCCTAGAATTTTATTGTTTTTTACATTAATATTGATACCATATATAACAGGTTTCGGGGCTGGTGAGATTTTCTTGGTTAGAGTCATTTTTTTAATTTTTCCTGGATTCCATTCAACATCGATATTTTTTATTCCAAAAGGAAGTTTTATAGTATCTTTATAAAACGGTATTATTGGTTTCTCAGATTGATATGTGTGTGAATTTGCTCCTTCAATATCCAAACTAATATAATCTCCATTTTGAATTTCACTTGGCTCTAAAAAACAAATTTTAATTTTCTGACTATAACTATCGCTGGTTAATTCATTACCAATAACAGAGAATCCAGTAAACAATAGACATACTACTATAATACACGAAAATAACTTCATATTTATATTCCTCCACAATAAAGATATATCACTTAACTTTTATTAAATATTACTAAATTAAATATTTTATTAAATATAAAAAAGAAAAAAGATGGGATATTAACTGTATCTATATGTATTGAAGCAGAAATCGAATAAATTAAATGTTTATAAACTTCTCTTTAAACAAATCGATAAAAAAAATGAGAAAGATAGATACAATTTAATATTATGATTTCATTATTATTTTGTATAGATTATAATTTGGGAGAGGTAATATATGAATAAGAAACCCATTGTGTTGGGTGTTTTTCTAATTCTTCTAA
>CP070836.1:1032347-1040393 GCA_020341795.1 Thermoplasmatales archaeon
TATTAATACTATTATTACCCATATATTTAAATAATACATTTTACTAATATATAATGATTGAAATGGAATATATACAAAAGTGCTCAAAATGTGGAGCATCCATGAAAAGAATCCCAATTAAAAGATTGGATTCTTCAATTATTTTTGAGTTCTATTGTGAACGTTGTGATGAATCAATAACATACTATCCAGATGTTGAAGAATTCGAAATAAGAAAACCAGAAATACTATAAATAGATAACAACGGATAGTTATTGATTTCCTGTATTAAAATGGGATATATTTTTAATTATTTAATTTGTTAACAATAATGCTTCAAATGAAAATTATTCCAATTGCTTCAGATTCATTAGGTATACGATCAATGGCAACATATGTTGAGACAAAACATTGTAAAATATTAATAGATCCATCCGCATCAATTGGTCAAAAAAGATATGGATTACAACCTCATCAAACAGAAATAGACGCCCTTTCGACAATAAAATCCGAAATAAAAAATATTTCACAAAAATGTGATATTTTAACAATATCTCACTATCATTTTGATCATTTTGAAGATAATGAAAATATATACAAAGGAAAAAAAGTATACGCAAAGGAGATCCATAAAAAAATCAATAAATCTCAAAAACAGCGAGGGATTGATTTAAAAAATAAAATTGAAGAAAAATGTGGCCTAATCTATTGTGATAATTCAAAATATTTAGTTGGAGATACACAAATAATTTTTTCACCACCTTTTTTTCATGGTCCTGAAAACATAAAATTAGGATATGTAATAATGACAACAATTGATGATGGTGACATGAGAATTATTCATACTTCGGATGTTCAAGGACCTGTTGAAAAAAAACCAACAAATTATATAATAGATCAAAAACCAGATCTTATTATTTTAGATGGACCTCCTACTATGATGCTTGGTTTTAGGTTTAGTAAAAAAAATTTAGATAAAGCATCAAAGAATTTATGTCAAATTATTAAAAAGTTAAAATGTGAAATAATTCTTGATCATCATCTTTTAAGGGATTTAAATTATAAAAAAAAATTTCAAGAGCCATATAAATATGGCAAACAAAGAGTAAAAACTTTCGCAGAATATTTAGGTAAGAAAAATAATACCCTTGAGGCACACAGGAAAAAACTGTGGGGTAAATAATATGAGTTTTGAAAAAAGATTAGAGAAAGCTATTGCAAGGAAAGAAAATGAAATCGAAAAAGAACATAAAAAAATTGAATCATTAGAAGAAAAATTTGATGCTCATAAGATAACACGAGCAGAATTTAATATCAAAAAGAAAAAAATTCTAGAGAAAATTAAATCTATTAATTCACGAATGAGAGTATTACAAGGTGGGCTTACAAGAGAGAGAAGACATCAAGATGAACTTGCAGAAGAAAAAAGAAAGAAAAAAGAAGAAAAACAAGAAAAGAAGAAGAAAAAGAAAATAAAATAAATTTTTTATTATGAATATTGTAATTCAAAAAGGTGATTTAACACAAATTACTTGTGATGCAATTGTTAATCCTGCTAATTCTTATGGTTTTATGGGTGGTGGTGTTGCAGGTGCTATAAAACGTGTTGGTGGTACACAAATAGAAAAAGAAGCAATATCTAAAGCACCCATTCCTGTTGGATCTGCAATTCATACAGATTCTGGATCGTTACCATGTAAATATGTAATTCATGCACCTACTATGAGACAACCTGCGATGAGAATAAATGTTGAAAATGTAAAAGCTGCTACACAAGCTGCGTTCAAATTAGGAATTAAATTAGGACTTAGAACAATAGCAATTCCTGGTATGGGAACAGGTGTAGGCGGTGTACCCGTTGATGATGCTGCGAAATTAATAGTAAATATTTCAAAAAAATTCATAGAAGAATTTGATAAAATATTTTTAATTGATAGAAATGAAGAGATGATTGAAGCGTTTCGTAAATACTTATAATCATCTATTCTGCAGGATTTGTAACTGACCCAATAAAAAGTATTGTACCTGTTTCTTTATGTTGAACTATGTATAAAAACGGATGATCTGCATCAAAGACAATCCTTGAACTTCCTCCATTACCATTACTTGTTAATACCATAATAACAGCTGTAGCTGCAGCAGCTTCAGTTCCTTCCTCGTTAATATCAATATATGCTTTATGAAGTACATCAGATATTTGAAGGTCTCTGGCACCTGTTATTTTTGAAAAATCTGCATAAGATGAAAATGCATTAGCCATACCTAATTCTATTAATGGTTCATTTAAACCATAACTTGTTTCATATTTAAACTTAGGAAGATAAATATCAACCATTTCTTCATTCATAGATTCAATCAATTGTTTAAATTGATCTGCATCGAAAGAGTCAATAATTTCAGATAATTCTTTTTCTTTTGGAAGTAAAATAATCATTGATAAATCATCACCTGAATATTGGAGTTCAAGTAACTGTAAATCCTCAGTTTCTGTGTAATTGAAATAATCTTTTGTATTAACAAGACTCATAGTTTCAACATCAATAAACACATCTGAGTCGATTTCAAAACTTCTATCAGTTGTATTTACTGGATCAAACTGTATTTTCCAAACACCCTTGAAATAAATAGCATTCGTAAGAATTAAAGCAGTATACAATGGATCAATATGACTACTTTGGATTAAATCCTTGATTAAACCATTTGTATTATTCTCGACCCAATGATTAATTTTTCCAGCAGCTAGCTCAGGATTTGAAAAATCAGTCTCATTTGCAACTCCTCCGTAATAAGTTTCAATAACTGATAAATAATCCTTTAACAGATTAAGATTTTTCTTAATCCATAAAGCATTAGCAGTACTAATGTCATACTCAGCATTTTTATTTAATAAAATATAAAGATTTTTCATATAATTATGGAAAGATTCATTATCCTGTTCAATATTCAAAACATCTCTCATTTCAACTGCAGTATCACTATTTGAACCTTCATATGTCATAGCAAGTGCTGTAAAAACACTATACGGAGAATAAAAGACGTTTCCCTCACTTGATGAATAAAGTTTTTTAAATAAATCAAAAGAAAATACATTAATAGCATCACGAAAACCAGAAATATTTCCAGCGAAAACTGGAGTTTTATCAGATTCTAATTCATCAATTATAACATCAGATTCATTTTCTTTAATTGTTAAATAAATAATAGATGCTGAAATTATCAATAATGCAACTATAACTGCTGCTAATGAATTTTTACTCATATTTTATTCACCTATAACATGTAAAACATTATAAACTATTTAAAGGTCGTTAACATGTTTGGAAAATACCAAACAAAAAGCTAATATTTAATAGAGAAATCATCAAAATTATTAATCAAAGTTTGTTTTTTAACTTTAATATCTTTAACAATAGCATTAGGTGGACCAGTATAACACCACTTAATCATATCTTCTATTATTTTTTCTTCTCCTTCAAAAACTGCTTCAACACAACCATCAACTCTATTTTTTACCCACCCAGTTACTCCAAGTTGTTCTGCTTTTTGTTTAGTACTTACTCTATACCAAACACCTTGTACACGACCTGAAATAATCACATGAACATTGATTTTCATAAAACCTTATTCCTTATGGTTTATATCTAAGAATTGTTCTTGGAAATGGAATTGAGTCTTTAATATTGTCAAGTCCGCAAATCCACATTACAACACGCTCAACACCTAAACCATATCCTGAATGTGGAATAGATCCATAACGACGGAGATCAAAATACCAATCATAGTTTTCGATTTTTTCTCCCATTTCTTTTAATCTATTTGTCATTTCATCTACGTTTAAGCTTCTCTGAGAACCACCCACAATTTCACCATATCCTTCTGGCGCGATCATATCAAAGCACAAAGCTGTTTCTGAATCTATTGGATCACTAGGTTTATAAAAAGCCATAATTTTAAGTGGATAATTTGTAACCACAACTGGTGTTTCAAAATGTTTCATTAGTTTGTCTTCTTCAAGGGTTCTTAGATCCTTACCCCATTTTATATCCATATTTTCTTTTCCTTCAAGTATTTTTAATGCTTCTGTATAGGTTATTGTTGGGAATTTTGCTTTTGAAATTTTTTCAAGTTTAGATATGTCTTGTCCTAGAATTTCAAGGTCTTTTTTATTGTGCTTTAGAACTTCTTTTAAAATAAATTTTACCTCTTCTTTTGCTATTTCTGTTATAGCATAAAGATCCATCCATGCAACTTCCATTTCTGCCATCCAAAACTCAGAAAGATGCCTTGATGTCTTTGATTTCTCAGCGCGGAATGTTGGACCCATATTGTATATTTTTTCAAGTGAAAAAACAGCAGCTTCTGCATAAAGTTGCCAGGATTGGGATAAATATGTTTTATTATCGTAATATTTTACTTCAAAAAGTGTTGATCCACCTTCACATTGATTGGGTTGAAGAACCGGTGCGTCAAATTCATAATATCCTTTATCCCTAAAAAATCTATGAATTGCACCAACTATTGTTGATCTAATTTTCATAATTGATGTTAGTTTTTGTGATCTAATCCATAAGTGTCTTTGATCTAGTAAAAATTCTGGGCTTTGATCCTTAACTATTGGAAATGGCTCTGCAAAGCTTATTATTTTTACTTTTGAAGCTTGTAATTCATAACCTCCGGGTGCTCTCATATCCTTTTTTACAGTTCCCTGTATTTCTAACGATGATTCAATTAATGCTTTTTTTGCATCTTCAAATTCTTTATCTGATAAATTATCTTTTTTTATTGTTGTCTGTATTGTACCAGAAGAATCTCGTATTATTGTGAATACTATGTTTCCACTACTTCGTGTTCTATATATCCATCCTCGGATATTTACTATTTTATCAGTTTTTTTTCCTTGTAGAATGTCATCTATCTTTATCCTGTTGGTTTTGGCCATATTGTAAACACTCACTGACGGGATACAATTTTAGAATAAATGAATTACGGTGGTTAAAGTTTCGATTTTCCTTGTTTATTTCTTAAGTCACAATTTTTTTTCTTTGAAAATACTTATTTATTTTTTACTTTTTTCTTCCCTAAATGCTTAAATATAACTTCCTTTATTAATGGCAATACTTTCCTTATTGTTTTAAGGATATAATTATAAAATATTAAGAGGTCATAATCTTGACGGATGAATCTAAATCAAATCATAAAAAACCTGAGAAATCTTCAGAAGAAATAGTTGAAGAAAGAACTGAAGAACCAATTGAAAAGTCTGAAATAGCAGAAAAAAAAGAAGAGAAAATATTTGAAGAAATATCTAAAGAAAAAGAAGAAAAATCTATTAAAGAACCTGTTAAAACTGAGGAATCTGAGGTTAAACCAGAAAAAACCAAAGAAAAGGAAGAAAAACCAAAAAAACGAGAAGACAGGGGAAAGGATTTCAAATATATTGTAAGAATTTCCAATACTGACGTTGATGGAGATAAAAAAGTAGTATATGGTTTAACAAGTATAAAGGGTATAAGTATTCAAATGGCTACGATTATTGCAGATGAAGCAAAGGTTAATAGATATGTAAAAATTGGTGATTTGAAAGATGCAGATATTGAAAAGCTTCAGGCAACAATTGATAGAATCACTGAAATAGCTCCAAGTTGGATGCTGAATCATCGTAAGGATTATGAAACAGGAGAAGACATTCATTTAATAGGTTCAGAAATCGATATGCGTCTTCGTGATGAAATTAATATTATGAAAAAAATCAGATCATATAGAGGCATTAGACATGAACGTGGACTACCAGTGAGAGGACAAAGAACCAGAGCAAATAACCGAAAAGGTTTAGCACTTGGAGTATCAAAAAAGAAAGAATAAAATAAGTGATTTTTATGGGTAAACCAAAATTTTCAAGGAAAAAATATGAAACACCAAGTCATCCATGGCAGGAAGACCGTATTAAAAATGAAAATGAGCTTATTAAAAAATATGGTCTCAAAAACAAAAGAGAAATATGGAAAGCACAAACTAAATTAAGAAAATACAGAGGACAAGCAAGAGAACTATTAGCAAAGGTTGAAACAGGGGATATTCAGAGTAAAAAAGAAAGTGATCAACTATTAATGCATCTGAATAGGTTTAATATTTTACCAGTTAAAGCCTCTCTTGATGATGTTTTAGCATTAGAAACAGAATCAATACTTACTAGGAGACTTCAGACCCTTACATATCTAAAGGGTCTTGCAAGTACACCAACTCAATCAAGACAGTTAATTTCTCATGGTCACATAGCAATTGGTGAAAGAAGGGTCACAGTACCAAGCTACATGGTTACAAAAGAAGAAGAAGGAGAAATTAATTATACAAGTGATTCACCACTTAATGATACAATGCATCCAGCAAGACCTCGAGCTGATTTTAAATCAATACCAATTAAAAAAGAAGTTGGACCAAAACAACCAGAGATAAAACCTGAAGTACTATCAACTAAAGAACCCCTGGAATCTACTATACAAGAACCTCCTAAACAAAAAAAAGGTGTTCCAGAAAAAAAGGATGAAGTAAAACCTGAAACTCCAAAGGAGGAAGAAAAACTTAAAGAAGAAACATCTCAATTTAAACTAAAACAAAAAGTAGAAGAACCTAAAGAAAAAAAGGAATCGCCAACTGAGGAAAAAACAGAAGAACAAAAAAAAGATGAGAAAACAGATAATGAAGAGAAATCAAAAGATAACAAAAAAGGAGATGAATAAAAATGGGGAGATTAGGAGTTGCACATATTTTTGCATCCTTTAATAATATAATTATTACAGTTACTGATCTTACAGGTGCTGAAACCATTGCTAGATGCTCAGGTGGAATGGTGACAAAATCAGCAAAAGATGAAGGATCACCTTATACTGCAATGAAGGTAGCTCAAACAGTTGCTGAAACAGTGCGAGAAAAAGGAATAGATAGAGTAAATGTAAAGGTTCGTGGGCAAGGTGGTAACAAAGGGGGAACACCAGGTCGTGGAGCTCAAGCTGCAATACGTGCACTTGTTAGAAGTGGTTTAAAAATTGGTAAAATTGAAGATGTAACACCAATACCACATGATGGTTGTCGAAAGAAAGGCGGCAGACGTGGAAGAAGAATTTAGGTGACTTGTTTATGAAAGTCGATGTAGTAGAACTCAAACCTAAAAAAGCTGTTATAAAAATTGAAGAAACCCAGCTATATTTTGTGAATTCACTAAGGAGAGTAATGCTTTCAGAGCTTCCTAAACTTGCTGTTGAAGATGTTGTCATATATGATAATACTAGTACTCTTTATGATGAGATAATTTCACATCGACTTGGTTTAATTCCAATTCCGACAGATCTTAGTATTTTGTCTTTTAGGAATCAATGTGTTTGTAAAGGGAAGGGATGTCCTAACTGTACAGTTAGGTACACACTTAGTAAAGAAGGTGAAGGAACAGTTTTGTCAGGTGATCTTCAACCTTCAGAAAAAAGTTGGGCAATAAAAGAAGATAAAATACCAATTGTTGAACTTTATGGTGACCAACGTTTAATACTTGAAATTGAAGCGATATTAGGACAGGGTAGAGATCATGCTAAGTGGCAAGCTGTACAAGCACCATCATATAGGATGGATACAATTATAGAATTTGATAAAAAAAACATAGATGAAGTAAAAGATTTTTTAAATAAAATCCCTGATGATATTGCAAGTATTAAAGGTGAAAAAATCGAACTAAAAGATCCATCTAAACTGCCTATTCTTGAATCTTATATTAACAAAGATAAAATCGATTTTATTTTTATTAAAAGAGATCCCACAAAAGTATTATTTCATTTTGAAACTGATGGTTCTCTTACTGCAAAGGATGCAATTATTGAATCTGCTAAAATACTTGAAAATAAATATTCAGATTTTCAAAAAAAGCTTAAAATTTTAAAATAAACAGTACTCTTTTTTAATCAAAAACATATTTTATTTGTTTCATATATTTAAAAAAGATAATTATGGGCTTGTGGGGTAGCTTGGTATCCTTGTGGCTTCGGGAGTCATAGACTTGAGTTCAAATCTCAGCAGGCCCAT
>CP070836.1:1040493-1047412 GCA_020341795.1 Thermoplasmatales archaeon
TCCATAATGCTCCTGGATCTGTTTCTGTTATTGTATAATCTCCAGGTATTAAAGCCGTTAGTGTCCATGTTCCACCAGATGATCCAAATACATGGGATATGCCGGGGCTTGGATATGAAGGTCCTGTGACTGTGACGGTGAATATTTGTGCAGGATCTGATGTTGCACCACTCCAGTCTACTATTTTGGTGATTTCTAAACATCCGTCATTGAATGTGTTGGTTATTGTTGCTGTTGCGCAAGGTGTTCCTGGGTTTACGGTTACGGTTTGTGGGCTTCCTGTTACCGTCCATAATGCTCCTGGATCTGTTTCTGTGATCGTGTAGCTTCCAGGAATTAAATTATTCCAGGTAAGTGTTCCTCCTGTGATACCTATTGTTTTGCAGTCGCCTAATGGATATGATGGGCCGGTTATGCATATTTCAAAGGTTTCTGTAATTGCGGTTGGGTTTACAACTGGTCCAAGATCCACTATTTTAGTGATTTCGAGGCATCCTTCACTATATGAATTAGTAATAGACACATAAGCACACATTAAACCAGGATTCACGGTCACAGTCTGTGTTAAACCAGGTGTTACAACCCAAGGTGAACCCGGGTCAGTCTCCGTCACCGTATAAACTCCTGGTATCAGATTATAAAGCGTCCACATACCACCCATATATCCAAATACATGAGAGGTACCAGGGCTTGGATGAGACGGGCCAGTCACAGTAACAGTAAAAGTCTGAACAGGATCAGGAGTTACACCACCCCAATCGACAAATTTCTCAATATCTAAACATCCGGCATCAAAAATATTGGTAATAGTAACCGAAGCACATGGTGTACCAACAGATACAGAAACAGTCTGTGTTAAACCTGGGCTGACTATCCAATTTGGACCAGGATCAGTCTCCGTCACTGTATAACTCCCTGGAGTCAAATCATTAAGAGTCCAAGTACCACCCAAATGTCCAAATACATGAGAAATTCCAGGGCTTGGATGAGACGGACCAGTAACCGTTACAGTAAAAGTCTGACTAGGATCAGGCGTAACACTACCCCAATTAACAATCTTGGTAATTTCTAAACACCCGGCATAATAAAAATTAGTAATAGACGCATAATCACACATCAGCGAACCAGGCTCAACATTAACAGTCTGAGACAAACCAGGGGAGACAACCCAAGGTGAACCCGGGTCAGTTTCTGTCACCGTATAAACTCCTGGTATCAAATTATTAAGCGTCCACCAACCACCATTATATCCGAACACATGAGAAATACCAGGGCTTGGATGAGAAGGACCAGTAACCGTAACAGTAAAAGTCTGACCAAGATCAGGCGTATTACCCACCCAATCAACTATCTTATTAATTTCCAAACAACCAGCATTTAATGTATTAGTAATAGTGACAGATGCACATGGCATACCTGGATCAACAGTCACAGTCTGTGTAAAGCCCGGTGTGACAATCCAATTCACCCCTGGATCAGTCTCAGTCACTGTATAATCTCCTGTTGTTAGATTAGTAAGTGCCCAAGTACCACCAGAAGATCCAAATACATAAGAGATACCAGGACTTGGATGAGACGGACCAGTCACCGTAACAGTAAAAGTCTGACCAGGATCAGGAGTAACACCATTCCAATCCACTATTTTGGTTATTTCTAAACATCCATTCTCAGCCAAAACAGAAGAACCCATAATCTGATTATCTTGAGATCCTAGTGAAAAACCATCTAGCTGAAATAACTTGAAGTGATATGGTCCACCACCGATCTGGCCTGAACCTAAACCAATACCCCAAGCAATCGGATTAGACGAAGGATCTCCGGATAAAGCTAGGTGACCTGACATTTCAATTAGTATCTGATCAGATGCAGATGTCCATGTAAGCTCATAATCAATATATGAGTCACCAGTATCTCCACCATTCGCCACATCATGAGAAAAACCAGTAAATGATGCTGATGTTATTGGTTGATTACCACAAATTCTGATTTGACGGTTACCATATGCTGCTTCGTAAGCATTAATTCTAGTCTGTGTTGTTAAAGTAGGTGGTGTATCATGCGTGCTTATGAAAGGATCATCAGGAACATCCACAAATATTTCATTTGCCCCTGTCTGATTATGAAGATTTCCACATATCTCAGTAGTTACCTGAGGACCTATATTATCCCCCCATGGAGTATAGGTCAAAGGAGGGGCGTTACCCTGATTCCAAGCGGTTAACCAATCATAGGCATGAATACCCCCCTTAGTCGCCTGATGGGATAGAGTCAAAGTATGCACATTACCCGAAGTAGGATCAATATCAACGAAAGCTATTCTCTGAGGAACAGACATACCCTCAGAATATATTGAATTAGATTGTTGTAGTATTGAGTTAATCCACAAATCACTAATAGTCGCATATTGTCTGAAGTCAATGCCTGCGACAGCATCTGTAAATATTACAGTTGCTGAGTTTATTCCATCATAAGCTAATACATTATAAGTACCTATGATACCATCTAAATCATACTCATATACAAAATTACCTCCAGAATCAGTTGTGGTAAAACCAGAATCTACTGAATTATCAGGTCTTGTAATGTCTATGTTAACGTTATGATTTCCAAGAAAACCTGAACCATGGATATACACAATTTCACCTGGTTTAAAATCTGTTTTTGGATTGCCATTTATATCTGTAGTACAAATAGTCGCTGATCTTATAAGTTCTATAGGAGATGATTCTAAAATCCTAAATATATTATTTTCTAATTCTGAGTTGTTAATAACAGGGTTATTAAATAATAAGTTTTTCCCACTAGTCTGTGTTGTAAAATATAATAATGGCGTTATAGTTGCAATTATAATTATAAATGAAATTATAATAGTTGATAAAATTTTTTTCTGGTTATTTTTTATTTTAATAAAATTTCTTCCTATCTGGCTTTGATTCATTTGCCTGGCCTCCACCAAACTAAATAATATAATATAAAATTAGTTTTTAATGTTTTTCATTCTTTTCGATAATATTTATATAAATAGCTTATAAAATAAGATGCTAGTGTATTTTACAATGCTTCTATATTTTTTTATTTTGTAATTAGGATTATATACTAATTTTGAAATTGTATATTTGAAATTGTATAATTTTTCCAGTAATTTCCAGTTTAATTCTCAATTAAGCTTTATGAATTTTATTTCAAATATGATTTCATTAGGATCAATTTTCCCTGTTTCAGGATCAATAATAACATCATTAGATATCAAACTTAATATTAAATCCTTAAAATCATTTTCAAATTTATATATATATCGATCCAAATAATCAATGTTAGGAATGTAAGTATATAGAGAACCATTATCAAACCAATAACCCATATTTAAACCTGTATTACTAATTACAACTGATCCATTACTTAAAAAATTCCAAGTTTGATACCTATCATAGTTAGTTCGATACCATAAACCAATAATTTTTCTTTGAGCTTCAGCATCACTAATATTATTATGGTTATCGTTATTGTTCATATCGTTATTTGAATTATTCACACATCCACTAAAAATAGAAAAAAATAATATTGTAAATATTATAAATAACACAATACTTTTTTTCATAAGCTCAATTTAGAAAAAATAAATAACTCTTATTTAAGGATTTGGTAAAAACTTTTAAAAATATAAAAATATCATTAAAAATGTATTTAAAAAGATTTACAATAACCAAAATTCATTTTCATCAAATTTCGTAGAAGATGGAATTAAATCAAAAGATGATTCTTTTGGAAAAAAATTTAAAAAACCAGGTTTAATAATCCTAATATTTCCAAGTGTTCTATCAGAGGCTTTTGGTCTGACAATATAATCTTTTTCAAGTTCTTTTGATAATCTAACACTGTACAAATAAGTAAGAGGTGCAGCTATTAAGAAAGTTGCTTCAGCTGTATATGTAATTTTTTCTAAAATCAAATTTAAAAAATATCCAAAGAAACCACTTTTTATAGGTTTATATTGATAGGTTAGTTCATCTTTGTCACATGCAGCCATAATTACTCTGCCTCTACCTTTCACGGTTTCGGTAAATCCTCCACTTTTACAACAATCTATTATTAAGACAAGACGACCATCATAGCTGTCGAAAACTGTATCTAACTCATAATCAAAAACCTTTGAATCATATGCAGAGAAACTATAATTATTATCAATTTTACCACCATGTCCAACAAGATAAACGATTGATATATCCTTACTTGTTTCTTGTTCACCCAACCATTCAAGTGTATTAATTATATTATCATGCGTAGCTTCTAAATCAGTTATCATTTTAATGTGAGACTCATTCCAATTACCCTTGTTAAGAAGAGTTGATTTAAAAGAGCTTATTTCACTAATACTATATGGTAAATCCCCTGAATCTCCAGGATAGTCATTTATCCCAATTAAAACAGCCCAATAATTAGTTTTTAAAAAGGTAAAATCATCTTGGTTTATGTTTTCTTTTTCTGAAATATTTCTAAAGTTTGTTATTACTAATGACACGGCATTTGAGGATAACAAACAAATTAGGATAAAAATAAAAAAAGTTGTATTTATTATGGATTTTATTTTTTTAATCTCCAACATACCACCAGTTTATAATTAACCAAATTGGTATAGTAATTGTATTCATATGTTATTTTATACTATTTTTTTATTCTAAAGTATTAAATTGGTAGAGATTTATTGATATATCTTTATTGATGCCCAAATATATCAAAGTTAATTATGAAGAAATCCCGCATTATATCAGTATCAGTCTGTCCTACATTATCGGTTGCAATGACTTCAATAGTAAAAAATCCAAAAGCTGCTTCATCCCATAAGAATTCATAAGGGACTTCAGATAAGTTTGCCTGTAGTCGATCATCGATTATAAATTCAACCTCTTTAATACCAGAGCCAGCATCTTCAGCTTCTGCTCGCATTGTTATCTGTCCAATTATTAACGGATACGAAAATGGTATGAGACGCATACTATCCATAATATAAAGACCAGGTCCTGGACGAGAAATAGCAACTGTTGGTGGTGTATTATCAGCAATTATTGTACCAGTGTTTCCACTTATATCACCAGTTGGGTCTTCAGCTCGAATTGATACTTCAATTTCTCCATCAGAAGGTGTACATAATATAGTATTTACTAACCAACTTGCTGTACTTCCAACAAAACTAGTTGGTGTAACTGCTTCACCTTTTCCAAAACCTGATAAATCTGCTGTAATTAATATTGGATTTCCCTCTATCGTTGCAGTTATTTCAAGACTATCACCATCTTTGGTATATTCTGTACTTCCAATGGTTGTATCAGTGATAACTACATTTGAAACAAGAGGACCTGTATTGTCAATCTCGAATTTATTATCTGATTGATCTGCACCAAGTGTGTTTATATAATCCTCTGCAATTATTCTTACTCTATAGTTACCTCCATCTGGGTAACCGCTAGTATCCCATAGATAGCTACCATCATTTTCTTGTTGATCTGCAAGTGTACTCCATGGTGAAACACCAGTTGTACTGTATTGAACAGATATTTCTAAATCTTCCTCCCAGAACATTGTTCGGAAGGTAAAATCCCAATCAAGATGTTCCACTAGTTTATCAGTCTGTCTAAGCCATGCATTACCATAAGGATAAGGATCAGGTTCACTTGTAAAATTATAGTAAGACCAATTAAATCCTTCATTTCCTAGTATTTCCTCTGTGACTCCAATATAATAAGTACTTTCAGTATCTAAATTAAGTTCAGTATTTAATGGGAAATCAATCCAAACAGGATTATTTTCATTGCCTATATATTGAAGATGTTGAGTAGATTGAGCAATTTGAATAGGTACCGGTGTTATATCACTATATATTTTTAGAGAAACTTCAGAATCTTCACCTTCAATTAATAGCTGAATTGATTTTAACGATGACTCAGTGGGTTGAAAACTTTGAATATGACCTGGATATTCTTCAGTTAAAGATAAGGAATTGTTCCATTGTGTTTGTTGTTGATCAGGTATTTTATCTGCAGCTTCCCATTCAATCAACACATCATCACGTAAAAACTCACCTCCATTTGGATAAATCACATCCACATCAGGGGGTGCTGTATCAACACGATGGACCTCAGAACCAATATTTTGTGCACCAGAATTATCTGTAGCATTATATTCAACTATCTTTATGCCATCACCAGAAAGTTTAAAGGCGTCTGTATAAGTCATCCATTCTGACCATCTATTACTTGAATCCCATATTCTATATTCTAAAGAAAGAATACCACTTTCATCGTCCTCTGCTGTTATTTCAATTTCTGTGTTATCAGTAATGATTTCACCAAATAACGCATTTGGTTCTCCTACTTCATAGGTAACAGTTGGTAAAGTACTACCAGTCTCAGACTCATACCAAGGCCAAAATGTAACGTTATCAGATACATTATCACCTGTACCAGAGGGATTTGTAATCGGGTTATAGGGACCACTCATAGCTCCCCACCAGTTGTTAGCAGCATTTATAACCTCATAATGACCAGAAGCATTACTCTCACTATAAACACCATAATCAAAATTATTAGAGATGTTGTTGCGGTATATATATGAAAGAGAGTTATTAACAATATATACCCCACCCTGATTGTTATATATTTTATTATTTTCTATTGCGGATATTGATATGGCATACCCATCGTAATAATATGACCATCCATCTACTAATATGCCATCTGATCCCCAAGTTGGATTTGGTCCGTTTGAGTGATTGTAAATTTTGTTTCCATTTATGTCAAAATCACAACCATATATATAACCTTCTAATTCAATACCGTAGTTTACATTACTTAAATCTGATCCATCGTATGCTGCACCTTCAACAGTACTATCATATATTCCCCCCGAAACTCCATGGTATCCG
>CP070836.1:1047512-1057068 GCA_020341795.1 Thermoplasmatales archaeon
ATAAAAGTAATTTTAATATAGTAATAAGAAACATATTTATTGGGAATCATAACAATTCAATTAACTTTCAGGCTTATTTTAAATATTGTATCGGAAACAAGTGGTTTAATAATTACTGGATAAAACCAAGAATTCTACCGATGATAATACAAGGGGACATGACAATGGAAATTAAAAGAATATTTTCATTCAATATAGATTACTTTCCTGTTAAATTATCAATTAATTAAAGATTTGAAATAATCTGACTTTCAAGGAGTTTTGCTTTTTTAAAATTATTATAGTCGATTTTAAAATCAAAATTATAAAAAATATCTATTAAAATCAAAGGCTCTGCTGGTGCAAGACCAAAATCAACTTTTTTATTTGGATTATCAAGAGCTTTTGCAATTTCCTCTTTTTCAATCTTATTATTTCCAACTTTAGTTAGTGCGGATATTATTCTTCTAATCTGATTCCAAAGAAAGTTTTGAGCAAAGAAATCAAAAATTAAAAAATCTTTATTCTCAGAAATAACTATATTTTCAATTGATCTAACAGGATTTCTAAATTCCTCAGCGCGTGTAAAATTAGAAAAATTTTGCAAGCCAGTAAAAATATTAGATGTTTGAATTATTTTTTTAACATTTAACTTGTTCTTTATTAAATAATATCTATACTGTCTCAACTTCGCATACCTAGGGTTAAAATCTTCATTCACTTCTGCAATTCCATAAATAATGATATCTAAAAAACCATCGGAAATTGTATTATAAATATTGGATGTTGAGTAATCACCACTGAATGCAATAACATTAGAAAGAGCAGAAACTCCTTTATCGGTTCTGCTAGCTGATCTAAATGTTGAAGTTTTAGCATCTTTTATATAATCATTTTTTATCAAGAAATTAATTATTTCCTGTTCTACAGTTTTAATATTTGGTTGGCGTGCATATCCATTAAAATTTTTACTATTATATGCAAATTTTAAAGCAACTCGCATCTAATCCCTTTTTTTACTATTAAGAAAATCAAAAGCTATTGATATTGTTTATTATTTTAATAAATGAAAGTAATGGATAAAAATTTTAATTTTATTCTTGAATTGGTATTATTATAATTTTTTGTTCCTGATATGCTGTAAATTAATAATATTATCCATGGGGCTATCATTATAATACAAATTATATATTATATCTAAACAAGAGCGAATATACCTGGTTAATAATTAAAAGAAAATTCGTTGTGATATGTAAAACTGTCTTTTCCTACCGCCCAAAATATTATTACAACGATTATGATAGGAGGGAATTAAAAAAAATTGATTATTTTTCATGAAATTTAACAATTTTACTTTGTTTTTCTGTAAAATAAAAAATAAGATCTGTAATCCAAAATCTAGAATTATAGAGCATACTTTTAAAATTTTCTTAAATTTTTAATGATGTTTTTACTATATATCATCTTCCTTATATTAGTGTAAAATTACATTGTAGTATTTTTCAATTTTAAATTTTTGGAATAAGATATATTTTTTCTTTATAAGTTATAGCTTTAATTTTTTCAGAGTCAAAGTTTATAGGTTTTGATTTTCTGACTATTGATATCTTATAAGATTTTGGATGCATAATTTGAATTTCTTTACTGTTTTGACTTACTAGAATGAATTCTTTTATAATCTCATCTCCACCAATAATCTTCGTTTTTTGAAGATTTTTAGTATTAAATATGGATTCTTCCCAGTTTAAAAGGTTTATCATTTTTACTTTACTTGCTTGCATGTTTAATATTTGATATATATCATTTTCAAATTCTACAAAATCATTTTTTTTATATGGTGGAATTTTAATAAGATATGTAATTCTATGGATTTGTCTGCTGTCTTTCATACCTATATTTTTTGATGACTGTTTAATTCGTCCACCATATTCTATCTGGATTTTTTTTGTAATGAGAAGTGCTGCACCTTTATCACTTATAAAAAAATCAAGTCCACCATGTTCTTTTTCAATATCTGTTATAAATAATCTTCGGTTTCCCTTAGATTTCAAGTATTCAACTTGGTTTTCAATAAGTAAAATTATATTTTTTTCTTCTTTTTTTGTAAGTTTTCTTTCTTCTACTCTCACCTGAATTATTGCCTCATGATATCCACCAAATCGTCTTGAGCATACTTCACAGGATGTTTTTTTAAAACGTATTTGTAGATTATGTTCCTCTGTTATCTCGTTTTTTTCAATATATCCTGAAATATAGATTTTACAGTCAGCCCCTTCTTTTGACTCTTTACAAACAGGATTGATATCAACATTTGATAGTTCTCTACTAATTTGAAAAGTTTCTTTAACTACACGTCGAAGTACTTCTCCGAGTAAATCTGAAGTCCAAATATTTTTAAATTTAATCGAACTACACTGAGGACAAACAGTGATATCTATTATAGAAGGACCTTTAGTAAAACTATTCGTTTTTAGGTAACAATCAATGCAAACTCCATTTTTGTATATTGGTCCGTCTTTTCCACATTCTACACAAAACATTTACACTCTCAATACTATTTTTTTATTGATTTTAATCCAAGTTCAAATGCTTTTTTATTTACATTTTTAAATTTAGTTGGAACATTTTCAAGGATTGTTTTAAGTAATATATCTGATTTAAAGGGTAGAGCTCCAGACCCTGCAAGAGCTCCAAGCATAACAATGTTTTTTGTAATTAAAGCACCAGCATCTTTCGCATGATTTACTGCATCAATTTTAAATAATGTTCCATATTTCTTCAATTCTTTAAATACAATTTTAATATCAGGATATTTTTCTTCACCTGTTGCAACAGTAAAAGGAATAACAGGAGAAATATCTGTTATAATTTTTGTTCTCTTATTTGAATAATGAATATAACGAAGCGCTTCAATAGGCTCTGTTGATAAGATTATATCTGCACTACCATTTGGTACTAATGGACCTGATACATCGCCAATCCTAACAGTACAATTTACTGATCCGCCTCGTTGGGCCATACCATGAACCTCTGAAACAAACACATTAAAACCGGCGTTTACTGCTGCTTTTCCAAGAATACTTGCAGCAGTTATAACACCTTGTCCTCCTACGCCAGTTAAAACGATATTTGTTTTTTTCATTAAACTTCCTCCTTAATGTAAATAGCTTCAAAAGGACAAACAGTTGCACAATTACCACATCCATTACACTGTTGTGCATCAATATTAATGCTTCCATCTTCTTCATAATAAATTGCAGGACAACCAAAACGTCCTATGCAGGTTTTACATTGTTGACATTTCTCTTGATCGATTTGATAAATCTTTATTTTTTCTCCTCTTTTTCTTTTATTTCTATTTTCAAGTAATATACAAGGAGATTTAGAAATAACTGCAGATGTTCCTTTAAATGCTAACGCATTTTTATATGCTTTAGTTGTTGTTTTAATATCGTTCGGATCAACTATCTCAATATTTTCTACTCCACATCCCTTTATTACATCTTCCACAAGTATTTTCTTTGCTGGTCGACCCATTCCATCAAAATCAGTACCAGGATGAGGCTGATGACCTGTCATGGCTGTGGTACGATTATCAAGTATTGTTACAACAATATCATGATTATGATGAACCGCGTTTATAATAGGTGAAATACCACTATGAAAAAATGTTGAATCTCCCATGAAACTGATTACTTTATCATCTGTTGCAATAGCAAGTCCACCAGCTGTTCCGGCATTGCTTCCCATGCATAGCAATAAATCTGCCATCTCAAGAGGTTTTTCACGACCTAAGGTATAACAGCCAATATCAGTAGGATATATCACGCCTTTTGGTTGTGCCTTTTTTGCAGCATAATATGTTGCCCTATGTGGACATCCTGGGCATAGTGCTGGAGACCTTCGAGGCAGTTTAACATTTGAAATATTTGGTTTAATTATCGGATTTTTAACTTTAAATATTTTTGAAAATGCTTCAGTTACAATGTCAAGATTATATTCGTATAATCTTGAGAAATGTTCAGTTCCTTTACCATATATTTTTATAGTTAATCCTATATCATATGCTATTGTTTTAAATTGGTTTTCAAGTATTGGTTCAAGTTCTTCAACAACTATAATATTTTTACATGATTTAATGAACTCTGAACACATTTTATTTGGGAGAGGATGAGTCATTCCAAGCTTTAAAATTTTAACATTTAAATTAAGATCTTCAGCTGCCTCCTTAATATAATTAAAAGCAACACCAGATGTTACAATACCCCAATCCGAAGTTTTACCTATTTTGATAATTTTATTAAAAGGTGATTTTTCAGATATTATTTCTGCATTTTTTAACATCTTTAATAGTTCAGGGTGACGCACTTTAGCAATTTCAGGTGTTGTGATCCAAAAAGGGTTTTTTTCAAAATAACCTTTTTTCTTAGGTTTTTGAATTTTTTTTAACTCAATAGTACCCCGAGTATGATTAAGTCTTGTTGTGGTTCTTAGAAGAATGGGTGATTTTAATTCCTCTGAGATATCAAATCCTGTTTTTGTCATTTCTTTTGCTTCCCAAGGCGTAGAAGGCTCAAGCATTGGAGCTCCGCTAAATAGTGCATAATATCTGTTGTCTTGTTCATTTTGAGAAGAATGACAAGAAGGATCATCTGCTGATACTATGATATGTCCACCTTTTGTACCAATATATAAATATGTCATTAATGTGTCACTTGCAACATTTAGACCTACATGTTTCATACAAGTAAGAGAACGTAGACCTGAAATAGATGCAGCTCCTGCAATCTCTAAAGCGACTTTTTCATTAGTTGAATATTCAAAATAAAATGGTGGTTCTTTTTTTTGTTTTGTAAAATATTTTGCAATATGAGAAAAAGTATCTGCTATCTCTGAAGAAGGCGTTCCAGGGTATGCTGTTGCTACATCAATTCCCGCTTCAATTGCACCCCTAGTAATTGCCTCATTACCGAGAAGTAGAATTTTTTTACCAGGTTTATCTTCCAATATATCTATTGTACCAACCCCTTAAGATTAATGTGACAGGTGTAAAAAGGAAAAGAATATAAATCTAACTAATAAACTCTTGAAAAAATTTGTATTTTTATGATGTAAAAGTTCATTGAAATCATAAAACTTTTAATAAAAAATGCTAGTCGAAAGTTATATAAATAACAATATGGTTTTTAGCAGAGTAAAAAACAACTAAATAACAGGGAGGAAAATTTATGGCAGAAAAAGAAGTAAATCCCGACGAGAACACAATATATGTTGGAAATAAACCACCGATGAGCTATGTATTAGCTGTAGTTACACAGTTCAATGGAGGCTCTCAAGAGGTAGTAATAAAAGCACGAGGTAGAGCAATTAGCCGTGCAGTAGATACTGCAGAAATAACAAGGAACCGATTTGTACAAAACGCAAAAGTGAAAGAAATTAAAATCGGTACCGAGAGCATTACCAACGAGGAAGGCAGAAATTCCAATGTGTCCTCAATAGAAATAGCTTTGTCAACAAAGAAATAAACAGAACAATCTATAACAAAGAATTCAACAACTAATCTCTAAAAAAGTTTGCAGAGGAGTTAATGTAGTTTTACTTATTTTTCTTTATTTTTATCTAGTATAAAAAATAATCATTTTAAAATTTTTATATTTTTAATTTAAATAAGAAGCAAAAGGCTTTAAATCATGATTTCTATTCACCTTGCCTGTTGATGGGAAATGGTCAATTATATTATTGTAACAGGCGGGGTCATTTCTGGTTTAGGAAAGGGAATTACAACCGCATCTATTGGTAAAATTTTACAACTTCATGGTTACAAGGTAACAGCGATGAAGATAGATCCATATATGAATTTTGATGCAGGAACATTAAGACCAACAGAACATGGTGAAGTATGGGTAACTGAAGACGGTGGTGAGATCGACCAAGATCTCGGTCATTATGAACGTTTCCTAGATATTAATATTCCTAAGTATCATAATATTACAACAGGGCAAGTTTATAGTGCGGTGATAGAAAAAGAAAGAAAAGGAAAATATCTAGGTAAAACAGTACAACCAATACCCCATGTTACTAATGAGATTAAAAACAGGATTAGAAGGCCCGCTGATGAGAGCAACTGGGATTTTGTGTTAGTTGAAATAGGTGGTACAGTCGGCGACTATGAAAATGTATTATTTTTAGAAGCAGTTCGTCAGATGAAGCAGGAAGGAGAACGTGTAATCTTTGTTCATGTCACATATGTACCGATGCTGGATGCCTTAGGTGAAGCAAAGACCAAACCTACTCAACACTCTGTAAAATTATTGCGGGAAATAGGTATAATGCCTGATTTTATTATCACACGTTCTGAAAAACCACTTGATAATGTTCGTCGTGAAAAAATCGCTATGTTTTGTAATGTTCACGAGGACGATGTAATATCAAATGAAGATGTGGATAATATCTATGCCGTTTCATTATTGTTTGAACGAGAAGAGCTATGTAAGAAAATACTTCGTAAGCTTAATCTTCGTAAGGATCATAACGACCTTGAAGGATGGGAGAAATTTATAAAAAAAATTAGAACGCTAAAAAATCCTGTTCATATAGGTATTGTTGGAAAATATTTTGATATTGGTACAAGTCAGCTTTCTGATTCTTATATTAGTGTAATTGAAGCAGTAAAACATGCAGCTTGGAATAATAATGTAGATCCGCAGATTAGTTGGATTGATTCAAAAGAATTTGAAAAAGATTCTAGTAAACTAAGAAATCTTGATAATTTGGATGGAATTATTGTTCCAGGTGGATTTGGTCATTCGGGAATTGAAGGGAAAATTAGTGCTATTCGATATTGTCGTGAGAATGGACTTCCGTATTTAGGTCTATGTCTTGGTATGCAACTTGCAGTAGTGGAATACGCACGAAACATGTGTGGTTTAATGAAAGCTCATACAACGGAAATTGATAAAAAAGCATCTCATCCTGTAATTGATGTTATTCCTGAGCAGGTAACGATCTTGCAGGAATCACGATATGGTGCAACAATGAGACTAGGTGCATACCCTGCAATTCTAAAAAAAGGCAGCATTGTACAAAAACTATATGATTCTGAGAAAGTATCAGAACGTCATAGACATCGATATGAAGTTAATCCTGAATATGTCGAAAAAATAGAAAGAAGTGGATTAGTATTTTCTGGTCGTTCACCTGACGGAATTTTAATGGAATTTATGGAACTACCAAAACATCCATATTATGTAGCAACACAAGCTCATCCTGAATTTAAATCAAGGCCATTAAAACCTTCGCCTCTTTTCGATGGTTTTATAAAAGCTGCAAAAAAAAGATAAAAAATGATTTTTATTTTTTTAATTTTAAATATTCATCTATTGCTCTTGCTGCTTTTTTACCTGCACCCATAGCAAGAATTACTGTTGCCGCACCAGTTGCAATGTCCCCCCCGGCGAAAATATATGGAATATTTGTCCGTCCATCCTCATCAGTTTCAATATTGCCCCATTTACCAATTTTAAGATCTTTAACAGACTGTGGAATAAGTGGATTAGGACTTTGACCAATCGCTACTAATGCTGTATCGATTTTAATTTTAAACTCAGATCCTTTGACTGGTACTGGTCTACGTCGACCTGAATCGTCAGGTTCACCGAGTTCCATTTTTATACATTCGACTTCTTTTAAAATTCCTTTATCATCACCTATAAAGCGAGTTGGATTTGTAAGAAGTTTAAAAATCACACCTTCTTCATTAGCATGGTGTATTTCCTCAGCTCTTGCTGGCATCTCTTTATCACTTCTACGGTAGATAATATATGATTTCTCAGCACCTAAGCGAAGAGCTGTACGTGCACAATCCATAGCTACATTTCCTGCGCCAAAAGTTGCAACAACTTTTCCAATTTTTACAGGTGTATCATAATCAGGAAACAAATATGCTTTCATCATATTGACTCTTGTAAGAAATTCATTTGCTGAATATACGCCATCAAGATTTTCACCTGGTATTCGAAGCCATCGAGGTAATCCCGCACCTGTTCCAATAAATATAGCATCAACATCTTTAATTAGATCATCAACAGATATTGTTTTTCCAACGACAACATCATAATTAATATCAACACCAAGTTTGCTAATATAATCTACTTCTGCTTTTACAATTTCTTTTGGTAGACGAAACTCAGGTATACCATACATTAGAACCCCACCAGGTTCATGGAGTGCTTCATAAATTGTTACTTTATGACCCATTTTGGCAAGGTCACCTGCACATGTTAACCCTGCAGGTCCTGCTCCTACAACTGCAACTTTTTTACCTGTGGACTTTGCTATTTTTGGGATTTTTACTCCTTTTTTACGCTCATAATCCGCAAGAAAACGTTCAAGACGTCCAATACCTACGGGGTCTCCAATTTTTAAAAGAGTACATTCTCCTTCACATTGATTTTCATAAGGACAAACTCGTCCGCAAACAGCAGGAAGACTGGTTTTTGATTTTAATACATCTATTGCTTTATCAAAATCACCTTCAGCAATATGTTTAATAAAATCAGGTATATCAATTTCTACTGGACAGCCATTGATACAGGGTTTGTTCTTACATTGAAGGCAACGTTTTGCCTCTTCAATAGCAGTTTGTTCATCGTATCCATATGGAACTTCATCAAAGTTTTTAATACGTTTTTTTGGATCCTGTTCGGGCATCGGGTATTTTTCTTTTTTAACAGCCATTTTTATATCTCAACCCCTGCACATTTACAAGCTTCATCTTCTTCACATATGAATCGTCTATTTCTAAGCATCAAATTATCAAAATCAACTAAATGACCATCAAACTCAGGTCCATCAACACAAGCAAATTTTGTCTCATTACCAACAGATACACGACATCCTCCACACATTCCTGTACCATCGACCATAATCGGATTTAACGACACAATTGTTTTTATATCATATTTTCTGGTAAGATCTGCAACAACCTTCATCATTATAACAGGGCCAATAGCCCATACAACATCAATTTTTTTTCCATCATCAATTAGATTTTGTAAAACATTACTAACAAAACCTTTGGTTCCTTTTGATCCATCATCGGTACATATATGAAATTCATCACTGTATTCTTCTATTTCTTTTTCAAGCATCAATAGTTTCTCATTACGAGCTCCAAGAATACTTATAACATTATTACCAGCTTGTTTTAACGCCCGAATAACAGGATAAAGTGGTGCAATTCCTACACCTCCTCCTATGCACACTACTGTTCCATATTTTTCAATTTCTGAAGGAACTCCAAGAGGGCCTACAAAATTTAATATTTTATCTCCAACATTTAAAGTACCTAGTTGTTTTGTTGTCTTACCTACTTCCATAAAAATAATTGTTACCGTGCCTTTTTTTCCGTTATAATCTGCGATTGTTAAGGGAATGCGTTCACCTTGTTCATCTATTCTTAGAATGATAAACTGTCCTGCTTGTGCTTTTTTTGCTACAAGAGGTGCTTTTACGACCATTTGTTTGACGTTATCTGATAGTATCTTTTTTTCTAGTATCTTATACATAACTAACACAT
>CP070836.1:1057168-1090686 GCA_020341795.1 Thermoplasmatales archaeon
CCGGTCTTTAAAAAAATTCTTTCATCATAAATTAAAGGTGAGATTTAGTGAAGATTAATGAGGAAATTGATGGAGTACCAATAGTTCTTGCCGCATCTCGTGCTGAAGCAAACGAATATGATAACAATCCTTTTCACGCATTTATATGTACATGTCCAAAGAAATTTTCAGGTTTTGCATTAAGAGAGCATTTAAACAATCTTGCATCAAATAAAGATGGAACTGCTCAACGAACCGTTTATGGATTAAGAAAGGTTGAATCTATTCTAATAGATGAGTTTGGAGAAGAAAATGTAAAAGTTGCACATTATAATCAACTCCATAAGTTTATAGGACGAAAAACAAAAATTTTTGGTATATCAACGATGGATCCAATGGGTCTTGCCTATGTTAGCACCACTTATAATTCTTTAATTGGTCTTGGTGGTGAAGCACTTAATGCTTTTGAATTTAAAAAACTGCTAATGCATCCCTCAATTTTAAAATATAAACCAAAAATTATTGTTGGAGGACAGGGCTCATGGCAAGTAGCTGAGGCTCAAGCTCAAGAAAAACTTGGAATCGATATTTTATTTCAAGGTGAAGGGGAAAATGATCTATTAGATGTTTTTAAATGGCTTTTAGAAGATAAAAATATCCTAAGTTACTTTCAGTCATCAAAAACCCAAAGACAAAATGTTCCTTTAATAAAAAACGCGGCAAGCTATGGAATGGTAGAAATAATGAGAGGTTGTGGACGAGGATGTCATTTCTGTAGTCCAACAATGAGAACCCGCTATAGTTTTCCAATAGGCCATATAATGAAAGAGGTAGAAGTGAATATTAAGGGTGGTGCAAAATCAATATTTACTGTTACAGAGGATATTTTTTTATATAAATGCAAGAAAAACTTTATACCAAACAGAAGAGAAGTTGTAAAACTATATAAAACAATAGCATCGTATCCTGGAGTTGATTATATCCTACTTTCCCATGCATCATTTGCACCAGTATTATACGATAAAAAACTTCTTGATGAATTAACACCAATTCTTCTTGAAAAAACAAAATGGACACCTCAAGCAAGTCCTTTATATAAACAATCAATTGTATCAGTTGAAATGGGAATAGAATCTGGTAGTGTACGGCTTATGAAGAAACACATGAAAGGAAAAGCACTACCATATAGCGTTAATAACTGGCCTGAAATTGTTATCAATGCAATAGGAAAGATGAATGATTATGACTGGTGGCCATTATGTACAATAATGACTGGACAGCCTGATGAAAATGAGGATGATGTTATTGCAACTATCAATCTTATAGATGATTTACGGGCTCATAACGCAAAAATGTTCTATACACCTGTATTGTTTATACCCTTGAAAGAAGCAGTTTTTAGGAATTGTCATAGAACAAATCTAAATGGCATTACAGAGCTTCAATGGGAAGTCATTGCTCGTTGTTGGAGAAACAATATTGATTTCTGGGCACCAGATATGCAAAGATATATAGGACCTCTATTTTTATTTGGACATTGGTTTTATGCACGATGGAAACATGGTAAAAAATCAACAAGACCTGTTTTAAGACTTGCAGGTTTTCCTGTTGCAAGTAAAATAGATAAACAATGCAATCCTGAATATTGTCAAAATCAAGACAAAAACGAGAGAAATGGTTTTAGGGGCTTTTTTGAACAGGTAAAAGAAAGATAATTCTAATTTTTAAAAATATTATTTATTTAGTATTTTAGAAAAGCTTTATATGCTAAATATGATGAATAAACATCGACTTTACTTGTAATCTCATAAGGTGAATGCATACTCATAACTGCAGGACCTAAGTCTATTACTTCCATACCAAGACGACTAAAGTATTTAGCAACTGTTCCACCACCACCATTGTCGACTTTTCCAAGCTCAGCTGTTTGCCATGGTATTTTTTCCTTATTTAGTATTGTCCGAATCTCCGATACGTATTCTGCACTAGCATCATTTGCTGAGTATTTACCACCATGGCCTGTGAATTTACTCATGACAACTCCATTTCCTAGAGTGGATGCATTTTTCAGCTCGAAAACTTCCGTATAATTTGGAGTTACTGCTGCGTTTACATCGGCTGATACTACTTTTGATTTAAGCATAACACCGTCTATATCAACGTTTTTATCAATTTGTTTAATAACTGATCTAAGAAATGTTGAAACTTGTGCTGTAGTATTTCCCTCACTACCAATTTCTTCCTTGTCAACAAATAATGCAATAGATGTAAATTCTGGATTCTTCAAATCCATTATCGCTTTATATGCTGTATATGCACATACTCTATCATCCTGACCATATGCTGCAATGAGTGATCTATCAAAACCAAGATCACGTGCTTTTAAAGCAGGAACCGCTTCAAGCTCAGCTGAGACGAAATCCTCCTCAGTAATACCATAATCTTTATTAATTTTGTCAAGTATAGCTGTTTTAATTTTTTCAGAAAAATCACCTTTTGCAGGTTGACTACCAACTAAAATATCGAGGCTTTCACCAGCAACTGCCTCACTAATCTTTTTTGTATCTTGTACTTTACGAGACAAATGTGGAAGAAGATCAGGAACTGAAAATATTGGATCTGTATCTTTTTCACCAATTGAAAAACTCAATTTTTTACTATTTTTTTTAACAACAACACCGTGAAGGGCGAGAGGGATTACAACCCAATGAAATTTTTTAATTCCTCCATAATAATGAGTCTCAAAAAGTGCAACATTACATGTAACTTCTTCATAAAGCGGAATCTGCTTTAGATCAAGACGAGGTGAGTCAATATGAGAAATAACAATACGAACTCCTTGTGAAATATGTTTTTTACCTAAAACAATTATCGCTGCCGATTTGTCTTTATTAATAATTATATTTTTACCAGCTTTTTTTGCATTTTCATTTATGTATTTAATAGCTTC
Source organism: Thermoplasmatales archaeon (assembly GCA_020341795.1). Classification (GTDB taxonomy): domain Archaea; phylum Thermoplasmatota; class E2; order DHVEG-1; family DHVEG-1; genus M9B1D. The sequence continues at coordinate 1,060,098 of CP070836.1, forward strand.
TCGCTCTGTTTTTGCAATATTAAGAAAGTTTTTATAATCAACACAGAAATCAAATGATTTTTTTATTTGTTCTTTTGTAAAAATCTCCCAAGCAGATTTCTTTTTATAAGCAAATTTACTCTCCTTACTCTCTTTCTTTTTATTCTCAGCCATATGTATTGCCTCAGACAAATGTCATATAATAATTAAATAAAAAGATAACTAACTAATTATAAGAAAAAAAATTAAAGAAAAAAATTTATCTTTTTTTCTTCAAAATTAACATTGCTACTGCAATAGCTACAATAACTACTAACAGTTCAAATCCTGGTTGATTATTGCTGCCGCCACCATTACCTGTACTTGATTTTGAAACATTTACTGAAAAATAGTCAATTCCATAGTTACCATCACTGTCATATGCATATACAACACCAGTGTAAACATCAGGTTTATTAATAGTATAAGTAGGAGTTTGACCTTCAATCATAATATTAGAATCATCAAATACCCACAACCATTCATAATCATCAGGATTACCTTCTTCAAGTGATGCATTTAAAGTAAATGATTTCCCTGCAATTGCTTCATATTCTTCATCATTTCTTATAAATAATTCATCAACAAGGTACATATCACTAAATGTATTTCCATCTGTTGCAGATTCTAATGCTAGTACTTCTGAAATACTAATTAATCTTTCATTTGCACTATATAAATCAAATTTTATTGAAAGAACATTTTCCCCTTCACCTGAAAAAGAGTTTATATCAACTGTACCAAGATCACTTTCTACTATAGCTTCGGAATCGTAATCTTCAAAACCTTCTCCAAGTTCACTCCAATCAATACCTGTATAAGTTGCTGAATAACTATGATGACTAGTTTGAAGAGTCATCCAATATAATATTGTAGGGATCAATGATTTTTTAATTTCTCCTCCATCAATAAGTTTTAATCGTAATTCTACTTCATCTCCTGTTTTTATTGCTGATACTACTTCAATATCAATGTCTTCTCTTGTAAGATTTTCTTCATAATCAGAAAATATATCATTTATATCGTCTGTATGAGTTATTGTTTCATCTGCTGCAAAAACAGTAGATGATGATACAACAAGTCCAATTAGCACTAACGTTGAAATAAATATTTTTTTAATCATTTTAACACTGTCCCCATAATAATTAATTTGAACCTGCAATAGAAGAACTAGTTTATATTATTTTTTTATGAAATAAAGTATAAGGAAAAATGATAATTTCATCTATATAATTGGTATTTTTTATATTATTTCAATTTCTTTTTTAAATCTTGGACCGTCGTTGTAAATTCATCAAGCGTTGATTCAAGTGTTCCAAGAGTTTCATGCACTCGATCTGTAACTAAAGCACCTTGTGGTGATGGTTTAATAATACCATCCTTTTCAAGTGTTCTAAGGGAGTAACGAATCATATGTTGTGGTTGTCCTGTCATTTGTGATAATCTAATAATCCCAATAGGTCCATGTTGCTGTACAGTTTTTAATACATCTACATGTCTGCTAAGAAGTTCTAGCTCTTTTTCAGCAACATTAGTGATGCTTGTCTTAGATTTATTCGTTTCTTCCATAAACCACATCTCCTGCTAATTGTTAACATAATACATTACCCTATTTAAGTTTTTTTACAATAGATCTATTAAAAGGGATATCATTGGTTGACCATCTTGTCTGAGTTTTTCCAATAATAAATCACATCTTATCTGTTAGTAATTTAGAGTCTAAATTCAATTTAAAAGAAAAATTATAAGACAGTTAACCTTTATTCACATTTTCATGGCAACAGGATTTGCACTATTATCAATAAGCCCATTATATGAAAAAGATGTATTTGAAAAATTAAAATTAGTTCCAGAAATAACAGAGATACATCCTCTTTTTGGGGAATATGATATCCTTGTTAAAATTGAATGTGGAAACATTGATACAATTGGTGAAACAATTATTAAAAAAATTAGAGCGCTTAAAGGAATTGTTGATACAAAGACATTAATTGGAACAAAAAGCTTGTCGGGTGAATATTAAAAATATTATTTTTTTCTATCTTTTCGGGCAAGAAGTCTAAACCTTTCTTCAATTGCGAAGATTTCTGCAATAAACATGACTTCATCACGTTCTTCTTCACTACCAACCTGCCCCACAATTAACATTTTTTCACTTTCTTTTCATTTCATTTAATGCTAAATAATAGCATGATTTAATATATTTATATTTGTAATTGGCAGTATATATTAGTTTCTATTTTTAAAAAAGCATAGTTTTTTTAACAGATTAAAAAATGATATAATGAATTTTTAATAAAAATTTATAAACAAAGTTATATATATAAAATTGGGATTCATTAATATTTAATATATGAATAATAAGATAAGATTAATAATAATAGCATTATTTTTATTATCAATAATTACACAAACAGTAATCAGTAAGAAATATATATTACTAGATAATGAAATTACAATTTACGTTGATAATGACAATACTTTAGGGCCATGGATTGGATCAATAGAATATCCATACAAGAATATATCTCAAGGTTTAGAAAATTCTTCTGAAAACTACAACATTTTTGTTTTAAATGGTATATACAATGAAAACCTTAACATAGATAAAAAAATAAATTTAATAGGGGAAAATAAAACAAATACGATAATAAATGGCAATTATAAAGGAACAGTCATTAAAGTTAATTCAGATTATGTAAACATACATGGCTTTACAATTAAAAACTCTAATGGACCAAATTTGGATGCAGGAATTAAAATAAATTCAAAAGATACAACCGTTTCAGATTGTATAATATTTAGAACGAGGATAGGTCTTTACTTTGATAAGACACATAACAATAAAATCATTAAATGTATAATTAATACAAATGGAGAAGGAATATTTTTTGATACATGTAAAAACATCGAAATAATAAACACTGAATTTTGTCATAACGCAATTGGTATAAATTTTAGAAAATGTGAGAATTTCAACATTATAAATTCATATTTCCATGAACATGGTATAGGTTTGTTTTTTAATCATTCATCGCAGATAAACATATCGAGTTCAGCAATTTGTGATAACAACAATAATCAACCAGGTTGTTTTATTTACAATTCAACAGAATTTACAATACATAACTCAAATTTTATTCATAATGGTGCTGCAATAAGAATAGACAATAGTTCAGAATTAAATATCAATAATTGTACCTTTAGATACAACGCACATGATGCAATATATATGAAAAAAGGCTCAAAAGATATTACAGTTACAAATTGCAATATATCTGATAGCCTACGCTATGGAATATATATCAAAGATGGAGTATTCAAAATTGTTAATTCAAATATATACAACAACCATCTCGATAGTATTCATGTGAATAAAGGAATAGTGAGTGCTCAAAAAAATTGGTGGGGTGCAAAAACTGGTCCATGGTTTAAAGGTGTAAAAATAATAGATAGAATGAAATTAGTTAAAGGTCGACTAAAGCTAATACCATGGCGTCTCAAACCTGTTAGTAATAATGGTGCAAATTGGAAAGTTGAAGACGTTTTTATTAAAACAAAGGTACATGGTTATGGAGATGAGAACATTGATTTATCTGGAGATGACAGCGATGGTGATGGAGTACCTGACTGGTGGGAGTTATATTGGGGATATAATCCATTAGTTGCTGATGACCATGCAAACATCGATGAAGATAAAGATGGACTAAATAATTTTGAAGAATGCTACATGTATGAACAAAATTCAAATCCTTTTAGAAAAGACGTATTTTTAGAGATTGACTGGATGGTAACAAAAAGAAACAATAATCATTTAAATATTCCAGATGAAACTCTAATCCAAAAGGTTCAGAAAAAATTTCGCAATCACGGAGTTGAACTACATGTAAATTTTGGATCTGGGTCTAGTGCAGAACAAATACCTTATCAACCAAGGTTTAATTATGATACCCTTGTTGATCTTTACTGGGATTATTTCCTTCACAACGATTTAAACAATCCTAGAAAAAATATATTCCATTATGGTTTAATCTGTGATGAAGGAGCAGGTGCTGGTTTTGAGTTTATGGGCTGGGCTCATTGTAATGCATTTTGTATCTCATCCGAAATATTAAAATTTGTATATCCACAATATAGTTATGAATGGTTAATAGTTAATGGAGCTTTTCATGAACTAGGTCATACATTTGGTTTGTTTTCTGATGATTTTGGCGGCAATGACAATCGTGGAGCATTAAAACCTTCGCAGAAGGATTTCTGGATTTATAGGAATTATAAAAGTATTATGCATTATCTTTACATTTGGAATAATGATTTAAATTATTCAGATGGTGATAATAGTCCAGGGGATTTTGATGACTGGAATAACTTTGATTACCAGTTTTTTAAGGATACAAATTTTGATTACCCAACAGGTTAATCCTCTTTCCATTTTGTTAGAATAAGTCCTGTAAGGAAAAATATTATTGCAAAGATTAGAACTATTACACTATGAAATATCGCGTCATCTGTTTTCAGATATATCATTGCATTTCTAAAGCCTTCATTTACATAATAAAGTGGTAAAACTTTTGCTATAGTTTGTAGAAATTCTGGCATCTGTTCAAGTGGGAAAAACGTTCCTGCAAGAAACATCATTGGAAATGTTACAGCACCACCTGCCATACCTGCTGATTCTTCATCTTTTACAAAACGACCAATGACCATTCCCATACCTGTGAACAAGAAACTTGTGGCAATTATAAGTATAAACATTAGTAATGAAATATGAATATTAAGGCCAAATAAAAAAATTCCAATAACAATTATTAGGAATGCAGAAACAAATGATAAAAATAATTGAAATAGCATTTTTGATAAAATCCACTCGGTTCTAGTAATAGGTGTTGTCAGAAGTTTTCTAAGAATTCCATCTTTTCTAAACTTTGTATTTCTCTCAAGGCTTCCATAAATACAAGTTTGCATAATTGTAAAACCAATCATTCCTGGTAAAAAGAAATCGATAAATTCAAACTCACCACTGATAGTTTCAATATCATCAATTAAAATTATATCTTTTCCACCTGATATATTTTTGTTTAATTCAATTACAACTGCTGAGATAACACTTCTAATAATTGAATTTGTTTGCTGCTCACTTTGATCAAAATAAAATTTGATGCTTGTAGTAACGTTTTCATCGAAATAGAAAGTATTAAGGGATTGTTCAAAGTCATCTGGAATTACAATTAAACGTTTAATATCATTGTTTTTGATATATGATAAAATATTTTCTTCTTCAATAACTTTGACATTCGTTTTAATAATATCTGTGTCGTTTAATATTTCAGTAAACATTACCGACATATCTGAATCATCATAATCTACAACGACCAACTCATATTCTGCATCTCCAACTCCTGAAAAAATAGCGCCAAACATCAATATTAATAAAATCGGAAATAAAAGAGTCCAAAAAAGGGTAGCCTTACTTCTGTAGAAAGACTGCAGATCGGCTTTGAAACTTGCCCAAATTATACCTGCATTCATTCGTCTTCCTCCGATAGCTTAGCACCAGTTAAATGTAAAAATACTTCTTCTAGATTTGAGCGTCTAATATCTATTGCATCATAATCAATTGCTTCATGACGGAGAATTGACAATATTTCAAGAACTCGTTCTTTGTGTTCAATATAAACTTCAATATCTCCATTATCTTCTTGTTTTGCATTAAAACCACTTTGCTTTAGAGCATCTATAGCATCTTCGGTTTTACAGTTTTTAATATCAAGAATGCTTCCCTCACCAAATTTACGAATTAGTTCCTCTACAGACCCCTCAGCAATAATATTTCCTTTATGAATTATTGCAACATGATCGGCAAGATACTCTGCTTCTTCCATATAATGAGTTGTAAGAAAAACTGTTTTTCCTTTATTTCTAAGGCCTGCAATTACTTCCCAAACTTCCCTTCTAGCTTTTGGATCAAGACCTGTTGAAGGTTCATCCAAAAAAACAATCTCGGGATTATTAACAAGTGAAATTGCAACACCAACACGTTGTTTAAGACCACCAGAAAGATTCATATAAAGTTTATTTTCTTGATCTTTTAAATCAAGATTGGCAATTATTTCATTAATACTTGCACGATTTTTGAACATTTTTTGAAAAAACTCTAGCGTTTCACGAACAGTTAGTCTTTCAAAGGAGTGAAATTCTTGTGGCAAAACACCTATTCTTTCTTTAACCTGATCAAAAGAACTACTGATATCATTACCAAGGATTTTTACAGCTCCAGCGGTTGGTACCCTGATTGATTCTATCATTTCAACAGTAGTTGTTTTGCCAGCACCATTTGGTCCTAAAAATGCAAATACTTCACCTTTTTTAACTTTGAATGAAATATTGTTTACTGCAACAAGATCGCCATATTCTTTTCTAAGATTGGAAACCTCAATTGCAGATTCATCTGAAGAAATAGGATAACCAAATGTTACTTTTCCTTTTGTCGAGCAATAAGGACATATTACTTTTACAACTTCTCCATAACTACCTGAAGTGGTAATAGTATTACCGCAATTAGGGCATTTAACAGTTCTCTCCATCATAAAAATATCTCTTTTAATATTTGAGGGAATATAAAAACTATTATATATCTTTAAGGGTAAAATTGACTCAATTGTTGGGATTTCTTCGAACATTTTCTCAGATTTTATATACTTTACGAGGATAAAATATAAACTGGTGTAAAATATGAATAAATAGAGATAAAGCCAATGATAGTTTAATGCTCTATCTTAGTATATATTTTGGTCGCATGTCATTTGTATTAATACCACCAAGAACTGTAAATGCATATTTGATCTTTGAAATATTATAAAACAAATTAATAGATTTTTTTTAAAAATCTCTTTATAACTTTTTTTAATTAGGTAAATTTAATTACAAGACAATTATTGCTGTATCTTTGGAGAGAATCTATGGATTTAGATTTTATATCTAAACTTGTTAAACCTGGAAAAACAAAAATTGTAATGCTTGTTCTTGATGGACTTGGAGGTCTTCCTATTAAAGAAGGTGGATTAACTGAACTTGAAACAGCAAAAACTCCAAATCTTGATAAGCTTGCTGAAAAAAGTATATGTGGGCTTCAAATACCTATCAGTGATGGTATATCACCAGGTAGTGGCCCAGGTCATCTAAGTTTTTTTGGGTATGATCCAATAAAATACCAAGTTGGTCGAGGAGTATTAGCTGCAAATGGCATTGATTTCGATCTTAAATCTATTGATGTTGCTGCTCGTGGTAATTTTTGCACAGTTGATGAAAATGGTAATGTTTTAGATCGTAGAGCAGGTCGGATTAGTACGGATGTAAATCAACAATTATGCAAGAAGTTATGTGATAATATTGAAATTCCAGGTGTTGAGATTTTTATTGAAACTATAAAAGAGCATCGTTTTCTACTAGTGATAAGAGGGGAAGATTTATCTGCTGAATTATATGATACAGATCCACAAGCTATTGGTAAAAAACCTCATGAACCGAAATTGAAAAAAATAGGTTTTAACAAAACAATAGATATTGTAAAAAGTTTTATTGACCAAGCAGGTAAAATTTTATCCGAAAATTATCCTGCAAATATGGTACTTCTTAGAGGTTTTTCAAAAAAACCTGATTGGCCTCTTTTTCCTGATATATTTGGACTTAAAAGTGGTGCTATTTCTGCATATCCAATGTATAGAGGTCTTGCAAAACTTATTGGTATGAATCTTCTTGAAACAGGACAGACAATAGAAGGTGAATTCACAACACTTGAAAAAAATTGGAATGATTATGATTTCTTCTTTTTACATATTAAAAAAACTGATAGTTATGGTGAGGACGGTAATTTTTATTCAAAAGTAAAAATAATTGAAGAAGTAGATGGTTTAATCCCACGTTTGATGAATCTAAATCCAGATGTAATTGTAATTACAGGTGATCATTCAACTCCTTCATTTTTAAAAATCCATAGTTGGCATCCAGTACCAACACTTATTTACTCGAAATATTGCAGACCAGATAACGTGAAAAATTTTGATGAGAAAAGTTGTATTACAGGAGGGCTTGGACCTCGACTTCCAGCAGTACAAATTATGCCAATTGCAATGGCAAATGCTCTTAGGTTAGAAAAGTTTGGTGCATAAAAACAGACTAGTTAAGTACTTAATTTTTAATTCTTATTTTATGACAAAGTATAATTCAAATATTAAAAAGTAATGCGGGAATTGGGATATTTTTGTTAATAATTGTAAAAAAAAATTTTTATCTGTGGTACTCTAAACTCTAGAAATCATTTTAGATCTTCTGCAGGTTCATTATTAGAAATTGAGCAATAAAGTTGAAACAATTTTACTACAATAATGACAATTGTCGCTAGTTGATTTATGATAGTAATCGGAATAGGTTTGGTTTATATCAGTTAATTTAGGAAAATTTTTATGTTGTAACCAAAGCATGACTAGATATAAGAACAACGACTCATGCTGTTGGACCAGGACTTTAAGATACTATGGTTATTGATTTCGGTGATTAAAAAAAGGAAATCATAATTATATGTTTTCATTGTGGATATCTTGAATATAAAGATGCTAATTTTTGCAGTGAATGTGATAAAAAAATATAAAATCTTATAGATTAGCCATTTTATCTATTTTTCTTAATTTTCTGCAAATTATTAATTTTTGTTTAAATTTTTTTTATTTTGCAGAAAATTTTTAAAAAACGTTTTATGACTATCTAAACTGATACTAATATTAGATGACAAAAAAAAGATTTGAAAAAAATGGAGGAAAAAAAATGAAAGAATGCGAGGAATGTGGTAAAAAACTTGGAATATTTCACGGTTATATTCATCCTACTTTAGGTAAAGATTATTTAATTTGCAGTGAGTGTTATGATAAAGTTTCAGAAAGTGTTAATCAATGGAGAGATTTTGTAAATTCAAATTCATTTAACAATGATTCTCCACAAATTGAGATCCCTGAGATTACAAAAGATCTTATTTCAAAAGTTGGAAGTGTAAAAAGATTGTTTAAAACTGTTAAAGTTTAATAAAATTTCATATTTTTAAATAATTATATTTAATATTTTTATATAAAAATATTTAAATTATGATTTAATTACTTATTTCAGGTATTGTTGGATAAATAATGATTGATATTAAAAAAAGCAGGTATTCAAAATACTTCTTATTTTCAAGTCTTTACTTTATTCAAGGACTCATTTTAACAATATCATGGGTAATTATACCTCTTTATTTTATTAAATTTGAAATATCTCTTCCTGTAACATCACTAGTTATTGGGATTGGAATGCTTCCATGGTCGATAAAATTTTTTTGGGGAGGTATCGTAGATTATTTCATTGAACATGGTAGAAAAAAATTCATTTTAATGGGAGGATTACTATTTGCCTTTGGTCTTTTTTCACTTACTTTTATAGATCCAAAAGAGTATTTAGCATTGTTTACAATTTTTTTATTTCTCAGTGTTAACGGAATTGTTTTTCTAGATGTTGCAATAGATGCATGGGCAATTCAGACTTCTGAAGAAGAAGATCGAGGAAAAATAAGTGGCTCAATGTTTGCAGGGCAAAACAGTGGATATGTTGTAACTATTATTTTATTTACATATATTGGCTTTAATTTTGGATACAACTATGTTTTTTTAATAGCAGCTCTAATTGCAATTATAATATCATTATTTCCGATTTTATTTGAAGAGAAAAAAATAACAAGGAAAGATCAAAAAATAAAACAAATTTTAATAGGTGAATTTAAAAAGAAAAAAACACAAATCATATCGCTTTTTACATCTTTACTTTTTATTAGTTCAGGTATTATAATAGTAGCAATTCCAATGTTTTTATCAATTCAATTAAAACTTGATGATCCTTTTATTGGTGTTATTATTGCAACAGCTACTACAGCTCAAGCCATTGGTTGTATAATTGGTGGATATACCTCAGATAAATATGGCAGAAAAAAGATGCTTAATTTGTACATATCAATAAGTATTATTTTTATATTATTAATCGTATTTGCAAAGACTTGGTTATTGTTACTAGTTATTTTAAGTATTTATAAATTTTTATATGGAGGGTATACAACAATTAATTTAGCACTACTTATGGATACTACAAATCCAAAAATTGGTGCACTTCAGTTCTCAATTCTTGCAAGTCTTGCAAACTCAGGTTTGACAGGTGGAAATGCTGTTAGTGGATCATTTGTTACTTTGCTTGGTTTCACTAGAACATTTATTATGTGTGCATGGTTTTTAGGACCACCATTGTTAATTTTATATTTTATAAATTTAAAGAACAATATTAAAAATGGGTAACTGGGTAAATTCTATAAATTCTTAAAATAACTTATTAACTAGAATAACTCTTTAAAATTTCTTGCTTTATGAGATACTTTTACATGAAAATATTTGTAAAATCTTATTGCATTTGGAAATTTAGCAGATGAATCTTCTATAGTTTGATGTAGTAGGTTGGTATCAGAAAAAATAAAATTGAATCACTAAATCATTATATCCCAATACTTAATCAACCGACGGTAGGTGCTTGTTATTTTTAGATATTTAATTATTTTATTCAGTTCTTTAATAAAAATTTATTCTTCTGAAAAAAGTCCCCATTTAGATGTTTTTATAACGCTAAAATACTTATAATGCTTTATTGAATTAGGAAATTTTAAAGATAAATCCTTCATAATATTATAAAGTTGATTAGCATTTTTTAAATAAAAAGCTAATTCAAGGTCAACATATCCTATTGATCGTTGAATTCCTTGTATATATGGGTGATTTTCAATATATTTGATAATTTTGTTTATTTGATTATGATCTTTTAATATAATATCGCATTTGTAAAGATTATAACCTAATTTTGGCAAGTCAAGAAGGATTCTAAATCCCTTGATTATTCCTAAATCCATAAGTTTTTTTATTCTATATCTAACAGTTGTTGTCGCTATATTAAGTTCTTTTGCAATATTTATAGTTGGAGTTCTTGCATTTGAATATAGAAGTTTTATTATTTTATGATCAATTTCATCAATTTCAATATTATTTTTATTTCCACATACCATCGCTTTAACATTTTTTGGATTTTCTTCATCGGTTCCCTCTAATAAAAATGAATATCTATATCCATAAGAGGTATAAACAACTGAAAATACTTGTTGTGCAAAATAATCTCTGTATTTACTTAAAATATTCTCCCATACATGATATGCTTTGTTTTCGTCTTTAACATAAGTATTAATTAGTAAATCATATTGTCCATCTAAAAGACAAACAGTATGTGTATATTTTACATTAATAAAATAATCAATTATTTCATCTATCATCTCCGGTGAAGTATATTGAAAAGTAAAATAGAATCTATACCATGAATATCCTAATAAACTACTATTAGTTATAGGAATAAAATTTTTAATTAATCCTCTTTCCTGAAGCTTATTTACCCTATAAGCAACTACATCCTTGTGCATACCAACCTTTTTCCCAATTTGAGAAAAAGATTGTCTTGAATTTAAATCAAGAGTATACAGTATTCTCCTATCCTTAACATCTAGTTTTTCCATGATTTTCTGCAAAAGAACAATTTTTTTTGATTTAAAAACGTTTTGCGGAATTTTTTGAAAAAACAAGTTAATTTTTTAATTTGCTCATTTAGATAATAATGGAAAAAATGGAGGAAAGAAAAAAATGAAATAAATTATTTCTGAATTTTATGTATTGATGTTGTTATTAGTCGACTTCATCACAGGTGCTAAAAATGTTTTGGTTTCCCTTGAAATTATGAATCAATCATCTGAAGATAATGGTTCATATTATATAGCAAGTTATGATCATATTCAGATTTTTAATAACAATTTATAAAATTATACAAAAGTTGAAATAAAATTAAAGAGATTTTGTGATTCTGTACCTTCTTTTTAAAGATATCTTTATGAAAACCTACTTTTTTACCAATCTGAGAATAGGATTGTTGACGATTTTTTCTTAATTGATATATGATTTTTTATCTTTTTAATATTTTTTCTCCATATTTCTTTCATAAATACATTTTATATAACATTAAATCTTTTGAATGGCTAAAGTTAAAAAATTTTTTAATTATTATTTATAATGGTAAATAATATATATGAAATTATTAATATTCTATAAGGATTAATTATATGATAGCAGTGAAAAAAAGAAGTAAAAAAATCAATATTTTGTTAACCATATTTATAATCATATTAATTGTCTTACCGGCTTTATATTTATATTACAGTAATATAGATGATGAAGAAAAACCATTGTATGGAATTTCTAAAAAAATTGATAATAAAATAAGTCCACTAACTCCTCAAGCTGTTTTTATAGAAATGCATCGAATAAGAAAAAAAGGGATAATCAACGTTATGATTAATGCAGGTGTAAATATATTCGATACATCACCTACAATAGGACGAGAAATACAACATATCCTAGAAGGAATAAGACTTGGTATAGGGTGGAATAAAAAACCAATTTTTAACTATAAAACAAAAATTGATGGATTTAAATGGGATGGAAAATTAGATTTCGAAACATGGGACACCGATTATATGAATCATATCATAAAAAAATCAGTTGAAGAGGAACAACAAACAGTTAAAATTGATTTTTTCTTTATCGAAAAAAATAAAAAGCTATTACAGACAGAAATAATTGAAAGCGAAGGTTTCAAAATAATTTATGATTTTAGAAATGGAACATGGGATGGAGATGATTATTTCAATGACAGTGACGGATATGGACATTTTAATGGCACACATTTTGAAATGTGGTTTTCAATATATCAAACAGATTTTGATGGAGATAAAATACCTTATTGGACAGAAGTAAACATTCTTAATACAAATCCAAAAATTGATGATTCAAAACATGATCCAGATAAAGATGGAATATCAACAAGCTGGGAATGGAAATGGGGATATAATCCTTTTATATGGGATAATCATACATATCTAGATCCAGACAGAGATGGTTTGCAAAATATAGAAGAATTCACTATGGAAAAATGGCTTGCTAATCCATTTTACCAAGATATTTATATTGAAGTTGATGAAATGGAAAAAGCACCTTTTAGATTATTTGAAATAAAAAATGAAGATGGTAAAATCCTGCCAAGAATTAAGAGATCACGGCTTGATGGATGGGATCATGTATTCTGGGAGGAATCTCAACAAATGTTAATGGAACGATTCAACGAACATGGAATAACTGTTCATATTGATGATGGAATTATGGGTGGTGGTGGTGACAAATTACCATTTAGTCAAAACCCTGGAGCGCATATGTTTCCCGAGGGAGTAATAGCAGGATTTATAAAAATAATTTCTCAGATGAAAGAAAGGGAATATTCAGATATTTAGCAGTCATCCATGGCGGTGGATGGTGTGCACCACAGGATGAAAAAAATTTACATGATTGTATGACAGTACCAAGTAATAAAAAATTTTTCGAAAGTCAACTTAATATGGCAATAACCCCCAGAACAAAAAGAATTGGAAGAGCAATTCAAGTAATTCATGAACTTGGTCACAGTCTTGGTTTTAATAACATGGGAGGAGTTGATAATTCAAGCAAAAACTTTGGAGATCCTCCAGATTACCCATGGCATGATTATGTCAGCGTGATGAACTATGATTACTTTAGACAAAGATACTTTGATTATTCAGATGGTTCACACGGTGAAAACGATTTTGATGATTGGAGCAATGCTGATCTTACAATCTTTCAAAAAACAATTGATGACACATATGGTATTGAATGGGAAAGAAAATATTAAACACAATATAAAACTAGATATTTTTCTTTAAGATAATCGATATAAACTTTCGAGTTTAAACCCTCTCCACATGTTTTTTTAATTATTTCATCAGCTGTCAATAATCGACCATATCTATGAACATTTTCTCTCAGCCAGTTTAAAATATTTCCAAATTCTCCATTTTCGATGTCATTATAAATCTCTGGTTTTTCACATGTAAGTTGATTAAACAATTGAGCAGAGTAAATAGTACCAATTGCATAGGTTGGAAAATATCCAAAATTTCCACCACTCCAATGCATATCCTGCAATACTCCATCTTTATCGCCCATTGGAATAACACCAAGCATTTCATCCATTTTTTCATTCCAAATCATTGGTAATTCTGATACCATGATTTCATCTTGTAATAAAGCAACTTCAATTTCAAAACGAAGTATTACATGCAAACAATAAGTAAGTTCATCTGCATCAACACGAATAAGAGATGGTTTAACTTGATTAACAAATCTATACCAATCATCAAAACTTATATTTGTAAAAGAATTAGATGAAAGTTTTTTAAAAACAGGATAGAAATATAACCAAAAATGTTTGCTACGAGCTATCATATTTTCCCAGAATCGAGATTGAGACTCATTCAGCCCAACAGAAGCAGAGTCTGAAATAACAGTATTTAAGTACTTATCACGCGGCATTCCCAACTCATAAAGGGCATGACCTGCTTCATGAATTGTTGAATAAAAAGAAGACAATGGACCAGGTCTATCATAGTTAGTAGTAATTCTAATATCATCATTTCCTAAACTCGTAGTAAATGGATGAGTTGAAACATCAATCCGAGCTTGATCCATTGGAAGATTCATTTTTTCAAGTATCAATTTACTAATCCTTTGTTGTATTGGTAAATTAAATTTAACATCGAGGTTAATTTGTTTTTCATACAAGTTACTCGATTTTATTTTATCGATTAATTTAATAAGATTGATTTTTAGATATTCAAATTCTGTCCTTAAAGTGTTAACAGTCATACCTTCTTCGTAATCATCAACTACACTGTTATATCGTGAACCAGGAAGATTTATATATCCACAATATTCTTTTTCAAGTTCAACGATTTTTTCAAGATGAGGTTCAAAAACCTTATAGTCATTTTTCCCTCTTGCATCCTCCCAAGCTTGATACGCAAGAGAAGTTGTTTTTGCCATTTTTTCAACAAAATTAGATGGTACTTTTCTAGCTTTTTCTAAATCTTTTTCAAGACGTGCTACTACAGTTTTATCATTATCAGAAAGACTTTTGAAATTTCCTGGTTTTATTAAAATCTGGACATGATTCCAAAATTTATCAGATATTATTTTATCATGTGATATTCGAGATATATATGCAGATTGTTCAGAACGTTCTGTTGCTCCACGCAAAGGCATATATGTCAGTTGATCCCAACTTAATAAAGCTGCAACGCCACTAAGAGTAGAAAGTACTTTTTGCTCATTATAAATAAAATTAAGTGATTCTTTCAAAATTTTACACCTCAATCTCAATTCCAATTGGACTATGATCCGAACCCATTACATCCTGCAATATAAATGCCTTTTTAACATATTTTATAAATTCTTTATTTACAAAGATATAATCAATTCTCCACCCAATATTTCTTTCACGTGCACGTGTTTTCATATCCCACCAACTGTATTGCTCTGGATCTTTGTTGAACTGTCTAAATGTATCTATATAGCCATGGTCAATAAATGTATCAATCCAAGCACGTTCAATTGGTAAAAAACCTGAAATTTTTTCATTTTCTTTGGGACGTGCAAGATCAATTTCTTTATGTGCTGTGTTAAAATCTCCACAAACAACTATATTTTTTCCTTCAGCTTTATAATTATCTGCAATAGATAAAAAAGTATCATAGAAATCCATTTTATAGTTAAGTCTTTCTTGATTTTTTTTCCCATTTGGAAAATAAATATTAAAAAGCATAAATGAGGGATATACAATTAATAATACTCTTCCCTCATTGTCAAATTTTTCAATACCAAAACCATATTTTACATCAACAGGTTTTTGTTTTGAAAAGGTAGCAACACCACTATACCCTTTTCTTTTAGCAGAATTGAAATAAATATGATAACCTGGTATGTTTTTAAGATGAGACGGAACTTGTTCAGGTAATGCTTTAATCTCTTGTAAGCACAATAAAGTGGGTAATTCTTCTTTAAACCAATCAAAAAGTCCTTTCTTATCTGCAGCTCGAATTCCATTGATATTCCATGATAATATTTTCATATAGTACCATTAATAAGAAAAGTAGTGATAAGATTAATCTTTGTTTTGGTAATATCCTATAAAAATATGGAGAAATATATGATTGGTAAAAATATACTTGAACTCATTGGAAACACACCTCTTGTTAAAATAAATAAGCTTAATCCTAATCCAAATGTAACGATTTATGCTAAACTAGAAGGTAACAATCCAGGTGGAAGTATTAAAGATAGGATTTCTTTAAAAATGATTGAGCAAGCTGAAGCATCAGGTGAATTATCAGCTGGAAAAACAATTATTGAACCAACCTCCGGAAATACAGGTATTGGTCTTGCAATGGTCGGTGTTGTAAAAGGTTATAATGTCAAAATTGTGATGTGTGAATCTGTATCTGTTGAGCGGAGAAAAATATTGAAATCTTTTGGTGCAAAAATTATTTTAACACCTGAAGAGTTCGGAACCGATGGAGCAATATTAAAAGCAAAAGAGCTTGTTAAAAATAATCCTGATAAATATTTTATGCCAGATCAGTTTTCTAATAAATACAACAAAATTGCACATTACGAAACAACAGCAAAAGAAATCTGGGAGCAGACAAGTGGCAATGTTGATTATTTTGTATCAGCTATTGGTACTTCTGGCACTATAATGGGAGTGGGAAATCATCTGAAAGCAAAAAATCCAAACGTAAAAATTGTTTGTGCACATCCTGTGAAAGGTCATTATATACAAGGTTTAAAGAGCATGGAAGAAGCAATTGTTCCATCTATTTATGATCCATCAAAAATTGATATAGAAGTTATGATTGAAACAAAAGATGCATTTGAGATGACAAGGCAACTTGCAAAAAAAGAAGGGATTTTTGCAGGAATGAGCAGTGGTGCTGCAATGCTTGCATCAATTGAAACAGCAAATAATGCAAATTATGGTACCATTGTAACTATTTTCCCAGATAGAGGAGATCGATATTTAAGTACAGATTTATTTAAGGATTAATAAATTCATATTAGAAAAAATTGTTATAACGACAAAGAAAAAAAGATGAGAAGGAATAATGAACGAATTTGCATATATCATAATTTTAACATTAGCAATCGCTTTTTTTGCATTTATTGGCGTATTTACACTTGCGTTAAAAGATAAGGTATTGAATAAAATACTTCTTTTTCTAGTAAGCCTATCAGCAGGTGCATTAATGGGTGGTGCTTTTCTCCATCTTATACCAGAAGCAATTCATAAAATATCACACGATAACCTTATACATGTCGATGAAATGATTGGGCAGGTTTTATCATTTGTTTTACTTGGTTTTATAATTTTTTTCATATTAGAAAAAGTCCTCCACTGGCGACATTGTCACAAGGGTAGTTGTGATGTACATACATTTCATTATATGAATCTTATAGGGGACTCCATTCATAATTTTATTGACGGGCTTATAATCGCTGCAAGTTTTGTCACATCAACTGAACTAGGATTTACAACAACAGTTGCTATTGCTGCACATGAAATCCCACAAGAAATAGGTGATTTTGGAGTATTAATATATGGTGGTTTCGAGAAAAAAAAAGCAATTTTGTTAAACTTTCTTGTTGCATTGATTATTGTATTTGGAGGAACAGTAGGATATTTTATTTCAACATCAGTTGAACAAGCAACAATATTTTTACTACCATTTGCAGCTGGCGGTTTCATCTATATCGCTGCAACAGATCTGGTACCTGAGATAAAAAAAGAGCTTGATATTAGAAAATACATGATTACACTGATTTTTTTCTTATGTGGAATTTTGATAATGTGGTTTATTAAATATTATTTTCAACATTAAAATAAGATTTAATTATGTTAAAGGTACATCTTTACGAAGATCATCTTTGATTTTTTTACCTACTTGCTCCTCCCATTCAGGTATAGTAATTGAGTGTTTTTCACGAATTTTATCACCAATTCCAAGACCATTATATGAGCAAAATGGGACTATTCCTTCAAGTGTTGAATAATGAATTACACAACGCTGTAGTCTATCTATATTTAAGTTAAATGCATCTTGGAACCACATAGAACCTACAAAAAGGCTTTTATAGTGAAATCCCCGTAGTGAATCATAGCTACCGCCAATTGCTGCATCTTTTAATATTTTTTTCAGATTGAATCCTGCTGGTGCATTTTCTTGTGTTACAAAATTATCGATTTTTTTCAAAAAAGCTGATGCAACTCTTAATTTTTTTAGTGGTCCTCTTATTTGGCTTTCTTTGTCAACAAATTTAAGGAGACCTTCAACATCTATAAAACGTGTAATAGGAATTGGTTTTCCGTTATCATAAAAAATATATGTTGCACCACCACATCCAGGATGAGCGGTGAACTCAACTTGTTTTTCCCTCTTAAGTAGTTCAATTAGTTTTGATATTGGAAATACAAATGGCACTGGGTAGAAATCCTCTCTGCTTATTTGTCCATTGAACTCTTTTTCAATAGCCTCCATCATCATAACATAGTCGACTCTTTGCTGCTCTCTTTTTTCATCTTTTAACTTGGTGACTCGTCCACAGAAACTAATAGGTTGAAAGTTTACACCGCGAATTATATCTATGTTTTCAAGGGCAAATTTTATAATTTTTCCTGCTTCATGAAGATTCTTACCACCAATTAAAACTGGTACAAGTACGATTTTTAGATTTACCTTTCGCAGATTTTTAATTGCTTTTTTATTTAGATCAATCCATGGATTTGTCTCTTTTGTTACTCCATCAAAGCTCATATATATAGTGTTTACTTGTGCATCTTTTAACTGTTGGCAGAAATCCAGACTTTCTGAAAGTTTAAGCCCGTTTGTGTTAACTTGTACATGTGAAAAACCTAAGTTTTTAGCCATATAAACAATGTCAAGAAGATCTTCGCGTATTGTTGGTTCACCACCTGTTATCTGTATTGCTTTAGAACCTATTGGTCTTGTATTTCTCGCCTGAATCATCATATCTCTAATTTGCTCCATTGTTGGTTCATACACTCTACCTGATGCTCCTGCATTCATAAAACAATAACTACATCTTAGATCACATCGATTAGTAATAAGAAGATTTGTTAGAACAGTTTGTGATTTATGCATGTCATAAAGTGCAGGTTCATCAAAGACTTTTATTTTTACATCTGGTGATTCAACACCTGTTATTTTGTATTTAATCCATTTATTATATATAGCTAAATCTGAAAAATAAATATCTTTAAAATCACCATGTTTATCACATTTTTTCTTAATGAAAACTTTTCCACTTTCTTTTACTATTGAAGCATCTATTTTTTTAATTGTTCCATCTTGATAACATGCTGGGCATATTGATGATGTTTTTTCTAATTCAACCATTTAGATCTTTTCCTACAAACCTATATGAAATTAAGAGCTTAAAATATATTGTTCTATAAAGCTTTAACTGTTAATTCAGGGCGAAAATATATAATGTATTATATTATAAGGAGCTGCCTGTGTGTCTTGCAATCCCTGGAAAAATTATAGGAATTGATGAAAAAAATGAACATGCGATCATCGATTATGGAGATGGAACTAAACGTAAAGCTAACATTAGTCTTGTTGACGTGAAAAAAGGTCAATATGTCCTTGTTCATGCTGGATTTGCAATAGAAGTTTTAAACGAAAAAGAAGCAAAAGAAACACTTGATCTTTTCAGAGAAATGCTATCAGTAGAGGATGATGACTAAATGTTTTCTCTAAAAGATAAAAAATTAGCAGATAAAATTGTAAATGATATAAAAAAATCAGATATAAAACTAAAGTTTATGCATGTCTGTGGTACCCACCAAGATACACTTGTAAAACATGGACTTGATGCACTTCTTAAAAAATGTGGTGTTGAAATTGTGCAAGGACCAGGTTGTCCAGTATGTGTTACAACTGCAAGAGAAATAGAAGAGATGCTAAATTTAGCACGTACAGGTAAAATCGTTACAAGTTTTGGAGATATGATAGATGTCCCTGGCGAAGAGCATTCCCTTCGAAGTATGAAAGAAGAAGGATATGACGTTCGAACAGTATATGGAATTGAAGATGCTGTAAAAATTGCTCAAAATCACCCTGAAAAAGAAGTCGTTTTTATAGCAATAGGTTTTGAAACAACAGCACCAACAACAGCATCTGTAATTCTTAATAAACCTCCAAAAAATTTTTCAATTCTTTGTTGCCATCGTATAATCCCACCTGCATTGAAAGCTATTGTTGAAATGGGTGAAATCAAACTTAATGGTCTAATAGAACCAGGTCATGTTTCGACAATTATAGGAATCAAACCTTATGAATTTCTTTCAAAAAAATATAAAGTTCCTCAAGTTGTTGCAGGATTTGAACCCATTGATGTATTAATGGGTGTCTGGATGCTTGTAAAACAGATAAAAACAGGTAAAGCATTTGTTGAAAATGAATATAGTCGTGTAGTCCATCCCAATGGTAATATAAAAGCAAAAAAAGCATTAAATGATATTTTTGAACCTTGTGATATTACCTGGCGTGGTTTTTCTGTTATTGAAAAATCTGGTTTAAGACTAAAAAGTAAGTTTGAAGAATATGATGCTCGTAAGAGATTCAATGATGATCTTGTTGAAATCCATCTGAAAGAATTCCATGAACCAGAAGGTTGTATGTGTGGAGAGCTACTTAGAGGTCTTGTAACACCTTTTGAATGTCCATTATTTGGTCAAGCTTGTACTCCAGAGTCACCAATCGGTCCTTGCATGGTAAGCATTGAAGGGAGTTGCAATATCGGATATCGCTATTCCAGTAAATAATAATAAATTTGATAAATTTTATATGAATTACATTATTTTGTTAGAGGTGCAGATTATTACAACAACAAACAAGCGAAAAAAAGAACTCGATAAAGAGCGGAATGAATGGCGAAAAAAACATAGAATAATAAAAGGAAAAATCATACTTTGGCCAGATAAGCCACCTGAACATGTTAATGCTCGTGCTAGTAAAATCTATAACTGGTTTTGGAAAAAGATTTTACTTGAATCAAAACAACATGATATTCCTGCTATTATATCAAATATTAAAAATCAAATAAAATCAGATGCTGATCCTAAAAAAATTCAGGTTCATCGTACAACGATTGGAATGGCTGAGGATGCATATAAGCTAAAGGATCTTGAGGATATTTTAGATTTTGATACCAAGTTACAATATGATAAAAACCCCTTTTATAATTCTGAAACAGGTGTTATCTATGATGATGGTAATATTTTTACAACCGATTATGATGAAAATGAAACAGAGATCCTTGTACGCGATATTGAAGGAATTATTATTGATAGATTAAGTTTTGGAAATGATAAAAAATCAATAAAAGAAATTAGGAATAATAAATATAAAAACTGGGATTATGCAAAAGAAAATTAGAATTAGGAATATATGTTTTTATAAAAATTTTTACAGAATTCAAATTAACAATTCTTTTATTCGAAAATTTCCAAATAAATTATTTATATTATAATTTTTATATAATATTATATTTCTCTTGATATAGGTGATTATTTGGGCCATAATAACTCTAAAAAATTAAAATAGTTTGAAAGTAAGTAAAAATGAAAAAACTTTGAAAAAAAATAAACATTTCCTAATAAATAAATCATATAAATCTAGAAAAATAACCAATATTACAGTAATTTTACTATTAATTCTATATATTGATTTTATTCTTCTGTTTTAAATATATTTGTTAATACTTTCGCCAATATATAATATAATGAGGAAAAGTTTTTAACATGTCTAGTTTAAAAATAATTTTATTATTTAGTCACTAGATAACATGAATTATAGACAAATCATTCAAAAGTTGAAATCTCTTGAAAATCCTGAAAACGTCAAAGGAATGACAAGATATGGTATAAATCCAGAAAACAATCTAGGAATAAATGTAACAACATTACGATCAATCGCAAGAGAGATTGGTAAAAATCATGATCTTGCACTAAAACTTTGGAATTCTGGAATACATGATGCACGGATGCTTGCAGCTCATATCGATGATCCAAAGTTTGTAACAGAGGAGCAGATGGATAGTTGGGTAGGAGATTTTAACTCATGGGATGTTTGTGATAATGCATGTGGTCATCTTTTTGATAAAACCCCTTTTGGTTACAAAAAAGCTTTTGAATGGAGTAAAAAGGATGAGGAATTTGTAAAACGTGCAGGTTTTGCAATAATGGCATGGTCAGCAGTTCATGATAAAAAACAGGGAGATCAGGTTTTTATAGATTTTTTGTCTGTAATTAAACGTGAGTCAATTGATGATCGTAACTATGTTAAAAAAGCAGTTAATTGGGCTCTTAGAAATATTGGAAAACGAAATATTGAAATGAATAAAATTGCAATTAAAACATCTAAAGAAATTTTAAAAATTGATTCAAAGTCTGCTCGCTGGATAGCAAATGATGCAATACGCAAACTGACTAGCGATAAAATCCAGCAAAGACTGAAAAAATAATCATTTAAACGTCTTGATTATAATCTAGATTATACCTTTAATTGCAGCAGCACAACCTTTGCATATCTTCTTTTCTTTTCCATGTATTTCAAAGGTATAGATATCATCAAAACCATGTTCTTCACCGCATACAAGACAAGCATGTTTTTCCTTTAGAATATTTTTAACTTCCATAGGTTTATTATAGGATTTATTATTATTAAGGTTTTAGGTTTTTAATTTTTCCATTTGCTATTTTATTTAAAATTTTAAAATATAGAAACACAAATATTAATTCTAATCCAAAAATCAATAAGTACCAACCAAAGGTTGATAATATTTTTAACCAGTTACCAAAATTAGTAAAATCAAAACCATATGATATTGCAATCGAGCCCAGAAATGGTATGAACATGGCAATAATTACTATAAGCAGGATTCCAACAAGATCTCTATGTCTACCCATAATAAAACACCGATGCATAAATTGTTTTTAAAAGTTGCTTTACTTATTTCCTATTATTGCATTTTGTCCTATTGCAATTCCACCATCACCATTAGGTACTTTGTTATGAACAACTAATTTTAATCCTGCTTTTTTAACCTGTTTTTCAATCATCTCATTTATTGGTGTATTATATGTTACTCCTCCAGAAAGTCCAATGTTTTTAATATCATTGATTTTTGCATAATCTATTGCAATAGTTGAAAGTTGATCTATTATTGACTTGATAAACGAATAAGCATAATCTGCTTTATTCTGTCCAGACAAAAATTTGTTAATTTTTTCATCAAGTTGCCTAAAAAGATCAATTGTTCCAATAACTCCGTTTTTAACATCCACATCAAAAGAATATTTTGGCTTACCATTTGCTAAATATCGTTCAAGTTTCATAGCAGGTTCACCATCATAAGTACGCTCACAACATATATTTAGATAACATGAAACTGCATCAAGAACACGACCAAGGCTACTAATCTGAGGTGATTTATCCATAAGTTTTGATAAAATCTCTGCTTCCATTCCTTTAAACACTATTTCCTTTCCAAATTTTTTAAAAATCGCAAAGACCAATCTACGAGGATCAAGTGTGGCTGCATCACCACCGATAAGTGGGATGTACTCAAGATGCCCAATTCTTTTAAAATCATCATAATTTGAATATAATATCTCTCCACCCCAGAATTTTCCATCAGATCCATAACCTAGACCATCAAGAGTTAGCACAACACATTCATCTAAAAATTGTTCAACTTGAAGTGAAACTGCATGAGCCCAATGATGTTGAACTTCAAAAAATGGAACATTATATTCATCTGCAAATTTTCTAGCAACAACTCTTGTCTCATATCCGGGATGCATGTCCATTACCACTCCATCTATATCTGGTTTTTTCATCGTAAGATTCATTATATGACGAAGAGCTTCCTCTAAAAAAACAACTGTTGAGTAATATTTTGAATTTCCGATATATTGTGTTGCAAAAATATTTTTATCAGATGAAAAAGCGCCACAAATATTTTCTCCAGCACCAACACTTATTATATGACTATCATATGAAATAGGTAATGGATCAGGTACATAACCCCTGGATTTTCGAAGAAAAAAATAATTTCCTTTCCAAATTCGTATTACTGAGTCATCTACACGATTAGGAATATCTCTATTATGTAAAAGATAATAATCTGCATCAATTGAAAAAGCATCTTCATCGGATGTTATCATCGCCTCTCCAGGTATATTTGAAGATGTCATTACAAGAGCATCGGTTTTAAGATGGTTAAAAAGTAGATAATGAAGACCAGTGTATGGTAGAAAAAGTCCAACATTGTCAAGACCAGGTGATGCAAGATCTAGATTTTTCTTTTCAACAAGTACAATTGGTCTATTTTTAGATGTTAAAAGTTTTTTTTCATCATCTGATATTCTTGCATATTTTACAGCGGTTTTAATATCTTTAACCATTATTGCAAAAGCTTTCTGAGGGCGATTATACCATTCTCTAAAGCGTGGTATCTCATCAAGGTTACAACATAGATGCATTCCACCCCAGGATTTTATCACACCTGTTTTTCCTTCATCGAGTTGATTTGCAAACCTTTTAATTGCATGTTTTCCCCCTAAGTCTTTTCTACTATTGTCATACAAATGATAAATCGGACCACATTCTGGACACGAAATTGTTTGTGCATGATATCGTCTATTCAATGGATTCATGTATTCTTTTTGACAGGACACACATAATGGAAATTTATACATAGATGTACGTTCTCTATCGTAAGGTACTTCCTTTATTAAGCTGTATCTTGCTCCACATACTGTACAGTTTGTAAATGGAAACATGTATCTTTTGTTGTTTTTATTAAAAAGTTCATTTATACAATCGTTACAAATTCCAACATCTGATGGTATCTGTGAATGTCGACTTCCATGTTTACTATGTAGAATCTTAAAATCTATAAAAACACGGTCATCTTTTGATGTTTTAATATTAGTTATTTTAGCAATTGATGGAAGATTTTTTTTTATTTGTCTTATAAATTCATCTTTGTTTTTATCAATTACTACCTCTACTTCAGAACCTTTGTTTAATACGTAGCCTTTTAGATCCATTTTTTTTGCAATACGATAAATAGTTGGTCTAAAACCTACACCTTGTACAATCCCTTCGAAGATAAGTTTCATTTTTATTCAACAATTAACTCTTTAGAATAAGGATCTACATCAGCTAGAAGGAACTCATTACTCATACTCAAACATTTTGTAGGACATATATCATTACATTGACTACAGAAACAACACCTTGCTAAATATATTTTGATTTTTTTGTCTTTTTCTTTAAATTCAATTGCTTCACATGGACAAACCTTAAGACATAGTTTACACCCAATACATTTTTCTTTATCGTATATTATTTTTCCACGGAAACCTGGAGGTGTCGGAACTGGTGGATTGAGTTTTACCTTACCTGCACCTACTGCTTCTAAATATTTAGTAGTACTTGATGGTTGATATTTTGCTGGAAATTTATTAGTCCAAGGTTTTTTAAACATCTGTCTAAAAACAGGTCCTAACATACTAAATCCCATTAATGCATCAACCTCCTTGTTTTTTCAACGCTCAATCGATGTAGTTGTTCTTTATTTAATAAAGAGCGTTGACCATTATTTACAATTGCAACACGATTAGTACAACTCATACATGGATCAGTACTTGCTGCAACAATTGGTATATCTGCAATTTGCTCACCTTTAAGCATTGGAATCCATGGTAATATATTATTATATGTAGGTGCTCGAACTTTCCATGTAAATGGAGCATCTTCACCTGTTAGTTTTACATAATGTATAACTTCGCCTCGTGGTGCTTCGTGACGTCCTACTCCTTCACCATTTGCTTTTTTAAGTTGTGCTAGAACTTTTGCAATCTTTGGTTCTGATACTATATCACCTGCTGGCATTTTATCAACACATTGTTCAATAAGTTCAATAGATTGTTTAACTTCGAGTAAACGTTGAATAATCCTATCATATACATCTCCATTTACCTCACCTGTAAGTGCTTCTGGTGTAATATAATCAATATCTAGATCACCATATGCAAAATAACTTGTATCCGCTCGAAGATCTTTTTTGATTCCTGATGCACGAGTAGTTGGTCCAACTGCACAGAGCTTTAAAGCATTTTCTTTTGTAAGAATTCCTGCTCCTTGACTTCGCATTTTAATTGTTTTATCATCTAAAAAAATATGAGCAAGTTTACCGAAATTATCTTTAAAATATTTTAAATCTTTTTGAATACGTGGAAGCATATCTTTAGTGATGTCACGTCTTATTCCACCTATCGTCATTATTCCTTTTGTAACACGGTTTCCACATAGATACTCTGTTAGATCCATTGCTCTTTCTCGTATCTCCCATGTAAGAAACAAAACAGTATCAAAACCTATTTCATGAGCAGCAACACCAGCCCAAAGTATATGTGAGGTGATACGTTCAAGTTCTCCTTGAATGACACGTAAGTATTCTGCACGCTCTGCAACTTCAATATCTGCAGCTGCTTCAATTGCTAACGTAAATGCTGCAGGGTGACAATATGAACAAATGCCACAAATACGTTCTGCAAGATAAAGAATCTGAATTGGATTTCGCTTCCTTGAAGCCCATTCAACAGCACGATGTACATGACCAAGTTTTACATCTATATCAATAATTCTTTCACCAGAGATTTCAAACTCAAAAAACACTGGTTCTTTTAAAGCAGGATGAATTGGACCAATAGGAACATGATATGTAGTTTTTGTCGTTGCTTCTGGACTCATTTCTTCACCTCATGTAAATTTTTATAAAGTTTTTCAAGACCTTTCTCATCACGTCTCCACGGGTAAACATCTTTTGGGAAATCATCTGGAAGGAAAAGTCTTCTGTTATCAGGAATATTTTTTATTTTAACACCTAGAAATTCTTGTTTTTCACGTTCAGTTATAAGAGCACCTGGGATTAGGTCGCATATTGTTTCAATTTCGGGTTTGGATTTTGGCAGTTCAACAGATATATGTAAATTTATTTCCCCAAGTCTTGTTCCATAGTTTACAGTGAAATGATAAATAAGTTCAATGTTATTTCCAAGATCATTACCTGATATAATTGCTAGGTGTGGATAATTATATTCAATTATATATTTTACTATTTCTTTAAAAGCTCCTTTATCTATCTTCATCCAGATACTAGGGGTTTCATTCTTCTTAGAGCCTGCTGCTCTTTTTTTAATATCAGCACTTATAATATTTGTATTAAATTTATCCTTCAAATATTTCACATGTTCCTCAGGAGTTTTTTGATCTTTTGTCATTATTAACCACCCTCCAAAGTTTCAAGTTTTACCCATGCCTTTGCAACTGCATTAATAATTGCTTCAGGACGTGGTGGACATCCAATTACATGAACATCAACTGGTAAAATCTGATTTATAGGTCCCACAAGGTTGTATGATTCATAAAAGACATCTCCTGTGTTTCCGCAGTTACCCACACAAATGACAGCTTTTGGATCTGCCATTTGATCATATACACGTTTAACCTTATCTACCATCTGTCGTGATACAGGACCTGTAACAAGCATTACATCTGCATGACGTGGGGTACCAACAAGTTTAATTCCAAAACGTTCAACATCATAACGTGGACAAAGAGCAGCTATTATTTCTATATCGCAACCATTACATGATCCACTGTTACAATGATAAACCCATAGAGCTTTTTTAAAAGATTTAGGTAATCCTTTTGCCATTAACTAAATACCTCCCTAAATGAACACTACAGTTTCAGGTAATCTAGTATAGTATTTAAAAATTTATGTAATTAATTATTAACAAATCCTTGGAACAGGGTCTCCAATTGGTTTGTGAAGGTTTCTTCTTCCACCAATAGTTGTTTCAAGGACTACACCTTTAATCTTATTTGTTGCATGACCAATTATTTCAGCGTTTTTTCCAAGTGAATGTTTTTTAATTTCTTTTAAAATTTCATCTGCTTTTTCTTTTACAACACCAAGGACTACTTTACCTTCGTTTCCAATCTCTAGAGGATCGATTCCTAACATATCACAAGCACTGCGAACACCATTTGGAATTGGGATTTTTTCTTCTTCAATAACAATACCTACTTTTGATTTATCGCTGAATTCATTTAGAGTGTTTGCAAGCCCTCCCCGTGTTGGATCTTTTGCAGATACGACTCCACCAATGGCAAGTGTTTTTTCCATTAAGCTATTAACTGGTGCTATATCTGATTTTATTTTTGTTTCAAAACCATATCCTTCACGAAAACTCATAAGAGCAATACCATGTTCTGCAATATTTCCAGAAAGAATTATTATATCCCCCAATTCAATATTTGAATCAAGTAACCAATTAGATTTAAATTTTCTATATCTTTTAATCTCTTTGATATTACCTTCAAGATACTTACTTTTTTTACCAATTCCAGTTGTATTAATCATAAACTCCTGAATAGCCCCCTTTTCAACTACTTTTGTATCTCCCGTTACAATAGGAACATTGGCATTATTTGCAGTTTCACCCATGCTTTTTACAATTCTTTCAAAGTTTTTAATAGAAAGACCTTCCTCAATGATAAAACCAGCTGAAAGAGCAAAAGTAGTTGCACCCATAACAGATATATCATTTACTGTTCCAGCAACAGCGAGAGATCCAAGGTCACCACCTGGAAAAACAATAGGTTGAACAGTATGTGAATCAGTTGAAAATACAATGTCATCTATCACAGCCGAATCATCAAGCATAGAGAGTGATACTTCGCCTTTTTGTATGTCTTTTCCAAAATATTTTAAAATTTTTTGTTTGATGAGTATGTCCATCATCTCTCCACCAGCACCTTGTGCCAGTTTGATTTTATCAGCCATATTAATACCCAGAAGTAAAATCTTGATGCATAAGGTTTATTTATAATCTATGGTTCACACAGATGAAATGGTTCAAAACATCCTAATATCAATATTTGGGGAAGGATATTCCTGGCAAGACATTGTTATTGCAACAGTAAGTTTGATGTTCGGAGCAATACTGTTACCACAACTTATAGACGTCTGGCATGGCAAAACAACATTAAATCTTTTCACAGCAAGTCTAACAACAATTGGTTTATTCATTCTTACTATTACTTTTTTCACTATGCAATTTTGGGCATCATTTATTGCTGATTTCATCTCCGGAATAATATGGTTATTATTATTTTTATTCTCTGTTAGAAACATAAAGAAAAAGAAATAAAAAATCTATTTTGTTAATCTATTTAGTAAAATCTTATTAACCTGTGGATTTATATTTTTCTTAATAAGCTCCGGTGATGTTATCATTGCACCATCTAAAATATTTTTACAATTACAGATTCTATCATATTTAATTCGTGGTATTAGTCTTTTAATTATCTCTGCTGAATTTTTATCATTTTTTTTAAGATTTTCAACAATGGATGTAACACTAACATCATCTTCTCCCTCATACCAGCAGTCATAATCTGTAACTGTTAATATTCCGCATGTACACATTTCTGCCTCACGTGCAAGTTTTGCCTCAGGTGCAAGTGTCATACCAACTACGTCAACATCCCAAGAACGGTAAAGATTTGACTCTGCACGAGTTGAAAATTGAGGTCCCTCAATGCATATATACGTTCCACGATATAAATCCACTTTTTGTTCTTTTACAGCGTCAAATGCTAAATCTGATAATTTTTTACAAAATGGATCTGCAAATCCAACATGAACTACTATTCCTTTATCAAAAAAAGTACTATGTCTTTTAGCAGTATGATCAATTAGTTGATCTACTATTACAAAATCACATGGTTTAATCTTTTTTTTAAGGCTTCCCACTGCAGCTGTTGACACCAGGTATTCAACTCCACATTCTTTCAATGCAAAAATGTTTGCTCTATAGTTAACCTTATGAGGCGGATTCATGTGTCCTTTTCCATGCCTTGGTAAAAAAGCAACTTCTACTCCTTGTATCTTACCAATTGTTATTTTATCAGAAGGTTTTCCAAAAGGAGTATTTACATTTATTTCTTCTATATTTTTTATAATATCAATATTGTAAAGTCCGCTACCACCAATTATTCCAATATTAACAGTCATAGACTGTACGAATAGAAATAACTAAAAAAGCTTTTTGCTTACTATTTTGATTGATTATAGATAGAGGTAAGATATTTGAATGATTCTATAAAATCAAAGATTAATACTGTTCCACATTGGCCAAAAGAAGGAATTATGTTTAGAGATATTACAACTCTTCTTGAGGATCTCATGGATGTTAGAGAAACAATAGATTTACTATATAAACGTTATAAAGACCGCATATTTCCCGCGCTATTTCCTGAACTCAGCAATCGCCACGACAGCACAGGTAGTAGCGACTCTCATTACTGCTTCCCTTGCGGGATATGCTATTGCACGGATCAAATTCC
>CP070836.1:1090786-1100111 GCA_020341795.1 Thermoplasmatales archaeon
CAATAAGTCTTATCTTTTTTCCATTTTTTTCTACAATCATATCATAATATTTGCCAATTTGTTTCCATTTTGGTATTGTAATATTCCCCCAATATTTTTTAATTTAACAATTTTTATTTCTAAAATAAAATTTAGTATATATTACCTTTTTTATAAAATTATAGACAAATGTCGTAATTGTCTATTTTTTTCAATAAATTTAAAAAAATATTGTGATTTTTGAAGGTTTTTACTAATTATTATTAAAATAATGGTAAATTTTTTATTTAATATATTATACCTTCATACTTTATTACTTTAAGTATTATTGTAATATTATATTAATAAAAATAAAATATCAATAGTTTTAAAATCAACTTTTTAGCATATTTGCACTTAAACTATCTTTTTTTGTAATGATAAATAATAACACGATTTATACAATAAATTTAAAATACTATGAGAAAATCATATGTCAATGGCAAATCATCCTAAAATACCTTCAGGCCAATTTAAAGACTTTATTAAAAAACTTGAACTTCAAGCACTTGAAACTGCTGAGGAAAGAATACCTCTTTATCTTAAAGTCGGAATGAAAGACGCAGATCTTATTCTTGATGTAGGATGTGGTTCTGGAGTTGTTACAAGAGATATTGCTCACCTTACTAAGGGAAAAGTCATTGCAATTGATGGCTCAGATGATATGATTAAAGTTGCAAAAAAGATATTAAAAGATTATAAAAACGTTGAAGTAAAAAGGGGTGATGCTGAAAATTTACCTTTTGACGATAACATGTTTGACATTGTTACATGTAATCTTCTTCTTATGTGGGCTGCTAATCCTCAAAAGGTTGTAAATGAAATGGCACGTGTTACTAAACCTGGTGGAATAGTACTTGCAACACTTGAGCCTGATTATGGTGGTAAACTTCATTACCCTGAAAATCCAAGTGTAGATCCAATATTTGCAGGTGAAGCGATAAAAAAACGTGGCGGTGATCCTCATATTGGTCGTAAAATCCGTCTTTTATTTGTTAGAGGTAATCTTATAACCAAAGTAGGAATTGGAAATAACCGAATATGGAGTTGCGAGGAAGATAAATCCTATTATCATCATGCAAGAGATTTTTATGTGAAAGCACTAAAAGATGCAGGCCTTTCTGAAAAAGAAATTGATGAATGGGAATATGATTATCTTAGATCCCTTGATGAGGGTGTTCAATTGAATTTCTTCCCACAATTCTATGCAATTGGTAAGAAACCAGAGAGTTTATAACCATCTGTAAATTTACACTTAAAATTGTATGACTGCTAAGGTTATTGATGGAAGGAAAATTGCTAAAAATATTCTTGAAAATGTGGCAAAAGATATAAAATATATTAAATCAAATTATCAAATAAAACCTAATATTACAACCATTATAATTGGCAGTAATCCTGAGTCTGATCTGTATCTTCGACTACGAGATAAAGCATGTAATGAAGTTGGTATAATTTCATCTCATCTAAATTTGGCTGAGGATGTTTCTGAACAAAAAGTTATCGATTCTATTAATGAGCTTAACATTGATGAAAAAGTTCATGGCATTTTTGTTCAGTTTCCACTTCCTAAGCATCTTGCTATTGATAAAATAATCAATACAATAGATCCATCTAAAGATGTTGAAGGTTTTACTTCTCATAATATGGGTTGTATGCTTTTAGGAGAGGAATATATCATTCCATGTACTCCTCTTGCTGTTTTAAAAATTCTTGAAAATGAAAAATATGATGTTAAGGGAAAAGATATTGTAATTGTAAATCATAGTAATATTGTTGGTAAACCTTTAACAGCCTTACTTTTAAATAGAAATGCGTCTGTTTCAGTATGTCATATTTTTACAAAGAATCTAAAACAATATACTTCTAATGCAGAAGTGTTAATAACTGGGGCTGGTGTGCCAAAACTAATCACAGTTGATCTAGTAAAAAAAGATGCATTTGTTATTGATGTTGGAATAGTTAAAAAAGAGGATAGAGTTTGTGGAGATGTTGATTTTGAATCAGTTAAGGATATCGCTAGCAAAATCACTCCAGTCCCTGGTGGAGTAGGTCCTGTAACTGTTGCATGTTCTCTTGAAAATATGACTAAAACAATAAATAATTGTATTGACTGATTTTCTTTATCCAGTAACCTTCTCAATAAACTTACAATACTAAGCACTATCATTAAATAAAACAATTGCTTCCGGAGATAAAACAACATAATCTCTATATGATTGAGAACCTCTGCCTTCTCTAATATATCCTAGTTCTAAAAGTCTATCTAAGTATTGAAAATAATTTTTATCATCTAATCCGCATAGTATTTGAAGGTTTTCTCGTGACATACCATTTCCATTATTATGAACAATTTTTAAAATTTTCATCAGTGTTTCTACCTTACACATTTTTTCCTCCCTCAATTTCAATTAGTAAAACAATTACTGGTTTTTATATTTCTTCTTAACATATTAACATATTTTTATTTTCTAAAATATTAAATTCGTTTTCTATGTCTATTTAAACACTTATTAAAGATTGTTTTATATTTACCGATACAACCTGGATAAACATATCCCCAAGCACTAGGATGCATATTAACAATGGTCAAGTCGTCACTACACGTACAACAACAAACACTCATAAGACCACCCTCATATAAAAATAAAAAATCTGTAAATGTTTTCATAAAAATCTTTTATCTACATACCAAATATGCAAATACTCAAAATGATATTAAAAAACTCACAGATTCTTTAACATCAAAATAATAGCTGAAGCTATCAGATATTAATTTGGCATAATAATGAAATAACTCCTGTCACTCCTAAGAGCTATCAACAGCTTAGCAAGAGTATTAAGTTACTCCAGAAATAGAATATATTCTCTCAATTTACTATCAAAAAGTCAATATTAAAAAATAAAAAATAAAAGTATATTAAGCCTCACTCTTGTTAAATAAATAGCTACCAATTGTCATCATGACAATACAAATAACAAAAACTAATCCTAAATTTACAAGGGGAGGAAGTATATTATTAAATCCTATAAGTGAACCTCGAAGTCCATCAACCATGTAAAACAATGGATTAAAAAAAGCAATAATTTTCATTGTTTCATTGGATGTTACAGGGAAAAATGCAGATGATAAAAAAAGAAGTGGTAATATAATAAGATTCATAATAAGTGGAAAGCCATGGAAATCTTGCATTTTAGATGCAATTATTAAACCAAACCCGACTGCTGAAAAAGCAATTAGAATCATAAAAGCAATAGTTAAAAGCAATCCAAAAAAACTTGAAATTGGAACACCAAGACCGATTGCTATTATTAGAATTATCAAACCTTGAATAAGTGCTGTAGTTGCACCACCGAGAGTTCGACCGATAATTATTGAAAATCTGCTGATTGGGGCAACAAGTACTTCTTGTAAGAATCCAAATTGTTTATCCCATAAAACTGAAACACCTGTAAACATTGATGAAAATAATATAGACATTGCAACGATTCCAGGTGCTAGAAAATGTAAATAATCACCACCTTCACCTAGTGTTATTACTGTTCTAAAACCTGAACCAAGAATAAATAAAAAAAATAAGGGTTGTATAATTGTTGAAACAAGTCTACTTTTTGAGCGTAGAAAACGTTTCATTTGACGAAGCCACATGACATAGATCGCCTGAAACTCTCTTGTATTAAACAATTAGCGTTTCCCCCTAGTGTATTGTGGATGAATACCAATCATACTATTAGATTTTACTTCTTCATCACGAATTGTATGACCAGTATATGATAAAAAAACATCATCAAGAGTTGGTTTTCTAACGCTAATTGATTTTATTTTTACACCCACTATTTGTGCAAGCTCTATTATTATAGGTATTTTCTCATCACCTTTTTCAACACCTAGTGTTAAAAAACCATCATGTTGTTTTATTTTACTTATCCATTTTTGTTCTTGTAGTTTTTTATTAAGTTTATTTAAATCTGTGCATGAAAGTGTTATTACATCTTTTCCAACAGCTGATTTTAAATTACTTATTGAATTTATTACTAGGATTTTTCCTCTATCGATTATTCCTACTCTGTCACATAAGTATTCTGCTTCATCCATGTAATGTGTGGTTAGAAAAATCGTTGTGTCTTCTTCTTTGTTCATTTTTTTGATATATGCCCAAATAGCTCTACGGGTTTGAGCGTCAAGACCCAATGTTGGCTCATCTAGAAATAAAACATTTGGATAATGCATTAGGCCTCTTGCAATTTCAAGTCTTCTTTTCATTCCACCTGAGTAATTTTTTACAAAAACCCTTCTTTTTTCTTCTAGATCCACTAATTTTAATACTTCTTCAATTCTGTCTTTTCTTTTGGATCTATTAAGTCCATACATTCTTGCATGATATTCTAGGTTTTCTTCACCTGTTAGCTCAGTGTCAAGTGCTGGTTCTTGAAATACTATTCCAATGTTTTGGCGGACTTTATCTCTTTGTTTGATTATGTCAAATTCTGAAATTCGAGCAGATCCTGCTGTTGGATTGAGTAATGTTGTGAGCATTTTTATTGTAGTTGTTTTTCCTGCACCATTTGGTCCAAGAAATCCAAATATTTCTCCTTTATGAACAGAGAATGTTACATTGTCAACAGCTGTTAGATCTGAAAATTTTTTTGTTAGATTCTTTGTTTTAATAATATCCAACTCTAAGGTTCACCTATCCGTTCTCCTCAATAGATATTTTCTTAATAAAAGTATCCAATTATTAAATGACAAAGATTTTTATCTATGGTTTCTATGAGGATAACACAATGGATTTTTATTCAGAGGTAATCAATCTTATTCTTTCAAATAAAATCCAGTCGAAAGAAGAGCTTCATAAAACGAAAGTTAAACTGTGTCAGAAATATAAATTACAAAATGTTCCTCCTGATAGTGAAATCCTTGCTCGATTACCAAATGATTTTACGGAGGAGGAAAAAAAGCTTTTCGTTTCACTTCTGCGTAAAAAATCTATGCGTACTATCTCTGGTGTTGCTATTGTGGCTGTTATGACATCCCCTGAGGAGTGTCCTCATGGGTTGTGTATACAATGTCCAGGTGGTCCACAGAGCAACACACCACAAAGCTATACTGGTAGAGAACCAGCTGCTCTTAGAGCATTATTAAATGATTATGATCCATATTTACAAACACAAAATAGAATAAAGCAATTAGAAGCAATAGGGCATCCAACAAATAAAATTGATTTAATAATTATGGGTGGTACTTTTACAGCTAGATCTCCTTATTATCAAGAGTGGTTTGTTAAAAGATGCTTTGATGGTCTTAATAAATTTGAATCAAAAAATCTTTGGGATGCAAAGATAAAAAATGAAACTGCTTCTAATCGTTGTATTGGTCTGACTATAGAAACTCGTCCTGACTGGTTTAGATTGAATCATGTTGATAATGCGTTAAATCTTGGAGCTACTAGAGTTGAACTTGGCGTCCAGACAGTTTTTGATGATATTCTTTTCAATATTAATCGAGGTCATAATGTTATTGATTCAATTCTTGCAACAAGAATATCAAAAGACAGTGGTTTAAAAGTTGTTTATCATATGATGCCAGGTCTACCTGGTTCAAGTATACAGATGGATGTTGAAAGTTTTTTGACTATTTTTGAAAATCCTGATTTTAAACCTGATATGATTAAGATTTATCCAACTCTTACTATTGAAGGGACAGAGCTTTATGATTTATGGAAAAAGGGTGAGTATGAACCTCTTTCTACAGATAAGGCTACTAAACTTGTTGCAGAACTTAAAACATATGTTCCTGAATAGGTGCGTATTCAGCGTATTCAACGTGATATACCTTCGCAGTTGATTTATGCTGGAGTTGATAAAAGTAATCTAAGACAACTTGTTGAAAATGAGCTTGAGAAACATGGTAAAGAATGTAGATGTATACGTTGTAGAGAAATTGGTCATAAATCTTTAAGGCAAAGAATTATAATTGATGAGTATGACATTAATATAAATACGGTTTTTTATACAGCAAGTGAAGGTGAAGAAGTATTTATTTCCCTTGTAAATGAAAAATATGATGCACTTGTCGGTTTTCTTAGGTTGCGTGATATTCAGAATTCTCATCGTTTTGAACTTAATAAAAATCCTTGTATGATTATTCGTGAATTAAAAATAGTAGGGAGAGAACTTGAGTTTTCTAAAAGATCAAAAAAAGGATTTCAGCATAGAGGTTATGGAAAAGAATTAATCGATGAAGCAATTCGTATTTGTACAGAGGAGTATGACAAAAAACATTTATTTGTTTTAAGTGGTATTGGTGTTAAGGAGTATTATAGAAATCTTGATTTTAAGGATGATGGTGTTTATCTTAGTAAGACTATAATATAGGTTTTTGAATTCAGGTTTTTATTATGAAAATTCAAAACGAGTGTGTTCCTTGTCTTATCAAAAGGATTATCTTTGAAGCTGAGCAAAGCACTAATGATAAAAAAGTTATAAAAAAAACAATTCAAAAAACATGCTATGCTCTTTCTGATTTATACGATCCAGATGGTGTTAGTGCTGAAATTGCTACAAAAGTACATAGAATAGCATATGACACACTTGGTAATGATGATCCTTATAGGGAGCTTAAAAAGCAGAGTAATGAGATTGCGAAGACTTTGATACCTAGAGTAGAAGAATTAATTGATGTATCAGATGATCCTATTCGTATGAGCATGTTATGTTCAATAGTTGGAAATCTATTAGATTTTGGAATTAGAGGTGGAAGTGAAAACCCTGAAAAACTTAGTGAAGTTTTTGAAAATATTATCTCTGAGGATCTCGGATATGATGACACTGAGGATGTGAAAAATATACTTAGTAATTCTAAAAAAGTTATTATTTTCTCTGATAACTGTGGTGAGATTGTTTTTGATAAAGTACTCTGCAGAGAAATAAATAAATTCAATCCTAATATTTTTTTAACACTTGTAGTTAAAGGTGAAAAAATACTTTCAGATGCTACAATGGAGGATGCTGAAGAACTAGGTTTTTATGAAGTAGTTGATGAAATACTTACAACTGGTAATTTTGCTGTTGGTGTAGATTTTCAAAATATACCTTCTAATCTTAGAAATGCTTTAAATGATGTGGATTTGATTATTTGTAAAGGTATGGCTAATTATGAGTCTTTTTCTGAGACAAATTATAGACCTATTGTTTATCTGTTGAGAACAAAATGTACAGCTATTGCAAATTCAATGGGACTTCCTCTTGATATTTGTGCTGTTAAACTTTATAACTAGAGAAATTGATTGGCTTTAAGCCAGCCTTCTATTGCTAGAAACATAAACTGTATTGCTATAGCAACTGTTAATAGTCCCATCACACGTGTGAAGGCATCCATTCCTTTTTTTCCAAGTGCTTTTATTACATAAGTTGAACTTAAAAAGATAATATATGTAATAATCATAGTTAACATAATAGAAATCATAGCAATAATGATTGCATATATCCAATCTATTTCAACTGTTAAATTTTTCATGCTTACAATTATAACAGTAATTGCTCCTGGTCCAGAAAGACTAGGCATTGCAAGTGGAACAAGTGCATAATCTGCTTTATGTTCCTCTTCTGGTGGACTTTCTCCAAATTGTTGTCCACGCCGCGTCATATCAAGACCAACAAATACAAGAAGTATACCTCCAGCTATTCTAAGTGAATATATTTCTATTCCTAAATATTCAAGTATTGCTGATCCTGCAAAGGCAAAAATAAACAAAAGAATCGCTGCATAAATAACTGCGTTTTTTGCTGTTTTTCTCCTTTCTTTTTTTGAAAAACTACTTGTAATAACGCTAAAAAGAGCAAGTGTAGAAGAAGGATTCACAATAATAAATAAAGGAATAAAGACTGCAAGGAAATACTCTATCATCGTTCAATGGTTATAATAAAACAATTTAAAAGGATTAGGTGCAGGGGAAGTGAATTTTTTTTCATTTGTTTGATTTTGATATAATAGAAGATTTAATAAAATAATCTATATTTGCTTAAAATTATGGCAATAAGTTTCGAATTCGGAAGTGATAACCATTCAGGTGTTCATCCTGAAATAATGAAAGCAATTGAGAATGCAAATAAAGATTATACAATTGCATATGGAAATGATAAATACACAGTAAATGCAATTAAAAAATTCAAAGAACATTTTGGGGAGGATATAGAAGTTTTTTTTGTTTATAATGGGACTGCTGCAAATATTTTAGGTTTAAAAAATGTGACAAATTCTTTTAATTCAATATTTTGTGCTGAAACTGCTCATCTAAATGTTCATGAATGTTGTGGACCAGAAAAATTTACAGGTTGCAAACTTGTAACAATTCCAACTCCAAATGGAAAACTAACGGTTAATTTGATAAAACCATTACTTGTTGGTTTTGGAGATGAACATATGGCTCAGCCAAAAGTAGTATCTATCACTCAGCCTACTGAGCTGGGTACGCTTTATACTTCAAACGAGATTAAAGCTCTTGCTGATTTTGTTCATAAAAATAAAATGTTATTGCATGTTGATGGGGCAAGACTTAGTAATGCTGCAGCGAGTATGAAAAAAAGTTTAAGGGAAATTACAAAAGACTTAGGTGTTGACTTACTTTCTTTTGGAGGTACAAAAAACGGTATGATGTTTGGAGAGGCAGTAGTCTTTTTTAACAAAAACCTTTCAAAAAATTTTAAATATATAAGAAAACAAGGAATGCAGCTTGCATCTAAAATGCGTTTTATATCATGTCAATTCTATGAGTTTTTATCAAATGATCTTTGGTTAATAAATGCAAAACATGCAAATAAAATGGCACAATTGTTATATAAAAAAGTTAAAGATATATCAGATATTAAAATAACTCAAAAGGTTGATTGTAACTCAATTTTTGCAATAATCTCTAAAAAATACGTTCCTATTTTACAGAAGAAATATTTCTTCCATGTATTTGATGATGATAAATCTGAAGTAAGATGGATGTGTTCATTTGATACAAAAGAAAAAAATGTTTTAGATTTTGCAAATACAATTAAAAAGACTTTATCAGTTAAATAATAATTAACTGGTTAGACTAAAAAGATTTATTAATATATTTTTCAGCATAATTTCCTAATAATAATCTCTTTAAAATAAATATTTTCTCAAACAAACCTATTTTTTTTTAACTAACTTTTTTATTTTTTTAAAGATTATAATATATTATACCCACCTATTTTTAGGCTTGGATAATCAAATAGCAAAAATTTGGGAAACTTAATATATTATATATTAAGTGAAAAATTTGTTAAATTTTTC
>CP070836.1:1100211-1114727 GCA_020341795.1 Thermoplasmatales archaeon
TTTTCATTAAAATTTATTAAAGCTGGATAAATTTCTTTATTATAAACATCAACAAAATTGGCTTTTAAATCCATATAGTTTATTATAATAAAAAATTATTATTAAATCTTACGTTCACTCTTTAAAATTATATTGCATCAGGATACAATTTGACTAAAAATTTAAATATTTATGTGCTAATAAACTCCAGTCAACTATTAATAATACTTATTTTATTAGCAGGTAAAATCATTATAATGGTGTAATAAGATGACGAAGGAAGAAGAATTATCACAATATATGTACCAAATTGAGCAATATAAAGAGCAATTAAACCAGTTAGATATACAATCCCAATATCTACAATCAGCTATGCTGGATTATAGCAAAGCAAAAATCACACTTGAACAACTTGATAAATTAGATAAAGAAGTTGATATGCTAGTACCAATTGGTGGAGGTACATTCCTTGATTCAAAGGTTAATAATTCATCTAAAGTTCTTATAGATATTGGAATGGGATACGTTACTGAGAAAACAAATCAAGATGCAATTAAAAAAATTGATAAAAGAATTAACGAGCTTAAAAAAACTCAAGATAGACTAAATGAAATAATAGAGCAAGTACAAAATGAGGTAGCAACGGTATCTTCAAAGGCACAAGAGCTTGTGGGTGAAGAAAAGAAATAAAAAAAATATTTAGGTTAAATAATGTTTAAATTTTTAAAAAAGAAGTTTAAAATATTCGAAGATAAACTTGAAAAAGAACTAGAAGAAGAGCTAAAAAAAGAAGATCAAATTTTAGAATAAAAACATAAAGAAATAACAAAAGAACCTGAAATAAAAAAAGAAGAACCGAAATCTTTAGAAAAAAAAGAAGAAAAACCTATTAAACCAGTTGAATTAAAACCTGAAAAACTAAAAATAAAAATAGAAAAACCAGAAGAAATAGTTCGAAAACGACGTATTTTACGAGATAGACGGAAACGTGAAGAAGAAATAGATAAACAAATAGAGAAAACAATAGAAACTGAGCTTGAACATACGCTTAAAACGCGGAAGAGCATTGAACAAGTTGTAAAAGTTGAAAAAAAACCTACTTGGACTATTAGTGAAGAAAAACTTGATGACCTTTTATGGGATTTAGAAATTGGTCTTTTAGAATCAGACGTTGCTTACTCAGTAATTGAATCAATTAAAAAAGACATAAAAGAAGAATTAAAATATGCATCTTTTGAACGAGGAAAAGTAGGAGAAACAGTAGAAAACGTATTGAAAAATGCAATAGCCCATGTTCTAATGTCAAATGAACTTGATTTTGAAAAATTTGTAAAGGACCGTAAAAAACCTATTGTTATCATGTTCATAGGTGTAAATGGTAGTGGTAAGACACTTTGCATTGCCAAAATTGCAACAATGCTAAAAAAAATGGGTTTTTCATCTGTAATGGCTGCAGGAGATACATTTCGAGCAGGAGCAATCGAACAACTTAGTATTCATGCTGAACGTGTTGGGGTTAAGATAATAAAACATGGTCCTGGTGCAGATCCAGCAGCTGTAGCGTATGATGCAATTGATCATGCCCGTGCTAAACATAAAGATGTTGTTCTTTTAGATACAGCAGGTCGAGTTCAGACTAATATTAATCTTATGGATGAGATGGCTAAAATCAAGCGTGTTGCAAAACCTGATCTTATTATTTTCGTTGGTGATGCACTATCTGGAAATGACGCGGTAGATCAAGCAAAAAGATTCAATGAAGTTGTAGGAATAGATGGAGTGATTCTTACGAAGGTTGACACCGATGCAAAAGGTGGAAGTGCACTCTCAGTTGCATATACGATAGCAAAACCTCTTTTGTTTATTGGAGTTGGTCAAGGATATAATGATCAAGTTCCTTTTGATCCTGATTGGATGATTAACAATATTTTTGGGAAAGAAGAGTGATTATTTTTAAAAAACTTATTGAAATTTTCTTTTTTATTAAATGGATAGAACTGTAAAGATACAGGGTTAGAATTGTACAACAACTCCTTTTAAAGATAACTTATAAAACCTAATTTTGAGGAGAAATTAATTATGATGATTGTAGGACAAGTATCAGATGCCAAGGAAGCATATCAAATGGAATTAGTTGCTAAATGTTTAGTTGTTGGAAAACGTGCAAGGGTTCTTGCAAGAAAATTAAAAAAAGAGGAATAATTATGAAGAAAAAAGATAAAAATAATAAGAGTTTAAAAAATAAAAAAACAATACCCGAGGATATCCCAATTATTTGGGTAAATATTTAAAATTTAATTTTTTTAATCTATCCTCATTGATTTTACCTAGAATCCTATAAGTCTTCTAGAAAGTTCAGGCTGTATTTTTAAAATTTCTACAAAAGTAATTATATCTACTTTTCCTTTGCTTACTACAACTGTAGTTATTTTAAACGTTATTTTCAATTAATAAATATATTGCTTTTTCAATAGTAATTAGTAAATGTACTATTTTAATATCTGATGACATGATTCCCTAGATTTTTGTCTCTTCACTATTACAATATTCACAAATAATTCACTCAATTAAATTTCGTTCAGTTACAATACTTAAACATCTTCCTTCCTGGATAACTATCAATTATCCAGTCTTATTATCACAATAAAGATTATTTATAACAAGTACAGAATCGTCTTTATCTATTATTATAACATTTTTAGTCATAACTTCTTTTACAAGTATTTTAACATCTTAATACATTTTTTTAAGATATATATTTTTTAATTTGATCCTTTGGTGTTTTTCTTTTTTCTTGAAGGTTAAGGAGCAATTTTTCCATCAACTCTGCTGCATATTTTTTACATTGTCCACACATCTGAGTTCCTTTTTTACAGGATGCATAGATGTCATGTAGTTCATGATCGTCTTCGATTAAATGATACAAAAATAATTCATAAACTACACATTCATCTGGTTTACCACCATGTTTTTTATGCTGCTCTAGGGTTACCGCACCACCTGTTTTCGCATTCATTATCTTTTTTTTTGCATCTTGAGGTGTGTCGGTTAAAAATATTGCGCTTTCTGGTTTTGATGAACTCATCTTTTCACCAGTAAGCCCTGTCATAAAACGATGAAATGTTGCTGCGGGTTGGAAAAAACCATATCCTCCAAGTTTAACTTCTAATTTAGCAAATGTTTCATCAATTTCTGGTATATCATCTTCAACTGCATCATTTATATAAATTGCTTTGTAATCTGTTATTCGTTTAAGTTTTAAAAAATTAAGCGTGTTTAGTATTTTTTCTGCATTATTCAGAAGTACTTCAACTTTATCATCTGTTTTTACAAATACTCCAATTTTGTTGTCCTTAGTAACTGTTACATTGTACAATCTATGTGCTTGTGATACATCTCTTGAAAGTCTTATATGAGGATCTTGATCTACACCAACTGGTACTAGTGTATGACGTGGTCCTCCAAATTTATCAAGTTGAACATGTAAAATATCACCTGTTTGAATAAGAGGCGAAAAGATATGTGTCATATTACATGATCCATTAAATCCATATGTTGCCTGCATCTGTGACCAATTGATTTTTTTTCCAAGAATGTATGCAAGATCTTTTACATCTTGATGTTCTGATTGTGAATATATTCTACATTTTTTAGCTTTTAGACCTAGTGCAATATAATTTAATATATATTCCTCAAGTGCATATTTTTTTGTCTCCTTTAGTGTATATCCACGGGTTGCAAATGCTTCTATGTCTGCAACAGCTATGTTGATATCAGCACCTAGGCTTTGATAATAGATTACTTCATCTATTACCATTTTATGACCAAGATGCATTTTGCCGGATGGCATTAACCCTGTTAGTATTGCCCATGGTTTCTTATTAACTATCGATTGCTTAATTTGATTAAAACCTCTATGTCCAATTATTACACCTCGTCTTAAAAGTTTATGTGGTTTTGGCAGATCCACCCATAAATCTTCTGAGAATTCTTCTATTCCAAATTCATCACGTAGTCGAGTATAATCTTGATATATTGTTGAGCTCCATGGATCTATTTTCATCTTTAATCGAAATAGGAAATCAGAATGTGTTTCAAAAACTTACCGTTCATAAACTTTTTATAAACGGTTTTAATTTTTAATTATCCTTTATATAATAAAGCAGTATTTTACAAATTATATTTTTCTTTGATATCTCGTTCGATATTTTATAATTTTACATGGATGGACCTTATCTTTTCATCTATACTATACAATCCGT
This sequence comes from Thermoplasmatales archaeon, assembly GCA_020341795.1. GTDB lineage: Archaea > Thermoplasmatota > E2 > DHVEG-1 > DHVEG-1 > M9B1D. Next base: position 1,104,453 of record CP070836.1, read on the forward strand.
TTTTAAAACCTTCACTTATAAAAAAAATTTTTATACGCTGAGGGGGAGATTCGAACTCCCGCTCCCCAGATGGAGAACCGGCTCTCAAGGCCGGCGCGTTAGGCCGGACTTTGCTACCTCAGCACGATTAAAAATTTTTTACAAGGAATTTGTAATAATGAAATGTTAAAAAGATTTTTTGCAAAAAAAGAAAATTATGAACGCAAGACAATTTCAATGTTAACGCCGTCAGGAACCTGAATACGCATAAGCTGTCTTAGTGCACGATCGCTTGCATCAAGGTCGATCAGTCTTTTATGAATCCTCATTTCCCAATGATCCCAAGTTTCAGTTCCTTCACCATCTGGGGATTTACGACATGGAACACGTAGATGTTTAGTTGGAAGAGGTACAGGCCCACTCATATCAACACCTGTTCTCTCAGCTATCATCTTTATCTGATTGCATACTTCTTCTAGTCTTTTTGCATTAGTGCTTACTAGCGATATCCGTGCTTTTTGCGCCATATTTTTTGTTACTCCAAAATATTATTTTATTTATACATATATAAATAAAAAAAAGAGAAACCTATTTGGCTTCTTCTACTTCTAGACAAACACCCGCGGCAACAGTTTGTCCCATGTCACGAATTGCAAAACGTCCAAGTTGTGGTATCTTTTTTGATGATTCAATTACCATTGGACGTGTTGGAACTATTTTTACAATAGCTGCATCACCAGTTTTTATGAAATCTGGGTTTTCTTCTTTTACTGTACCGGTTCGTGGATCAAGTTTTTTCTGAATTTCATCAAACCGACATGCAACCTGTGCAGTATAACAGTGAAATACGGGTGTATATCCCTTTGTAATTACACTTGGATGGTTTAGGACCATTATTTGAGCGGTGAATGCTTTTGCAACTGTTGGGGGATCGCCTGTTGGTCCAGCAACATCACCACGTCTTATTTCGTTTTTAGCAATACCTCTAATGTTGACACCAATATTGTCACCAGGTATTGCTTGGTTCAAGGTTTCATGATGCATCTCAATGGTTTTAACCTCACCTGTCACACCTCCTGGTTTCATACTTGGTTTGAAAATAATGCTCATACCAGGTTTCATAACACCAGTTTCTACTTTTCCAACAGGTACAGTTCCGACACCTTTGATTGTATATACATCTTGAATTGGCCATCTAAGTGGTAGACTTGTTGGTTTTTCAGATTCTTTAAAGTTATCTATCGCTTTTAAAAATGTTGGACCATCCCACCAATCTAGTTTACCTTTTTCTTTAACATTGTCACCTACAAATGCTGAAACTGGTATGTATTGTATTTGCTCATCTTTGTATCCAACGCTTTTTGCAAGTTTGTCAACTTCTCCTTTAACTTCTTCATATCTTGCTTTATCATATGGTGGTTTTGTGTCATCCAATTTGTTAATTGCTACAATCATTTGTTTTACACCAAGAGTTCGTGCAAGAAACATATGCTCCTTAGTCTGAGCCATAATACCATCAGGGGCTGCAACAACAAGTACAGCAGCATCAGCCTGTGAGGTACCAGTTATCATATTTTTTACAAAGTCACGGTGACCTGGTGCATCAATAATCGTAATATAGAATTTATCAGTATCGAATTTCTTATGAGCTACATCTATTGTAACTCCTCTTTCTCTCTCCTCTTTTAGATTGTCAAAAATCCATGCTAGAGCAAAACTTTCTTTTCCTTTAGCTTTAGCCTCTTCCTTATATTTATCAACCATGTGAGCTGGGAACTGTCCAGTTTGAAGCAGTGTTTGTCCAACTAACGTAGACTTTCCGTGGTCGACATGACCAATAATTACAAGGTTCATATGTGGTTTATCTGCCATAATATACTTCCTCCTTTATAGAGAGATAATCTATTATTTTATAGGTTTTTTATTTTTAAAGTTGATAGCGGTATATGCTTCTTATTTATAAATCATTCCCTGAATAATACTTACCAATTTAAGGGAAAGAAATGAAAAAATCGCATAAGGTTTTATGCAATTGTTTTTTTATGTCTTTCCTCTCAAATATTACAATTATTCTACATTTATAAAACTGTATATGTTAATAAGGATGGGCTCGTTGAGATTTGAACTCAAGACCTCCGCCATGTCAAGGCGACGTCATAACCAGCTAGACCACGAGCCCAATACATGTTTGTTTTAAAACTTCAGAATTAACAACTCTTTCTTAAATGTTTCAGTCAATAATAATTAAAAAATGATTATTTATAAGAAAATAATCTACCTACATATACACCTGCATAAATACCTACTAAAAACTCATATAAACCTATACTTTATTTTTGAATTTCCGAAAAATGGAAAGGGATGCTAATGGAAAAAAATATTGACCTATTAAAAGAAAATCGCACAAGTTTTTTTGGAATGAAAAAGCATAGTGAAGAAATAGATGATTCAACTTTTGATAGTTGGAAGTCAGAACTACAAAAAGAGCTTCCAAATTTTTGGGAGGAAATGAAAGGAAATACTGTAAGGTAATTAAATTGAAATAAATAAAAAAATTGCTAGAAAAAAGTATTTATCAAATATTATATACGTAGTTTTTATTCTTTAAAAATAATGAGTTTAAAATCACCTAAAATAACAGTTGATGGCATAATCATTAAAGATGACGAAGTATTATTAATAAAACGAAAAAATGAACCTTTTAAAGATAAATGGGCACTACCAGGTGGTTTTGTAGAATACAATGAAACAGTTGAGGATGCAGTCATACGGGAAATCTTTGAAGAAACAGGACTTCAAACAAATATTGTAAAAATCATAGGAGTTTATTCAGACCCAAAAAGAGATCCACGAGGACATATCATTACTTTAGCTTACCTGTTGAAAATTAAAAAAGGAGATATTATAAGTGGTGATGATGCATCAGACGTAAGGTTTTTTTTATTAAACAAATCACCCCTTCTCTCATTTGATCATGAAATAATAATAAATGATGCAATCAGGGGGAAAAAATAACATGTTTTGCCCTAAATGTAGAGCATTGATGTATCCAAAACAGGATATTTTTTTCTGTAATAAATGCGGATATAAAACAAAAAAAGAAGGAAGCAATATAGTAGTTTCAAAGCAAGAAAAAAAAGAAGTTACATTAATTGAGGATAAAGAAAAAGGAAAGGTTCTTCCTAAAACAAAAATCAAATGTCTCAAGTGTGAAAATAATGAAGCATATTGGATTTTAAGACAAATGAGAGGTAGTGACGAGCCAGAAAGTAGGTTTTATACATGTACTAAATGTGGACATAAATGGAGAGAAGGATAGTTTTAATAGAAAACTTTAAATAATAATGTTTCATTTAATATCTAATTTATAATAAAAAATAAATAAAAAGTTTCATAGAGGGAAACAAAATATGATAAAAAAAACAATTGTTATTCTTGTATGTCTAATATTTATCTCATCTACAATTAGCATTTCAATTGGAAAAAATATTGAAAAACAAACACAATCAAATCAAAATGTAAAAATAGAAAAAATTACTTTATTCAGACATGGAATTGATGGCTCAGTAACACCAATTGAGGTAGAAATTGAAATTAAAGATGGTGAAGATTTAAGTAAAGTTATAATTGAAAAATGTAAAGAACTTTTTGAAAAAGACTCTAAATTGAATGATTTCTTAGAAAATCTAAATAGTAAAAAAGCACAAAATGATTTAACAACAAAATGGGGATGGTTATTTGTCAACTCTCGAGGGAAAGGAACTCATATTAAAACAAAATTTATTTACAGGTTGTTAATCTTATTATATCTTTTTAAACTAAGATTTCCAAGATTATCATTAAGAGTTAAAAGAGAAATCTTTTGTAACTATGAAAATGATCCAAACGCTGAAACAACAATAATACCCATAGTTAGATATCTAACAGGAAGTGAACAAAAACAAATTATTATGGGAAACCATAGTGTATTTGTACATCAATTCTCAGGTTTTACAACATGGTCAGGAAGGTTTTCAATAACACCAGAAGACAATTTTCCAAGAGCATTTTTTGGTTTCGCAAGATTCGTTTTAGTTAGACAACTACCTTAAAATACCGTCAGTGTTATAAACATAAAATGTATTTAATTCTGTTACAATATTCTGTTTAATTAATATTTTGGGGAGGAAAAACATATGTTTAATGCTAAGGTAAAATCAGAGGTCCTCAAAGGGATAATTGATGTAACGTCACCCCTTGTAAGCGAAGTAAAGTTCAATATTAATCCTAAAGGTATTACTCTTAGAGCTGTTGATCCTGCACATGTTGCAATGGTTGATTTAGTTGTAAAAAATAGTGCTTTTGATGAGTTCAAAGCAACAGAGATGGAACTTGGAGTCGACATGGATAAGTTTGCAAGTATCATGCGGCTTTCAAGTGCAGGTGACATGGTTTCTTTAGAGTATGACGAAGATACAAATCGACTTATTGTAAAAATAGGAAACCTAGTCAGAAAGATGGGATTAATTGATACTGCGGGTATGCCTGATCCAAAGATGCCAAACCTTAATCTTCCCGCAAAAGTTGTACTGAAAGCATCAGAGCTTAACCAGGGTGTTCGTGCATCTGAAGCTGTATCTGATCACCTTGCTTTAACTGTTGATAAAGATGATTTTGAACTTTTTGCAGAAGGTGATACTGATACTGTTAATTTGAAACTTCCAAAGAATCTGCTTATAGAGCTAACTACAAATAGTAAATGTAAAAGCTTGTTTTCAATTGATTACTTCAGCAATATGATTAAACCAGTTAGAGGAGAAGATCCTGTTACAATAATGATTGGAAATGACAATCCAATCCGAGTCGAATTTAATATCGCAGAAGACAAAGGACATGTAACATATCTTCTTGCACCTCGAATTGAATCTGAATAAAATAAATAATAAGAGGTGTAAGTTTATCATCAAAGAGCTCAGTCGCCGAAGATATATTGGGTTTAAAGTTAATTCCAAACAAGACATAGAAAAAAATGATTTAATCTTTGAAATACAAAAACAATGCAACATTATTTTTAATAAAAAATGCAAAGAAATGGGAATATTTCTTGTTAGATTTAAAAACACTGAAGGTATAATTCGCTGTAATCATATCGAAAAAGAAAATACAATTAAACTTCTGAAGTCAATTAAAAAAATCAAAAATTATAAAGTAGGTATTGATACAATAGGTACATCAGGAACAATTAAATCACTAGTTCGGAAACACTTGCAATATTAAAGAATTTTAACATTAAAACTGCAGGTAATTATGCATATGTATATACAGGTAAATAATCAAATAAGCGATAAGTTATTAAAAGGGGTTTGTATTCTTCTTTCAAGAAGTGGATGGGATGCAGATAGGAGACAATATAGCTACTCCTGAAACTCTTAGACCCCTTATAATGAGGTCTCTTAGGAGAAGCAGTGTAAGGAAAAAAATAGCGGAATATCTTTTTGAAATTAGTCCAAGTGGAAGTTACACTTCAGATATCGCCTACAATGTTAAAACCACACCTACTAATGTAATAGGTGCAATACGTGGAATGCATTCTAGATACCGTGATGACGAATCTCTTATCGGTCTTAATCTCGTTGAACAAATTGACGGTGGGAAAAACGTTAAAATATATAGACTTACAAATTTCGGAAAAGAAATTATCACATCTTTGCAAGAAAGAAAATAAACACTATTATATTTTAAGGGAAACATTTAAACCATCGAATTTAATATAAAAAAATTAGGTGGAGGTTAAAATATATGGACAAAAAATTAATTATTTTAGGAATTTTAGCTATATTTTTAATGTCTTCTGCATTATCTTCTGCATCAATTATTATAAACCTGAATGAAAAAATTAAACTGACAAATAAAGAAATATATCTTGGTCAAGCATCAATTTATGGTGATGGAATTGAGGAAAATACAACCATTGACTTAACCGCTGAAAATGATATGGCAATACGGATTTCATCTCAAACAGAAGTTGTAAATTTTTATATCGATTATACCATCAATACAACAAATGGTTTAATTGACAATGGTGCTATTTCTTTATTAATTCAAATAAATGGTGACAACAAGGGAAATAATGAAACCATAACATTCTCTTACGATATAGGTAAATTAATTGTAGAAAACATAGAAGTACAAAGACAAGACCTTTTAACATTTGAAATAGCAGGAGTATATACAAATCTAAATCCTCCATTTGTGGTAACAGACATAACTGCAGGAGGAGGAATAATAAATCATAACTCAAGATTTCAAAGAATGTTTCATATATTTCCTTTTATTGTAAACATTTTAATTAAAAATACACTTTTTTCTAAAATTTTATATTAATAAAAAGCAAGTTTCAAATAACAAATATTAATATAGGAGGGTGATGGATTATGCTAATTGAAGAAAAAATTAAATTAATTAATGATGTGTTTGCACCTAAAACAGGTGAGAAAGTATTATTTTTAGTAGATATTCCTCACAATAATATTGAAGATAATAAAAAATGGTTTAATCGTCGAGAGATGGCAAAGGATTGGTTTAAACTTTTTAATAAAATAGGTGAAGAGAAGGAATTTTCAGTTGATTTAAAGGAATTTTATGCAACAGGGACTCATAATACACCAATACCTGCTGAAATAATTAATGAAATAAAAAACTCAAATCTAGTGATTGCGATGACTGAGTACTCAGCATCATCTTCATTATTATTTGTTATACAAACCGATAATCAAATAACACGTGCAGTAAGTATGCCTCAAGTAGAAAAAAGAATGGAAAAAACAGCATTTAAAGCTGATTATACAAAAGTAAAAAGATATGCAAAAGCCCTTAAAGATATGCTCAACAATGCAGTTGGAGCAAAGATTAATTTTTCCACAGGTGATTCTCTTTATATTGACCTTAGATATCGAACTGCTTTTTCAGAAGCTGGAGAATGTACTCATCCAGGTCAATTTATTAATTTTCCAAGTGGTGAATCATGTAAAGTTCCATACGAAGCAACAAGTGAAGAAGTTGAAAAATACGGTAAAAGTAAAACAAAGGGAGTATTACCAGTTATGTATGATAATGAACTAGTAAAATATGTAATTGAAAATAATAGAATAATAGAAATAATAGGCGCAGGGAAAAAAGCAAAAGAGATGACAGCTTTCTTTAAGTATAAACCCTCGAGAAGTAATATCGCAGAACTAGGTATTGGATGTAATCCAGAAGCAATTGTGACAGGTAATGTTTTAGAAGATGAAAAAGTTGGATTACATATTGCTTATGGTACTAGTACACATTTAAAGGGAAAAATAGAAAGTGACACTCATCAAGATATTGTATATGCAAAGGATTGCCCAGTTGAAGGAACATCTTTAACACTAATAAATAAAGATGGATCTCAGATAGAGTTAATAACTAATTCGATGTTAAGATACGATTTGCTATAATTAATAATTGGTGATTTATATAAGAAAATTAAATAAGGATCTTTTAAAAAATCTTTTGATATTTGATTCACATTGTGATACTGTAAATGTATTATTAGAAGATGATCCTTATATTATTGATAAAAAAGATGCACATTTAACACAAGAAAAAATAATAAAAGGGGGACTAAAAGCACAATTTTTTGCTATCTGGGTTAATCCTGTATATGGTTTTGAAGGTTCACAGAAAAAAGCAATGAAGTTATATAACGCTCTTGAAAATAATCTTATTTCTACAGGATTTGGAGAAAAAGTTACATCTGTTTCTGAAATGGCAAAAGCAATTAAAAACAATAAGCTTGCTTGTTGGATATCTATTGAAGGTGGTCATATTATTGAAAACTCAACAGTAAAACTTCAAAAGTTTCATGAACTAGGAGTTAGGAGTATGACTCTGACACATTCTAAAAATAATGACTGGGCTGACTCTAATGGTGATGAACCAAGATGGGATGGGATAAACAAGTTAGGAAGACAAATTATTTATAAAATGGATGAAATGAAAATAGCAATTGATGTATCACATTCATCTGACAAAACCATTGAAGATGTTTTAGAATGTTCTTCTATGCCAATTATGGCATCACATACATGTGCAAGATCAATTTGCAATATCCGTCGTAATCTACCAGATAGTCTTATCAAAGGAATCGCTGAGAAAAAAGGATATATCGGTGTTAATTTTTTCCCTGGTTTTTTAAATAAAAAAATTTGGGATCAAATTTTTAAAAATATTAAAAAATATGAAAAATGGTTTGAAGAAAAAACGAAAGATCAAGATAATCCTGATGTACTTAATAAAATAGAAATTGATCTTTATAAAAAAACAGTTGAAGGAACTGGTCAGATTGATTTAAATGCAATTATAGATAATATAACACATATAGCAGATATTGGTGGAACTAACTGTGTAGGTATTGGAAGTGATTTTGACGGAATCCCTTCAACTCCAACTGATCTAAAAGATGTATCAGGTTACCCAGCACTAGTCAATAGATTATATGATAGAGGTTTTTCAGTAGAACAAATTAGAAAAATCATGGGGTTGAATCTTATAAATTATATGAAATATTTTGATTGAAAAGTAATATTAACTTTTCTTTATTTTAGAAATTTTATAACCATCTTTTATATAATATTAATGTTAAAAGTTCATATAATCTATCCCGAATATAAAAATGTTCGACCAAAATCTATTTATGTAATTATATTATCACTAAGAACTGTTCCTCCCATTTTTCCTGCTTTACCATATGTCAGTATATCGATTATTGAGAATGATAATTTAGTATCATCTATTTTTCTCAGAGCATCTATTGTATTCAGTTGTATATTAAAATCCTGATGCTTCAAAGCTTTCTTAGGACTTTGATATCTTTCTTTTTTTTAATTTTTCTCTATTTGGCTGGAATAAAATCATTTTTCCTCTCTCGAATACCATTTCTAAATATTTAAAAGTATATTTATTCCAACAATAGTAACAAAATAAAACATTATATGTAATTTTTACTACAATTTGTAACATTAACTATATAATTCATAACAGGTATTATTTGTGGTTTAGGAATTTAGTAATAGTTACACAAGCCGCTGACGGGAATTAGTAACAGTTATACAATTCCCCAAAAATAGAATTATATTTTGAAAATATGTCTTAAGATAAAGATGAATATATTACAATTTTATTAACTTTGTCATTTTTGTAACACTTGTTGCAAAATCAACGATATTGGTTTAGTGTGTAAGACCTTGTCCTATAGGTTTTTCGTTGATAGGGTGTTTTTAAATTAACCACAAATAAAAATATTACTTTTTTATCCCGTTAAACTTGTGTGATAATATGTTTTAGTTATATCTTCATCTAGATCTGGTAATGTTAAATTTAAGGTATTATCATCCATAAATTCATATTCAAAATCTAATGTATTTCCGTTCTCTCCTTCTAAAGTGATAATCAGATGATTTCCCTCAAATTTATAGTCTCCACTTCTTATTTTTCCCAAAAAAAATTTTACTTTGCATTTATTAATGAATATCCATTCCTTATAAAAGTAAAGTGATTCTGGCATTATATAACTGATTTCTCCTTGCATCTCCCATCTACCTTGAAGTCTATCATCATCTTTATTTTCTAAACATCCTGATAAACCATCTACTGTTAATAATAAAACAACTGTAATTAGAATTATTTTAATTTTCAAAATTTCCTCCATTAAATTAGTTTATTCCCACATTCTCCACAAAATTTCTGATTATTCAAGTTTCTTGAGCCACAATTTGAACAAAAAACATATTGATTATATGATTGATTTGGTTGTGATATATTCGGCTGACTATATTGAACAGATTGAACATCTTTAATAGGGAGAACTGCACCAATAGGGATAAAAACAATACCAAGAATTATAAAAATTATTCCAATCCAAAATAAGATATTTCCAATCCACATTAATGTATTAAAATCTGGTGGATAATTCTGAATAATATTGGACATATATGTATATGGATTTGAAAAATAAGAACTAATTATAATGAAAATTATAGCTACTATTAATAGAGCTATACCACTATAAAATAAATCATTACGCATTTTTTCCCTCCAAATTATAAATTATCTATATGTATTATAATTATATTATATAAATATTTTGATAATAATTTTATAATGTAACAAATTGTAAAAATAACTTTCAATATTAATTTCTTTCTCCCCAAGATTACAGTTTCAAATCAGGTAGTTGTTTATAAATTTCTCCGCAAAACAAACAGATAAAAAAAAGAAAAAAAATGATTTTAG
>CP070836.1:1114827-1121577 GCA_020341795.1 Thermoplasmatales archaeon
CATACAATACCAATTAAAAGACCAGTTATTAACCTAGCTATATTTGAGCTATCCCAAAGTCCAAAAAGTTGACCAAGACCATCTACGGAAATTGGTATCAAACCTATAAATATCAATATTAACAATTTACTATTAAGCTCGATTTTAAAAAAAACCATGAATCCTAGACCTATTGCAAGTCCTAACCATATTGCTGTACATCTACTACAAAACGGCATCTGATTACCATTAATAAAAAAAGAACGATCATCTCTTTGATGACAAAGACTATCACCGCAACCATAAACAGATGACCAAGGAAATGACATATCACTTGTAATCTCTTGATTATCTATAACTCCAATAATTCCAGATAAATCTTTAACACTATTTTCGGGGATGCTAAAGGGTGATATAAACTGAAAAACAGCCCATAATAAAAATATAATAAAAAAAATTAGAATAACAATACTAAAAGATTTTCCCCTTGCTTCCATCCTGAAATTCATCTCTTGATATAAAAATTATTATTAACGCAATGAAACTTAAAATCGAACCAATGAAAAAAAATCCAAAAGAAAATATTCCAAAAAATGAACATGCTAATGCTACATCAACATGTTGACGTCTCAAACAAGATAATATAGCAAATAATGCAAATGCTGAAAAAATAGCAATTATAATCGAGCATCCAATTGTATCATATTTTATCTCTTTAATATTACCTGTTCCTTCTTCCATTTGAATATCAATATTTGAATTAAAAAACGGTGTTACAAGAATCTCAATTTCTTGGATTGTATAATTCTCCTTTTTTAACTCGATTATATGTAATCCCGGTTCAACCTTTGATTTATAATAATAACCATCATTTTTATGCTCGATTTTTTCATTATTTAAGGTAATAGAAACATTAGTAAGGGAAACATTTGATTGATTGGTTATATAAATTTCAACAGTACCTGATAAACCAAAACTTGAAGTTACATCAAGACTAGTTTCAATAAATGTTTCAGAATAAACAGCAGTAGCAAGACCTATTAAAAAAACGCATATTAAAAGAATTGCAGCAATGCTTGGTCTATTTGTTTTAGGTTTAATTGATGATAAAACAGTTTTTCTCGGTTCGCCATGTTCCTCCCATAAACATTCATCCTTTAAATTCTTATCATCACATTTTTGAACAACAAAATATTTATGTTTACAATTAGGACAGACAACTCTATGTTTTTTTTCATCCTTAGGTAAATCAAGGATAAAATCTTTTGAACAATTTGGACAAGTTGTCCTCCCCTTCAATTGCGCCACCATTCTTAGATAGATAAACATGGTTAAGTATATTTCTATAAATTTTAATTCTAAACTTATTTAAAACAAATTATCAATTACAGTATATTTATATAATATATTTTTATACCCATTGACTAAAAGGCGGATAGTTATATGGCTAGATTTCCAGAAGCAGAAGCACGAACATTAAATAAAAAAGTATGTATGAAATGCGGCTGCATAAACGCTCCAAAAGCAGATAGATGCAGAAGATGTAGATCAAAAGAACTTAGATTTAAAGCAAAAGAAGGACGTGGAGTTTAAAACAACTTTTTGAAACCGTCACGTTTAAGAGTAATATTTCATTTTTGATTTGCAGGTTGAACTTAAAATGCCAGAGACAAAAGTGAAAAAAACTGAAGATTTTAATGAATGGTACAATGAAATTGTTGAACTTGCAGATTTATGCGATAAAAGATATCCAATTAAAGGCATGAATATCTGGCGTCCTTATGGTTGGACTCTGATGAGCCATATTGATCAACTTATTAAACATGAGATGAATAATACAAATCATCAAGAAGTCTATTTTCCACTCTTAATCCCAGAATCCTCATTTAAAAAAGAAGAAGAACACATAGAAGGATTTGGAAGTGAAGTATACTGGATTACCCACGCTGGTTTAAATAAACTTGATGAAAGATGGCTTTTAAGACCAACATCTGAGACAGCTATGTATCCAACTTTTTCATTATGGATACGTTCACATGCAGATCTTCCATTAAAAACATTCCAAATAGTAAACACTTTTAGATATGAAACAAAACAGACTCGTGCATTTATAAGAGTAAGAGAAATACATTTTTTTGAAGCACATACTTGCCATGTTGATTTTAAGGATGCAGAAAAACAAATAAATGAAGATAAAGAAATAGCTAAAAGATTATTTGACAAACTATGTCTACCATTTATTTTTGGAAAAAGACCAGATTGGGATAAATTTGCAGGTGCAGATTATACTATTAGTATAGATGTGTTAATGCCTTCGCTTAGAACGCTTCAACTAGGCTCAATTCACCAATATCGTGATAATTTTTCAAAACCTTATAATATTAAATATGAAACCGAAGATGGAAAACATGCATATTGTCATCAAACAACTTATGGTATGAGTGAAAGAATAATGGGCGCTCTAATAGGAATTCATGGTGATAATAAAGGTCTTGTAATTCCCCCAGAGATTGCTCCAACGCAGATCATAATTATACCAATTATTTTTAAAGGAAAAGAAAAACAAATTATTGAAACATGTGGGTTACTTTATGAAAAATTAAAGAATGAGGGGTTTAGGGTTAAAATCGATAAAAGGGATATTACTCCCGGAAATAAATTCTATGATTGGGAATTAAAAGGAGTACCTATTAGAATTGAAATTGGTCCCAAAGATACTGAGAAAAAAGAATTTACTATTGTTAGACGAGATACTTCTGAAAAAAGATCAGTATCACAAAACTCCTCTATATTAATTATCAAACAAATTTTTAATTCAATCAAAGAAGAATTATCTAAAAATGCAGAAAAGATATTAAAAGAAAATCTACACAGAGTAAACACGATAGATGATGCTAAGAATCTAAAAGGGATAATTGAACTACCATGGTGTGGTGTCCAAGAATGCGCATTAGAAATAGAAAACATTTTAGATGGAAACACATTAGGGGAACCAATTGATAATATAGAATGTAAATATACTTGTCCAGTATGTAATCAACTTGGGAAAACTTGGATGAGATATGCTAAAACATATTAATATGAGGTGAAAAAAGATATGAGTGGAAGATTAACAGGTTTTATAAGAGAATTTATACTCTTTTTTAGTGTATTATTATTAATTTTAGGTTTAATTATATTTTTTATAGGGATTACAAGTGTTTGGTTTCCAGATATTCCAAAAAATATTTTGAATTTTTCTGAAGATATTCTAAACTGGAATATTTATTTTTTAATGATAGGATTTATTTTATTAGTAGCTGGTATATATTATTTGTATTTATATTTAAAGAATAGAAAATTCATCTTAGATGAACTTGAGACAAATAAACGCTCTGAACTTTTAAAAAGACATAGTGAAATCAAATCTACTGTTAAACATATGCCATCTAAATATCAAAAAATGCTAAAAGAAAAAGAAGATGAATTAAAAATTAGATAAAAACATCCAAAAATTAGAAGGTGAATAAATATTTCATATTTTTATGTAATACTAGTTGAACCAAAATATAGTGGAAATATTGGAGCAGTTGCTAGAATAATGGCAAATTTTGATTTTGAAAATCTTTTTTTAGTAAATCCATGTAAAATTAATGATGAATGCTATGCACGTGCTATGCATGCAAGTAAGATATTAGATGATTCAAAAATATTTAAAAGTTTTAATGAAGCAATAAAAAAAATCGATTTTCTCGTGGCAACATCATCTATAGAAAGCAAAAATGATAAAAAACATTTAAGAAATGCAGTTATCCTTGAAGAATTCTCTGAAAAAATATTTGAAATAGATGGAAATATCGGTCTAATTTTTGGACGTGAAGATTATGGTCTTTTAAATGAAGAGATAGCTAGATGTGACGTCATGCTTAAAATTCCAACAAGTGATAATTATCCATCGTTAAATCTCTCACATGCTGTTGGACTTATACTTTATAGTTTATTTATAAAAAATCAAATTTCAACAAAAAAGAGAATTATCAGTAAAATTGAAAAAGATAAACTCAATAGTTTTTATAAAGAACTCCTTGATTTAATTAATTATCCTGAGCATAAAAAACAAAAAACAGAGGTTATGTTTAAACGTATTATGGGACGTGCCATGCCTTCAAAATGGGAATATCATACATTAATGGGTGTTCTTAGTAAAAGTATTGAATTAATTAAAGATAAAAAGAAACAATAAAATTGTTTTTTTTAAGAACTCTCAATAGTAAAATATACTAGATGATTTTTTAAAGCTGCTTGAACTTTATCTGCAAACCATACTAGTTCATCTACATTAACTCGGTTTTTATCCCATTCATATTCAAAATCATAATTACCTGCAGCTGCTTTAAAACCAAGGTTTAGTAGTTGATCTCTAACCTCGGAAGGTTTACTTCCTTCACTATTAAACATAATTGTTAAATATGTTTTCATAAACATTCCTTCTAAAATGTAAATTGGAATCATATTATTAAATAGTTGCTATTATCCAGACATAGGTATAGGTGCAAAACAAATAATAAATATTATTAATGCAATAATTCCTAATATTTTTCTTCTTATATCAAGTGGTGTATATTCATTTAATGGGGGTGAATGCTGAGTCCCAATAAACATTAAAATAATAATAGCAATAAAAAACCAACCTGTATAAAATAATCCTAATCCTAATACTGCGATTATAACTATCCAACTAGCATATTTTGCATATTGTTTAAATAATGCTCTTGACACATGTCCTCCATCTAGCTGTCCAACTGGTAAAAGATTTAATGAGGTTAAAAATAAACCTACCCATCCTGCGAAAAGAGTCGGATGCATTAAAGCATTTTCTGATATGTTAAATAGACTTTCCATTCCTCGTAATGCTAAAGGGAATGTAATAACGATATTACCCCCCTCAGTTATAGCCATAATAGGATTTTGTTGCATAAAAAAAAGTCCTATTAAACAAACTGGTATTGCAACTAAAAAACCAAAAATGGGTCCTGATACTCCAACATCAAGTAGTGTTTTTCTGTTTGGAATTGGCTCTCTTGTTGAAATTATTGCTCCAAATGTTCCAAGAATAAAAGGTGGGGGAAGAGGAATAAAATAAGGAAGTGATGTATCTAATCTATGTTTTTTAGAAATTAAATAATGCCCCATTTCATGAATTCCAAGAATTAACAATAATGGAATTGAAAAAAATAAAAAACCTTCAATCATATATGAAGGTTCTAATGCTTTGGAAAAAACATCAACTAAACCAGTGGTTTTCTGCTCAATCCATATTTGGTTACGAATACCAACCCATTGCCAAGCACCAGCATAAGTTGTTGTAAAAATTGTGGCAATAAGAAGTGCAAAATTTATCCATCCAGATCTTATTTTTAACTTTGGTTTTCTAATAATATAGATAATATGTTCTCCTTGATCAAATCTAATCATAGGGATATATCCTTTCTCCTTTAATACGACTCTCAGAGATTCAAATTTTTCATTAAGTGTATCTTCATCTATCCTACAGAAAAATAAAGCAGTTTTAACATTGAACCTCATATCATAAATTGGAAAATATTTTGCTACCTCTGTTTTTAATAATTCAATATCTAAATTAGTTGTATTTTCCGAATTATCATTTAAATTATTGTTATTTACCATTCTTCTCGCCGATATAAGCTATGTTTTATAAAACCTTCGATACAAATAAAAAATATATTTAGACATCAGATTTATTTACAACTTCTTTTATCCAGTGTTTGTGAAAATAAAATGACAATAAGCCTTATTATAGGTACACAATGGGGAGATGAAGGAAAAGGAAAAGTTGTAGATTATTATTCCAAAAATGCTGACTACGTCGTACGATTTCAAGGAGGAAATAACGCAGGTCATACCATAAAAGTAGGGAAAGATGTCTACAAATTACATGTAACTCCCAGTGGCGTTATATCTGGTAAAATTGGAGTTATTGGGAATGGTGTAGTTATTGATCCTGAAATTTTAATTAATGAGATTGATGAACTTATAAAAAGAGGAATTAAACCAAAACTCCTTATAAGTAATAGAGCAAATATTATAATGCCATATCATAAGATACTTGATGATGTCGAAGAAGAATTCTTAGGAGGAAAAAAAATTGGTACGACAAAAAGAGGAATAGGTCCTTGCTATAGTGACAAAATCGCAAGAAAAGGAATTAGAGCAATAGATATATTATCAAATACTACTCTTAATAAAAAATTAGACTTGATATTACCATCAAAACAAAAGATTTTTGACGCTTATAATATCAAAATTAAATTAGAAAAAAATGAAATTCTTGAAAAATACATATCATTTGGAAAACTCTTAAAGAAATATATCACAAATACACATATAGAACTTAATGAAGCAATAAAATCTGGGAAAAGCATCCTTTTTGAAGGAGCTCAAGGTTCAATGCTTGATGTTGATTTTGGAACATATCCATATACTACATCATCTCATACAATTGCTGGAGGTTCAAGCATTGGATCAGGTATCGGACCAAAACATATTGACGATATAATTGGCGTTGTAAAAGCATATACAACAAGAGTAGGAGAAGGACCATTACCGACAGAACTTAAAGATAAAACAGGAAAATATATCCAAGAAAAGGGTCATGAGTATGGAACCACTACAAGTAGACCTAGACGTTGTGGATGGCTTGATCTTGTTGTACTTCGACATTCTTGTTTAATTTCAGGTATAACCAAGCTTGCGATAACAAAACTAGATGTT
>CP070836.1:1121677-1124611 GCA_020341795.1 Thermoplasmatales archaeon
AAGAAATACTTATTGAAAAACACATAATCTTAATTTTGATAAAACAGAAGAAGACGATGAATTTTTACCGGTAAACTGGTGTTCAAATCCCTTCCCCTGCACTCTATTTACTAGGATTACTACATATGATAAAGATGAAAAATCAAAAGGAAATAGAAAAAATCTTCATCAAACATAGATTTAAAGATTTTAAATGGATAAATCCACAGAAAATTATTGTTTCTCATTGGGTTCGATTGAAATGCATGTATGGTTGTAAGGAATATGGAAAAAATGCATGCTGCCCACCAAATACACCATCAGTTGATGAATGTCAAAAATTCTTTATGGAATATAACGAGTGTGTTATTTTTCATATCAAAAAGAAATTTCTAAAACCAGAACAAAGATATGGATGGACAAGAGGAATAAATGAACGTCTCCTTAAATTGGAACAAGAGGTATTTTTTACTGGTAATCAGAAAACATTTTTGATGTTTATAGATTCATGTAACATTTGTACAAATTGCTCTAAAGAAAGAATTACATGTAACTATAAAATATCTGCACGTCCCACTCCAGAAGCTATGGCTGTTGATGTTTTTTCAACTGCAAGACAGTTAAATTATCCAATAAAGATATTACATGATTACTCAGAGACAATGAATAGATATGCTTTTTTATTAATAAAATAAAACTAGGAATATATGATTAATTGAGTAATCAAATATAGTTGTTCTTAAATATTTTCAAAAATCAATTCACTTTCTTTTTACTTTTATAAAAACCTTAAGTTTTATATCCGACAACTGTATATATTGTAAAGCTAGGACGTGGAAAGAGGAGAGATTTATGACTGAAATTGAATTACAAAATAATGAGATTTGTGTAACTGGAATTGAAGAATTAGATATAATGCTTGGAGGTGGAATTCCTACAGGTAGTACAGTTTTAGTTGTTGGAAGTAGTGGCTCAGGTAAAACTACGCTATGTATGCAGTATCTTATCAATGGTGCTCATAGAGGAGAAAGAGGAGTATACTTTACGATAACTGAACCCCTATTTAAATTTACAAAAAATATGGAAGGATTTAATTTCTATGATAAAAATCTAATTGAATCAGGTATGGTAAATCTTATAGATCTTAGAATAATTAGTGAAAGACTTGGACTTAACACAGAAAAATATACTGTTGAAGATGCAAGTGCACTTCTTGATATTTTACGTGATATCGCAGATGAATTAAATGTAAAAAGACTTATTATTGACTCAATAACTGCATTATGTTATAGACTTCAAACACCTGAAATGATAAGAGATTTTATATTCAAACTAGGATCATCACTTGCTGCGATGAAATGTACAACACTTCTAACATCAGAAGTTCCTCCTCGTAAATTTCAATATTCACAATATGGAATTGAGGAGTTTATATCAGATGGTATTCTATTTTTAGGAGATATTGAGAGAAAAGGGGACTTAATTAGAACATTTCAAATTATAAAAATGAGGGGTGCTGCACACAGCCGTACAAAATCAGCTATGAGCATATCAACAGATAATGGAGTCGAGTTAACTCCCCTATTAAAGTCTAGAGAGTGAGTAATATATGGCTAATGTTTTAATCAATGGATTAAAAGAAAGAATATCAAATGCTTTATCAATTAATCAATCAATTGGTATTCTTATTCCTGGAAATACCTATTCAGATCTTACCCAAGCCATTTTTGAAAGATTTATAAGTAAACCTGAGGAAGCATGGGTTTATGTAACAGTTACAAAACCTTATGAAACACTTGCGAAACAATATGAATTTATTAATGAATGTATAAACGTTAAATTTATCGATTGTATCTCACGTGTATCTGGTCTTTCAAAACCTTACAATAATGTAACTTTTATAGAAAGCCCTACTATGCTTGAAAAACTAAGTCTTGAGATAATGAATAATTTTAAACAGGTTGGAGAGTGCACTAAAAAATTTTTAGTAATTGATTCATTGACAAATTTTATAATATATAACGATCCTGAAATAATAACTGAGTTTTTCTATCAAATAATTAATAGAACACGTGCAAGAGATATTCATACTATTTCAATAGCTATTGAAGAAAAAGATATTGAAAATTATCTAAATAGATTGATTTATTTACATGATAAAATCTTAAAGATTAAAGACTCCTTTATTTAATTTAAACTTGTTTGAAAAAAGATAGTTATGAAATGAAGAAATAAAATGTCAAATGATATACTAATTAGCACAGGAATAGAAGAACTTGATAATTTTCTTGAAGGTGGAACTCCTAAAGGTTTTACAGTATTAATTCTTGGATCCCCTGAAAGTAGTATTGAGATTTTAAGTAAACAACTTGCGACTAGTAATAATGTTATATATTTTACAACTGAAGAAACTGAAACAGAAATATACGATACTATGGAAAGATTTGGCTGGGGGAAACCAAATATTGAAATAATAGATATAGCAAGTCAATACTTGGAAACAATACTAAGTGATGAACAAAGAAGAATAAATATTTATAAGCAAAGAGCAAAGGTTAAACTTAAAGAACTTATTGAAATTGGATCCTCTGGTGTACCTCCAATAGCTAAAGTTGAAAAAGATTTTTTAGCAATTCTATTAAATAAAATAGAAATAACAAATTGTGAAAAAATAATTATAAACTCTCTTGACTTTTTTTTAAATCAATATACTCAAGATGAAGTAATTAATACCATCCATGCAGCGAAAATATGTAATATTAAAAACAAAGGTGTTATGTATATGATTATGACCCGAGGTATATATGGTGATATTATTGAACGTAGAATGGAAGGAATAGCTGATTGTGTTCTTGAACTTGAAGTACTTCAAAAAGGATCTACATTTAAACGTTTTTTAGCTGTTAAAAAAATGAAGAATTATGCAAAAAAGATTGGAATTGCTCGTTATATAAT
>CP070836.1:1124711-1132322 GCA_020341795.1 Thermoplasmatales archaeon
AATCAACTTTTTTAAGATAATCAGAATATAATCTATGTAATAATTCAGTTACTTTTTTTGCTTCTATTAAATCCTTACAAGTAAAACTTATAATCCAATCATAAACACCATTTACATATATACTGGAAATCAATTTACCCCCAAGTTGTTCCAACTGCTCTTCAAGTGTTCTTGAAGTTACTTTTTCTAACATTTGTTTATCCATTGGTTTATGAGATCGTTTAGCAAGAATTATAAAATATTTTAAATCTAGTTTATTAAAATTTGTTACAGCAGTATATCCCCAAATAATATTATTATTTTCTAAATCCTTGATAATACGCCATACCTTCTGACGAGAAAAACCAATTTTATTTGCAATTTCATTAACACTTTTATTTGCATTTTTTTGAAGTTCTTCTAAGATTAATTCTTTATCTTTATCGATTTTATCCTTTGAACTTTTTGACATATTATTTCTCCTTTTAATTACTATCTTGTAAACCTTTATGTAATATTATTTTTATATTCTTTTATTTTAATTCTGTTAAAGTAATAATTAGTATTTTTACTAACTATTCAAATTGAAAGTTTCAATCATATCAGCTCTCTTATTCCTGATGAACATTTACCTTTTAATCAGGTTTATACATGATTTTTATTTTAATGACTATAAAAGGTGATACGTGTCATTATCCGTCCACAATTTGGGCATATTATTGGATAATTTGACATATTCTATTTTGATTTAATACAATTACAATATGAACAAAGGTATCGATTATGTGCATCTTGTATGGTATTAGTAAATGTTTCTTTTCCCATATTACCATCAATATATTTCATTAATGAACATTACTTCCGTTTTTCTACAGTCACAGTTACATTATCTTTAAAGAATATTATCCGAGACGATGTTTCATGACTAACAATTTCAAAACCTTGAGATGTAAGAAAATCAATCACTTTATCTTTCATCATTAAATCCTCCATTTTTTTTATCTTTTTTTAATAGACCATTGATATTTTTTAAGAAGTGGTTTCATCTCATTTTCAATTCTCTCACATTCATCATGACTAATGTTATATGGAGTTATGTTCCTACTTTTTAAAGAAAACTCCAAATATTTACTCATCGATGAATCTAATGGGCATTCAATTGGTGCTTCTAAGTCAAGCACTAATTCCCTTTTTATAATTGGAACTAAGTGACTTATATCTTTTTCCAGTTCTATAGATTCTTTTGTATTGTTACAGTTCCTAACTCCAGCAATATCATATAATTCCAGCCCATAAACAGCAAAGGCTTTTTCACATCCAGCTTTTTTCATCAACTCTTTTGCTTCTTCAAGAACATCCATCCTATCACCTTTTCTCAATTTTCTTTCTTCATTTTACTTTGCTTCAAGCTTGTGTATCTTTGTATCGCAGCCTTTGTTATTTCTGGTAGTCTCCCATATTTAATTTGTTTGACTGCATCTTCTATTATACCATCTCCATGACAAACTTTTATTCCATGTCGTTCAAAAATTTCAAATGCTGTAGGTCCAATATCAGAGGCTATAACAGCATCAATATCTTGATTTGAAATTATTTGCCCTACCGTGGCTCCGATTTCACTTGGACGTTCTTTTGTTGTATTCTCTAATGCTATAAGTGTATTTTTTTCTATATCTAAAATCAAGAAGGAAGAGCATCTATGAAATGATGTATCTATATTACTTTCTATACCTCTTCCTTCTGCGCTTATTACAATTTTCATATCTCTTCCCTCTTCCTACTGTAATTGGTTTATTTTCACTTCATTTATACGTTTATTCACTCCCTTAAATCTAAGCATTCTTTCATGCAATTCTCTATATTTACTAACTTTATGATTTTCAAATACACTCATATTTTTCACCTTAATTATCTTAAAAAAATTCATTTTTCAAGTATTTTCTAAAAATCTTTTCTCTCTCTGTTTCCTCTCTTCTTTTTTTCTTGCTTTTTCTTCTTTTTTCTCTTGTTTCTCTTCAGCCTTTTCTTCCAAGTGCCTTTTTTCCCTTGTTAATCCACCTTGTAAAACCCGCATGCGAGAATCCATTGCTCGAATCTTCTCCTCAATATGCCTCTTTTTAACGTTAAACTCTCCTTTTGTAATCTTATGATTTTCACATTTTTCTTCAAGTTTTTCTATTTTCTCATGTTCCTTTTCAATATTTTTCTCCAATTTTTTTATATTTCTTTTTAATCTATTAATAAAACTCAAAACTTTTCCCCTATGGTTTTTTCTCGATTTTTAATCGAAATTATTTTACATATATTGAGGCAATGCATTACATCTTGATTCTCAAGGAGAATAAAGCCTGGACTGTTTAAATCCATTACATCTCCAGTTACAGCACTTTTTTTATCATCTGTTTGTTTATAGACAATTTTACAATAATGACCTAGAACTCTTTTTATAATATCCCCCCTATTAGATAAAAGTTTAAAAAGATCTTAAAAACCCGCCACTTCAAATCTATTACCATTCTCTCATATTCCTACATTAATTAGTAGGGGCCGTCAGCCCATATTTTGGGCGGTTCTGGCGAGCGTCATGGCAAAAACGTCATGGTGGGACGTCAAGGCGGGCTCCATCGCCAACAATGCTATATTAAGGCTTTTATGATATAAATATTTCGGTTTTAAGTAAATATTGTTATAAGATTTATATTAAATTATGATTATAAACTTACGAGATCTTTTTTATATAGTTTCATCCAACAATCAATACCGTCATTTATAAGCTTATTTGACTTATCTCCATCTATCGATACTGTATAATATTTCACTGGGAAAAAATCATTCTTACATTAAAGCTTAGAAAAAATAAAATAATTAAAAAATGATTATTTTATATATAATATTAATAATTGATGCAATGTTGGAGGGGAATGCAAAAGGTCACCTTCAAATAAGGGAATAAGGGGAATGAACATACCGTGGGAAGGATGGGATTAATAAACCATATAACTCCTTTCGACCTTTACAACCCCTGATATTTAAATAACAATAATAAATTTAAATTTTTTGATAATACTTACTATTAACTCTTTTTGGTCGAAATATACAAAATCTGATTTTTTATTCAGAAATCCTAAAAAATTATTTTTTATATATATTGACGATATTTTTATCGATAGTTTTAAAAAGAAACAAATTAATCATTTCATTCACAAATTATACCACTTGTAGGTTGTATGGATGTTCTTTATTTTTACCAAGAATATCCATGCACTTACTATATCCAAAATAGCACCCTTTTTACAATATCAAACTAAAAGTAACAAACTATACTTCCTAAACTCAAATTACACAGTACTATCCTAGGATATTTTTATATTATTTGAAGATAAATATTTGATAACTTTTTCAATTGCCAGACCTTATTAGTACAAAGTAACTATAACAAGTTCCTCAAACCATCTCTTTTATGCAATACATTTTTAAGTTCATCAATTGGATCGATCCCTAAATATGATTCGAAAAAATTTGTTGTTTCAATAATAGTTATTAACATTTCAGGGGTTGCTTTTGCACCTACATCAGCAAATTCGTTAATATCTAAACTTATTTTATCTCCTCAAAACAACGTTTATAGTTTTTTTGTTTTATTTATTAAACCAACACATACAAAAGAGTTTATGTGCAGAATTGGAAATTGCACATAAATTCTATATTAAATGTGTAAAGTCAAAATTATAAAATTATAAAAAATTATTTAAACAAGTTTCTAATTGATAGTTGAAACATAACTTTGTAGTAATGGGGGAGATTATGTCTGAATTCATCTGGTATTGGACAAAAGGTAATACCAAGGTGTATACAAAAAACACCAAAGTTGCTGAAAAAGCAATGAAAGAAGGTAAGCTTGTAATGGGCATTAGACCAAAACCAAGTATTGTTAAATATTAAACCTTTTATTGGAGGGGAACTCTTTTTTTCAACGGAAGGTTTTTAGATAATTATTGTATATGCCCTTTCCATTATGAACGAGTTAAATTATAAAGATTTATTAAAAAGAGTAATTGATAGTAGTCCAAAAAAAGAAGTTGATGATGATAGATTTAAACTTCCAAAAGCAGAAATTTTTTATGAAGGAAATACCAGTGTTATAAAAAATTTTGATAAAATATCAGATGCTATAAACAGAACACCTGATTTAATTTTAAAATTTTTATTAGGTGGTCTTGGTACAGCAGGTGAAATAATTAGTGGACGTGCTATATTTCAAGGAAAAATTCCAGCTAGAAGTATTCAAGATAAAATCAAAGAATACATTGATACATATGTGATATGTTCAGAATGTAATAGACCTGATACTCACCTTGTTAAACAAGGTAGAACAACTTTAATTAGATGTGATGCATGTGGTGCATTTCGCTCAGTTAAATCTCGTAAGAAAAAAGTGGTTCAACAACCATCTGAAACTTTAAAAGAAAATATTACTTTAGAGCTAACAATTAAAGACATAGGTCGTAAAGGTGATGGTATAGCATATCATGATAAATATACCATTTATGTTGCAGGGGCAATTAAAGGTTCGACTGTAAAAGTTAAGATTGAAAAAATTTCAGGAAATGTTGCTTTTGGGCATATAATCGAGGTGTAAAAAATAAGAAGTGACACCTGCATATACGCTTGCATAATTATCTGCAAAAAATATCGAAAATTATTTAAACTAAACGGCGCATTCATTGCTACGTTTGTCAGACAAAAGATGTCATTTGTCCTTTATTCGACATGAATCCGACATGTTTTTGACATACAAATGATATCATTCTGAAAGCGTAATAAATTGTGAGGAGAAAAATGGATACGCAACGAATAACAATAAGACTTCCCCAGCGTCACATACATTCAATAGACCTATTTGTGAGAGCTGGAGAGTTTGCAACAAGATCAGAAGTTATTCGTCATGCGGTAAATGATTTTATTAAAAACTACGCCAATGATTTAATTGAAAAGGCGGAGAAAATCAAAAAGGTTCAAGAACTTGAACTAGCAGTTGAATCCATTGAACCTTACATGAAAAAATAAAGGTAAAAAAATGGAGGGGATGGGATGCACCCCTAATTGAAGGACGTCTAGGGATGGGCGTCCTTCAAACTACCAGCAAATGATTTGGAGGAATGGTAAATGGGAGAAAAAAAAAATATGGAAACATTTATTGCAAACGCTGTAAATAATAAAATAGAAGAAGAAAGCAGGTTACAAACCAATGAAGACGAAATGTTTGGCACACCACGAATTACAATTGTTGGATGTGGTGGAGCGGGTGGCAACACGATAACGAGATTAAATAAACTTGGAGTAAAAGGTGCAGATACAATTGCTATAAACACAGATAAGCAAGCACTCGATTTGGTTGAAGCAGATCATAAACTTTTGATTGGGAGCAGATTAACTCGTGGTCTTGGAGCAGGTGGTTTTCCAGAAGTTGCAGAACGTGCAGCTCGTGAATCAATCCATGAAATTGAGGAATTAATAAAAGGTTCAAATCTTGTATTTATAACAGCTGGTATGGGTGGAGGTACTGGAACTGGTTCTGCACCAGTGGTTGCAGAACTTGCAAAAAAACATAATGCAGTAGTAACATGTATGGTTTCCACTCCCTTTAATGTTGAACGAGCTCGTTTAATAAAAGCTGATGAAGGACTTGATCAATTACGTGTAAAAGCAGATAGTACAGTTGTACTTGATAATAACAAACTACTAGAATTTGTACCAAACTTACCGATCAATCAAGCATTTTCAGTTATGGATCAAATGATTGCTGAAACTGTAAAAGGAATATCTGAGACAATTACTGTTCCATCTTTAATAAATCTTGATTATGCTGATATGAAATCAATTATGGATCAAGGTGGTCTATCAGTTATGCTATGGGGTGAAGCAGAAGAAGGAGCAGGTGTTGAAGAAATAGTCCAAGAAGCGCTTAATCATCCATTGTTAAATGTTGACTACCGTGGAGCAACAGGTGCTTTAGTACATATAACTGGTGGTCCAAATATGAGTCTCAAATATGTACAAGACGTAACAAAATCACTTACAGAGGATCTTGACTGCTACTCAAATGTTATTCTTGGAGCACGTGTAATTCCAGAGTTTGAGGGAAAATGCAGAGTAATGGCAATTATGACTGGTGTACAATCACCAAATATATTAGGGCCAAAAAGCACATCAGTTTTACAAACTACACCTTTACAAACTGTTTCAAGTAAAAAAGTGGATATAGATTTTGTAAAATAGAAAAAAAATTCTTTTTCTTTTTTTATATTTTTATTATTGTTCCATTAAATTGTTCATTATTTAATGCTTTTTCCAATTCTTCTAATTTTTTTCCATTTAAAACATAAGTAGGAATTTTTGCTTTTTCAATTATCTTTAAAGCTGGACCATCAATTACAACATTTCTACCGGCTGTTCTCCAATCAGTTCCATATTCATATATTAGGTTTTTAATTGTTATTTCTTTTATTTGTATTGCATCAGGATATTTATTTGGATCTTTGTCATATACTCCATCAACATTTGTTGCAATAATAAATTTTAAAGCATTAGTTTTTTCTGCAAGCTCAGCACCGACCATATCAGTGCTATGACCAGGTGTTGTTCCACCCATTATAACAATTTTTTCATCTAAATTTTTCGCTTGATTCGTGGATTCAGGAATTATTTTGTTTGAATTTTTTATTTTCATAGTAATTTTTTTAGCATTTTCTCTTGTAACCTTAATTCCTATTTCATCAAGTTTTTCTTCGGGTAGTCCTTGTTCACGTCCTTGATGTATTAGTTTCCTTGCTTTTTTTCCGCCACCGATTATTAAGTATATTCTGTATTTCGTGATTTGTTTTTGTAGTAGCTGATCAAGTTGTATAAAAAAATCTTCATTAATTTCATCTGAAAATAGTACTGATCCTCCGATTGAAATTACAATTGATTCCATCTTTTTAGCTGTATGCGGATTTAATTTATTATAATTTTTTAAGAAAAAAATATTATATATATTATGCTACTTCTGGTCCAGCTTGTCCACCGCCTGCAGGTTTTGTTCCTAGTCGTACTTGAGGTAATGGTATAGGAGGCGGCAGTCCAAGATCCTTTGCTATTCCTACTGCTTCTGGTACGCATGTATGCATAATTGCAGTATGAAGATGACTAGCTATTTGATCTGGTAGTTTTCTTGTTTGATTGAATTCATTTGCTATTTTTTTTGCATCATTGCCTTCATAAAGCATTGAACCTTCAAGTTTAATCATACCAATAGGGCCAAAGCTTGCAGTGTATTGGAATTCGATTGAAGTTTGATTCTCTTTAAGGAATGATACCTGTATAAACGAACTATTATGATCTATTCGAACTTGCTTAGGCCGCTCATTTGGTTTTACATATCTTCTTGCTTCGATCGATTTTAAGTTAATATTTCTTATTTTCATAATTAAAAAGGGATAACAAAAAACATGCTTTTACATGTTTTGGTTGATTTAATATTATAGCGTAAAGTCAATAAAGGGCATGTTTATAACCATTTCTTCTAAAAATAATAGGAGGAACATATGAAAATAATCACAATTTTAACTCTTGGACTAATTTTAGTAATCA
>CP070836.1:1132422-1139387 GCA_020341795.1 Thermoplasmatales archaeon
CAATGTTGTTTTATAAAAATGAGAATCATCAATATCATATTGATCATGATATAGATGGTGCCACTTGTCATAATGCAAATGAAAAGGATATAATGAATGGATGGACAGTAACTCACCATTCAGAGCAGGAAGGTCTTTCACCCTCGATATGTAATTGGGATCCTTTAACTGAACCAGATTTTACTAAAGAATGGCGAAATGGAAAATATGCAGTTGTAAATTGGGCAGGCCATGGATCTGCAGTAGGAGTAGGTCGAACAATATGGGATTGGGATGATGGAGATGGTATTCCAGAATATGCTGGAGAGGAGATAATTGGTAAACCTCAAATAAATATCTGGTCACAATTGGAAGATGACTATCCCTCGATTGTATTTGCTGTATCTTGTCTTGTAGGTTATCCTGAGCTAGTAGGTTATGGTAATCTTGGAATAGATATGCTTGTGAAAGAATCATTTGGTGCAGCTGTTGCAATATGTAGTGCTACACGTCCTGCAGCAATAACAGTTAATTTCACCCAGACTCATTCAGGAGCAGAAGCATTATGTTACGAATTTAATCGATTTATGATTGATGGTCCTGAAGGAGCCGAACCAATTGGCATTGCTCTCTATGAGTCAAAGAACTATGTTCATCATAATTTTGGTTGGGATAATTGGTTTTATGAATTCAAGAACATGTATAACTATAATCTTTATGGAGATCCTTCGATGATCAGAGAAGGAATATCAGATTCTTCTACTAATATTGAGATAATACATCCTGATAATGGATTTTATATAAATAACGATAAAATATTTCCTTTTTTTACACCTGTGATGATTGGAGATGTATTAATTAAGACAAATGCTTCAGAAGATATTGAATATGTTGAATTTTATTTAGACGATGTCCATATTGATACTGATGTTTATTATCCATTCGAATGGAGTTGGGATGAAATTAATTTCTTTAAACATACCATAAAAGTTGTTGCATATAACAATTTGGAAAAACAAGTAGATGATGAATTAGTAATTTGGAAGTTTTTCTAAAAAAAAATTTATATCTATCTTTTTTTCTTCCTTTTTTTAAATGGATAGAACTGTAAAGATACTGGGTTAGATTTGTACAACAAATCCTTTTAAACATAATCTACAAAACCTAGTTTTGAGGAGACATAAATTATGATGATTGTAGGACAAGTATCAGATGCCCAGGAAGCATATGAAATGGAATCTATTGCTAAATGTTTAGTTGTTGGAAACCGTGCAAGGGTTCTTGCAGGAAAAATAAAAAAAGAGGATTAAATATGAAGAAAAAAGAAAAAATTGATAAGAGTTTTAAAAATAAAAAAACAATCCTAAATGATATCCCAATTGTCTGGATAAATACTTAAAGAGAAGTTTATAAATATTTATCTGA
Source organism: Thermoplasmatales archaeon (assembly GCA_020341795.1). GTDB lineage: Archaea > Thermoplasmatota > E2 > DHVEG-1 > DHVEG-1 > M9B1D. The sequence continues at coordinate 1,133,827 of CP070836.1, forward strand.
TTTTAAAAATCTGAGAAGTTTTCATTTTCATAATTTCATAACTGATAGGATTTTACTAAGTAAGATGCAATGATTATTGTTACTTTGGAATAATGATTTCTCCCGTTTCATCGCCTACAGTTTCTGTTTTTCCTTCAAGAAACATTTTTCCAGTTAAACAACAGATATACGCGTCAAGCTCATGTTTGTTTCTTACTTCTAAATATAAAAGTTCTGCTGTTTTCTTGTAGTTTTTATGATAGATACCCAATATTTTTGCAGTTGCTGTAGGAAATACTTCTATAGTCTGGTAATATCTTGAAAGTTGTGCTGCAAGTTTTGATCCTCGTAGAGTTAATGGTATCATACTAGAAAGGATTGGTGGAAAAGCCTTGTATTTTTGAAGTATTATATCAGCTTTTCTAATCTTTGGTTTACCATATATTATTGGTGCGTCGATTGCAATAACATCTGGTTTTAACATATTTGCAATTTCCAGTATTTCTTTATCTTCCTTGACGGTTTTTAATATGACATTTTTATCTTTTAAAATACATATTCCTGTAGGATTTTTTGATTTCCCTGCGAGATCAATACCTAAAATTTTCAAATTTATCACTTTAGAGAAAAATATATACATGAACTAATTGATTTTTATATAAAAATTTTCCTTTAGATGTAAAAATGACTGAAATAGACAATATTACAAACAGGGTTTTTAATGACCCAGACTTTGTTGCTTGTTTAAATGAAAAAGAAATAGAAATTTGTTTGGACAAAGTAAAACATTTTTTAGAAAGAGAAAAAACATTTATTGAATTAAATGGGAAGGTTGTATTTGTAGGTGATACACATGGTGATTTTATAACAACAAAAGCTATTTTTAAGAAATTTTTTAACTATGATTATTTGGTTTTTCTTGGTGATTATATTGATCGGGAGCCTGTGAAATGGGGAGCAATATATAATATCATTTTTTTGCTTATTATGAAATGTTGTTATCCTAAAAAAATTATTCTTCTTAAAGGAAATCATGAGTGTAATTATGCTATTCCTTGTTATCCATATGAATTTGAGAGGGAGATCATTCAGAGATTTGACTCATCAGATTTGCATCAGAGATTTATTGAAGTGTTTTCTTTGATGCCTTTGATGGTCTTATCAAATAGTGTTTTTGCAGCTCATGGAGGTTTTTTAAAAGGATATGACCTGGAATCCCTAAGAAAAATTGATAAAAATGATTTGAGAGCTATTACTTCAGTTGTGTGGAGTGACCCTGTTGTTTCTCTGGTATTTCGTGGAATAGGTGATCGTTTTACAGAGGAAGATTTGATTTGTTTTCTAAATGAGATAAATGCAAAGGTGTTTATTAAAGGTCATGATTATAATACCCTTGGTTTTTCAATTTATGGTGATCGATGTCTTACTATTTTTTCTTCTTCTCAATACAAAGATATGGGTAATGGTGGTGTTTTAGTAGCGATAAAAGATAAGGATGTATCATGTGTTAGTGATTTAAATATAAAAGATTATTCAATTGGTAAATGGGTTGATTATAAAATATTTCAAAGATAAAAAAAACATTTTTTTAGTATAGGAGATGTTTGTTTCCAATATTTACTCGATTTAGATATTTCTTTGCAGCTTGATAGCATTCTTCTGCTTGTTTACTTGTGGTAACTGGCATGTCAATCATTTTAAAATCTGGATGAAAGCCTAGAAGTGAATAAGGAATATCAGGATCGAAATCAGAGATAAATCTTGCAATTTTTTCTACTTCTTCTTTGTCAATGTAACCTGGTATTAGAAGTGTTGTTGCTGTTAATAAATCTCTTTTTTTGAATTCATTGGCGATCAAATGAAAGTTATCTAATGTTCTTTTATTTGGTCTTCCTGTTAGAGCTATATGTAAATTAGGATCAAATGCTTTTAAATCAAATTTAATTGTCCCATTTGTTGTATAGGTATATTCTGCTGCTTTTCGAACAAGACTAGGATTTCCTGTTCCATTCCATTCCCAACATATCCTCGTATTCACGTTTTCAAGTATTTTTTTAGTTGCCTTAAGTAGGAAAGGGAGCTGAGGTTCAGGTGTTCCTCCAAAATAGCAAATGCATATAGCTTCCTTTGCTTCTCTTACTAAATGTTCTATTTCAATTTGATTGCCCATTTCAATGTTTTTATGTTGCCAGTTTTGACAAAAAACACAATTAAATGTACAGCTAAACGGGAAAACAGCTAGACTTAATCCTCTTTCTTTACTCCCTGGGCAGAACCAGGATGCACAGCAATTAGTAGGTAATGGATCATAATATGTATGTAAAATTCCCTCCCTTGTTTTTAGCTTTCCATTAAAATTTTTTCTTAGACCACAATATCCCTGATTTCCCATCCCGATTTTACACTCGTTATGACATATGTTACACTTTAAACCATTTTTATCCCAAGGTGGTTTTCCTGGTAGTTTAAATTCTTCTCTGATTTTTTTATGTACCTTACTTGTTGTTTTTTTAGTTTCTACTGGTTTTTTTCTAATGCAGGATAAACATATTTTTAGTGTTTCTGAAATAAATTCGCTTTCTTTTTTACATATTTGACATTTTGCTTTTCTTCCTTTTGTTCCAAGAAGTATATTCCACCTAATACAGTATATGTATCTCCAAAATAACACTTAAGTTTTGTACTTAGTAGGTTTATTTTAACATGTTAGATGAAACGCTGCTATGATCTTTTTCTGATTTTTTATCTTATTATAAGTTTTATATGCCTCACCGGTTTTTTCAGCTATCAATGTTATTCGTTTAGATTCTATAAAATTCTTTGTTTCTATGGGGACTTTCATCAAACCATAAGCTCCAGTTCCCACAATCAAGATCTCTGGATTTAATTGTATTATGTCTTTTAAATCTTCTTTTTGTAGTAAATGTCCACTTTTTCTCCACCATTTATCATCTATTTTATTTGGATATAGGATAATGTCTGATGTATAAATTTGTCCATCAACTACTATTTTTCCAAATGAGTATGAATCTATCATATATTATCTCATATTAACATCATATTATAATAGATAAACATAATGTTAATATATTATTGTTATTGTATCTATGAAGTACAAGATTTTAATTTCATGCCTAGCAGATTTTAATTTGATATTCCGTCACATAGCAAAGTTGTTGCCTTAACAATTTTGTCATAAATATCCTCGAAATTTTAAACAATAATTTTCTAAAATTTCCTTAAATTTCTAATAAAACTCGATTTATAACATAAAAAGTTCAAATTCTTTAAGGAAAAATTTATATTAAACTAATTTATAATAAATCTCGGAGTGAAATCTGGGAGGTATAAATATTAAAAAGATAATCGTATATTTAACAGTTGTATTTTTAGTTTTTAGTGGAACTGTTATAGCTATTAATACATCTGATATTAAAGAAGCTGAAAATTTATTAGAATCAGTTATAAATTTTGAAGATTTTAATATTTTAAAAGAAAATGAATACTTAAAAATACATTCTGAAAAATATAATGATTTTATAAGTGATCCAGGTAAACCTTTGCTTCCTATTTATCATAAAACTTACACATTTTCAAAAGATGTCGAAATTCATGATATTTCATTTAAATTAGGAGATATAAAAGAGATACAAATATCTGGTAAAATTTTGCCATGTCCTGATAGTACTCCTCATCAGTTAACTAAAATAACAGCGAAAACAGTTAATATAATTGAAGATGAAGAAATCTACAGTTCTTCAGATTTTTTTCCTGATGTTTGGTATTCTTATTCTATAAGATGTGGTCTAAATAATGTAGATATTCCAACAACATTTGTTACAATAAATGTTTATCCCATAAGATATTCACCAATTAATAATAGATTATCCATTGTAAATAATATAGAAATCGATATCAAATATAATGAACCGGAATATAAAAAAATAGATTTAAATCTAGAGGAATATGATTTAGTAATAATTGCTCCATCAGCCTTTGAAAATGAACTTCAAACATTTGTTGAACATAAAAATAAATATGGTATGGAAACATTTTTGAAAACTACAGAAGAGATATATAGTAGTTATCCTGGAAGAGATAAACCAGAAAAAATCAAGTATTTTATAAAAGATGTAAAAGAGACTTATGATGTTAAATATGTTTTATTAGTTGGTGGTTTAAAATCATATCTTTATGCAAAGGACAGAGATGATATTAATCAAGGTAGCAAACATTGGTATGTACCTGTAAGATATGCAAATATTAGACATTCTGATGAAAAAAGTTGTATTTCAGATTTATATTATGGAGATATATATAGATACAATGAAACATCGCAGAAGTGGGAATTTGAAGACTGGGATTCTAATGGAGATAATATTTTTGCGTATATGAAATTTACAGATCCAGATGTTTTAGATTTAATGCCTGATGTATACGTTGGACGCCTTGCCTGTCGTAATAAAATCGAGTTAAAAATAGTAGTTAATAAGATAATAAATTATGAATCAACATCACCTGAAGAAAAACCATGGTTTCGTAAAATGATTGGAATTGGTGGAAAAACCTTTAATATATATGAAGGAAAACCAGATGGTGAATGGGCTTGTGATTTGGCCTTTGAATATATGAGTGATCTTATTGATGAATATATTACGGTTTATGCATCAAATAATTTAACAGGTGGTCTCCGTCCAATAGAAGAAGATATGATTACAGCAGTTTCCGAGGGATCTGGATACATTCTATTCCAAGGCCATGGAAATCCCATGGGTTGGGATACCATATGGGCAGATGGTGAATATCAAGATAATGATTGGTGTGGTGGTATTAGCACCTATGATTTTTTTAAATTTAAAAATAAGGAAAAACTACCTGTTGTCGTTGTCGGAGGCTGTCACAATGGATTATTTAATATATCAATAATACAAATCCTTTTAAATCGGCAAAAAAATTCACACTGGTATTGGACATATTATCCAACACCTTTTTGTTTTTCATGGGGATTATGTATAATGCCATTTGGTGGGGCAATCGCTTCAACTGGTTGTACAGGTTATGGATTTGATTATAATGGGCCAATCTCTCATAGTGGCGGACTTGAGACAAATTTCTTTTATGAAATAGGTCAAAACAATTCTAAAACTCTTGGAAGTGCACATAGTGGTTCAATAAGAAAATATATTGAAGAAAATAAGATTAGACAAGATGAAGCTTTCTGTATAACAATCTATCAACTATTTGGCGATCCAAGCTTAATGTTAGGTGGCTATCAACAAACATTAAATTATATAGATTAATTAATCATTAACATCATTTTTTATTTAATCCTAACAATCATGTAAATATAATTAATATTTTTTAATGATAAATTTCAAAAACCAACCGGAAATATTTAACCGTTCTAAAGCAGGGCTGATAACAAAGTAGCTATGTAACCATTTTTGCTAAAAATATCATTTAAATTTTCTACGAATTTTTTCAAAAAAAATTTTTTTTAGATATTGTCATTTATTTATAATATATCAATCTATATTATATATAATTTTTTTTATTTTTTGGTAAATTATTTATAATTGAAT
>CP070836.1:1139487-1142311 GCA_020341795.1 Thermoplasmatales archaeon
AATTTATCATCTGATTAGTTATATTTTAAACATGTCTATAGGTTTATCACAAATTGACTAAAAAACAAGTCATAACAAATATTATTAAGTTTTAATGTTGTCTAATTAGACAAGTATATAAAGTTTACGAATTTTGGTACTGTCGCATTTTCGGGTGATGTACCTCTATTGTCGCATTCGGGGGTTTTTTATAATTTGAGTATGGCAAATTTTGTATATTAATCTAATATCCTTTTTCTATTTTTAAAATATTACAATATCCAAAAAGATACCATTCATACCTAAATAATCCTTTTGTATGAATAATAAGACCAGTAAAATTTGTAGCAATTAAATAGAAAAAATCATATATACCATCAAAAATTAAACCAGAATTATTCCATACTTTTATTTTGATGAATAATGGCCAAAAAAGCATTTCAAAAAAAATACTAAGATTAATATCTTTTACGAAACAGATAACTGGTAAATTTTGATTAGTAATACTCTCTTCATCGCTATAAGCATGTATGTAGAAAAAAACATTGTTTCGTTGCCAATTATAAGTTTTGATATTATTGATTGTTGCATCTTGTGTTCCAGCAGATATGCATTGTGATAATATTATGATGATTAATACTATGGTTAATGAAAATTTAATTATGTTAATAGTTTTCATGATAATCGTTAACACGATATTGTTGATTAGTATATAAAACTTGCCAATTATTGTCATTTAATAACGGCTTTGCACCTAAACTCTAATTTGCACCCAAAACTCCTAATCTGCATTTAAAATCAAATAATTATCTTTTATGAAAAATTGTTGCAAATAAGGTTTTTTAACAAAACATTTAAATTAAAATAGTTTATTATAATTACTGGTGGAGGACTTTTATATGAGAATAACAAACCTGAAAAAATATTTAATACTAGCAATTATAGGTTTGTTTTTTACAGTAAGTATCGCACCTAACATAACTGGTGATATAAATTGGATTAATAAATCTAAAAAAATCAGTATAAATGATAATGATGATGAACTAACATACTCTACAATCTCTCAAATATATTACCCTGAAAAAGATACTTATATTTTAGAGCGTTGGCCAGATTCAAACAGAGGTACTGCTTATAGATTAGTAGTTTCAAATAAATATGGTAGTTCCCCTGACTTTGAGTCAGATGCTCTAATTTGGTTTGATTTATCTGATATTCCCTCTGGTGCTATAACATCTACTGTAACTCTAAATCTATATTATTTTGATTATTGGGATACAGACCCTATTGGACGAGATATATCCTGTTATAGTATTACCAGTAACTGGGATGAATATACTACTACTTTCAATAATAGACCTTCATATTCGTCAACTATTACATCTTATGCTACTATACCATCCGCTTTTGGCTGGGTTTCTTGGGATGTTACAGATGATGTTAGAGATTTTGTGGATGGTATAAAGACGAATTATGGCTGGTGGATTATGGATGAAAATTACTGGGGAACTGGTAATATTCCTCAACAACTTTATTATTCGAGAGAGGGGACTTATATTCCTTATCTTGATTTTGATATTGAATCTAATAATCCACCAATAGCCAATGCCAATGGACCATACACAGGTCAAACTGGTGAACTAATACAGCTTGATGGTACTGGGAGTTATGATAGTGACGGTAATATTGTATCTTATGAATGGGATCTTGATAATGATGGAATGTATGATGATGCTACAGGTGCAACCCCTACCTTTAGCTGGACGACATCAGGTACACATCCCATATCTTTAAAGGTAACAGATGATGATGGAAGTACAGACACAGATGATACTACTGTAGAAATTAATAATCCTCCAGTTGCTGATGCAGATGGACCATATACAGGTCAAACTCGTGAATTAATACAGCTTGATGGTACTGGGAGTTACGATAGTAATGGTGTTATTGTGTCTTATGAATGGGATATTGATAATGATGGAGAATATGATGATGCCATTGGGGAAAAACCAACCTATACCTGGTTTCTTCCTGGTATTTACACTATAAGTTTAAGAGTTACAGATAATGATGGATTAACAGATACAGACATAACATCTGCTTATATCAAAAGACCTGATGCACCACATGTTAAACTTATTTATCCAACTGGTGGAGAAACTCTCAAAGACATTGTTACAATAAAGTGGTCTGCACATGATGTCGAGGATGGAGATAACCTCCCCATCTACTTCTATCTAAGTGATAGTAATGGAGATTCTTGGTCACCATTTGATGGTAATCCCTATGAAAACACAGGTGAATACAACTGGGATACCACTCTTTTACCTGATGGAGAATATCTACTGATGGTTGTTGCTCAGGATAGTAATATGAATGTCGGTCATGAAACCAGCGATCCATTTGAGATTAAAAATAATGAAGAACCACCAGTAAACAATCAACCGAACAAACCAAATAAACCCCTAGGTCCAATTGAAGGAAAAACAGGTGAAGAATATACTTATACCACCAGCACAACTGATCCTGATGGAGATCAAGTTTATTATAAATGGAGTTGGGATGATGAAACAAGTGATTGGATTGGCCCATATGATTCAGGTGGAATTATAAATAATAGTCATATTTGGGATGAAAATGGTAACTATGAAATTAAGGTTAAATCTAAGGATATTCATGGTGCAGAAAGTGAATGGTCAGACCCACTTGCTATTAGTATGCCAAAAAACAGAATAATTAACAGACTAATTCTAACCTTCCTTCAACAACATCCAAACCTGTTTCCAATACTACGAAAACTATTACTAAAATTCTAATCAATTTCTTTTTTCTTTTTTATTATTAA
>CP070836.1:1142411-1150668 GCA_020341795.1 Thermoplasmatales archaeon
AAACACTATCATAAGAAATACTATGCAAAACAATTACCGTGGTATGCATCTAAATGGTGTATATTTCAACGAAATCACGGAGAATAATTTCATAAATAACTTTCGTCATATCGATTTCTATGGTGTATTCCTAAATACAATAAACAGTAACTATTGGGATCGTTTGGTTAATATTGGACCTAAACCTATCCTTGGGAGATTATTTCTATTGGTTCCAATACCTGGACTAATTTTTGATTGGAATCCAGCGAAAGCCCCATATGATATAGGGAGTTAAGTCGGACTTTGGGTGCAAAAACGACTAAAGGTGCAAAGCCCCGTTTTTCGATAATTTTAAATAGAAAAACGTTTATACACGTATTAATACGTGTTAAAACGTATGGGAATTGATTAAAATGGGAAATGGAAAAACTCTAGGATTAGGATTATTCGTAATTGGAATAATTCTAATAATAGCATATGGAATATACCAAGGTTTTGAAGAAATAATGCAATCAATGGACATTTTATCAGGGATTTTCATCGGATTAATCATTTTAGGTTTAATTATCCTAATAATATCAATTATAATAGAGCAACGAAAAGATACTAAGGAAACAATGAAGGATATTAAAAAGGAGGATTTAGAGCCATGATAATAGTAAATACAGATTTTGTATCTGGAAAAGAAATAAAAGAAGTAATTGGTCTTGTTAAAGGCAATACCATACAAGCAAAAAGTATTGGAAAAGATATTAGAGCAGGTTTTCGTCATATGGCAGGTGGAGAAATAAAAGAATATACTGAAATGCTTGCTGAATCACGGGAAATTGCACTAAAAAGAATGATAGAAAAAGCTGAAAAATTTAATGCAGACGCAGTAATTAATGTTCGTTTTATGACATCTGCAATTATGGGTGGAGCTGCAGAAATACTTGCTTACGGAACAGCTGTAAAACTCAAATAGATAGATATGTAACTAGTAAATGTAATATTATCAATCGCGGGAATAATAGTACTACTCTTTGGATTATTTGCATTTTTAAATCCAAATTTTGCAAGACTAATAAATATACCAATCGCAGAACCAAGATTAAAATCTTTAATTGCAATAATAATTGGAATAATATTAATCCCTATTAGTTTCTTTGTAAACATACCAACAAACTAAAAAGAGTTTATTGAAATGAAAAAGAAAATAAAATGTCCAAATTGCATGACAATTCATATTGTAAAAGGTGTACCAAATCAACAAATAAATGTAAAATGTCCCTCTTGTGGAAATATAGGTAATTTTACTTTTGAAGGTAATATATCTAAACAATCTATTCATAGTAATAAAATGGTTGTATTGAGAAATGTATCGAAAAGATATAAACAGCTTTTAGCTCTAAATAATGTATCATTCGAAATTAATCGGGGTGAAGTTTTTGGATATATAGGTCCAAACGGTGCAGGTAAAACAACAACAATAAAAATTATGATAGATTTGATTAGTAAAAATAGCGGAGAAGTCTACATAAACGGTATATCAATACCAGAAGGTAAAAACAAAGTCCATGGATTAATTGGATACTTACCTCAAGATGTAGGTTTTCAAAAATGGCGAACTGTTGATCATGCGCTGATGACTTTTGGACGTCTAAGTGGACTTGATAAAAATACTACAAGTAAAAAAATTAATGAAATATTAAATTGGATGAACTTAGGTCATATTAGACATAAAAAAATCATAAAATTATCAGGAGGAATGGTTCAAAAAATAGGTCTTGCTCAAGCACTTCTTCATAATCCAAAACTTTTAATTCTAGATGAACCACTTGCAGGATTGGATCCTGAAGGTAGATTTTTTATAAAAGAGTTAATTAAGAAATTATCTTCGAATGGGACAACTGTATTTTTTTCTTCACATATATTAAGCGATGTAAAAGATCTTGCAACAAAAATATGTATCCTTGATTTAGGTCGTATAGTAAAAATCGGTAACTTTGATGAACTACATTCTGAATTTACAAGTGAAAATCACCTTGAAGTTGTACTCTCAAAAAACACTGGAAAATGGAGTAAAATAAATAACATAAAAGGTGTAAAAAAAATCATTGAAAAAAAACCAAATGAATTCATAATACATATCGATCGATCTATTGATAATGATGAGATAATCCATAAAATTATTAGTGAATTTCTGAAAAATAATTGTCATATCCGCAGTGTCAACATACTTACTCCATCACTTGATGAAATATATCAATATTATCTAACAAAAGGGGAAAGTAAACCATGAGTCTTTCTTTGATTTTTACTGATGAACTCAAAGGTTTTTACAAATCAAAGGTAATGGTTGCTCTTTGGATAATCTTTCCTATAATTACCATCTTAATTCATTATCTAGCTCCAGGAGTAGAAAGTGAAACTTCATTTTCTGTGTTTACATCAATATTTATATCAAGTATTGGAGGACTTATTGCTTCACTTATACTAACAGTTCAAATAATTCATGAAAAAGATGCAAGAGCATATGATTTATTTTTAATAAGACCTATTAAGAGATGGTATTTACCTGTTTCTAAGTTTTTTGCAGTGTTTATCTGTGTAACAATTGCAATATCTATTGCATTATCAGTTGGAATTGCTATTGATATTCTTCAAAATGAAGTAATCATAAATTTTGTTTTACCTAGCATAATTGATAGTTTCGTTATGACAATTTCAGTAATTGCAATATCATCTGCATTTGGAGTTTTATTAGGCATTGTTTCTCCTTCAATTATTGTCGGTGTGCTTATAGTAATTTTTATAGGTCAATATGTTGAAATTCTTCCCCTTATACCAGTACTTATAGGAATAAGAAATTCTGTTTTATTTGTAACATTATTAGGAATTTTTATTACAATTCTGTTAATGATTATTGCTATAATCGCTTTTAGAAGAAAACAATTTTGAGGCATATCTATGAAAAAAGTAACAATTACAATAAGTGAGGATGCATGGAAATGGTGGAAGGATAATCCATGGATAAATTTGTCTCAGCTTACAGAAAGAGAATTAAATCGAATTAGATTACTAGAGGAGAGAGTAATTGGTACATGTCCAAAATGCGAAAATCCTAAACTACGCTTTAATGGTAAAGTCTATAGTTGTAGTAAATGGGGATATGAATACAAATAGAAAAAAAAATAAATAATAATAAAATATGGACGGAGTATGAGATTATATGATGGTTGCAACAACAGATACACTTCCAGGTCGTGAAATAAAATAAGTGTTAGGTATAGTTTTTGGCAGCTGTGTTCAAATGAAACATCTCGGTAAAGATCTTCGTGCTGCAGGAAGAAACATAATAGGAGGAGAGTCTAAAGCTTATACTGAGCTAGTTGAAGAAGCAAGAAGAACATCCATGGAGCGAATGATTAAAGATGCAAAAAAACTTGGAGCAAATGCAATTGTTGGTATGCGCTATGCAACTGCTCAGACAAGTCATGCAGCAGCAGAAATAATAGCTTTTGGTACAGCTGTAAAAACATATTAAAAATAATAAATTAAATAAGGAGGAAAAATGCCAGTAGTCGAGGTTAAAAACCTAGTAAAACATTATGGATCAATAGAAGCAGTTAAAGGAATTACCTTCAATATTAACAGAGGTGAGATATTTGGACTAATAGGACCAAATGGCGCAGGTAAAACTACAGCTCTTCGAATTTTATCTACTCTTCTTACAATTACATCTGGTAATGTACAAATTATGAATCATGATATAGAAAAAAAACCAAACGAGATTCGAAAAATAATAAGTTATTTACCAGAGGATGCAGGAGCCTATAAGAATCTAACTGGAAGAAAATATCTAGAGTTTATAGCAAACTTTTTTGGAGAAGAAAAAGTTGAAAAAATGGTATCAAAAGGGATTGAAATAGCAGATTTAGGAGATAGAATAACAGATAAGGTTGATACATATAGTAAAGGTATGAAACGTCGTTTATTAGTTGGACGAGCACTTATGACAGATCCCCAACTCGCAATTCTTGATGAACCAACCAGTGGACTTGACGTAAACAATGCACAAGAAATAAGAAATATAATTAAAAAAACAGCAAAGAGTGGAACAACTGTACTTCTATCTTCACATAATATGCTCGAAGTTGAGTATTTATGTGGCAGTATTGCACTAATAGATGATGGTTTAATAGTTGAAGAAGGAAAACCAATGGATCTTATGAAAAAATATAATGCAAGCAATATTGAAGAAGTATTTACAAAGGTGGTGAAAAAATAAGCTCAATAGGAAATATTTTCATAAAAGAGATAAGGGAGCTTATGACACCTGCAACTTTTCTTCCAATTATAATCATGGCTATTATTTTTGGTAGTATGGGTGGAACTATTGGTGGTATCGAAGAAGAACTTGAAGATCCACCAATTATCGCAGTTATAAATGAAGATGAAGGAAATTTATCTCATATTGCATTTAACGTTTTTGATACAGCATCAAAAGTTGTATACAGCTCTAAAAATTTCAATGATAAAGACGAAGCACTTGATATTTTAAAAGAAAAAGATGGTGTTGCATTAATAATTATTAATGAAAATTTCACGGATGATATTTTAGCAGGACAACAGGGGGAATTTTTTGTATATTGGGTTATGCAAGGAGCAGGAATACTTGATTCAATATCTTCAGGAGTTGTTGAAGAATTAATCAATATTGTTAACACAAATATTTCTTTTGAAATAATAAAAAACAACAATATATCTCTAAATGCAACTAATGCACTTGCACCAACATTAAGAAATGAAACAACTTATTTTAAAAATAAAGAACTTATTGGACTTTCGCCTAGTCAGATTGCAGGTTTTCTTTCTCAACAGTCAACATTTGTACCACTTGTTATGATGATTATAATCATTATGGCAGGGCAAATAATTATTTCATCTATGGCACTTGAAAAAGAAAACAAAACACTTGAAACGCTTTTAACACTACCCGTAAAACGAACTAGTATTGTTGCTGGTAAAATTCTTGCAGCAGCTGTAATCGGGCTTATACTTGCAGTAATTTATATGTTTGGAATAGGATACTATATAGCATCTTTCCAATTTGAAGGCGGAGTTAGTGTAACAAATCTAGGTTTATCACTTAGCTCAATGGATATAGTATTAATAGGGATCCTTGTTTTTATATCACTAGTTGCTGCACTTGCATTTTGTATGCTACTTGGAACAATGGCAAAAAATTTCAAAAGTGCACAAACATTAACATTTCCAATAGCAGTCCTGGTTCTTATTCCAATGTTTATAAACATGTTCAAAGATTTTGATACACTTCCAATGGGTCTTAAAGCAATAGTTTTTGGAATACCTTTTAGCCATGCTATGATGGCACCCCGTGCACTATTATTTGATGATTATACAATGGTAATAGCAGGGATAATATATGTTACAATATTTGCATTAATTATGATTGCAGTTGTTGTCTGGGTGTTTAAAACAGATAGGCTCTTAACAGGTAGTATTAAGGGATGGGATTTGCTAAAAAAATTAAGGAAAAAATAAATCTCATAAATAAAACAATTTATAAATCATAATAATTCCAAGAATTGTTATTAATACACCTATTATTCTACCTAGCCTGTTTTCATTTACTTTATTAGAAAAAAAAGCACCAATTGCTGAACCTATTAATGCTCCAAAACCGGCATATATCAAAGGCTCCGTAACAACATTATTATTTAATGTTTGACCAACTGCTCCAGCACCTGCAATAAAAAACATAGCTAGAAGTGATGTTCCAATTCCAGTGTGAAGATCATAGGAGTAAACCAGTACAAGAATTATTGCAATAATTCCAGAGCTCCCAATTCCTATAATACCGCATATAAAACCAATTATTATACCCAAAAGGATAAGCCCTGATTTCTCATATTTTATCAACAGGATAAATTTTACTCTTTTTTGAATGAAATCTATGTTTTTTCTAACACCATTTATAATAAAATTTAAACCTAATATAATTAGAATTATCCCTATTAAAATCGTGAGATGAGATTCAGATGGCAATCGAGAAAAACGAGTACCAATTACAGCACTAATTATACCTGTTGATCCAAGATAAATTATAGGTTTGAATCTGATTCTTTTTCTATATAAAAAGAAAATTCCTGCTACTCCACCAATAATACAATCAATAACTAAGTTTGTGCCAATAACTTGATACAATGATAAACCTGATATTAATATAAAAATAGGTACAATTATTACAAAAGCAGTACCAGAAGCTATACTTACAAATATACCACTTCCTAATCCTGTTAAAAATAATATAACAGAATTAAATATATCATCTAACACAAAGGGTGAAATATAAAAATATATTAAATGTCTTATCAAATATTTAGAAGACCACCTCTTTTATAAATTTCAAGCTGTGACTTGGAAAAAGTTTTACTATAATAGGTTTTATTTTGTGTTAAATCTTTAATTTCTCCTGTTGTATAATCTACAATTAATTGATCATAATTCATAATTTTCGAGGTGATATCTTCAGAAACTAAAATAGGCATTGCGTTGTTAATCGCATTTCGTTCATATATTGCTCCAAAAGATTCTGCAATAATTACACTAATTCCAAGGGATTTGAAGCAGTCAACTGCTTGCTGTCTGGAGCTCCCACATCCAAAGTTTTTTCCAACTATCAAAATGTCTCCGAGTTTTACTTTTTTAGCAAAATCCTCATATCCTTCAAGATTGTCAAAAGTATATTGACCCATTTCATCAATGTTTGTAATAGAAAGATATCTGTTATGAAAAATCATATCTGTATCAATATTGTCTTTTTTTATCACCCAAGCTTTACCCTCAGCTTTCAAGGAGGGTTTCTTTGATATTCCTTTAGGCTTTGATTTAAATATTTGGCTTTTTTCAACTTTTACAGATTCAGCTTTCTTAGGTATTTTTTCAACTGTTGTAATGTATCCTGCTAAAAGAGAAGCAGCAACTGTTTCAGGCGATGCAAGATAAATATCCCCCTTTCCTTGTTTACCTAAAAAGTTACGATTTCCTGAAGAAACTGCTATTTCTCCTGAACCTGTTTGTCCAATTTGACCTGCTGCACAACCAGCACATCCTGCAGATCCAACCAGAGCTCCTGCTTCTTTAAATATTTTTATAAGTCCTTCATCTAAACATTTTTTCCATATTTTATCTGTGGATGGAACGATTTTTAAAATACGTCCAGTTGCTATTTTTTTTCCTTTTAATATTTTAGCAACAGCTCTCATATCATCTATGCGACCATTTGTACAAGATCCGATAAAGCCAGAGTCAACTTTTTCACCTAATACCTCATCAATACTTACCACATCCTCTGGATGACCAGGTCGCGAAATTAATGGTTTAATATCTTGAATATCAATCTCAACTGTATTTTCATAAACTGCATCAGAATCAGCTTTTACACCATCTTTATAAGAGAACAACAGGATTATTCCACCCATTTCAGTAGCCATTGAAGCTATAGTAATACGACCATCAAGGGATAGACTATCTACATATTCTCCATAGATTTCAGCAGCATAACCGAGTAATCCATTAGCTCCAAACACTTGGAGAAGTTTTAAAACAATATCCTTTGGAGATGCAAGATTTGAAGGTTTTCCTTTTAAAATAATTTTAATAGTGGGTGGGACTTTAAACCAAATTTTTCCATATGCCCATGCATGAGTTATATCCTTATCACCCATTCCCTGGCCAAATGCACCAATTGCACCCAGGATATTTGCATGTGAATCAGTTGAAACAATTGTACCACCTGGTTTTGCTATTTTTTCATCTATTACAAGATGCGTGCCAATTCCACTATCAATATCAAAAACTTTAATATTGTGTCTTCTTGCATACATTCTGCAAATTTGCTGATTTGCAGCATATTTTTGATCACAACCACCTGGATTACAATCAAATGTAAAATAAGTCTTATTTGAGTCATCTATAGAAAGGTTATTTTCTTCGAGGTTTTTAACAACATTTGCTCCACCAAAATCACGAGCAGCTCTAACATCAATTTTAAAATCAATTATATCACCTCAATAACAACTACATTATATCCTTCAGCTATTTCACCAACAGAGATAATACCAATGTTAGGGAAACTTCTTGATAGAAGTTTTTTTAATGGAACACGCAATGCTGGATCAGTTAAAAGCAACTCCTGATATCCTTTCTCTCTCATTGATATCATCTTAGTTTTTGTATTTTCAATAAACTCTTTCATTGCATCTGGATT
>CP070836.1:1150768-1208651 GCA_020341795.1 Thermoplasmatales archaeon
ACGTGTTCAGCTAAAACATCTTCAAAAATGGATTGAAGAACGAAGAAGCATAGCGAAAAAATACAATAAATTACTTGCAGATGTTGAAGAAATAATTTTACCACCAAGTTTTTCAAAAGATAAAAAACCATCGTATCATTTATACGAAATAAAAGCAAAAAAACGTGATGATCTTCTAAAATTTTTAAGAGATAATAAAATAATTTGTCTTATTCATTATCCAACTCCCATACCTTATCAACCGATTTATAAGAAAATGTTTGGCTTTCAAGAAGGTATGTTTCCAAAAAGCGAGGAGTTATCTGCACAAGCAATGGATCTTCCAATTTTTCCAGGTCTAAAAGATGATCAAATCAATTATATTTCAGAAAAAATACACAAATTTTACAATAGGTGATAAACATAAAAGTAGGTATAATTGGCGCAGGACGATGGGGTAAAAAACACATTGATGAATACTTAAAAATGAAGGATGTAGAATTATCCTGGGTATTTGACCAATGGGATGATAACATCAATTTTTGTAAGAATAATTTTAAAATTCCAAATCTTACAAAAAATTATCATAAAATACTTTCATCTGATGTTGAAGCAGTAAGTGTTTGTACTCTTAACCATACTCATTATGATGTATGTAAAGCAGCAATTGAAGCAGGTAAACATGTTCTTGTTGAAAAACCAATTACGCTTGATTTTAAAAAAGCCTACAAGCTTGTAAATTTAGCAAAGAAACACAAACGTCTTTTGGCAGTTGGTCATATATTTAGATATAATAATGCAATAAATCATATAAAAAAATTAATTCAAGAAGGATTCTTTGGTAAACTTTACTACATGCGATTACAATGGACGTCACATCTTTATCCAGATAAACAACTTGATATAGTTATTGATATGATGCCTCATCTTTATGATATTATGAACTATCTTTTAGGCACCTGGCCAAAAAGCATTACATGTATGGGAAAAAACTTTAGAGGTAAAAAACTAGAAGATACAGCTTTTGTAATATGTGAATTTTCAAAAAAAATAATGACACATTCAGAAATTAGTTGGACACTTCCAGAAAAAATCCGTCAAGTAGATATAGTCGGTCAAAAAGCATCTGCAAAAATACAAGCCCTACCACAGACTATAACCATATTTAAGGATAGCAATATAGGAAAAAATCTAAAAATAAAAGTAAATAACACACTTGGTGATGAACTTAGACATTTTATAGACGCTGTAAAAACAGATAGAATTGTTACAAATGATGGAATTATTGGCGCAAAGACAGTTAAGCTTATTGAGCTTACAAGAGAATCTCTTGATAAAGGGAAAACAATAAAAATATAAAGGAACTATATTTTATTGAGGTTTTTAAATATAACATATAAGGAAGATTGAAATAAATATGACAAAAATATCAGTGGTTTTAACAACAAAAAACGAGGAGAAAAATATAGGTGATCTCTTAAAAAACTTAGTTGGACAAGAAGATCCCTATGAAATAATCATAGTTGATTCTGAAAGCACAGATAGAACACGGCAAATAGTTGAAGAATATTCAAAAAAATATAATCATATCAAACTTTTTAACCATCCAGGATCCCGTGCAGAGAGCATGAATTATGGAATAAAACAAGCAACAGGTGATGCTGTAGCTTTTATCGGTGGAGATGATATACCTGATAAACACTGGATTAGAGAATTACGAAGAGGTTTAACGAAATTTGATATTATAGTAGGATCCTTATTATCAAAGGACAAAGAAAGAGTAAAAAATATTCAAAATGTAAAAATTTTCCATAAAGGAGTAAATATTTCATATCCAGGTACTAACACAGTATATAAAAAAGAAATACTTGAGAAGCTTGATGGCTTTGATTCATGGTTTTCATCCGCTGAAGATCTTGAAATTAATTATAGAGCTGTTGATGCAGGTTATAAAATTGGTCAACACAAAGAGGCGAAAATATACTATAGATCAAGAAACACACCTTTGGCTTTCATCAAGCAATCTTTTTGGTATGGATATGGAAGAAGGTTATTAGGTTTAAAACATAGAGGTATCCTTGAAAAACATTCAATTGTAGATATCATTAAAAATCAGGCGTCTTTCTTTGGGATAATAAGGTTATCAATAGGTTTCTTAGGATATTTTTATTGTGCAATATTAATCCGCGAATATAAACCTCAATAATCATATTCTCCAAACATTAGAAATGTTATGTATTGTAACAGTTTTTTGCGTAATCATCCTAGAATCAACGTTAAATTAGTCTTATAAATATGACTAATTTACTAAAGCAATTAATTTATTATATAGATGATTAGTTTATGCAAATTCCTATCAATGGAGAAGGCAGATGAAAGTATTAATTATCGGAATAGATGCACTGGAATACAATCGTGTTATAGAGTGGGATTTAAAGCATCTAAAATTAAATGAATTTGGAAAAACACGAGTTCCTATTTCTGAGGGTTTTGGAGAGCCGGTTACTCTTGTTGTATGGCCTAGTTTTATATCTGGTTCAGAGCCAGATGTTATGGGTTTTGATGCTCCTATTATATACCGGCAACCACTTAAATTTATACTTGAAAAAATTTATTTTCCTCTAATATCAAATAATAAACCTCAAAGAGAGCATGATGTATCAATAATGGAAAAAACAACAGTTAAAAACAAAATCATTAGCAGAACAAATTATATTCTAATGAAAGCAGGAATGGGAAGATATCCTGAGAGAAAAGATATTAAAAAACCAACCTTTTTTGACAATCCAGATTACAAATCTATTCATCATAATATTCCTGTGTATGATGCTGTTTTTACAACAGAAGATCGTGATAGTGCAAGAAACGGTGTTATACGTGCAATTAATGATAAAGAATTTAGGAAAGATTTTGAAAAAAAATTATCAGAAGAACTTAAAATAGGATCTGAAAACGTTTTCAAACATCTTCAAAATCCTAGTTGGGACCTATACATGCAATATTTCTATGTACTTGATGGAATACAACATGTATATTATAAAAATAAGTTAAAACTCATGGATTACTATATGAAATTTAACGAATTCGTAGGACGAGTAAAAGAAAAATTACCAAACGATACTTTGTTATTAATTGTATCAGATCATGGGCAGGAAAATGGATTGCATACAAACTATGGTTATTATAGTAGCAATGTTATGTTAGGACTTACTAATCCCAATATTTTTGATTTTAAAACTATAATCGAAAATAAAATCTTAAAAAAATAATTGGTTGAAAAAAATGAAAAACATCGGAATATTAGAGTTTCACTGTCATGTAAAATACTTATACACCTTAGCAAAAATATGCAAGACTAAGAATACAAATGTCACAATTTTTACAACTAATCATCTTTATTCAAAAGTTACTACGTATATAAAAAATATAAATGATTACGACATTGTTTTAAAAAAAGATGATGAAAGTCTAAGCAGTTTTTTTCAACATGTTGAAAAAATCTGTAATGAAAAAATTGATTTACTTTTCATAAACACAATACAAAAAACAATGCTTGATTTCCCTCTTTTTTTCAGCTTCAAACCCAAATGTAAAATGATACTTACAATTCATACTGCTAATGCATGGTTTTACGAAAAACCATCAGTTGATTTTAAAAAAATATTTAGAACAGTTGATACAAACTTTAGCACATTTTTTGGTCGTAAAGTAATCTTACCAAAATTTAATGGATTAAATGTAATTTATTCACCAATTAAAGATTTTATAGTTGAAAAAACTCCTTATTCAAAACCTGTTTTCACGTTTCCATTTGGTTTTTATGATAAAGTCGTTGAAAAGACTCCAAAAAAAGATGATGAAATTATTTTTGTTGTACCAGGTCAAGTTGAAGAACATAGACGTGACTACGATGTTGTAATGGATGCTTTCGAAAGTGTTTTTAAAAAGCACGGTAATAAAATCAAACTCTACCTCCTGGGTTATCCGGTTGGAGCTTATGGCAAAAGAATTCATAGTCGTTGTGAAGAACTGAAAAAACAAGGATATAACATTATTTTTTATGATCATTTTGTGCCTGAAGATGATTATAATAAAACGATGAAAAACGTAGATTTTTTAATTCTTCCAATAAAAATTCTATCTCGTGGAGTTGGAGTTACACCTGAGTATTATGGAATAACAAAGGGTAGTGCTGCTGTATTTGAAGCTATCCAATATGCAAGACCAATGATTGTACCTGATGAATTCAATATGCTTTCTGAGATGGAAACTTCAACTTTGAAATATAAAAATGCAACTGATATGGCTGATCAAATAAACAGGCTTGTTGAAAACCATAATAAAATAAAGATTCTACAAGATGAATCATTTCAAAATTCTGAAAAATTTAGCCTTGATAAACTCCAGGTTTATTTTGAGGAAGAAATCATAAAAAAATTTGACCAGATTTAGTTAAGGAAAAAGAGTTAAAAGTGTTTTTTTCTTACAGGATTTAAAGCAAACATATTTGAAAGGGAGTGGATATGAAAATCAGTGTATTTGCACTCGGGAGAACAGGGCTACCTTTGTCACTTGTATGTGCTGATTGTGGTTTTAAAGTCATAGGCATAGATATTAACGAAGAACTTGTTGAACAGATAAAAAAAGGAGAAATGCCTTTTTATGAACCTGGGATGAAAGAACTTATTAAAAAACATCTTAATAAGAAATTTTTTCCAACGACTACAATTACGAAAGATGTCTATAATTCTGATTATTTTATAATAGCGATTGGTACCAAGTTTAACAAATATCCTGAGAAGGGATCTCTTACTAATCTTTATAAAGTAGTAGATCGGATTAGAAAAATTGGAGTTAAAGAAAAAACATTGATTTTTAGAGTCACACTTCCAATTGGAACTACTGATAAAATAAAAGAGAGAATCGAACAAGATGGTGTTGTCGAAGGAAAAGATTTTTTTATGGCCTTTGTGCCAGAACGTATTATGGAAGGTAAAGCTATAAATGAAGAAAAAAATCTTCCAAAAGTAATTGGTTGTTATTCTGATAAAAGCTTTGAAAAAGTTGAAAAATTCTTCAAAAAAATCGGTGGACAAATAGTTCGTGTAAGTACTCCAAAGACCGCTGAATTTGTAAAACTTATTGATAATTCATGGAGAAATATGCGTTTTTCCTTTGCAAATGAAATAGCATTTTTATCTGATGTAAATGGAATAAATGCTATGGAAGTTCTTCGTGCAGCAAATACTGGTTATGAACGTAATGCAATACCTTACCCAGGACCTGTCAGCGGTTATTGTCTTGGTAAAGATCCTTATCTGCTTGAAATGGCTTTTGATAAAGTAATAGTCCGTGGATTCAACTCAGTATGGTTTTATGGACGTCGTGCTAATGATTGGCTCTGTGAAAAAATCGTATCAGAAGTAAAAGGTTCAAACGTGTTTGTTGCAGGATTGACGTTCAAACAAGATATTGATGATTTTAGAAATAGTCATTCAATGGATATAATAGAGCTTCTTCTTGCAGAAGATTTCAATGTTATGGTTCATGATCCATATCTTGATAAACACACTTATACAAGACTTCCAACACATATAGATAAAAGTGTTGAAAAAGCAAGTTTTATAAATGCAATAAAAAAAGCAGATACAATTATTCTTGCTACTCCACACAAAGAATATAGATCTCTTAAAGGAGAATTACTAATAAAAAACACAAAAAAAGGTGTAAAAATCCTTGACCTATGGAATATTTATGAAGGAAAACTTGAAAACAAAGAAAACATTGAGTATAGAGGTCTTGGAAGAGGAGATATTAGATGAAAGTACTTGTAACCGGTGCTGCAGGATTTCTAGGAAGCTTCTTGTCTGATGAACTACTTGAGCATAGTTATGAAGTTATTGGTGTTGATAATTTTTTTAGAGGGAAAAAAGAGTATCTACCTAATCATAAGAACTTTACATTCTACAAGGATGACCTAGTAAATGAAGATAAAAAAATCCATGATATAATTAAAAAAGAAAAACCTAAGATGGTTTTTCACTATGCAGCGATAAATGGTACAAAATTTTTTTATGACATACCATACCAAGTGATAAATAATAACATAAGAATGACTCAGAATTTACTTAATGCATGTAAATACTCATCTGTTAACAAAATAATTTATGCGTCAAGTTCAGAGATATACGGAGAGCCACTCAAAGTACCCACAGATGAGACTCATCCGATTCTTCTAAATATTCACACAGATCGAGATAGCTATGCATCTTCAAAAGCGATATGTGATTTTTATGTCAAACTATTTACAAAAGAGCATGATATTGATTATATTATACTTAGGATTTTTAACACTTATGGACCTAGAATGGATACATCTGAATATGGCCAAGTGATACCTGAGTTTATCAATAAAATGTATAAAGATAAAGAATTCACAATTATTGGTGACGGAACTCAAACCCGTAGTTTTTGCTATGTTGATGATCACACAAGAATAGTCCGTAAGCTTGCAGAAAATGTAAAAAATGATATTGTAAACATTGGAAATACAGATGAGATAACAATAAAAAAACTTGCTGAGTCTATACATAAAATTGTAAATAAAGAATTCAAACCAAAACTCTTGCCACCAAGAGAATATGACCATAAAAGACGTTGCCCGGATATCAGTAAACTTAAAAAATTAATTAGTGATCAACCAAAAATAACTCTTGAACAAGGAATTAAAAAAACAATTGACGCTTATAATGCTAATATAAAATAAATCCTAAAGATTGTAAATAAAGATGATAGAAATGAATGAAAATGTTGTTGTTCATATTGGACTTCCTCGCGCTGGTTCTAGCTTTTTACAACATTTAGTTTTTCCTAATATGAATGATGTAAATTTAGTTAACAGGGATTTTTTATTTGGATGTTTATCAGAGGAAAAAATTAATTTAATAAGTAATGAAATAATTTCTTATAATGATAGAATAAAAAGGATTCATATAATTAAAAAATTGTATCCTGATGCTCGTATTATTTTTATTCGAAGAAAAATAGATTCTTGGATTAAATCCTTATATAGTAGTTATCTTGAAGACACTGGTAATAATTTTATTAATTTTTCAGAATTTAAATATAAATTTATTGATTGCGAACCTAGTTTTGATGAATATATTAAATTGTTAAAAACTATGTTTAAGGATGTTTTAGTTTTAGATTTTGAGGATTTAATAAAAGATAATGTTAGTTTTATACAGGATATTTGTAATTTTATTGGATGTGAATTTCCAAAATATGAAAATAGGGTTATTAATAAACGATTAAGTAAAAATAGTATGAAAATAATAAATTGGATTAGATGTAAGGATTGGGATGACCTGATCAAACTAAATATTACTAAAATTCTAAAACTTATAAATAAGTAATATTAAAAATTTATAAATCAGTTATAAAAAATAAAATAAGATATAATTAATCAACAATATATAGGAAAAAATAAAGGAGGGAAAGGAAAAAATCTTATAAGTGTTATACTAATCATATGTTGGAAGGACTTTTAAATGAAAGAAATTGGAATACTTGAAATATTTCATCACTGGGATTGTGTATATATTATTAGTAGAATATGCAAAACTAATAAGACCAATGTTACAATTTTTACTACATCCCATATATACTCGCAGTTAAAAATTGCTTTGGGTAAAAATATATCTGAATATAATTTCATAATTAAAAAAGAAAATGAAACTAAAAAATCGTTTCTAAAAAAAGTTAAAAAAATTTGTAATGAAAAAGTTGACTTACTTTTTATTATCACCATTCCTCATGATGTAAGACAATGGTCACAATTTTTAACATTTAAACCTAAAACAAATATTGTTTTGTTTATTCATGAGATAGAGAATTGGATTAAACCTAAGATTCTATTTGATTTTAAGAATATACCAAAAACAATAAATAATAATTTAAAAGCAATTCTTAGAAAAATTATGCTACCAAGATTTATTGCAATTAATGTAATGTATCCTCCCATGATGGATTACGTGAAAAATAATACAAATTATAGTAAAAAAGTATTTAACATGGGTTTTTTATGTGAAAATCCAGCTAAAAAAATTGATCCTAAAAAAATTAGTTTCTTAATACATGGAAGAATCAAAGAAGAAAGGGGAGATTATAACTTGTTATTAGATGTTTTTGAAAAATTGTTTGAAAAACATGAAAATATTTCATTAACATTACTTGGTTATCCAGTTGGAGATTATGGTAAAAAAATAATTGAAAAATGTAAGAAATTACGAAAAAAAGGATATAATATAAATTGGTTTGAATCATTTATTGATTTAAAAGAATGGGAAGAATCATTTCGAAAAAGTAATATTGCAATTTGTCCGTTAAGTACAAAAATTATAACAATGGGCCAGTATATAAATTCAGGTATTTTTTATGACGCATGTAGATATCCAACTCCTATTATAATCCCAAAAACTATGCCTATTTCTAAAAAAATAATAAGTTCAACAAAAACTTATTCTGATATGAATGAACTTTTTTATATTTTGGATTATTATATAAAACATAAAAAAGAATTACAAGAATTTCAGAAAAAAGCTTTAGAAAACAGTACAAAATTTTTTCTAGAAAAACTTAGAAATGAATTTTTAAATAATATAAAAGAACTTAATATTTAGTTTTTTATGTTATATATCCTTTGATTATTTTCAAAAAATAAACAGGAAATAATATTAATTAATTCTCTAATTACGGTTGACCAGTAATGGTTATTTCAATAGCAGGAAATAAAGAACTTAAAGCAGTTATTAGAGATTCTCTTGATTTATTTAATCTAAAAATGCTTTTATTTAATTTTTTAACGAAAATATATCAGGAAAAATCATTAAAAAAATTGAATAAAATTGCTAATAATACAAAAAAAGAAATAAAGAGTGTAGAGGAAAAAAAGAAGGTTCTTTTTAATATTGTAAATGGTTCCTACGATTTAGAGATATATAGATATGGAGCTATAGCAAAATCTTTACAATTTAGGGGGCACTCCGTTGAAATCATGGGGTGTAATCATGGTTTAGAACTATGCACTGCATATTTTAGAATAGGACATCCACCAAATAACTGGACTTGTAAAAACTGCTCTGATTATTTTAAGAGTTTCTGCAAGATAGTAAAATTACCTTATTCAACTTTTACTGATTATTTAACAAATGAAGAATTAAAAAAAATACAAAAAAAAATTGATACTTTAACAATTGAAGAATGTGAAAAATTAAATTACAAAACAGTAAATGTTGGAATGCATGCAAGCCTGTCTGCAAAAAGATATTTCAAAGGAATAATTCCAAAAAAAGAAGAATACGAACCAATTTTAAGATTAGAATTAAAAGCAGCGATGACAGCAGCATTGGTAGCTGAAAAAAAATATAAAAAAAATAAACCAGATGTAGTCATTTCTGGAAGTGTTTATAGCCCTTGGGCAACAGTATCTGATTATTTTAGAAATCAAGGAATTAGAGTCTGTCATAACAATTTAGGTTACCTACCTCAAACTTTGAATGTTTCGGATAGTGAAAGTTCTTTTGGAGATTTTAAAAAATACTATAAAGAGGTTAGAAGGAAAAAACCACTTAATGAAAAAGAAAAGCAAGAGTTATATTCATTTTTAACAAAAAGAAAGTCGGGAGAGGAAGGAGGTGGTGATACATATTTATTTGGTTTTAAAGAAAATTTTAAAAAACTTAATGAATATTTTGAAACTTCAAAATATGATAAAACCTACGCATTATTTCCAAATGTTCCCTGGGATGCATCACTTACAGGTGCTAACAAAGCATTTAAAGATGTATATGAATGGATTTCATATACCATTGATTTATTTGAAAAAAATCAAAATCTTCAGTTAATAGTAAAAATACATCCTGGTGAAAAACTTTCTGAATCAGAAAATACAATTTCAGATTTTATTGCTAGAAAATATAAAAATCTTTCTGATAATGTTACCATCCTTCCACCAGATACAAAAATAAGTCCATATAATCTTTTTTCAATAATTGATGCAGGAATAGTATATAATGGTACGCCAGGAATTGAAATGTCATTAGAAGGCAAACCTTCAATAATAACTGGAATTACTCATTATAGAGGATTAGGATTTACTAATGATGTTTCTACAAAAAAAGAATATGATGAATATATTGTTAAATCAAAACTGAAAAAACCAGATACTAATCTAGCTGAAATATATTTGTATTTCTTTTTTATCAAAACATATGTTCCTATAAATTATGTTTATTTTAATAATTTCACTGATTTAGGTTGGAGAATCAAATCTCTTGATTCTTTCTATCCAGGTAGTAATAAATATCTTGATAAAATATGCGATTATATTATATATGATGGTATTTTCCAGGATTGGTAAAAAAATTTTAGCCGGCAAAGCTTTTAAACAGCTTTATATTTTCAACAACTTAAAATAAAAAATAAAAGTTATCGAGGGATGGTTAAATGGACATATTAAAAGATAAAGTTATACTACTAACTGGTGGTACAGGATCCTTTGGAAATAAATTCACTGAAATCGTTTTAAAAAAACATAAAATAAAAGCAATTCGTATCTTTTCTCGGGGGGAAAAAAAACAATATGATATGAGCCAAAAATTTGACGATGAAAGATTAAGATTTTTTATTGGAGATGTACGTGATAAAGAAAGACTTCATAGAGCTATGACTGATGTTGATATTGTTATTCATGCAGCAGCGTTAAAACAAGTTCCAGCATGTGAATATAATCCAATTGAAGCGATACGTACTAATATTGATGGAGCCACAAATATCATAGATGCAGCTATTGACAACGGTGTTGATAAAGTAATGGCTATTAGCACAGATAAAGCAGTTCATCCTGTAAACTTGTATGGTGCAACAAAGATGACTGCTGAAAAACTGTTTATCCAAGGTAACTCATATTCTGGTAAATCTGATACCAAGTTTAGTTGTGTAAGATATGGAAATGTTATTGGAAGTCGAGGAAGTGTAATACCCTTATTTCTTGCTCAGAAGAAAAAAGGAATACTTACAATAACTGATGTGGAGATGACCCGTTTTTTCATAAAACTTGAACAAGGAGTTGACCTTGTAATAAAAGGTATTGATAAAATGAAAGGCGGCGAGATTTTTATCCCTAAGATTCCAAGTATGAAAATAGTTGATATAGCAAAGGCAATTGCTCCTGATGCAAAAATAAAAATTATTGGAATACGTCCTGGTGAAAAAATCCATGAAATACTTCTCACAGAGGATGAAGCAAGACATAGCAAAGAATTTCATGATTTTTTTGTAATTGAACCAGAGCATCCTTTTTGGACAGAAGATAAGCATATTAAAGGTGGTAAAAAGCTACCTAATAATTTCCGATATACTAGTGGAAATAATACTGAATGGGTTAATAAAAAACAGTTAATGAATTTTATTAAGGAATTATAATGTCCGAGACTCTTGCAATAAATGGTGGAAATCCTGTTAGAAAAAATTTTTTACCCTACAGTCAACAATGGATAGATGAAGAAGATATTAAGGCTGTAAATGATGCGTTAAAATCTGATTGGATAACTCAAGGACCAAAAATAGTTGAATTTGAAAAACTTGTATCCAAATTTTGCAATGTTAAATATGCTGTTGCTTTTTCATCGGGGACAACAGCCCTTCATGCGGCAGCATATTCAGCTGGAATTTTAAAAGGTGATGAAGCAATTACATCACCTATTACATTTGCAGCTAGTGCTAACTGTGTGTTGTATCAAGGTGGAAATGTTGTATTTGCAGATATAAAAAAAGACACTTACAATATTGATCCTATTGAAATTAAGAAAAAAATAAGCTCTAAAACAAAAGTTTTAATACCAGTAGATTACACTGGACAGCCTTGTGATATTGATGAGATAAATGATATTGCTGAAAAAAATAATTTAATTGTTATTGAAGATGCATCACATGCTATTGGTGCTGAATACAAAGATAAAAAAGTTGGTGGTCTTTCGGATTTATCAGTTTTCAGTTTTCACCCAGTTAAACATATTACTACTGGAGAAGGAGGGATGGTAATTACAAATAATAAAGAGCTTTTTGAAAAACTTCAGATTTTCAGAACTCATGGAATTACAAAGGATCCGGAAAAAATGAAACATAATGAAGGGGGATGGTACTATGAAATGCAACATCTAGGTTATAATTATAGAATTACTGATTTTCAATGTGCACTTGGTATTAGTCAGTTTAAAAAACTTAATCGTTTTGTGAAAAGAAGAAGAGACATTGTTAAAAAATATAACAAAGCTTTTGATCAATCCAAAGAAATAACTATACCATATGAAAAACCAGATGTTAAATCATCATATCATCTTTATATGATTCAGCTTGATTTTGAAATGTTAAAAGTTAATCGAAGGAAAATATTTGATGCGCTCAGAGCAGAAAATATTGGAGTTCACGTACATTATATACCTGTGCATTTACAACCATATTACAAACAGATGTTTGGATATAAAAAAGGTGATTATCCAAATGCTGAAGAGTATTACAGTAATGCATTAACTCTTCCACTTTTCCCAAAAATGAAAGATTCGGATGTTGATGATGTAATAAATGCACTTGATAAAGTTATTAATTTTTACCGAAAATAATAAGGATTTAATGGTAAAATGAATGTTGTAGCTATTATTCAAGCTCGAATGGGATCCACTCGTCTTCCAGAAAAAGCTTTAAAAAAGATACATGGTAAAACTATATTATGGCATATAATTAATCGGATTAATCACTCTAAGTTTATAGATGATGTTATCATTGCTTGCACTATAAACAATGAGGATAAAGCAATTGAGGATTTTGCTAAAAAAAATTTTATTAAGGTTTATCGTGGGAGTGTTGACGATATTGTTGACAGGTTTTATAATGCTGCAAAGAAAGTAGATGCAGATATAATTATTAGGTTATGGGGAGATTGTCCACTAGTTGATCCAGAGTTGATTGATAAAGCATTAAAGGTGTTTATTGAAAAAGGACTTGATTATTCAAATAATTTTAATCCTCCATCATATCCAGCTGGTTTAAACTTTGAAATCTATAGTATTAAAACATTAGAAACAATATTGATTAACACAAAAGATCCCTTTTTTAGGGAATATCCTTTTGAATATGTTTATGCTTTTGAAAAATCCTTTAAAACTTATTATGCTAAAAACAAAAAAAATCTCTCAAGCATTAATCTTACTGTTGATTATCAACAGGATTTCGAGTTGATTTCAAAGATATTTGAAAAATTATCAAAAAAAGATGAAATTTTTTATCTTGATGATATTGTAAATTTGATCAATAAAAATCCAGAATTACAATCTTTAAATATAGATTTAAAAAGAAATATTGAATATGAACGCGATAAAAAAAAAAGACAAACATAGAAATATTTTAATAGAAGACCTTAAAAAATAAGAATATATTCCGTTTTTCATCTTACACTATAGGAGGCGAGATTATTACTTCTAATGGAAAACCACTATATGAAGATATAAATTATTGTCTTAGATGCTGTATGCCTGAAACAAATGAAGGCATAAAATTTGATGACATGGGGATATGCCAAGCCTGTCAATCACTAGAAGTTAAAATGCATATCGACTGGAAAAGCCGTCAAAAACAACTTGAAGAAATTTTAGATAAATATCGTGATAAAGATGGTACCAACTATGATTGTATGGTACCTATAAGCGGAGGGAAAGACAGTGCTTTTCAATTACATGTTATAAAAAATATTTACAAAATGAAACCACTTGCTGTGACTTTCAATCATAACTGGTATAGTGAAACTGGTAAATTTAATCTATGGAATATACTTGAAAAATTAAATATCGACCATATAATGT
The DNA here is from genome assembly GCA_020341795.1 of Thermoplasmatales archaeon. GTDB lineage: Archaea > Thermoplasmatota > E2 > DHVEG-1 > DHVEG-1 > M9B1D. The sequence goes on from CP070836.1 coordinate 1,164,664, forward strand.
TTACACCAAACAGAGAAATCGTTAACAAACTTGCAAAATACTCGTTAAAACAAATTGGTGATACATGCTGGCACTGTCATGCAGGTGTTGGAGCATTTGTTTTACAGATTGCTTGTAAATTTAAAATTCCCTTAATTGTCTGGGGTGAATCTGTTTCAGAAGAATCAGGACGTTCTTCACATAAAGAACCAATAAAATATGATCGTGATACTTTTACTAAAATATCTGCAAAGGTTTACCCTGAGCAAATGGTCAATGATGAAATCAGTGCAAAGGATCTAAGACCTTTCGAACTGCCTAGCTATGAGGATGTAGAAAAAGCAGGTATCATTGGTATCTATCTTTCAGATTACATGTTTTGGGATGCTGAACGTCAAGTTGAGTTTCTAAAAAAAGAATACGGTTGGAGAGAAGACAATGTCGAAGGAACTTATAAGGGATACAAGAGTGTTGAATGCATAATGCCAGGTATGCATGACTATACAAAGTTTTTAAAACGTGGATTTGGTCGTTCAACTGATCATGTATCGCAGGATACACGAGTTGGCCTTATGACTCGTGAGGAAGGTTTTGATATTATAAAAAAACATGACCCAAAAAGACCTGAAATATATGATTATTACTTGAAAATAACTGGATTAACTGATAAAGAATTTTACAAAATAATGGAGAATCATCGTTTCAAGGTTACAAAGAAACTACCAAGATTTAAAGACGATCCATATATCAAAAAAGATCTTCCAAAGAACTGGAATGGAGGAAAGAAATAATGCATAACCTCCATAAACTTACAGCAACAGATGCAGTGAATAAAATAAAATGTGGAAAAACAACTTGTATTGATCTTGCAAAGGATTGCCTCGATCATATTAACAATATCGATAAATTTGTTCATGCTTGGGTTTTAATCAATAAAGATTATGTATTTAAAAAGGCAAAAGAAATAGATGATAAAATTAAAAATGGTATAAATCCTGGTTTTTTACCTGGTATCCCAATTGGTGTCAAAGATAATTTTAACACCCATGTGCTTCCTACTCAGATGGGTAGCAGTCTCTGGTCAGGTTTCACACCGGAAAATGATGCTCGTGCGATTTTTAATCTTCGAATGAATGGAGCAATTGTCATGGGTAAAACCGTTACTGCAGAATTTGCAGTACATACTCCAAATGGTACAATTAATCCTCATAACTCTAATCATATAACAGGTACATCCTCAAGTGGTTCTGCTGCAGCAGTTGCTACATTTATGGTACCTATTGCTCTTGCATCTCAAACCGCTGGTTCAATTATACGTCCTTCTAGTTTTTGCGGTGTTTATGGTTTTAAACCATCATTTGGTATTGTTCCACGGACAGGTATTTTAAAAACAACAGATAGCCTTGATACAGTTGGTTTAATGGCTCGTAATAATGAAGATGTAAGACTTGCATTTGACTCTCTACGTGAATATGGGGCCGATTATCCTTATATCTATCAATATCTTGAGGATCCTAAGAGGCAAACTCGGACTAATAGACCTTGGAGGATAGCACTTATAAAAACACCTGTTAGAGAAAATGAATCACCTGCGGTTAAACAAGCATTAAATAAATTTGCTAACGATATAATTTATAATAACATCTTAGTTGAAGAAGTAGAATTACCCTCTGAAGTTAATAAAGCACATGATGTTCATAAAACGATTTATGATAAAACGCTTTCATATTATTTTCAATCTGAATTTGCAAAAAATAAAGATGAAATCAGCGATATAATGCTTGAGCTTATAAATCATGGAAGAACAATTACTCTTAATGATTATAAAAATGCGTTAAAAGAGCAATATAAAATTAGTAAGGTTTTAGATGGTTTTTTTGAAAAACATGATATAATATTAGTACCATCGACTTCTACACCAGCACCTAAACTTGGGGAAAAAGAAAAACCTGATACTAGTCTTATTTGGACGTTTTGTGGAAATCCTACATTGAGTGTTCCTCAGTTTAAAACATCTGACGAGCTTCCATATGGTCTGCAAGTTGTTGCTAGAAAATATAATGATTACCTGCTACTAAACTTTGTGGACATGTTAAGGGAGGAGCATCATATAATTAAGGATATTACTATGATGCCAAAATATTTAGAGAAATCATTAAAAGTAACAGCAGGTTAAAAATATAAGAAATTTTATTTTTATTAATTCCTCCGTCTCTTTATTTAATTACACAATTTTCTCTAATATTACTGATTTCAATATTTTTAATTTGATGGTTACTGCCAGATTGGCAGATGTCAATGGATGAAAAATATTTTTTATTTTGTAATAGAAAGCATATAAATAAAAGATTAATTATTACCCATCAAATTAAGCTGGGTTATAAAAATAAGATTAATTTGAGGATGATGGTAATGAATAAACCTTTCATCGAAGGAGATAACTTCTATCTTAGAGCGATAAAAAAAGAAGATCTTACAGGCAATATGGCTAACTGGGCAAATGATCCAAAAGTTACTAAATTTATGGTTATGGGTACAGTACCAGGATCTGGCTCAATATATTGCTCATGGGAAAGCCTAGAGGTCGAATTTGAAAGACTTCAGAAAAGTAAAAATGATGTAATCTTTGCAATAATAGATAAAAAAACAGACGAGATGATAGGTAATGCAGGTCTTTATGAGATTAATTGGCTTGCTAGACATGCAGAACTTAGAATTATAATAGGTGAAAAAAAATATTGGGGTAAAGATCTTGGCCCAAAAGTTACAGCAGCAATTGTTAAATATGGTTTTGAAAAACTTAACCTTCACAAGATATATCTTGGTTGCAATGCAGATGACAAAAGAGCAAATAGATGCTATGAAAAAGTAGGATTCAAAAAAGAAGGAACTATCCGAGATTATCACTTTAGAAATGGAAAATACTATAATGCAAATATTTACTCAATACTACGATATGAGTTCAAAGAGAAATAAAAATTCAGGTTAAAATTTAGTTTTCTTTAGGAGGAAAAAACAATTTATGACATATAAAGCAGCAATCATTGGTTGTGGAAGAATTGGCTGCAGTTTTGATGATGATCCTAAAAGAAAATATATTTCCACACATGCAGGAGCATATACAAAAGTAATAGATACAAAACTTGTTGCTCTTGTTGACAAAGATGAAAAACTTCTAAACAAGTACAAAAAAAAATTCAACGTTTCCTCAATTTATACTAATTATGTTAAAATGCTGAAACAGATAAAACCAGATATTATCAGTATATGCACTTGGGATAATACTCATTATGAAATTACAAAAAAAGCAGTAGAAAATAACGTCAAAGCAATCTTTTGTGAAAAACCAATTGCAAGTAAACTTAAAGATGCAAAGGAAATGATTAAAATTTGTAATAAAAATAAAGTTGTACTAATGATTGATCACCAGAGACGCTTTTGCAAGTTTCACCAAACTGTGAAAAAAATGATAGATAAAGGTAAACTTGGAGAAATACAGCAAGTATCATTTTACTATACAGCAGGTATAGCAAATTCCGGTTCGCACATGTTTGATCTTCTAAGGTTTTTCTTTGGAGATGTTGATTGGGTAAGTGCAACAAAAAGTAAGAATCTATCACCAAACAAAAATGATCCAAATTTTGATGGAATGATGGAATTTAAAAATGGAATATTTTGTACAATTCAAGCATGCGATGTAAACAAATTTTTAGTATTCGACATGGACATAATAGGTAGTAACAGTCGTTTTAAACTTACACATAGCGGTTTTGACTACGAATATGACATAGTAAAAGATAGTCATCAATTCTCAGGATACAAAGAATTATACACAAGTGAAAAAAAACCAATTGATAAAAAAATAATAAGACAACCAATGCTTGATGGAGTAAAACACTTAGTAAATTGTTTAAAAAACAATGAAAAACCAATCAGCAGTGGTGAAGATGGATTAAGATCATTAGAATTAATATGTGCATTTCATGAATCAGCAAAAAAAGATAATAAAAAAATAAATTTGCCATTAAAAACAACATCAATTGAAATTAAATCGAGGTAACATAAATGAGTGGAAAATTAGCAATTTTAGGAGGAGAAAAAACAAGAAATAAACCCTGGCCACCATTTCCAGTACTTGGAGAAGAAGAAAAAAAAGCAGTCCTTGAAGTATTAGATGAAGGAAGATTGTCATATTTTATTGCATCAGTTGGAAAAGATTTTCTTGGCGGAAAAAAAATCCAGGAACTAGAGCAACTATTCTGCAAATATCATAATGTAAAATATGCTGTATCTTTTAATTCTGCAACTGCCGCCCTTCATGCAGCAATTGTTGCATGTACTGTAAAACCTGGTGAAGAAGTAATAACCACACCATATACTTTTACATCAACTGCTACAAGTGCTTTTATGCATAATGCTGTACCAGTTTTTGTAGATATCAAACCTGATACATGTAATATTGATCCCGTAAAGATTAAAAAACAAATATCACCACTTTCTAGGGCAATAATACCTGTTCATCTTTTTGGGAATCCAGCAGATATGGATGAGATAATGGAAATAGCAGAAGATAACGATTTAAAAGTTATCGAGGATTGTGCACAGGCACCTGGTGCAAAATATAAAAACAAATATGTTGGAACAATTGGAGATTGTGGAATATTTTCACTTACAGAGAATAAAAACATAACAAGTGGAGAGGGGGGAATTCTTATAACAAATGATGAGGAAATCGCAGATATATCAAGGCTTATTAGAAATCATGGTGAGGCAGTTGTTGCTGGACAAAAGAAAAGGACGTATAAATCTACTATTCTTGGTTGGAATTATAGGATGACTGAGATTGATGCAGCTGTAGGTGTTGAACAGTTTAAAAAAATGGATAGTTTCAATAATGTTAGAATCAAACTATCAGAATATTTATCAAAAAATCTTCAAGATATTGATTGGCTTGAACCACCAACTGTTTATGATGGAAATAAACATGTTTATTATGTTTATCATATGTTTTATAACAAGGAAAAAACAGGAATCGACCGTTCGAGTTTTCTTGAAGCATTAAATGCGGAGGGTATACCATTTGCTGGTGGATATGTTAAACCCCTGTATTACAATCCAATATTTCATGAAAACAAACCATTTATTTTCAAACATTACAAAGGAAATGCAACTTATGAACCTGGCATGTGTCCTGTAGCTGAGAAATGTCATTTTGAAAAATTAATACTTACACCAGTTCCAAGACCAACTGCAAATGAAGCAGATATGGAGGATGTTGTATCTGCTATAATAAAAATAGATGAAAACCTTTATTCTTTGAAAAATAAGAATCCTTCAAATGTATTAGTAAAAAGTTAGGATTATGAATGAAACTATCGCGTTTAGATTTGATGCAGCATCAAATATTGGAATTGGACATCTAATGCGATGTTTAGCATTAGCTGAAGAACTAATTAAACGTGGAAATAAATGTGTTTTTTTAACTAAAACAATTGAAGAGAAGCTTATTAAAAAAATTCAAAAAGCTGGATGCATCTATGAAAAGCTTCCAAAAGAGTTAGATATTCTAAATGATGTTAAAAATCTAATTTCGTATTGTATTAAAAACGAAATAAGATGGGTAGTGATTGATCATTACGGAATAGAAACATATTATCTTGAAAATTTGAAAAAACAGAATTTAAATGTTTTATCAGTTGATGACACAGCTAATACTTTTTACCCTTCAGATATAGTAATAAACCAAAATATTGGAGCTGAAAAACTTAATTTTTTAACATCAGATAAGACAAAACTACTTCTAGGTACAAATTATGTTCTAATGAGAAATGAACTTTTAAAAAGACATTTGAAAAAACCAAAAAAAGAAGTTAAAAATATCTTGATTACTCTTGGTGGAACAGATCCAGATAATTTTATTTTAAAAGTTTTGAAAAACTTAGAGGATATTGATCAAAAAATCAAAAGAACAGTCATTTTAGGACCATTTAATAAAAACAATGATAAAATTGAAAAATACAAAAAAAATACCAATCAAAACATTGAAATTATAAGATCACCAGAGGATATAACAGATGCTTATTTAAACTCGGATATTGCGATAAGTGCAGGTGGTACATCAAGTTATGAGCTTGCATATTTTGGTATTCCAAATATCATAATTACAGTAGCTGATAACCAGGAAAATATTGCTTATGAAATGAATAAAGAACAGGTTAGTATTTCAATTGGCAGAAAACCTGAGTTTAAACCAGAAATTTTAAAAAATAATATAAAAACACTCATAGATAATCACTCTTTAAGGAGTAAAATGAGTGAAAAAGGAAAAAAATTAATTGATGGTAAGGGTAAAATAAGAGTTGTTGATTTTATGGAGAGGTTATCTTGAAAAAAATTGTACAAATAAAAAACAAAAAAATCGGAGGAGATAATCCAACATACATAATAGCTGAAATCGGATCAAACCATAACAGAGATATAAATATTGCAAAAAAAATGATAGATGAAGCAACCTTTTCAGGTGTTGATGCTGTCAAATTTCAAACATTTAAAGCAGAAAAACTTTACTCGAAAAAAACTCCTAAGTTTTCAAAGGATGAAATTGAGCCCTTTGATCTATTAAAATCAATAGAAATGCCACATAAATGGCATAAGGATCTTTTTACTTATACAAAAAATAAAGGACTTCATTTCTTATCATCACCATTTGATTTAGAAGCCGTAGATGAACTAGATAAAATTGGTATTCCAGCATTTAAAATTGCATCATTTGAAATAGTGGACCATGAACTATTGAAGTATACCGCTAAAAAAGGCAAACCAATGATTCTTTCAACAGGACTTGCAAACATTGGTGAGATCGAGGAAGCAATTAATGTTATAAGATCAGAAGGAAATGATGAAATCATCCTGCTTCATTGTGCATCAATGTATCCTTCCCCTGTTGAGATTATGAACCTAAAAGCTATTCAGACTATGGCTTGTACATTTCAAATACCGATTGGTCTTTCTGACCATTCCCTTGGTATCCATGTTTCACTTGCTGCTGTCGCGATGGGAGCAAAGGTAATTGAAAAACATTTTACGCTTGATAGGACAATGCCTGGTCCTGATCATAATTTTGCAATTCAACCAGATGAATTAAACCAATTAGTCTCTGATATCAGAGATATTGAAAGAGCTATGGGAACAGGCATAAAAGATAAGTCAGATAACGAGCAGGAAATGTATGAGAAAGCAAGACGAAGTATTATTGCACTAACTGATATTCCAAAAGGTACAAAAATTACTAAAAATAAAATAATAATTAAAAGACCAGGGTATGGTATCAAACCAAAATATATTGATATTATTATCGGTAGGAAGGCTAAAGTTGATATCAAAGCTGATCACTGGATTACTTGGGATATGATATAATATTAATTTTTATAGGAGAGGTAAATGAAACGTGAAAAATTTTACAAAAAAATTTTTACAATCAGACTCCTTGAAGAAAGAACTGAGTCTTTATTAATCAGAAAAGAGTTATTTGGAACAATTCATCCATGCATCGAACAAGAAGCAGTTAGTGAAAGAATTATTTCAAGAGATGAAATAAGTGATACAAATAAAGGTCAAAAAGAAATTAAAAATTTAAAAGAGCATATTATACAGGCAAACAAAGTTCTCGGTGCTAAAAAAGTATTTATTTTTAATTTTCCTGATAACATATTTGATACTATTGCCTTGCTTGCAATTGAGCTAAATGCAAAGATGCAGAGTATGAAAACTGATATGGATATTAACGAGGTTTTTAATCTTGTCAGATCTACTATTTAGTATGATGGTATGAATTATGGATATTGATTTTAAAAATCTATTAGAGGTCGACGAAGCTACTCAGGAACTTGTAAGAACCTGGAGGAATCTTGATGATGTTAGAAAATTTATGATACATGATCATATTATTTCTCTGGATGAACATAAACGTTGGATTGAAAAAATAAAGGTTGGAAACACAAAAAAAGCATGGGTAATTTATTATAATAAAAAACCTGTTGGATTGATGTATTTAAGTAATATTGACTGGACTAAAAAAATAACAGATTGGGGTCTTTATATCGCTGAAAAAAATGTACGTGGCAAAGGTATTGGTTCGGAAGCTTTGTCAAATTTAATTAAACGAGTATTTGATGATATGAAATTTAATATGATGAAAACCTTTGTATTAGATAACAACGATATTGCTATTAAATTATATGAGAAGATAGGTTTTAAAAAAAAGGGAAATGTGGAACATAAAATAATAAGAGATAATAGGGAAATAAATGTTTATTTAATGATTCTGAAAAAACAAGATTTTATTCAGAATTTATGAAGGTTTTTAGAAACTAAAATAATTATTTATTTTTTATCTTTTGGAGGTTTTGATTTAAGCTCAGAAGAAACATATTTTACCATTTCTTTGGGATTAAAGATACCGAGGAAAAACTTGAAATCTTCTTTTTTAAACTCTCTAAGTAAGAATAATAAAAATAGATAAATCCCAAGACCTAGAAAAGCGAAAGCAACTAGATAATAAAATCTAAAGTCAGTAACAAAACCACTTAAATAAAATAGTATTCCACCCATAATTATCCCTGCAATTATATGACGTGGTGTATGACTCTGCAATATCTTAATCTTAGTAAGTTTTCTCGCTGCTAATCTTAAACCAATAAAACCTACTACCCCTGAGATCATAGTAGCAACAGCAGCACCAGTAGGACCATTTATTCCAATATAGGAAAGAAGTCCATTTTCTGGTATAAACAAATAGTTTAATAAAATATTAACAAGACATACAATAATACTAATTTTTGCTGTAATACTAGGTCTATCAACTCCACCAATAAGTGAGCTGAAAGGAATCATCATACTAATTAAATATGCATAAAGAGTAAGCATAATAAGAACCGCTGCTGCAGGTAAAAATGAACCACTTAACATAATGTTAATAACAGGTTTTACAAGAACTATTATTACAACGACAACAGGTACAATAATCATTGAAATGTAACGTTCAGCTTGAAGAGTTTTATTTTTTATACCCTTTAAATTTTTAAGGGAATGAAACTCTGAAAGTGTGGGAAAGAGCACTGCTTCAACTGCTAAAGCAAGAACAGTGATGATTTCAAGTACTTGTTGAACAGTGAAATAATATCCAACTTCGACCTTTGTCCAAAAATAACCAATCATAATTTTATCTATATTTGTAGATATGACACCAATGACTGCTATAAGCATCATAGGTAGTGCAAAAACAAAATATCTTTTTGCCATTAATTTAGTAGGTTTTTTAATTTTATATTGTCTGAGAAACCATACACCTATTAAAAAAGAAGTTATTATACCAAAAACGTAAGCCATTGCAAGAGATCCAAGCGCATGAAGAGACATGAAATTTTGCAATGGTTGTAAGAAATCAGGCCATTCAAAAGCAGGTGGAACAAATACTCTTGTTCCAATAGATACACCTGCGAGAACAACAAAGATCATTAGTGGAATTTTAACAATATTTTCAAAAGTCATTATTATCTGACGTTTTACTATTTCCTTTGTTCCAACAAAAGTAAATGTTGAAATATTTCTAAGAGTTAAAAATACATAATATACAAAGAAAACATAAACAACTGACTCAGTTGTTGCATCTGTAAAACCACCCCCCAGATAATATTTCCAAATGTAAATTCCTGTAAAAATAGCTACAAACATAAGAGCTATGAGCATTAGTTTAATTGTTATATATGTACCAATACATGTTCCAAGATCTTGTCCTTCAGATACTCTTTTTACATGAGCTAAGTCGAAACCTAAATTTCCAATGATAGAAAATATCGAAAGAAACGCAATAGCGAAACCAATAACACCAAGAGCTTCAGGTGCAAATCCTCCCCAGAATTTTGCTAATATTACAATACCAAGCCAACCAAGAATACGAGCAAATATTTGAGAACTTGCAATTATTAATGATTTCCTACCTATCATGAATAACAGAGCGAATATAAGAGTTGTATATAAATAGTTAGCAAAAAAGGAATTACATAATCCTACTGTTAGATTTTATTTCACCTTTGACAACTGCACCAGGCCCAATAAAACATTTATCACCAATTATTGTGCCCACATTTATTGTGGAGTTGATTCCTACTTGAACATTATCTCCTATTATAACACCTAATTTTTTTCTTTTAGAATCAAGTTTATTTCCATTTAATACAACTGAAATAGGTTTTTTATCAAATCTAAGGTTTGCTACTTTTGATCCAGCTCCAAAATTACAGTTTTCACCTATGATTGAATCTCCTATATAATTCTGATGAGGAGCCCCACTATTGTTCATTATAATAGTGTTTTTTACTTCGCATGCATTTCCTACATGACATCTGTTTCCAATTGAAGTGTAGGGACGAATAAAACAGTTTGGTCCAATCCTACAGTTATCCCCTATTATCACTGGTCCTTCAATGTAGCTACCTGCCATCACTATGGTATTTTTACCAATAATTACTTTCTTATTTATAGTAGTATTTTTTTCAACATTTCCTTCAATTTTTTTATTTATTTTTCCAAGGATATCTTCATTTGCATCTAGAAGATCCCATGGATAGACTACGTCCATCCATTCTTTTAAAAAAACGGCATTCATCTGTTTAGTTTTAATCATCATATTTATTGAGTCAGTAATTTCATATTCACCTCTTGGTGACTTACCTGTTTTTTTAATGTATTCAAATATTTTCTTATTAAAATGATAAATTCCCGCATTTATTACATCTGTAAAAGGATCCTGCATTTTTTCATAGATTTTTACAACTTTTTTATTATTTATTTCTACAATACCATAACTATCTGGATTATCCACCTTAAAAAGACCAATTGAATTTTTCTTTACAATAATGTTTTTTATATCATTTTTTCCAAAAATTGTGTCTCCACAAAAAACAATAAAATCGTCAACGAATTTTTCAACCATTCCAATGGCATGAGCAGTGCCTTGAGCATCACCCTGATTTATATATTGTATTTTTATCCTCCATTTTTCACCATTTCCAAAATAGTTCCGTACCATTTCACTTTTATATCCAACCACAAAGATGAAATCTTCAATACCTGCATCAATAGCTTTTAAAAGATTCCATTCTAGAATTGGCTTATTTGCAATAGGTAACATAACCTTAGGACGAGTATAAGTCAACGGATGCATCCGTTTTCCTTCACCTGCTGCAAGGATTACACATTTCATCTATTATTTTCTCCTCATTCAACTGTTACTGATTTTGCTAAGTTTCGAGGTTTGTCAATTGAGCAGTGTTTCATATCTGCTACATGATATGCAATTAGTTGTAAAATTACAATTATTGGAATAAAGCTAAGATGTCTTGTGTTTGATGGGAATCTTATAACAAAATCAGCATATTTTTCAATTTCTATATCATCTTCATCTGCTATTGAAATAACTTGTGGACCTCTTGCTTTTACCTCGCCAATGCTGGTAATCATCTTATCGTATGTCGAATCTTTTGTAACTATTGCTATTACTGGTGTTATTTTTGTAAGTAATGCAAATGGTCCATGTTTCAGTTCTCCAGCTGCAAAACCCTCAGCATGGATATAAGATATTTCTTTTAGTTTAAGCGCTCCTTCTAGTGCTAAAGGATAATTAACTCCTCTTCCAATGTAAAAAATTGATTTAGCGTTTTTTAATAGATAAGCAATATCAAGTATTTTATTACTATTTTCAAGAACTTCTCTTACTATTCTAGATAGTTCTTTTAAATCTAAAATGTGTTTATAAAGTTCACCTGGTCCTATTTCATTTTTATTAACACCAATTTTTAATGCTATAAGAAATAATACAAGGATTTGAGCTGTAAAAGTTTTAGTTGCAGCAACTCCAATTTCAGGTCCAGACTGTGTTAGGATATATGCATCTGATATTCTTGTAGCAGTACTTCCAGTTACATTTGTTACAACAAGTGTTCTACATCCACTTTTTTTTGCTTCTCTTAAAGCACCTAAGGTATCTGCTGTTTCTCCTGATTGTGTAATACCAATAACTAGGGAATTTTTATTTTTTGTTCCAAAATATCTATATTCAGAAGAGAATTCAACAATAACAGGAGTTTTTGTAAACTGCTCGATATGATATTTTGCAACTAGACCTGAATAATAAGAAGTTCCACAAGCAACAATATTGATTGAATCAACACCGTTTTTTAAAAGATCTTCAACATTTTCATTAAATTCAATATTACGATTAATCTCTGAAACTCTTCCACGCAATACTTGATTTATTGTATCAGGTTGATCATAAATTTCCTTTAGCATAAAATGAGGAAATCCTGATTTTTCTGCATCTTTAAAATTCCAGTTTATCATTTGTTCTTGTCTGTCTAACTTTTTTTTCTTTTCATCAAAAACAGTAACTTCATCTTTTGCTATTACGCACATTTCACCATCGTTTAGATAAATTACGCGATTTGTAAATTTAAGAATTGCAGTTATATCTGATGCTAGGAAATTTTCATTGTCTCCAACACCGATTATTAAAGGACTTTCATTTCGAGCTCCAACGATTTTATCAGGTTCATCTTCACAAACTGCAGCAATTGCATAGGAACCTTTTATTTTTTTAATAGAAGAATAAACTGCGTTTTCCAAGTTGCCTTTATAATTGTATTTTATTAGATTTGCTATTACCTCTGTATCTGTTTGGGATTTAAATTTTATTCCTTTATTTTTTAGGTCTTCTTTAAGTATCTTAAAATTTTCAATAATTCCATTATGAATAACAGCTATTTTTTTATCATCACTTAATTGTGGATGGGCATTTATTTTATTAACTGCACCATGTGTTGCCCATCTTGTATGACCAATACCTATATCACCTTTGAATGAAGGGATATTTTTTTCTAATTTTGATATTTCACCTGTGTCTTTGTAAATTTTTAATTTTTTATCAATAACACAAATTCCTGCAGAATCATATCCTCGATATTCAAGTCTTTTTAAACCTTTAATTAATACTTTGTCTGCATCTCTAAATCCGTTATATCCGATTATTCCACACAAATTACATCACTTTAGTATTGCTTGGAATGTTTTCTTTAATTCTTTTCATAGATGTTATATTGCATTTTCTGCCTATTATTATCCCAGGATCTACAATAACATGGCTTTCGATAGTACAGTCTTCGCCTATCATTGCTCCTAGATTATTTACTTTCTTAAATTCTCCTTCAATTTCAACTGTTGTTTCACCTGCAATACTTGAAAAGCTGTTTCGAATAATGTTTCCTCTTGCTACTATTGTGTTTGAAATAAATGAGTTTGAACCAATGTGAGAATTATCCATTATTACACTATTTCTTATCTCAGATGATGGATGAATAACTGAATTATTACCTATTGAGGTTGATGGGAAAATACAAGCATTAGGACCAATCTCACAGCTATCACCTATTATAACTGGTCCAACAATATAACTTCCTGAATAAATCTTAGTGTCTTTTCCTACACTTACACTACCTTTAATTGTGACACCTTTTTCAATTAAACCGCTTAAAGAAGAAGAATTGCAATTGATCATTTCCTTATTTACCTTAATTAAATCCCATGGGTACACTATATCTGTCCATGAGTCTGCAATTATTGTATTGATAGTTATTTTCTCTTGCACAATTGATTGTATAACTGATGAAAGATCATAGATACCATCTGAGGATAAATCTTCAATTTTATTAAATATAGACTTAGGGAGCTTGTATATACCTGTTGATATAAATTTTCCAAGTTCTTCTTTTGGTTTTTCAACAATTTCCTTTATTTTTCCTTTTTCAAGGAAAACTACTCCATATTTTGATGGTTGAGAATTTTCTTTAATTAAAAGTGAATACTCAGAATTATCCTCAATCAGCTTTGAGATACTTTTTTCATCTATTATATTATCACCAGCTAATACGATAAATAAATTTTTAATTTCATTTCTTGTCTGGAGAAGAGCATGAGCAGTCCCGAGTTGTTTGTCTTGAATAACATAGTTTATTTCAATATCCTTATAATCTTTGAAGTAGTCCATTATTACTTCTTTTTTATAACCTACTACAACAATTACTTCGTTTATTCCGCTTTTTTTTACAGCTTCAAAAACATGTTGTAATATTGGTTTATTACCTACAGGTAGCATTACCTTTGGCATAGCTTCAGTAAAAGGTCTTAATCTTTTACCCTCACCTGCAGCAAGTATTACTGCTTTCATAACAATCTCCTGTTCATGGGTAAGCATAATTGGTATATTTTACATTTACTAACAAAATATTTATTGATAAAGAATAATTAACTGTATAATATAAGAGGTGACTTTTGGTTTATAAATACGTAATTTTTAAGGATGATGATGTTGGAAAAAATTTTGATAAACTTAAAAAGTGGATAGATGTAGTTGTGAGAAATGATGCTAAAGGAACAATTGGTCTTATAGGTAAATATCTTAATGATTCTGAGTTGAAAGATTATTTAAATTCTCTTAATCCTAATATAATCGAGATTTTTTGCCATGGGTATTCACATAGTTTTTATCCTTTTTTAGTAAATAGAATTTTTAGAGGTAAAAGAATAATACCAGCTGAGTTTGAAAAAAATTTAGAGAGACATAATAATAGTCTTATTAAATATCGTGAATTGGAAAAAAAATATCTGGATAAAAAGGCATTAGCATTTGGTCCTCCAGGCAATATTTGGAATGAAAATGTTGCAGATGCTTTAATTCAAAATGATTTTAAAATGATTTTTGCATGGAAAAAAGTAAAAGCTGATATTCTTACAATTCCATTAAGTGACAATCTAAATCAAAATTCATTTGGAGATTTTAACAATGACTATGAGAAAAACAAAGATAATTTAATTTATACACTTCAGTTCCATCATGCGAAACTATCTGAGAATCAGTTTAATTTGATGGAAGAAGTTATTGATTTTCTTAAAAACAAAGAAAAACGTATTTTTGTAACACCAACTGAGCTTTTTAATATAAGTAAAAAAGATAAAGATGTTTTAAATCAAATGTCCTTATAAGTTTAGTTTAAAAAAAGTATTGAATATTTGCATTTTTCTACGATTTTCTTTTTTAGGTTTTTAACAGGTAGACCAAGTATTCCTTTCTTTTTTTGTTCTCTACCCACTATTACTAAATTTGCTTTGATTGCTTCGGCTTTTATTAGTGTTTGTTTTTCAAGACTTCCTTGTACTAATTCTGCATTTATTCCTTTTTGTCTCATTTCATTTACAAAGTTTTGACCTTGCGATAAAAGATCTTCCTTTGTTTTGATATCTGATCTTATACCATTTTTATCAACATATACACTATCTTCTGTATCTATGACATATAGCATATTTAATTCCCATTCAAGATGATAAGCAAGTTTTATACTTAGATCTGGTACTTTTTGATTTGGTGCTAGATTAGAGCAGACTGCTAGTATTTTTTTACTCGTACCCTGTCCTACTACCCATACCGGTATTTTTACTTCTTCAAAAAGTCTATAGTTAAGATAGCATTCTTTTTTAAATCCCATTAATATTAAATCATATTGTTTTTTATTTAGCTCTTCTTTGATTTTGTCAGTAAATTCACCTTCGATTATTTTTTCTTCAAAAGGAATCTGTTTATCTTTTAGAATTTGTTTTGCATCATCAAATATTATCTGATCTGCCGTTTGGATTTGTTTAGAAATCAATTCTCGTTTTGATTCTTCTTTATCTGCAACAGTTCTATAAGTACTAACAATTTTGTCTATTTCATTGAATGTTTTTTCTTCTATTATATAAACAAGGTTTAGATTGCTGTTGAATTTTTCAGCTAGAAAAGCACTTCTAAGTAAAACGTTTTTAGAATAAAACTCAGATGAAATTGGTATTAATATGTTTTTAAACAAAGTTTTTTATGCTCCCATTTTACGCATAATAAACTCAGTATTTATATCTTTATGTAATATGGAGATTTAAGATTCCCATCCAGTAAAATATTGCTACCGCAAATATTACCATTATACAAATAATATTTGCTATTAATCCTGCTTTAAATAAATCTCTTGTTGAAAAATATCCAGATGAGTAAGTTATAGCATTTCCAGGTGTTGATATCACAAACATAAATGCCAGACCACCACTTAGAGTAATGACCATAGTAGCAAGTAAGGGATTTATACCAATTTTAGTTGCTATCGAAAGACCAATAGGGAGAATAATTGCAACAGCTGCTACATTACTCATAATATTGGTTAAAATAATTGTGAAAATAATCATTGCAAGTATCACTATAACTAAATCATTACCAACAAAGTTAAAAAGCTTATCAGAAATCCATATACCTGCACCTGTTCCCCCAGGGATATTTGTACCTTGCATACCAAGTCCAAGTGTTATAGCACCCCCATAGAGAAGAATTATTCCCCATGGAACTCTTTTTTCTATATCCTCCCATTTTATACTCCCAATTAAAAACAATAGGACACTTCCAAGAATTGCTATTATTCCTAATCCGTAATAAGATGATCCTGAAAAAATCACCCAAAACAAGATTGTAAGTATAAGAATTATGATTACTTTATATTCTTTTATACTTAATTTGCCTTGACTAGCAACCTGTTTGTCGATTTCTTTTTTTGCCTTTGAAATATCCTTTATTTTAATTGGAAATGCGAATTGTAAAACTAGCCATACAAGTGGTAGAGCAATTAATACAACTGGTATTGCATAGATCATCCAATCAAAAAATGACACAATTATTGGTGTTTCAAGATCTGCTAATATTCCTATTGCTAGAGGATTTCTTGCACCTCCTATTAGAGTTCCAAGACTCCCGATTGAGCATCCATAGGCAACAGCTAGCATACTTATTATTCCAAAATTACTCTTCCTTGGGATTATTTTCATAGCAATTAATATTGAAATGATTATTGGAAGAAATAATGCTGCTACACCATGTTCTGGCATGATAAAAGTTAAAAGTGCACAGCTTAGCATTATCCCAAGTGTAAAATAACGTGGATTATTTTCAAAAAAGCTTAGAAATCGTAATGCAATTCTCCGATGAAGCCCATGTTTTTCAATAGCTGCTGCTATTATAAATGCACCAATTAGGAAGAATACAGCTTGGTTTCCAAAAGAGGAAAAAACTGTTTTTGCATCATTAATTCCAAGAAGTGGTTGCAATATCATAACAAGTAGACCAGTTACAGCAAGAGGAATTGGTTCAGTAATCCAAAGGATAGCTGCCATTAATAAAATACCAATCATTAGTTTTCCACTAAATGTTAGTCCCTCTGGCGTCGGTAAAATATAAAAAATTATCAATATTGAAAAAGCCAATATAATAAAGAAAATATCTTTTTTTGAAATGTTTATTCCTTTATCAAATATTTTTTTCTTTTTTTCGTCCATTTTTAACAATGAAATATATTACATTAGAGTATTCTTCTTTGTCGATAGAGTCTTTTGTTAATTACACCCATCATTTCATCAAGATATTCCTTTGGCATTCCTAGATATTCATGGATTTTTTTAATACTTATTTCAGGATTTGTAAGAATTTTATTATAATTTACAAACATACAATCAATATCCGATCTGTCCTTTATATGTATCTTAATCATATTATTTAATCTTATAAATGCGTTTTTTGTCTCTTCCCTGTTGATATCTTTAATTTTTGCCATTTTTTCCATTGAATCAAGGATTTCTTCAATATTTCTTTCTGAGTATAATATTACATATTTTCCAGGTGGTAAAAACTTAAGACCATAAGCGGTAATTTTGATAAATATTCCTTTGTATTTATCTAGTGGAAAAGTGCCATCCATGAGTTTATTTATGATTTTACCACCTTCGAGTTCATAGTATCCTTTTGGATTATTATTATCTGGTTTACGTGATTCATCAAAAGCACAAGGTATACTTCCAGCATGCAGTATTTGCATTAACAAGGAAGTACCTGATCGTTCAAGGCCTGAAACGATGTAATTTATATTTTTATCAAGCTCCATTATTCACCTTATTGTATTATATTCATTTCTTTCAGTTTTTTAATTACAAGATCTGCACTTTCTTCTACATTATATTTATCAGTATCAATTATAACTTCTGGATTTTCTGGTTCTTCATAAGGTGCACTGATGCCTGTAAATTCCTTGATTATTCCTTCTCGAGCTTTTTTATAAAGCCCTTTTGGATCGCGTTTTTCACATGTTCCTAAGCTTGCTTTTGTATAAATCTCTAAGAATCTTCCAGGACCCAGTAATTCACGACAAAAATTTCTAAGTTTTTTATATGGTGAAATAAATGCAGTTATTGCAATTACACCTGCATCTGCAAAAAGGTTTCCCACTTCTGAAATCCTCCTAATATTTTCATCTCGATCCTCTGGTGAAAAACCTAGATTTTTATTTAGACCATGCCGTATATTGTCTCCATCTAGAACATAAGTTAGTTTACCTATTTTATGAAGTTTATATGCAACCTCGTTTGCCACAGTACTCTTTCCACTTCCAGATAAACCTGTGAACCAAAGTACTGCCCCTTTTTGATTTAGTATTTTTTCTCTATCAATACGGCTTATTTTATGCTCATGCCATGTAACATTTGTTGCTTTTTGAACATCTTCCATTTTTTATTTCTCCTTTTGGTTTAAAAAATTCATAATTTCTTCAATGAAACTTTCAGTTTTCTCCTTTGGAACTATTGCTCCAAGAACTTCTTTTTTACCACCACATTTTAAACCCAGTTCTTTTCCTCGTTTTATAATTGGTGTAGCGTCTTTTTTACTTCTCATATAGATTTGATCTTTATCATCAAAAAAACCAGTGTTTAAGACCAGTGTGTTTTTACCTGTGTCCCATGATATTTTTCTTGTTATAGTAGATATAATATTAAAAGGAGTATTGATTTTTTTAAAAATAATTCCGTTGATTTCTTCATTTTTTAATGATAAAATTGATTTAATTTCCTTATTTATCTTATCATAGTTATCATTCCATTTTTTATTATATAGAATATCATCTGGTGAATCAAAGTGTAATAAAGTTATCGGTGCTTCTTCTACTGATTTTTTATCTCTCATTTTATAGTTTGTATCAAGCAAATATACCATTTTTAATAATTCTTCAAATGAAATATTGTTTTCCTTAGAAAAGTCTGTTATTATTTTAAAAAATTCTTTGTTGTTTTTTATTTTTTGTTCATGATCTCCTAACACACCTAGAATCGCATATAGATTTAAAGGATTACCAAGATAATCATTTACAATCCAGCTTGTAGAGGGATATTTGTCTGGATTTTCCCCTTTAATAACTGGATTATGATGAAATACTTTTTTTATTACTTTTCCAAGGTGATGGTCGAAGATGAATACTTTTGCATTCTTAGCAAGACAAAGAATATTTTCTTCTGGAATAGACATATCTACAACTATGACATAGTCATAATTTTCTGAATATTTGCTTAGTTCTTCCTCGGTTAAGAAATAATTTCCTAAAATTGGTGTTTTATTTGTGATGTCTTTGTCTTTTAAGTGTTTAAGAATGAGTCTTGTTGAGCATATTCCATCTGTATCCCAATGATGTATTATGATTCCCCGTCCTTGTAGCTCTTGAAGCATTTGTTTTACCTCTTTTATTTAACAAATGGTTGTTTAAATTGAAGTATTGTTTCTGCGACTTCTTTTCTCATCATATCCTCGGGTGGTATTTTTCCATTATTTAATATTTCTCTGATTTTTTTACCACTAAAGTTGATATGATTTTCTTGATCATGTGGACATATCTTGTCATTTACAACACTTCCACATTTAATACATCTTGAAAATGATCTGAAAAACACTGGCACTATTCCTAAATCTGGAAATTCATTAAATATATCATGTGCATCATAAGGGCCATAATATGTACCAACTCCTGCATGATCTCTTCCAACGATAAAATGGGTACATCCAAAGTTTTTACGTATTATCGCGTGATGGATTGCTTCTCTTGGTCCTGCATATTTCATAGATGTACGAAGAATTGACATAACTGCTCGTTCTTTTAGATAATAATTTTGAATTAGAGTCTCATATGATTTTAAAATTACATCGTCTCGGAAATCACCGACTTTTTTCTTTCCAATGATCGGATTTATGAATACTCCATCTACAAATGTAAGTGCGGTTTTTTGTACGTATTCATGTCCTATATGTGGTGGATTTCGTGTTTGAAATGCAACAATTTCTCTCCATCTTTTTTCTTTAAAAAGTATTCTAGTCTCTCTTGGTGTTAGATTGTATTCATCAAACTCTCTTGTTTTACTATCAATTAAAGTAATTTTTCCTCCTAAGAATTTATCCTTCATACTATAAATATTTGAAACACCTGGATGATTTTCGTCTTTTGTTCTAAAAATTGCATCTACTAGTTTTTTCTTATCATAATCATATATTTCTTCTACTTCAAGTATTGCTTTTACGCCAGTTTCATTGTTCACTAATAGTACTCTATCTCCTGGTTTTATGTTGCTTTTTCCATCGTAGTCTAGTAAAATTGGTATTGTCCATGGTGTATCATTTGTAAGTCTTTTATCAACAATAATATTTTCAAGGTCGTTTCTTGATAAAAATCCTTCAATTGGTGAAAATACACCATTTGCGATATTTAGTACGTCTTCTGATAGATTTGTGTTTATTTCAATTTTTGTGTAATCTGAAAAATCATCTGCTTTTTTCTCTTGATATCTTAATATCAATTTTCCTCCATGTGGTTTTGGCATTTTTTATCCCCTCATTCAAGGTATCCTAGTGACTTGAGTCGGTCTTTTACTCTTTTTTCATCATCTTTTGAAAATGCTTCTTCTCTTTCTTCTTCCACACCTGAGATTACTTCTCTTAAAACATATGTTACATATGAAGAAAGGGAGGTGAATCCTGTTCCTTTTATGCGTTTTTTTATTTTTTCCGCCAGTGGCGTTGGTATTGATATTGTGGTAAATTTTTTTTCTTCTGTCATAATAACACCTAACTATATTTAGTTATTTATCATTACATTTAATTATATATTATTAATATATCTAGTATATAAATTTTTTGAAAAAAAAAGCTTTGGACCTAAAATACTATTTTTTACCAAGTTTGGGTGCAAAATATGAATTAGTATAGATTAATGTATAAAACTAAAAAATCGCATTGTACTTAATTTTCAAAAATAGATCTTGAATATGCAATCAGGATAACAGCAATTATTGATACAATAGATGGTATATAGTAAAACAAAGGAAATAAAAAAGTTCCAAGTATTCCACCTATAAGTGCAATACCCCATCTTTTATTCTTCAATGAGAAAATTCCACCAACTAGTAAAAAGACACAAAGGATTAACCAAATTGTTAAAACAACCAGAAATAATATCTGGTACTCCTGAATTAATACAACAGTGTCATCTAATCCATTTGGAATTAAATCTTCCGTAATCATATTAGAGTTTGAAATATATAAAAGCAGAATCAAATAAAAAAAACCATTAGTAAGTGCATTTATGATCATTAAACCTCCAGCTATTTTTGGATAATTTTTAATCTTTAGTTTATAATTTTCATCTTGAAGTCGTTCTTGTGCAGGTAAAAATAAACCAATAATAAAAAGTAATACTCCGTCAATTATTAACATAAAAGGAATGTTTAATAAATTCCCTATACTTGCAGTAATTAAAATTCCAACTACTAATAATACAATACCAAGGGAAGTACAAGTATTTTTCAATAACTTAGATTGCTTTTCAGATAAATCAATATCGTCTTTTGAGTATTTTTTTTCATCTTCTTTTAAAAAATTTATTACTTGCTTTTCTTTTTCTGATAAATCTGATAAATCCTGTAGTTTTATATCCTTAATTTTTTCATCAAGTTCATCTATACTTTTATCTTGTTTAATTTCCATTAAAAATTTATTATATTCTTCAATTGTATCAAAAATAATTGGACTACCTTGATATCCGCATTCTCTACATACATATCTGTCAGAATAACCTGTAAGAACTCCCTCTTTTAATCTTCCTTGAAATATCCTTCGACTACCACATTTGGGGCACGCTGTGATTTTCATTTAACTCCCCGTATAGATTTAAGGTTAATAAAAAAAGAAATAATAGTTTTACTATTACACAAATGCACTTGTTTGGGTGGATTTTGTGAAACAAAAAGATGTAAAAGTGGCCATACTTAGAATTGAAGGTACAAATTGCGAGCAAGAGTCTTATGATGCATTTAAGCGACTCGGTGCTTCTCCTGAGTTTGTACATTTAAAACAGCTTTTACATATTGACTGTAACATTGATGAAAAACGTGATGTTTTTGATTTTCATTGTTTGATGATACCTGGAGGATTTAGTGCTGGCGATTATATTCGTGGAGGCGCAATTTTTGCTGCTCGAATGAAAAGTAAGCTTGGTAAGGATTTAGAAAAATATGTAAGACAAGAGTATCCAATTCTTGGAGTATGTAATGGTTTTCAGGTTCTTACAGAACTAGGATTACTACCAGGTATTGATAGAATTATGACTAAAGTACCTGATGCTGTCCTAAATATTAATGACTCAGATCGTTTTGAATGTCGTCCTACAATTTTAAAACATGAAAATAACGGCAAATGTGTATTTACAAATAAAATTCCAAAAAATGATATTAGATTAATTCCCAGTGCTCATGCAGAAGGAAAGCTTTTATTTCCATTGGATAAACAAAAGGAATACTTAGAAAAGCTTGAGAATAATGATCAGGTTGTTTTCAGGTATGTAGATACAGATGGTAATTACGCAGGTTACCCTTGGAATCCAAATGGTTCTTTTTCAAATATTGCAGGTATATGCAACTATATCGGTAATGTTTTTGGTATGATGCCTCATCCAGAGCGTACTTTTTATCATTTTCAGCATCCTGATTGGACTCAGACAAAATTATCAGATGTCGGTAATGGAAGAGCTATATTTGAATCAGTTTTGGATTACATATGTAAAAGGTTTTAAACTATGCCTGAAGTTGTTACCTGTATTCTTATAAATGAAGATGGAGATATTCTAATTTTAAAACGGAGTGACAGAGTTAGAACTTATAAAAAATGCTGGAGTGGAGTTGCAGGTTATGTTGAGGAAGATGAAAGGCCGATTGATACAGCTTATAAAGAGATAAGAGAAGAAATAGGTCTTGATAAAAAAGACGTTGAATTGCTTAAAGAAGGGGATGTTTTTGAGTATACCGATGTTTATGAAAATATTAGATACGATTGGTTTATTCATCCATTTTTATTTAAATGTCGAAAAAAAGGTAAAATAAATATAGATTGGGAGCATTCAGGTTATTTGTGGATTAAACCATCCATTGTTACTAAATTTGACACAGTACCCCATTTTAACACTATCGTGTCAGGTTTATTAAAAGGAATATAATGGATGGGGAAGCCGTGGATGTGGTGAGGAGAGATAGGAAAAAATTAGGATTAACTCCCCCATCCTACTTAATATATAATTGTTTTATAAGTATATAAACTTTTTTATAAAAATATTAAATTATTATTCAGTAAAAGAAGGAAATATATTAATTTTTATCTAGATTTGTAAGTTTTTTATCGATATTTTTATGTGTCTGATTGATTGTTCTAGAAGCATCTATAACAATATAGTCTTTTACAAGCATCAATGCTTTTTTTCTAACTTTTCTTAATAATGCAATAGTCTCAAACATTTCTTTCTGCTCTCGTCCTTCCATTCGCTTGATTAACTCTTCTGGTGGACTATCTAAAAAAAACATATAATCAGACATTGGGACAAAACCAGAAAAAAACTTATAACCAATTATAGCAAGTCTTGTAGGAAGATAGGCAGTTCCAACAAGATAACGAACCATAATAAGTGTATCAACATCTTTCCGGCGATAATATATTCTAATCGATCTTAGTACATCAAGCATATAATAAATTGATGCTCTAATTTTGTTAAGTTTTCCCTCACCGAGAAGTGCTTTCTTTGTACGTCTACCAAAAAAATTATCAGACTCTGGATGAGAACGAACTATTACCTTTTCACCTTTTTTTTCATATTTTCTCCTAATAAGATCAGCTTGGGTATCTTTTCCACATCCATCAAGTCCATCAACAATTATTAGTCGCAAGTTTTAACCTCATAATAATAATATGTACCAATATAAAACAACACAAACAAATGGAACAGTTAGATTATCAAGACCCTTGGGTGTTAAAGCCTCAACTAATGCTGCTATAACAGAAATAAAAAGCATAACTAATAGAATATAGTATGTAATTGTTATCTCATAATATATTAGAGCTATTATTATTGTGATAAATGTAAAAACAAACATGCTTAAAGATCCGATATAGCTTTTCTGATCTCTAAATATATTATATTTTCTTTTTCCAAATTTCGTTCCAAAAATCGAAGCAAGTCCATCACCATAACTCATAGCAAGAATGCTAATTGCAATTACTACCATGTTATCAAAAAATAAATATGCAAGAATCGTCCATGTAATAGAATAATAGACAAGTCCCATACCATGTCCTGCAGTACTTGTCCTACTACGTATTGACTTTATAGGGGTATAAGGACTCATTAAAAACGTGAGGAAAATAAAAGGGGCAGCAGCTGCAAAAGCCATAACTTCACGTGTTACAAATATAGGAAGAAGAAATGCGATATTACCTGTCATAATATGTAAAAATTTGCGACTTCCTTCTGGATAATTTGATAAAATCTTTTCACTTATTAAAATTAAGATTGCGACATATATGTAAACAAGTAAAACCCCTGCGATATCACTTTGCATAAATGCTCACTCAGATTCTACACAGTATAATCATTAAGGATTTATAGTTATATTTTTTAATAATATAATGTAATTTGTTTCCATTAGGTTATTTGTTGTAATAATCTAAATTGAAGGAATTTTTTACTAAAACCTAATTAATGATCCTATTAGAAAAGATATTAAACCTATAAAAATCGCAAATAGCGATAATTTTCTATAAAGATTCATATTAGGTTTCTTCTTAAAAATTAAATGAAGAGCTGTACTTAGCAGCATAATATCACAAAAAAAAACAGGATAGAAATATGCATAATTTAGAAAATAGATATCATATTCTGCTCTAAAAAAGGGTATTAAACTTAGCACTATAGCTAGTATATAAAAAATTGCTGCAATAAAGTTTGATAAGTGTTTACCAATATATTTTGGAAAAGATTTTACTCCTTTTTCCATGTCTCCTTCATAGTCTTGAACATCTTTCATTATTTCTCGACCAGAGCCTGCAAGAAACGCGATTAATGCAATTATGTAGATAGCTGGCTGAATGTTAAAAGATAAAACATTGCTTTCAAGTACTGCGACTCCACCAAAGATAAATGGAATAGCCATGACATATGCAATATAAAAATTACCAATGAGTTTTACTTTTTTCATATGGGTATCATATAAAACTGCTAAAAAAGCAGTAATTAGTGCAATAATGAAGCATGAAAGATTTACAAAAAAAGAACAAAGAATTCCTAATGGAAAAAAGATGAAGAATAGATATAGCGCTGTTTTTGGTAAAAGATCGCCTCTCACAAGAGGTCTATCGGTTCTTTTATTTTTTTTATCAATTTCTAGGTCGAAATAGTCATTTAATGCAAAAGTGCTTGCTTCAAGAGATAATGCTGTAAAAAAAGTTAAAATGAACTTATCCCATTTGGGTAATTCAGTACCTTTTAACGCAATAATTGAACCTATAATTATTGCTAAAAATATCATCACTCCATGTTCAAGTCGCATCAGTTGCCAGATTGCTTTTATTTTTTTCATATAAATCTTTATTTTTGTGGTTCGATTATAACCTTTATTGAATTCTTTGCATCTGCCACTAGTTTGAATCCTTTTTCTGTATCTTTGAGGGGTAGTTTATGACTTATCATATTTGTAACCGTTACTTTTTTAGAGCTTATCAACTCAATTGCCTCTGTTAGATCTTTTTCAACTGCTGCATAAGTTGAATACATTTTGATCTGCTTATTCCATATATCAAAAAATGGAACAGGAACTTCAACACCAGGTGGAGTCATTGCAAACCACAATATCGTCCCGCCAGATTCTACTGATTCTATTGCTTGTTTTACAGCCGATGCTACTCCTACACATAATATTACGTAATCTGCAAATTTTCCATTACTTATTTTTTTAATAATGTCAGATATGTTTTCTTTTGCATTTATTGTATTATCTGCGCCCATTTTTTTTGCAATTTTTAAACGATAATCATTGATATCTGTTGCAAATATATGTTTTGCACCATATGCTTTTGCAAGTTTAATATTTAGTAGCCCTGCAATTCCACTTCCTAAAACAAGTACTGTTTTTTCTGGCTTAAAACCCATAATTCTAAAACCACGGACAACACAACCTAAAGGTTCAATGAATGTAGCTTCATCATAGCTCATTTTTTCTGGGAGAATGAATGTTCCATGATCAACGTTTATTTCAGGTATACGAATATATTGAGCAAAACCGCCAGGATAAAACTTTGTTTTATGCAATGTATCGCAAATTGTATGCAGATCATCAAGACATAAACTGCAAGTATTACATGGTACGTGATGTGTAATAAAAACACGATCTCCTTCTTCATATTTTTTTACATTTTTACCAATTTTAACTATTTCCCCTGCAATTTCATGACCTAATACAAGCGGTGCTTTTTTTATTCTATACCACTCCATGACATCAGACCCGCAAATACCGCTTGCAATTACTTTCACGAGAAGCTCATCTTCATTTATCTTAGGAATTGGCATCTCCTCAATTCGAACATCATCATTTTTGTAATACATAGCAACTTTCATCATATTCATAAACTTAACACACCTGGTTGTTATTGTAAACTATTTAATAGATGTTATGACAATAATAAAAGCATTTTATGTTAAAGCAGTAAAAGATATACAGCTTTATCTTAAACAAAGAAATCAACCTGATTAAGTAGTATAATAAAAATAAAATGAGAAAATAATTACATTGATCTTAATCTTTTTATTCTTTCATCTATTGGTGGATGAGTTGACCATATTGAACTTACCGATGTGCTTTTGAATGGATTTGAAATGTATAGTGGGGCTATGGTTTTAGAACCTTTTGGTTTAGTAGTTGGATAATCTTGTTTGATTTTACCTAGTGCTTGCGCTAATCCATTCGGATTTCTTGTAAGATATGCACCATTTGAATCTGCTAGGTATTCTCGTTTTCGAGATATTGCAAGATATGTTAGACGTGCAAAAATTGGAGCAAGGATTACAAAAAGAATCGCAAGTATCATAAGAGCTGCATTACCTTCAGATTTACGACCTCGTCCAGCACCACCCCAAAACATTGAATAAAAAAGTATTTCAGCAATTAGTGCGATAGCACCAACGACACCTATTGTTACGGTTGCAATTAGTATATCATGGTTTTTTATATGACTCATTTCATGAGCAATTACACCTTCAAGTTCTTCCTGATTGAGTTTACGTAATGCACCAGTTGTGGTACATATTACTGATTTCTCAGGTTTTTTACCTGTTGCAAATGCATTAATATATTCTGAGTCTTGAACATAGACTTTTGGCATTGGAAGACCTGCTGCTATGCTCATTTCTTCTACACGATGAATAAGTAGTTTTTCTTCTCTTATTTGGGGATTTGCAGGTCTTGCTTTCGCGGCTGATAGAACCGTCTGAACAGAAAATGAATATGTGACTAGAACATAAAATATAGCAATAGGTAATGCAAAAACAAGTGGTATTAGAAGATTTTGTGGGAAAAATATGTAACCAACTGCAAAAATTACTGCGATAAATAAAAGTGCCATTAGAGTACATACTACTACTGTTAATTGTTTGTTTCTTCGAATATGATCTTCCACGAGTAATTTTTTCTCCATGGTTATCAAAATAAATAAAGAAAAAAGGGATTTTTTTTAAAATTTAACTTGTGGAACTTCCTTTGTAGCTTCAGGTATTTGAAGCATTTCACGTGTTTTTCTTCCCATCCGTTTTGCAAACCATAGTCCTGGAAATGTCTCAATTGTGTTGTTAAATGCAAGTACGCTGTCGTTGAAGTGTTGTCTGGAGTATGCAATTTTGTTTTCTGTATTGGTTAGTTCGTCTTGCAGGTTTAAAAAGTTTTGATTTGCTTTTAAATCCGGGTAATTCTCTGCAACTGCGAATAAAGTTTTTAATGCTCCTGTTAGCATATTGTCTGCATCAATATTTTCTTGTGGTGTTTTGGCGCTCATAAGGGCTGTTCGGGCTTTTGTTACGTTTTCAAGGACTTCTTTTTCATGTTTCATATATCCTTTGACTGTTTCCATTAGGTTTGGAATAAGTTCAGCACGACGCCTAAGCTGTACATCTATTTGTGCCCAACTATTATCAATCCTGTTTTCCATTCTTATTATTCTATTGTAGTATCCTACATATATAAGTATCAATAGTACAACAATTATTATTAAAATAAATAATATCCATATCCACATTTTATCTTTATCTCCAATCTTTCTTAATTTTTCATTCTGGGGTTAATAAAGACTTTTATTTAAAGTTATTGTATAAAGTTATTGTATAGATGTTATTTTTTAGATTTAAAAAGCATATATGCTTCTTTTGGTTTGTATTTCTTGTGAACTATTGAGTTTACTGACTGAATCATTGCAACCGGATTTGTACTTTGGAAGATGTTTCGTCCCATATCTACACCTATTGCACCTGCTTGTATGGCATCATATGCCATCTGAAGTGCGTCTTTTTCAGGTACCTTTTTTCCACCTGCAATTACTATTGGTACAGGACAAGTTTCTACTACTTTTTCAAAATCCTTGCAATAATAAGTTTTTACTATACTTGCACCTAATTCTGCTGCCATTCTAGATGCTAAAGAAAGATATCTTGCATCTTTACCAAGACCTTTTCCAACAGCTGTTACTGCAAGTACTGGTATTCCATATCGGTTTGCTTCATCTATATATTCAGTCATCCCTAGAAGAGTATCTCGCTCAAAGGGTTGTCCAACAAGAATAGAAAATGCAATAGCAGCAACATTTAATCTTATCGCATCTTCTATATCAACCGTTATTCCTTCATGCAAAAGGTTAGTTTCATTAAGAATACTTGTTCCACCTGATACCCTTAAACATACTGGTATATCAATATCTGGTGGTATATAATTACGTAATCCTCCACGTGTGGGCATTAAAACATCTGCATAAGGCAATAATGGTTTTACCATTTTACCAAGATCTTCAAGACCAGTTGTAGGTCCCATAAAATATCCATGGTCAACAGCAAGCATAACTGTATGTCCATCTTTTTGAATTATTCTTGACATTCGATTTTTCATTCCCCAATCCATTAAAATCATGCCTCCGAAATAAACCTGGTAAATATGAAGATATTATATAAATGGTTTTGTGGCAAAATTTTAAAAAAGTTTTCTTATTACCAGTTTTACATTTAATAGGGAGGTTTTATTATATGTCAGTTATTGAAAATATTGAACCAAAACTTGTTTGGAAGCATTTTGATGAACTTCGTAAAATTCCACGATGTAGTAAAAAAGAGGAAAAAATACGTGAATATATAGTGGATTTTGCTAAAAAACATAACTTGGAATATAAAGTTGATAAATCAGGTAATGTTGTAATTATTAAACCTGGAAGTCATGGTATGGAAAAAAAACCTATCGTAATACTACAGGGACATATGGACATGGTCTGTGAAAAAAATAGTGACGTAGATTTTGATTTTTTAAAAGATCCAATAAAACTCAAACTTAAAGGTGACGTTCTAAGTGCAGATGGTACCACTCTTGGAGCAGATAATGGCATAGGACTTGCAATGAGTCTTACAATACTTGAAGATAATAAACTGAAACATTGTCCCATAGAAGCATTATTTACCATAGATGAAGAATCTGGCTTAACTGGAGCATTTGCATTGGAGTCAGATATGCTAAAAGGTCGCATCTTACTAAATTTAGATAGTGAAGATTTTGGTATTATCACAGTTGGATGTGCTGGAGGTGGAGATTCCAAAATAACTTTATCAGTTAAAAACCAACCAATAAATGGTAGCCTTGAAAGTTTGGCTATTAAGATTTCAGGTCTTCGTGGGGGTCACTCAGGTGTTGATATTCATGAACAACGAGGAAATGCTATAAAACTTTTAACCCGAATGCTTTGGAAAGCAAGAGATTATTATAAATATCATATAACTGAGATCAAAGGAGGTGATAAGCATAATGCTATCCCTCGTGAAGCATATGCTAAAATTTCTATTGATAAATCAGAAAAAGACAATTTTATATCAACATTAAAATCTGAAGAAGAAGAAATACTTGAAGAATTAAAACCAATTGATCCAAAATTCAAGGTAGATTTTGAAAACATTGATAAGTTAAAAACAACTCTTTCAGACGATTCCCAGAGCAGGCTTTTAAATCTTCTTCACAGTCTTCCTCATGGTGTCGATAAAATGAGCTATGATATACCAGATCTAGTAGAGACTAGTACAAATCTGGCATCAATTTCTATTAATGATAATTTTGCGACAATGAATATGAGTACTCGTAGTAGTATTAAATCTGCACTTCAAGATTTCAGAGATAGAATACATGCAACTGCTGAGCTTTCTGGTGCAAATGTTGAAGAGGATAAACCATATCCTGGATGGAAGCCAAATCTTGATTCAAATATTCTTAAGATTTCTCAGAAAATATTTAAAGAAATATATGGTAATGATCCAAAAGTTGAAGCAATTCATGCAGGTCTTGAATGTGGAATAATTGGTGAGAAATTTCCAGGTATGGATATGATAAGCATAGGACCAACTATTAAATATCCACACTCACCTGAAGAAAAAGTACATGTAAGAACTGTTGAAAAAACATATAAATATATTTTAAAAATTTTAGAATCAGTATAATAAAAATTATAAAATTTTTCTTTTTTCTTTCTAAAATCTTAAATCATTTTTTTTTAATAATATATATAATTTATGATCCGAATATGATTGTTTAAATAATTTAATCCTAAATTATAATGTCCTAAATTTGTTGAGTAAATTTAGTTAATTGTGTAATATATATATTGAAAAATAAAATTAAACTATTTAAAGAAAGATGTTATTATTTTATGATTTGGAGGTAAATAATTATGTTGAGTTTTTTCCCTGAGCCCATATCTCTTTTACCAGAGGCAGATATTCCAATTGATGGAGTGAAAGGTTATTTATTACAGGGAGAGAATAATCAAGTAATTTTTATGGAATTTTCAAAAGATATTGATATACCAAAGCATTCTCATGAAAGTCAATGGGAAGTTGTAGTAAAAGGTAAAGTTGATCTTAATGTTGCTGGCGATATTAAAACATACCGACGGGGAGATACCTTTTTTATACCAAAAGACGTAAAACATTCTGCAAGAGTTTACGCAGGTTATGCATCTATTGCTTATTTCAATGAAAAACAAAGATATAAGAAAAAATAAAAGAATGGCAATTTTGTAATCATGATTGATAACTTTTTATAAATTATAAATATCAAATTTTCAATAAAACTTTTTGATTATTTCATAAAAATACTTTTTAATTATCTTTTTTTCGAATGATAATTAATAATGCAATAATAGCAAACAATGCTAATGCAATTTCAAATCCTGGAGTTGAGCTATCTCCGTCGGTTGCTGATACATCACTAAGGCTAACTGTTAGCTCTTTTGTTATAGAGCCAACAATAATACATGTGGCTGTAACCTCAATTATGTCACCCTCAGCTACTTCGACTTCCTCATAAGTATATGTAAAACTAGAAGCTGGTTGACTTGTGTAATCCTTACTAAAGTTTGTTTCTCCATTAATTTTTACAACTATATTTTCGACATAATGATTATTGGGATCTGAAACTTGATGAGTGATATCAACTGTTAACTGTTTAGTTATCTTGCTATAAGCTAACATCATACTTGAAGGTGAATGAGAACAAACTGTAAAAGAGCTAATTAAAAGTAATAAAAAGATAAAACTAATAGTTAAAATTACTAACTTCTTGCTAAAAAATATTTTATTATTATTCATATTTATTTTCCCCCCTAAACAAATCTAAAACATGTAAGTATTATATCAATATTACCGATGCTAAAAATATGCTGAAATGCCTAAAATACCATGGATTAATGCTAAAATAATTGAGATATATGCCAATCTGTAATGCCATTTTATTGAAATTTTTATTTTACCTTTTTTTTTCAATAAAGCTAGCAAAGCCGTTATTATAAACATAATTATAGTTACAATCCCTAGATAAACAATAAATGGAATTCCAAATATTAGGAAATAAGTAATTTCTTGAAACATATTTGCACAAATATTACTAAATTAAACATTACTTAAAACGTTTGCTAGTAAAGATTTGTAAATTGTTTAATCATATCGACAATTGATGTTGAATCAATTTTAAACATTGCACGTAACTCTTCAGGTTTTCCAGATAGTGGTATATCTGTCACACATAGATATCTGATATTCGGAATATAACTTGAGACAAGTGTGCCTATTGCATTACAATAATGATCCTCTACAGATATTACATTATTACATTCTTTAGCGTTTTTAATTAAAGAAGTGGCATCTATGGGTTGAAGTGAATATAGATCAATAATCCTTATGTTGATACCCTCTTCTAACAGTTTCTCATATGCTTTAATTGATTCATGTATTGTAACTCCAGCTGTTATTATTAGTGCCTTATCATAATTACTTTTTCTTAGAACTTTAAGACCTCCGATTTCAAATTTTTCTGAATTTTCATATATAACAGGTGTTTTTTCACGGGTTATACGTAAATATGAAATACCTTTTATTTTACTCATTTCGTTTAATAAATTCTCAGTGGAAACGGCATCACAAGGATATAAAACACTTGCTTTTGGAATAGAGAGAAACATAGGTATATCTTCAAGTCCCATCTGAGATGGACCATCTGGTCCAATACTAATCCCAACGTGAGAACCTGCAAATTTTATATTGGCCATTGAGTACATACCCATTCTAATAAAGTCATGAGCCCGTGTAAGAAATGTAGCAAAGGTGGAAACATATGGAATATAACCCATTGCTGAAAATCCAATTGCCATTCCAACCATATTTTGCTCTGCAATAAAAGATTGAAAGCTTCTGTCAGGGAATTTTTTAAAAAATCCATTTGTCATTGTTGAATTTTTTACATCAGCATCAATTACTATTGAATTTTTATTTTTTTCACCTAATTTTATTAGGCCGTTTCCAAAAGCTACTCTGGTAGATATCTTCTCTCCAATTTTATATTTGGTTGGTTCATAACAGGTATATTTGTAAGGTAGAGGATTCATACAAGAGACCTTTGAAGGAATTATTATTTTGATTTCACCGATTTCCTTTAAAGCTTTTTTTAATTCTTTAGAATTAAGTGGTTTGCCATGCCATCCTTCTTTGTTTTGAAGAAATGATACTCCTTTACCTTTGAAGGTTTTTGCTATAATTGCATAAGGTTCATCTGATTTTTTAAATTCATTAAATCCATCGATAAGCTCCTTTATGTTATGTCCATTTACAACCTTTGAATTCCATCCAAATGCTTCAAATTTTTTTTTGTAAATTTCTACAATATGACCATGCATAGTTGGTTCTGACTGCCCAAGTCTGTTTGCATCTACTATTGCACATAAATTATTTAGTTTGTAATAAGCTGCAGAATTTGCTGCCTCCCAAACTGAGCCTTCTGCACATTCTCCATCTCCAAGTAAAACAAAAACTCTACTTTTTGATTTCATTAGTCTTCTTGCAAGTGCCATGCCAACACCTGCTGATAGTCCTTGACCTAGACTACCTGTTGCCACTCTAATACTGGGCATTTTTGGAGTTGGATGACCTTCTAAAATACTATCAATTTTTCTGAGTGTATTTAAATATGTTCGAGGTATGCAGCCTAATTCAGCATATGTTGCCCAGAGAATCGGTGCAGCATGTCCTTTGGATAAGATAAATTCATCATCTAATTTCATTTCAAAAAAAAATAAACTGCTTATAATTTCTGCACATGACAAACAAGATGTGGGATGTCCTGATCCTGCTGAAGTTGTTGATTTCAATGATTCTATTCTTAATTTATTGGCCATATTTGTTAAATCGTTGAGATCAACCATTTTTCTTACCTCAAAATTTTCATCTTTATAAAGATTAACTCTGTATATTAAATTGCATATATGCTATTATTCCATTAAAAAAACATTGCTTTATATTTTACTATAAGATTTATATATAGCAGCGTAGCAAGCGCCATAAAGACTAACATCATAGTTTACGATTATATTTATAGGAATATTTTTTAAGAAATCATATCTTCTATAGGTATTTTCAAATTCATCAGTAAATTCCTTTGTCGTGAATATTTCTTTGTTCTTTGAAGCTATACCGCCTGCAATATACATTCCTCCATATGCAAGAGTATCAAGGGCAAAATTTTTTGCACATCTTGCATAAAATCGTGTAAATAATCTTAATGTTTCTTTGCATGATTCATCTATATTTTTATATTTTGATATAAGTGGGGCTTTATCTGAAGATTTATCAATTTCTTCTGTATACTGTGTATCTCTTAAATTTTGTGTATTTCTAATAAATAAATATATACTTTCTAATCCTCTTCCTGATAGTACTTCTTCATAATTTAATGGATTTGAGATCCCTCTTAATTTTTTAATAAAATTTACAAGTTGTGTTTCAAAATCATTTTGAGCTGGGAAATCCCCATGACCACCTTCGCTTGGGATTGGGATATATGCTTTAAATTGTTTATCATAAGTTAAGATACTTTTTCCTAGACCAGTTCCAGCACCAATTATTGCTTTTGTAAAAGTTAAATATTCCAAGTTTCTATTACCAGCCCTTACTTGAAATATATCATTCTCATTGTTATGATCAAGTAGGTTTAATCCATACCCGATAGTTTGAAAATCATTGATGACGTATACTGATTCTAATGATGTATTATCAATCAATTCTTTTGTACTAACATTCCATGATACATTTGTTAATTGAGCGAAATCATTAGAGGGTGATACAACTCCTGCTGCACCAATACAAGCAATATTAAGCTCTATTCCATAGTTACTCCTTGCATATGTTATTATTTTTTCAATAGCTGGTATTAGAGAATCAAGATTATTACTTTTAATATTAAGAGAGAAAAGTAAATTTGGTTTTGAGTTTTTAACACCTGCAACAACAAGATTAGTATTGGTTCCACCAATATCTCCACCTAAAACATACAATGAATATTTTTCCTTTAAAATTGTTTCATCAGCTTTTATAAATATAATCATTTTATCAAGGTTCATAATTACTATTCCATATTTATTATCTCTTCTAAAAGACTACGTATTTTTTATTATTTATTGAATTATTCGCATTATAACATCATTTATAGTTATTATTTATCTCTCCTTCAATATATAATTTGAATTAGATTAAATAATTTAAAGAAAAATGAATTAAAAGATATTTTATCTCTTGGCATAATCATAGTATGTGTTGTCCAGTCACTTTCCTCACCATTAATATCTTTAGATTTAGCTTTTATCAAATAATTCATTTTGTTTTCCCATGTGTGATTTAAAAATATTTCAATACCAGATTCATATGGACCAAACCAACCTTCTTCTGTACCGTCATCCCAATCAACCCATAGAAAAATATTATCATCATTTGGATCATACGATCTAAATACATAATCATATTGTACACCAGGATTCCCATGTTTAGGTCCAGTAATCTTTGGTGGATTAGGACTACTAATAGGAT
The DNA here is from genome assembly GCA_020341795.1 of Thermoplasmatales archaeon. Taxonomy (GTDB): domain Archaea; phylum Thermoplasmatota; class E2; order DHVEG-1; family DHVEG-1; genus M9B1D. Next base: position 1,200,591 of record CP070836.1, read on the forward strand.
TTATAATAATTTCATCAAAAACGGAGCCATTTATATAGTAAGCAGAGAATCTTAGTGAATTTTCCGAATTATATTCAAGTAAACAGTAATGATACGCTTTTTTACTTATGTTTACAAACCAATCATCACCAGGGTTATATAAAGGAGCACCAGCACCACCTGTAACAACATAATATATATTTTCTATCTTATCTGTTCTCTGATAAAAATGACAATGAGATTGAACAACAAGTCTAACATTGTATTTAATAAACAAAGGTTCCCATATTACTTTAATATCTGTTCTTGGTGAATGACCACCTTTACAATAGATAGGTTCATGGAAACAAACAATTCTAAATAAAGCACTTGTAGTTGCTAAATCATTTACTAACCATTTATATTGAGATGTACCCTTACCAAATGGCTCATATTGATCAAGAATAATAAAGTGACAAGGTCCATAATCAAAACTATACCATTTTTCGTTGTTTGGAAGGGAAAAAATTTCAAAATATCGATCACCATTTTTCTCATGATTACCAAGAACTCCAAAAACAGTACTATTCTGCATCAAAGGCATCATAAGATTTAACCAGCTGTCCCATTGAGTTAAAATCCTTCCATCATCAACCATATCACCCCCATGAATAACAAACAGAGATGATCCATTATTAACAGCGTTAGCAACAATTTTTGCTTGTTCCCAATTATCCCACATCCCTCTACTATCACCAATAAATGCACATTTAAAACTATTATTATCATAAAAATAACTGCCTAGCTTAAATTCAAAATCATCTGATATTATACCATTAGAAACAACTCTATAATGACCATGATTAAAACTAGGTTTTATAATAATTTCATGATGATTACAATTTGATAGTCCCTCTTTTATATATCCATAAGTGCTATCTTGTCCATATTCAACATAATTATTCATAGTATCTGAATCTGTCTCCCAAACAATAGTAATGTTCTCATCTGTAAAATTCTGCGTGTACGGGCCAAATGTTATCATAGATCCTGATTTTGTAATTTTATTGGAGCTAGAATTTACTATACCTGAATAAAGAATAATAACAGCTATAAAAATTATCTTTAAACATAATTTTTTTTTAATAATATACCTCCATCAATAATAATATAAATGATTTATGTTATAAAAAATTATTTACAACTGATTTTGATGATAAAAGACCATGTTATGATATTTTATGTTCCGATGATGATTATAAAAAATATATAAATACGCAGGTTTCGATTTAATTAATACATATAAACCTCTTGCTGTAGGAGATGAACCATATAATTGGATTAATGAAACAAAGATTGCTCTTTGAACTATTTACGTTTAAAAAAATATAAAAATTTTAAAGACAAAAGCAGAAAATTATTCTTTCAGAGAGGTTTATAAACTTTTACAGTATTTGAATATGTAGTTCTTAGGGAAAATAATATGAAATCAAAATTATCAGGATCTATAGTTTTAGTTATTGGTATCTTTTTTATAGTATTTGGATTAATATTATATTTCCCCGCTAATGACACTGTAGAAAAATATGATTCCTATGGTATAATATCTGACATAGGTAAAGCACTTGATCCCGATTTGGAAAAAGAATATACTTCAGCTAAAACTATGTCCACTATTGGAATGATTGCTTTTATCGTTGGATTACTTTTAACAGTTGCTGGTATAGTATTTGTTGCTACAGGTAAAGATGCATAATAAAAAGACGGATTAATAAAATATTAAAATGCTTAGATATAGATATAATATTTAAAAATTTTAAATACGTCGATATCCATTTAAATGCGTTTAGATTAAGTTATTATTATATATTTAAATAAGTCCTCTAACGTTAAAAACTTGCCTAAAGTATCCATTATTTTTGTTATGTAAATTTTTTTTGATAGAAGTCATTGAATAATGTCCATTATTTTCATTAAATAACCTAATATGGTGGTTTGTGACATTCTTATATTTATTGGTTCTATTTAGGGAGGGAATGTCTAAAATTTTTTTCTCAATAATAAATACTTTTACAATATCTTCAATTTCTAATGCTTCGCTAAAATTATTTACAACCCCCGCAATTTTCAAATTATACCACTTAATTAACAGACGTTAATTAGCTTTAATAACCTTTCGTTTATCGCTTTTTAAAAATAAAAACATTAATATTATTCCAAAAAAGTTAAATCTTTAAAATTAGATAAATATGAAAAAAATAGTTAAATTAAAAAAAATGACAATGGCTATAAATTGTTTACAAGAATTTATATAATAATGTAATTATTCAATTTTTAAGGGGTGAAATATTAAAATGAATAAAAAACATATATCACTGATAATTTTAGTTTTAATTATTGGAGCAATATTTGTTCCATCTTGTAAAGCATATTTTAAAAATGAAAATAGAGTTCTAATAAATAACTATGAAAAAGCGACTAATGAAATTTTTTTTGAAAAGTATATAGAACTCCTAATGAGATTTGCTCATAAACCTTCGGCATCTGTCTGTATTATTAAAGATGAAAAAGTGGTCTGGTCAAAAGGATACGGTTTATATGATATTGAAAAAAATAAGAAAGCACAAACAAACACACTATATTTGTCTGCATCTATTTCAAAAACTATTACTGCAACTGCTTTAATGCAGCTTTATGAACAAGATCTTTTTGAACTCGATGAGGATGTAAATAATTATTTACCATTTAATCTGAGGAATCCAAATCATCCAGATAATCCGATTACATTTCGTATGCTTCTTTCACATAGATCAAGTCTTGCAGGTGACAATTCATTTTGGATATGCCTATCTTATGTCCCAGGAGATCCAGATATACCAGACTATCCTTATCCATGGTTAAAAGAATATCTGACACCTAATGGAAGTGCTTATTCACCTATTATCTGGTCAAAAAATCACCCTGGAGAAAAATATTCTTATGCAAATGTTGGTTATGCAATAATTGGATATCTTGTTGAAATTCTATCAGGTAAAAATTTTAATCAATACTGTAAAGACAATATTTTTGAACCTTTAGAAATGTATAATACAAGTTTTAGACTTAAAGATGTAAATATTAGTAATCTTGCTATACCTTATGAGTATAAAAAAGGAAGCTATATTCAACATCCACATTACAATATGTATGTTTTACATCCTGCAGGTTCAATGAGAACATCAGTTGAAGAATTATCACATTTTCTAATAGCTTTTATGAATGGTGGAGTATGGAACGGTATAAGAATTCTAAATAGTAACACTATTGAAATGATGCATAAAGATCATTATAATCCAAATGATGAAAAATATGGTCTTGGATGGATGCTTGGAACAAGTATTTTTGGTAAAAAAGAAATAGGTCACAGTGGAGGGTGGCCAGGTGTTCATACATTAATGAGATATCGACCTGAAGATAAAACCACAGTAATCTTATTTACAAATTCAATGAGTCCTACCTATGATGTAACACTTTTTGAAATCTTTGCGTTCAGAATTATGTTTAAATCATTTTTTATAAAAGAAAAAATACTATAATAAATCTAAATTTAAAATAAAAAGAAAATTCTAGATTCTTTACATAACAAATAATAAACAAAATTTTATTTCAGACCTATGAAAGATTGTAATATTGAATGTAAGTCAAATAAAGAAATAACTGCCTCTTATAGCATGAAGATTGTTATAATTATCACACTTATTTTAGCATTATGGCAACATCAATGAATCTGGGTTATAGGTATTATAATCGGTATTATAATAGGTTTAATACCAACTTTAAGACATTTAGTTATTAAATTCACGCTTCCAGGGTCAATTGAATTACTAATACCTTCTGTTTTTGCATTAAACATAGGAGGTATTTTACTTAATGCTTATTATTCGATTCCTGGAGATATCCTTATAACTCAGGTTTTATTTTCAGTTTTAGTTGTATTTTTTGCTTTTGTGATAATATACATCCTCCACATATATTGGGACGGGTTGATAATGGATAAATACGCCATGGCATTTGTTGTTGTAGTAACAACTATGTCTTGAGCAGTTATATTGGAATTTGTAAAATGGTTTCGAATTTTTAAAAGAAAACAAACATCAGTTGAAGGCGTTTTGATAAGCCTACTTGTTAGTACCATTAGTGGAATATTAATTACTTTACTAGGGGTAAGTATGATAAAAAAAGGTATATTTGATATATATATTGAAAAACTGGGAAAACAAATTGATTTACAGATAATTATAAGAAAAAGAAATAATGAATAATTTTAAAAAACAATAATAGTATATTTATTATATATAAAATGGTAAAAATGAGAGAAATAAGAAAATCATTTTTTAAACGACTCTATAAATATTTTCTAATCGTAATTGTTCTAATATCTTTTATATTTCCTGTAACCATTTCCCAGCCTTTAAAACACGTTAAACTTGTAAAAAATGAATCTTCTTTAAATATCGTTTTAGATTGTAATGATATTAATGGAATTATAAAACCATATGCAGAAATTAACTGTGGACCTAAACCTTTACAAAATGTTGAAAATAGTGTCGATCTTACCAAACAGTACCAAGAAATCGGAATAACACATATACGAACTCATGATTTAGATAATACTATTTTTCCATGTGATATTAGCACCATTTTCCCTGATGAAAATGCTGACCCGTTGCTTGAATCAAGTTATGATTTTGATATAAGCGATTCATACATTACAGGAATTGTTAATGCAGGTTGTAAAGTTTTTTACCGTCTTGGAGAAAGTGCAGGTGGTCCAAATGATCCTCCAATAGATTTCAATAAATGGGCTGAAATATGCAAACATATTACAATGCACTACAATGACGGATGGAAAGATGGCTATCATTATAATATCAAATACTGGGAAATATGGAATGAGCCCGATCTCAAAGGTTTTTGGAATGGAACAGTAGACCAATATTATGATTTATACAAAATAACCGCAAATAAACTTAAAGATTATAATTCATCATTGAAAATCGGTGGACCATGTACATCCTCTGTATATAATGAAAATTTTTCTATCAAATTTCTAGAGTTTGTAACAAATTACAATATACCTTTAGATTTTTATGCTTGGCACATGTATGCAGATAAACCTTACCAGTTATATGAAGCATCACAATTAGTTAGAAACATTCTTGATTATTTTGAGTTATTTAATTGTGAAAATATAAATACTGAATGGAATATCAATATTTTAACACCTCAAAGAGACAAAGATAACTCAAAAAACGCTGCTTTTACCGCTTGTAGTTTAACTGCATTTCAAGATTCCTCCATGGACCTTGCTTTTAGATATCGTGGAACAGGTGATAACAATTGGTTAGGAAGGCTTATTGGTTTTGATTTAAGTCTTTTTAGCTATAATGGTGTTTATAAAAAACCTGCACTATCCTATCTTGCATTAAATTATTTATTAAAAGATTCACCAATTCGAATTAATACCCACAGTATGGATGCAGCTAATGGATTAACATATCTAGCAGGGATTTCTGATGATAAAACAAATATTTCTATTTTAATTAGTAATTTTGACGCTGCTAACACCGAGTACAATCTTGATATATTCAATCTTCCCTGGTCCGAAAACTATATTGTAGCTTATTATTTGATCGATGATAAAAATAATTTAGAAAAAATAGAAATTTTATAATCCTCTGAAATTGAGTATTCAGCTACAAAAATAATTATTAAAAATTCTGTTCAATTTATTAGAATTACAAATTCAAGTATTCTTCCTGATGAAGGATCAGAGACTATGAAAATTCCATTTATTTTGCAGTTAAAATTTTTAGATCCTTTTACACGGTTACTAGCAATATTCATATTTCTGTTGATATTTGATATATAGATTGATTAAAATATCTAATATTAGTTTTAGATACATATGTTTTTAATAATAGTAAATTATATAAAAGATGATTAACAATTTTTAATTATTGAGTTTTAATTTTAAAGTAATTCAGCACATTACAATTTGTATTTCTAAGATATATTAACAGTTTCCATAACATTTATATGCCAGTTAAACATTTGAGTTAACAATTGTTAACTTTGAAGGTGAAATAATGAATGAAATAAAAATAACTCAGCTTCAACCTAATGAAATTAACGAAGCAGCTAAGTTATTAAGCCAAGCTTTTATACTAACACCTTTTTCAAGTATAGTTGCTGGTGGTCAGGACGAGAAACATCGACGAATGTTGGAGACAGGATTTAAAATTATGTTTGAAAAAAAACCGGGTAAGGTAGTTGTTGCAAAAGATAATGGAAATATTGTCGGTGTAATGCGAATGGTTGAATGGCCTGATTGCCAAAATTCAATACCTAGAGGATTAGAAAAAATACCAACACTATTATTTGCTCGAGGAGCAGCACTTAGGCTATTTAAATTCAGATCAATATGGGGAAGACATGATCCAAAAGAGCCACATTGGCATATAGATCCTATTGGTGTTTTACCAGATAAACAAGGCCAAGGGATTGGTAATAAATTATTAACTTATTTTTGTAAACATATCGATAAACTCAATGCTGCAGCATACCATGAAACAGATCAAGAACAAAATGTCCGTCTATATGAAAGGTTTGGATACAAAGTAGTAGAAACAGAACCTATTTTTAATATTACAAACTGGTTCTTAAAACGCCCTCCTCAAAATAAAAAATTTAATTAGAAAAAGAAACCTGATAACTTATATTATCAAATACTATATATGTAAAAGTTAATGAACAGTGAGGATTTATCATATATGGTCGAAAAAACTTACAAAGATGGTTTTTCTGAACATTTATTTGAATATCGTAACGTAGAAAAGAAAAAACTCACTCTTTCGTTATCTATAACTTTATGTGTGATGTTTGTCGAACTTATTGGTGGTTTTCTCACTAATAGTATAGCTCTTTTAAGTGACGCAGGTCATATGTTTACTCATAGTTTTGCAATTACAATAAGCTTAGTTGCTATTATTATTGCAAAAAAACCTCCCTGTCACCATAGAACATTTGGCCTATATCGAACTGAGGTACTCGCTGCTTTTATAAATGGTCTATTTTTATTAATTGTTGCAGCAGTTATAATATTTGAAGCGGCTCAACGTATCATTCAACCAAAAGAAGTTCTTGGTTTTCAAATGTTGATAATTGCATTTATTGGACTTGGAGTAAATCTTGCAAGTATAGTGATTTTACACGGAAGTCATAAAACTAATCTCAACATTAAAGGTGTTTTTTATCATATGATTGCTGATGCTGTATCATCTGTTGGAATTGTCTTTGCAGCAATATTAATATTTATAACAGGTTGGTTTATCATTGATCCAATTATTAGTATTGGTATATCTGTTTTAATCATTTATTGGGCTTGGGATATATTAAAAGATTCAACAAGAATTCTTTTAGAAATTTCTCCTAAAGGTTTAAATGCAGATATAATTTCAGAGGATTTAAAAAAACAATTTCCAAATATTAAAGGATTATCGAATATTCATCTTTGGACAATTATCCCTGAAATGATTATTTTTTCTGCGCACATTTCTTTAAAAAATAATAATATAAAAAATAAAGAAGAATTTGTTTTTAAAATTAGTAAATTCTTAGAAAAAAATTATAATATCATTGAGTCAACAATTCAAATAACAGATGAGATTAATGTCTGCTAATTATAAAATTAATTTTTTTACAAAGTTTTTCACCTTCAAATATAATACCAAATTATCCTATTGATAACTTATAATAAAGCAAGGAAAAATATAAAAACGATGACTTGATTTTTCTCCTGTTGACGCGGATATGATCTAGTGGTTATGATAGTGGCTTCCCAAGCCACTCACCCGGGTTCAAATCCCGGTATCCGCACTCAGATTTCTTTTGCTTACTTACCGCACCAATGAATGTAAAATGTTCTTCGAGTTTTTTCTCCAAAAACCTACTTATAACAATACCTTCATCTTTCCCTTTATCTGACCGCTATCATTCATACAAAGACCAGAAATATAAAATATAAATTTTAGATAAGATAACAAGGGTGGTTAGTAGATGGAT
>CP070836.1:1208751-1256458 GCA_020341795.1 Thermoplasmatales archaeon
GGCTTACCTGTAATCATACGAAACGATATCTCATTAAGAGTACCCCATCGACCTCCTATTGCAATTGTAACATCTCCAGCTCTAGAGACTAAAAAGTTTCTTACATTACCAATATTTGTAGGAATTGCTATATCAATATAATCATTTGCTTCTTTATTATCAAAAGGCATAATTCCGACAGTAATACCACCTTCTTCTTTTGCACCTCTACAGACAGCTTCCATTACCCCTCCATGACCTCCACAAATAATTACTCCATCTTTTTTAGCAACAAGTCTACCAACTATATATGCAATATCAAGTGCATGTCGCGACAAATTTTCATCGGACACATCGCTTCCACATATAGAAATTAGTTTTTTCATGTGAAGGATTTATTAATATTTTGTTTTTAACTATTTCTCCCAAAAATCTTATAAATAATCCCCACTTACACCATATTTCGCATATCTGGAGAATATACCAATGACAAAAAAAGCAAATAAAACAAATCCTGCATTGTTTTCTTTAATTCATGAACTGAAAAAACAATCAAATTTGAAAGATGCAGCTATTTGGAAAGATATTGCTTTAAGGCTTGAAAAACCTAAAAACAACTGGCCTATTGTAAATCTTAATCGTATTAGTAAATACATAAAAGATAAAGAAACAGCATTAATCCCAGGAAAAGTCCTTTCAGATGGGGAACTAACTAAAAAAGTATCAATTGCTGCATGGTCTTTTTCAGAAAAAGCACAAGTGAAAATTAAGAAAGCTGGAGGAAAATATATGACAATTGAAGAGCTATTGAAAAATAATCCAGATGGAAAAAATATTAGGATATTGGGATAATCATGACAGCAATTATAGATGCAAATGGTGCAACTCTTGGAAGGTTAAGTACAAATACTGCCAAAAGACTTCTAAAAGGCGAAGATATTGCAGTAGTAAACTCTGAAAAAGCAATTATTTCAGGGAAGAAAAAAGCAATAATGGCTCGTTATAAACAAAAAAGAGAAGTTGGAACTTATCGTAAGGGTCCTTTTTTTCCTAAAATGCCTGATCAAATTGTAAAAAGAACAATTCGTGGTATGATACCATATCAGACACCACATGGACGTACAGCTTTTAAAAAGCTAAAATGTTATATGGGTATTCCAGAAGAATTTGAAGGTAAAAAATTTGAAAAAATTACAGAAGCTGAAAAACAACCCGTTGATTTTATAACGATTGAAGAACTTTCAAGATATCTAGGGGCAAGGATATAAAATGGCGAAAAAAGTCATAAATACATCAGGTAAAAGAAAAACAGCAGTTGCTCGTGCAGCCGTTCAAAAAGGAGAAGGACTTGTTCGAATAAATAAAAAACCTGTTGAACTTTATGAACCTGAAATTGCTCGATGGAAGATTCTTGAACCAATAAAAATTGCAGGCTCCCATATGGATAAAATCAATGTTGATGTTAAGGTTAATGGTGGTGGTTATATGAGCCAAGCAAGTGCTGCTCGTACAGCAATTGCAAAAGGTCTTTTAGAGTTTACTGGAGATCCAAGTTTAAAACTTGCATACTTGGATCATGATAGAAGTCTTCTTGTAAGTGATTCAAGAAGAAAAGAGCCAAAAAAACCTTTAGGTAGAGGTGCTCGTAAAAAAAGACAAAAATCATATAGGTGAAATTATGATAATTCCTATAAGATGCTTCACATGTGGAAAAATTATAGGTGATGCATATAAAGAATATGAAAAACGCTATGCTGAATATAAAAATTTAATTAATTCCGGTGAAAAACCAAAAGAAACTCCAAAACAAATACTTGATGATCTTGGTATTGATAGATATTGTTGCAGAAGAATGATTCTTACACATGTTGAGTTAATAGGAGAATCAGCACCTTACGAGTAAAAATCCTTTTTTTATACATAATTTTATCAATTTTTATATATTACATGACAAACCATTGAGTTTATTTTTTTGGGCGCGTGACCTAGCCTGGATAGGGTGCTGGCCTTCTAAGCCAGACGTCGCGGGTTCGAATCCCGCCGCGTCCGTTCTTTTCAACAGGAAAAAATTCTAACGAATGACTCCCATTTTTCACGTTATTCGTTATTTGCAACAATTGTCGGACTTCTTTTTTCTTTGGTTTACCGTGTTTTCCTCCGATGTTTCGGCGTCGTTTAAGGGCGCGGTTTAACCATGATCCGGCTTTATCGTCGTATAACTTCGCTAAACTTATGTATTTGAGTGTTTGATCCAATTTTTTATGCCCATGCCAATCTTTAACTCTATATAGGATCGTGTTATCGTCTTTCCATTCAATACAACGAGCCGTTGCGCTCCAATGCCTCATAACATAAGGCCAATAGATAGGCCATACTTCGCACCCGTATTTACTTAAAAACTTATTTCTTAAGTTGTCCTCGGTCCAACGTTTACCGGTTACGGGATTAATAAAAAGCGCGTCCTCGTCCCGATCTGCAAACCTTGGTCGAATTGTGTCAATATAGTTTTTAAAAGATTTATTTGTTTTTGCGGTTGCTATGTTGTTTTCGAGTTTTAATATTCTTACGTTGTTGTGTTTTTTTGGCTCTGTAATTTTTATAGTCGGAAAGTTGCCGTTATATAAAATAACGTCGTCTAAATTTAGAATGACGATTTCTTTCTCGGGCCTCATTCCAACCATAAAACCCGCGAAAAAATGGTATCGGATCAACTTGTTAAAATATGGATCATTTGTATATTTATAGGATAAAATATCGTTTACTTTCTCCGGCATTGGTAATATAATACGGGTCCGATCTGGAATTGGTGGCAATTTGTATTTAGGCCATTCTTGGTAAACGCCCCAAACTCTGCACATCATTGTCCAAGCGTTCCTTCTATTTTTAAGAGCGTGCGGGTGTTCTTTATACTCGTTTGTTTTAATGTGGTCCATATATTGAAAAAAATTTGTCCAATGGAGTTTTTTGAAATTAACCGGGGATATAGGGTGTTTTTCCATAAGGTTAACGAGGTTTATAAGTTTTTTAAATGTGCTTTCGGCCTTGTTTTGTTTTGTTAAAGCATGGGTCCTTATATCGTCAAAAGTTACTTTTTCCGGATCATAAGTATAAGGCGGATAATATTCGCGTTTAATATCTACATTATACTTTTGAGCCTCCATATTTTCCCTTTCTTGGGATTTTTCTTTCTTTATTGAATTGCTTATATTTTTTAAAACCAAAAATAAGGACCTCCAAAAAACACAATATTTTTTAATTTTATTGAAAAAATAGATAATTACGGCAATTGTCTATAATTTTATAAAAAAGGTAATATATACTAAATTTTATTTTACAAATAAAAATTGTTAAATTAAAATATTTTGGGGGAGTATTATAATGACAAAATGGAAACAAATTGGCAAATATTATGATATGATTGTAGAAGTAAATGGAAAAAATATGAGACTTATTGACATAGATGGAAAGGTAATTAAGGAATACAATACTTAAAAATCTCAATGAGTCCTGTGAAAGTGAATTTTGGAAACCATTAAAACCTAAATAATCATTTGTTTTCAATTAAAAACCTCCAAAAAACGATTTATTTATAAATGATATTGATTTGTATAAATTGAGGATATTATGGTTGAAATAAAATGTGTTTATTGTGTTAATGCAATAACCAGATATATTGATAAAAAAGGAACTGAAAAAGGTAACCTTGATGTGATTAAAAAAACTGAGTGCGACCTTGGTTTTGAGATTAGATTGGGAGGCGTTCCTGGACCAGGTTGCGATGGAAAATATTTCGAACAGAAATAGAATAAATAAATAATCACTTGTTTTTTTACCTCCAAGCAATTGGAAAAAAATATTTTCTCCCCAGGGTAATGATGTATTGTATAATCCATAAACGAAAGCATGACCGAGGTTTTTCCGGTACCCTGGGAGCCTGTTATTTCTGTGAATACGCTTCCGCTATCCAGGTCGTGAATGTGTATCCTTTTAAGTATTCGCTCCGCGATGATCTCACTTTTTGATAACACATTCTCATTTTTCATAAAAACAACCTCAAAAATCTAAAATCCAATTGAAATTTCGAAAGAAAAAAAGAATTATTTATGTGGGTGTCGGTATATAGGTGTAATATAGGAAACGGTAATAAAAGGTATTTTAAAATCTCATAACTTTTTTTATTATTCAAATTATGACACCTCCATATATTTGTATTAAAAAACAGTAAAAATGAGAAAAAGTAAAAAAATAAAAAAAAAGTTTTAGTTTAAAAATATTATCCACAAAATAACGAATGGACGAATATAACGAATTATTCGTTAAAAATCCCTTCAATAGATAGGTTTTGACGCCGCCGCTTCCGTTATATTTTATTAATAACAATTAAGTAAATATACTAAAAAAAGTATTTCATTTAATAAATTTGGGATAGAAGATGGGATGCTTGATATTGAGTAGATTTCTAAATAATGGTATAAATTTAGAATTTTTTTTTAAAAAAATATTTTTAAATTTGAGGTTTTTTTAATGAAAAATGAACCAGATATTATTAAACAATTACGAGAAGAAGAAAAACAAGGTATATTATATAGTAAAACAGCTAGCTCAACTGAATATATTAATCCTAAAGTAGAAACACAAGAAAAAGAAGTTGAAGAAGACGAATTTTCTGGAGGATTAAAAAGAATTCATGATGAAATAGATATCGATGAGTTCAAGTTAAAATATCAAACAATTTTTGAAAATTATGGCATAGCAATCATAATTGCTGATAATAAGGAAAGAATAATTTCATGGAATAAGTATACTGAAGAGCTCCTGAATATGGAGGAAAAAGAATTATTTCTTAGAAATATTGGTACTTTATATCCATCTAATGAATGGAAAAAAATTAGGGAGGTAATTATTAGACAAAAAGGAATGCAATATCATCTAGAAACTAAGATTTGGACAAAAAAACATGAATTGATTGATGTCGATATCTCAATAAGTGTGTTGAAAGATCATAATGGAAAAATAATTGGTTCAATAGGTGTTATAAAAAATATAACAGAGCAAAAAAAAATAGAAAATGAGCTTGCTTTAAAACATGATTTATTAACATCTCTTTTAGAAAATATACCAGATTGTATTTATTTTAAAGATATTAATTGTGAATTTATAAAGGTCAACAATGCAAAGGCAAAACGTGCTAAAACATCTCCAGAAAAAATGATCGGTAAGACTGAAAAAGATTTCTTTCCAAAAGATTATGCAAAAAACCGAATTGAAGAAGATAAAAAGATTATAAAGACAGGTAAATCCCTTGTAAATAAGGTTGAAAAAGTAACAGATGAGAAAGGTATTGAACATTGGGTGTCAATAACAAAAGTACCAAGATATAATGAATACGGGGAAGTTATTGGAACAGTAGGAATAAACAGAGAAATAACAGATATTAAAAAATCAGAAACCAAATATAAAAATATATTTGAGAAAGCAATTGATCCAATTGTAGTTATTGATAAAAATGGTATTTTTTTAGATGTTAACAAACAAGTACAAAAATTACTTGGTTATAGTAAAAAAAATCTGATTGGGAAACGTTTTGATCAAGTAAAAATACTAACAGAAGAAAGTATCAATTTAACAATGAGTAACTTAATGAAATGCATGAAAGGTGAAAGTATCCCACCGTATGAGATCAAAGTATTAAATAAAAACCAAGAAATTATTCCCGCTGAAATAAATGCAAGCATATTAGCTGATAACAAAGGTATCATTGGGGAATTGGTAATACTTAGAGATTTAAGAGAAAGATATAAAACAACAAAAATTGAAAAAGATTTCTTAGAGTCTGAAAGAAAGTTTAGAGAGATATTTGATTCAACAAGTGATTTTTTAATTTATCTTGAAAAAGGAATTATTCTTGACATAAATTTAACAGCATTGCAGATGGCAAATTTAGAAAAAAAAGACATTATAGGAAAACATTTCAAAGCATTAGAAGAAATATTTAATGTAGAAGATATTAAAAAACACTTAAATGCAATTAATAACGCAAATAAAGGTCTAGAAGTAAAAGACTATGAAACAAAAATTAAAACAAAAAAAGGTACATATTACGAATTTTTATTTTCAGTTGATATTATCAGTGATGAAGAAGAAATTAAAGGTATTCTTTTAAGAGGTCGTGATATAACAGCACGTCAAAGAGCTTGGGAGGAATTAGTAAAACTTGAAGAAAGGTATAGAATTCTTGCAGAAACATCTGCAGATGGTGTTATTACAATTGATCCAATTGGTAGATTAACTTATATAAATCCTTCTTTTGAAAAAATGATAAATAGACGCAAAAGTCAGGTTCTTGCTACATTATTTAGAGATTATCTTTCTGAAGATTCAGTGTATTTCTTCCAGCAGATTTTTATAGATGCTCGGATGAAGAATGAAAAAATTGAAAATATTGAACTTGGACTTGTTCTTCCAAATGGATCTGTAACTCCCATAGAGGTTAATATTGCTCCATATAAAAAAGATGAAGATTTTGCAGGAATGGTATGTACGATACGTGATATCACAGAAAGAAGAAGAATTGAAGATGAACTTAAGAAGTCTGAGCGGTTAAAAAGAGAATTTATGAATATTGCAGCTCATGAACTTAAATCTCCTGTAACACCTATCAAAGGTTACCTTGAGTTAATAATTTCTGATAAAAAAGCAAGTAATCAAATTAAAGACTGGGCAAAGATTAGTCTTAGAAATTCTGAAAGATTACTTAATCTTGTAAATGACATTCTAGATGTTTCAAGGCTTGATACTGATACAATGAGATTTGAATTGGAGAAAATCCCAATCGTTGATCTCCTTGATGAAATATCAGAAGATATGAAAGCATCTGTTGAAAATAAAGGTATTAAATTTAAAACTAAAATCCCAAGAAATCTACCTAGTATTATGGGTAATCGGCATAGACTTGCACAAGTCCTAAAAAATCTTTTAGTTAATGCGCTAAAATTTACTGATAATGGATCAATAAGTATATTAGCAGAACAAAAGAAAGATTACATAGTGATTGAAGTTAAAGATACAGGAATTGGAATATCCAAAGATGAAGTAAAAAAAATATTTAACAAGTTTTATCAGGCTTATACTGGTGATGATCGTAAAAACGAAGGAACGGGTCTTGGTCTTTTTATTTGTAAAGAAATCCTCAAAAAACATAATGGGGATATATGGGTTGAAAGTCAAATTGGAATGGGTAGTAGTTTCTATATTAAATTACCTTATATACATAATATGTTCATAAATAATAAAAAATAGTTATAAAAATAATTGGTGGTGATAAACATCAAAAAAAAATGTCCGATTTGTGATTCAAAAGCTGTAAAACTTTATCAAAATAAAAGTTTTGATGGTAAAAGAACATGGGTTCCTACTGCTTGGATTTGTATAAAATGTGGTCATACATATAATGTTGCAGCAGATACTCTTATGTATAAAATTGGTAATGATCCATATGATGAATCTTTTAATCACAAATGCCCAAAATGTGATTTATGGCTTGTAAGATTATATAGACATATTAATCCAAAGCATGGTAAACAAAAATGGGTTTCAATGGGTTGGTATTGTACCAGATGCAAATACGCTTGGATGGATAAAAAAATTTTAGTGAAATTTACTTAGAATATAGCAGATTTAATTAATGTTTAAAACCCAAAATTCAATAACTATATATACTTGTCTAATGAGCTTTGTCTATTTAGACAAATACTATATAGTTCTTGGAGTTTTCCCTAAACCATTAAATAGAGGAATTTGTTTAGGGCAAGCTATAACATTAGAGGAAATCATAAAATGAAACGTAGCTCAAGGGTCTGGAAAAAAAGACATAAAATGCGATGGAAATGGCGAAAAAAGAGAATGAGACGTGAAAAAAGAAGCAGAAGTAAGTAGTTTGAATTCTTAACTGGGGGCATGGTGTAACCCGGCATCATTGTGGGCTCCAGTTAGGGTATGATTAAAAAAGGGTCATCTGATTTAGTGATGAATAACTGGAGCGATGACCTAAGAAGAGACCCGCCGATCTGGGTTCAAATCCCAGTGCCCCCATCAGATTAATATAACAGAAAAAAATATGGATGTGATTTGAGATGATTAAAATCAATTTAAAAAATTATAGCTTCTATACTATTTTTTCAGTAATTCTTATTCTTATAGGAATTGGACTCTGGTTAGACTGGATTATAAAATATGGTGTAGTATATGATGTTGGAATTTATTCACTAGTTATTGTTTTCTTAATACCAGGAATAGTTGGTTTTATAATATCACTAATGGATAAAAAAACAATTGAAGATTAAATCATATTCCAAGTTAGAATAGGATTTTTTGTTGCACCTACTTCATCAACACGTTTAACCGATGTATTAATTGGTGAGTTTTTTACTATTTCTGGATCTTCATCTGCAATTTTTATAAGAGCATCAATATAACGATCAAGGTCTTCTTTTGATTCTGTTTCAGTTGGTTCAATCATCAATGCTTCCATTACAATCATTGGAAAATAAACAGTAGGAGGGTGCAATCCATGATCAAGTAATCTTTTCGCAATATCTTTTGCAGTAATACCTTTCTCTTGCTTTAATTTCTCACAGCTTATAACAAATTCATGTTTACGAAGAGGTTTATAAGTCATCTTATATTTTCCACTCTCAAGAATTTTTTGTTTCATATAATTTGAGTTTAACACTGCTATTTCAGATGCTTCTTTAAGACCATCTTTACCCATTAAAGTAATATAGATATATGCTTTAAGTAAGACAGAAAAATTCCCATAAAAACCCTTTATTTTACCGATTGATTCTGGTGCATCATAATCAAATATATAAGTTCCATCTTTTTTCTTTCCTATCCTTGGGATTGGTAAAAATTTTTCTAGTTTAATATTTACACCAACTGGTCCACTTCCTGGTCCACCACCACCATGTGGTGTTGAAAAAGTTTTATGAAGATTAAGATGTACGATGTCAAATCCCATATCACCAGGTCGGGCTTCTCCCATTATAGCATTCATATTTGCTCCATCATAATATAATAATGCTCCTGCTTTGTGTACCATCTTTGATATTTCAAGTATGTCTGATTCAAAAATTCCAAGAGTGTTTGGATTTGTAAGCATAAAGCACGCAGTATTATTTGTAAGTGTTTTTTCTAAAATATCAAGGTCAACTGTTCCTTCTGTATTAGACGGAATTTCATTGATTTTATACCCTGCCATAGCTGCACTTGCTGGGTTAGTGCCATGTGCTGTATCTGGAAGTATCACCTCAGTTCTATGAGATTCTCCTTTAGATTCATGATAAACCCTCGTAAGGAGTAAACCTAAAAATTCTCCATGTGCACCAGCAGCAGGTTGAAGACAAAAATAATCCATACCAGTTAAATCACATACCATACGTTCAAGTTCAAATAAAATCTGAAGATTACCTTGAATAGTTGAATAATCCTGAAATGGATGTGTACAAGAAAATTTATCCCATGATGAAATTTCCTCACATATTCTCGGATTATATTTCATCGTACATGAACCCAAGGGGTACATACCTGAATCAATGCTATAATTCATTTGTGAGAGTCTATGAAAATGACGAACAACTTGAGTTTCATCAAGGTTTGGGATATTAATATTTTTATCTCTTTGAAGTTCTTTTGGAATATTGTCAATTGTTTTTATTTTTACTTTTTTAGATCCTTTTAGTTCACATAATAAAGGTTCATCATAAATAGCAGAATGATACGTTTTATGATACCCCCTTTAAAACTGAGACTAATTCATCAATCTCTTGGTCACTATGAACTTCTGATATACCAAAAAGCATGCAGTTTTTTAATTCAGGATATTGTTGACTTAGAACAAATCCACCTTGAATGTTTCTATCAATAAACATTTTGTAGATTTTATTAATATTAAATTTAGTTTCAATTACGAACTCATTAAAATGAAAACCTGTAAATCTTTTTTCAAAACCATTGATTGAAGTTATTTTTTCAGCAAGAGAATTTCCTTTTTCGAGATTGGTTCTTGCAAGTTTTTCAAGACCATTGCTTCCAAGCCATGAAAGATAAATCGAAGCAGTAAGTGCACATATCCCTTCGTTTGTACAGATATTACTTGTTGCTCTTGATCTCCTAATATGTTGTTCCCTTGTTTGAAGAGCCATGCAAAATGCTCTTTTACTCTGAGCATCTTTTGTTAATCCAATTAACCTACCTGGAATCTGCCGAAGGTATTCCTTTTTACATGCAAATATCCCAAGTGAAGAACCACCAAAATCCATAGTGTTTCCTAAAGCTCGTCCTTCTCCAATAACAATATCTGCACCATAATCACCAGGAGATTTTGTAACACCAAGAGATATCGGATCAACTCCAACAACAAATAATGAACCAGATTTATTAACAATCTTAGATATCTCATTTACATCATCTTCAAAAATTCCAAAGAAATTAGGATTTTCTATATAAAAACCTGCAGTTTCATTATCTATAGTTTGTTTAAGATTTGATAAATCAACTTTACCTGTTTTATAATCATATTTTATTTCTTTTATTTTAATACCTGAGCCTTTTGCATAATTACCTAAAACACATTTTTTCTCCCATGATATGTTATGTGGAATTATAAAAGTTTTCTTTTTTAATATCCTAGAGCACATTAGGGCTGCTTCCGACAGAGCTGTCACACCGTCATATAATGAGCAGTTAGCAACATCCATACCTGTAAGCTCTGCAATCATACTTTGATACTCAAACATTGCTTGTAAAAAACCCTGACTAGCTTCAGATTGATATGGTGTATAAGCTGTAAAAAATTCTGAACGGGATGCTAAAGCTTTTACAGCTGAAGGCATAAAATGAAGTTTGATTCCTCCACCAAGAAAACATAGATGTTCATTACAGGAAACATTTTTTTCTGCGATTTTTCTTAATTTTTTTTCTGTTTCTTGCTGTGTTAAACCTTTATTAATATTTAGATTAGTAGTCCTAACTTTTTTTGGTATATCTGAAAAAAGTTCATCCATACTTTTTATTCCGATCTCTTTAAGCATTTCATTTTTAGCTTCAGAATTTGGAATGA
Organism: Thermoplasmatales archaeon; assembly: GCA_020341795.1. Taxonomy (GTDB): domain Archaea; phylum Thermoplasmatota; class E2; order DHVEG-1; family DHVEG-1; genus M9B1D. Next base: position 1,219,850 of record CP070836.1, read on the forward strand.
ACTTCATACGCCTCCTCACGTGGGTATCATTAATATGTTAAAGAAACTTATTATGAAATGTTTAAATTATTTTAGTTAATGCAAGAATTATGAAATTTTATCGTTTTAAAGATGGAATTGATAAAGAAATTGCTATAGGTAAACTCGTTTGTCTTGCAAGAACATATAGAAAACATGCTGAAGAGATGAAAACCTTTACTACGAAGGAACCTCTCATTTTTTTAAAACCAGCAAGTTCTGTAATTTTTAATAATCAATCTATTATAATACCAAATTTGTCAAAATGCCTTCATCATGAAGTAGAACTTGGAGTTGTCATTGGTAAAAAATGTAAAAATATATCACGGGAAAAAGCTTTGAATTATGTCTTAGGATACTGTATTACATTAGATATTACAGCACGTGATATTCAATCAGAGGCTAAGAAAAAAGGTTGGCCTTGGAGTATTGCAAAAGGATTTGATACGTTTGCACCAATTAGCGATGTTGTAATAAAAAAAGAAATTTCTGATCCCAATAATTTAGATATTATCTTAAAAGTAAATAATAAAGTAAGACAAAAATCCAATTCTAAATTTATGGTTTATTCTATTGAAAGGATAATTGAATTTATTTCTAACATTATGACTCTTGAACCTGGAGATTTAATAATGACTGGAACACCTGAGGGAGTTAATGAGATTAAAAAGGGAGATGTCCTAAAAGCAAATCTTGGAAAAATCTGTAGTTTAAAAGTAGATGTTAGATAGGTTTTTAGAAAATGTTTTAAATATTAATCATATTGCCTGACTACGTTTCTTATTTGGAGGAGGCTATATTCATATGAAAGATGTTGTAATAGTGTCAGGTGTAAGAACAGCACAAGGAAAATTCGCTGGTTCTTTGAAAGGTTTTTCAGCTCCACAAATTGGTGGAATTGTAATTAAAGAAGCGGTGAAAAGAGCAGGGATTAAACCTAAAGATGTTCAGGAAGTAATAATGGGAAATGTTGTACCTGCAGGCCTTGGTCAAAATGTTGCACGTCAAGCAGCAATTAATGCAGGGATTCCATATGAAGTAGGTGCTTTACATATTGATAAAGTGTGTGGTTCAGGTCTTAAAGCAGTAGTACTTGCAGCTCAAGCAATAAAATGTGGTGATGCAGATGTCATTGTTGCGGGTGGTATGGAAAGTATGAGCAACTGCCCATATGCTCTTCTCAAGGCTCGTTTTGGTTATAGATTATTTGATGGTAAAGTAGTTGATCTTATGGTTCGTGATGGATTATGGGATGTCTATAATGATTTTCATATGGGAAATACAGGTGAGGTTATTGCAGAACGGCATAATATTTCACGAAAAGATTGTGATGAGTTTGCTGCTTGGAGTCATCAAAAAGCTGCAAAAGCAACAAAGAATGATTGGTTTAAAGAAGAAATTGTACCAGTTGAAATACCTCAGAAAAAAACAGATCCAATAATTTTTGATAAAGATGAAGGAATTCGTGAGGATACAACTGTTGAAAAACTTGGAAAACTTCCACCATTTTTTAGAAAAGATGGTGTAGTGACAGCAGGAAATGCATCACAAATAACAGATGGTGCATCCGCAGTAGTTGTAATGAACAAGGAAAAAGCAGATAAACTAGGGATTGAATCATTTGCAACAATAAAAGGTTATAATACAAGTGGAGTTGAACCTGCATATGTAATGGGTGCACCAATTCCAGGTATTAAGAAAATAATGAAAGATATGAACCTTAAGATCGATGATATTGATCTAGTTGAACATAATGAAGCTTTTTCATCTGCTAGTGCTACTGTTATGAAAGAAATCAATATCCCTAAAGAAAAATTCAATGTTCATGGTGGTGCAGTAGCTATCGGCCATCCAATAGGTTCAAGTGGATCAAGAATTTTAATAACACTTATGTATGCGATGAAAAATCTGAGAAAACATCGAGGTCTAGCAACTATTTGTCTTGGTGGAGGTAATGCTGTTCAAATGATTATTGAGAGGTGATAAGAATTATGGTTGTTAAAAAAATAGGTGTAATTGGTGCAGGTCAGATGGGTCATGGTATAGCTCTTGTATCTGCACAGGCGGGATTTGATGTTATTATTCAAGATATAAAGGATGATTTTGTACAAAATGGACTTAGTAAAATCGATAAATTTTTAACTAAAAGCATTCAAAAAGAAAGAATTACAGCTAATGATAAAAAAAAGATAATGGCAAAAATAAAAGGTACTACTAAACTTGTTGATCTAAAAGATGTAGATATTGTAATTGAAGCTATTTTTGAAAATGTTAAGGTTAAAAAAGAGTTGTTCCAACAGATTGATAAGATATGTAAAAAAGATTGCATTCTTACATCTAATACAAGTACTATTCCAATTACTGATCTTGCATCTGTAACAAGCCGACCTGAAAAATTCATCGGTATGCATTTTATGAATCCAGTACCCGTAATGAAACTTGTGGAAGTTATACGTGGACTTAATACAGATGATGCAACTGCAAAAATTATTTTTGAGCTTTCAGAAAAGATGGGAAAGATACCGGTTGAGGTAAATGATAGCCCAGGTTTTGTAAGCAACAGAGTGCTAATCCCTATGATTAACGAAGCAGTATATTGTTTATATGAAGGAGTTGGTACCCCTGAAGCTATTGATAATGTGATGAAACTTGGTATGAATCATCCAATGGGTCCTTTAGCACTTGCTGATTTGATAGGTCTTGATGTATGTCTTCATATCATGAATGTTTTATATGAAGGATTTAATGATTCTAAATACCGTCCATGTCCACTTCTTAAAAAAATGGTCCAAGCAGGATATTTAGGTCGTAAAAATGGTAGAGGATTTTATGATTATTCTAAATAGGTGTAACTATGGCATATAAGAATTTAATAGTTGATAAAAAAGAGGGAATTGGATTTATTAAAATTAATAGACCAAAAGTTCTAAATGCATTAAATAGTGAAACAATTAAAGAAATTACAAAAGTAGTATGTGAACTTGAAAATGATAAAAAAATTAAAGTAGCAATTTTAACAGGTGAAGGTAAAGCATTTATTGCAGGAGCAGATATTTCTTCAATGGCAAATATGACACCACTAGAAGCTAAAGAATTTGCAAAACTTGGTCATATTATGCTTAATAAAATTGAGAGATCAAGAATTCCTTTTATTGCAGCTGTAAATGGTTTTGCATTAGGTGGAGGTTGTGAAATACTTCAAGCATGTGATATAGCAATTGCCGCAAAAAGTGCAAAACTTGGTCAACCAGAAATAAATCTAGGTATTCACCCTGGATTTGGAGGAACACAAAGACTACCAAGATTAGTTGGAATAATGAAAGCAAAAGAACTACTTTTAACTGGTAGAAATATTGATGGTGATGAAGCATTTAATATTGGACTTGTAAATATGGTTGTTGAAGATGATCAATTGATGGAGACAGCTGAAGATATAGCAGGAAAAATTGCAGGTAAATCATCTGTACAAATTCAATTTATAAAAGAATTAGTAAACACAGGATTAGATATTGATCTTAATTCAGCAAATTCATTGGAGATTTCATATTTTTCTTCAGGTTTTTCAACGTATGATCAAAAAGAAGGAATGAAGGCTTTTCTTGAAAAACGTAAACCTATTTTTAAGGGAAAGTAAATATTATTTACTTTAAAATTTTCCCAAGAATTTCATTAGCAGCGGTATAGGGGTCTACTTCTTTACTACTAATTTGATCCAGTTTTTTTTCAACAGTATTTTTTAATTTTGATTCATCAAAAATAAAATTCATTAAGCTTTTTTTTATAATTTCAATCAACTCTGCCTCGTATCTAAGACGTCTTTGAGCTTCTATTTCCTTTGTTTTTTCTAAATATTTAAAGTGATTAATAATTTCCTTTACTAATTCCTCAATTCCTTTACCATCTTTTGATATAGTTTGCATAATTGGTGTTTTTCTATCTTTTTCAGAGCAACTAATATCTACAAGACTTTCAATCTCTGCAACAGCTTGCTGGACACCTTGTCTATCAGCTTTGTTTACAACATAGATATCTGCAATTTCCATTACACCTGCTTTTAGTGTCTGGATTGAATCTCCAAGTCCTGGGACGATTATGACTAAAGTAGTATCTGCAATTTTAATTACATCAACTTCAGCTTGACCGACTCCAACTGTTTCAACCATTATGACATCTTTTCCTGATGCGTCAAGAATCTCAACAACGTCATATACAGCACTAGTAAGGCCACCAAGCATTCCCCGGGTACCCATACTACGAATGAATACTCCATCATCCATGGCTAGTTCCATCATACGAACACGGTCACCTAGTAGTGCACCACCACTAAATGGACTAGTTGGATCTATAGCAATAATTCCAACTTTTTTTCTTTGTTTTCGAAAAATACGAGTAAGCTCACAAATAAGTGTACTTTTTCCTGAGCCCATTACACCAGTGATTCCAATTATATGTGCATTACCTGTATGTGGATGAATATCAGCCATAACTTTTGTTGCGGCTGAATCATTATTTTCAGCAAGGGTAATAAGTCGAGCAATTGCACGCTGATCTCCAGATAAAACCTTTTTAGCTATATCATTCATCTTTTCACATTCTTTTTAATAAAATCAACTATCACATCACAATGTGTACCTGGACCAAAAACACCTTTAATACCTTCTTTTTTAAGTTTTGGAATATCTCCCTCAGGAACAATTCCACCACCTACTATAAGCACATCTCCTAAACCTTTTTCTTGCATAAGTCGTGCGACATCAATAAATAATGTCATATGTGCACCAGAGAGTAAACTTAAACCAACCACATCAACATCTTCCTGGATTGCTGCTTCAATAATCATCTCAGCAGTCTGATGAAGGCCTGTATAAACAACTTCCATTCCTGCATCCCTTAATGCTCGAGCTACAACTTTAGCACCACGATCATGGCCATCAAGTCCTGGTTTGGCTATCAAAACTCTAATCTTACGTTCCATCTTATATTCCTCCTAATAAATCGTAGGTTCAACATATTCTCCAAAAACATCTCTTAGTACTTGACAAGTTTCACCTAAAGTAGCATAGCTATGAACACAATCAAGGATATATGGCATTAAGTTTTCATTACCTTCTGCTGCTTTTCTAAGTTTTTTAATATTTCGTTCATATTTAGCTTGGTTTCTATCTTTTCGAAGTTTTTTTAGACGGTTTATTTGACGTTCTTCCCCTTTTTCATCCATCTTTAGAATCGGAATCTCTATCAGCTCATCCATCTTATAGTCATTTACACTAACAATAATACGTTTTTTTTCCTCAATTTCTTTTTGATATTTATATGCTGCATTTGCTATTTCTCGTTGATAAAAACCTTTCTCAATTGCTGGTAACACACCTCCAAATCGTTCTACTTTATCCCAATAATCATATGTTTCTTTTACCATTTTGTCAGTAAGCCACTCTATATAATATGAACCACCTAGTGGATCGACAGTGCTAGTCACACCACTTTCCTCAGCAATTATCTGTTGCGTTCGAAGAGCAATTCGTGCAGCTTTTTCTGATGGAAGAGCAAGAGCTTCATCCATTGAATTTGTATGAAGACTCTGAGTTCCGCCAAGAATAGCAGCAAGTGCTTGTAGTGTTACACGAGAAATATTAATTTCAGGTTGCTGTGAGGTAAGACTCACCCCTGCTGTCTGAGTGTGAAATCGCATAAAAAGAGACCTAGGTTTTTTTGCTCCAAGTTTTTTTAGCTCATTTGCCCAAATACGTCGTGCGGCACGATATTTAGCAATTTCTTCAAAGAAATCATTATGAGCATTAAAGAAGAAACTTAGACGAGGTGCAAAATCATCAATATTAAGACCACGTTTCATAGCCCATTTAACATATTCTACACCATTACCGATTGTAAAAGCAAGTTCTTGTAGAGCTGTACTTCCTGCTTCGCGAATATGATAGCCACTAATGCTTATTGTATTCCAGCCGGGTATTTCTTTGAAACCAAATTCAAATGTATCAACTATTAATCTCATACTAGGTTCTGGCGGAAAAATCCAGGATTTCTGAGCTATATATTCTTTTAAAATATCATTTTGTATTGTTCCACCAATAATTCGTCGATCAATACTACGGTTCTCAGCATTTGCAATATAAAAACCCCATACAATTGCTGCTGGACCATTGATGGTCATACTAGTAGTGACTTTATTTATTGGAATATCTTTAAATAATATCTCCATATCCTTTAAACTACTAATTGCTACACCACATTTTCCAAACTCACCTCGTGATAATGGATGATCAGTATCATAACCATATAAAGTTGGATAATCAAATGCAACACTTAAACCGGTTTCACCATGTTTTAATAAATATTTGTAACGAAGATTAGTCTCTTCAGCAGATCCAAAACCTGAAAACATACGAAATGTCCAAAGTTTACCTCTGTACATATTTGGATGAATACCTCTTAAAAAAGGAAAGTCGCCTGGAAATCCTATATCTTTTAAGTAATCAAGATGAAAAATATCAGCAGGCGTATAAAGATTCTTTATCTCATTTGCAGATAAGTTTTCAAACTTTTTTTTACGTTCAGTATGATTCTTAATATGCTTAGAATAAATTTCTTTTTGCCATTTATTTTTTTCACGTTTGATAATATCTATTTCTTTTTTATCAAACATATCAGGAAACCTCCTATTAATAATCAATTCCTTTACGAGCTTCTACACCTTGTTGATAGGGATGTTTTATCTCAAGCATTTCAGTGACAACATCTGCAATTCTAACAATTTCAGAATTGGCATATCTACCAGTCAATACAAGCTCAAGATTCTCAGGTTTTTTCTCAATAAGTTTTATTAAATGCTCAACAGAGATTAATTTGAAATCAACTGCAACATTGATTTCATCAAGGATGATCATATCATACTTTTTTCTATTCATAAGTGATTTAGCACACTCAAATCCTTCTTTAGCAAGATCTATATCAATTTGTTCAGGTTTTTCTTTAGATACAAATTCATCACGACCATGTTGTGAAAATGTAAAATTATTAAGTTTTTCAAGTGCATCGAGTTCACTATACCTTCGACCTTTCATAAACTGAATCATATGTACCTTTAAGCCTGCACCGGCTGCGCGTAATCCAAGACCAATAGCTGCAGTTGTTTTTCCTTTTCCTGGACCAGTATATACATGAATGAAACCTTTATCCAAAGAATTCCCCCACCTGAAATTAACTAGCTTATTATATTTCTTTCTTTTAATACAAGATAGAAACCTTTATTTTTATTAACTAGATTCCCACCCCCATGAAACTCGAGTTAAATGATCAACAAAAAATGATTAAAAAAATGGTTAAAGAGTTCGCAGAAAAACATATTGCACCATTTGCAGCTGAATTAGATCAAAAAGAAGAATACCCAACAAAAATCCTTAAAGAAATGGCAAAACTTGGTCTTCTTGGAATTATAATTCCAACAGAATATGGTGGTGCTGGTCTTGATACAATAAGTTATGCAACAGTTATAGAAGAGATTTCCAGGAAATGTTCATCAACAGGTGTAATAACCTCTGTTCATAACTCACTTGTTTCTCATCCTATTATGAAATATGGAACAGAGGAACAAAAAAAAAAATATTTAACAATACTTGCAAAAGGAGAAGAAATTGGTGCTTTTGCAGCAACTGAGCCGAACGCAGGGTCTGATCTTGGTGCAATGCAAACGACAGCGGTTCTTAAAGGTAACAAATACATTATTAATGGTGATAAAACCTTTATAACAAGTGGTCCTGAGGCAGGTATAATTATTGTTTTTGCAGTCACAAATAAAGAAGCAGGTTCAAAAGGTATTAGTGCTTTTATCGTTGAAGATTCATTCAAAGGTTATAAAGTCGGAAGTATTTTTGAAAAACTTGGAATTAATGCTTCTAAAACCTCTGAGCTTATTTTTGAAGATATGGAAGTTCCAAAAGAAAATCTTCTTGGAAAAGAAGGTGAAGGATTCAAGATTGCTCTAAGTACTCTTGACGGTGGTCGTATTGGAATAGCTGCTCAAGCTGTAGGAATAGCTCGAGCAGCATTAGATGAAAGTATTGAATATGCAAAACAAAGGCAACAATTCGGTCGCCCTCTTGCAAAATTCCAAGCAATTCAATGGATGATTGCTGATATGGCAACACGAATTGAAGCAGCAAGGTATCTTGTTTATAATGCATCATATTTAAAAGACAAAGGAGAACGGTTTTCAAAAGAAGCCGCAATGGCAAAGTTATATGCCTCTGAAACAGCGATGGATGCAGTGATTAAAGCTGTACAAATCCATGGAGGATATGGTTACACAAAAGAATATGCAGTAGAAAGATTATTCAGAGATGCAAAAATCACCGAAATCTATGAAGGAACATCTGAAATCCAACGCTTAGTAATATCTGGAAGTTTACTAAAATAAAACAATTAGTGGAGAAAAAATTATGGGGGAGTTTAACTATTCAAAAGAATTTCAGAAATGGAAATGGGATATTCCAGATGAATATAACATTGGTTATGATTGTGTAGACAAACATGTTAAAACAGAAAAGAAAAATAAAGTAGCACTATATTGGGAGGATGACCTTGGTAACACTGATAAACTAACTTTTAATGATATGAAAAGACTAACTGATAAGTTTGGAAATGTTTTAAAAAATCTTGGATTAAAAAAACAAGATCGATTTCTACTACGTCTACCAAATCTATCAGAATTTCAAACAACATTTCTTGGTGGAGTAAAAATTGGTGCAATACCTATACCATCAAGCGTTATGTTCAGATCTCATGAAATTGAATACAGAATTAATGATAGTGGTTCAAAAATAGTAATTACAACTCCAAGATATGTACATGAAGTAAATGAAATAAAAAAACAATGTCCAACTCTTGAACATATAATAATTATTGGAGAGGCATACGATGATCAACTTTCTTATGAAAAACTGATGAGAGAAGCATCATCAAAATTAGAAATAGAACAAACAAAAAAAGACGATATGGCGTTTTTCTGCTACACATCTGGTACAACAGGTAATCCAAAAGCTGCAGTTCATCTTCACAGATGGGTACCAGGAAATGATCCAAGTGTTTTATTTTGGCAAAATGGAAGAGACGATGACATACTTGCACATACTGGAGATCTTAACTGGATTTTCCCACTAGGAAATGGCTTTTTATATCCATGGCGGCATGGTTTTTCAACATTCATATATGATGGCAGGTTCAATCCAGAGAAATGGTATGAATTATTAGAAAAATATAAAATTACAAACCTTGCATCAGTTCCAACAGCATATCGAATGTTTGTAGCTGTAAAAGATGCTGATAAAAAATATGACTTATCAGGTCTTAGACATTGTATATCTGCAGGTGAACCATTAAACCCTGAAGTAATAAAAAAATGGAAAAAATTCTTCAAACTTGATATATATGATGGAATAGGTATGACAGAGATTATGGTATACCTATCAAATCTCATAAATATGAAAATTAAACCAGGGTCATGTGGCCGACCACAACCCGGAAAAATATGTGCAATTCTTGATGAACAAGGAAAAACTCTATCAAAAGGAGAATCAGGAGTGTTGGGAATAAAACAAACAGATCCAGGTCTTTTCAAAGAATACTGGAATAAACCTGAAATAACAAATGAGAGTTTTAAAAATGGTTGGTTTTTAACTGGTGATGTACTATATCAGGACGAAGAAGGATATTACTGGTTTAGTGGTCGTAATGATGACCTTATCATGGCAGCAGGATATCGAATATCACCATTCGAAGTTGAATCTGCAATTATTTCTCATCCAGATGTACTTGAATGTGCAGTTGTTTCAAGTCCTGATGAAATAAGAGGATTTCTTGTCAAAGCATTTATAGTACTTCATGATACAAACAAGGCATCAGATAGTCTTATTAAAAATATCCAGGAGCATACAAAAACTGTTGCTGCTCCATATAAATATCCAAGAATAATTGAATTTGTAGAGGAATTACCAAAAACACAAAGTGGAAAAATTAAAAGAAAACAATTAAGAGAATTAGAAATTGAAAGGAAAGGAGTGAAAAAAATATGAATATAATAGTATGTGCAAAACAAGTAGTAGATATATCTGAGATGAAAATCGATCCAAGTACAAAAAAACCTATTTTAGAAGGTGTCCCTCAGAAAGTTAATGATATTGATAAAAATGCTTTAGAGGAAGCAATTAAAATAAAAGAGAAAATTGGTGGAAAAATAATAGTTTTAACAATTGGTCCAAGTGATGCTAAAGAAAGAATAAAAGAGTTACTTGCAATGGGTGCAGATGAGGGAATACTTGTAAACCCACCAGATAACAAAGATTATCATGTGGTTGCAAGCCTTTTAGCAAGTGCAATAAAAAAAATTGGCCAATACGATTTAATATTATGTGGTGAAGCATCAGTTGATCTTTTTTCAGGACAGATTGGACCACATTTAGCTGGTCTGTTAAACATCCCGCAAATTACATATGCTCAGAAAATAGATGCTGAAAAAGACAAGATTACAGCTGATCGAAACATGGGTGATAAAGCAGTTACAACAGAATCAACTTATCCAGTTCTCGTAACTGTTACAAAAGAAATTAATGAACCAAGACTGCCCAGTCTAATGCAAATTCTTGGTGCAGCAAGTAAACCTATCAATGAATGGCCTGGTGATTCACTTGGTGCTGATACAAAATCATTAGTTGATACCGTTGAACTTAAAGGTGTTCCAATGGAGAGAAAAAACGTTGTCTATAAAGATGATATTGATGAATCAATTGGAAAACTCGTTGAGAGTTTAATTAAAGAAGGAGTACTAAGGTGATAAATAATGGTACTAGTTTACTCAAATGACAAAAAAATTACAATCGAGCTTTTAAATAAAGCAAGTGAAATAGCAAAACAACTAAAAAAAAACACAACAGTTATAATAATTGGAAAAACGGATGATTCACTTGCTAAAGAGTATATATCTTATGGTGCTGATCAAGTTTTTATTATTGAAACAGATCAACAAAAATTCAAAGCAGAAGAATATGCAGGATTTCTGGAAAATGCAATTAAGGAAACTGGTTCTGAAACAATATTAATCGGTTCTAATAAAAACGGAAAAGAGCTAGCATCAAGACTTGCTGGAAAATTAAAAGCTGGTTGTATCATTGATGCGATAAACATATATGTAAAAAATAAAAAAATTACAGCAGAACGAGTAGTATATAGTGGAAACGCTATAGCTATTGAACAATTTAACTCAAAACCTGAGATTTTAACAGTTCCATCAAAGGTATTTAATCCACTTACCAAAAATGACAGTCGAACTGGAGTTATAATAAAAAAGAAATTTGATGTTGAAAAATATGCATCAAAGATAACAAAAATACAAGAAATGCAAACTGATAGCGTAAATGTTGAGGATGCAGAGATAATAGTATCATGTGGTAGAGGTTTTAAAAACAAAGACGATATAAAACTTGTACAAGAACTTGCTGATGTGTTAAAAGGTAAAACTGTAGGATGTAGTAGACCCATAGCTGCTGATCTAAAATGGCTTTCTGAGGACCATTGGATTGGACTTTCTGGTCATAAAGTAAAACCTAAATTATACATTGCAGCAGGAATCTCAGGACAGATACAACACATAGCGGGTATGCGTGATTCAGGTATTATTGTAGCGATTAATAAAGATCCAGAGGCACTTATTTTCAAATCCGCAGATTATGGCATAGTTGGAGATTTATATGAAATAATTCCAAAACTAACAGCTGCTGTAAAAGAAAAAATCGGATAATTATAGATTATTATTTCAAAGCCTAATATTCTTAGGAGGAATGGTATATATTACTAGAGATAAAGATAGGAAAATTATAAAAAATATTCAAGATGAAAAAATTGCTGATTTTATTTTTATGCATTTACGTAACATGTGGGCTGTTGATGGATTATATTTTCTATTCATTGAAGAAAAATTTGGAACAGAAGAAGCAACAGAGATTGATAGTATGGTCTGGAATGCAATGGGTAAAATCGAAGCAAAGAGAATACGAAAGTTATTTAATATTAAAGAAAATGATATTAATTCTTTTATGAAAGCACTTGAATATTCTGGATGGGCAATGGATCTTGAAGATAAAGAAACATCTATAGAAAATAGTATTGGAATAATCAGAAACAAAAAATGTAGAGTTCAAAATACAAGGCTTTCAAAAGGTTTATCTGAGTTTGGATGCAAACCTGTTAGATATAATTTCTTAAAATCATTTGCTAAAGAATTTAATCCTAATATCGAAGTTACCTGTAATGTTTGTCCACCAGATGAGCACTCTAAAGATCTATGGTGTGAATGGGAGTTCAAGATAAAAGGGAAGTAAAATATGAGAACCTCCTCGGAATATAAAAAAAGCCTTAAACAGATGAGACCAAATATTTACAAATTTGGAGAATTAATTAAAGATGTAACAACACATCCTACAACAAAAAGAACAGTTGAAGGACATAGTCAGATATTTAAAGCAGCACAAAAATCTGAATATAAAGAAATTCTTACAACTAAATCTCATCTAACTGGAAAACCTGTTATAAGATATCTCTCGATTCTAGGAAACGCAGATGATATGATAGCAAATGTTCGCATGAAACGGCTTATGTTTAATCTAACGGGTACATGTACTGGCGGGCGTTGTGTAGGATTTAATGCAATTAATGCAATGTGGTCAACTACATATGATATGGACAAAGAATTAAACACGGACTATCATCAGAGATTAAAATCCTGGTTAATAGATGCACAAAACTGTGATATAACAGTTGCTGGTGCATTGACTGATCCAAAAGGCGATAGGACAAAAACTCCTTCTCAACAAAAAGATCCTGATATGAGTTTGCATATTGTTGAAAAAAAAGAGGAGGGAATTATTGTCCGAGGAGCCAAGGTTATGATATGTGGTATCGCAGCTGCTAATGAAGTTTTTATAATGCCAGGTATTGGTTATAAAGAATCTGATAAAGATTATGCAATAGCTTTTGCAATTCCCAGAGATAGCGATAATCTTACTATATAGAGGCTAGAAGACCTAGTGATAATAGAGAGTTGGAAGATGGTTTTGACATACCTGTAGAAATAGGTGGTATAACCCAAGCATATTTATTATTTGAAGATGTTTTTATCCCAAAAGATAGGGTTTTTATGTGTCAAGAATACAAATATTCAATGAACGCAATTATGAATTTCATTGCGCCGTATCGAGCAGCTATTGGAGGGTGTGTCGCAGGTCAAGGAGATATGATGATAGGTGCTTGTGTACTTATGGCTAGAGCAAATGGTTTATCTGAAAAAACATTTAAAGATAAAATAACGCAGATGATAATTAACAATGAAATCACTTATGGGATGGGTATTGCTGCAAGTGTGCTTGGTACAAAACATCCATCAGGAGTATGGATACCAAATCAACTTATATCAAATGTAAATAAAGTTCAAGTTGCAACTCTTCCTTATGAAACAAAAAGACTTGCTCAAGAAATAGCAGGTGGAATAGCAGAAACAGGATGTCTTCCATCTTGTAAGGATATAAATGATCCAAAATATGGAGACCTATTAAAGAAATATTTAAAAGCAAACTGCTCAGGTGAAACAAGGGTTAAAATTGCTCGACTATTAGAATGGTTAACAATAGGTGCAGGAGTTCCAGGATGTATGCATGGTGGTGGTTCACCGGATAGTGCCAGGTTAATGATTAATGCTAAAACAGATATAAATAAATATATTGATCTTGTTAAAAGGCTTATTGATGTCAAAGAAGAATTTTAATTATAAACAAGTTTTAATTTTAACAACAATAAAGCAAATGCGATATTACTCATTTTGACATTTTTACACATTTGTTTTATATATAATCAATCTTAAAAATTGATATGCTATAGAATATCATGGTAAAGATGATAAAAGGAAATAATCTGAAACATAAATATAGTAAAATAGTTGGATATGGATTTAAATGGGAGCTTGTTGAAGGATATAAAACTAAGAAAGGAAAAAAGATCCTACCATATTATAAAAAAAGTGGGATATAAATGGAAAAACAATAATTAATCACTAAAAAATATTGAAATTGTTTATTATATTTATTATTGATAAATTTTTAGAAAAAATTCATTTTAAATAAAAAATAGCAAAAAATAGGGATATATTTTTAAATAATTACTTTAATATTGTTTTTGCGGGGGAATACAATGAAAAAAGAGAACTGTCCTTTTTGTGGACATCGGTGGGTAAGAAGTTCAGATGAATCACCAATAAAATGTCCAAGTTGTAAAAGTAAATTTTATAGTCAAGAGCAATTAGCTGAAAGAGAATAATTAGATCAATGATATATTTACCCTTAATGATAGATTGATAGTTGTAAAATTACTCAATTTAATTTTATATTATCTTCTATTTTTAAAGATTTCATTACTTCTTTACCAAAAGTAGTTATACTATATAACCTGATGTTTTTTCCCCCTTTTATTTCTTCTACTAAACCAAGTCCTAAAAGTGATTCATCTTCTTTATATCTTGATTCCATACCTCGCATTGCACCAATAACATTTGTTGGAGTTGTTTTAACATAATATGCAATTTCAGAAGTATAGCTACTACTAGGACTAATTTCAAAAAGATATTCTGCGATTTTCTTTCTAACATTACTTCTTCTGAGAGCTCTAATAACTAATGGTCTTTTAATATCGATACTATGTTCTAAATCATTCTCTTGCTGCATCCCGTCCAATTGTGGATGTATGTTATTATTAATAAAATTATTTATTGATGAATAATTAACTGCATATATACTTGCATATGCACCTTTATAGATATTTACATATGATAATATTTAGATAATATGATAAAAAGTCATAATCATCTGTATATATATCCAAATATTTATCCAGATATATAAAAACAAGCAACTAACATAGTTATTTATATGACCAAATTATTATTAGAATTAAAATTTATGGGAAAAAGATGGATTTTCCAAAAAACCCTGTCTTTAAAGATGAAAATAATAAAAAAAGGACAAAAAATTAAAATTGTAATACAGTTAAGATGTAACAGAACTAAGGTTTTTTTCTGAATATAATTTAGATACAATTTAGAAAATTTTTATTAGATATATGAGCAACAAAATCGATTAAGAAAAATTAGATAAACAATGTAGAAAAAAGTATGGAGATTTTTAGGACCTATTTTATGCTGTGAAAAAGCATGAAAAGATCAAGCATCAGTATATGAAAAAAAGGGTATGTATATAGTATATGGAATTGATAAAACAGATAAGATAAAAACATAATAAATAATCCAATTTTAAAATCTGATGCTGAGAAAAGATTTAAAAAAAGCTTTATTCAAATTAGTAAATATATGCATCAAAAATCAATATAAATTTTTTGAAAAATTTCGCATAGTTTTTATATGGTTTTTTAATATTCTTATTGGGATTTCTGAGATGGGAAATGGATCTAAATTTGTTTATACTACACCAAAGCAGATACCATTGTTTGAAGAGGAAGATGATGGTGTTTTAAAACTCTATGACTGTAATAGGTGAAAACAATTTTTAATTTTTTTTAATCTTTAAAATAAGTAAGAATTTGTATAAAAGAATAAAAGTTGAAAGAATTACTCAAAGTCTTAAAATAATTTTAAAACGTTCCTGAGTAGTCTTTCAATTCTTGGTAAATTATCTATTAGTTTTTCAATTAAGCTATAATTATTTGGTTTTACGATGTTTATGTTTTTTGGATCCTTTCCATCTTCAATTGCTATTGAGGGATCTGCAAACATTGACATTTCAAGG
This sequence comes from Thermoplasmatales archaeon, assembly GCA_020341795.1. Classification (GTDB taxonomy): domain Archaea; phylum Thermoplasmatota; class E2; order DHVEG-1; family DHVEG-1; genus M9B1D. Next base: position 1,235,725 of record CP070836.1, read on the forward strand.
ACAGTTTTTATGTCTGCTCCACCCCAATCATCGTCATTACTAAAACTGCTAATATATTCGTTTAATGAATTGGCCCATACTTTTCCAAGTATTTTATCATTAATTATTCCTTTGAAGATGTGTACTTCCATCCAACCAAATAGACGCTTTGTTTCGTATACTCCATAGCTTCCATATCCAATACCAGATGCTCCAAATGATGCTATTCCTCCACCGACTTCTCTTATGTTTTTCCATCCGATACATGTTTGTGAATCTGTATATTTATTACAAGAACAAGCATTGAATACTACAACAGGGAATTTATGATTATTATTTACATTATACATTTCATAATCATAATATAGCCATCCCGTATATGGTGAAATTATTGTTTTTGCTGGAAGCCAAGTCTTATCATCTTGAGGTGCATGTGTTGCCCAGCTACCCCAACTGCCGTGTCCTGAGAAGTCAACGAAATCTACTCCCTCAATAAATCCATTTGCTATATTTTGTTTAGTTAGTGCTTGTGCTCCATTACTTTTTGAAGCCCATACTCTGATAGAAAGATATCCTGGTAGTTTTTTTAGAACTTCGTTATTTGCATATTCTCCTTCATTTACTTTTTGTGAATCATCTGGAAAAGTATCTCCACCAATTTGTAAAATTTTATTAACCACCTTGTTATGATCTTCGAATTCGATAATTTTATTTATATAGGTTTTTAGTTCATTTGCATTGTTACATGGTATTTTTCCTAAATAGACATCGGGATACATATCAACATTTGACATGTCGTTTCCTGTTTGAGAGTATTCAGCATATTTTCCATCACCGTCTTTATCCCAATTTGAAAATCCCATTTCAGAATTATATATATCTGCATAATAAAGATCACTTGGGAATGATTTTTCAAAATTACCTGAAGGAACCCATGCATATCTTACTGGAAATTGCTCTTCTCCAGATATTCCTGCACCTACTAGCAATAAGTATGTAATACCCCATTTCTCAATTGCTTCTTTTATATATAGCTTGATTGATTCTTGAGTATCAATACCTGTATCTGGTATTTCATCAAGTGTTACCATGATAGTTTTTACTTCATCATTGTTTTTATAGTTGACAAGAGCTTGTAGTTCGGTTGTATATTCTTCTGGTGTAATAATTAACATGTCATATTCATCAGGGAAATTAATTGATTTAGTTGGTAAATTGTATGTTATTTCAATATTTGCATTTTGAGAATATTGAATTGTGTTTGTTTGAGGATGATATTGAACTGGATTAAGGTTTAATGATAAAAATATTACATGTTCTCCGTCTTTTAGTCCAGCACCAGTTCTATAACTATATTCATTAGCAGGATAAATCTCTAAATCTGAATAATCTTCTAAAGGTGATAATTTTTCAATATTATTATATGTATATAAGGTAGAGATAATTTGTGCATCAGGAGTAGATGATATAGGTTTTGATAGTTGTTTTTCTATTTTTTCAGAAAATGTAACTTTAACTTCAGATATTTTTGTACCAAAAGGATAAGTATAAACTTTGGTAACTTTTGGTAATAATGGTTTTCCATCATTCATTATCTTTAATTTAGTCTCTTTTAATTCAATATCAACATAATTTTGATTTTCAATTATATTTGGCTCAGAAAATTGTATAGTGAAATAATCTAGTTTTTCAATTTGTGAATCAGTTGTTGCAACAGCTCCTAGTCCACTAAGAACTAATATTCCGACGATTAATATTGGTAGTATTTTCTTCAAATTTTTACCCCCACATTAACAGGTGTTAATATCATATATATAAGAATCTTATTTAAAGTTTTTTAAATAGATTTTTTTAATAAATGTTAACAAACTATAAATAGTAGAATATTATTAACAATTGTTAATAATTGGAGGCGAGTTATGAATTGGAGAAAAAAAATAGTAATTATTGGGCTAGTAGCTACTATTGCATTACTTTTCTCATCTCTTAGTACAATGGGACTTGATGCAAGTATAGGGAAATCTGAAAATATAAAATTAGGAACTTATAAAGGGCAATTAAGAGTCTATATTGCAGAACCACAGTCAAGATTTGATAACGATGATAGAGATCCATATCATTTTGGTTTTTTAGATTTCGCAATTGATGAAACTTTATCAATTGAGTATTTAGACACATATGTAAAAGAGGTTACATGGGTGGCTCAGGATGCTGGATTTAATAATGTTAGAGAAAATAATATTATTGCAATTGCTACTGTTTTTAATCCTGAAATAAATACAGGATATGCACGTCCTCCTTCCCAAAATAAATTTGATGCACATTACGTTGATGCAGCTGCAGGTGCAACTCCTGGTGAAACAGGTCAAAATGAAGTAACAGAAGATTTCACCCATACTGTTTTTGTTGAAGAAGGTACAGCAACTTGGTGTCCATATTGTCCGGCAATGGCTGAGGCTTTATATAGTGTATATTCCTCAGGAGATTACCCTTATTATTTTGTTGCATTAGTTGCTGATGAAGTTGATGCTGCATATGATTATCTGATAAACAATTATAATTTATATGGTTATCCTTCAGCTTTTTTTGATGGTGGAAAAAAAGTTTTAGTCGGTGGATATGATGATGAATCTTATTATAGATCCAGAATTGAACAATGTGGTGCAAGAGATGTTCATGAACTCGATTTAAGTATATCTGTTGAATGGGTTGCAGATGGAGTAATGGATATATCTGTAAGTATAACAAACAATGAACAAATCGAAAACTTTCCACCTGAGAAACCAGATATCGATGGTCCAGCTAAGGGAAGTATAGGTGTTGAACAAGAATATATTATCTCTGCTGAGGATCCTAATGGAGATGATGTTTACTTTTGGGTTCAATGGTTTGAAGGATGTCCAGGTGTATCTTGGGAAGGACCATATAAATCGGGGGAAGATGTTATCTTTAAATATACATATGAAGAACAAGGAGACTATTTAATTCAAGTACAAGCAAAAGACACAGAGGGTGCTTTAAGTGAATGGGCATCTTTAGAAGTAAGTATGCCTAAACCATACAGTATCTCAAGATTTTTATCATTTAGATTTCTTGATCAGTTTCCTCTTATATTAAATGTATTAAGGAATCTACTTTAAAAGAAATACATTTTAAAACCCTTTTTTCTTTTATTATTTAATGAAATGTGCTGTTTTATTCTCTGGAGGTAAAGATTCAACCTATGCGATATTTTTAACAAAAAAATATGACCATGAGGTTTGTTGTTTAATTTCAATTTTTTCTGATAATCCCAGTAGTTATATGTTTCATACACCATCTATTTTACAAGTGACAAAACAAGCCGAAGCTATGAACATTCCTATTATTATTTATAAAACTAAAGGTGAAAAAGAAAAAGAATTAATTGATTTAGAACAAGCAATAATAAAAGCAATAGATGATTTTGGTGTTGAAGCTGTTGTTACAGGCGCTGTTGAATCTGCGTATCAAGCATCTAGAATTCAAAAAATTAGTAATAGACTTGACATTGAGTGTTTTAATCCTCTATGGCAAAAAGACCATTTTGAGCTTTTAAATGATTTAATAAAAAATAATTTTGATATATTAATAACAGGAGTTTTTGCATATCCTTTATCAGAAAAATGGCTGGGGAAAAAAATCGATCAAAAATTTGTTGAAGATATTGGAAACCTTTTTAAAAAATATAAAATTAATCCAGCTGGAGAAGGTGGAGAATTTGAAACATTTGTATTAAATTGTCCCTTATTTAATAAGAAGTTAAAAATAGAAAGCACAAAAATTAAAGGAAAAAATAACTCTTGGAAAATGGATATCACGATAAAATGATTCTCGTTGTTAAATTATGTAAAGAAAAAATGCATGATTTAGAATTTGTAAAACCAATTGAAGATATCCTAATAAAAAATGATATTGAATTTAATTCCTTATTTTATAAAAATTTAGATACTAATACTTTATTAAAAACAGATAAGGTTATTTTATCTGGGACAAGTTTATTGGACAATGATTTTTCTGATAATCTTGATTATTTCCATTGGATAAAAAATTTAAAAAAACCAATTTTAGGGATTTGTGGAGGTTTTCAAATTCTAGGATTAATGTTTAACGGAAGAAAAATCAAATCAGAAAAAATTGGTCTTTCAAATATTTATTTTGATAAAGAATTTCTTGGTGTAAAAGGTAAATTAGAAGTTTACGAATTACATAATTATTCGGTTAAGTCAAAAGAATATGAAAATTATGCAATATCAGATAATTGTCCAAAAGCAATAAAACATAAAAAAATGCCTTTTTATGGCGTATTATTTCATCCTGAGGTTAGAAACAAAAATATAATTGTCGAGTTTTCAAAATTATAAGAATTTATCAAATTCATCATTTCTTAATCTGTAATAATGCCATTCGGACATATGTTGTGCATTAATTTTTTTATAAAATTTTAATCCAGGTTTATTCCAATCTAAAACATGCCATTCAATTCTACCACATTTTTTTTCTTTAGCTTTTTTAACACAAAAATTAAACAATTTTTGTCCAACACCTTTATTTCTATGTTCTTTTAATACAAAAATATCTTCTAAATAAAGAGAAGGAAGTGCTAAAAAACTTGAGTAACTCATAAAATAAATAATATATCCAATATAATTATCTTTAAATTTTGCTAAATATGCTTCGTATTTTGGACATTCAGATAATCCGTCTTTTCTTAATCGATGTCTTGCTTTCTCAGAAGGAGGATTAAGCTTTTCATATATTGCAAGCATATCAACAAGTTTTAGAAATTGATCAAAGTTTTCATCATTTATCATTTCAATTGTTATTTCATCACTCATTAAATCTTTAATACTAATATATATTCAAAAATATTATCATATGTAATATTTAGTAAAAAACATTATAAATACCAATTATATTTCGATTTTCCTACCAACAGATAGAAAATGATGTCAATATGGCACGAAAACCTAGTAGCATGTATAGATATGTCAGAGGACAACCCTCTACTCGCAAAGAGTATATGGGTGGAGTTCCAAATCCTCGTATTACGCAATTCGTATTAGGTAATAAAACATCCGAATTTCCAGTTAAATTATCTCTTACTGCCATTGAACGATGTCATGTGCGACACAATGCACTTGAATCTGCTCGTATTACCATTAACCGTGCGATGGAGAAAAAAGTTGGAACAACAAATTTTAGAGTTAGAATAAGGGTCTATCCACATGTTGTTCTTCGTGAAAACAAACAAGCAACAGGTGCTGGTGCAGATCGAGTTAGTCAAGGTATGAGAGCTGCATTTGGTAAAAATGTTGGAACTGCTGCAGAAATTAAAGCAAATCAAATAATTATGACAGTTGAAACATCAGAACAATTTATTGAAGCTTCAAAACAAGCATTGAGAAAAGCTGGTATCAAGATTCCTACTCCATGCAAAGTTAATATTGAAAATTAAAGTTTTTTAAATATATCTAAAGATAAATGGTGCAATTATTAAAAATAGTATTATCAATGAAATAACAAGGGAGATTTTTCTTACAATTTTATCAAGCTTTTCTGTTGATAAATCTTTTTTAACTTTCAATACAGTAAATCTAATGTAATCATTAAATAAAAATCCCCCATCTAGTGGCATCATAGGTAAAACATTAAATAGTCCTACCATGAGGTTTAACCAAGCAATCCAATAAAGAAGGTTTACGATTATCCAAAATGCGTTTTCTGGAAGAGCTTCTAAAGGTCCTTGAATTTTATATGAATCAGTAAAAGGTGAAGTTATTGGATTGTATCCATCAAAATAGCCCATAATAGGAAGCGCGATAAAATAAAAAATTTTTCTCATTGGATCTTCAGAAAACGGATTTTTTAACATATTTAGATTTTTATTTTCATCAACAAAAGAGTAAATACCAGTATGGCCTTTTCCTTTTGAAGAATTCGTAGGAATATAGTTATACATATCAGTAAGTTCAATATTTTTTGAAAATAATTGTTTATTGAAAATATAAGAAATTGTAATCGTGGTATTTGCTTGAGATTCATTTAATATTAATATATACTGGTTAAATCTTTCATTTAAATTATCATAAGAGGAAAGATCGGTACCATTAAATTCTGTTATAATTGCTCCTTTTCTTATACCTATATCAAATGCAGGAGAATCTTCGTATACCTCATATACCGTCAATCCTTCACCTGGTTGAACCGCTGAAATAAAAATAAAAGAAAATAGCAATAAACATATAAAAAATACGACAAAATTACTAAGAGGTCCTACAGCATAAATCCTCATACGATTTGGTATATTTGTTTTTTTCATTTGTTCTTCATCAGGTTCAACAAAAGCACCAATTGGTATAATCAAATAAAGGAGACCCATTGATTTAATTTTTAATTCACCCACAAATGTTAAAATTCCATGAGAAAATTCATGAACAATAATTGCAACAGCAAAGGCAATTAAAATATAGATTAAGTATTCGATTGGTAGAATTGGATTTATGCCAGGTAGAACCAGAGCGAACTCTGGTCCTGGGATTGAAGCTCTCTGTTCTGGAGATAGACCAAGAAGTATTATAAAATTCCAAATAAATAGAATAACAAATAGTATCATGACTATTAAGCAAAATATAATTGCAAAATTTCCATAAGATTTCAAAAATCTTTTTCTCTTGGCTAATTTTTTTAAAAAATTAATTCCTCTTGTGGTTTTAAACATTAAAAAAGGTCCATAAAGAGATAAATTATATTTTTCTAAAATTCCTTTTTTACGTAGAAAAAATACTATTATATAAAATAATATTATTATAGCAAAGAAAATCATTAATCCGTCAATGAATGTCATTATATCGTGCAGGGAATATGTTTTTATTTATTAATTTTCCTAGATGTATTATAAATAATATATTTTCTTATAATCTGAATTTACAATATCAATAAGTTTTTTACACCAATCTAGTTTTTTTAGCTTTTTGTTTTTATCCTTGTTTACCAAGAATGAATATTCACCTATTTCTCCATTAAAATCAAATCCTAATAAAAAGATTTTTTTTGCTTTGAAATGTTGAGCAAGAAAAACAGCTCTATCTCCATCAGTAAATCCGCCGTAATTAAAAAGATTTTTAAAAGTATTTGGATCTGTTTGGGTTGTACCAATAATATTATTCTTAAATTCTGATATATATTTTTTTAATTTATCAATATTATCACCATGAGCATGAATTATTACAATGCTTCCTTTAGTAGAAGCATTTATTTGATCTTTTATAATCCCATCAAGATCTGTAACTATTATATCAGGCAAAATATTATATTTAACTAAAGCTGTTGTTGTACCATCTGATGCAATATTAATCTTTTTTTTTAACATTTTTTTATGTTTGTTTATCATTGATTCTAATGAGGGGCCAGCTCCAAATATAACAACCTCTTTGTTTTGAATTAAATGTTTTATAGTATTTTCTAATATGATATCTTTATCGTTTAATAATTTGTTTAATAAATTTGCTGATTTTATATCCTCCTTTTTTTGAATTTTAAAATCCTTTAAAATTTCTTCATAAATTGGAGCCCACTCTTTAAAAATCATAATGCAATTAATTCTTCTCAGCTATTGTTACTTTTTTTTCAATTTCATTTTCTTCTACAGGATGTATCTCTTTTACGTAATGGTAAGTTATAATTCCGATTAATAATATTAAAATACCAGTGATTGCAAATCCGAGAAAACTTATATTTCCAAACTGTCCTATGTCAAAGGTTGCTGGTTTAAACGTAAAAGCTTTGTATAAGGTACTAAAAACAGCGTAAGAAATAAAACCAAAAGCTAATATTGAAAATGGTAAAGGCCAATATTTCCAATGTGCTTTTTTATCTTTGACATAAACATCTACTGCTCTTCCAAATATAGCAATTAAACCTGCGATAACAATTCCAGGGATCATTGTCACTATAAATAAAATAATCGAAATGTGTTGATCTTGTGTTTTAAAATTAGTGTTATAATATGTAAAAAAAATAAATGCTATTATTATCATAAGAGCAAGTCCATATGTATACACTGATAATTTTCCTGTTAAAAATCCTGATTTTATATCATTCATCATTACAGCGATTTTTTTCTCCCATCGAAAGACTCTTACTAATAAATATATCCCAAGTGTTAGCAAGATTGCGCCAAATCCATAACTTGTTATGCCTAGCAAAACAAAAAATGCCCATACAATTAATACCAAAGCTATTGGAAATATAAACTGTTTTTGAACTTTTTCATCATCAAGTATTTTTAATATTCTGTAATAAGTATCTTCTAATTCTTTACTTTGTTTAACACATACTCTGTTTACTGAATTAATTTTAATTCTTGATTGAATTATTGGTAATATATATTCATCTTCTGCACCATCTGATACTAAGATTACATTTTCTGCATTTGTTTCACTAATCACTTGCTCTAGCTGTTGTGATAGTATTTCATCTGATTTAAGACCTACACTAATACTACCACATATTGTGGCAATTTCCACATCTTTATTTTCTTCCTTAAATTTATTAAATATTGATATTGCATAATAAATTGAGTTTAGATCAGAATCTTCAGCATCAGCTTGCCCTAATTTATTGGCAGCATCTATGTTATTTTTTACACCTATTATTGGGCTTTTTACCTTAGCTTTTCGCCCAAAGTCATCATCCCGATCTACATTTAGAACAAGGGTTTTCATAGCTTTCCAACCAATGTATCAATTAATTTCTATATAATAATTTTACTGTTAAATTTTATTAACTAATTTTCAAAATAATTATGATTTCACAAGATTTTGTTAAAATAAGAATTTGATTTTAGGAAAAATTGCAAATATAACACGATTCAAAAAAATAGTAATTATTTTTATATGCAAATCATGATTGTCCTTCAGCAAATATGAAAAATTGGCAATTTTTTCTAATGATGATGACAGCCGTAATAGTTTGGGGTTGTGCGTTTCCTTTGATAACCATTGGATTAAAAGAACTATCCTTTATCAATCTTACAATCATGAGATTTCTAGTAGTTTGTGTGGTATTTATTTTATTAATAATTTTGAAATTTAACTGGTTTTCAAAACTACATAAAAAAGATATCATTCCAATTTTTTTTCTAGGTTTTTTAGGTGTTATCGTTTATCATTTTGGTTTAAACTACGGTCAACAAAATAATGTATCACCTGGAGCAGCTAGTCTTATTATCGCAACTATTCCAGTTCTGATACTCATTCTTGCGTCAATTTTTTTAAAGGAAAAAATAACAAGAGTAAAATTTTTAGGAATAATATTTGCACTTTTTGGTGTTGTAATTATTTCTTTATGGGGAAAAGAAAACACCTCTTTAGAAATCGAATATATTGTTGCAGCATTAGCAGTTTTTCTTGCAGCAATTATGGCTGCAATCTATACTATAGTTGGAAAAAAAATGTTGAACAGATATAATGGTATATCATTGACAGCATATGCGTTACTTCTTGGTAGTTTAGGGCTTATTCCTTTTGTAAGCGGATCCTTAATTTCAGAGGTAGGATCTTTATCATTCAATGGATGGTTTGCTGTTTTTTTCCTTGGGATATTTTCAACTGTTATCGGTTATGGAATATGGTATATAGCACTAAAAATAAAAAATGCATCGGAGATTAGTATATATCTATATGCAGTACCTGTTATCGCTACACTTGTTAGTTATTTTGTTTTACATGATAAGATAACAATGTTTTTCATATTAGGTGGAGCTTTTGTATTTTTAGGGTTGTTATTAGTTAATAAAAGAACGAAAAAATTGATTAAAGAATCTTAGATTCCAAATAACTATGACAATACTTCTTTATATGGATAATATAGAAGGAAATTACGTGAAGGAATTTGATGCAGTTGTTATAAAAAATAAAAAAGACTATGTGTGTCTTGATCAAACTGCTTTTTATCCACTTGGTGGTGGACAACCTTCTGATACTGGTTATTTAGAATGGCATGGTAATAAATCTATTGTTAAAGAGGTTATTAAAAAGGCAAATTCTGTAAAGCATGTAATTGAGGGTGAAAAACCGGGAATAGGAACTAAAGTTCATGGTGTAATAGATTGGGAAAAACGCTATGGACATATGAAAATGCATAGCGCTCAGCATATTCTTTCAGGTATTATTTTTAATGACTATAATGCAAGAACTGTTGGAAACCAAATTCATGCAGAATATTCAAGGGTTGATTTTCACCCGGTTAAATTTTCGGATGAGGATTTAGATAAAATTACGACGAAATTCAATGATATAATTGCTAAAAATCTACCAATAAAGATATATGAAGAGGAGCGAGAAAGTCTTGAAAAAAGAGTATATCAGCAGAGAGCACATATTGATTTACTTCCAAAGTTTGTAACTAAGCTTAGAATTATTGAAATAGAAGGATTTGACATCTGTCCATGTGCTGGGACTCATGTTAGGAATACTAGTGAAATTCCAAAAATAGATAAATTAAAAAGAGATACGAAAGGTAAAGATAAAGATAGAATTATATATTCCTTAAAGAAATAAAATTATTCATGCTTTAAATCTTATTTCTACATCATTTATTTCTTTGACGCCTTTAAGTGATCTTAACATTCCACAAATACTATTTTTAATAAATTCAGCAGGAAACTCAGTAAGTTGAATTTTTTCACCATTTACCTTTACTAAAATATCTTTCATATCATTCCTCCACATCCGCCATATGTTTTATAATGTTTAATAGAGAATTAAAATCTTCATCATAAGTATAAACAGTATTTTCCCGTAGTTCAATATCACCCAATCTTATTTTAGGAATATCTTTTTCAAATGCTCCTTCAACTAATATAATATCAACCTCATCAAAATTAGATATATTTTCAACTATTTGGTTAATTGTATGTTTTTGTTTTATAATATAATCTGTCTCATTTTTTGAAGAAAGTATGATAAATTTTGATCCAGATTCTGCATATTTCCATGTATCTTTTCCAACTGTATCAAAACCAATTTTTTTATCCGTAATTTTAATTGATGCAATATTTAGACCTTTAGCTGATAATTCTTCTATTATCCTTAAAATTAATGTAGTTTTTCCGATATTTGATTTCCCATAAAAACCTAGGATAAATGGTTTATTCATTAAAGAGATGGTATATATATTAAAGGTATATGTTTTTTTATAATATACTTATAAAACCATAAACTCAAAATAAATATGGATGTTTACTTTTCATTATTGATTGATTTGAAATTAAATAAACCGTATCTTGGGCTTTTTATTTCGATTATATCAGTATCTTCAGCTGCTGTACTAATTAAAACTGTTTCATTCCATGAACAATTTCCATTAACTGTTGCTTTTTATCGTTTGGTATTTACTACATTACTTGTTTTACCTTTTGTAATATTTAGAAAAAAAATAAGAAATGAAATAATGAATCTATCAAAAAAATCTTTTTTTATTATGATTTTTATTGGGATTATTCTTGCTTCACATTTTGCATTTTGGATTAGCAGCCTTGGTAAAACATCTGTTGCAAGTTCTGTTATATTAGTTACTTCTCATCCACTTCTAGTTGGTCCTATATCGCATTATTTTCTCAAAGAACGGCTCTCAAAAGCAAATATAATTGGGATTTTACTATCATTCTTTGGAGTTATTGTTTTGGTATATGGAAACAATATTTTTTCTACAAATAATATTGATTCTTTAGAAGGTAATATACTAGCAATTCTTGGGGGAATTGGTGCAGGTTTATATATTTTGGGTGGTAGAAAAGTCAGAAAAAATATTTCAGTTTGGACTTATGCTATTATCGTCTATAGTGTTGCAACTGTTGTGATTTTTATATTATGCTTAATGTTTAATTCCCCGATATTTGGATTTATTTTTCAAGATTATATGATTATATTACTTATTGCTGTTATTGCAGGTATATTAGGTCACACTTTGTATAATTGGTCATTAAAATATGTCCATGCATCTATTGCTTCAGTAGTTTTACTAGGAGAGCCAATTGGCTCATCAATTCTTGCTTATATAATACCATGGATTAACCAGATACCCTCAGAATATACGATTATTGGTGGAGCGATAATTCTTTCAGGTATTTATCTAACAGCTAGAAAAACTGAAGAAAAATAATACATTTAGCAAATTTTAATTACAATATTTAATATAGCAATAGGATATGCCAAAAGAAAATAATACTAATCAATTAATAACACTAGGTCTAATAATTGTAATCATTATCGCAGCAATTATCCTGTTATATGTAAATTTCCCACGCACAGAAAATATAATACAAGATGAAAATATATTAAATTTAAAATATGGTGATCAACAAATAAATTATACAATTTCTGAATTAGAATCACTTGAATCATATAATGGAATAGGTGGGTTTATCAATAGAGTCAATAAAACATATGGACCTTATGAATATACAGGAGTGCCCATCTCTTATCTTATAGAGCAAATGACTAATATACCTGAAAATTATAGTTTATTAATTACAGCAAGTGATGGTTGGGAAACAACTTTTGATATAAATAAAATTCATGGAAATGTGGAAATTTATAACGAGACAGGTACCAAAGAAGGAACAGGAAACACAACAATGATAATAGCTTACAAGGAAAATGGAGAATATATAACCAATCCAGATGAAGGTCCCTATAGAGTAACTTTTGTTGATGATTACTATACATCATCAAGTCTTTGGTCAAGAATGGTTGAATCGATTGAAATTATTGAAGAACAATAATATCAAACCGCAACCTTTTTTTCTTACCTCATTTATATCCATTTTGTAATCAATGAAAGATATAGCAGAACTTGTTAAAAACACTAAGAAATATAAAAAAGCTGTGATTCAAAAAACTTTTAAAAGTAAAAAAAACACTGTTGCATATGTTACACTTAATAAAAAACCTAGAGTTCTAAAATGGTTTGTTCCAGGTCTTAAAAGACAAATGAAAACAGAATATAGCATTTTAAAAAAAGGATCTAAAAAATTAAACATTCCTGCAGTTTATGAAATAGATGACAAAAACAATGTTATAACAACTCAATACATTATTGGTGAAAACCTATGTGATATAATCAATGATAAAAACACAAGTAATAATGAAAAACAAAGACTCATAATTTTACTTGCAGATTGGTATATAAAATTTCATAATTATTTTAAAAACAAGAATCAATTCATTATTAGAGGGGATTCAACTCTTAGAAATTTTATATTTACAGATAAAATATGGGGAGTTGATTTTGAAGAATCAAGAACAGGACAACCTGTTGAGGATATTGCTGGAATATGTTCATCAATTCTCACAACAGCGCCTATGTTCACTAAAGAAAAATTTAAACTTTGTAAGCTTTTTATTGACACATATATACAACAAGCTCCTGGTCGTATTATGAAAGTAAACGAGGAGATTGCATATGCAATACTTGAAAAAATTCAATGGAGACAAGATGAAGAAGAAACACTTAGAAAATATTGTAATAAAATTAGAATTAATGGGTTATAAAAACACTAATAATAATTTATAACATACACAGTCGTTACTAATAAAACAAATATCATACCTATAACAATTACTAATAAACCTAATATGAAACCTGCTAAGCCAAATTTATCTTTCCATTTTCCCCAGTATCCAACAGCACCTAGTATAGTTGCAATTATTCCCATAGGTAATTCAACTACAAAGTAAAAAGGAGTGAAAAAACTAAGCCAAATCAAACACATTGATATTATACCTAATACTAAAGCAGTAATTCCAAATCCACTATGTTTATTTTGATCTTCAGTTGCACTATTTGTTTGTGTTCGAGTAGGTGTGGGTGCTACTTTTTCAAAAAATTTATGTCCACATTTTTTACAGAAATTTGTACCTTCCTTTACAGTTTCACCACATTCAGGACAATATTTTGGCATAATTATCTTCTTATTATAATCTTGTAATGGGTAGTAACCACATATTTATTAAATTTTTTTTATTATCGAATTATTACACAAACAATTAAAAACAATGTTATGATACAAAAATGAGGGATAAATATGACTGAGGAAGATTCTTTTGATGAACTAATTAATAGAATAAAAGATGAAAAAATCGATAAATCTAAATTATCTGATGAAGAAATTAAAAAAAGAAAACCAAAACCATTTCGCTATATTACTTATCAAGAAGAAATCGAAAAAGAACTTTCAGTATCTAATCAAAAAACAGTGATGACAAGTCAAGATGAACCAAAGATAATTGATAATAACTGGCAGATATTAAGCTTAGGGAATAATGAAACAATTGAAAACATAGTGAGAAGACATATTGTAAGTAGGAAATTTAAATAAAAAAATTAAAATTTTGTTAGTCATAATTTTTAAATATATAGTATTTAATCCGTCCACAAATGTTTATAGGGAAGGAAAAAATAATTCCAATAATTGCAATGATTGTTTTGCTAATCGGTATATTTTCAGCAATATATGTAAATGCAACTCAAATCAATAAGGATACAATTACGATAAATGAAAAAGAATTCACAATCGAACAGTTATTCAGATTTACATTATCCAAAACAATTTTAACAGACGAAGGAGAAAAAAATGGTATAGCACTCGATGATTTAATATATAAAATTGGTATTGAATGTGGAGAATGCAATGAGTACACATTTAAAGCAAAGGATGGATATCAACAAACTGTAAATTGTGATTTAATGCAAAAAGGAGTATTAACAGATTATAGTAGAGTATATTTTTCAGATACAGCTCATGTGTTATGGGTTCGAGATGTAATTGAGATAGAGGTAAGATAAATATGGAAAAAAATAAAAAGAAACTAATTGCAGGAATAATTTTATTTGGCTCTCTTTGGGGTTTTTCAGAAGTATTATTAGGATCTACTTTAGAAAATGCAGGAATTTCATCTGGAGGAATAATGACAGGGTTTTTTGCAATTACATTTCTTGTTGCAAGTAAAATTTTTTATCGACAACCAGGTATTCAACTAGGAATGGGTTTAATTGCTGGTGGGCTTAGAATTTTCAATCCATTTGTAGGATGTCAAATCTGCTCAGCAATTGCAATAATGGTAGAAGGAGCAGTATTTGAATTGATATGGTATAAATTTTCATTTGATATTGAAAAATATAAAACATATACAATTCAAATGAGTATGGGAATTTTAACTGCCTTTCTGTTATATGTTTCAGGTTATACCATTACACAAATATTAACTCCGATCTTAGCTGGATCAGGTTTTTATTTTGAAAATCTAGTTATATTTATGCCAAGAATATTAGCAAGTGGTCTTCTACCAGCATTAATTGGTGCTTTTATGGTTCCTGTAATAATGCAGATTAAAAAACTTGATTTGACAGTAAAGGACGATTTATATTACCCTGCAACAATTAGTATATCTGTATTTTGTTGGATTTTTGTAATTAGCATATGGTTCATGATGGCATAAGGAGAGTAATTTCAATGGAGAAGCTAAAAACAGTGAAGATATTAAAATTTTATCCAGAGAAATGCGATGGCAGTAAAGAATGTGAAAAAGCATGTTCACAGATTCATTTCAAAACTGATGAAGGTGGCGATAAATCTGCGATTAAAATAATAAAAGACGGGGATTCATATAAGATGCATGTATGTGATCAGAGAGGACTTTGTCTTGATATGTGTCCAGTTGGAGCATTGAAACGCAGGAAAAACGGAGTAATATTTCTTGATAAAGAAACTTGCATTGGTTGTCAAGCATGTGTTGGATTTTGTCCAATTGGTGCAATGAGAAAATCAAAAACTAGAATTGAACCTTTTAAATGTATTTCTTGTGGAGCATGTGTTAGAGCATGTCCAAATGGTGCACTAGAGGATATCGATGTAAAAATTGATGATATCAAAGAGGTAGTATATCATAAACAGGGGGCATAATTTTGGTTGAGGGACAAATACCTATCGAGGAATATAAAACAGGGAATACAAAACATAAATGGGATTTTAATAAACTCAATTTCGCCCATAGAATAGTAGCAGAATATGATTATAAAAAAGGTGAAATAAATAAAGGATATGCAAATAGAACTCTATATATAAACTTAGAATCAAGAGAAATCAAAGAAAAAAAAGTAACAGAAGATATGAAAAAAAAATTCACTGGTGGACGTGGCTTTGGTCTTAAACTCTTATGGGATGGTATTAAACCATCAACTCGCTGGGATAGCAATGAAAACGAGTTGATTATAACAACTGGTCCCTTATGTGGAGCGACACAATATCCAGGATCTGGAAAAAGCATATGTCTAACAGTTTCTCCATTAAAGGATATAATATGTGATAGCAATGTTGGTGGATTTTTTGGTCCTTACCTAAAATTTGCAGGTTTTGATGCAGTTGAGATACAGGGTAAAGCAAAACATGATGTGATAATTATTATTGATGGTGAAAAAGGAAAAATAACAGTTGAAACAGCTCCTTTAGAAGAAACAGATTCACATCTATTAAACGAGCAGCTTACACATATGTATGCATCAGAGGACAATGATAAATCTAGACAGAAAATTTCAGTAGTTACAGCAGGTAAAGGTGCTAAGAATAGTTATTGGGGTTGTCTAAATTTTAGCTTTTATGATATCCGAAGAAAAGTCTCTCGTATGAAACAAGCAGGTAGAGGGGGGCTTGGAACTGTTTTTCGTGATAAAAAAATTAAGGCAATTGTTGCAAAAGTAGAAAGCTTCACTGGTATCTCAAATAATCCTGCAAATCCTAATAAAATTGCTAGTGTTGGAACAAAACTACATAGAGAAATTCGAGATCTTGATCGCTATCAATGTAATATGCGAGCAGTAGGTACAAGTCATCTTGTTGAAGTTATGGATGAATATGATTTATTGCCCTGTGAAAATTATAGATTTGGTAGTTTTCCAAAAGCATCAAAGATTTATTCACCTAAATTTTATGAACGTTTTACAAAGATAATACCTGATGGCTGCTGGCATGGATGTACAATGGCATGTTCAAAAACTGTAGATGGATTTAAAGTAAAAACAGGTCCATATAAAGATCAAAAAGTAACAGTAGATGGACCTGAATATGAAACAATAGCCTGTGGTTCAAATATGGGTCTTTGGAATCCAGATTGGATTCTTGAGTTTAATTTTTATTGTGATACTTATGGTCTTGATACTATATCTACTGGTACTAGTATCGCTTTTTATATGGAAATGTACGAGTATGGTATTTTAAATAAGAAACGTTGTGATAATCTTGAACTTTGTTTTGGCAACTTTGATGCTGTAATGGAGTTTATTCATAGACTTGCTAAGGATAATAAATCAGAGTTTATAACAGTTGCAGGGAAAGGAATCAGATGTGTAAAAGACTGGTTAAAAAAGAATAGTTGGGGCGATCCTTTATTAATTGATGATTGTGGTATGGAGAGTAAAGGTCTTGAGTATTCCGAATATGTAACTAAAGAGTCACTTGCTATGCAAGGAGGATATGGTTTAACGTTAAAAGGTCCTCAACATGATGAAGCATGGCTTATTTTTATGGATATGGTTAACAATGCTATTCCTACTTTTAAAGAAAAAGCTGAAGCTCTTCATTATTACCCTATGTGGCGTACGTGGTTTGGATTGAATGGATTATGTAAACTCCCATGGAATGACATCGAACCAGCAAATAATGCTGAAACAGAAGAACCTACTAAAGTACCTGAACATGTTCAAAACTATGTGGAATATCAAAATGCTATGACTGGGTGGAATATTACAAAAGATGATCTTATCATGCAAAGTGAAAGATGTTATAATTGGCAACGAGCTATGAATGTGTGGATGGGACGTGGACGTAGAAAAGATGATTGGATCCCATATAGATCAATGGGTCCAGTTACTGAAGTTGAATATTTATCTAGAAAAGATAGATATAATAAACTAATTGTTGAAAAGTTAGGTATTAAAGAAGATGAAGTTGAGAAGATGGATACTATCAATAAAATCAAATTACTTTATGACTATAGACAAGATCAATATCAAAAACTTGCAGATGCAGTATATTTCCGACGTGGATGGACACCTAATGGTATACCAACACCACAAAAAATGAAAAAATTAGGTTTTACTGATAAAAAAATCCTAGATATGCTTCAAAAAGCAATAGATGAAGATGATATAAAAGGACTCAATGTTTGGGGTGGAAAATATAAAAAAGGTGAAAAACCTCCAAGTATCGACCCTAAATATTGGGAAAAATGGAAAACATTATGAATATAAAAAAATCTGAAAAGATAAGTAAAAAGCTTAAAGGCTCTAGTGTAGGAATTGCAGGTCTCGGTGGACTTGGTTCAAACGCTGCAATATCTCTTGCTCGTATTGGAATCGGGAGACTTGTTCTGGTAGATTTTGACAAAATTGAAGAATGCAATCTAAATCGTCAATATTATTTTTTAGATCAAGTTGGAAAATATAAAACAGAAGCCTTAAAAGAAAACATCCAAAGGGTTAATCCATCAGTTAAAGTTGATATTAAAAACTATAAACTTAATAAAGGAGCAATGGACAATCCATTTCATAATGTAGATGTTATAGTCGAAGCTTTGGATAGTGCTGAAGAAAAAACTATTTTTATTGAAGAAATCATGCAGAATCTACCTAATATACCTCTTGTTGCGTGTAGCGGTACAGCAGGTTATGGAAATTCTGACAGAATTAAAACAAAACAAATTGGTAATCTATATCTTTGTCAGGATAAAGATGCTCGATCTAGTGATGATGATGTTCTTTTAGCACCTCGTGTATGTCTTATGGCAAATTGGGAGGCAAACATTGTTCTTGAGATACTCTTAGGAGAAGATAAATGAGCATTAAGGTAAATGGTAAACAAGTTATCTGGATTGAAAATGAAACTGTTAAACAGTTATTGAAACGGATGAAATATACTTTTCCACTTGTTGTAGTAAAAATAAATGATAAGTTGGTTCCAAGGAGTAGTTATACTGAAACAATAATACCAGATAAAGCAAAAATTGCTGTTATTCATATGATTAGTGGCGGTTAATCATACTTTGTTATAATTTAACCTGTTATTGTAAGAATGCTAAATCCAAATGCAAAAAGAAAATATGTTGCATACATAAAAGCCCATGATAACGAGTTCTCAAGTCTGTTCACATTAGTATTATCTCTTATCATTAGATAAAACACAAAAAATGAAGGAATTACTAAAAGCGATAAGAATATAAATTGAAAATCAAGAAAACCTGCATGAATTAACATTGGAATAAAAGCAAAAGGAAATATCATAAATGGTAAAGCTATCATTGCGGCATTTCTCACTCCATAAGTATTTATTAATGTTTTTGTACCGGTTAATTTATCAGCTTTTGCATCGGTTATGTCCTTTGTAATTGAACCTCCGATTAAATATACCATTGCAATGATACCTATAGTTATAGGTAAAGGATGGATAATATTTCCAAATACGCTCCATGATGCAAGAATTCCCAATAATCCTCTTGGGATACCTAACCATACCATATTGAAATATAATTTATCTTTTAATCTTGGAGGAATTGAGTAAGTTACAGTGAATATTATGATTAATGAAACAAATAGAAAAAATATCGGATTTATCATTAATGATATTACAATAGAAATCAGATAAAGTAATATACAAATAATTGTTGCTTCGGATATTTTTACATCTCCACGAGGTATTGATCTATAGGGTTTTGATAATTTATCTGTTTCTAAATCTGTTATTTGATTTAAAGCATTTGATGCACCATTGAGAAGTGCTAGTGATATACTTGCAGGTAGAACAACAAACCAAAACACTGAGCTTAAATTTTCATTACTATTATAAATTAAGCTTGCAATCATAATACAAATTGATACAATAATTGGTGCTAATAATGTAAATGGTCGAACAAGATCGATAAAACCTTTACTTTTACTTGTTAGCATATCGTTCCTCACGCTATTTAATAATTTAAAATTGGAGTTTTATAAGCATTGTTTTACATCTGTTACCTAAATTAAGAATTTTTAAATACAATTATATCTGAGTAGGAAATTAACCTTATTTGATTATATGGGAAATTTCAGAGGATTTATAGCTATTGATATACCTAGTTTTCCAAAGTTATTAGAATTTGAAAATGAAATTAGAAATACTGATTCTAATATTAGATTAGTTGAACCAAAAAATATACATATTACATTAAAATTTTTAGGAGATACCTCAGAAGATAACATTGATAAAATTCAGGAGATAATAAAAGAATCTGTTAGAGAAATTAAACCATTTGCTATTAAATTTTCAGATACAGGTGCTTTTCCTAATCAGAATTATATTAAGATAATTTGGATTGGTATTCAAAATGCGGAATTAATTAAAAAAATTGCATATTCAATTGATGAAAAATTAATAAAGTTGGGATTTGAAAAAGAAAAAAGATCTTTTTCAGCTCATTTAACAATTGGACGAGTAAAAACTGCAAAAAACAAAGAAAAACTTGTTCAAATCCTTAATAAATATCAAAATACTGATTTCTTTACTCATAATGTTGAATCTATTAAGCTTAAAAAAAGTGAACGTACTCCTAAGGGACCAATATACTGCGGAGAGAAAAAGATAATAAAAAAAGTTGACATTCCCATTTGAATATGGTAGTATTGAGTAACCATGAAATTCAATGGA
>CP070836.1:1256558-1266691 GCA_020341795.1 Thermoplasmatales archaeon
AAAAGATCAATATCATTCTTTAATGAGTTATCCCATGAAAATCCTTTTTTAAATGTAGATCCACCTCATATATATAGAAGATACTCATGAGATATAGTCTAGGGGGGAGATAATCCTTATGAATTATAACTATCAAATTGAGAAGGACCTTAAGAAGACATATTATAAGTTAATGAAATAACGTTAGTGAATGTATATAACTAAGTTTTTTCTTTTTGACTTTTAGATTTGAGAAAAAAGAAATAAGTTTAAATATCATTATATGAACTAAAACTTAATATGGAAAAATTTAAAATTTGAATAGTTAAATTTTCCATACACCAATAATTGCTGAATCTTTACATAATCCTATAAATTCACTAGGATCTATAAATCCACAACATGGATATCCACCATAGCTTTCATCTAATATCTTTATTGAAAATCTATCTTCTATATTATGACTAATTTCTAGCATTTTTATTGGTAAAAATCGAAATCTTTGATTAGGATCTTTTTCGATATTTGAAATTTTACCAGCAAGTAAAATCCATGATGATAAAGCATTATAGTTTTTCGGCATCTTAATAACAAACGTCCCCCAATCACTTTCAGAGGAGTCTTTTGCCTTTACTCTAACATTATAAGTTCCCTTTGTTGACCATGTATGTTCAACGGTAATTTCTTCTTCAATATAGTAAGGACCTATCCAACCACTCGAATTTCCATCACCCCAATCTACATAATAATATACTTCATCATTTTCA
The DNA here is from genome assembly GCA_020341795.1 of Thermoplasmatales archaeon. Lineage (GTDB taxonomy): Archaea > Thermoplasmatota > E2 > DHVEG-1 > DHVEG-1 > M9B1D. Next base: position 1,257,305 of record CP070836.1, read on the forward strand.
GAATCTGATGTTGTTATAATAAACTCATATTCCTTTTCTGGTGAACCTATATTAGGTCCAGTAATAATAGGCTTGTTTGGTGGGGTGTTTTCATCTATCTCCAAAAACTCTATTAAAAACTCATCCCAATTTGAATCAATTGAAAATTCTGTTTCTTCATATAATGATAACAGTTCATCAAATCGAAAACTATGGTCAAAGTCTGCTTTTCTACGAGGCATATGAAGACTTAATCCACAAACTGGATCAGTTTCTAAATGATCACAAGCTACAACCGCCTCATCATATGAATTTATAACTGAATTTCTAACAGTTTCAAATTCTTGATCATTTATTGATAAAAGATTTAAGAAATTAACAGGGTCAAGATAAAAATCAATATACCATAGCTCCCCTAAAACTCTGGTACTATCAATTGCATTTTTTATTTCATCTCTTAATTCATCTATGTTTTCAATGAAATATTGTGCTAATGTATTTATTGAATTTTTTACTGAATCCATTTTATTTAAATCAGTTACTGCTAAAACCGTTATAATTCTACTAGAGGTAAATTTTCTCGGTTCAAAATAATTTAGATGATTAATTGAAAATTCTTCAGGAGACATTTGAGGATTTTCTATCAAATCACTGATGGGGCCTTCAAAAGGCCAACTATATGGATCAAATCCTGCTATAGCACAATCCTCGTAAGCAATATAATAATCAACATAATCTTTGAACTGATATGCATTCTCTGTCATACCTGCCAGACAGGTTTCTATAGCAAGAACATCTAATTTATCAAGTCCATTATTAGTTATATCTGTAAAAATTTCAGAGAATTCAGATAATTGAATTTGTCTATTATTACCATTTGTATCATCCCATAAAATACCTTGCCATCCGCTACCTTTATTAGTTGAGATAATTAGGGCATCATGTTGAAATGTATTATCTGTTTTAACTTTTTGAACAAAATTTCTTATAGTATTTGGATCAGCCATATTAGATTCAATTTCCCATTCTTGTTCAACAAGATTTGTATCTTCAAGATAATATAACTTGGTATCTCCATCATTGTTGCTATCATAAAGAATAGCAATGTGAACTTGATCTGTAGATCCAATATTTTTTATCTTATTTAATACTTGATCTTGTATCTGATAAAGTAAATTATCACCATTTAGATAAATCATTAATTCCCAATTATAGCTTGTATTTAGAATTTTATTGGATTCTATCTCTTGATTTTCTGCATATACAATATTATATGAAGAAAAAATTAAAATTATACAAAACAATAATATCCTGCCTTTTTTCATTTTTTACCTCCACACTTTTAATTAAATAAAAGTTATATAAGATTTTTTTATGAATTAATTGAACAAATTCTATTTTATTGATATGAAAATATAACTTTGAACAAAAAAAATTCCTATCTATGATGATTAGTTTAACCAAATATCAATTCCAATCTCTTAATATTCAGTTTAATGCCGATCTGTAAAATATGTAGTGCAGAAAACCCAGAAGATGAATGTAAGATAGAATAATAAATATTTAGAATATAATTCTGAATTTCGTTATTAGATATCTAAGTGACTAAGTTTGGCTATTAGTTAGAAATTAATTAAGACAGATTAATATCTATTATAAAAATTTATAATAGATTGATGCGTACTTAATGCATATGTCTAATAAGATTAGGACAACTTTAACGCTAGATAAAACTATAGTCAAGAGAGCAAAAGAACTAGATATCAATATAAGTGCAGCAGCTGAGAGAGGTATTATAAATTACATTAAAGAGATAGAAATGATAGGTGAATCTATAGGGAGAAAACTCAATAAATGTAATAATAAAAGTTATAAACATTATGAAGCACAAAATAGTGGGAATATAGGTAAAGACAATAATTCTATGGACTGGGTGGGATTTGAACCCACGGCCTCCACCTTGCGAAGGTGACGATCTTCCACTGATCTACCAGCCCATATAACAACATTTGAAAATAAAAAAGTATATTTGATAATTTCCTAAAAAAATCATCTTTTATTCTTTGCAGCAATTAATGCTTCGACGACAGGTAATTTTTCACCCATCATAAATTTCTCAAGTGACCCCCCACCAGTACTAATATGAGATATTTTACTATCAAGACCTAACTGCTCAACAGCAGCAACAGTATGACCACCACCTACAATTGAGAAAACATCAGCATTTGCAACATATGTAAAGATTTCTTTTGTTCCTTTCATAAATATTGGATTTTCAAAAACACCACATGGACCAGATAAAAAAACAGTTTTTGCATTAGAAAGAATACTTTTAAATTTTTCAATTGTTCTCTCACCTATATCATATAAATTATAATTAGTAGGTAAATCTGACACTGCAATTTCTGCTCTATCCATATTTGCTTGTTGAGCAAAATCTGTGGGTAAAAATATATTATCTTTGTATTTATCCATCAATCTTTTTATATCATCATAGTTTTCTGGAGATCCTTCTCTTGATAACATCTCTTCATTTTTATCACCAAGATTTATTCCCTCTGCTTTAAGAAATGCATTTGCTGGAAGACCTGTCAGAATTATTTTATCAGCTGTTTTATTTTCAAGAAGACGGTCAATGGTGACAATAACATCTGAAAATTTTGCACCACCAAACAAAAAAACTGAGGGTTTTTCAGGATTAGAAATTATATCCCCAAGCGTTGTTAATTCTTTTTCCATAAGTCGACCAGCACAAGATGGAAGAACTGCAGTAAATCCAATAAGTGAGCATTGTTTCCTATGCGCAGCAGCAAACGCATCATTTACATAAATATCTACAAGTGGATATAGATTTTGTACTAGCTCAGATTTTGAATGTTCCTCTGCTGTTTTTTTCTCAGTCTCACCTTCAAATTTTCGTACGTTGTCAAGCATTATTATATCTCCAGGTTCCATGTTTTTTATCGCATTTTGTGCTTTATCTAAGTATAAATCATCAATAAAAGTAACTTTCTTTCCTATTAAATCTTGTAATGCTTTCGCATGTTTTTCCATACTTATAAAATCCCAACTTCCCTGCCTTCCTTGATGTGCGATAATTACTGTTTTTGCATTATTATTCATAAGCTCTTTTATTGTAGGAAGAACTCGCTTTATTCTAGTAGTATCTAAAATTTCTAATGTTTTTTTATCAAGTGGCATATTAAAATCTACCCTTAGTAAAACTGTTTTGTTTTCAAAATTAAAATCATCTAGAGTGTTATATTCCCTCATTGATTATTACCTCCAGAAATCAGTATCTTAATTTTTTATTTAAACATATAGTTTTTATTAACAATGGAGAAAACAATGTACCAAATGTAAAATATTGATTATTTATACAGTTCTTGCAATCTGAAGTTCACTTATTGGTGTTGAATGATTTATAAAAATATAATTAATAAGGTCAACTAATCTACAGCTATATCCCCATTCATTGTCATACCAAGAAAGAATCTTTAATAGGTTTCCACGCTCTCCAATTATTCTTGTACTTAAACCGTCAATTATTGCAGAGTGAGGATTTCCAACAATATCAGTTGATACAATAGGCTCTTCAGTGTATTCCAGGATACCTTTCAAACTAGAGTCAGCTGCATATTTAAAAGCATTATTAACCTCATCCTTTGTTACAGATTTTTTCAAAATACAAGTGAAATCAGTAAGTGATCCATCTGGTGTAGGTACTCTTACTGCCAAACCATCTATTTTTCCTTTAAGCTCTGGTATTACAAGTGTCACTGCTTTTGCAGCACCTGTTGTGGTAGGGATGATTGATACTGCAGCTGCTCTTGCTCTTCTAAGGTCTTTATGTGGGAAATCAAGAATTCTTTGATCACCTGTATATGAGTGAATTGTGGTCATAAATCCTTGTTCTATCCCAAAGTTATCATTTAAAACTTTCACAGGGGGTGCTAGACTATTCGTTGTACAAGACGCATTAGATATTATATGATGATTATCAGAATCATATAGATGTTCATTTACACCAAGTACAACTGTAAAATCTGGATCTTTTGCTGGTGCTGATATTATCACCTTTTTAGCTCCCGAGTTAATATGGTGATTTGCACCTTCTCTTGTTCTGAATAAACCTGTTGATTCTACAACGACATCAATGTCATCGGTTTTCCATGGTAATTTCAATGGATTAACCTGTGAATAAAACTTAATCCATTTTCCATTTACTTCTATACCATCTTCTTTTGCTTCTATTGTACCGTTAAATTTACCATATATTGAATCGTATTTTAATAAATGAGCAAGTGTTTGCGTATTTCCAAGATCATTTACCGCGACAATTTCAAATTTTTTGCCATATTGTGAGTGACTTAATGAAGCGCGTAATGTGTTTCTACCTATTCTTCAAAATCCGTTAATAGCGACTCTTATCATCCCTTCCACGCGGAATTAAATATTATAAATCTATATAATACTTCCGACTAAATACGTAGGAGCATAATCTATTATCTCTACTTCAACAAACTCACCTAAATCCACTTTTTTATCTATAACAACTGGTTTGTAATTTTCAGATCTTCCTACAAATGTTTTATTTTTTCCTTTTTCAGTAATTAATAAATTATATTTTTTGCCATTATGTTTTTTATTATTATCATATGAAATATCAGAACATATTTCTGTTAACTTTTTTGATCTATTTTTTACAATATCTGTATTTATTCGTCCAATCATTGTCTTTGCCTTTGTAAAAGGTCGTGCAGAAAACTTTGTTATATTTGTAATATCAGGTTTAATATCTTTTATTATTCTTATTGTATTTTGAAATTGATCTTCTGTTTCAGATGGAAAACCCACTATTATATCAGTAGAAATGGTTAAATCAGGATACTTTTGTTTAAATTTTTTTATTATTTTAAGAACATCATCAACATTATACTTTCTCTTCATTTTTTTTAAAATATCATTATCTCCAGATTGAATTGGCAAATGTAAAAATTTATAAATTTTTAAACTCTGAAAACCTTCAACTATCGAATCAAGATTCATCTTACAAGTAAACGGATTCATCATTCCAGCACGAATTCTAAAATCTCCTATTATCTCACTAGTCTTTTTTAATAAAATTCCTAAATCTGATTTTATATCAAGACCATAAGAACTGGAATCCTGTGCAGTTAATTGTATTTCTCGACATCCTTTTTCAACTGCATAGCTGACATCTTTTTTAATTTCATTTATTGGAAAACTTTTAAGTTTTCCCCGAGCAAGAGATGTAATGCAATATGTACATGAAAACATGCATCCCTCAGATATAGAAATAGGTGCAATTACATCATTATAACATTTAGCGTAATTTGTTTTATTTTTATAAATAAATTTTGTTTCTTTATTTTCAATTAAATCTAAAATATGATGAGAATATTGAGGTGGTAACAACTTTGCATCTGGTAAAATCTTAATTATAGTTTCAATCTGTATTGATGCCATACACCCTGCAACTATTATGTTTTTACCAGTTTTTTTATATTTTTTCATCTGTGAAATCATACGTTGCTCAGTGGTATCAATTACAGTACAAGTTATAATAACAATAATATCTGCATTATTAGAATCATTAACAAGCTCATGTTTGCTGTTTTGTATTAAACCTTTAATTAAAGCAGCATCGCTTTTATTAGCAGTACAACCAAAGACTTCAACATATACATCCATAGGTCAACTATACAAATTAAAAGGTTTATTTAAATTGCTTCCTTAATTCTTTTTATTACAAATTCTTTATCAAGATTTGATAAGAAAAACCCTGCTCTTGGTCCTTTTTCTTGACCTAACAGTATCTGATATATTGATGAAAAAGCAGTTTTTATTGGGATTTTTTGTTTTTCGGATACTTCATAAATTCCATTATGAATTGCCTCTGCATCCCATTTAATATAATCTATTATATCTAATAAACCTTTTAAAAATTTTTTCTCATCTATTTTTAATTTCATTTTTGGAAGTTTCTTTTTAACTTCAAATTTTACCATATCTGGTGCAAAATTATCAAGCCAATATTGTGCATGTTCTACTCTTTGTTTTAAATGTTCATCATCAGAATCTTCTAAATTCATTGGAATTTGACCTGTCCTTAAAAGTATCTTTTTTATATCCTGCCATTTTTTTGAAATTTGTGCAAGTGTAACCAAATGTCTATATGGAAGCTGAAAAGGTATTTTTTTAGGAATCTTATAAGGTTGCGATAACTCATAGTTTTTCTTTAAATCCTTCATACCTTTGATTTCTTCTTTTTTTTCAAAATATACTCTTTCCTGTTGATCATATTCGTCAACTAAGTTTAAAACACCAAGACCTGGATCAAACATGATATGTTTGTTTGGTTGATTTCTAATTATTAAAAAACGTAAAACCTCTGGTGGAGTCATTTTTAGCATTTCTTCTGAGCTTAATGCAGTACCTTTTGAACTATGCATTGCACCTTTACCTTTTAACATTATGAATTCATAAACTGCATATTTTGGTGCTGGATAATTATAGATTTCTTGAACAATTACTTCACCTGTTTCCCTTGAACCTCCGGTTGTTCCATGGTCTTTTCCAAATGGTTCAAATGTTACACTTAGCATTTTCCATCTAGCAGGCCAATCTACTCGCCATGGAAGTTTTCCTGCGCCTCCTTTTCTAATATCAACGACTCCTTCATATCCACAATCACATGTATATTCAATATTTGGATATTCATAAAGAACTGCTTTTGCATCTGTTAATTTTCCACATTTATCACATCTTATATTAAATGGGATCCAATTTTTTGGAAGTTTTCTTTTTGAAATTTTTTCAATTATATTTTTTATCTTCTCGGTATTATCAAGAGCGATTTGTATAGCATCTTTATACATCCCACTCTTATACATCTCATTTGCACTATACACTTTTGGATTAATCCCAATTTCTTTTAGCGAATCTAAAAAAGAAAAAAGAAAATGATCAGCATAGCTTTTATGACTACCACATGGACATGGTATATCTGAAATTGGAAAGCCTACATATTTTTCATATGATTTCGGCAAATACGGATATACTTTTCTAAGATTATCAATATCATCTGAAATATAGATAAACTCGGCATCTCCACCTTTTTCTAAAATAGACCTATAAACAGCATCTGTCGTCAGTACCTCCCTCATATTACCAATATGAATAGGTCCAGATGGAGTAATACCAGTCGCAAGAACATGTTTTTTATCTTCTTTTAGTAACTCATCTGCTAAAACATCAGCCCAATGCATTATTTACTACCCCAATATATAAAAGAAAAATAAAAGGATTATATAACTCTTGCACGGATAAGTGCACGGAGTGGAACATCACTTATTTTATTCCGAGCTTGCTTATTGAGTATTGATAAACAAAGAATAGGTTTTCCTTTTTCAGCTTTAGTAGTCTTTATAGCGTTTTTAAATGTTTCACCTGTACCAGTCACATCATCAACTATTACAACATTTTTTCCCTTTACACTGGCATAATTTGAAGAAAAAGCACCAGATTTCTCATGATGTGGTCTGAATACAGCCATCTCAAGACCTAATTTATCAGCAATAAAACATGCATATGGAATACCATTAATAGCAATTCCTATTACCGTGTCAACATTTTCACATTCTTCCATTATAATGTCACATAATGCATCTGAAATAAAACTAACGCGAGTAGGATAAACCCCAATAGATCTCCAACCAATTTTAACATCACCTATAGGCTTTTTTTCTTTACCTTTGCTTAAAAGCCAAGATGCAGTTTCTTTTGAAATATTAAGCTCATCAGCTATTTCATGCTCAGTAAGTCCGCTTTGCTTATATTTAATTGCTTTAATAATGAGCGTATCGAGTTCTTTCATAACAAAACCACCCTAAAAACAAGGTATATAAACTCAATATATAGATGTTTGCTATAACAGTAAAAATTTTATATTAAAAACACATCATGTTATTCTGAGAAAAATGGCAAAACAAAAAAAAGGTGAAGGATTTCACTCTGCAGCAGGACTTATTCGTTATTTTGATGCAGAAGAAAAAACTTCACTAAGGATCCCACCATGGTTTATCGCTACGATGTGTATTGGGACAATTATAGTAGTTACAATTGTACATGCAGCCTTCCCGATCTAAGAAATAGTATTAACTTTTTTGAAGGAGTCTCTTGGTAAGAGTTTTAGCTGTTTCAAAAACATCACTTATTTTATCTTTATTTGGCCCACCACACTGTGTCATCTTAGGTTTACCGCCACCGCTACCACCAAGAATCCTTCCTAATTCTGGAGCAATTTTTCTTAAATCAATATCAATGTTTTCAGATGCCATAGAAACAAGTTTTTTCCCATCATATATATGTGCAACAAAGTTATCATCCTTAACAATAGCACCAGCAACAGATGTAGCCTCTGATGTAGTCTTTCCTGTTACAATTTTTATTTTTGTATTTGGCATTATCTCTGCATTTTTTATTATATCTTGAATATCCCCTGATGAAATTTTCTTTTTATCTTTAAGAGCTTTTTTCCATGTGTTAAACAAATGTTCACAAGCAGAAATTAGATTATCAACAGATTTTTTCTTAAGATCTTTTGTCTCTTTTAAAAACCTAACAACAGTTTTATTAAGTTGATTTAGTGGAACTGAAAAAAGTTTTGAAACATCTCTTAATTGATCAGAAATATTATCATGTTTTTTTATTACGTATATATTACCTAGAGTCGTTACAATTTGATCATATATATCTTTTTCCTCTTCATGATACGCATCAGCCATTTTTCCAGCTGCAAAAATAACTCTATTGACACCATCTTGAATTCTTTCAATTTTAATAATTCTAATTTTTTCAACTTCACTTATGTTATTAAGATGAGTACCTCCACAAGCTTCCACATCAATCTCAGGGATATTTAAAACACGGATGAGGTTACCAGGTGGAACACCACCCTGGTATAGTCTGAAACCATATTGTTTCTCAGCAGAGTTTCGATCTAAGATCTTTTTTTCAACTGGGACTGATTTTTTAATTAGCTGATTAGCAATTTTTTCTACTTCTTTTTTTTCTTTTTCAGAAACAGATTTATAATGAGTAAAATCAAAACGAGCATCACTAATACCAAGCTGTGATCCTGCATTTGTCGCACTATGATCCCCGCCGCACTGGTCTGTATTGCCTGCCAGGTCTTCACCGGCTGCGGCGATGACGTCGAGATCTACAGACCACCAGTCGATCAGAGTTCTTTTCTTCCGCTCACTTCTCCTGAGAACGTCATTCACAACCTCGCCTTGAGCTACAACGAGCGGGACTGCGGACAATTCGCGGCGTTGCTGTGCGATGATTTCGTCTTCAAGTTCGTCCCTGACGATGTGGGGA
>CP070836.1:1266791-1273355 GCA_020341795.1 Thermoplasmatales archaeon
AGAACAATTTTTTTCCTTCCAATTAGTCCAATGGAAGAACATGGTCCTCATCTACCTGTTGGAACTGACTTTTTAACAGTTAGAGATGCAACAACAGAGGCAATAAAAATTTTAATAAAAAATAAACCAGCTCTGACATATGTACTATTACCTCCTATACCTGTTGGTTATACAAAATTTAACACAGATTTTCCAGGTAGTTTTTCAGTAAGTGGAAAAACAGTTAGAAATATAATATTCAGTGTTGGATCAGCATTAGCAGAACATGGATTTAAATACTTAGTCATTTGCACATATCACATGGCTATTTCACATCTAAAAGGAATTTATTCTGCTATGAAAAAACTTGAATCAAAATACAATATAAAAACATGTGAACCGTGGGGTCCATATTTTCATAGCGATGAAATACAAAAACATGAACCTAAACTAGGATTTGATACAAGTAAGGAAATCCATGCTGGATTCCGTGAAACAAGTCTAATGAAATATCAATATCCATATCTTGTAAATGAATCTTATAAAAACCTTCAGAGCATCTACAGGGATTTAAAATCCCCTAGAACAGTTGGTAAAACCTTCAAACAACTAGGATTAAAAGAAGGATATATTGGAAGTCCAGCAAGAGCAGATGCAGACTATGGTAGATGGTTTTTTAATGAAACAGTAAAAGTATATGCAAAATCTGCAATCGATTTATATAATGGTAAAAAACCAAGAGAACTTCCTAAACATGTAAAAAATGCTATGAAAGCATTATTCTGGCAATAAATATTTTTTAAAATCTTTCAAAAAGACTGCTTATCATAATGGGTAACATAACAGTTGCATCACCATCTATTGTAACATAATCAGCTTCTTCTTTGATCTTACCCCATGATACAGCTTCACGTGTTTGAGCACCTGATAGACTTCCATCATATTCTACAGCTGTTGTAATATAAACTACATAATTAAGTCCACCTTTGAATTGATTCCACCAGATTGTATGATGTTTTGAAATTCCTCCACCAATTATCAATGCACCAGTTTTTTTTGCCTTAAAAACAATTTCAGATAAATTTTGTTCATCTTTTAGCAGATCAATTGTGAAATCTCGATGTGTTTGGTAGTACATCCAAATTTGGGAACCAAATGCTCCATCAGTTATACCTGGTACATAAATAGGTATTTGATTTTTCCATGCCCAATAAATTATTGATTCTTTGCAGTTTTTTTCTGATTCAAGATGTTTTCCAAATTCCCATATAAGATCTTTTGTGGACCATCTTTTTTTATCCTTGGATAAATTTGCAAGTATTGGTTGCATTTTTTCCTCAAGGATTTTTCCATAGCATTCGTTTGGTATGAAAATATTTCCAAGCCGATTTACTCCTTGTTTATGTAAATCCTTGTCATCTGCCATGAAAGAACCATGATAGTAATTTTCCCAAATTCTTGCTAAATCATGATCAAGTGTACCACATGTGGTAATAACTGCATTGAACAACTCTTTTTCTAAGAGATCCTTGATTATTCCTCTTGTACCTGTTGATATAATACATGCTGGAAATGATAAAAATTTAAAACAATTTTTATCTTTAATCAATTTTTCAATAATGTCAACACCAGTTGCAAGTTTTTTTGCTGTAAATCCACCTGAATCATATAGTTCTTTTATTAGATCATTAGTATTCATACCTTTCTTTAGTCTAATGTCTTTTACTGGTTTTTTTGTCATATATATCACTTTTTCTCTAGTATATAGCAATAGCACCATATCCAACACAGGAGGTACTAGGATGAACCTCATAACTTGTCCCATATTTAAGTAATTCTGCCTTGTTTCCTCCTAGCAATTTAGATGCAGTGATCATAGCTGCTACTGGCCCATAGCCACACATTGTAATATTTTTATTTTGCACGGTATCAATTAAACCATCTGGATTAAGGTTTAGTATTTCATCTATTGCAAATTTATCTTGTTTTTTTGCATATTCATCTACCCGTATTCCTTCAGGTGGCATGCTCATATAATTAAAACCAGCATGGGAAAAATCAGTCCTTGCAATTATAACAATCTTTTCATCTGCTTCTTTGACAATGTCAACTATATTATTACCAACTTCTTTTGCAGTTTCTTTATCCTGCATCGACATACAAATTGGTACAAAATCAAAGTTTTTACTACCTACAATGTATTGTAAAAAAGGAAGCTGGACTTCGATACTATGTTCATATTTATGAGCGTTATCATCTTTATCGATAATATCTCTTTGAAGTTGTTTTGCAATTACTTCATTTATATGTGTATTTCCTAATGGTGTCCTCCATTCCCCTTCTGTCATAACTGACACACCTGACCCTATACCAGTATGATTTGGACCTAATATGATAAAAGTATCAGAAAATCCATTTTTCGCAAGGAAATGATAGGCATGAGCAGCAATTGCCCCTGAATAAATAAAGCCAGCATGAGGTACAACTAAACCCTTAATATCCTTATTTCCTTTAGAAATCTTAGGTAGAGAATTAGGTCCTCTATCATCTAAAAAGCAGTTTTCAATTGTTTGTTTAAGACTTTCTTCACTACTATCATAGAATTGACCTGCAACTGCAGGGGGTCGAATTTTTTCTAACATTATTCCTCTCCTATCTATAATAAGCATTTTACAAATAAAACTTTGTCACAAAAAATATAAATATAGATGATGAATTCGGGATTGAAGATTAGGAAGGGAAAACCTATGGAAACAGTCTGTCACATTGAAATAATCAAGGATGGACGAGACTTTGTAGCCAGAGCTCATATGTCGAATGGTTCAATCAAAGAATACCGCCATCAAGTATTCGAAGATGTATTGACTGAGATGGTAATAGATTTACAGGAAGAACTAGCAGAATAAAATTAAATTAAAGATTATTTTTATTCATTACATTATCTATATTATTATCAACACTTTTAGAATCAACTTGTTTTATTTTTTTTGCTTCATAATATGAAATAACTGATACTCCAAAAGTGGTGATAATAGCTGAACCAAGTATTACAACAAATGCAATATCACTGAAAAATCCATCATATTCTGGCATGTATTTATTAATAAAATCTGGTCCAAACTTTACAGCTAATATCGCTGCTGCTAAACCACGTGGCATCATAACAGTCAATGTCTGCATATCATCTTTTTCAAAACCACCTTTGTAAGTCGATAGATAAACAGCAGAATAACGTAAAAGAAGAAGCACAACTAATACCATAATCCCAATTAAAATGTAATCAACTTTGTAAAAACTAACAATCATACCTAAATATACAAAAAAGAAGGTACGAATAATAAAAGAAACAAGAGAATGGAAATGTTTTGTTTCATCATCCATCTCAAAACCCCTTCCTTGATAATTGACCATTTTCAAAATTTTTTTACCATTTCCTAGAACCAAACCAAACATTAAACATGCAATTGCACCTGCACCTTCCCCACCTTGATTTGTACCAACTATTAATGCTGTAAAAGAATATACAAGAAATATCACCGCAAGGGTTATTACATATGAAAACTGCGCCTTCCTAATTTTATTCATAAAAAATAACCAAATAAAACCAAGGCTTACACCGACAACAATTCCAACAGAAAAGGTGATTACTAAATTACCAATACCAAGTCCAATATTAATCTCCTGTACTACAAAGACCATATAAGCAATTGCAAAAACAATTACGATACACAAAGGATCAGTTAAAATACTTTCAATAGAAGATACAATCTTAGTTTTTTCCTGAAGATTTTTCAATCTATAGGCAAGCGGTATAACAATAGGACTGCTTGTTCCTCCAACAATAGCACCAAGTACAGCACCAATTACAAAACTATCACCAGTTATATTTATTGCACCAATAACGTCTAAAAATACAACTAAAAACATCGTTCCGATAAAACTTAGGAAAAAACTCGAAAGAGTAAGCATAAGACCTCTAGGTGCACCTCTAAACAGCTGATGAATATCTGTATTAATACCACCATCAAACAATATCACTACTATAGCAATAGCACCAACTAATGGTGATATAGAACCAAGAGACTCAGGGGTTAATACCTCTACATTATAAGTATTAATTATAGCTCCAACAATTAATCCAAAAAGTAACAACCAAACAATACTTGGAATCTGTGTTTTATTGAATATATAATTACCAATAAAACCAAGTACCATTATTGCCCCAAGTGTTATAAGAGTGGGTATAACTGGAATGATCTCTTCCATATATATTGATAAAACCTGATACTTTAATTTAAACCTTCGCTTTTATTCAAAATAAAAACTGATAAGTTTCTATGGTGTTTGAACAAGCATTAGAACAATTATTGAACCAACAATAATAGCCCATAAAAAAAGCCAAATAATCCTTCGTCTCTTGGTTAGTGTTGTATATTTTTGACGACATTCCTCAGAGCATAATTTTTCCCCAACAGGAATAGCCTTCATACACATGTGACAATGATTGTGTGGAGGTATCTTTTCAACCATGATTATCAAAACCAGAAATAAGAATCTAATATGAAATACTTTCCCCTGCACTTTCACATGCTTTCCTAAGATATGGGATAAATTCATCAATTATTCTTTTAGTTATATGAGGCATTAAAACAATACGAATCGCAGAAAATCTGCTCATATAATTTACTTTCCATCCAAACCTTGTTAGATTATATACTACAACTGATGGCTTTTTTAATTTAATAGCTAAAATATTCATTGTAGGATTAGTTATAAGATTAAGCCCCATATTTTCAATCTTTTTCTGAGCATAATTTGTCGTATCCATACATCTTTGAACAATTCTTTTATAGCCTTGCATCCCAAGATATTCAGAAACAGCATAAGCTGCTGCAACAGGTGCACCTGATCTTGTTGCAAGTATACCTGCTTGCTTTTTACTACTTATATAAGGTGTCTCAACGCTTATTTTATCAAGCCATTTCTTTTCTCTTATGATTAAAGAACCAAGCGGAATTGCTGAACATCCCATTTTATGAGCATCTATTGTAATGCTTGAAACTCCTTTTAATTTTAAATCAAAATCAGCAACATTATATCCTATTTTTTTTAGAAATGGTATTATAAAACCGCCAAAAGCTGCATCAACATGTAAAAAAATATTTTCATCTTTACATATATCACTCAGTTCAGGTATTGGGTCTATTGTACCAAGTTCAGTAGAGCCAGCTATTCCAACAATTGCAGCTGTATTATTATCAATTTTATTCTTCACATCTAAAATGTCCATATGATATTTTTTAGTTAGATTAACTGGTATAAGTTTTATATCCATAAGTGAAACAATTTTTTGAAAAGAAAAATGAGCTGTTTTTGGAATAATTATCTCCCTTTTACTTGAAAGATTTTTTGCAAGCCATATAGCTATAATATTACTTTCAGTTCCACCTGTACCGATAATACCTGATGATTGTTTTGGAGCATTAAGAAGTTTTTTTAAAAACGAGATATATCTTATTTCAATTTCTTTTGTACCTGGAAATAACTCTGGATCACCTAGATTTGTTTCAAGAAATCTAATGTATGCTTTTTTTGCAATAGGCAAAGGTTGTGTACACATAGAACCGATTATTCTTCCATTTTTAAAACTAAAATCTTGGTTTTTATATATATCAAGATTTTTTAGAATTTGACTTTCTTTTTTTTGATTATATTCTTTTCTCATTTTTGATATAATGCATAGCAAAGTTTGCATAAAAGATTTCGCTTAATTTATTTATTTTACCATCAAATTTTAATATAGGATATTGTATTTTGATTACATGATGGAAAAAGAAACAAACTTACCTTCTGAGGAGATAACGTCTTTTCTGAAACTACCTGTTTATACAAGGCAGGGAAAATATGTGGGGCATGTAAGAAACGTTTTTCTTGATATGGATGAAAAACGTGTAAGTAGTCTACTAATTACAAATACAAATCCTTCACTTGTTGAGGGAACTGTTGATGTTGCTGTACCATATAGATGGGTGAATTCTGTTGGTGATATTGTTATATTATCTTATTTCCCTGATAGAGTTACTACTAAGAAAAAAGAAAAAGAAACAAATGAAAATGAAAGCTCAGAAATTGATGTCATAGATTAAGGTTAAATCTCTCTTCACATTTTACATCTAATCATGCATTTTGCTACGATAAAATTATATATTATAGCAGAAGGATTATTTTTATATAATTTATATAATAATAAATTTTATTGGTTCAAAATATACCAAATATATTATAATTGATTGTATTAAGTCGGATTGATTTTTTTTTATTCAAATTTATTTTTTTTATTAATGATTTTGGTCAATATTTTAATAAATTTTAAATTACAAATATATTATGGGAAAAAAAGATGATAATGGTTATTATATCTGTAAAAAACATCAGGGAAGGAATATAATGATTTATAAATTATATTTATTAATTAAGAAAGTATTTTATATAATGAAAGTAATATATAATTATAGTATAAATCGGATTGATTATATACTCTGTAAGAGATGTACAACAATCTTTAAATAGGGGGAAACCTAAATA
>CP070836.1:1273455-1294180 GCA_020341795.1 Thermoplasmatales archaeon
TTATTACAATTTTCAAAATAAGCACTTCTTTTATTTTTTATAAATAAGTTAAAAGCTATCAAATTTGATGAGGATTCTTGAAGAAATATACCAGTCTCATAATTATTTTTAATAGAGTTTCCTGTAATATTATTGTTGGAAGATTCTTTATGGATGCTTTCTAAAAAAATGCCATATTTATTGTATAAAATAAAATTATTCAAAACATTGTTGTTATATGAATCTTCCAAAAATAAACCATTAACTCTATTATTTGAAATGTTATTCTTATAAATAGTATTTCCTGATGAATACCGTAGAATGATACCATCAATTCCATTAATAGTTATTGTATTTTCAGATATATTATTGTTATATGAGAAAGCGTCTAATTTGATGCCGTTTTTATTGTTGATTATAATGGTATTCCATGATATATTGTTGTTATAACATCCTTCATAACCATATGATGATAAATAGATCCCGTTTTCACTGTTGTTCGTGATATTGTTATTAAGAATATCGTTGCCAAATGAATCAATTAGAATTATGCCATCCACATAGTTTTTTGAAATTGTATTATTAAAAATTTTGTTTTCAAACGAATTTCCGAGCGTTATACCACCCCAACTATTATTTTTAATCTTATTTAGTGTAATTTTGTTGTAATATGAAGAATCTATACGGATACCCACCCAATTATTATCAATTATTACGTTTTGGGTAATATTATTGCCGTATGATTCAGTTTGTAGGAAAATACCGTAATTATTATTTGTTAGTGTGTTAATGGAAATAAGGTTATTATTTGAAAAATCAAACCATATCCCTATATAATTATTTTTAATTACACAATTTTTTATTGTATTTTCAGAGGAATAAATATATTTTATTCCTGCAGATGTATCTTCGCTACTATTTCTTATCACAAAATTACTAATGTAGGTATTGTTAAAATAAATAGAAATTACATCTTTAATTCCTCTACCGTCAATAAATGTAGTATTTCTATCTTCTCCTATTAAATCTATCGATTTATCAATAACTATATTTTCATAATATATACCACAGTAAACAAATACAGTATCTCCATCTGAGGCGTTATCTATTGCATCCTGAATCCTTGTATAATCAGCATTTCCATCATCATCTACGTAAATAATATTATTATTTGTTGTCACATAGCTTTTAACATGTTTATAAGGCTCAATCAGTGGATACCTATCTATATTATCATTACTTATCTCATAAGGAGTATTCCAGACACCACGGAGTGTTTTCTGGGCATCAGGATAACGCTTTTCATAGTCATCCCAGTAGTTACCTTTCAAGCCATTGTCCCACTGGTTATTTCCAATAGAATATGCATTTTGGGAGTTATTTTTCAGGTTGTTACAATATATTATATTGTCATTGCAGTTATATTCCAAATTTATTCCATATTGATTATTTTCTCTAATAGTATTCATTTTGATGATATTTCCATTAGACATACCCAAGGAAATTCCATTTTTAAATTTTTCAACAATATTTCCCGATATTTCATTATTAGAAGATTGCCCTACTGCTATACCAGCCCAATATTTTTTTCCACTATTTGTTATAAAATTATTACAAACCTTGTTTGAACATGATTCGTTATCCAAAACTATAGCGGAAGCCCCACCATTACTTGTAATAGTATTATTAAAAATCTTACTTAAATACATCTTTTTTGATTGAATAAACTCTGTAGACCCAGTCACAGTATTGAAGGATATATTAAGATGATCAACATGTTCCACTCTCATCCCTTCATAATTATCCACAAACGTATTATTCAATACCTCAGTATAGCTTGTAAACTGGAATTTCATACCTAAATGATTAGAATCAAAAATATTATTTGAAATAGTATTGTTTGAATGTAATGCCTGGACATAAACACCATAACGGTAATTTTTTTTAATAATATTATCGGTAATTATATTGTTATTTCCGCGGACATCAATCCCTGCATCATCAGAATTTAATCCATCATCAGCATTTTGAATTATAAAACCACTGATAGTCGTTCCGTTACCATTTATATAAATTACATCATCTACTTTTCCTCCATCAATAACCGTCGTATTCTTATCCTCACCCTCTAATATTATCGACTTATCAATCACAACTTGTTCATAATAAACACCACTATATACAAAAACTGTATCACCATCACTTGCATTATCTATCGCATCTTGAATTCTGGTATAGTCAGCAGAACCGTCGTCATCAACATAGATAATTCTATTAGAAGAAATCTTAACACTTGATATTACTGGAAGTAGACTTGAAAATAAGAAGGATAGAATAATTACCAATATGATGGTTTTTTTATACAATTATTACCTCCCACTAATTTATTCAGATTTTATTTCCAACTTATTAAAAATAAAATCAAGAAGCCTACTACTTTACTCTCTGTAATTTTACCAAAATAATCTTCAGTGACAGTAACCTCAAAACTGATTGGCCCAAATCCTAACATTAACATGAATCCTTTAGGTTCGTAACTAATCTCAATGCTTTCACCATCTCTAAGTATAGTAATATTACCATTCTGAGGTTTTAAATTTAAAAAGACAAATGGACCTGTGTATTTCATTTCCCATTCGATATTTGTCGCCTCTTCCTTCCCAGGGCAACCTATAAAGGTTATTCTCGCTGTGTTATGATTAATAATTTCTATCAATAATTCAGCATCATAAAGAGTATTAGAAGATTTTTTACTTATGGATGTAGTTGGTGATATAATTGTCATTAGAAGAATTAGAAAAACACCCAACACAATGGGTTTCTTATTCATATGTTACCTCCTCAAAATATATTCTACACAAAATATTAATGAAAACATAATATTAAATTGTATCTATTCTGTATTTATATGTAACATTTATCACATATGTTTAAAATATAAATTTATTGAGCAAAATTGTAAAACTGTTTAGTCAATATAAATTAATCAACGTTTAAAAAAATTTATAATTTTTTTTATTGTCTAATTAGTTTTTGCTCGTTAGACAAAATTTCTTGTCTAATTAGACAGACCCTATTTTTAAAAAGGTATAATGACAAAAGTTTTATAGCAAGAACATATTTCAATTAACAGGAGATAATTTATGAGAAAAAAAATAACAATTCTATTTCTAGGTATATTACTAATAACAATGAATCTTGCAGGAGGTTCAATTATGGATAATAATTCGGATAATACAAATTTTACTATTTACAATAATGCAGATTTAGATCCATTGGTAGATATATCGGTAACAGTAGAAATTCAAGCAATCAGATCTCTTGAAAAAGACGACTCTCAAATCCCATTTGAAGAATTTATTGATAAAAATAGTGATCCAGATTTTTACCTAAAAGTTATAATCAATAATCAAGAATATCAAAGTGATATCTGGAGTAATACAAAATATGTTTATAATTCTGACTGGAGTGCAACATTAAATGTACCAGATGATCAAGAAATAGTTGAAATTAAAATTCAACTATGGGACTCAAAAGATGAAGGTGCTTCAGAAGATAGATTATGTGACATTTCAGGTGATGAAAATAAAGAGAGTAAACCTATTACAAGCATATTAACAAATTTATTAAATTCCAAAATTAGTAAAATTTTAGAAGTTAAACATGACAATGTAGATGGATACGATGCAGAAATTCAATATAATATAAAAACAGGAACCTGGACAGGAGATGACTTCAGAGGAGATATAAGTGGTTATGGTAGACTTAACGGATGTGACGATGACTCAGTTTTTTATAGACAACGTGACTGTGAATTATGGTTTAACATTTTTCAAAATGATTACGATAATGACGGAATTCCATACTGGGATGAAGTTAATAACTTTGGCTCAAATCCACAATTAAAAGACACTGGAGATCCAGATAATGACAAAATACCAGTTGAATGGGAATGGAAATGGGGATATAATCCATTTACACCAGAAAATCATGAATCAATTGATCCAGAAGGTGACAGTATAAACAATCTTGAGGAATTCATGACAAGTGAATGGTATTCTGATCCATATCGAAAAGATGTATTTGTTGAAATGGACATGGTAGGAGATGGCCCCAACGGTGAAAAGACATATTTCCCAGAAGAAAGTGATGAACTTATTCGAACTGCATTTAACAGGAGAAATATTATGTTTCATTTAGACCAGGGACAAATGGGTGGTTTTGATATAATCCCGTTCGTGGATGAACCAGGTAGGACTAAATTATGGGAGATTTATAATGATTATTTTTTACATGGAGATGCAAACAACTGGCGTCGTGGAGTATTTCACTATGGACTTGTGTTATATAGCGCCAGTGGCCCTGCTGGATATATGTTCCGCTCAAACGGATTTATAATTGCAAGCAGAGGCCATGAAAAACTTTCTCAGGAACCTAACCTTGACAGAGACATAGTATACGCTAGTGCTTATATGCATGAACTTGGTCACACCTTTTCATTCTGGCCAGTACCTGGTCATAACCAAGCAAGTAAATTTCCTTACCAATTAGGATGGTGGATTAATAGACCATATAAAAGCTGTATGAACTATGGTTATATGTATGAAATGGTTGATTATTCAGATGGATCAAGATCACCACCGGATTTAAATGATTGGGCAAGAATAGACTACGACGCTTTCGAAAGAGAATGGTAAAAAAATTAAGAACTCCTCAATGAAAAAGCACCCGTTAAAGTCCTTGTATTCTTAATACCCCTTACAGGTCTTATTTTATTAATCACAAAACTACCAAGTTTATCATAGCTTTCAATTTCAATTTTAGCAAGAAGATCATGCTTACCCAATAAAGGATGAAGTTCTTTTATTTCAGGAAATTTTTTTAGACTATTATAAACCACTTTTTCATATTTAGGTTTAGTATTAATTATTACAAAACAAGGAACACCGTGCTTATCTTTACATAGAGTATTATGTATAAATTTGTTATATTCACTTTCACTTTTGTCAATTTTATCCCAACAAGTTCTACATACACATTTTTTTTTACCTAAAATAGGGTGACGATATCCTCTAAAAAAACCAATTTTTTTTCCACATTCAGCACATTTTTTTGTAAAACAAAATATTTTCTTTCTCATTTAACATCGGTAATATGATGTTAATGATATTAAAAGTTTTTTTTAAAAAATGTTTTTTTGTAACAATTATAAAAATATATTAAACAATTTTATCAAATTGTTAATAACATTTGTTATAATTACTTATTAATAAAATAAAGTTCTCCATATTAAAAGAAAACCTTTATCAATAATAATAATGTTGTCATATCTAAAAAATAGGGGGCTTTAGGATAATGGCAAGATGGAAATTATTCGGTAAATCTAAAGAAGAAAAAATTAAACAGACAAAAGAACAGAAAAAGGAAGAAACTCAAACACCAATAGTAGAAAGCAAATCATCTGAAAACAAACCACTTACAGAATATCATGAAACATTAAAAACAGGTAAACAAAATATTAAAAAAGAAACAACATCGTCTTATATCTATCGTCAACCTAGTGATCAAAGAATCTGGAGAGATGTTAATACAATAGAGGAAAATGTGGACAATATTAACCTTAAAAAAGAAGAAGAATCAGTTTCTAATCTTGATAAAAAAGTCGATGAACTTATAGAAAAAAGCAAACAAAAACACACGAGAAAAACATCAAATGTTATCTATGTAGTAAGCAAACCCCAATCTGGTGAAGTAAAAGGTGACTGGGCGGTTAGAAGCCATGGGAAAATATATAGTCATCATAAAACCAAGAAAAAAGCAATTGAAGAAGCAAGGAAAATAGCAGTAAAAAAAGATGCAACAGTCATGGTTCAAAATACAGATGGTACTTTTAGTAATGGATTCAAACCAAGGTGAAAATAATACCTTTAAATTCTACTTTTCAATTAAGCTTAATACAAAATGATAACTGTTTTAAGAATAGGTCATAGAATTCATCGCGATAAACGAATTACAACACATGTTGCACTTGTTGCAAGAGCTTTTGGTGCAGATCAAATACTTATTGATACACTTGATAAAAAATTAGAGGAAAGTATCATTCGTACATGTAAATATTTTGGAGGAAATTTTAAAATTAAAACAGGAATAAATCCAAAAAAAACATTAAAAGAATGGAAAGGAAAAATTGCACACTTAACAATGTATGGAGAAAAACTTGAAAAATCAATAAAAAAAATCGATGAAAAATCAAAACTTTTAATAGTAATAGGTGCTGAAAAAGTACCTGCTTATATTTATGATATAGCAGATTATAATGTATCTATTGGCAATCAACCACATTCAGAGGTTGCAGCTTTAGCAATTTTCCTTGACAGATACACAGATGCTAAATGGTTAAATAAAAAATTTAATGGAAAAATTCAAATCCAACCTTCCAATAAAGGCAAAAACGTCTTAACAATAGAAAAATAGGAGAACATATGATAACTTTACCCACATCAGATGAATGTATAAAAATGTTAAAAGAATCAGGATGCACCAATGAAGTAATAAGTCACTCAAAAGCAGTTAGAAATATAGCTGTTAAAATTGCAAAAGCAGCAGATGCCAATATACGACTCGTTGAATCTGGTGCCCTTATTCATGATATCGGTCGCTCGAAAACACATGGATTACGACATGCTATTGAAGGAGTAAAAATTGGAAAAAAACTAGGTCTACCTAGAGAAATTTTAAACATTATAGAAAGACATATTGGAGCAGGACTATCATCTGAGGAAGCAAAAAAACTTGGACTTCCTAAGAAGGATTATATTCCTTTAACTCTTGAAGAAAAAATCGTTTGTCATGCAGATAACTTAGTTGATAATAATAAAAAATGAAAAATCGAAGATGAAATAGAAAGAGCATTGGATAAAGGTAATTCTGAATACGCAAGAAGACTTGTTGCCCTACATAAAGAACTTAGTGAAATATGCGGTTTTGATGTAAATAAAATATGATATTTTTACCAGAAATGATAAATATGGTATTTCTTATTTTGAGACTCTCCATTTTTGCAGGGGTAGCCAAGCCTGGTCAACGGCGCAAGGTTGAGGGCCTTGTCCTGTAGAGGTCCGCGAGTTCAAATCTCGTCCCCTGCATGTCTTTAAATACTCAACAGAAGAAAATTACTATTTTTTTATAAAAGAGATTTGAACTTGAAACTAAAGGCAAATCCAGGCACTGATATTTTAAAAAAGAAGAATAAAAAGGATATATGCTACCCAATTATTGACCAATCAGATATAATTCCAATATGGAAATTATTAATGATAATACCAAACATTGGTCCATGTAATCTTATCATTTCTCCAGGTTTCAATCTATTTATTTCACCATTTCCAATTATTATTGCGAATGATATAATCTCAAAATCAAAATTATATTCTTCAGGATCTATTGGTTCCATATTTGCAATATAAAAATATTTGCTGAATGATAATGATTCTTCATTTGAATCTGTAGAGTTTTCTAAATTGATATTTGCTGAGGCAAATCCACTAATGGCTACCAGCATACAAATTAAAATTCCAATTATTTTTATTTTCATACACTTTTTTCCTCCTTTTTTTTAGATTAAATTTTTTTATATAAAATATTCTTTCAAAAAATTGAACATTAAGGCTATCTTTAATATTAAAAACTATTTGCTGTTCAAATAAATACAATCTTTTTTTATTCAATTAATAATTAAAGGAACTATTTAATATTAAAAGGAAAATATTAATTTATTAATATCCACCTATCTTTAAAGTTGGGTCACCAAACAACGTCCATTCCTCCATAACAAGATAGTTTGCAAGGTCATTATGCCAGTTCAATAAACTAAATTGAACACCCAACTGCCACGCTTCTTCATCATCAAGATAAGCTTTAATAGAATTTTGCCAAATATCTCCAATAGTTACTATACCTTGCTGATAAAATCTAAAGATGTTTAATATTAGATGCGGGGTATATGCTTCAATTACAAGGGAAGACATAAACATAATAGAACCAGTGGTCGCTGCAAAACACGCAATTGCTCCACCATATTGATTTTTAATAAACTCCCAAGCAATAGGTGAGTTACCCGCGTGAAAATCACCAGAATTACAACCACCAAAAATTACAACTGGTAATTTTTCTTGATTTTGAAGTTTTCTACTATGAATAGTAGTATAACCACCTGGGAAAGGAAGCCATAAGAATTTTATCATTGGAAAATTAGTTTTAATCGCCTTATCATAATTACCATGACCAATAAACATTACAAAACCAGCGCCTTGATTTATTGCCTCATTTATGTTATTAGAACTCAGGAATTTAGACTCAGACTTAAGCAAACCAGTTGCATAAACTTTAACTGGGTTAAAACCAATCATTATATCTTCAACCGCATCACCAAGATACTCTCCCTCCCAAACAATTTCTGCAGGTCTTTTAAACCATTCCTCAAACATTTTTTCACGTAAACCAAGTCTTGCATCATCACCGCCACATAAAACTACATTATTAAACCAACTCTCACCATTTGCATTGTTCTCATAGTCTATTATTTTATCAACAACAATATTTACCTCATCAAGAGTCTTACAAAGTATCCTACCAATAGCTAGATCAGGATAAAAATCAACTTCATCAATCATCCCATCCATATCCTGACCACCGAAGACGTTATCATTATCAGAATCCCAACTGCAGAAATCACCTTTACTATCGAAAAGATCAGCGTAATATAGTTCACTTATACACTCATAATGATTATCCCAGTTACAAAGATCAACATATCTCACAGGTATCTCATCTTTTGAACCAACCAACATAACATATTCAACTCCCCATTGCTCATAGGCATCCTTTAAAAAATATTTAATCTCCTCAGGATAATCTCGTCCAACAACAGGGAAAAATTTACCCTGATATATATCATTAACATCAATTATTTTTGCACTGATGCCATGTTGAAATTTATGCTCTAACAAAGGATTTAAACCATCAATAAACTCCGAAGGAGTGATTATT
The DNA here is from genome assembly GCA_020341795.1 of Thermoplasmatales archaeon. GTDB lineage: Archaea > Thermoplasmatota > E2 > DHVEG-1 > DHVEG-1 > M9B1D. The sequence continues at coordinate 1,282,483 of CP070836.1, forward strand.
AAAAAATCATAGTATTCATCATTTTTAACTTTTACAGCAGGTATAATTATTGAAGATAAAAAAAACAAAAAAATTGCCAATATCACAAAAAAAAATTTTCTCATAATTTCAATTCCACCCCTTTAATATTTATTATGTATCTTTTTTTATAGTATAAAACTTATGATAAAACTTATGATAAAAAAGGGGAAAAAAGGTTTATCGGATCTTATGGGAAGATCCATTCGCCAGCGATTGCTCCATTTTTGTATTCCAGTTTTATCTGCCCGGTGCAATCTGTTATGACATCACCAATACTGAGTGCTCCATCGGGTATTGTGCAGCTACCGGTTCCGGTGTTTTCGAAGTCTTCCCAGAGGTAGTTTCCTGCACTACCATAAACGACATAACCTGTGACCGTAAGGGTCCGTTCTACGGTATTTTTACTACAACGGATAATGGGAACAAAGGGATCGACTCTGACGAGTCGGGTGTAGATTTTTGATGAATTCCCCGTATCATCTGTTACGATTAAACTCACAGGGTAGAAACCAGGTTCTTCAAAAAGATGTGTAGGGTTATCAACGATGACCCATTCTGCTGCTTCTCCCATTTGCCATTGTTGTTCAACAATGAAGCCATTGGCATCGGTTGATGTGCTGATGAATTGTATGGGTGTGGTTCGATTAATGTCATAGTTTGGTATATAAATGAAGCTTGCCACGGGTTCCTCTGGTGGCACATAGTCTCTCCAGCCATTCGGTTGCATAAAGGGATAGTTATCAATAATGAGTTTATCAATAGGGAGATAGCTTATGACAGGTGGCAGGGTGAAGGGTGAATTACCAATACCATCACCGTCTGTGTCTACACCGCTATAGTCACTCCAATAATTCCAGTCGTAAAGGTTATAGCAGTAGTCATCGCAAAAGACACGGCCGGTATTATTGATAAAATTATTATAAAAGATGGTTGCACTACTTGATTCACTAGTGATATACCCGATGCCGCTATGGTTGGCAATAGTATTTTCAGTGATAACAACCTCAGTATCAATACCTCGGAGATCTAGTCCTGCTGCGTTATCCGCAATCATATTTCCCTGTATGACCGATCCGGGGATGTCTATCATTCCCAACGCATAGCTAGGATTCTTTGTAATACTATTATCTAAAATTACATGATCATATCCATCAGATGCAACGATACCCCATGCAGCATTTTCTGTGTTGATACAATTATGTGTAACAACGTTTTTTTCGAGGGTACAACGAACAGAATTTCCATACAAAATAATCCCGCTTGCCTCATTATCAGAAATCTGATTGTTGACCACCGTGCTATCCACTGTGGTTGATAATTTAATACCAGTTCCCCATCCATTGACATTCATGGTATCGGTAATACTGTTATCCAACACCTCACAATTTCTTGAAAGCCAAATATGAATCCCTGCGATATGATTATGATGGACTGTATTGTCCGATACCGTCACATTGGAGGAGTCCAGCACCTGAATTCCTACATCTCCATTATTCTGAATATCATTGTTACTAATTTGTAAATCGTTATTGAAGCGAACAGCGATACCACCATAGGTATTATTCGTAATGGTATTCCCATGAATGATATTATCTGTTTCATTAAGGATAAACTCCAACGATTTTGACGATCGAATACCTGTTCCATTATTCTGCGTGATAATGTTATTTGTAACCGCAACATTACTGGAAACAAATACCACTCCATCTGCTTCCCCATTTCTTATCGTAAATCCACTGATAGTTACATCATTGGAGGTGATTTTTACCACATTTTTTGCAGATAGTCCACCATCTTTTGATCCACCACCCCCATCAATAATGGTTGTTTCGGGATCCTCACCCAAAAGGGTTATTGGTTTGTAAATCAAGATATTTTCATAATAAATGCCACTCGGAATTTCTACGGTATCTCCTGGGCTTGCTGCATCAATTGCTTTTTGAATTTCACCTTGTCCTTTGTTTGTGATCGCATAGATGATTACAAGCAAGCGGTGAAGTATATTGTTTAATCGATACACCATGCGATCTATGAATAGGAGAAAGGGAGGAATATCGTTATCATCAAGAGTTGGTACTTCATCGTAAACGTGCAATTTATTCCTGAACTCATCAAGACTCTTGAGGTTTTGTTCAATAGTCTTAGGTTCAAAATGATTGATAGCAACGGTAGATCCAGAGAGTAGAACCACAACAATAATAGTAGCTACCACACTTGCATGATAAAACTTGTTGAATTTTTTCATTTTTATCCACTCCTTATTTTTTTCCTCATTCGACTTTGCATGTTATATGTTAACACCATGCATATTTAATATTTATACTTATCGAATAGAACGAGCCCTCAACAATTTAAAAATTGTATCACTATATAAATGTTACTTATAAATGTCTTTTAGCGTACATTTTATAACATTTTATAGGTCGATTATAAAGTTAAATAATCTAATTTGGGAAAACTGTGTAGATTCCCGATTATTTAAGTTAGATACCAACCTGTATTTTTTCATTTCTCGTTCGAGAAATCGATACACGATTGGTTGTTTTATACCGGTAAATATAAGGGAAACTTTTTATAAACTATTGACTTAGAGGCATCTGAAAAAAAAGAAAAATAAGGGTGTTGGGCATCTACCCTTGAGCATACATACCCGAAGCGAGCATAATATTAAGTGATTTGAACTTAGAATTAGAGTCTCGTCCTCTGCATACCTTTAAATAATCAATAGGGGCAAACAGGATTTTTTTTAAAAAAGAGATTTGAACTTAGAATTTGAGTCTCATTACTTGTATAATTTAACTATTTTTATAGTATAAAACTTATGATAAAAAAATACGATTATTGTTTCGGATGAGTTTTGAAAAATTCCCAAATCAATTCAGATGCAGAGATTTCTTTATATGGATCTTTCTCAGATCCAGGCCACCAATGTTCACCATTAATAAGAGTACATAATACAACTTCAGTACCCATATCTCCTTCTTTATAAGTTTCTATGATTATATTTCCAGATTCTTCAATCTCTGGGATAGGGTTACAGTTATTATATTCGACCCAGAAATCAATTGAATTATTAACTGATATATCAGATCTTGTTCCAGTAGTTTTATTTCCCCGACCTCCATCATATGCAACGTTTTCATCTAAAAGACCATGGATTGCAAGTACTGAAATAGGAAAGGATGGTTCAGGAATAGTCCAAACTTCTGAATCTTCTGTTGCCTTCCCACCGATTGAGCCTGCTACTGGCGCAATAGCAGCAACTATATCTGAGAGTTCTGAGCCAAGACGATAAGCCATCATACCACCATTTGAATGTCCTGTAATAAAAATCTTATTGGTATCAATCAGAAATTCTTGTTGAATTTGTTCAATTAAGGTTCGAATAAATCCTACATCATCGATATCGTTTTTAAAAGCGAATCCACAACAATGCCCAGAATTCCAAGTTAAAAGTCTATTTATTAATCTTCCAGTTCCATCGGGGTATACTACGATAAATCCTTCTTCATTAGCTAATTGATTAAATCCTGTTTTATCTTGCATGTTTTCTGAATTTCCTCCACCACCATGAAGCGCAAGAACAAGTGGTATTGGTTCTTCTGCATCATAATTTGATGGGATATGTATAATATAATTTCTTATTCTTCCATCATAAGAAATCCACTGTTTCGGCTTTGTGCAACCAGAAAGTAAAATAGAAGAAAAAAATAATCCAAAAGTAATTATTATAATTATTATTTTTCTTTTATCAAACATTTTTGCTTTATAGCCCCCTAATACTCAAGGTTTTATGTATCTGTTTTTATAGTATAAAACATATGATAAAAAAGAGATAAGATTTGAACTTGGAATTTAATTCACGTCCCCTGCACTTTTTTACTATAAAAAATTAATTGCTCATAAGATATCCCTCATGAGATGATGCAGTAGAACTACTTGCTAATCGAAAGAAGTTAGATGTACAGTAAAAAAACTTAGAATATCTACTTTTACAGGATTAGATATTCTTTACTAAAATCTTTATTTTTTACATGTAAAAAAGAGTTTAAATTCCGTCAATAAAAAAAAATTTAATAAATTATTTTTATATCCAACGATAATTTGGAAGTTTTATATTTAGATTCTGTAGTATCCTTGCAAAAAACATTTGAAATCTTTCAAGTAGTATTTGTAATCGTGGAAATGCTGTTTTTGATATGGTTTTAAAATCTCCTTTTTCCCAGTCCTCTTCAATAATTCCCATTGAAAATGCATATCTTGATTTAGTAGTTGTCTTACCTTTATATTCTCCTTTAATATCTACTTTCTGTACAAACCATGGGAGGCTAGTTCCAGTTGTTGCATATGAAAGATTATAATAACTACCTTGGGTCTGGCTATCACCTGGAACAGATATAGTTAAACTTTGATCAAAACCAATTATGTTACCTCTAATACTAATTGGCTGTAACCACGGACTACTTTGAAGAAAATCTACAAATCCTTGAGTTTCATTAGCAAAAGCTTCAATTAAATGACCTATAGCACCTGACATTGCATATTCTATAACTGCTAAAGCAGCCTCAACAAGATCTATTACCGCGTATATTAAATCAACAATTGTCTGGAAATTCAGCGGATTTGCTTTAAAGGCTTGCCATGCACTTCTCATTCCTTGAATGCTATTAAAGAAGTTTTGAACAGCTTGAACTCCTTGAATGATTTTATAATAAAGACTCATTCCAGCATTATATAACTCAGTTACTTCTTGTATAGTAATATAAATCCATCCAAGTCTGTTAATTATCCATTCCCATGGATCAGAGTTAATAAATGTTGCATCACCAGTAAATATATACTCTTCATAAATTCTTTCTACTTCATCGATATTTAAAGAACCATCTTCATTGATTAAATCACCAAAAAATTCCTGAATATGTGAGGGTTCATTTTCAATAATAAATTCTAGTTCATCTTTATCTTTTTTTGTCAATGGCATGTTAAAAGCACTTGCAATAGGCATCAACAGCATTAATATTGTAAAAAAACCTGCTACCAATATTTTCTTTTTCATAATACATTCCCACTACTTTCATTTAAGTTGTATAATAGCAAAAATCTTAATATTATATTACATTAAAATATTTTCTGAAAAATAATCGACAATAAACGATATATATTTATTTTCTTATGGGATAAGCCGTGTTCTATCACGAGGGAATAATATACATTCCCGTATATTTTTAATATCGAGAAGTTCCATTAAAAAACGCTCAATACCAAAACCAAACCCACCATGTGGTGGCATACCATATCGAAAAGTTTTTAGATATGCGTCGAAATTCTTTGGATTAAGACCACAGATTTTTATCCTTTCTTTCAAAAGCTCTACATCATGAATACGTTGACTGCCCGATGCTAGCTCAACGCCTTTACATCCAAGATCAAAACTTCTAGATAATTTTTCTCCTTCAGGCATTGTATAAAATGGTTTAGCTTCTAATGGGTACTTTGTAATAAAATAAAACTCAGAACCCTTCTTTTTCATAATTTCTCCAAATTTTTTTTCCTCTTCTGTTCCGAAATCATCACCCCAAGAAAGTTCTAAGCCATTTTTATTTAAAATATCAATTGCTTCATCATAAGAAATACGTTTAAAAGGAAGCTTTGGAACAATAACTTTTTTTTCAAGAATTTCAATTTCCTCCTTGCATTCACTTGCTTTCATCCACATAGAATGAACAAGACCTTCAAGAATCTTCATAATGTCTTCCTCACCCGATATAAATGCCATCTCTAAATCCACGGCAGTTGACTCATTCAAATGTCTACGGGTGTTATGATCCTCAGCACGGAAATACCAAGCAATTTCATATACCCGATCAAGACCTGTTGCCATCATCATTTGTTTATATAGCTGTGGAGATTGAGCAAGAAATGCGTCTTTTTCAAAATATTTAATTTTAAATACATCAGTACCCCCCTCAGAGCTACTTGCAATAATGTTAGGTGTATGAATCTCAATAAAATCTTTTTTCTTTAAATAATCATGAACAGACGCAATTACCTCATTTCTAATCTTAAAAATCGCTTGAATATTCTGCTTTCTAAGATCAATAAAACGGTTATCAAGACGGGTATCAAGTTCAGATTCTACTTTATCAACAACTCCTAAGGGAAGTGGAGTTTCTGCTTTTGATAAAATCTTAAAATCATCAGGAATTATCTCGTAACCGTTACGTGCTTTATCACTTTTTTTACATATACCATTTACAGAAATTACTGATTCACGAGGAATACTAACTATTTTTTCAAATAGTTCAGGATTTTTTTTCTTAAGGGCAGTCACCTGAAGAGTGCCCTTTTTATCCCGAAGAATTATAAAAGCGATAGATCCAATGTTTCTAATATCCTCAACCCAACCAGATATGAAAATATTTTTCTCAAATTCTTTACTGCTGACATCAAGTGAATAATGACTTCTTAGTATTTTCATGAGCCACAGTAATTATGATAATGGATTTAGTCTTTTCTGACCCTAAAAAAAGAAAAACTAGTTATTATTGTAACTTGAATAACAATAACTCTCACAGCTTATTGTATTATATTTTTTATTGGTTTTTATACTACCTTGTTTTGTAACTACAATAGAAGTTTTTCTATGTTTTATAAGATTTTGGAGTTTTTTTGTGACATCCTTACCATTTTTTTTCTCCATTTATAGCCTCCACAATTTATGAATGCTATATATTAACTGTCACATCCATTGTATAAAAAACTTGCGTGTAATTATGTCAAATATATAAGGGGTCTGCCTAATTAGACAAAGCTCATTAGAAAGACCCATCTAAATATTAGAGCTTTTCTAATCGTTGAGATATAAAATTAAGCGCTTCCTTTAGCATTTTATTATTATCCCATGAATTAACCATACTTTTTAATTCATCTTTATTTTTTTTCTTTAAAACTTTTACCCATTTTTCAATATTAGGAATCGCTCGAATTACATTATCAACAATAGTAATTTTTGCAGTTTTTGCAGTTCTTGAAAGTGGATTTAAATCAATTGCTATAACTTCTTTATCCATATCTTTTAAAGCTTGACATCGATCACCGTCTTCAAGAGAAATAAGAATGGTATCTGCTGTAAATATACCTTCTTTATCACAAAATCCTCTGTCATGATTCAAACCTGGTATTCGAGCGTCAGCATGAGAGCCATAAACCTCTTTTGCACCTAGAGATTCAAGTATATTAACCAATTTTTTTACACGTTCATCAGTTCTATGAAAAAGATTAACTTCTAGTTTAGCAGGAACTTGCATAGATAGACTAATACATTCTTTTGCTACAAGAGCAACAACATTGCCATTCAAAGAAATAACTGGATTTCTTGCTAAAATTAAAGCAGCTACAGCAACTTTTTCGGCATCCTCTGCAAAAGGTTGAGTCTTTTCACCTAAGAGATAATCAAATGCCTCACCACGACCATGGGCGATAAGTCCTGTTTCATGGACTAAACCTTTTTTCATTGCATATGAAATTTTTTCCCGTAACATTAATGAATTATACCGTGGATGGGTTCTTGGAATATTGGTCATAAATTAAAAATCACAATAACTAGTTGTTATTAAAAACTATTTGAAAAAATAAAAAATGAAAATATGGTTATTATTTAACCATACATGCTAGGTTGTGGAGCTTGACCTGTAGAAACCAATGGTTTTGCCTGTTTATGGAATTTCTGAAGTTGTTTTTCTATACGCTCAGACTCTTCATAAAGAGGTGTAACATTAATTTCAACACCCATTATAAGTGCGATAACATTAATTGCTGCTGCAGCTGCTCTTGCATCTGGATAATTAGGATGAGCCTCAGAAAGGATAGATATAACTTCAAAATTTGATTGTTTACCGATATTTAACAAAACACCTGATACACCTGCAATAATTCCATTTTTAAATTGTGGAATATCTTTAGCTAAAAGTGTATTTCTAGCATTCTCAGTGGACCCAATTGCATATGCTTCAACATTTCCCTCATCATCAGTATTTTTACCTTCAACAACCATACCTTCAGGTGAAATTAAAAGTTTACATCCTTTATCTTTCACCCAATTCATAATGGTCTCAGAAATTGCATTAATAAGATTTGGTTTAGGTTTAAACTCGGATACAAAAATAACAATTTTACGTCCAGCTCCATGGGTACCATAATAAATTCTAACCGGTGATAAAGGCTCACCAGTATGGACAACAGAAAGCGCGGGGAATTGGGAAGAAGTAATACATCCAATTTGTTTTAAATTTAACGCATCTATAAGATAATTTGCAGCAATTGTACTAACAAGCCCGATTGAGGGAAATCCTGCTATTACAGTTGCATCTTTTAAATCTACTTCTTCAAAGTTACAAATTTGTACATCATCCACGTAGCACCATCATCCTGGACAACCTAAATACATATTCTAACATTTAAAATTAATTGGTGTTATTTTTATCCTTTTACTACCCCTAATGGTACTAATTTTACTACTTTTTTTGAAATTCCTGCACCATGTGCAACGTTAACTACTTTTTGTATATCTTTATATGCACCTGGTGCTTCCTCAGCTGCTACCTTAAAACTCGCCGGATGAACATAAATACCTCTGTTTTTAAGTTCATTTACGACTTGTTCACCGCGCCAATTCTTCAAAGCTTGATTCCTTGACATAAGACGACCCGCTCCATGACATGTTGAACCAAATGTCTCTTCCGATTCTTTTGTCCCCCGAAGTAAATAACTTTCAGTTCCCATATCACCAGGTATTAAAACAGGTTGACCAACATCTCTATATTTCAAAGGAATTTCAGATTTCCCCGGTCCAAATGCACGAGTGGCACCTTTTCGATGGACACATACTTTAATTTTTTTACCATCTATTACATGTTCTTCTATCTTAGCTATGTTATGGCAAACATCATAAACAATGTTCATATCCATATTTTCAGCGCTATCATTTAAAATTTTTTCAAAAGATTCACGCACCCAATGAACAATTAATTGTCTATTTGACCAAGCAAAATTTGCAGCACAAGCCATAGCTTTCAAATATGACTGACCTTCCTTAGAGTTAACAGGCGCACAAGCAAGTTGTTTATCAGGCAGCCAAATCTTATATTTTTTAACAGCTTGTTCTAAAACTCTAAGGTGATCAGTACAAACCTGATGACCGAATCCTCTTGATCCGGTATGTATCATTACAGTAATTTGCCCTTTTTCCTTTATTCCAAATGTTTTTGCGACATTTGAATCATAAATTTCCTCGACTTTTTGAATTTCTAGAAAATGATTTCCTGCACCAAGTGAGCCAACTTGTGAAAGACCACGTTGTTTTGCTTTTTCTGAAACCTCGGAGAGATCAGCATAATCAAGGCAGCCGTTTTCCTCTAAATAATTGATATCTTTTTCCCATCCATAACCATCTTCAACTGGAGATTTTGCTCCTCTAATTAATACATCGTTTAATTTTTTATAGTCCAATTTAATTTTTGCTTTAGAACCAAGACCTGAAGGGACATTATCAAACATTTTATCTACAATCCTTCGAATTATGTCATCCTTAAGATCAGAAATGTGTAAATTTGTTCTAACAAGTCTCACTCCACAGTTAATATCAAATCCAACTCCACCTGGTGATAAAACTCCATTTTCTAGATCTGTTGCTGCTACACCACCAATTGGAAAACCATACCCCCAATGTATATCAGGCATAGCCATAGATTTACCAACAATCCCAGGAAGAACTGTTACATTAGCTGTTTGTTCAGGGGCATTATCTTGCTTTATTTTTGGCAACATTTCATCATCAGCATATATAACAGCTGATGTCTGCATCTTTAAATTATTAAACTCACCTTTATAACTTTGAGGAATTTCATATCTAAAATCATCGATCTTAATTAATGGACCATTCCAAGACATAACTATTTCACAAGTAAGATGTGTATAAAAAATCTCTTATTATATTTATGTTAAAATTATGTATTATTTTTTCTTTCTCAGATAAGGAACACCGGTTTTTTTATTTTCTTTTACTTCATATCCTCTTGGAAGCATGATTAGTTTTGAATTCTCAGGTTCTTCTTTACTAAAGAATCGAACCGTCCTTTTGTTACCATCTTTTAATTCAATTTCTTTTTCATAGAGATTATATTCTCCATGTCTAAAACCTTTTACTTCTGAAACTTTTACATCAGATATTTCCTCTTCATCAAACGATTCCCATTCATCTTCTTCTAAATTTTCTTCTTTTTCATATGTGTCTTCATCATAGTAATATTTTTCAACAACAGGTTCTTGTGTTTTTTCTAGTTCCATTTTTACCTCTTGTTTTATTTTTTTAGCAATTTTTTTCCTAATACCTTTCATTTTTGTAAGATCTTTAATTGTTAAATTATCTAATTCTGTTAGAGAATTAATACTATACTCCATTAAAATCTTGTAAATTTTATCATTTATACTATCAATTTTTTCAAAAGGATTTTTTTGTTCTTCTCCAATTTCTAACACTTGAATATCATCTATTGCTTCTTCTGCAACAAAACCATGTTCTATTTTTTTGTCATCCTCTTCAATTAATTCCAAATCTTTGGATTTTTCTTTGATTTCTTCAATTATATTTTTTGCTGCTTTCTTTTTTAAACCCTTTATCTTCGAAAGATCTTTAACCTTTACATCATTTAATGATTCAATGCTTGTATAACCATTATCATATAGCAAAATAGCAATTTGTTCATCAACTGATTGTAAATCTTTAAAGACATTTATTTTTTCATCAACAATAAACTCATTGTCTTTTGTTTTTTCTTCTACTATAATTGGTGTTTTCCATTCTGTTTTTTCTTTAATTTCTTTTTTAATTTGTTTTGCATTTTTCTTTTTTATTCCTTTAATTTTTGATAAATCTTTAACTGATGCTATTGTTAACAAATCTATTGAAGTATATCCATTATCATAAAGAATTACTGCTGTTTTATCATCAATACTTTCTATTTCTTTAAATGTTTCAATTTTTTTATTTAACTCTTCAAGTTCTTCTTCAGTTGGTTTTTGTATTTCTTCATCCACAGGTTCCAATGTTTTTTCTTCTTCAACTGGAATCCATTCTGCTGTTGTAGTATGAAGCTCAACAGGTGACGCTTTTCCAGTTTTTTCATCGGTTTTTTCAGGTTCAGTTTGAATATCTTTATCCATTATTTCTCCTTCTAATGATTCATCTATAGATATCGGTTTAACCTCGAATTTCTCCTGAATTTTATCGTTTAATTCTTTAATTATATTTTTTGCAATTTTACGTTTTAAACGTTTTATTTTTCTTAAATCTTTAAATGTTGCTTCTTGTAAATGATTAAAAGATGTGTAACCACTATTATAGAGTATAATTGCTGTTTTCTCGTTTATACTATTCATATCTTTAAAAACCTTAATTTTTTCATAGTCTGATATCAATTTTTCATCGGTTACAATTTGTCCTTCGGTAACTTCAACAACTTCTTTTTCACTGGTTATAATTGGTTTAATATCAACAGATTTTTCATCTATTTCATCAACAGATATTGTAGATATAGTAGACTGTTCGATTTTTTTCTTGTAATCAAAATTTAATTTTTCACCACATTTTGGACAAAAATTTCTAACGTCTTTTAGACTT
>CP070836.1:1294280-1301857 GCA_020341795.1 Thermoplasmatales archaeon
GAATAAGGAATTTAAAGGTTTTCCACTCCATTGATCGATATAAACGAGTGTGCTTCTGATGTTGCTTGCGTTTTTTCACCAACCCCATGCTATGTTGCATGGAGATCGATAGATTGTATGCCATTTGGCTAATCTGCATGAAAGCCGAGTTAGCCTGATACGTATTAGTTGGAATATGGTCAAAGGCAAAATCGTTTTTTAACTGCCCAATGGAGTTTTCCTGACCACTGCGGCCGGAGATAAATAGCAGCAAGTCTTCAGCTGACCATTGTTTACGGTGTGTCACAACAGCTGAATATTCATAGACACCATTATTTGGATTGAACAGATCGAGTTGGAAATTTTTGCACCTAAAATAGGATCTTAAATTTAAGTCCTTATACCAAATAAAATTAGTATTATTTCTGATATTTTGTATGTAATGAGCTATTTAAGATTTAATTTGAGAATTTGTACAAAAATCCAGAGTAAAATCTTTTCTACTTATAGATATATATAAACCAGAAATTGGAGAAGTAAATATGAAGAAAATAATGCCTATTATTTTGATTGGAATTTTAATCCTTAGTGGAATTGGAGCTAATGCTTCATCTCGTACAAAATCAGAATTGGTATTGTATCCTACTTACACTTATGATTATGACATGGTAATTATTGCCCCCGAGGAGTTTTCAAAAGAAATTCAACCTTTGATAAATCATAAGAATTCTCATGATGTGCAAACATTTTTGAAAACAACTGAAGAGATTTATTTAGAGTATAATGGAAGAGATGAAGCTGAACAGATCAAATATTTTATTAAAGATGCGCTAGAAAATCAGAAAATTAAACATGTATTACTGGTTGGAGATATTGATAATGTACCTATAAGAAAAAGCTGGGTGAGATTTTACTATGGTTCAAGCTTAATATTTGATTCCTGCATTACAGATCTGTATTATGCTGATATATATGATGCAAAGGGAGGTTTTTGCAGTTGGGATTCAAATAATAATAATAAATTTGGAGAGACTGTTCAAGATGTTGGTTTTTACAATCAAACATTTGAATACATTGATGATGTAGATTTATACCCTGATGTAAGTATAGGTAGATTACCGTGTTCAAACAGCAATGAAATAAAAATAGTTGTAGATAAAATCGTTCATTATGAAACACAAACATATGATAGAGAATGGTTTAACCGATTGATACTCATGGGTGGCGATACCTTTCCTTATAAATATGGATGGTCCTATCCTGGCTGTGAAATATATGAAGGAGAGAATATCACTGGTTATATTGGTGAAAAATTAGATGGATTTGAATCAATTAAATTATGGACCTCATTGAATACATTTAGAATTTTAAATATTAATCGTAAGATAAATAAAGGAGCAGGATTTGTAAGTTATGCCGGACATGGATCTGAAACTGGATTTGGTACTAGTATGCCAAATTCAAGCAAATATATAAGTTATAAAGCACCATGGATATATGGATTGCGTAATAAACATAAATTGCCTATCATGTATCTAAGTGCATGCTCAACAGCTAGACTTGATTGTAAAATACGAGACATCCATTCAAATCCTCTTTTAAGACTCTTATACTCTTTTCTTGCTAGTGTATCCTATAAGGCTGATAATTTATTTCCCTGTTTTGCATGGCAACTTGTTAAAAGAGAACAAGGTGGAGCAATAGCTGTTATTGGGGCTACAAATAAATGTCTTGCTGGCGAAGCAGGAGATTTTATCAATACTGGAACTGATCGATTAATGGTACAATTTTTCCTTGCATATGAACCAGGAATTACGGTAGGTACGATGCTTTTGAAATCAAAACAGGATTATATGAAAAATGCTTTTCCACTTATAAATGAATGTGTAAACATGGAGTTATATACATTGATAGGGGATCCAAGTCTAAGAGTCGGAGGTTATTAAATAAATTTATAAATTTATCCTCTCTGCGCTTAAAGTAGCATTCTTGCACCTAAAGTCTATTTTGCACCTAAAGTCAAAATTATAAGGAGAATGAAGCACTTTGTATTATTATTGGTATAACTTTTAAAAATTAAAATTAAATATATTTGATTGTTTATATCCCAAATGTTAGACGATAGAATATAATAGACTATGAAAGGTAATAATAGAATGAAAGTTGGACATTTCTCTAAACAAGATGTACTTAATTTAGCTAAAAAAGCATATAATGAGGGAGATGCACAATTTGAAATTGTATCTAATAACTGTGTATTATTAGTTATTGATATGCAAGATGAATTCGTGAAACCTAATTGGTCCCCTGATTGGGTACCAGAAGCAACAAAACAAGTTCCTCGCATTAAAATACTAATTGAACACTGTAGGAGTAAAAATATCCCAGTAATTTATACAGTATATTCAAAAACACATAATTACTTAGACCGTCCAAAAACTGGAAAATTTATGCCAGGAAGATATTCAGAGCTAGATATTGATTTTTCATTATTTTATGTAGATGGACAGATTTGGCACGAGCTTGCTCCTAGAAAAAATGAGATAGTAATAAAAAAATCATCATATGGTGCATTTTATGATACACCGTTGGAAACAATTTTAAAAAATATGGAAAAAGATACAGTAATAATCTGTGGAACATTAACAAACTATTGTTGTGGTGCTACAGCACGACAGGCATATGAACGGAGTTTTAAGGTAATCTTTGGAAGTGACATAACCTCAACTGATAATCCAGAAATGCAAGAGCCTGAATTGAAAGTATTAAGGAAAGGTTATGCAAAGATCTTAACTGCAGAAGAAATAATTAATGCTTTAAGATGATTTGGTAATGCGTTTTTATTAGTAAACTTGCACTTTTATTAGGTATTTTTAAGTAATAAAAATGCAAAGCCAAGTTTTTAGGCTGTGCACCCAATGTCGTTTCTGCACCCAAAGTATTAATTTTGCACCTAAAGTCTAACTTAAATCCCTATATCATATGGTTCTTGTGCTGGATTCCTATCGAATTGAACCCAAGGGAATGATATTCTATATGTTATTCTTATTCCTCCCCATATCAAATAAGGCGTATCTCTTGGTTGATCCCAGTAATTTTTATACCAGGTTGTGTAATAGGATGAACTGAAAAGAGCGTTTATCTTATTGTTTTCAAAATTATTTTCTATAATTATATTCCTATTTGAATCTATAACAAGATATACCCCATGTATATTGTTTATTATATCATTAAATTGAACAAGATTATCTTTACTCTCAGCAATGAATATCCCATCATTTGAATTATTAGAAATGATATTATTAATGACGATATTATTTTCTGATTTTTGAAAGATATTTATGCCATCCCTATTGTTTTGAATAAGATTATTTTTAATGATATTATTTATTGAGGCTTCATGAAGTGCGACACCATAAGTGAGATTCTCTAAGATATTATTAGTAATTTCGTTATAATACCCTGTGGACAACCATATTCCAACTCCATGACCTTCTTTGTTTATTGTATTGTTGGTTATAATATTATATCCTGAATTATCAATCATTATCATCTCATGACAATCAAACATAATATTATTACATATTATGTTATCATTTGATTCATCCAAAATGAAGATTCCCCCATAATCAAAACCATATATCATGTTTTCAAATATTGAATTATTATTACAACTCTTGAATAAGAAAATTCCGTTAACCTCTTCATAGATGATATTTTGGTATATTTTATTGTTTGACGAACAATTTAGATAAAGGTCATAATAAAAACCATGCACAATATTATTATGTATCAAACAAAAGTTCGATTTCAAATAAATACCCGCTACACGTTCCCATGAATCTTCTAATACTGATTTAGAAATATTGAAACCACTTATGTCTACCCAATCGGAGTTGATAGTTACAATATTACTAATGCCGTCACCTTGAATTTTTGTATTATTTGTATCTTCTCCAATTAAATCAATTGATTTATCAATTATTATGTTCTCATAATAAGTCCCGTTATATACAAAAATAGTATCTCCATCTGATGCATTATCTATTGCATCTTGTATTTTTATATAGTCAGCAGTTCCATCATCATCGACATAAATAATATTGTTAGAAGAAATCTCAACACTTGATATTATTGGAAAAAGTATTGATAATATGAATATTAATAATATTACCACTGAAATGGATTTCCTATAAATCATTAATTTCATAATAATGATAAGTGTTAATATTCCCAGGATAACAATGGTGACCAACCGTCTATGATAAACTCTTCAGGGTTTTCCTCATTAGGTGGCCAATAGTGTACATCACCCCATAAAACTTTGACATGAACAACCGTTGTTTCTGTTGGCTGGATTATTTCAAAAAACGGACCAAAACCAATCCAGTCACCAATTAGTGTCCTTATCAATGGTACAATCATAAACCATTCACCATCTTCATCATTTGGATCAGGTACAATTATATCAATGTTAGTTAGAAAGCCCTGTGGCGGACTATGATAGTTATCAAAAATATCCTGAACTTGATCTGAACTAGGATCGAGTTCAAGATACATCTGAGCAATCAAAGCTTTTCCTTCATTATTACTAACTGTATTCTGTTTGTCGTAATTTATAATTGAACTTCTAATAAGTTTTATAGGTACATTACCCTTTGAATCAGTCTTTAAGAGCCAAACATCTCCTTTATTAGGTCCAATACCTCGTCCATATGATGTTGTTTCACCAGCTATAATATATCCATCATCAGGGGTCTGCTGGATTGACCAAAACATTTCTAAACCTAGAAAAGTACCATATGTTTTTTTCCATTCCAAATCACCATTACAATCGGTTTTAATCAACATTGCTTCATAAGTAGGACCTACCGTTGTATGACCCGCGATAATATAACCATCATCATTTGTCGGTATCACTGAATGGCCTCTACTTATATCACTCCCATCAAAAGATTTCTCCCATAAAATATCACCATTACTATCAATTTTTAATAGCCAAGTATTTATTGATTCAGGTTCAGAAGATCTAATTTCACCAGTTATAATATAACCTCCATCATTAGTTGGTTGAGCACACCAACCTGCTTCAAAGTTTGAACCACCAAGTTTTTTATCCCATAATATTTCTCCATTTTCATCTGTTTTAATAAGCCATAATTGATAACTGTTTTCCTCTTGAGAAATAAAACTGGATCCTATGAGTAAAAAACCACCATCATCAGTTATCAAAATGCTGTTTCCATAATTATGACCAATACCTCCAAACTCCTTATCCCATAGTTTATTACCATTACTATCTGTTTTTATTAACCAAATATCACCATGGGGTCCACCAGTTTGAAATACACTTCCAATAATAATATATCCACCATCATTTGTTTCTTTCACCTCTGATCCAGAATCTGTAATACTATAACCAAATGTTTTATCCCACAACTTATTTCCCTCTGAATCTGTTTTTATCAACCAGACATCTGATTCACCATTACCAAAAGAACTTGTCCTACCTGTTATTATATATCCTCCATCACTTGTTTGATATAGATACCAACCATAATCTTGTTTTTCTCCTCCATATGTTTTATCCCAAATTATATTTCCTTGATCATCAGTTTTTATTAACCAAATATCATTCTCACCTGCACCATATGACTCTGTTGCTCCTAATAAGATATATCCCCCGTCAGATGTCTGCTGAGCTGATAACCCCATATCTGGATTATTACCACCAAGAGTTTTCGTCCATTTATTATTTAAAAAAGGATTAATAACCATGATTTCGTCAATACTATATACTTCTTTAACTTGTCCTACAACAGATATTGCGGATATGATCATCAGAATAAAAATAAAAATTCCAATTATTTTTTTCATATTTTTCTTCTACCTCCCTCTACTAATTTCATGCATTACTATTATTTAAATTTTATTATAGTCCGTTTATTGAAACAAAATGTAAAAGTTATATAATTATTGTGTAAAAATGGTATTTAATGTGCAAAATCATGAAATTAAAATTTTTTTTGAAAATAACAAAATACATACTAATTCTTCACATAATTTATCCTTGTTTTTTCAACTCATCAAGAAACGTTTGATAATTTTCCTCAGAATCAAATATAAAGGGATCACCCTGGAATCCACAATCTTTACAAAGGTAATTCATACCAATTACAGAGAGATAGCTAAAAATATTTTTACTCCCACAACTTGGACAAGCATATATTTTCATAATACACCATTTATTCCAAATAATCTATTTTACATCATTTAAATATTAACATTTTTAGAGAAATTGAGTGGAACCTGTAATGTATCATCTATTAAGATATGCTTGACAACTAAAAAAGTAGTAAATAGGCAGAACGATAGATCTTATAGGATAATGTCTATATCTAGTTTTTCTGCTAGTTCTTGGTAACGATTTCGGATTGTAACCTCTGTTACACCTGATACCTCTGCTACTTCGTGTTGTGTTCTTCGTTCATCGCAGAGTACTGATGCTATATAAATTGACGCAGCTGCAAAACCTGTTGGACTACATCTGCTGGTAATTTCACGTTCTGCAGCCTCTTTTAATATCTCTTGGGTTTTAGTTTGTACTTTAGCAGTGAGCTTTAATTTGCTACAGAATCTTGGAATATAATCTTGAGGCATTGTAGGCATCAGTTTTAATTCTAGTTCCTTTGCGATGAAACGATAGGCTCTTCCTATTTCCTTCCTAGGTATTTGTGCAACTTTACATATTTCATCAAGTGTCCTTGGAACATGACACTGTCTACATGCAGCATATAATACTGCAGCAGCAACACTTTCTATGCTTCTACCTTGGATAAGGTTTTTAAATACTGCTTTTCTATAAATCATTGCAGCAGTTTCCCTCACTGTTCGAGGAAGACCCATACCTGAAGCCATACGGTTAAGCTCTGAAAGGGCAAGCGATAGATTTCTCTCTATATAACTACTAATTCTGGCTCTTTTCTGCCACCATCTCAACCTAAATAACTGTGCTCTGTTTCTAGTTGGAATAGGTCTACCATAAGAATCACGGTTTTTCCATCCAATCATTGTACTAAGACCTTTATCATGAATCATGAGGGTTATAGGTGCTCCAGTACGTGCTCGTTTTTCACGTTGATCTCTATCAAATGCTCGCCATTCAGGACCATAGTCTATTAAATCTTCTTCAATAACAAGCCCACAATCATCACATATTAATTCGGCTCTATATTCATCTCTATTTAGATATTTACTCCCGCATTCTGGACATATGCTAGTTTCTTCTATTTTTTGTATATTTTTGCTTGCCATTTTAATCACAATCATTATGGGATGAAAGGGAGGATTGGAGAGAGCACAATAATTTTTATTTATGAGGAGTGAGGATGTAAAAATTCGAAAAACAGCTATTATAGTCTCTACTTAACTTTTTGATCTTTAGAAAGACTTAGTTTCTATTTTGTTGGGGTTTTTATCATTTTATCCGATCTCACCCTATAGTTTTGTTATTTAACGTTTATCGTTTAACGCAAAGATTAAATATTTTATAAGTATTTAAACTTTTATACCTAAAGTTAAACGATAACTATTAAAAT
>CP070836.1:1301957-1368956 GCA_020341795.1 Thermoplasmatales archaeon
ATTAAGTGATTTCTGAAAATCATCAGGTAAAACAATATTACGTTCCACTTCCTGCCATTCTAAACCATAATCCAAGAGTAATTTTTTCACCATATCTGGTATACGGGGAGCACATAAAATTCCTCTAACATTTGCCTCATTTACATCTTTTTTGATATCATTTACATATATACGTAATTGATGTACAGCACTAATATTGGCAAGACTTCTTTTAACTTCTATAACAACTGGTGTATGTTTAATATCATATCCAAATAGATCAATCATACCTGATTTTACATGTTTCTCCCGTTTACTAATTCGTAAACCTTCTTCAACAATTTCAGGATTATTAATAATTTCATTTACAATATCCATTTCCATCCCAGAAATAACAAGCTTTGCACTATCTCTTAGATTATTGATCGTTATAGTTTGAATGTTTCTGAATGTTATTTTCATTTTCTCTGGAGGTTTTTTATGATTTACTCCAAGGATAAGTTTATTATCTAATACTTTAAAATTGATTTTACTACCAATAGGTTGCCAATTAACAGGTTCTCTCATAACAGGTTGATGTACTAACACGGTTCCATCTTGTTTTATCATAATAACACGCTCTCCCCAATCTAGAAAAGAACGAGCACGACCACGGTAATCAATCATACAGTCACCGATTATCATTAAAAGTGTTTTATTAGATTTTGATAGATGGTTTAATTCGATAAACTTTAAAGCATCAGGCACAGAAGGATTTATGAGAAATTCTGTCAATACTAACCCCCCAACAAAAACATGTATTATATTTTCAATTATTGACTGTTTTGGTTTATCAAGGTAAACATTTTTATATACTATATCTTAATTTGGAGGTGTCACATGAGTATTACAAAAGATATTATTAAAAAAGTTGATAAAAAGAAACTTCATTTCTCTTTACTTGATCCAGATAAACAGAATCCAAATACAGCTGGAGTTATAGCAAAAAATGCAGATGAAGCTGGTAGTAGTGCTATAATGGTGGGTGGTTCAACAATTGTATCTCAGCAACAAGTTGATGAAACTGTAAAAGCCATTAAAGATAATTCAAATCTCCCTGTTATATTGTTCCCTTCAGGTGCAAAATATCTCAGTCGCTATGCTGATGCAGTATTTTTTATGAGTCTTTTAAACTCTAGAAATCTTGATTTTGTTATACGTGAACATGTAAAAGGTGCACCATTTATAAAACTATCAGGGATTGAGCCAATATCAATGGGTTATGTAATTGTTGAACCTGGAATGACTGCAGGACGTAAAGGTGAGGTTGATTTAATAAAAAGAAATGATATTGATACAGCTGTAGGATATGCTCTTGCATCACAGTATCTAGGTATGGATTTTTTTTATTTAGAAGCTGGTTCAGGAGCTCCAAAACCAGTTTCATCCAAGATGATTACATCTGTAAAAAATAACATAAATATGCCTCTAATTGTCGGTGGAGGAATACGTGATCCAAAAACTGCAAAAGAAATTTCAAAAGCAGGTGCAGATATTGTTGTAACTGGTACTAAACTTGAAGAAGAAAAAAATGTAAAAAAAGCATTAATAGATATTATTAAAGCTATTGAGGATTAGATACATATGAAAGTTTTTCTAAGTATCGGCGGAGCATCCGGTAGCATTTATGGTATCAGACTTTTAGAAGAATTAAAAAAAGCAGATGTAGAGATTCATCTTACTATTTCTGATGGTGCGAAAAAAATCCTTGAACATGAAACACATTATAAGTTTAAAGAGTTAAAAAACCAAACGGATTTTTACTACAATAATTATGATATGTTTACTGGTCCTGCTAGTGGTTCTTTTTCACTTGATGCAATGGTTATATGCCCATGTAGTATGAAAACATTATCAGCAGTTGCAAATGGATATGGTGATAATCTTACATCTCGATCTGCAAGTTGTCAGCTGAAAGAGGAAAGAAAATTAATACTAGTTATTAGAGAAACACCTCTGGAACTACCTGGGATAAAAAACATGCTATTAGCAAAGCAAGCAGGTGCAACTATACTTCCTACTATGCCTGGTTTTTATCATGAACCAAAAAAGATTGAGGATTTAGTAGATTTTATAGTTGGAAAAATTCTTGATCAGCTAAAAATTGATCACATTCTTTTTAAACGTTGGAAATAATAACTTTTACTAATTAACTTATTTTTTTATCTATTCGGTCCAATCTTAAAACAACATATGTAATAATGGTGGCTATAATTGGTAATGTATAGTTTCCAAGACCAACAATTAGACCGATAGCTGCAGCAACCCAAAGACTTGCAGCTGTTGTAAGACCTTTAACATCTCCTCTTAAAGCAATTATACTTCCTGCTCCAATAAAACTGATTCCTGCAACTACTCCTGCAGCAATACGTGTTGGATCATATGAACCACTGGTTCCTGCTGGTATTAAAAAAAATGAAGCTATAGTAAATAAGCATGCTCCCATACTAACAAAAATATGTGTTCTAAGACCTGCTGGTTTATGACTTAATTCTCTTTCATAACCAATAATTGCACTAAGTATAATTGCTACTAAGAGTCTAACTATAAGTTCTAGATCAAACCAAGTAAATGATAAACTAAATGGTAAATCAATCATGAATAAACGTTATTATATCTCAATATAAAAACTTTAGATTTTTTTTTTTATTTATCACATATTTTAACAAAGTTGTTGAATAATTCCTCACCATATTCTGTGTGCTCTACTTCAGGGTGAAATTGTAATCCATAAAATGGTTTTTCTTTATGTTTCATTGCTTGTACTTTACAGCTTTCACTTGAAGCGAGTAGTTCAAATATATCTGGTAATCGTATTACTTCGTCATTATGTGACTCCCATACAACTGATTTTTTAGGTATATCTTTAAATATTTCATCATCTTTTATTATTGTTAACTCAACTTTACCAAACTCTGGATTATCCGCAGGTTTTGCATCTCCTCCAAAAAAACGTGCCATAAACTGATGACCTGCACATATTCCTAGAACTGGAAATTTTGCTTTTTCTAAATATTCTGCACAGTTTCCAAGTTCGCTTTCAATACCAACACGTGGAGCACCACCTGATAAAACCAAGCCATCTATATCTTCTTTTAGTATTTCATTAAAAGAAGCAGTGTTTGGAACAATTGTTGTCTCAACACCTAGGTCACGTAGCGTACGCCATTCACGATGAGTCCATTGACCACCATTGTCAACGACAAAGATTTTAACCATTGTTATTCCCATTCCACCGTACCTGGTGGTTTATTTGTAACATCATATACAACACGGTTTATTTTATCTATCATCGCAATTGTAATACGAGTAGAAATTTTATCAAGTATATCATGCGGAATCTTACTATATGCACATGTCATTGCATCAACACTTTGTACAGCTCTTATTGAAATAACATATCCATAAGCTCTACGATCCCCTTGAACTCCAACTGATTTAATAGGAAGTAAAACTGCAAAATACTGCCACGGCATCTCCATTTTCCCTTTTTGAACTGCTTTTTCAATTTCATCTTCCACAATAAAGCAAGCTTCCCTAACAATATCTACTCTTTCAGGCGTTGCTTCACCAATTATTCTAACAGCAAGACCAGGACCTGGAAAAGGTTGTTTTTCAGCAACCTCCAATTTTAAGGCTCGGGCAACCTTTCTAACTTCATCCTTATAAAGATCACGAAGAGGTTCAACAAGTTTAAGTTTCATATATTCTGGTAATCCACCAACATTATGATGTGATTTAATATTATCCCGAAGACTATCTCCTGATTCAATCCAGTCAGGAGCAATTGTTCCTTGAACAAGATATTCAATTTTTTCTTCTTTTGCTACTTTTTCAAAAACTCTAATAAATTTTTCACCAATGATTTTTCGTTTACGTTCTGGTTCTTCAACATTTTTTAATTCTTTATAAAAATCTTTACTTGCATTGATAAAACGAAAGTTCAATCCCATTTTTTTCATAAATTTTTTTACATTTTCACTTTCGTTTTTTCGCATATAACCTGTGTCAACATGAACTGCAATAAGTTTCTCTCCAACAGCTTTGTTTACAAGAGCTGCACAGACAGTACTATCTACTCCTCCAGAAAATGCAATTAAAGCCATACCAGAAACCTGTTTTTTAAGAGAGTCTATGGTTTCATCAATGAATTTTTTAACTTTAAACATTATTTACCACTAAGTACTTTTTCTTTCATTTTTATCCTATAATTTATCATTTCTTTCTGTAGATTTTCATCTTTTACAGAAAGAATTTGAATTGCTAATAAAGCTGCATTATCTCCTCGATCAAGTCCAACAGCTGCAACTGGAATACCCGGAGGCATTTGAACTATTGATAAAACTGCATCAAAATTTACTTTTCCTGATACAGGAACACCAATTACAGGTTTTATAGTATATGCTGCGATACTTCCAGGAAGTGCTGCTGATAGACCAGCTACTCCAATAAAAACACTTGCATCACTTTTTTCTATTAAATCCTTTAGATATTCTGGGGTTCTATGTGCTGATGCAACTTTTATGTCATATTTTACACTAAAATCTTTAAGTATTTTTTCAATTTTCTCGGCAACTGGCATATCAGATTTTGAGCCGAGTATTATCTGAATTTTCATACTAATCAAATCTGGGTTATAGATAAATACTAGTTAATAGTTGCGACTATAAAAAAAAAGATTAATTAATAAATTTTCATACAAAAACTTCATGATCTAAATAATTACATAGATATATTGTTTTCTAATACTATTAAAATATATCACTTTATGAAAGTTAAAATTTTTTAATGCCGTAAACTAATTATAATAGATTATTATCTTCTGTGCCCAACAATACATGGAATCAAAATGAAACTAGTAATTTGTGAAAAAAATATTTCTGCTAGAAGAATTGCATATATTTTATCAAATGGAAAAATTAAAAGTACTCGTCTTGGCAAAATCCCTTTATATGAATTTACAAGAAACAATGAAACATGGAGAATTATTGGATTAAAAGGTCATATTATCAATTTAGATTTTCCAACAGGTTATAATAAATGGAATAAAGTAACCCCTGCTGAACTTATCAACGTTGATCCAATTAAAAAAGTAAGTGAAAAAAGCATTGCTTCTGCTTTAAAATCTTTGGTAGAAAATAGTCCTTATTTAATTGTAGCAACAGATTTTGACCGTGAAGGTGAACTAATCGGTGTTGAAATTATCGATTTACTAAAAACCTATAATACAAATCTTAACCAAATAAAAAGGGCGAAATTTAGTGCTATTACTAATCAAGAAATCGAAAGTGCATTTAAAGACCTAACAGAGGTTGATTATAATTTATCAAATGCTGGGGAAACACGTCAGGTTATCGATTTAATTTGGGGAGCTGTGCTTACCAGATTTATTTCGCTTGCTACTCACCGTTTTGGTAGAGATTTTTTATCAATAGGTAGAGTTCAATCACCTACTCTTGCTTTAATTGTTGAGCGTGAAAAAGAAATAAAAAATTTCGAACCAAAAAAATATTGGAAAATTATTGCAAAACTAAAAAAAGACATATCTTTTGATGCAACACATGCTAAGGATCAATTTTGGAATGAAGAAAAAGTTAAAAAAATATACGACAGAGTTAAAACGACTAAAACTGCAAAAGTAAAAAAAGTAGAGAAAAAAATTAATAGAGAATTTCCACCATCACCATTTAATACAACTACTTTTCTTGAAGCAGCATCTCATCTAGGTGTTAGTGCTGCTCGTGCTATGAGTGTTGCAGAAGAGTTGTATATGTCTGGTCTAATTTCTTATCCTCGTACTGATAATACTGTTTATCCACCCTCTTTGAATATAAGAAGTATTTTAGAAAAACTTAAAAACTCAAAGTTTTCAAAAGAAGCACTTGAGGTAATAAGTAATGGACGTAATAAACCAACTCGTGGAAAAAAACAAGCTACGGATCATCCACCTATTCATCCAGTTGGTATTATAACAAATCAGAAACTTACCAGGGATCATTTAAGGATTTATGAGCTTATATGTCGAAGATTTCTCTCAACTCTTGCTAAAGATGCAATTTCTGAAATTGTTAATGCATTTTTTGATGTTTCTGGTGAAGATTTTAAAGCAGATGGTTATCGTTTAATTGAGTCTAATTGGCTGAGTATTTACACATACTATAAGGAAAAAAGAAAGATATTACCTGAATTGTTAGAAGGAGAATTAGTCAATATATCTAAAATAAATTTAAAGGAAGATTATACAAAGCCACCTCCACGATATACACAAGGATCACTAATTGCAAAAATGGAAAAATTGTTACTTGGAACAAAGAGTACTCGTCATGAAATAATTAGTAAATTATATTCACGAAAATATATAACATTATCTCCACTTGCACCTACTCCAACAGCTTTTGCAGTTATAGATTCACTTGAAGATTGTGATGTAGTAAAACCAGTGATGACAGCCAAACTGGAAAATGATATGGACCAAATTTCTGAAGGTAAAAAAACTCTTGAAGAAATTGTTGATGAATCGAAAAAAATGCTTTCAAAAGTTGTATTTAGTTTAGAAAAGGAAAAAGAAAAAATCAAAAAATCCATTAAAAATGCATCACGTGTAGAAAATACAATAGGTAAGTGTCCTAAATGTGGAAATGATATGATTGTTAGGACCTCTAAACGAGGTAAACGTTTTGTTGGTTGCTCTAGCTATCCGAAGTGCAATAATACATATTCTTTGCCACAGTTTGGCGGTATTTTTGCAACGGGTCAGACTTGTGAAAAATGCAGTGGACCTGTTGTAAAAATTAAATCAAAAGATAAACGTGGATGGGAATTATGCTTAAATTCTGAATGTAATGCAAAAAAACCAAAAAGTAAAAAAAATTAAGTTTATTTATATACAATAAATTATTTATACAAGAATAAATAATATTATTTTATAAAAGATAAGGTGTTTATATCATGAAATATGATCAGATAAAAAATACAATAATTATATTATTCTTAGCTTTAATTTTACTTATTACATCATTTACATCAACAATAAATTCTTTAAAAATAAATGATAGTATAAAAGATGATAAATGCAATTTTCTAAAGGTAACAAAAAAGATAATGAACTTAAATCCAACAGAATTAACTTCAAATAATGAAAAAACAGGTATATTGGAATTATCAGATGATATTGTTGTAGCTAATGAAACATATAACGAATACAAACCTTCAATGATATTATCAGGGACCAATGTTTTAGTAGGATATGAATGTGAAAATGAAAATGAAAAATTCATCTCAATAAAAAAATCCTTTGACTATGGTCAAAACTGGTCAAATGCAATAATTTATTCAAGTTATGAATATAATTTTACGAATCCAAGTTTTACAAAACTTCTATCTGGGCAGGACTATGGATTTGGATCGTTTATAACACCTGAAAACTCAAGTTATATATTTGAACTAATTATAAGTTCCTTTAGTAACACTGGCTTATGGAATGTTAATATTTGGGATTATTCAAATATTACAGACAATAATGGTAATTTCTTAGGGGCATTTTTTGATTTATCTGCCCCAAATTCAATATATTTCAAAGATCCAGATGTACCTTGGATTATTGGATCAGTAGGAGATTCAGAATTTATCGAGGGATATGAAGATTTTAACGGTGAAGATATGCCAATTTTCTTCTATCAAGATCCTACAAATCCAGATGAAAGTAGAATTATTGTATTCTTCCCAGAAGTTACAGGATGTAGCAATATATCAATAAGTCCAGGTGAAGATAGTTCTGGTAATTCAATGGTCTATGGTGTATGTGAAGTAGAAAATGGCACTAATAAAAATTTATTGTTTTTTCATGGTAATCCAGATATATGGGGAGTAGAAGATTTCCTAAGAAAACAATATATTAATAATTCAGAAGATTTTAAACATCCAAAAATATTAGCTGATAAAAATGATATTTATATATCTGTAGAAACCACAACTCGTGGAATTGTTTTATATCATTCATCAAATTATGGAAACACCTGGAATTTATATGATATTACATCTGATTTTTTATTTGTTGAGAATCCTATGTACCCAATTTTAAGACAAAATTCTAATAAACTATTTTGTGGCTTTCTAAACTCCGGTAATTTATCAATTTCATCAACATATAAAAGCAATATTAATTGGGATGATCCAATTCAAATCAATGATCTAGATGGATCTGTTGAACCAGGTTATAATTATTATGATATTTATGATGATACTAGAGTAATTTGGAGTGATAATAGAGGAGGTAATCTTGATATTTATTATCATTTAAGTTATATTCCATCCACTGATTTAGCTCTTATTGATTTTGAATTAGTAAAAGAAAATGAAATAAGACTAATTCCAACTAAACATTACATAAATATAAAAGTTGAAAACCTAGGTGACGCACCGGCACATGATATTTACATTAATGTGTCATATAAGCTTAGTAGAAGCGATGAAGTTTATTATATTGATAGAATTTTATACATAGATTATTTGGGAGCATATCAAAACACAACAATTAAAAGACCACTATTTAGAATTAGGGAAAACGAAGTTTTCCAGGCACTTAAAGATTTTGCAGGTTTGGAAAGTATGACCGTCCATGTTGATCCAGAGAGAAAAATAGGTGACACAGATCGAAGTAATAACATTATTACAAAAGATGATATTTCATTTAGAAGCATATTTCCAATACTTGATTTGATAGAATTTATTTTTAGATTACTATAACTATTTTAAATCCTATAATTTTTTTATTATTCCATCCTCAGTAATAAAACCTGTTACATATTTGTTTGGCGTAACATCAAATGCTGGATTTTTCACTTTTGTATAGTCAGGCATTATCTTACAGTTATTGACAACTGCTAATTCTTCACGACCACGCTCCTCTATTAATATTTCATCACCTGATCTTAAATTATCATCAAATGTACTAATTGGTGCAGCAACATAAAATGGAATATTGTTTTCTTTTGCTAGAACTGCTTTTTCATATGTACCAATTTTATTTGCAAAATCACCATTACCTGCAATCCGATCAGCACCTGTGATAATCATATCAATATCACCATTTTTCATATAATAACCAGCTGCATTATCAGCTATTACTGCATGTTCTATTCCTTCTTGTTCAAGTTCCCAATCAGTAAGTAGGCCCTGACATCTAGGGCGCGTTTCATCTGCAAAAACAAAAAATTTTTTACCCCTTCTATGAGCAATATAAAAAGGTGAAAGAGCAGTACCATAATCAACTGTTGCAAGAGCTCCAGCGTTACAATGAGTCAAGATTTTCATACCATTTTTAATAAGTGGTTCACCATGTTCTCCAATTCGTCGACATCTATCAATAATATCTTCAACATAAGCATCTGCTGCATTAAGAGGATTGATACATTCCTTTATTTTTTCAAGCATATACTCAATAGCATAAAATAAGTCATAAGCGGTAGGTCTTGTTTTACGCAAAATTTCTGCAGTATTTTCAAGATCATTTACTCCAATTACAATACCATAAACAGCTGTCGCACCAATTGCTGGTGCACCACGAACAACCATCTCTTTTATTGCAAAAGCACATTCATCAACAGTTTTAGCGGTATAATATTCAAGTTTATATGGAAGTTTTCTTTGATCAATAAATTTTATTGCTCCATTTTCAAACCAGAGCGCTCTCCCCTCTTTTCCATCAATTTTCATATTAACTCCTCAAAGGTTTTAAAAATAATATCTTCTACTTCACTTAATCTATTTCCAACAAATAAAATACTATCATATCTGATAATAATTTTATTATTATAACTTAAATATTTCAAGATCTCTTTTATATTTTCTATAGATCCTATTGGATATTTATCATCAACTAATGGTAAATTATTAACTAATTTTTCAGCAAGAGTACCATTATTTATTTGAACAATAGAATTGACTTCCCTTCTTGCATGATGTATCATCCAATGAATAGGTGTTTCAATTTTTGGTTCCATTGGACCAATAACTAACAAAATATTTTTAACAGGATTATAATCAACAATCTCGATTAATTCTTCTTTTTTAATATTTGTGAAATCTTCAACATCGCTATTAATCAATATTCGCTTACCGAATCCTAAGCTAATAGTTGCAGAGGTATTATCTGGTAAAATATCTTTTTCTTTTAATTTTTTACCGATTTTTATAATATCTACTATTAATGGAGAATTAGTTTGCTCTTTAGAAATATAAAAAGATTGAAAGGAAAGGTTTGGAAAACTGCCCCTATTCATTAAAGACAAGATAGAGAAAATCTTTATTTATCTTTTCCATAAATAATTAAAAAAATGGATTGTAAAAGTTACAATCCTATACTTACAGTTCATCGTTTTTGATTTTTTCTTTGAGTATGTCAAATTGCTCTCTTGTTAAAGTACAAATATTATCTTTTTCTCCAATAATTACTTTATCTTCCCGTACATCAACAACTGGACATTTTGGCGGGTCACATACTCCATCGGTACATAATACTACTACCATTATCATTACCTCCATTTAACGATTGTTAATTCTCAATTTGTTATCTAGATTTATTATAAAAATGTTTTGGAATAAAATATAGTAAAATACCGTTAATTTATATATATTTTTTAATTTTGAACTTATTTCTATCAACTTTTGTAATAACTCTAGCTTCCTTCATATTGACTTTATCGACTTCTCTTATATTTATTACAATTTCTTTTCCAATTTTATCCTGATAACCGTTTTTAATAACCGAAATAATTTCATTTATAGTTGGTCCTTGATTTCTTAACTTATTATCGATAATTAATTTTATTTCCAGATTATTTAAATTATGCTGAATTATTCTTGTATGTTTTATTTTATTTGTTTTTAATTCAGAAAGAACTCTTCCATGTATCTCTGATATCGAAGCAGGTAGTAATACTCGCCCACCAGAGAAATATAATGCTAAATCATCTCGACCATATATCCTATCAATCATTCCACCTGAAATTCCACAATCACATTCTTCATATAATGGTGCAACTATGTCATTTATAGCATTGTATCTTATAATAGGAGTCCCTTTGCCATAAAGTTTGGTAATTAACATTTTTCCTGGTTCACGTGACAAGGTAGGTTTATTATTTTTGAAAAACTCAGGATAAACAAGATCAGACATTATATGATAACAACCATTTCTACATTGAAAAGCAATTGTTCCAGTTTCTGTTGCACCATATACTTCAAAAACAGATGCATTAAAAGTATTTTCCAATAATTTTCGAAGAGGATTAGTTAGAACTGAACCTATTGAGGCAATTACATTTGGATTGATGTTTTCACCATATCCTTTTTCTTTGAGTAATGCGATATGACCCAGCATTCCAACATATCCACCGATAAAATCAGGTTTAAAATTATTAATTTCTTTTACTATAAACTTAGGATCACTATTAGTATCAAGCCATTGCATGTTGTTAAAAAATCTACCCTCACCAAGATTTGAAAGTAGTCCTCTTTGTACATATCCTGTACCAATAGTATGTGGTGCAAAATCTCCAATAATAGTCAATCTATTTTTATACCAAGAAATACCATGTTCTCTGAGTGCTCTAATATAGTAAAAAAACCATAAAACCATATCAAACATGTCACCAAATAATGATAATGATTTACCTGTTGTACCAGAGGTTGATATCTGTATAAGCTGATTTTTATTAATTTTAGTTGAAATAACACCATCAGGATAATATTTTTCTATGTCTTCTTTAGAAATAATAGGCAGTTTTTCAAGATCTTCAATTCCCTTGATATCATGAGGTTTAATATTTTTTTTCTTATACTTGTCGTGATAAAGAGGAACAGTATAGGAAAATTGAACGATTTTTCTCAGTTGTTTGTCCTGATATTTTTTAAGTTCCTTTTTGTCAAGAGAATGTAGTCTATTGATATCAAAGAGATAACTTTTTAGCATCTTAGAAAGAAAAACCGGATTAAGGAAAGGATTCATCAATATTCCAAAAAATATAATAAATACAGATTATTTAAATTATTCAACCAATTATAAATATATAAAATTTAAGAAGATCTATATTTTTTGCTTCTTTTAAAATAAAACAAAAGATAAGATAAAATAAATGAAAAATCTCCTTGCTTTAATGATATTTTTAAAAAATTTATAATAAATCTTGGTCTTAAAATAAATTTTCTATGACCATGATAACCCCAGCTTATTAATTCCTCTTTTGAAAACATACTTAAATTTCTTTTTTTATCGGCTGAAACTACATATTCATCAGGAGCTATTTTTCCCTGTTCAACTGCATTATTCCAAAGCTCAGAGCCAGCCATATATTTTAAAGGAACAAAAGAAACAGACACTAATGGTAATTTTTTTGCAAAATCAATAGTATTTTTAAAATGCTCTTTTGTTTCAAAGGGTGCTCCGATTATAAACGAACCTACTGTATAGAAACCTTTTTTATTGCTTAGATTTACCGCATATTTAATTTTTTCAATAGTTGTATTTTTATTATAAAAATCAAGAACATCTTGATTTCCTGATTCTAATCCAAATTGAATAAAAACAACTCCCGCTTTTTTCATTAATTCATATAATTTTTCATCTGCCGAGTCAACCCTTGCAGCTGTGATATAATATTTTAACTGAATTTTTTCATCAAGTATTCTTCTAAATATTTCCATTGCATGCTTTTTATTTGCAATAAAACAATCATCAACAAAAGCAACATATCTAAAACCTTGTTTTTCAATAATTTTAAGTTCATTGATTATACTATCTGTAGAGCGTTCAAGAAATTTTTTCATACTTATTGCTCCACGAGAACAAAATTTACAAGTATATGGACATCCCCTGCTTGTAATAATCGAAGTGAACTCACCTTTTTTAAAGTTAGGATTATAACCAATTCCATAATTGTATTTACGAACAAGATTTCTTGAAGGATTAGGAATGGAATCAATATCTTCAAAAGATGAAATTGGCTTGCCTTTCTTAATTTTCTTTCCTTCTTTATAATAAATACCATTAACATCTGACAATTTTTTCTTTTCTTTTAGAGCTTTTTTAATTTCTAATATTGTTTTTTCACCAGGTCCTTGAACGCTTATATCTGCATGGGTTTCTTCTAAAGATTTATCTGGAAAAAGTATACAGTGTGGTCCACCAATTATAATTTTGATTTTTGAATTGTATTTTTTTATTTTTTTAACAATTTCTTTTGCCTGTCTTATTGATACAGATAAAACAGTAATTCCTACAAGATCTATATCAGCTAATTCTTTTTCTAAATTTTTTTCATTATAAGATTCAGCTGAATAATCAACAATTTTAACATTATTTCCATCTTTTTCAAGCACGCTTGCGATATATAATAATCCCATGGGAGGCGCAAATCCAGTATGTACTCTTTCTTTTTCAATAAAAAATGTATCAGTCTGAGGATATATTAGTAAAATTTTGATTATGTGTACCTCCTTTTTTCAAAATAGTTTAATATACAACACTTATATTTTTCTTTGTATAATGAAAATACTGATAATTGAAAATGTTTGGATGGGTGGAAGAAAATATAGTTTATTTGATAAAACTCTACTTACGATGTTTACAATACTACCAACATTGAATGCTCGTCATATAGCGGCAATTACACCAAAAAAACATGAAGTTAAAGTTATAAATGAAAGATATGAAAAAATTAATTTTGAAGAAAAATGGGACTTAGTCAACATTAATTTTACAGCATCCACTGCCCCGCATGCTTATGACATAGCTGATAAATTTAGAAAAAAAGACATAATCGTGGTTTTAAGTGGTCTACATCCTTCGTTAATGCCTGATGAAGCAAAACAACATGCTAATAGTGTATTATTAGGAGTTGGAGAGTTAAACTGGTTAACTTTACTTGAAGATTATGAAAATAAAATGTTAAAAACTTATTATCAACCTGTTAAATATGGTAAAAATACTATTCTTCCACCGACGAATATTAATCTTCCAGGCGTTGTTTTATCCGGTGCTATTGAAGCAACGAGGGGATGCCCTTATAAATGTGAATTCTGCAGAGAATCACATATCCCTGGTGGATCGCAATTTTATACTAGGCCGGTTGATGAGGTAATAGATGAGATAAAAAATCTACCACAAAAATCTTTTACTTTTTATGATACATCCTTAACAATAGACACAAATTACACAAAAGAACTATTTGAAAAGATGATTGGTCTTAAAAAAAGATTTTCCTGTAATGGCAATGTAGATGTTTTAGCAAATGATAAAGAGCTTGTCAGTCTTTCAAAAAAAGCAGGTTGTGTATCTTGGTTAATAGGTTTTGAATCAATCAATCAGGAAACACTTAATGATATAGGAAAAAAAACAAACATAGTAAAAGAGTATAAGCAAGCAGTTCAAAACATACATAAAAATGGAATGGTAGTAATAGGTTGTTTTGTCTTTGGTTTTGATAAGGATTATAAAAATATATTCAATAATACATTAAAAATTATTCAGGAATTAGAAATCGATGCAGCAGATTTTCTTGTACTTACTCCTTTTCCAGGCACCCCATTGTATAATAAAATGCAGAAAGAAAAAAGAATTATTACATATGATTGGCGTTTTTATAATATGAAAACTGTTGTTTTCAAACCAAAAAATATGACACGAGAAGAACTTTTATTCGGCGTTAAAAATATGTATAAAAAATATTATTCTACACCTTTGACTACTATAAGAATTATTAAAAGTTTAAAATATGGCTTTTTTCCTTTCATTTTAGTTTTAGAACGTAATTTTTCTACTCATATGAACATTAGAGTTTTATTTAAAACAAAATCAAATTAGGAAAAATATTTAAGTATTAAAAAGATGCGCAAAAGGATAATATGTACGCAATAGTATATTTTAATTTTAGTGGCAACAAAGATGAATTCAAGGAGGCAAAGAATACTTTACTTGATGTATCAAAAAAATTTGATAATTTAGAACTTATGGATATATTAATACCTTCAAGTGATTGGAATTATGCTGCTCTTATAAAATTTGATAAATTTGAAACATTTACAAAATATATTAAAAAAACAAGAGAAGAACCTATCACATTTTTTGCAAAAAGAGGACTTCACCCTCCACCAAAGAAACTTGAATTGTTGGTAGATATTAATCATCTTGAATAAAACTAACGCTGTTCTTGTCTATTTTTATATATGAAATACTGATGTAATGTTAGAAAAAAAATTCTTAAATATAACATTTTATTATAACAAAATAGAGAAAGCTATAAAAGAGTAAATATTCTTTGGACTTAAGAGGAAAAAAATTTTATTTAAAGGGAGGCAATGTAATGAAAATCTCTATTGCAACTGAAGAAAATGTACCTCAAATCATGAAACTTTTCATAAAAATCTATGGAAAAGGTTATCCTTTTCAAAAATTCTATGATACAATGTGGCTTACAAAAAGCATTTATTCCGATGATAACTTATTTATGGTTGCAAAAGAGAAAAACAAGATAGTAGGTACAGGCTCAGTATTTCTGACAGCAGGTGGTTTTTCTGATCTAATCGGAGAGTTTGGTCGTCTAGTTGTAGATCCAGACTATAGTGGCAAGGGTGTTGGTACTAAAATTATGAACAATTTAATTGATTCAGTATCAGAAATGATACAATTTGGTTTTGCTGAATGCAGAGCTGTTCATTCAGGAGCACAAAAAATATGTGAACGAAGCAAATTTTTACCTACAGGCTTTGAACCTAACAAATACCAACTTGCAAAAACTCGTGAAAGCGTTGTATTTGTTACAAAACTTTTTGGTCCAGCTCTTTCATTAAGACGTAACAATCCTCGTGTAATATCAAGTATTTATCCAATGGGTGCTAAAAGTATGCAAAATCTTGAATTACCAGTAGATTTAATAGTTGAAGACGAAATAGAAGGTTATCCAACAGAGAAATCATTTAAAACAAAGGAACTTTCATCTACAGGAGTCTCTCCACTTCTACGAATTGAACGAGGACGTATAAAGAATCCAGAAATATTTGGAAATCTGAGTTTAAGTTATGGTTTTTTTAAAATAGCGACAAATCAAGCACATTATATAGTAGCTCAAGAAAAAGGAATAACCTTAGGTGCAATTGGATTTACTGTAGATAAAATTGATCGGAAAGTTAAAGTCCTTGAACTAATAGAATTTGATGATGAAGTAAAAGGATTCTTACTTACAACATTAGTAAAGATTGCAACAGAGAAATATGGTGCTATGTATATTGAAATGGATGTAAGCGCCTATTCTCCTAAAATGCAAAAAACACTGGATAGATTAGGTTTTGTCCCTGTTGCTTATTGTCCATCAATGGTGTTTCGCGGATCTGAAAGACTTGACGTAGTACGTATGGCAAAACTTAATTTCCCACCAAATGTAAAAAACCTAAAACTTACTGATAACGGTAAAGATATGTTTGAATTAGTATTAAAGGATTTAGAAATAAAAAAAGTTGGTATGGAAATAACAGAAGTAACAAGACAATCTGATATATTTAAAGGATTATCTGATGGCGAATTATCACAACTGGCACAAATCTGCAAAATGATATCTTATCCTGCTGGTAAAACTATTTGTAGTGAAGGTGAATGTGGCAGTGAAATTTTTGTACTTGCTGAAGGAAAAGCATCAGTATTTGCTCAAAGAACTAGTGAAAAAAAATCAAAAATCGGTACAATTAGCCAAGGGGAAATTTTTGGCGAAATGGCAATAATCGAAGATCTACCACGTGTCGCTGATCTTGTTACAGATGTAGATTCAAAACTAGTTGTCATAGATAAATCTGAGTTTGAAAATTTAATGAATAAAAACAGCCATCTTGGAAAAATAGTTATGAAAAATATTGCTCAAGGGTTATCAAGAAAACTACGTCGCATCGAAGCGTAAATGTTTTTAAGATACCATTGATGCCTTTTCATAAAGTTGGAGTTGATCATTTGTTCATAAGGATTTTAGGCGCTCATAACGAAGAATCAAAACACACAAAGTTAACATCTCTTCTAATTGATGATAAAATAGCTATAGATGCAGGAAGCTTAGTATCAGAGATAACGTATGAAGAACAAGAAAAAATAAAAACAATATTACTTTCTCATGGACACTATGATCATATAAGAGGAATCCCATCTTTTGCTTTTAATAATCGACATCAAACCACAAAGATTTATGCTACAACAGAGACATTTAAAATTCTTTCATCTCATTTGATTGATGGAGTTATTTATCCAGAGTTTACAAAAAAGATACCGTTTTTTTTAGAAAAACCTTCTCTTAAATTTTATAATATTGAACCTTTTAATTCAACACATATCGATGGATATAAGGTTGTAGCAATTCCAGTTAACCATACGATTTATACTATTGGCTTCGAAATCACTAATAAAAATCGAAAAAAAGCTTTTTATTCAAGTGATACAGGTCCTGGTCTCTCAGCAATTTGGGAACATATTAATCCTGATCTTTTAATAATTGAGACAACTTTTCCTAATAAACGAGAAAATAGAGCTATTAATTCTGCACATCTTTGTCCAAAAATGCTTAAAAAAGAGCTAATTGAACTAAAGAAAATAAAAGAAATTATACCAAAAATTTATTTAATTCATTTAAGCCCAAGGTATGAAAAAGAAATTAGAAAAGAAATAAAAGAAATTGAAAAGGATCTTAACATTTCTATTAATATTTGTTGTGAGGGTGATAAGATTACTGTTTAGGAGTAGGTTTATGACTAGGAACAATAAGGTTAAAGTTTATGATTTAATAGTTCTTGGTTCAGGTCCTGCTGGTGAGAAAGGAGCTGCACAGGCAGCATATTTTGGAAAAAAGGTTGCACTAGTTGAGAAAAGTGAATTTTTAGGTGGTGCTGCAGCAAGCACCACAATTCCAAGCAAAACGCTCCGTGAGACATCACTTACACTTTCTGGCGTTCGTGCACGTCGTCTTCATGGAATCGATTTATCAATTAAAGGAAAAGCTACGGTCAAAGATTTTCTGCATCATGAACGGATGGTAAAAGAATCTGAGCGTAAACGTGTCTTGAATAATATGTTGCGTCATAAAATAGATATATATCATGGATTAGGTTCTTTTTACGATAAAAAAATAATAAAAGTTGAATCTTCTAATAATCAACCCTATTATCTCCAGGGGGAAATTATCCTAATTGCAACTGGTTCATCTCCACGGTATCCTGATAATTTTCCAAAAGATCCCCGTATTTATGACTCAGATTCAATCTTACAGATTAAAAAAATACCTAAAAATATTGTTGTTATTGGTGGAGGAGTCATTGGTTGTGAATATGCATGTGTTTTTTCAGAATTAGGGGTAAAAGTATCACTTATTCATAATAAAGAAATCTTGTTACCATTCTTGGATCATGATATTTCAATTGCTCTTAAAAATAGCATGTCAAAAATGGGTATTAACATGTTAGTTTCTGATGGCGTGGAATCTTGTAATGTTAAAGAAAAAAATATTGAAATAATACTTACTTCAGGAAAAAATATCCATACTGATTCTATTATGCTTGCAACTGGTCGTAATAGTAATACTGATAAATTAAATCTTGATATGGCAGGAATTACAACTGGAAAATATAAATTATTAATCGTTGATAAAAATTATCAAGTTATTCATCCTGAGACAAAAAAACCAGTAGATGGTATTTTTGCTGCAGGTGATGTAATTGGTAGACCAGGTCTTGCATCAACATCTATGGAGCAAGCAAGATATGCTATGATAAAAGCTCTTGATTTAGAACCATACAAAGAACATATTGCACCTATTTTACCACTTGGTATTTACACTATTCCTGAATGTTCATTAGCAGGAAAAACTGAAAATGAATGTAGAGATGAAAAAATTGATTATGTAATAGGTAAAGCGAGCTATAACCAAAATGCAAGGGGCATGATAATTGGTGATACCGATGGTTTCATTAAATTAATTTACGAGTTTAATAAAGATCTTAAAAAACCTATGAAATTGCTAGGAGTACATATAATCGGTGAGATTGCATCTGAATTGATTCATCTTGGTGTTAATGCTTTGATGATGAATGCAAGTAGTAATTTGTTTATTGACTCATGTTTTAATTATCCTACTCTCGGTGAACTCTATAAATATGCTACATATGATGCTATGGGCAATCGGACTAAACGTATTAAGTAAATACGCCGAGGAGGAGATTTGAACTCCTGTGGGGAAAATCCCCACGAGATTTCCAGTCTCGCGCAGTTCCGGGCTGTGCCACCTCGGCAAAAAACAAATCAGGTAAACTAATATCTATTTTAAGGTTTTTTCCAGATAGAAGGATATGTACCTTTTTTCATAATTACACGTTCAAGATTTGCACATAAACCCTTATCTTTTTGAATAATTTCTTCAGTTGACATAAGAGTTTTTACTATTGCAACACCCTCGTTTTTAAGTGTTAAAACTAAAGTTATATCGTTTTTATTTACACCTGAATCAAGTTCTACAACTCCTGGTATTGCAAGACTTGCTCCATGGCAAAGAGCATCTACTGCTGAATCACGAATAACAATTTTAGGAAGATGAGAAAGCATACTTTCAACTGGATAAATTATCTTTCTTATACTTTTTTCATCTTTTTCTTCTTTATAAAAAACAAACGCATCTTTTATATCCTGTAAAAAAACAGAATCTTCTTCTTTTATATGGCCAACTCTGGTACGATGTAGTTCTGCAAGATGTGCACCACTTTTTAATTTTTTACCGATATCAACACATAATGTTCTGATATAAGTTCCAGATTCACATCCAACTCTAAATAAAACATCTCTATCCTTAATCTCAATAATGTCAAAATAATAAATTTGCCTTATCCGTTTTACTCTTTTTACAGCAGATCTTAAAGGAGGAACTTGTATTATTTCACCAATAAGACTTTTACATACTTCCGTTATCTTTTTTTTATCGACTTTTTTATGAAGAGTCATTAAACCAATATATTCTTTACCAGCAACTAGTAAAAACTCCAAAGCCTTTGTTGCTTCACCGATTCCGATTGGTAACACCCCTGTTGCTTTGGGATCTAGTGTTCCACTATGACCTATTTTTTCATTTCCGAGTATGTTTTTTAGCCATGAATCAACCTGATGAGACGTTGGACCATTCGGCTTATTCAAATTAATGAAACCTTTGTTTAAGAGTTCTTTAACTGATCGTTCTTCTGGTTTTTTTCCAAAGTTTGGATTCGTTTTTGATTGAATTTTTACTAAACGTTTTCGTTTATAATCAGAGGGTAAAAAATGTTTTTTTTCAACCATTTCAACGCTCTACAATTAAAAACTATTATAAAAATTATTCATCCATCAATTTTTTTCATAATGATTTCAATAATTTCCTCTGGAGTTTTATCTGAAGAATCAATTACAAGATCGTAAATACTCGAATCAATTAGATCAATATTGTAATATTTTTTATATCGGGCAGATTCACTTCGCTCACGTTCTAAAATCTCTTTTTTTCTTTTATCGACATTGCCTTTTTCACGGTTTACAATTCGTTTAGCACGTGTATCAATATCTGCGTTTATCATAATTTTAAAAGCAGAAATATTATTTTTAAATGCTAGCCAACCAGCTATTCTCCCCTCAAGTATAACATCATCTTTTTTAAGGATTTCAACTTGTTTTTCGTCAAGTTCTTTATCGATATTGCTGTTTTCTTCACAATATTTACCAAATTCTTCTAGTGTCATGTTATATTTTTCTGCAGTTTCTCTAAAAATCAATCCTGAATAAACATAGC
Source organism: Thermoplasmatales archaeon (assembly GCA_020341795.1). Taxonomy (GTDB): domain Archaea; phylum Thermoplasmatota; class E2; order DHVEG-1; family DHVEG-1; genus M9B1D. The sequence continues at coordinate 1,322,807 of CP070836.1, forward strand.
GTAGATTTAATCTCTTATGTAAAAGCTGAGCAATTGTTGACTTTCCACTACCTGGTGTCCCACTAATTGTTATAATAACCATTTTTACATCTGTACTTTTGAAGGTCTAATTTTTGCTCTTATATTCTTCCACCAATTCGACCAGCTTATTAGTTTCAAAGCCTGACGAATAATATGCCCAATTACAAATGAAAAGATAATATAAAGCCAGATCCATGCTTGTCCAAAACCAAATGGCCAACTGAAAAATGATACTTCATTTGCCCATGGTGTGGTAAAGTAATAATGTGGAAGACCAACTAGGAAAAACCTAAGCCACATAAAAATAGGGTAAATAAAAATAATTAAAAATAGCATGGGTTTCATTGAGCCGCTTGAAGCTTCTTGTTGTTTTTTCATGATTTCAGGTTGCATTTTCATAAGTTTATTTATTCGATTAGTGTTCCCCTCACGTCTGGCTTTTTGGATTTCTTGTTGAAATGCTCTAGTGACTTCTTGTGAAGCACCCATTTTTTTCCAATCTGTAAAAAAGTTAGTAAGCAAACCTGATAATATTACCACAAGTAATCCTGCAAATACAATAGTTAAAACAGGATATTGGCCGCCAAATCCGATAATTGGGTAAAAAACTGCTTGACCAAAATTTATCATAGCTAATTGAACTGCTTGATTGCTAAATACGAAAAAGATTAAAAATAGAAATATTAAAAGATATAAAAACATGCTTCCTTGTGCTTTGTTATCCATTTTTTTCATACTTATCACAATATTTTTATTTTAATACAGGGGATGCTTGTTTTACAGCATCCTCGATTTTATTATCATGATTATATACAATTTTAACAGTTGCACCAGTAAGGGCTGCATATGCCATTGCGGTCGCCCTATTAATCATTTGGTGCTCATCTATTTGTTCTTTTGTATCAGAATCACGGTTGCGTGTTGGATCATTTGCTCGTCTGTTAAATATTTCAGTGGGGTTAGCTTCAACAACTACAATAGCTATTGGATTTATTCTTTTTACTACCCATTCAGGAAGCCCTGGCATATAACCTTTTGGTGTTTTAACTGTGCAATGCGTATCAAGTATTACATTTCTCATTTTTGCAATTTTTTCTGCACTTTTTATTTGCAGGTCTTTTTGCTGTTCAAGTGTTAATTTCCTCATTTCATCCCGGTCTTTTATAAGACCAGTTTCTATTGCCATATCTGACATAACTGTTCCAAATGTGACAAACTCTATATCCATACCCTCTGCTGCTTTTTTCATAACTGTCGTTTTACCTACACCAGGTATACCCGTTACAACAATAATTCCCATAAGTCAATCACTTTTTTATTTACTCAGTTCCAAAGAATCCACGTAGGACAGGGTGCATTTCCATTGCTTGTTCTTTTGCAATATCCTCATACAGACGAATAATAATTCCAACTGTTAGCAACAGTCCTGTTCCACTCGCATTTCCTACGGTTCCAACCATATCCGCGAAACCCGCAAGGGCTCCTACGGCAAATCCACCAATCACTGTCACCACCGGAATATATCTTTCAAGCACTTTACGTAACACTCTTGGGTCACGTCGAAAACCGGGGATTTGCATACCACTGCTTTGTATTTGACGTGCGACAGCGGATGGCCCCATATCAGTTGTTTCTATCCAAAACTTAGCAAATAAAATTGAACCAACAATAAGAATAGTCATGTAAACAATAACCTTAATTGCATATTGATGAGGACCATGTATACCATCCGAGGGGCCACCCATAATTGGTATAAGCCAACTATTCACTCCTCCAGGGTTTGAAAGATACCACGCTCCTCCCATGGTAGCTTGTGTTGTTCCACTTGCAAAATCATATTTACCAAGCCACCATTGGCCACCCAAAAGCGGTATATTTGATCGATACAGAAGCATAGCAAACATGTTAATATTTGCAAGAAGCGCTGCCATCAATATGACAGGAATATTAGATGCATAAATCAATCTAATTGGATACCTTCCCCTGGCACCACGTACACGTCCGTGAGCAAGAGGAAGCTCAATACGGCTAGACTCAGCATATACAACTATGAAAAATATTAAAATAGTGCCAAGCAATGGCACGATTGCATTTTGATAGCCTATCTGATTATTTCCTATAAACAGCGTTTGATAACCCCAGCTGGTCATATCACCAAGGTTCATGTTTGTAGCATAATAATACGTACCAGGAATAACTCCTGCAGGTGGATTACCAAGACTTATCTCGCCTCCCCGGATAGGTAACCAATTGAAAAGACCAGTAAACAAAGCCTGTGAAACACCAGCAGCGATAAATAATGATATTCCTGAACCGATACCCCATTTAGATATAAGCTCATCCATGAAGAACACTAGAAAAGCACCAATAATTAGCTGAAGTACAATTAAGAAATTTGCCATACCTCCTCCAACTGCTGTAACAAACTCTGGATTCGGTGCAAGATATCCAAATATCTGAGGCACAGCTTCAACAATTATCATTACAACAACAAGAATTTTCTGTGTTCCTTGATAAATTGCTTTATCTTCCTTTTTTGTAAGATCAAGTTTTATAATTTTTGCACCAACAAATAGCTGCAAAATAATAGAAGCGGTAACAATTGGTCCAATTCCAAGGTGCATAATACTTCCGGACGCACCTGCCATGATAAAACGGTATTGTTCAAACAAATCAATTGTTTGTCCTGCAAGACCATAAATCATAACATTTGTAAGAATGAAATAAAGAATTAAACATAAAAGAGTCCAAAGAATTTTAGTTCTAAAGTTGACGTGGCCTTCAGGTTTTGTTACTGCAGGCCAACGCTCAATAAGTGGTTTTAATGCAAACAGTCGACTTTTCTTTTCCTCTACCATTTATTCAATCCTTTATCGCTTATTTATTTTTTCATTACCTCTTTTTTTTCTGAAATTTCTGCTTCAGATTCAAAAGTTGTTTCTTCTACTTGTTCCTCTGTTATTTCTTCTTCAACGCTTGTTTCTTCAACCACTGGTTCTTCAGGAAGAATTACTTCTCCACCTTTCTCCATAATTTTAGCGATAGCTTTTTCAGAAGCACTATTAACCATAATTTTCATCTTGGTCTTTATATTTCCGCCACCAAGAAGTTTATCAAATCCTTCCTTTCCTAGATCGACTTCTTTTTTATCTGGAAACATATCCTCAAGTTGACCAATGTTAATAATTTTATCTTTTTTTACAATACTTTGAGGTCTTTTAAAACCATGTTTACCGAAATGGTCAGGCATGTTTTTTACCATATGTATATATCGGTGTTTTAATAATCCAGCGTTTCCTCGTCCTCCACGAAGTCCAGCGCCTCTTCCGGCTTTTTTTCCTCGACCGTGGGTCATTGATCCTCTGAATTTTTTTGTTTTTGTACGTGTCAATTTACATCACGTTCCTATATTTTTCACTGTTATTAGGTCAAAGGCAGATATAGTATTATATTATTATATTTTCGGATATCCTTTTAAATATAATGTGTTTTAAGTTGATAACAGGGATAAAATCATGCTTTTTAAACTTCTCCCTAATCTATAATTGTATATTTTTAACGTTTATTTGTAAGAATTCTTAAAAGAGTTATATCAACTTTTTGAGTTTTTTTGTTATGAAATAAAAATGAGTGTTTTATTGGATATGAGTATTTTTTGTAGTAATTTATTTCACCGTTAAGTGATGATATCATCTTTTCAATAAAATCTATTGTTTTTGAAAGATGTAATGTATAAACTACTTTTGAAATCTCAAATGCTTTTTCAATGAATTGTCTGTCAGCCCATCTGTTACTTTTTTGCGCACCAAATGGTGGATTCATAATAACTGTGTCACATTTAATGTCTAAATCTTTGACATCTTTTGTTAAAAATTTTATTTTTTTATTGTTTTTTTCTGCATAATTTTTAGCTATTTTTATAGCTTCTTCATCGATATCTATCCCTATTACCTCTTTTGCGTTTGCAATTTTTGCACCAAATGAAAAAATACCTGTCCCACATCCAAGATCAATTACTTTTTTATCTTGGATATCACCATATTGACATGCTGTATATATAATATCAGCAGCAATATATGCAGGTGTCATGTACTGCTCAATATATGGATTAGGTCTTTCATAATTGGGAACTTTTTGAAGTATTATTTCAAGCTCTTTCTGTTTCATCTTAATTATATGAATTAAAAAAAGAGTAAATTACTTTTTTTGCGTAAATTTTATTTGCCGAACCTTGTTTTAGGCAGTTTACATAGGGGCTTGTAGATCAGTTCGGAAGATCGCCTCCTTGGCATGGAGGAGGCCTCGGGTTCAAATCCCGACAAGTCCATTATTTCTATCTATTCATACAATATTCATCATATATAATTAAAAAAAAATGGAAAAAAAATGAAAAAATGAAATTATTTCTTGGTCTAAACTCCATCATAAGTCATTAATGTATGAGTAAATTGTTCAGAAATATTGTTAAATTTAAAATTATCGTGTGATGGTTCAATGTTAAAAAAGCCAACGTATGGAGAAATAAACTCTCTATATTTTTCCACACTTTCGGTAACATTATCAAAACAATAGCCACATACGTAATACTTTTTTCCTAGAGTTGGGTGACAATACCCTTTAAAAAAGCCTAGTTTTTTACCGCACTCAACACATTTACTCATTTTACTTTCACCAAATGATAAATTGTTTTAGGGTATCATAAAATCCTTGTTTCGGTTTTTTTGTCATAATTCTAAAATATCATGAATGAGTTTACTTTTGTCAAATATGAGGTGTAAAATGGAAAATTTAGACCTTAAAGATAGGAAAATTCTTTATCAGCTCGATTTAAACTGTAGACAATCTAATGCTCAGATAGGTAGAAAAGTAGGTCTTTCAAAACAAGTTGTTGATTACAGGATTAAAAGAATGGAGGACGAAGGAATAATAACTGGTTATTGGACAGCTATTAATTCATGTAAATTAGGTTATAATGTTTATAGATACTATATTACCTTTCAAAATGCGACTCAGAAGATAAAAGATGAAATAATTGATTTCTTAATTAAATATGAAAACACTTGGACTGTTTATTCAGCAACTGGATTATTTGATTTAGGTATTGTTATTTGGATTAAAGATCTACAAAGATTTACAAATTTCTGGGAGGAATTCAATGACACATATGGAGACTATATATCTGAAAAAATTTACTCAGTTCTTCTAAATACTCATGCATATAGGCATACATATTTAACACCGGATCTTTATGATAACGCAGAAAGTAAAAAATATATAAAAATTGGACCAGGTTCTATCGTTGATATTGATAAACTGGATTTTGAGCTTTTAAATATGATAGTCTTAAATGCAAGAAAACCATTGATTGAAATAGCAGAACAGCTAAAAAGCTCATCCCAGACTATTAGTTATCGAATTAAAAACCTCATGAATAATGGGATAATTCAATTATTTAGAGTAAGAATAAATTACTCAAAACTTAATCTTCAGCAATTTTTCCTTGGAATTTGGTTTCGAAAGCTTTCTAAAAGAAGAGAAATATGGAGATTTATTGAAGAAAATCCAAATATAACTCAAATTGTTACATGTGCCGGATATGCTGATTTACAAGCTGAAATAATAATTGATGATGTGGATAAAATAGAAAATTTTATGAATACTATATCAGAAAAATTTCCAGATACTATTCGAAAATATAATTATTCAATTTGTAAAAAACAATATATATTGAGATGTTTACCAGATATGAAATTTAAATAAATTAAATGGAGTTTATGAAAAATCATCTCTACCTACATCTTTTTCATCTTCTTTTAATATGGATAATGCACATTCTAAGCAGATATCATTTTCCATTTCTTCTTCTGTTTTTTCTTCTCCACATATAGAACATATTCGCATATTATTAAATTGTTATCCTATTATATATAAACCATTGTATGATTTTTTTAAAATTGTGGATAAAATAAGTGAAAAATTGTTATTTTAAGTTGAAATATTTTCAATAAATTATCGTCTTATTATAGCATATGAAATCATATCTTGTTCCCGTAGAAGTTTGCAAATTCTACATATCTCAATAGGAACAATTTTTAAACCATTATTAATTATTTTTTCAGCAGAAAAATTAATTTCAAAAAGAATTTTATTATTTTTAATATTAATCTTACCACGTTTTCTAGATAAATATTGACTTACTGAAGCAGGTGTAATTCCTAGTTTCTCTGCTGCTTCTTTTTGACTTAATCCAAAATTTTTTATCATACATTTTACAAGTTCTTTTCTAATTACAGTTAATCCATGCCATTGCATGTATTCACAGGGAGTTTTTATCATATAAATGTGATATAATTATACATATATAAAATTAACGACTGTTAATCATTAATATTACATTTTGAAAATCCTAATAATAAGATCTTACAATCAATATATTATAAAATCAACAGAAGAAAAAAGGGTTTATGATTGGTGGGTGGAGGTGAAACATTATATGTTTCAACATAAAGGAGAGAACCCAATCAAACCCTAAAGTTAACGATTGTTAAGTCATAATGGTATATAAAGATTTGGCTAAAAATTAAGGCAATTGTCTATAAAAATAAAAAGTATAGATTATCGTTTTTTTAAAAAAAATTCGAAAACCTTTTTTTAGTAGCCTCCTATTTTAAGAGTAGGATCACCAAATAAAAACCATTGCTGAGCCATTTTTACATCCATATGATCATTATTTCCATTAAATCGGTGTAAATATTCAGTAATTGTCTGTACATGGTTTTCGCCTAGAATATCTTTTCCTTCTTCACCATAGAGCTGTAAGAATCGTAACTCTTGCCATCCGTTAATTACCTCTAGATAGTCTATTACACCATTTTGATCATTATCATCCCGTCCATGTGTTCCAAGTCCTGTATTTGAAATAGTTGCTATAGTACCCCCTGATCCCTGGACGGTTAACTTCCATGCCCAACAATGACCCTGCCATCCATTTGTCCAAAATTTACTAAAGAAATATCTTATACCAAATTTCTCAATACCAGATTTAATATTTTTCGCAACAGAAATATCAAATTTACCATTTAGACATCCACCAATTACTGCGATTGGAAGCTTTTCTTTATTTCTTAAAAAATTCATATGAATTGTACTGTAAAACTCAGTCCATTTTGTCCCATCAGGAGGATAATGAGTAGCCCAACTAGTTGCACTACCATGACCACAGAAATACACAAACCCTCCGCCAGGCTTCATTGCACCATTAATAGTTTTATAATCATAATCTTCCCCTGGCACTGGATACACTTCTACTGGATTAAAACCAGGCATAAGCTCAATTGCTCTTGCAGCAATATGTTCTCCTTCATTGAAATTGTTATCATCTTCATATGAGTCTCCAGCTATCAATATTAAGTTTTTAAACCAGTTTTTATCCTTAGTTTTACCTGTTTCATATTCAATTATTTTATCAACCATAGTTTTTACTTCATAAATACTCCTGCAGGGTAGACGTCCAATGTAAACATCAGGATAAAGATCCATTTCATCTCTACCATCTTCATTCCACTCAGCAAAAATATCATTACCATTAGTATTCCAACTTGAAAAATTCCCCTCTGAATCATAAAAATCAGCATAATAAAGATCTGAAATAAATGCAACCTCAGGGTATTCCTGAGTACCCTCTGGTGGTACTACATGGCTATATCTAACTGGAATATTCCATTTTAAACTTTGGCGCTTAATACCGCCAACTAGTAAAACATATTTAACTCCCCATTTCTCAACAGTACTTTTTATGAAATATTTAATTTTCTCAGGCTGATCAACACCCTGATTTCCTTGTTGGATTGCATTTTCAATAGTGACAAGTTTTGTTTTTATTCCCATTTTGTTTTTATGTTCAACAAGCGGATTTAATCTTCTTGTAAAAGAATCTGGTGTCAATATTAAAAGATCATAATCACTTTTTTCCTCAATCAATGGTGAATCAGGTTCTATATATGCAACATTAATTATTACATTATCAATATGATTTATCTTATCAAGTGCAGGAATGTATCTAACAGGGTAGCTTCTAATTGCAAGAAAAGTCTTTCGTTCACCATTGCTGCCAAGTCCTCCCCCCTTATGATATGTAACCCAATCATTTGGATACAACTCATCCATTGAATAAATTGGTTCAAATTCTGCTGTTTCAGGTGAATATGAACCATATGCGATTTTTTTAGAAATTGTTTCTTCAATGATTTCCTTATGACTAAAATTTACATCTAAAATTTTTGTGCCAAAAGGAAATTCTAAAATAGAAATATTAACAGGTAATATGGGTCTTCCATCACCAATACTATATACATCTGCTTCATTTACATACACGTTAATAAAATCTCCATTTTCCACTATTTCTGGTTCTGAGAAATTATAATTAAAGGATAAAGTCATTGAACCTAAAGGTGGTATATACCTAGGCGTTTCCTGTCCTTTTTTTCCATTATTGTCATTATTTCCTTCATCTAAATAATAAAAAATTCCAATGCTAGCTATGATTATAATCGTAATTAATACCAATCCCAATGCTTTCTTCCCACTTATTTTCATGCCTATCTCATAATAATATATTCAATAATTTATATAAACCTTCTTATTTGAAATTATTAGTTTTATGACACATGAAACTTATGAATAAGTAAAAAAAACTGACAATGAATATATTTTTTTTAAAGCTAAAAAATCTAATTAATCAACCATATTAAAAATTATTTACTTAATAAAAACAACCAAAATATTAAATATATGAACATATGTTCTACTATATAAAGAGTCAGTTTCTATGATGCGTACAAAAGTTGTTAATGATTCGACTGATTTAGTCCCCCTACTTAGAGCTTTTGATAACAAAACAAAAAAGGAGGTCTTCAGTGAACTCCTTCAAGATTGGAAGCCTATGAGTGACATCCTTGAAAAATATGGGGAAGAAGGAGCAGACGCTCTTGAATATTTTGATAAGATGAAACTTGTTGAAACTAAATGGACAACATCTGAAGAAGGAATTGAAGGACGACCACAAAAAAAATACCGATCATATTATTCAGCTTTTAACATAAACATATCATGTCCTGTTAATGAAATCAGCGAGATCTTTACTGTCGCATCACTTAACCGAAAAGAATTTACAAAACTCGAAAATGATATATTTCAATATATAGGAGAGGATGGTAAATTCGGAAACATGGTTGCAGAAAACTTTAATCTATCCAACCTTGCGTTAAAAGGACTTGTTAAAAGATCAAACAAATTCTGCTATAAAGGTTTGAAACTTAGCAGGAAAGACTAATAATTGTTTATCGAATCTTTTTATAATATATTTGTATACCTAATGACTAGTTATGAGTTTTGAAGTACTTATTGCACAAGCCTTTTGGATAATACTACCAGCATATATTGCTAATGCAAGTGCAGTACTCGTTGGCGGTGGAACACCAATAGATTTTGGAAAAACCTGGAAAGATGGACGCAGAATATTAGGAGATGGAAAAACATGGCGCGGTCTATTTATAGGTACACTTATGGGTATGATAGGTGGCTTTGGATTATCCATTGGTGCTAAATTCATCAATCAAACAGATTTTGCTTATGTTGGTCTTACTGATTTTTATGGATTTCCTTTAATGATACCAATAATTTTTTCAATATGTTTTGGTGCATTAATGGGTGATATAATCGAAAGCTTTTTAAAACGTAGAGTTGGAAAAAAACGTGGAGAAAACTGGATACCATTTGACCAACTTGATTTCATACTCGGAGTTTTATTTTTTAGCTTTTTAATAGCAGGATTTTTACAAATAATAGGATTAACTTGTGGCAACTGGTTTATGAACAGTTTTAGCATTTGGCATATTATATTCTTATTGATTGTAACAGTGTTTTTTCATATTCTTTCAAATTTTATATTCAGTAAAATTAAATCAAATAAAAAAATCTAAACAAGATTTTTAAACCATTGTTGTTTTAATATAAGTGAAAATAGGATGTCTGACGATAAAGTAGAGATGAATGAGGAACTTCAAAAATGGATTCAAGAATCAAAACAAAAAGTAGTAGATTCTAAAGAAAAAAAAGGAAAATTAAAAAATAAACCATCAGGTAATTGTATGTTATGCGGAGAAAAAAAAGCAGAACATACTTGTCTTAAATGTGAAAACTATGTGTGCAAATCTTGTTATTTTAAAATTATTGGTATCTGTAAAAAATGTGTACCCCCAGAGATCGCTGGAAAATGGGATGGTTCTCACCCTGACTGGGAGAAAGAACTAGGTGTTGAATGGGTGGATTAAAATTATTTATCCATAAAATAGTATTGATTCCCTTTTTTCTTTTGTTTTTCCTTTTTAATACGTTTTCCTTCAAGATATAATGCAAGCATTGATCTTGCAGTTCTCCAAGCACTAGGATAAATTGGCACTCCAGCAGCTTTTAAATCAAGTACTAAATCTTCGTATTCTCGTCCACCAACCCATGTAGCTATAATGGGTTTTTTATATTCCTTATGAAGCTTCCTCTCACGTATCATTTTAAGAATTGCACCGATAAACTCCTCGGGTCGAGCATAACCTCCGTGTACTGATGCTACTATGACTCCATCTATATTAGGATCTTCAAGCAATGCACTTGTCGCTAATTCATAACGGAAAAAACCTGCATCTGCACTTAAATCTACTGGGTTGTTTGGTCTAACTAGATCAGGAATGATTTTATCGATTTTTTTATAAGTTTTTGGTGAGAGTTTTGGAACATTCAGTCCTGCTTCTTCACAGGCATCCGTAAGCATGATACCAATTCCTCCCCCGTTTGTTACAATACCTATGTTATTCCCCTGTGCTGGAGGTTGACCAGCAAGTGCTTTTGCCATGTCAAATAGTTCAACGAGATCTCTACATCTTATCCCACCTGCTTGTTTAATTGCTGCTGTATATATCTTATCAGATCCTGCCATTGAACCTGTATGTGATGCTGTTGCTCTTGCTCCTGCTTTTGATCTACCTGCTTTAACAACTAGTACTGGTTTGTTACAGTTTTTTATACTGTTCATAAAAGCCCGACCGTCTTTTACAGCTTCGATGTATAATCCTACTACTTTTGTTTCAGTATCTTGTGCAAAGTAATCTATTAGATCATCATCATCTATGTCAATTTTGTTTCCTACTCCTATTATTTTAGATACACCCATAAACTCGTTATTTGCAAGGTAAATCATACCGATCCCAAGCGCTCCACTTTGGGAAATTAATGCTACATTACCTTTACGTGGATTTCCATATGCAAATGATGCATCAAGTCCAATTGATGCATTTTTATAACCCATTACATTTGGACCTAGAACTCTCATATTTGATTTTTTAATTATTGATACTAACTCTGCTTCAAGATCGTGGTTACCTACCTCACTAAAACCAGAAGAAATGATTATTACGTTTTTTACTTTTTTTTGGGCACAATCTCTAAGAATTTGTGCAACTATTACTGCTGGTACTGATATTAAAACAAGATCAATTTTTTCAGGAACATCTGTAACTTTTTTATAACATTTTAGACCAAGTATTTCTTTATCTTTTGGATTGATAGGAAAAATTTCGCATTCATAATCAGAAATCAGAATATTTTTCAATGCTTCATGTCCTATTTTTCTTGTATCCTTTGACGCACCTACTACAGCAATTATTTTTGGTTGAAAAAATGTTTCAAGTTCATGAGTCATTTTTAATCCCTCAGATTATACCCATGATAAAATATAATTACTTAAAACCTGTGAAACTTAAACATATTTTTTCATAATTTCTACTATTTCCTTACTTGTTTTAGCTTGTCTATATTCTTCAAGTGGTTCTTTATTTAAACTTAGAAAATTAGGCCCCCATTTGTATAGATTTAATATTTCCACGGCTTTTTTTACTTCGTCAAATATGTATAGCGATGTTGCAAAAGCCTCAAGTGTTGTTAGCTTGAATGGTTTACCAAAATTGACAGGATTTGCAGCAACAACAAATGGAAGCGCTCGAGAATTATTTCTTTTATCTAAATACTCAAAGTTATTTTCAGCGTTTTTCCATGAGCAATCCACGGCTAATATACCAATTTCTTTTGCAAGTTTTAAGTCTTCTTTTGAAATACTTTTTTCAGCAAAAGGATTTAAAAGAATTGTATTCATAGGTGTTTTTCTAATTTGTTTTTCAAGTTTTATATAACCAAATTTTTCAAGTTTTTTTGCACTACACTTTCGAGGGTCATCCTCGTTTGTATGATAAACATATAACCTAATTTCGTTTTTCATATATTTACTTCACTTCAAAATCAAACACATAGTGGCTTATACCTGGTGCATAAGACTTTACAGAATTGTATTTTAAAAGTTTTATATCTAGATTTTCTTTTTTTGCTTCTTTTTCAATGATTTTAAGAGGTTTATCTGGAACAACTTCATCTGGATATTTATCATGAAAATGGATAATCCCAGTATTATTACTTAAACATCTAAAAGCTGGTCGTAAAAACTTATTAGTATCACCTATATAACCCATGATTACTCTATTAGCAACATTCTCAGGTGAGACCTCTCGACTATCACCTTTTAATGGTTCAACAATACTTGTAACATTGTTAATGGTAATATTTTCACAGAGGTAGTTATATGAAATCGGATTTTTCTCACAAGCAAATATCTTTTTTGGTTTACTATGTACAGCCATTGGTAAAGTAAAATATCCAATTCCAGCAAATAGATCAACTACAGTTTCATTATTATTAGATATATTTGACATACGAATTCGTTCGCTCATATTTCCAGAGGAGAACATAATTCTTTTTGGATCAAGTTTGTATCGTACCCCGTTTTCTTTGTGAACTGTCTCGGTGTTATGTGTTCCATAAATAATTTCAACAGAGGGTGTTCTGAACTCTCCAATAATTCCTCCAATATCATTTAAAACAGATTTGCAATCTAAGATGTTTGCATATGTTATTCCGATAACTTCTTTGTATATATTTAAAATTTTTGGGAGTGAAATAATTAAAACATCACCTATTTTTTCCCATTTATCTGGTAGTTTTTCAACTAAAACTTCAGATATGTGTTTTGTAAGTATTTTTTTAATCAACTCAAATGGTTTATCAACCATATCATTTTGGAATAATACTAAACTTACTTAAAACATCATCCAAATAAAATAGTTTAAACAAACTCTGCAACAACTCTTTTTACCTTATTTAACATACAATCTTTTGGACTATGAATCTTTTTCCATATAAACCTCGTAAAAATCAAACAGCTATAATGCAGACTATCAAAAAAATATTAACAAACAGAGATGATCTTGTGTTTGAATCTGGAACAGGCTCTGGTAAAACAATATGTACTCTAACTGCAACACTCGAATACGCACTTGAAAACAACAAAAAAATAATTTACACAACTCGAACAAACGCTCAACAAAGACAAGTCATACTTGAACTGAGACAAATACGTGAAAAACACAATAAGTTATTAGATGAACTTTTAGCAGTTGGTATGCAAGGACGGTCCAATATGTGCATCCTTGCAAGAAATAATCCAGAGTTGTCAAAAGGAACAGCAGATGAGCTATCTAGGGTATGTTCAAGTGAAAAAAAGAAGACAAAAACAAACAGCAAAGACCTTGGGTGTATATATTTTTGTAATTTTTTAGATAAAGAAAAATCAGAAAAAGCAGTATTTTGGTTTAAAGAAAATCTCCCTACAGCAGAAGAGTTTATAGAGTATTGTGAAAAAAACAAGATATGTCCTTATGAAATTAACAAAAAACTCATGCGAGAGTCAAAATTAGTGGTTGTACCCTATATATATGTTTTTGATCAGATGATTAGAAACATGCTTTTTGATTGTATGAGCTTTCCAGAGGATGACATGGTACTTGTGGTTGATGAAGCGCATAATCTTCCAAATTTTATTCGTGATATTTTTTCCTCACAACTTAGTACATTTATGCTTAACAGCTGTGTTTTTGAAGCTGAAAAATATGGTGACCCATCAATGGTTGACGGACGTTTTACATTATCTAGTTTTTGTAAAACACTTATTGATATTATTAAAAATATGCGCGATACATATGTATATGGCATCCTTGAAAATGGTATACGAGCTGGTTCTGTGAAAAACAATGATGCATTTATCCCATCTCATGAGTTTGAAACAGAGATTTTTTCACGGTTTAAAATTACTAGCAAAACTTTATATGATATTGTCGGTGACCTAGTTGCTTTCGGAGAAAAGATTCAAGAATACCGTCAGAAGGATGGTAAACTTCCCCGTTCTTATATTCATAGTCTTGGTTTATTTCTCGATTTCTGGATTAACCTTGAAATAGATCAGTATTCAAAGCTGATTGTTGATGCAGCTAGTGGTAAAAATCCCCGGATAGAGGCTTTTTGTCTTGATCCATCGTTTGGAACTGGAATCCTTCGTGGTTTTCATTCAACTATTCATATGAGTGGAACTCTTGAACCACTTGAGGAATATCGTGATTCGGTTGGTCTTTCAGAGTATACTGAGCTTATTGGTTTTCCTTCATCATTTTCAAATACTAATAGAAAAATTTTATTTGTCAGTGATGTAACTACGAAATATGAAGAGATTTTAAAAGATGATAAAATCATGGACCGTATGATTAGCTATGTTTCAAATGTTTGTAATAGTTTTTCAAAAAATACAATGGTTTTTTTTCCTAGTTTTAACGTAATGTCAATGTTTAGAAGATCTGAGGAAATCTGCAAGATAAATCGTTGTATGTATTTTGAAGAACAAGAGATGAGTCAGATGGCGCTTATGGGTCTCGTTTCGGATTTTAAGGAACATGGATATGGAGAGGGTGATAGAGCAACCTTGTTTAGTGTTATGGGTGGTCGTATTAGCGAGGGTATGGATTTTCCAGCAGATCAACTTGAAATTGTATTAATAGTTGGCATTCCTTATCCCAAACCAACAGCTCGACAACGAGGTCTTCAGCATTATTATGAAATTAAGTTTGGAAAAGGATGGGAATATACAGTCGAGGCTCCAACTGCTAGAAAACTTTTACAATCGATTGGTAGACTTATACGAGATGAAAACGATCGAGGTGTAGCAGTAATCCTTGATCGACGTGCAGCTCGTTTTAAAAAATATATTAGAGACTTGGAAGAATCAAAGAACTTAATTAGTGAAATTGAACAATTTATTGGTTAAAATCATTTTTTTCTTTTTTTGGTAATAGATTAGGAATTCCATACTCGATTTTATAATTATTTTTACATTTCTTGCAGATAAGTATTCCAGTTATTATCTCATCTTTTTCTTCTTTTTTTATTTCAATTTCTAAATCACTCTTACAAGTTGGACAACATAGTATTTCAAGTATGTCTTTTTTCGTCTTAATCCTCTCCAAGATACATTGGTCTTTTTATACCCATATCAGAATCCCATATGAATCCCCAGTTATTATCGCTAATTTTACGTCCTTCCTCAATGTTCTGCATGAAGTTTTTTACTTGTGAATCCATCATGTCAGCAGCATGCACAATCATTGCTTCAATTGTCTTTGGCATACGAGGACTGCCAAATTCATATCTTCCATGATGACTTAGAATAATATGGCAAATCTTATTTTCCAATTCTTCATTAAAATCTTTACCCTTTTTTCTTAGTTCCTGTATTTTTTCCCGAATCCATCTGTCACCTATTACTATATGACCTATGAAATTTCCGATATCTGTCTTATCAATTGATGCGGTACTTATATATTCTTTTAGCTTTCCGATATCATGAAGAATTGCACCTGTAATTACTTGATCTATATTTACACCTGGATACATCTCACAGATGTTTTTACAAAGCCTTATTACACTAACTGTATGCTCAAGATTTCCACCTACATAGTTATGATGATGAGTCATAGCACTTGGGCTGCTCATAAACTCTTTTACTATTTCTTTATCATTGAAAAATATGTCAAGTAGTCTTTTAAGATGCTCGTTTTCTATTGTTTTTATCTCTTTTTTTATTGTTTCGAACAATTCTTTTATTTTATAATCATCTAATGATGGAATAAAATCTGATATGTCATACTCAGTTAGGCTGCAACGGCGAATTCCACCAATGGTTTCATTTATACTAATCTGAGGTTTTTCCTCATAAATTTCTACATTACCCAGACGGATTTGAACAACGTCACCTGGTTTAAAACTATCATATAGGCGTTTAATACGTTCTTTGTTGTCACTCCCCCAGTATTTAACATTGATTTCACCTGTCTTGTCTGTTAAAACTAGACCGAACCATGTACCACGTTTATAGGGTCGAGGTGGATTTTTTATTTTTACAGCATAAATATCATTTACAACATCACCCTCACGTAGATTTTCAATAAATTGCTCTTTTTTACGCTTACCAGTATCTGCTTCAATCATGGTTTGCTCATCTTTACGTTTATCATAATTAAGGATATCAGCCATATGATATTCCTCCCAAAATAAACTATTTTCAGCTGTTTTTTTTACTGTTTATATACTTATGGTTTAAACACTTTTCCTTTCAAATAGTAGTTCCGAAAGTAGATTTAAAACTTTCTAAAAATGGTTCAAATAACAAAATTTGAGACGTATTTTTGAAATAAATTCTATGAAAAATGTTGGTTAGAGTGCATATTTAACTGGTATTTTTTGTCAATGCACCAACAACAACCATGGTATCAACTAAAGGATTTAATGTTTTTGGAATTAAAATATATTAAACACATTTGTTAACCACCTGGATCAATAGCAATCAATACTGTACCAAAAAACTTGGAAGTAACCAGATGTTTATCCTCAATCTTACCAAACAGGTGTAGCCAAATTAATACATCAGCAAGTATCCACATATTATATAACAAGACACTAAACAAGAAGTAAAACAAACGAATACGGTAATTTTTGCTTGTTGTCTTAGCTCTGAAACTATGCTTTTTAACCCTATATGACGTTTCAATTTCCCAGCGTTTTGAATATAGTAAAGACAACCTATCAATTAAATTCACATCAATGTCCTAAAAATGAATGTTAGTAGCAAACACCCCCTTTTAAGGGGAAGCATAAAGCTAAGGTATTATTGAAATGAAATCAGTGTAATTATTTTTTATTTGAAAATCAGAAGACATCTATTATATCTGGAAGAAATTTTTTTCTACTGAGTGTTATAGATTGGGTTCTTCCGTATCTATATACAACATCGGATTTTTCATTTTGTATCTCCCATGGTTTTATTATTAGTAAATCTCCTGTGCGTACTCTTATTCTTCTCATTTTCCCAGGTATTCGAGCCATCCTTGATTTTCCATCTGCACAGATTGCATTTATTCTTGAACCACCCATTAGCTTATCTGCTATAGCAAACATTTCGTTTTTGTTCTTTTTAGGCAATGGCAATCTTATATATTCTTCTTCAGTTTCTTGTGTTTTGTTCATATTATCACAATCCTATTAAAATGTATCACTACATTACTTTTAACGAACCAAAAAGATACATCGAGGTATCAGCGGGGAAAAATCCCTCTATTATTCTTTATTTTTTTTAGATTTCCTTTTTGCGATATGCTTTGGAATCCGTTCTATTTTTTGTTTATTTTTATATCTTTTGAATATTTTCATATTTTCCTCATAAAAATTATCAATAGTTGATAATTAATCTTGAGAGTTTCTTTTCTCTCTTAACCTTCTTTCTTCAATTAATCTTTCACGATATAAGTTTCTCATTTCCTTATTTTTTTTTATTTTGTTCTTGAAATGCTATCCTTCTTTTTTCATTTCGCCTTCGAATTTCTAATTTTAAATTTTCTCTTTCTTTCCTCCTTTCATCCTTTTTTTTATGTTTTAAAAAAACCCATAATTTATCCTTCGATAACTGTTAAGATAAGGTTCTTCATCATTCGTTATCCTTTTTTTCTTTATCTAAATATCTCCAATTATAACCAGGGTATCTCATGCTTCTAAAACCTTTTAAAAATTCATCAAAATCTCTTTGATTACGGAAACGTATTTTCCGTACTATCCTACCAGTTTTTTCAGCAAATAGCTCTATTGTTCTATAACAATTACTCATTTTTCATCCTTAAAAAAAGGAAAAACTTAGATTGATTAATTCAAAAATCTAAATAATATTTCCTTTTTTTACTTATCTTATTCTCTAATTAGATCTATCTCAATTGAAGATACATTTGAGTTTCTACCTTCTTCATTAGTTACACTTTCAGTAGTAATTATTATTTCCTTTACTTTTATATCTTTCATAAATCGGTTTTTTACTATTTCTGCTGTATCTACCGCTGTACTTATTGCTTTGCCTCTTGCTTTTAAGACAACTCCATTAGAGCCGTTTTCATTAAACTGCGTTATTACTGCAAGTACATAGCTCATTGGAGGTTTACGTCCAACATAGATTACATTTTCATCTTTCTTTTTTTCTTCAATTGTTCTTTTTTTTGTTGTTTTTTCTGTCAATTTTTTTTCCCTCCATTTAACAAATTTGATTATATGTTTGATTTTTGCATTTTACCTTTAAATGATTCAAAACCATTTATGAAGCTTTCTTTAACATCTTTACATCTATTGCTCTCTGACCTTTCTCTGATTCTTCGATCTCGTATTCAACTTGATCTCCTTCATAAAGACCTATTCCTATTGGTATGGCTGTTCTATGAACAAAGACATCCTTTCCGTCTTCGCCTTCTATAAAGCCATAACCTTTCATATCATTATACCATTTTATTGTTCCTTTCATATTTATGTCACCTCCTCAGACTATAACGTCTGATATGAGTAAAAGAATGGAAAATAAAAAACCTCAAAAGTTCGCAAAAAACGAAATTATGACACTCTTATCTTTATTCTTTTCTATACATATATACGATGTGCTATCTTAAATAGTTATGCATCACAGATTTACGGTTAAATTTTAATAATTTCTTGATTCCAATTACAATATTCACAATATTCATTTGAATCAGGCAATTCTCCATTCAAAATATCATATGCGTTATTTACCAACTTATTAACTCTTGAAAGATTTGTTTTTACTTCTATAACACTACAATTGAATGGCATACCGTTATGTAATTCGCATTCATCAGGATAGTAGAAAGCCAAGTAAGCTTTGTTGGTTGTATCATAACCCATTGCTTTAAGTAAATAAGAATAAACATCCAACTGGAGCTGATAAGATGGATGAACATTTTCTGGTTCTTTAGATTTCGTTTTATGATCTAAGGCTACAATGTTATCATCTTTCAGCTTTATGTATTCATCAGGTCGACCCCATATGATAATACCATTATCCATCTCATGTTTCAAGGTTTTTGGCATACCCACAGCAAGCCATCCACTAACTTTTCCTTCAATTATAGGTGGTAGTTGACCAAGATTTCTATATTTGTTGAAATAATGCTTAATAATACTATCCATTTTAATTGGAATAGAAGACATTGGTCCAGAAGGGCGCTTAATTTTTTTAACAATATACAGCCAAAAACAACGTGGGCAATTTTCAAGAAGATTCAGATTTGAAGGTGATAATTTATAATCCATATGATCACAACTTTTCCATGATGTTATTTACAGAAACTATTTAATTTTACAGGAGATATGAAAAATGAGGGAGGAAGTAAGATGTCAAAGCCAATAATAAAGGTGGGACATTATTATGAACTTAAACTAAATAAAAAACGAAAAATAGTATTTGGTGTGCTATATGGTTTTGAAAGAGGAAAAAATAAGAATGTGTATACTACAATGATGTATACAGATCGTGGTAGTTTTGAGTTTCCTATTGAAGATAAAACTTTTAAAAAATGGGTAAATGAAAAACGAATTAAAGAGATAACAGCTGATGAAGCTATGATTAATGCTTTATAGATTTAGTTGGTTTTTTAAAGAAACAAGAGTTATTAAAATGATAGATATAAGGTAAAAGGAGAATAATGGTCAGAAAAAAAGAAAGGCAAAAACGACATATTGGAAAAGGAATGAGTATGGACCTCTCTAATATGGAATCAAAAAAGAAAGGTAAAAGACGGACAAGGAAACCTAAAATGCCAGCTCGAATCAAAAGCACGCCACGGGCAAGACAGAAATAACTATTAAATCTACAAAACATTTTTTTTAATCATCTTTTATTCAACTTTTCATAGAATTGATTTTTATCACCTGGTCTTCCAAGATCACTTATTGCATTTTCTATCCAGTTGAAATTAGGAAATCCTTGAAGAGATATAAAAATAGCAATTGTAACAATTGGCAGAATTAATCCACAAAATCCAGATATTTTTAATAAAATCTCTTTTTTATAGTTTGTACTCTTTTGCTTCTTTTACCATAACTGTATTAGTTTTCAATTTATTAAAAAGCTGAGGTTTTTCAGTATGAATTGGATAAACGTTTTTTGGATTAATTTTCTTTATCATATCCATAAGATCTGGACCATTAATATGCCCAGAACAATGAGATTGTATAAAATTCATATCATAATGCATAATCCAATTAACCATCCGTTCATATGATATCTTCATTTCCTCGTTAAAAGGTTCAGATAGTGAATGAATATACATCCCTTTTTTTGGCTTTAAATCAACTAACATATTTAGATACCAAAAATTTATTATCACAATACAGTTTTTAGGTTTTTTTCTAATATCCTCTGCCGTTATAATATTTGGATAACTCAGTCTTTTTTTAATATAATAATCTATATAATCTTCATCTATGTAAGTACCAGATAATCTTTTAGGTTTAAGAATAAAAATATTTTCATCCTTACTATCAGGTGTTTTTAATTTTTTATCCCTATGATAACGTTCAAGGTAACATGCATGCTTAAAACTTATGACAAGTTTTTTTCCAATCTCTTTAGCAATTTTATAAAATGTTGTAAATCTGTCAACATCTTTAAAATTGAAATCAACAATTGAAAGTCTATTATTTTCAATCAAGTTTTTTTTACATTTATCATACACTTTATCTTCTGATTCTAGTGTTTTACCACTATCTACTCTTGTGCCTTCGGTAATCAAAGCAATTGGTTTTTCCATTGTGCTGTTTATAATAAAATCTTCTGTCATTTCTTTATGTATACCATGAGCTCTAAGATCCCCTGTATAAATTATTGTTCCTTCAGATGTATGAATAATAAAACCATATGCACCTGGTACTGAATGATCAACATGGCAAGGTTCTATTTCTAGATTATCAATTTTGATTTTATCCCCTGTTCTAAAGGTAATAAAATCTCTTATAATTGGTGGGTCTCGATAATTACTTTTAAAAACAGGTCTTTTTTTATAATCAATAACCTCGTTTTCAATTTCTCTTTTTGCTTGTTCCTTTACTGCTTCAAGAATATATTTACAGGTTTTTCCACAATATATTGGTATATCTTCGTGAAGAAACGATATATAATTCGCATGATCCGCATGTGCATGAGAAAGAAGTACTGCTTGAGCCTCTGGTTTCTTAGGTTTTAATCCATGATGTTTGAGTAAATCTTCTCTATATATTCCTTTAAGATTTGGAATAAGATTCAGTTCAAGAAAATCTCCAATTCCATTAGCTGCTCTAGGATTTAGAAACTCTTCAAAATATTTCCCCCTTCTTCCAAAGCTCATCCCAAAGTCAAGAAAAATCTTTGTACCTTTATCTTCGAGTAGGATTTTATTCCCACCTATTTCTTTTACTCCACCGTAGAATGTTAACTTAACCAGTTTATATCACCGTAATTAATTTTTTTAACAAAATATACTAAATAAAGCTTATTGAATAAATTGATGCAAAAAAGTATTTTTTTTGTTTTATTCTTCTTCTTTTTTATTATTATTTTGTTCCTGAGCAAGAAGTCTTGCTCTTTGACCTACAACAAAAAGTTTTGCGATAAAAGTTATCTCGTTTGCTTCTTCTTGACTGCTTACTTGCCCAACGATCAACATAGTTATCATTCTACTGTTGTTTTAATGTTTAAAAGGTGTTGTTGTACAATTATTACCAGGAATGTTTGGGATTAATTTTTTGATTTTTTGATGTTATCGAAAATATTAAAATACTTACAGTTATACAATGGGTGTAAGGGTGTCGTTTTTATGACCAAAATAAATATAACCGACATGCTTACATCTTATAACAAGAAAAACCTTACGATATGTACTGTTTGTTCTCATTCTAGTCTGCAGATTTTTAATGGCGCTCGTAAAGAAGGTTTTAAAACTCTTGGGATTTCTGTAGGTGAAAAAAAGAAATATTATGATGCATTTCCTCTGGGACGACCTGATGAGTTTTTCATTGTTGATAATTATAAAGATATTTTAAAATGCACAGATGAGCTTCGTGAAAAAAATGTTATAGTGATACCACATGGATCATTTGTAGAATATCTTGGTGCAGATAGGTTTTTAACATTAGACCTTCCAACTTTTGGTAATCGAGATGTATTAAAATGGGAGTCGGATAGGTTTATGGAACGCATCTGGCTCGAAGGCGCTGGTTTAACTATGCCCCAGGAAATTAAGAAACCTGAAGATATTGACAGACCTGTTATTGTAAAATATTATGGTGCAAAAGGTGGTAAAGGATTCTTTATTGCAAAGACTTATGATGAGTTTAAAAAACGCATTCAAAAAGATAAAAAGTACGTTATACAAGAATTTGTAATGGGTACTCGTTATTATCTTCATTATTTTTATTCACCTATTCAAAACAATGCTTATAAACTAAGCAAAGGTAGTTTGCAGCTTATTTCTATGGATAGACGTGATGAAACAACCATTGATGAAGTTCAAAGACTTGGAAGTATTGCTGAACTTGAAGAACTAGGTATACATCCAACTTTTGTTGTAACAGGAAACATTCCAATTGTTATGCGTGAGTCACTTCTCCCTAAAGTATTTGAAATGGGTGCAGCTGTAATTGAAAAAAGCATAAATCTTTTTAATGGTATTATTGGCTCATTTTGTCTTGAGACAGTGGTCACAGAAGATCTAGAATTCAAAGTTTTTGAAATATCTGCAAGAATTGTAGCAGGCACTAATCCATATATTGCAGGATCACCTTATTCTGAGTTGATTCAACCTAATCTATCTACTGGTAGAAGAATTGCTCAAGAAATAAAATACGCAAATAAAAAAAACATGTTAAATAAAATTTTAACTTAAACCTCTTAGATGTTGATTAGTTTATCTAAAGCATTGTACCCTTTAACTGCATCTTTTTTTTCAACAATAAATGTGACATCTAAATCAACTGATATTATCTCTATTATGTTTATATTTTCCCATGCAAGACTTCTTGTGATTTTAAATATTACTCCTGGTTTATCTATTCGTTGTTTACCAACTGTAAAAGACAATGCCACTAGATTTTCCTCGATTTTTTTTATTTTTTGATTTTGTAAAAGATTCAATATTTTTTCTTTGTATCTTTCATTGGTAACAATTGCAACATGTGTTCTACCATAAATGACGTGTAATATGTCACCTCGTTCAAAATCAACGACATCATAAAATCTCTTAAGTTTATCAAATAAATCCTGTGTTTTTAATACATTAATATCAATAATATGTGTTTTTAGGTTTACTTCAGCGTATTTAGAGTTAAAATTCACATCTCTTGCTCTGGTATTTATTTTATCAGAATATCTTCGTAATGCTGTCACTATTGCAGTATGTTCGACTTCACGTCCTAGTTCTTTTTCAATATCAGGTTTAAGTCGTTTAGCAACTGATCCAAAAGATGCAATTCTCTTACTAATTGCCTCATGTAGGTATATTCTTTCATCAACCAGCTTTGTTACAATATGACTTATAGTTACCATTAATAATGATTATATATATTTCAATATAAATAACTTATTGACATTATATGTACTAAAAAAATTAAAAAATGGTATAAATAAAGTCAAATTAATTTTAACTATTGTTTTAATAAAAACAAAAAAAAATAAATACTGTCAATTTTAAAAAAAACAAGCAATTAGAACGTCGTTATCTTAATTTGGTTTGCCAACACATTTAACAATGGTGAAAAAAATGGATATAAAAAGAAAAATAATTGCAATATCTATAATGGTGCTATTTTTAGCAATACCATTAAATATTGCTGATGCAAATACTGTATCAAAAATACAAGAAAATGAACCTTTTGTTCTGGAAATTGTAACTTTTGATCCTGACAGATATTTCAACACTGAGGAAATAACATTTTTTGAAGAAGACTTTAAAAAGTTAGATAATGCAATCTCAACAATTATGAATTTAATTGTATCAACAACTGATCTCAACTGGAATTTTTTAAAAGATCTAATAGAAAGAATATTTGGGGAGGATAATCCTTTATTTGGTAAAATATTAGAAATCTTTTCTTTATTGAAACTATCAAGAAACCGAGGATTTGTAATAAGCAGCGGATACGGATATGATTTAAATCCACTCAACAAGTTTACATTTAAAATTAGAAAAAAAGCAACCTTTTGGCATTACAACTCAAATGGAGTATCCAGTAGAACAATTATAGTGAAACCATTGTCCTTAAAAATGAAAATATTAAATGATCGACAAATTGGATTTATGAGTAGATTCATAGGTGTTTATTTCTTTATTTCTAGAGGTTTTTTAAAAGAAACATATACTTTTTTCATGGGAACAGCTCGCCATATAAACGGTTTTCAATTTAGTTTTTAATTCTAAAACCTTTTTCTTTTTTTTTAATAATATTTCATATTAAAGCTTTATTTAACAAATTTGTTTAATCATTTGGACCAGGAATATTTACAATAATTTCTGAATATTCATAAATATTATCATCTCTATCCTTTTAATCGTTTAGATCTTTTTTATCTACAGATGCAACAACTGAAACTATATTTATATATCTAATTGATGTGTCAAATCCATTCACTATACCATCATGCTATACTTTATAGTATGATTATTTAATGTTAGTATATCGTAACAATTAAATAAAAGTAAAAAATAAGTTTATTTTCTAATAATTACTCAATGGTATATGTGTAAAATTTATTTACAAATTGTTACCATTATAGCGATTTGAGCCCACATTCTATTTTCTGCCTCATCAAAAATAACACTTTGTTTTCCATGGGCAACATCCTTTGTAACCTCATAACCATAATAAGCTGGTAAGCAATGTAAAAATATCGAATCGGATTTTGCTTTTTTCATAAGTTTTTCATCAACTGTGTATCCTTGGAAATCGTGAATTCTTTTTTCTTTTTCAACTTCGTCACCCATAGAAATCCAAGTATCTGTTGCAATAATATCAGAATTCTTGGTTGAATCATTAACAATATCAGTTATTTCAACTTTAACACCAAACTTGTTTGCCTCTTTTATATAGAATTCATCAGGCCAATAGTCTTTTGGTGTGACAATTTTAATATCCATACCTGCAATCGCGCATCCTAATAGATACGAATGAGACATATTGTTACCCCCATCACCAATATATACAAAGTTAAGACCCTTGAGTTTGCCTTTATGCTCTTTAATGGTCATTAGATCAGTTATAACCTGACAAGGATGTTCTTTGTCATCAAGACCACTTATTACAGGTATTGTTGAATGTTCTGCAAGCTCTTTCATAGCTGCATTACTAAAAGCACGATACATAATAATATCAACATACCGAGAAAGTACTTTTGCAGTATCCTCAATTGTTTCACCGCGACCTAGCTGTAAATCATTTTTACTAAGGAAAATTGCATGACCACCAAGCTTTGTCATACCTGTTTCAAAACTTACTCGTGTACGTGTGCTACTTTTTTCAAAAATCATTCCAAGGGTTTTGCCCTTTAAAAGTTCAATATTTTCTCCTTTTTTTGATTTAGATTTCAAATCTATTGCTAGATTAATTATTTTATCTAAATCTTCTTTAACATCTAACATTGAAATAAGATTTCGTTTCATTAAAAATGAGGAATGTACTTCCAAACTTTAAAACTATCGGATGACTATTGGTTTTCTATAATTAATAATTAAAAGTATTGCTAGAACCATTGATAATAATCCAAGCATCATAAAAGGTATCCAGATGCCAAAAATATCTGAAAAAAATCCTCCTAAAAATAAAAGAAGGATTCCACCTCCAAGTTGCATGGTAAACACTATTCCAAAAGTCCAACCTTCTGTTTTTTTATCTGTTATCTCTGAAACAAATGAAAACAATGTGGGATAAGTTATAAAAACAGTTATTCCTAAAAGAATCATAATAATAACTATAATTATTATATTTGTAAAATATGAAAGTAGAATGCAAGTTATACCAATTGTTAGATAAGAGAGAATTATCACGTTTCTTCTGCCAACAATATTTTGAATTCTTCCATAACAAAACGATGCAATGCTACCTATCCCAATCCATATAGCGACTATTATTCCTATTTGTGTTAATGAAAGTGCTGTTTTTTCATCAAGAAGCAATGGTAGATACGTTATTATAACACCCCATGCAGATCCACTAATCATAAAAGCAGGAATTAATAATTTGATTTTTTTTAGAATTTTTAATCCATTAATTAATGCATCTTTTAGACTTTTTTCATTTTTTAAAATTTTTACGGTTAAATGTTTTTCATCAATATCTTTAGTTATGTATAAACCTAGAAGTACAGTTATTGATCCTGCTATTGCCCAAAGATATAATGGAAATTCAAAATCTTTTATCTCGGTTAGATAAAGCGTTGTTAAAATAGCAATAAAAGCTCCTACATCTGCAGAACCACTTTGAATTCCCATAGCCCAGTCTAGTTTGAATTTTTTAAAGGTTCTTGATACCCAGCCAACACCTATTGGATGAAAAAAGCTGGCTGAGAACCTTTGAAATATTAAAAACAAAAGTAGTGTGATAAATCCTATTGTTTGTGTAAGGAGAAGCATTGATAGGCTAATTAGTAAAATACCTAATGTAAGGATTGTTCTACTATTTTTTCCATCTGAATAATGACCAATTAATAATTGAGCGATAAGATGTACAAGAAGACTTGTACCAGTAATAATACCAACCTGGGTATAGCTTAAGTTATAAAACTCTTTAAAAACAGGGAATAAAATAGGTATCGCTGCAATTGTTCCATCATTTAATGCATGATATATACTTACTGTTAAAAGCACTCTTTTTTTCTCATTCATATATAATGTAATTCATGAATATTTAATTATTTTATATTAATTATCCATAAAAATTTTAGGTAAAATAATTTATAATCATTTTATAATTACTTAAATTGGTTTTGATGGGTGTTGACATTGGTGCTATATTTAAACAAGAAAAAATAGGGTATAGTGACCTTAAAGATAGAGTAATAGTAATTGATGCCTATAATGTACTGCATCAATTCCTTGCAAGTATTAGACAACGTGATGGGACACCATTAAAAAATAGTAAAGGAGAAATAACATCTCATCTTTCAGGTCTTTTTCATAGAACTGCAAACATGATAGAATCAAGAATACGACCTGTTTATGCTTTTGATGGAAAACCACATCCATTAAAAGCAAAAACCCTTGAAAAGAGAAAAATAAGAAAAGAAGAAGCAGAAAGGGAATACATAAAAGCATTAGAAGGAGGCGATCTTGTAAAAGCGCGATCTAAAGCACAACAAACCGGAAGATTAACAGATGAAATGATACAGCAGAGCAAAGACTTACTTGACGCACTGGGTATACCTTTTATACAGTCACCACAAGAAGGAGAAGCTCAAGCTAGCTATATGGTAAAGAAGGGTGATGCATATGCTGTTGGTTCACAAGACTATGATTGTTTGTTAATTGGTTCTCCTGTATTAATTAGAAATCTGACATCCTCAGAAAGACGAAAACTTCCTGGCAAAGATGCGTATTCAAAAGTTTTTCCAAAGCAGATTCGCCTTAAAAACAATCTTAAAATTCTTGGAATAAAACACAAACAACTTGTTGATATGGCGATACTAATTGGTACAGATTTTAACGATGGAATTCATGGGATAGGACCAAAAAAAAGCTTGAATCTTATCAAGAAAAATGGAAATGTTGAAAATGTATTAGCAACGATTGGTGCAAAAGATGCACCAAGCTTTGATGAGATAAATGAAATAAGAAAAATTTTTTTAAAACCAAAAGTAACAGATGACTATAATCTAAGTTGGCCAGGTGTAGATAAAGAAAACGTCTTTAAAATTTTATGTGATAGACATCATTTCAAAAAAGAACGCGTTGAACCTGTACTTTCAAAATTTGAAAATATTCAGCAGATGATGAAACAAAAAACATTATTTTAATAAAAAATCAAGTTTTTCACCAGGCTTAATTTCAAGTGGTTCTTTATTGTTTTTAAAAACTCGTGCACCAGTACTACCTTTCAGAGTTATATTGTCATCTTTTACAAGTAGCATTGAACCTTCTCTAAGACCAACTACATAATCTTGGTTGAAAAAATGAAATTCCCTTATCCTTGTTTCACGTGTTTCTCCCATATGTTTACTATTAGGATCAGGATCAAGATAGTGTGGATTAATGTTAAATGGGACAAGCTCAAGTGCTTTAAAAGAAGGTGGATATGTAATGGGCATATCATTTGTAGTCATTATACTTTTGCAAGCAACATTAGAGCCAGCACTTGTTCCAATATAAGGCATCCCTCTCTCAACTCTTATCTTTATTAAATCCATTATTCCAGATTCATAAAGTTCTTTAAGTAAAACAAAAGTATTTCCACCACCTATAAAAATAGAATCTGCTTGTTCAACTGCGATTTTAGGATCGGTATATTCATTAATACCTTTTAGTTCAAAACCCATCTTATTAATACAATCCTTAGCTATTTTTGTATACTTTTTATGTGTCAAACCACTAGGTCTAGCATATGGAATAAAAAGAACTGTTTTTTTATTATCTAATAATTTTTTTATCTCATCAGCACAATGATCAAGATATCCTCTACCATATAGTGTTGAATTACTTATTAAAAGCAGATTTCTTTTCATAAAAAATCACATTTTTATTATTTTCCAACAACCTTAAACCTATCAATTCCAATTAAAAGAGCAAGTTTTTCTCCGTTATCCCAGTCGACCCATATCAGTTCTTGATCTTCCTCAATTTTTGTAATTTTTCCTTTTGATCCTTTTTCAAGTTTTGTCATTGTATCAGTTATTTCTAATAGTTGAACTCTATCTCCAACTTTGATTTTTTTAGCCATTTTTTTACCTCAAATTCTATACATATTTTCAAATTTTTGATTAATTGGTATAAAAAATAGCTTTAAAAGTTTACTATTTATGAACTAATATTTTAAACTAATTAAGAAAAATAAAATTATTTAATTTATGAATATGAAGCTAAAATATTAGATGAATTAGAAAAAGAGTAATTTTCTTTATCAAGTATGTAATAAAAAATAATAGTATTATTAAAATTTCAAAAAAATTATTAAATAGGAGATAATCAAAAAATAGACTAAAAAATTAATTTTAAATAATTTATAATTTAAATCTCAAACAAAAAATAAAAAAAATTTATGATTAATTATAATAATAAACTATAATTAGAATCAAATTATATAAATTATATTTATTTAAATAGAAAATTATAATAAATCTAATAGAAATATTTTTATGAGTAAAACGTTATACAGTTATTAAAAAAAATATATTTTGGTGGAGGTATGGAGTAAATGAAAAATTCAAAAAAAAGTAAAATAGGAGTTGGAAGTATCGTAATACTATTTTTAACCGCAATGTTATTGTCACCAGTGATCTCTACAACAGCAATGAATGTTTCTGAATTGAAAAATGAGTTAGATAATATAATAATCAATCCCTTTGGTGAAGATGATTATGATGGAAATAATCAAAAGCTACCAGAAATTCTTGATACAGTATGGCATCCAATAGAAGATGTATCTTTTGCTGGAGAGCAAAATGATATTGGTTATAATATTGATGCTGGGGATACTATTCAAAGATCATTACATCTTTTTGTAGGTGAGCCAGCTGATGAAACAGTCCCAGGAAGAGGACGAACTGGTACATTAGATCCTGATGATGGTGACGATGAGGATTGGTATAAATATTTAGTATGTGAAGGACAGAGTATTAGTGTTTCAATTAATATGCTTGAAATAGATATTTATGCTCAGAGTCTTGGTATGACATCATTGGGTCAAAGCTATACTGCAACAACTACAGAGTATCATTTTATTTGCGTATCTGGCAATACCTATGGTGATTATACTTTTAGCATAACAATTTCAGGCCAAAATGATGCAGGCACAGGTAGTGATGCTGGAGATAACATTGGCTCTGCTACACCTATTATTCCTGGTGAATATATTGGTTATATGGATTCAAATGATTGGGAAGACTGGTATAGTTTTAATGTGAATGAAAACCAGGGTATCTTTGTAAATATTGATACAATAAGCAGAGAAACTGCGGATTATGATATTCATTTATATAATCCATCTGGAGAGTTGGTTCACTCAGCAGTATTTTATGGACCTGATGACCTTGAATATCCAGCTGATATATCTGGTACTTGGAGTATTAAAATTGATATGTTTCCAGGATGGGATACTAGTAAATGGCCCGATAATTATTTTTTATATGGATGTGGTCCATATTCACTTGATTTAAATATTGGTGGCAATGCAGAATCACCTATTGTTCCGCAACCACAACCTGAAATTACCCCAGTTGCACAAACATTTATCGTAAACGATGATCCAGATAGTACTAAAGATGAATATTGCTATTTAACAGCAGTTCCTGCAGCAAATTACATTGATGGGGGTATACGTTATGTATCACCCATTGTTTATCAAGGAGTTGATGAAGTAACTCATTGGTATGGAACAGTTGATGATACTACACAATATTTACTTGATGATTGGAACACTTATTTAGCAGGACATGGAAAAGAAGCAATAGAGATAAATATTGCATCTGACCCTATACAAGCAGCGGCAGATATAGCAACTACTAAATGGACATCATCTAATACAGCTGTCATTGCTGTTGATGGAAGCGAATTTGAAGATGATATATCTGAAATTGTAAATAAGGATTCATCACTTTCTTCACCACCTGAAATAGCAAGTTATTCACCTGATGAGTTAAAAGATTTTGGTGGACTTCCATCAGTTCCAATGATACTTGGACCAAAATGGGGAGCAATACATATTGTAGCATTGGGTGATGGTTTTACAGGCGATACGGGAATAATTACTCATAGATATGAAAGTCTTATGGCTGACTGGTGGCCATATCCTTATCCAACTGCTGCGTACCCCGGACCTGATTGGGATACTTTTTTCCCTATAGCACAACCTGGTTTTTGGATTCCTTTTGTTAGTAGTACCTCTGGACTGGATGAACTTCAAATAATTAAATACAAAGGAGATAGATATAAAATCCCAATTACAAGCACCGATAGCAGTATTGAAGTTACAGTTTCTACAAATGAACCTTCAAATTTGATAGTTTATCTAATTGATCCAGAGGGAAATGTTCGAAGACCGAGTTTACCACACTGGAATGGAGGAGAAATTAATCCCATTCATTATTGGAATGGTGGACATTGGGAACACGATGAAGATGAGTTTAGAATATGGAAGGTTGATTCTCATTTGGACTTTACTGTTGAAGTTAATCATGCTATGGTTGGAACTTGGACTGCAATAGTTGTTCCTTATTTAGATAACGAAGAAATGGATATTGGTTTCAATGGAAATTATCATATTACAGTAAATGTAAGAAAGTAC
The DNA here is from genome assembly GCA_020341795.1 of Thermoplasmatales archaeon. Classification (GTDB taxonomy): domain Archaea; phylum Thermoplasmatota; class E2; order DHVEG-1; family DHVEG-1; genus M9B1D. Next base: position 1,354,655 of record CP070836.1, read on the forward strand.
AATCCTGATAGAATTAATGCAGGTCTGTCGGCTGCAAATGCTGCGGTAATAGCATCTGCAAATCATGCTCCATTACTATATGTAACAAAAGATTCAGTACCCTCTGAGACATCCAATGCACTTACACAACTTGGAGTAAATAATATCATATATATAAATATTAATGGAGTAAGTAGTGCAAACCCAAGTGGGACAGTAAGCGAATGTACAACAATGCAAGAAGTTGTTCAAGAAATTAAAGGTATTTCAGCTTCTGAAAACTATATTACTATAACATCTTTTGGAACAGGAGATGGATATTTTGCACCTGCCGCAATGGCTGCTGCATATCATATTTCACCTGTTTTAAATATTGGAGAAGCAGCTATGGCCTATAACATGTTAGATATGGCACGAACATGGTCAGAATATAAGGGAGATTATTACCATGGATGTAGATCATTGGGACATATTCCGCATATGAGCGAACCTGTGGAATTTTCAAATCCTCCTTCATGGTTAAGATTATTCATTTATTATATTATGAATAATGAACTTCCGCCAATAGGTCTTGACTTAAGACTTCAATGGTATGGTGGTATCTATGATGAAATACATGATTTAATTGATAATTACAACCTGGACGGTAATGGAAGAGAAGCATATTTGTTTGTTTCACCTAGAGACAGTGATATCCGGGATCTTACAACTAGAATAATGACAGGGAATAACTCCTATGCAGGTCATATTATGTTTGAAAAACCTGCTTTATCATCAGCACATATCAATAGAGATATATTATATCCAGCAGTTGTATACGCAAATGAAGGTAGACATGTCATAAGCTCATGTTTCATGAATTATAGAGACGGACACGATTGGACATGCAATGATGGAGTAAGATATTATTATTATGTGACCCAATCACTTAAGGAAATGGGATCCTCACGGGGTAGATTCTTTGAAGGACATAGTCTATGGGAAAACCTGTTAGAAAGATATAATGATGGTGCAGCGTTAATTTACCATTGTAGCCATGGAACCGGTGGCTCAGGAATATGCTGTATGTTTAAAAACATTCAGGACCAATTTCCACTGGCTGAACCAAATAATGAAAACTATAAAGATTTTGACTGGTGGGATGGCTGGCGAGGTTACTATTATGACAATAGTAAGATACAAACACCAAGAGATGTAGGACTTACATGGCTAAATTCAGTTGAACCAAACTTATATGACATTATTCATTTCAAATACTGTGATCAACTATTTGACAATTTACATAGTCAGTTTAACTTTTGGATGAGTTGTACAACAGGTTCACATTTCGGACCAAATGTGTATCTAGAACATGGATGCGCGTTATGGTTTGGAAATGGTAATACGGGAAGATCACCACAAGAAGAAGTTCTTGACCAATGGATAACTGAAGATATGATGGATAAAGGAATTGAAGTGGGTAATGCATTGTCAAATTATCTATGGCTCCATCAACGAGACTATACAACACGAGATCCAACAACGATATATGGTAGATCATCTGTACTTGATAATGAGTATCTTGCAAATGAGCAGATGATATTTGGCGATCCAAATATGCAGATTTACAGTCCAGAATGGATTGAACCAACTCCTATTGATGGTTAAACAATATATAAATCTCTCTTTTTTTCTTTTTTTATTATTTGCCATTTTTTAATAAAAAAATAAAGTTAAAATAATGATACTGGGATTTGAACCAGGTCAAGTATCTATAAAAAAATTCAAATTAGTAGAGTTTATTTACAACCGATATAGATGATATTAAAAGATATACAAAATGAATATTTGATATTATATAAATCTTACACATTCCATTATTTGAATTTCATTTTCTAAAAAATCTACATTTTCACCATGTTTTATAAATCCTATAATCGAAATGAAAAATCTCCAATAATGTATTGATATAAATCTTAATCCTATCTTTTGTATTGAAACTGCATTAAAACTTACATTTATTTCAATATCATCTTGCATAGCATATAAAAAAAATCTAGTCGGTATAAATCTTCCATTATGGTATTCATAATCACCTACTTCTATGGTTATATTATCTGAATTGATTTTTATATAATCATCATTTATAATACTTAAAATACCAATTTTTTCAGAAATTGTATCATCTGCAAATCTTGTCTTTTGTACTTTTGCCCAAGTCAATGAATAGTTTTCACTAGTTATCTTACCCCAATACCATCCTTTTCCTCTTAAACCTGTTCCAATAGAAAAATTCCAATTATGATCATGATAGCCTTTTCCATTTAAATTTATTACTTTTTCATTTATTGTGATTTTACCCCTTACACGTGCTATTGGTTGTGCTACAGACCATCCTTCATGTGTTGTTTGATATGTAAAACCCTTTGATTTTCCAATAAATATCAAATCAACTTTTATATTATTCAATTCAATTTTAATTGTGTAATTCCAGTTACCTGTTGAAATGTATTCATTATAATCAAATTCCAATATTTGTTTGTTTCTATATTTGATATTTGGTATTTCCTCAGATATTTTATATTGATTTAATGGTCGGATTCTTAATTCTTTCTCTTCTAAATTTGTATCTTTATATATATTAATCAGTTCCCTAACAATTCCCCATTTGGCAAAAGAGATAACTTTGATTCCTATATGAATTCCATAATTTTGATTAAAAAATGCATCAAAATACCACCATTCTTGAGAGTAATAATTATTTATTCCATGAAATGCATCATCTTTAGGAGTTATGTTTTTAATGTTGTAATCACTTTGATCAATATTTCTTTCATTATCTAAAATTGTTTTTCCATTACAATAATTAGAAAATATTATTAATATAATAAATAAAATTGAATAAGATATCTTCATTCTTGAAATATATCTCCTCTTTTATATATAAAATTTATCTTATTTTTATTAAAAATTGTTAATTAAATAAATATCATATATGTTGTGATTTTAAAGCATACAACTGGCTTGGGACGCAAATTTGTGTAAATGGTTACCTATAATTTTATATTAGGTAAATTTATTACTATTATATTATTTTTATAATAAGGAAGGAAAAAAGATGAGTAATAACTTGTTTAAAGGTTTGATAGTAATCGGAATTTTAATTATATTAAACGAAATAACATCAGGTATATCAATATATAAATTAAAAACTCTTAATGATTATATTAATATTACACCTGAAGAAGCATGGGATTTATTAAAAGATACAAGCAATGGAATTCAAATTCCTATAGATGTTAGAAGTCCAAATGAATGGTTAAAAAAAAGAATTGATACTCCATTTCCAGAATTTCCAAGACGTTATAGTAACTGGACTCCAACAGGATTAGAAGAATTTGTTTCATTATATAATAATAGTGTTGTCGTTCTTTACTGTAGATCAGGTGATCGAAGTAATGCTGCTGCTAGACATATTGTAGAGGAAAGTGATTTCAATGGTACAATATATAATATGCTTGGAGGTATTAATCAGTGGATAGAGGATGACTTACCAACGAAATATTTTAATCATCTACCAAATCAACCAGAAACTCCTGTAGGTCCAACAATTGGAGTCATTGAAATTTCAAATACCTTTTCAACTATAACAACTGACTCTGATAATGATCCTGTTAGATATGGTTGGAGTTGGGATGGAGACAATGTTACCGATGAATGGTCTTCTTATTATCCATCTGACACAATTGCAGATATCACACATTCATGGTCAAATCCAGGAACATATGATATATTAGTAATAGCTCAAGATAATGTTGGAGAACAAAGTGAATTTTCAGATGTTTTAACAGTAAATATTACCACTAAACCAAATCCCCCAATAATTAACGGTAAATTAAATGGTAAAGCTGGAGAGGATTATGATTTTATCTTTTCCACTTTAGATCCAGATAATGACAACATTTTTCTTTATGTAGAATGGGGTGATGAGTCTATTAAAGATTATAATGGACCATACCAGTCAGAAGAAAAAGTTATCCTTAACCATACTTATACAGAAGAAGGTAATTATACGATAAGGGCAAAAGCTAAAGATATATATGATATTGAAAGCGAATGGGCAACACTAGTTGTTAATATGCCAAAAACCAAAGTATTCAACAGATCAATTCTAAACATTCTTGAACAATATCCAAAACTTTTTCCAATCCTAACACATTTATTACAAAAACTATAAACATTAAATTTATAATTGTCAATCAATTTTTTACTTAAATCTCTCTAAAAATATAGAAAAACTATATATTAGGATTTTCTTATTAAGAATATGGAGGTAGATTTAAAATGAAAAAATATTTTTTATGTTTAGTAATAAGCTTTGTTTTATTATCCACATTTATTCCAATAAGTGAAACTACTGCTAAAATAGATATAAAAAACAAAGAAAATGAAATCAGTATTTATTGTTTAAAATGTGATAAATCATCAACAATTATTGATAATGCTGATTCTGAAGATAAAAATCCTATAAAACCAGAAATCATCAATGTTCCTTCTAGTTTCAGTTGGCTTGATTATATGGGTGAAAACTGGGTCACACCTGCAAAGGACCAGGGAAATTGTGGCAGCTGCTGGGATTTTGCAGCGATTGGTGGTCTAGAATCTATTATAAGTATTCGAGAAAATTGTGCAGGACTTGATCCGGATTTATCAGAACAATATGTTTTATCATGTTTACCAGGAGGTGGTAGCTGTAGAGGTGGAAATGCAAGACTTGCTTATAAATGCATTAATCGTACGGATGATAGAGGAAATAATTGCAATGGAGTAGTTTTAGAATCTTGTATGCCATATCAAGCAGATGACGATATTGAATGCTCTGATAAATGCAGTAATTGGGAAGATGTGCTCATACCAATCCTTGATTATGGATATTGGTATCCTGATGGAAGTCCTGAAGATAGAGAAGCAATTAAATCACAGATCATGGAACATGGACCAGTTGTTACAACTATGATGTTTACCTATTATGTACATGGTGAGAATAATCTTGAGGAATGGGGTTGGACTCATAGTTCCCCTGATGATTATTATCCTTATCCTGGTGAAACAAATAAAGCAAATCATCAAGTAGTCCTTGTAGGTTGGGAGGATGACCAAAATATTGGTAATGGTGGTTATTGGATTGTAAAAAATAGCTGTAGCTCAGAGTGGGGATACGATGGTTTTTTCAACGTTGAATATGGTAGTTTAAACATTGACAGTATTGAAATAGATTGGGTAGAGTATGATCCTGAATTATATAATAACTGGACTCCAAAAGTATATGCTGGTGGAATTTACCATGGAATTGTCGGTGAGGATATTAGCTTCGATGGAAGTGAAACTACGGATCCAGAGGAAGATATCGTTGATTATTTGTGGGATTTTGGTGATGGGATACAGAAAAATGGTGTTATACAAACACATTCATATGAAGAAGGAGGAATATATCCTGTTTCTTTAACTGTAATTGATAGTAATGGTAATGTTGGTATTGATGAAACCTGGGTTTTTGTTGATAAAACTAACAGTCCACCTGATACACCTGTTCTCAGAGGAAGAAGATTAGGTGTAAGAGAGAAAGAATTTGAATATACATTTTATGCAAATGATCCAGATGGTGATGATTTATATTATTATTTGAACTGGGGTGACGTATACTGGACTGGTACCTGGCAACCATGGATAGGTCCATACAAGTCAGGTGAAAAGGTAACACTAACTAATATTTGGGATACAGATGGAGACTATGTTGTACGAGTAAAGGCAAAAGATATTTATGATGCTAAAAGTAATTGGGCGACATTACCTGTGAAAATCCCCTACTATAATAACATACAAAAACCGTTAATTTTTAAGTTAATTGAATATTTCCCAGGACTATCGATGATGTTTAAAATATGATATTTTATATTGGTAGTAAAATTTAAATTAAAATAATGTTTATAATAGGGAGTTAGACTGAAAACTTACGGAACTACTATATAAACAGCAAACTTATAAATAATAATACTATTAGTATTTCTATTTAAATTAGTGGATTTATTGATATTAAACTCCGAGAATACCTCGCACTCATTGATGGAGAGTAAGTAAGAAAAATTAGTCTAAATGCGGATACCGGGATTTGAACCCGAGCAAGTGGCTTGGGAAGCCACTATCATAACCACTAGATCATATCCGCATCAACAGGAGAAAAATCAAGTTATTATTTTTATATTTTTCCGTGGTTTATGATAATAACCGAAACGATGAGAAACTGAAAGTTTTAATAATTAGCCATTTTTATATTTTTTTATATAATTTTTTTAAGAATTTTACATAATAAGATCACTAAGTCGGATTGAATCGTAAAGTAAAAAATACCTTAAATCATACCTTCTCGCTTTACTTACAAATGATACTATACACCAATACATTAATATATAAAATATTAATCACTGAAAGGATTTTGATATATGACTCTTAAAGGATTTAATGCATACAAGATGGCTCAAGAACAATTTGATAAAGTTGCTGATATGTTGGAACTAGATCAAACAACACGAGATTTACTTAGAGTTCCAATGCGTGAATATCATTTTCTTATCCCTGTAAAGATGGATGACGGTAATATAAAGATCTTTAAAGGTTTTAGAATTCAACACAATGATGCAAAAGGACCGTGTAAAGGTGGAATTCGATTTCATCCTCAGGAAACAGCTGATACTGTACGTGCTCTTTCTATGTGGATGACTTGGAAGTGTGCTGTAGTTGATATTCCATTAGGTGGTGGAAAAGGAGGAGTTATATGCGATCCACATAATCTTTCAGAAAGAGAACAGGAAAACTTATGTAGAGGTTGGATCAGACAAATAGCAAGGGATATCGGACCTATGCGTGATGTTCCTGCTCCTGATGTCATGACAAACAGTCAGCATATGCTTTGGATGATGGATGAATATCAAACAATAATTGGAGGACAATATCCCGGAGTAATCACTGGTAAACCAGTTGGATTAGGTGGATCGTTGGGACGTCCAGAAGCAACTGGATATGGATTAGTATATATGCTTAGAGAAGCATTAAAAGAAATGGATATTGATATTGGTAAAACGACTGCATCTATTGAAGGATTTGGCAACGTCGCTCGTTATGCTGCTGAATTATATATTGAATATGGTGGAACAGTGGTATCTATTTCATGTTGGGATCAAAAAGATAACCGTGCATATAGTTATTATAAAGGAAAAGGGATTGATTTAGAAGAACTTGTTAAAATCACAGATCGATTTGGGACTATTGATAAGAAAAAAGCTGAACAACTTGGATATGAATGTCACCCAAGTAAGGATTGGCTTAAGCATGAAGTAGATATACTTATGCCTAATGCTTTGGAAAATTCAATTACAAAGGACAATGTAAATGATATTAATTCTAGTGTTAAATTAGTTATATGCGGAGCTAATGGTCCTATTACTCCTGAAGCAGATGATATACTTGAAAAGAAAAATATTGTGGTAATACCTGATTTTTTAGCAAATGCAGGTGGTGTTGTCGTTAGTTATTTTGAACAGGTTCAAAACAATCAAAACTATTATTGGAGTAAAGAAGAAGTCCTTGGTAAACTTGATGACAAGATGACAGATGCTTTTCATAAAGCCTGGGAGCTTGCAAAAAGAAAAAAAGTACGATTAAGAGACGCTGCATATATGATAGCTATTTCAAGAATTGTTGAGGCATGTAAGTTAAGAGGTTGGTTATAAATTTAGATTGAGATTATGAACCTTAATGATAAAGAAAAAAAAATTAAATCAGCTATTGAAGAAATTACAGGTATCAAGTTAAATCACCAAGAGGTCAGTAGGGATAAAGATAAAAAGTACAGTGAGTCTAAACTTATAATAAAAGACGTTAAAGGTAAAGAACTAGCAAAGGTCCAAAACCTGAGAGATTTTGAAGATGTTTTATTGTCAGTTAATAAAGATATTATTTTAAGATGTGCAAAAAGAAATGAGTTTTCTAAATGGTTAAAATCTATAGGAGAAAGCGAACTCGCTGATAAATTCTTAACAATTGAAAAAGAATTTGATGAGGGTGAAAAACTAAGGAAAAAAATGATAGATATTATAGAAGAATTTAGATATTCTATTAACCAGAGCTATGTGACAAGTTACCATAGAACCAGTGAGGAGCATCATATAAAATTAAGTCACATAGGAACCGGTTCCTTTGGTGGTAAGGCAAGAGGGGTAGCATTTTTAGCAAAAATTTTATCTAAATACGTAACTGATGATATGTTTCCTGGTTTAAAAATTACTATTCCAAGAAGTATCGTTTTATCAACTGATGTTTTTGATTCTTTTATTGAACATAATGACCTAGCAAAATTAGATATTTCTCACATGTCTGATGAAAGAATTGCTTCGAAATTTATGGCTGCTAATTTACCTGCTACAATCATTGGTGATCTTCGCTCGTTTATCACAAATACTAGGCGACCATTAATCGTTAGGTCATCAAGTCTTCTTGAAGATTCACTCTTACAGCCCTTTGCAGGTATTTATGCCTCCATGTTGCTTCCTAACGAATCTTGGGGAACAGATCTCAGGTTTCAAGAGGTCTGTAATGCTATAAAATATGTATATGCATCAACTTATTTTGAAAAAGCGAGGACTTATATTAAATCTACACCAAAGAATGTTAGTGATGAAAAAATGGCGGTGTTACTTCAAGAGGTTGTTGGTAACAAATATGATACTTATTTTTATCCAACTATTTCAGGGGTAGCAAAATCTTATAATTATTACCCTTCTGGTTCATGTAAACCTGAAGATGGAATAGCATATCTCACCCTTGGTCTAGGTAAGTCTATAGTTGATGGAGGTAGCAGTTATTGTTTCTGCCCTGAAAAGCCAAAAGCTCCTCTATTTGGCACGCCGAAGGATTTCATGAGATATTCGCAAAAAAGTTACTATGCGTTAAAGCTGAAATCTGTTTATACTATTTTTACCAAAAATGAAGAAACCACCTTAGAAAAACTCGAAGTCGATATTGCTAAAAAACATGGTGTTTTAGATAAAGTTGCATCTACATATCTTCATAGAGATGATAGTCTTTATCCTGGTTTATACGACGAAGGTGCTATAGTTATAGATTTTGGCCCTATTGTTAATTATGATACAATACCTCTTGCAAAGGCATTAAAACTACTTCTTCGTGTTGGCGCGCTTGCTCTTGGTTATCCTATAGAAATAGAATTTGCTGTTAACTTTAACAGGGATGAATCGAAGCCTGCGGAGCTAATAATATTACAGATACGAAGTATGATCCCACCTGATAAGTATCAGGATGTTAACATTGAAAATATCGATGTAGATAAAGTTCTTTGCTATAGTGAAAATGCTTTAGGTAATGGTATAATAAGTGGTTTTAAAGATATTGTATATATTAAATCAGAATCTTTTGATATGTCAAATTCTAATAGAGCAGTTAGTCAAATAAGAAGAATGAATCTTAAGTTGATGGATGCAGGTAAACCATACATGCTTATTGGTCCTGGACGATGGGGCTCAGCTGATCCCTGGCTTGGAATACCTATCATCTGGAGTGATATAGCAGGGGTTAAAGTTATTTTAGAAACTCCGTATAAAGAAAGACCGATAGATCCCTCTCAAGGTTCTCATTTTTTTCATGATATGATATCCTCACAAGTAGGTTATTTAATAACAAAAAAAGATAAGGGAAATATTGATTGGAAATGGCTAGAATCCCTAAAACTAATTGAAGAAACAGAAGATGTAAAACATGTAGAAACACCTTCTGAGCTAGAAGTGAGTATAGATGGAAAACGTGGCAAAGCAATCATAAAGGAAAAACTAATGATAGATAACAAAATAAAAACAAAAAAATAGATGGGAGATGGAAAATGAATAAAAAAAACAAAGAAAAAATGAGTACAAATTTTTCGTCTCATTATCAAATGGATAAACTTAAAGAAAGGATCAAAGAACTAAACTGCCTTTATGGCTTGACTGATATTGTTAAAGATAGAAATCTTACAAAAGACGAGGCATTGAAAAAAATTATTGAATTAGTTCCTCCAGCATGGCAGTATCCTGATATTACCTGTACTAGAATTACCATAGAGGGGAAAGAATATAAAACTAACAATTTTAAAGAAACTAAATGGAGTCAAGTAAGTAATATTATATTAGATGATAAAAAAATTGGGGTTTTAGAAGTTTATTACTTAGAAGAAAAACCCCAGTTGGATGAAGGACCGTTTCTATTTGAAGAAAGAAGATTAATTGATGCTATCTCTGATCTTTTAGGAAAATATATTGGAGAAAGCAGAATCAAAAAAGCACTTACAGAGTCTAAAACTTCAGAAAAAAAACAAGATTGGGAAGTTATAATCGATTTACTCATAAAAACAGACCCGAGAACGCTACTAAGGATGACAAGAAAAATGACATATTATCTTTATAGATATGAAAACGAAAAAATAACATCCTTATTAAGCACAATTTGCCCTGTTGATAAAGAGTCATCATCAAGTCAATGGTGTGGTATAAATATGCCGAACCCTCGACAGGATCTCGACTCTTTGAAAAATATTCAAAAACAAGTCTTTGAAATAGCAAAAGAAACTATTCCACCCGAAGAGATCTCAAATTTGTTTCAAAACTGGATGAAACAGGATAAGGCTCGTCCACTACTATTATCCTCCCAAAAAGAAGGTATATCTTTATTAGAGATAACTAATGAACTAAACAGATTTTATAACCAGGATGTAGAAGAAACCACTTTGGCTCCAGAAGATAAGGTTAGCATTAAAACTGCTCTGATAAGACGTTTTTTTACAAACCGGCCGGAGTATGTAAATATTGCGAAAACATTTATTGAACCTGAAGACTTTGTTTCATTATTAGGGCACACTGTAGGTCCTACCTATGGATCTGGTAAATTTGGAGGTAAGACTTCAGGGGTTTTTTTAGCGGAAAGAATCCTAAAAGAAAATATGGAAAAAAATGAAGCACTTAGAGACATATCTTTTCCTAAAAGCTGGTATGTCACCTCAGATACCATATTTAATTTCATCCATTACAATGATTTAGATGAAACATTTCAAACTAAATACTTGCATCCTGATCAAATACGTCAAGAGCAACCATTCTTAGAACAAGTTTTTAAAAATGCTACATTTCCTCATGAAATAGTTGAAGGATTTCGGCGTATAATCCGGGATTTAGAAGGAAAACCTATAATAGTTCGATCATCAAGCCTACTTGAAGATAGTTATGGTGCTGCTTTCTCGGGTAAATATAAAAGTCTCTTTGTTTCAAATAATGGTAGTGAGGAAGAAAGGCTATATTCCTTAATGGATGCAATCGCTGAGGTTTATGCATCAGTATTTGGTCCAGACCCTATAGAATATAGGCGTGAGCGAGGATTACTTGATTTTAGCGAAGAAATGGGCATACTCATCCAAGAGGTTGTAGGAATTAAAGTAGGACATTACTATATGCCAGTTTTTGGAGGTGTAGCCTTCAGCAAGAATGAGTTCCAATGGTCTCCACGCATACAGCGAGAGGATGGAATGATACGCTTAGTTCCAGGTTTAGGTACAAGAGCAGTTGATAGAGTGGGAAACGACTACCCGATTCTTGTTTCACCCAAAAAACCTAAACTACAAGTTAACGCTCTAGTAAGTGAAAAAATCCAGTATTCACCGATATATATGGATGTTATAAATCTAAAATCAGGCGCAATTGAAACAGTTGATGCCATTGATTTATTTAAAGAACATGCTGATGAGATCCCCAACCTAAATCAAATAATATCAATTCATAAAGATGGGCGACTTGTTAACCCTCCAAGTATTCTATTAAATCCTAAAGAATCAGATATGGTAATTACATTTTCAAATCTTTTTGAAAAAAGTGATTTTTTAGAAAAAATGAAACATATTTTGTTTTTACTTGAAGAAAAAATTGGTACCCCTGTTGATGTAGAGTTTGCATCAGATGGAGAAAAACTCTATGTGCTTCAATGTCGCCCTCAGAGTCAGTCTATAGAAATGGAAAGAAAACCAATTCCTAAAAATATTTCACAGGATAAAAAATTATTCTCTACTAACAGATATGTAACTACAGGTCAAGTAGAAAATATTGAGTATATTGTCTATGTTGTCCCAGAGGAATATTTAAACTTAGAATCAAGGGAAGAGATGCAAAAAATTGCGACAATAATTAATGAATTAAACAATAAACTACCAAAAAGGAAGTTTATACTTATGGGACCTGGTAGATGGGGTAGCAGAGGAGATATAAAACTTGGAGTACCAGTTAAATATGGTGATATTAATAACACATCACTATTGGTAGAAATTGCAAAAGAAAAAGGAGGGTATACACCTGAGCTTTCTTTTGGAACTCATTTCTTCCAAGATCTAGTTGAAGCTAAAATAAAGTATTTACCGCTTTATCCTGATGTGTCTACAATCACGTTTAATGAAGATATGCTTCTCTATCAAGAAAACCAACTCTTTCGCATTCTTAATAATTATAAAAAATATGAAAAAGTAGTAAGAGTCATTAGAACCTCAGAGGTTTATTCAGGTGACTCACTTTCAGTAATAATGGATGGAGAAGCAGGTGAAGCACTAGCCTATTTAAAATCACCAGATCACTGGAGTTGGCGTATTCAAAAAGTAGAAGAAATCGCTGAAACACTTGATTCAGAAGTATATGGTGTTGAATCATTATATCTCATAGGAAGTACAAAAGAAGGAACAGCTGGTCCAGCGAGTGATATTGATTTATTAGTTCATTTCAAGGGCACTGAAGAACAAAAAGAAAAACTTATGGCATGGTTTAATAAATATGGTAAAAATCTTGATGAAGAAAACAAAGAAAGAACAGGTCTTAAAACAGATGGTCTTTTAGATATTCATATAATCACAGATGAAGACATAAAGAAAAAAGACTCATGGGCAACACATATAACATCACCATATATGAGTGTGAAAAAAATTCCTTTAAAAAAAGAAAATAATTAGAAAACTTAAATAAGAACTCTAGTTGCATTTTCTAAATCATAAGTTCTGAATCGTACTAAAGCGAGTTCTGATCCGTCATGAGCTGCGTTAAATGAATATGTTTTACCAAATTTTTCTTTCCAATGACCTGTTATTCTTGTTGATTCATGTACATGCCCATGTAGAGTAAGTAAAGGTTGTTTTTTCTTTATAAAACGTTGAATAGCAATACTGCCTACATGGACATCAAGAGGCGCGTGATCAACCATTTTATCATCTAGGTCAGCTCTGTCTAAATTAGATTTATAGGGGGGTGAATGAAAAAGAAAAATAGTTTTTTCCACCGGAGCCTTTTTGGAGAGTTCTTTCAAATCATCAGTGATTGTTGAATAACATGTTTTATCTTTAGAAATGTCTGTTGTTCTAACGCCTTTTTCAGGAGAAGTAGCGCCTACATCTACATATCGTGAAACATCGTATTTTTCCCAATCTTTAAGCCGAAATGGAGTAGGAGGGATATATGAATAACCAGTAACGAAGAGATTTTCAAATGAAACGGTATGATTGTGAACATATTCAAGCAAATTATCCTTTTCCGCATCCTTTAGTATCTTCTCATATATTCGTGGATCATCATTACCTAGTATTGTAAAAAACCTAGTTTTAATTTCTGAATGTTTTAGCTTTGATAACTTTGATATAAAGACATCTTGTAGAAATTCATCTATATCGGTATTAATTCCAAATCCGCCTGGAAGGAGATCTCCTCCAATAAATACCCCATCTGGTTTCTCTTTTTCAATAATTTTAAACAATGTTTTATAACGTCTTTTCTTACCGTGAAGATCAGATACAAACATACATTGCAAAACTGTTCACCTATCAATATAACAAGAAACGTAATTTATTATGGTATTTATTAATTTTCAACAACTCCAAACATCAAGAAGGAGTGTTTGTATCAGATTAATTATGTTACAGTTTAAGTTGATTTTCTATCGATTATAGAAAGGATATAATTATTAATTTTAATAATGATATATGTTTAAAAATTAATTTTGATTTTGGAATTAGGCTTATTAAGGTTTATTGTTAGGTAGTGATTTTTCAGGTAGCTACATTACAATATATGTAACAATTTTGGTTATAAGGAAAGAAAAAAAGAAGGATTTTATAGAGTCCGTGGAAAATAACGCGGAGATTCTCGTCACTTTTTTCGATGAGAATCGGCAAGAAAAGAACAACCTGATAACCACTAGACCACTGGCCCAATGATTTTGA
>CP070836.1:1369056-1379898 GCA_020341795.1 Thermoplasmatales archaeon
AGAAAAATTGGTGGTGGAGCAATTGCAACACTTGGACATACTGGTTTGTCTTATGAAATAGTTGGAGAGAATGGTGATCTTGATGGTGATGGTAAAAATTTACCAGATTGTCTAGAGATAGTCTGTGGTTACCAAAATCTTCAATTTTATAAAATAATTGGAGGAGGTGTTGACATTTTAGGTGAAGTATGGGGTGCAACGATTAATAAATATTTAACTACATTTCCAGGTATGGATTCTCAACTATATGCAAAAACAATTTCTCAGTGGGTTTTATTAGGTGATCCAAGTCTAAAAATCGGAGGTTATTCATAAAAAAAATAAAAATTACTTTTTTACTCAGAACAATAAGATCATATAAGGATTAGGATTTTTCTCCAGTTAAAAGCGAAATTATGCAGAGGGAGCTAATGTATTTTCAATTGTTAAATTTACACAGATAAAAATACTAGATACTCATTCAGCGTTGAAACGACTTGTCTGGAGGATATGATAATGGAATAAAAATTAAAACAAATACATTACTAGTAAAATTAAAATATTTGAAAAGAATAAAAATTTATAATAAATTGGACATATCAATTAAAAATATTCAAGGGTTATCTAAAAAATGAATGAAAAAAAAATTCCTTCAGAAACGTATAATATTGTCTCTCTTCTTCTTGCTGAAAAAAGAACATCGCTAGCAGTACTTAGAACAGGTATTGCAATATTTACCCTACCATTATCTGTTTTTACAATATTAATAGCGACTTCAAACTATTATGATTTAACCACAGTTACTTATTTAATAGCACCGTTATTAATTATTTGTGTAATTTTAGTGATTCTAGGTGCGTATTTTATAATTAGATCTTTTAGAAGAATAAAGGAGATAGATAATAAAATTCAGGAAATTAAAAAGCAAAAATTAAAATTTTTAGATTTTTAAATTAAAAAAAAGAAAAAAAGGGTTTTAGTTTGCCCGTCAAAAATACAATTGAAAAAACCGCCTAAAATTTTGTTGGTTTTTTGGAGCTTTTTTTAACTATAACTTCTAGATCACACCCGTAGATTTAGGGGTGCAATACATTTTTTTGTATTTTATTGTACTATAAGCAATAAATTACTATAATAGTCAAGTCATTCAAAATTTTGTGAAAATTAAAGAAATAAATGCCAAATCAATACTTCGTAAACATAAAAAAATTGATTCATGGTTTGTCTCAAAATATGGAATGAATCTATATAGAGGATGTACTCATAATTGTGTTTATTGTGATGGGCGTGCTGAAAAATACAATGTTGATGGAAATTTTGGTTATGAGGTTATAGTAAAAACTAATGCAATAGATATTTTAAAAAAAGAACTTGATCCAAAAGGTAAAAGAAAACCTTTAAGTAAAGGGTATATTATGATTGGCGGTGGAGTTGGAGATAGTTATCAACCTGTTGAAGAAAAATATCAACTTACAAAAAAGACACTCGGGCTAATATATCAATATGGATATCCTGCAAGTATTCTTACAAAATCTACACTTGTTGGAAGAGATATCGACATAATAAAAAAGATTAACAGAAAAAGTAAAGCAATTGTGAGTTTTAGTTTTTCTAGTATCGATAATAAAATTAGTGAGATCTTTGAACCAGGTGTTCCATCTCCTAATAAAAGGCTTGATTCTATTAAATTCTTCAAAGAAAATGGTATTGCTACTGGAATATTTCTTATGCCTGTAATCCCCTTTATAACCGATAAACCTGAGATTTTGAATGAAACATTAGCTAGTGCAAAACAAGCTGGTGTTGATTTTATTATTTTTAGTGGTATGACACTTAAAAATGGACGGCAGAAAGATTATTTCATGAAGGTATTAAGAAAGAAATATCCTGAGTTAATTATTAATTATGATTTAATATACAAAGGTAATGCATGGGGAAGTGCTACTCAAGAATATAATGATTCAATTCATAAAACGTTTAGCAAAATTGCAAGGAAATATAGAATCCCTGTTAGAATTCCACCATATTTGTTTAAAGACATAATAACTGGAAATGATCTAGTTATCGTTATTTTAGAACAGCTTGATTACTTATATAAACTAAGGGATATGAAATCGTCTTTCAGCTATGCTGCTTATTCAATTTCAAAATTAAATACTCCAATTTCTAATATGAAAAATAATCTTAAATCCTTAAAAGGAGTAGGTCCTAATACTGAAAAAATAATTCTCGAAATACTTAAAACTGGTAGTAGTAAATATTATGAAAAACTTTTAATAGATGGACTTTAGAATTTTATTTCTTTTTCTTTTATGAATTTTTCTGCTTTAATCTTTGTTGCAGTTCTTGTATTTTTTAGTTGTCTTTTTACAAATGATATTACTTCTTTTTTATTTTCTATCTGTTTATAATATTTTTCAAATGCAAGTATTGCTTTACCATATAATATATTTTTACATTCATTAGTAACACGTGGTTTTGTTGGAATTTTTTCAAGTTTTAAAAGCTCATCAGTAATTTTAGAAGAAAGATAAGGTTTAGCAAGTGCTATTTTTCCTGAGTTGTCAACTACATGTGCAACTGTAATCATTGCATCTGCGTTAATTAAATTATAATATTTTGAAAATATTACATCGAACTTTTTTTCTTTATCAACTTGAGTTAGATTTGCTAGTACATCTATAGCATTCCATTTGATAATATTGTTATCATTATTCAGTAGTTCAATGAAAAAATCAATGTTTGAATATAGTTTTTCAGGGTTTTCTTGACTTATTTTTGAAAGTATTTTTGCACAACCAAATTTAATCCTAGGATTTGATGAATTAACACCTTCAATAATCATATGCAGTAGTGTGAAATCTTTTTTAACTTGCTTAGTTAATTCGTCAGCAGTTATCTGATTTTTACCAAGTTCAGATAAATAATCTGATTCGTTCATAATAACTCCTAAACATTTCAATTTACATTTAAATAAATAAATTTTTTGTAAAAAATATGAAAAAGAGAATTAAGATCAATGTTCCTGTTCCATTAAATACATTAGATATTTTTACAGGTATTTGTCCTCCATCAGGTTGATTCATCATATAAAACATACTTGCTTTTAATTCCTGTTTTTCAGGAAAGCCTCCTTTTTGGTATAACTCTAACTAGTCCTGGAGTATAGTTTCAATATGTGTTTTTTGTTCAAGTTTCACTTTTTTTTCATCACCAATTTTCATGCCTATTATTGCTTCCTTGAATCCTTTAATTTGTCCATTACCCACAGTGAATACTAATGGTACTTCATGGATTTTTAACTATTAAAAACATTACCATCTTCAAATGTACCTAAATATTTAACTTTTACATTATCTCCTGTTTAAAATTCTCATCCTAATTAAATTTTTAATGATAAACTGATACAATATATCATTTGTTATATAAAGGAAAAATCAGGAAAAAATATAGCTATTAAAGAAATGTTTAACTATTCTTATTTGATTTCAAAATTTGTGGAGAGTACATGAAAGAAATTAAACGAATCATTATACCTGTTGATAATACAAAGGATTCAGAAAAAGCAGTAGAAAAAGGTGCGTATCTCGCAAAACTATTTAATGTCGAAGTAAAAATTATAACAGTAAATGATACACATCAATTCATGTCGTCTGTTATACTCGAAGATAAATTAAAAAAAGAAACAGATGCTTTTTTAAATAATTTTAAAAAAATAGCTGAAACCTATGGTGTAAAAATTGAAACACAGCTAATAACAGGTAAACCTTCTGAAGAAATAGTAAAATGTGCAAAAGAAGATGATTTAATTATAATGGCATATCATGATAAAACAAAAGGAATTGATAAAATAATTGAAAAGAGTGTGTCAAAAGATGTTGTACAAAACGCTCCATGTTCTGTTTTAGTTATTAAATCAAATAAATAAAAAAAAGGGATGGATTTTATTTTTATTAGTAATCCATACCTGGTGGCATTCCGCCCATTCCGCCTGGTGGCATTCCACCTGGAGGTGCTGCTCCGCCGCCTTTTGATGCAATTACATCATCTATACGTAATATCATTGTTGCAGCTTCACTGGATGCTTCAATTTCTTGCATGCTAACACGGAGTGGTTCGACTACATTGTTTTTAAGCATGTCATCGACTTTTCCTTTTAAAACATTTATACCTGAATATTTATGACCTTTTTTATGAGCGCTTCTAATCTCTAGCATCATGTCAATTGGGTCGAGTCCTGCGTTTTCTGATAATGTCTTTGGTACAACTTCTATTGCATTTGCAAATGCTTCAATTGCCATTTGTTCTCGGCCGCCGACACTCGGCGCATAATCTCTTAGGGCCATTGAAATTGCAGTGGCCGCGGCTCCACCACCAGCAGTCATTTTTCCATCTTCAAGTGCTACAGCTACAACTGAAAGTGCATCATGTATTCCTCGTTCTAGTTCATCTACTACATGTTCAGTTGTACCACGGATAAGTATTGATACTGCTTTTGGATTTTTACATTCTGTAATAAAGGTCATTTTGTCATCGCCGATTTTCCTTTCTTCAACTTGTCCTGCAAAACCTAAGTCTTTATTTGACAAGGAATCTAGGTTTCCTATAATTTTTGCACCTGTAGCTTTTGCTAGTTTTTCCATATCTGATTTCTTTGCACGTCTAACAGAGTATATTCCGTCTTTTGCAAGATAATGTTGTGCTACATCATCGATTCCTTTTTGACATACTAGTACATTTGCTCCGCTTTTTTTGATTTTAGCTACCATCTTTTTAAGCATACCTTCTTCTTCATCAAGAAATGCTTGTAGTTGAGTTGGATCATTTATTTGTATTCTTGCATCTACTTCTGTTTTTTTAACTTCTAAAGCTGTGTCGACTAATGCAATTTTTGCACTTTTTATTGTTCTTGGCATTCCATCATGTACTCGTTCCTTGTCAAGTATTATTCCTTTTATTATTTCAGTATTAGCAATTCCTCCTCCTTGCTTTTTTTGGATTTGGATATTGTCAAGGTCTACATTTGTCTTACCACTGACTTTTTCAGCAACACTTGTTACTGCATCGACTACTACATCTGCAAGGGTTTCTTTTTCACTGCTTGCACCTTTACTTGCCATTGAAGTCATTGCTATGTTTTTAAGTGTTTTTTTATCATCTGGTTTAATATTTATTGCCAGTTTGTTTAGAATTTCTTTTGATTTTTCAGCTGCTAGTTTATATCCGCCACAAATTACAGTCGGGTGTATATTTTGATCTAGTAAATCTCATGCATATTTTAAAAGCTCTCCTGTAAGTACTACTGCACTTGTTGTTCCATCACCACATTCTTCATCTTGGCTTTTAGCTACTTCTACTATCATTTTTGCAGCTGGATGTTCTACATCTATTTCTTTTAATATTGTTGCTCCGTCATTGGTTACAACAACGTCGCCCATTGAATCAACAAGCATCTTGTCCATACCTTTTGGACCAAGTGTTGATTTGACAGCATCTGATATTGCTCGAGCGGCCATGATGTTGTTCCCTTGAGCACCTCTGCCTCTTTCTCTTTTTGTTCCTTCTTTTAGAACAATTATAGGTTGTTGTCCAGTCATCATAATCTTCTTTCGCCTCCTCCTATTTTTATCTAATAGAAAGCAAACAGCTATATTAACACTTCTATATAAAATTTACTATTTATGCAGTAGTTCCGAAAGTACCAACCAAGAACCAAAAAAACATGATTGGATTATGATTTTAAACCAGAAATAAGGATTAGAATAAGTAGTTTTTCCATAATTTCTGGATAAAATGAGTAAAAGACAAAACAAAAAATATAATAATTTCTCTAATATTTAAATTCATGATTTACCTCTCAGAAGTATTATTTATAAATTATTTGTTAATAAATTTTTATTTTATTTACAAAAATTAATTTTATTAAGAATACCCGTTTCGTACATATTTTTAATTTAGGTCAAAATTCATATTTTTAGAGCTTAGTTTTGTTTTTCAACAACTTTTTATATAAACCATGGTTGGTTTTTTAAAGAAAGAGATTTACCTTATCGACTTATTTCTATTTCGTAATTTTTACTGCAAAAGTTTATATAGTATTTTTACAAAAGTATAAATGAAAGGAGTTGATGGAGGCAGGTAAAAAAATGGATTTAAAATATGGTAAAGATGAAATATATGGGTTAAAAAAAGAGTTAAAAGGACTGATAAATAAAAAGAAAAAGTTAGAAAAAAAGTTAAGAAAACTAGGTAACATTGGCATCTGACTAATTGGTTCTATTTTATTGGTTTTTTTCTTGGGGCAGAAACTATTTAACAAACAAGAAATTCCTTTATTTGGTAACCATGATCTCAGCTATAAACTTAAAGAATAAAATGGATGAAATTACTGGTAAACATTGTTTGCCTATTGATGTTGTACGAGTTAATGATCAAGTTATGAGAATGTCATATATAGATGGAGAATTTCATTGGCATAAACATACAGATCAAGATGAACTTTTTTACATCTTAAAAGGTAAACTCGTTATCCAATTAAAAGACCAACCAGATATAACTATATCAGAAGGGCAAATGGCGATGATTCCTAAAGGAGTTGCCCATTGTCCAAAAAGTATCGAACCTTCATATGTTTTATTATTCGAGCCTTTTGTTTTACAAACACGAGGTGATTAAGTTTTTGCTTGGACAGTAACTATTTAACTTAAAAAGAGCTTTTAAGAATGAGAAAATAAAAATGGCAGAAAAAACAACAGAAGAGGGAAAAACTGAAAAAAGAAAAACAGATGAAAACGTAATATATGTAGGAAATAAGCCACCGATGAGTTACGTGCTTGCAGTAGTAACACAGTTTAACAATACTAGTTCGGATGAGGTTATCATAAAAGCTAGAGGCAGAGCTATAAGTAGAGCAGTAGATACAGCAGAGATAACAAGAAATAGGTTTATCACAGATGCGGAAATCAAGGACATAAAAATTGGAACTGAAAGCATCACCAATGAGGAGGAAGGCAGAACCTCTAATGTATCTTCAATTGAAATAACCTTAACAACCAAAAAGAAGAGCAAATAGTAGAACAGAAGATGGTGCTGCCTGAAGAACAGTAGAAAACATTAAAGGACTTTTAGCAGTAATAAGTTAGTTTTTTAAAGAAAGAAATGTTATTTATTATTTAACAATCTTGTAATATTTTAAAACTTTGAACAAACATGTAAAAATATACAACAAAATAATAGATTGTGCAATTTTTAATTAATTAATTTTATAAGAAAAAAAAGATTATTTTTCCAATATAGGGTGTGATAAGAAATGAAAAAGATGATTAATATTTTGATAAGTTTAATGCTAGTAATAACAGCATTATCTCTAAGTGTTTCCGCAGGAGATGAAAATTCCTCAATAGAAACTGTACAGATAACCAAAACAGTGACTTTCTATCGACATTCACTAGATGGCTCTATAACTCCAATAACAGTGGATATATCGCTAAAGGATGGACAAAACCTTGAGGAAATTCTTGTTGATACATGTAGTGAACTTCTTGATAATGATGAGGAACTGCAAAAGTTACTTCAAGATTTCATAAATGACGATAATACTTTTGTATCAAAGGTTAAATCGCGAGGCAAAGGTTTTCATTTCAAAATGAAGATTCGTTATAAACTTGGAAAGGGTATTAAATTATTTCCGTTGTTGCCTCCTTATTTTATAGGAGGAATTAAAATTCCACTGATATATTGTAGATACCTGGACGATGTCAATGGTAATACATCAATCACGCCGTTAATGGGTGGAGACAAAGAAACCATTTATGTTGAGGGAGCCCATACGGTCTTTGCTCTCGGTTTTATTGGATATACTAGTTGGTTTGGTCGTGTTTCATTGTCTCCTTTTGATATTCTACCAAGGATGTTTACTGGTTACGCCCTGCTTGCTGGTACTATGTAAAACCGTAGCAGGAATTTAATCGAGGAAAATTTAGGTTGGCAAAGAATTTACTATTGATACAAATGAGACAAAGCAATTTTTAAATATCTTTTTATATGAGTGTTTACACTCTTTAGTGATGACATCAGGAAAACCAATTTCTAAAGAGCTTATTCAAAAGATACGTGAAGAAGTTCATAAGGATAAATCAAAATATCAGGTTTCTAAGAAGATCAATCTTGATAGAACGACTGTTTACAAATATACAAAAGATTTACCAAATAAATACAAAAGAAAACCCTATATTAGTGGCAAACCTCTTGAACTATTAAAACAAATGATAGAAAAAGTTTATGTATACAAAGAAGGAAACAGAAATGCACTAAGAAGCTTACAAAAACATTTTCCTTCGATTAGAAGATCTCAATATAAAAACAAATCTATTTATTATCTACAAGATAAGAACTTGGAAGCCCTCCAAGAAAATTATAACTTTTAATGAACTAGGTCGTATATCTCAGGTTTTCAATACAAATCTTCAAATTGATCAGAAAAGAAGGTTCTATGGTAAAAATCTAAAACTAAGGCAAAATAAAATTAAGAAATTTAGAAAATGTCATAAATTAATTTATAATGAAAATCAGACAAAAATTGATGATTTCTTTGGTAGATTTTCGAATTCAGAAGTACTGTAATAAGTTTTTAAAAACCTCATTTAAATCAAATAAAAAAGCTTGAAATAATTTTATTTAAAGCTTAAAGAAATTAAGGAGAGTTAAAAATTTAGGATTTTATTAAAAAGTTGATGGAGTATCGGGAAATTTTCTTGTATTTTTAAAAATATCGGTCTATTAATTGATTTAGGCATAGCAATAAAAAGTGGATCACTCCAGCTACTTTGAACTCCATGTTCATCTTTAGCTTTAACCCTTATCTGATAGTTACCTTGTTCTGTCCATATATGACTCGCGCTAGCTGTTTGACCTGAGAGTATAAGATTTGTCCATTCTGAATATGTTCCATCACCCCAATCAAAAAGATAAGAGATTTTATCTCCATCAGGATCTGTAGTTGATGCACTATATTTATGAGACTCACCAATACTTCCTTTAACAGGACCTGTTGGTGGTTCAGGAGTAATTGGTTCAAATGATTCCTCACCAATGGTTAGGGTTGGATCTCCAAACATGTGTAGCTCTGTAAGAGTTTTATAATCATATTCATCTAAATTCCCTGAAATGTATCTATTAACAGCCTTACTCCACATCTCACCAACTGTTAATGCACCAGCGTTATAGGATTTATAAAGATCAAGCATGAAGCCTTCGATTAATCCATAAGTAACATATTTACCAATGTATACATAACCCAGACCTGTTGCTCCAAAGGTTGCAATTGCACCACCATTTGGATTTGTTAAATATGTCCATGTAAAACATTCACTATTTTGTTGATATTTACCAAGGCTGCATCCTCCACACATAACAATTGGTAACATTTCACCATTGGTCAATTCACTATTATAAGTATTATAATAGTTACCTGGTGGATTTGGCGTTGGAAGAATTTGCCTATCATCTTCATGTGGATAAGTAGTCCAAACACGTGGAGCACCATGACCAGACCAATCAACAAAACCACAACCACTATTTATCCCATTATTGATATTTACTACTCCTGTAGGTGCATAACCACTAAGTCTATTATTAGAATCCCATATTATATCTGGAATAAAACCATCCATTGTATCTATCACTGCTTGGTTTAACAACTCACCTTCATCAATAGCATCCTCGTCACTAGGTGCTGTATCTCCACCTATTACGACAATGTTGTTAAACCAGTTCTGTGTATAAGCATTGTTGTTTTCATAATCCATTATTTTATCAATTACAGTTGATGCTTCAGAAGTATTTGTACATGCAAGCCTTCCTATCTCAACATCTGGGTAAAGATCCATTACATCAATGTTATCATCATCTCCCCATAGATACTCTGCAAAAACATCGTTACCATTTGAATCCCAACTGCAAAAAACACCACCTTCTTGATAAACATCTGCATAATATAGATCACTTACAAATACTTCATCATCTCTATTTAACTCAATATGTGTTTCCCTTGCTGGAAAATCAGATATTCCACCAACTAACATTACATCAGTTGTACCCCATTGTTCTATTGCATTTTTTATAAAATATTTTATTTTCTCTTGATCATCACGTCCTTCAACTGAGAAATAAACACCAGAATAAATATCATTCAATGTTATAAGTTTAGTAGATATACCACGATTAGTTTTATGTGTAACAAGACTCGTCATTACATCTTTATATTTTGAGGCTGTTATTATTACAAAAGAAAATTCATCGTCATATATTGTTGGTTCATAGATTTTGTAGTCAATAGTTATTTCGATTTGTTCATACCATTCAATGGTATTGACTTCAGGGTAGTATTTTATCAAATTAACTTGTAATGATAAAATAATACATCTTTTATTGTTATTCAGACCTTGTCCAATTTTGTAAGTTAACATATTTTTAGGATATGGAATTATATCATTTGATAAAATATCTTGAGTATCTAATTTTTTATTAAGTAAACCGACATTGACAGGATAAGAAGATCTTTTTACATCTTTTTCTAATTCCTCATGATGTTTATTTATTAATTCAGCTTTTACATCATTTATGATTGTCCCAATTGGAAAATATATTGTTTCTGTATATATAGGAATAATTGGTTTTCCAGGTTCTAGCAGATAATCATTTGATTCATCAATATTTATAGTTATATATTCATTATTTTCTTTTATTTCTGGTTGTGAAATTTTTAAAATTACATTTATTTGTTCAAAATCATCCTCTAAAGAGACAACTGTTTGAATTCCATTAATGACTAATATTCCTAATATAAAAAATATTGAAATATAT
>CP070836.1:1379998-1387913 GCA_020341795.1 Thermoplasmatales archaeon
ATCTATGATAAATTTAGCGGTAGTTATGGCGATCTCATTGTAGAACATCTTTGGGTGCTTAATGAGTTAGAGAAATGCAGTCAGTTGCTTGATGAGCAAAAAAGTAAGAAATAAAACAAGAGAATAAGGGCTCTCCATCCAATATATTTTAGGAGGGAGAAAATGAATATTTGCGGTTCATGTGGAAAAATAATTCCGCTTTTTCAAGTGGCTCATATTTTTGAAGATGATGTCAAATTATGTGATAAATGTTTCAAAAAATATGAACAGGACAATGATAAAATATAACCAAGAGGCAAAGATTTTAAAAAACAGAATTTAAAGCAATATCTATAACATAATTACAAGTATTTCAGAGAATAAAATATTCCTTAGTAACTCCTTCAATATATTATATATTGGCGAATGTACCTTTAAAAATTAATTTCCCTCGATAGATTAAGTAATAAATAACATTATAACAAGTTTTTTATTTCTTCTATTAAGGTTTCCATTTGACATTTTGTACCTATTGCTATTCTTAAACACCCTTCAAGCATTGGTTGCTTAGATACATTATTTACAAGAATATCTTTTTCACTTAGTTGTTCATAGATTAAATTATTCTTTTCACCGAAATTAGCAATTATAAAATTTGCATAAGATGGATAAGTTTCGACTCCAAGATTTGAAAGTTCTGTTGTTAAATAGTTTCTATTTTCTTTTACTAAACCTACATAATGATTTACAAATTCTAGATCATCAAGAGCTGCAGATCCTGCAACTATACTAAGACCATTTACCACAAATGGTAAGGTTACTTTGTTTATATTTTGAATAACATCTTTATTTGAAATAATATAACCAAGTCTTACCCCTGCAAGACCAAATCCTTTTGAAAAAGTTTGGATTATAATTAGATTTTCATATTGTTTGATTAAATCTTTGCTGCTTTTCTTACTAAACTGAAAATACGCCTCATCAATTAATACAATTGAGTTTATTGCTTTATCAAGAATTCTTATTATATCTTCTTGATGTACAATAGTACCTGTTGGATTATTTGGATTTGCAAAAATAATCATTTTTGTATTTTGATTAATTTTTTCAATTATTTTATCAACTGGAAATGACAAATCTTCATTATAATTAACAAGAATTTTTTTTGCACCAAGAAAGGTAGAATATAATTCAAACAAGTAAAAAGTAGGAATAGGAATTATTATTTCATCACCTGATTCAAGATATCCATCCATTACAGCTTTAATTGCATCATCAGCACCATTTGTAAGTAAAATATTATCTTTATTGATATTGAGATATTTAGAGAGTTTTTCAAGGAAATTATTATAATTTGGATATTCTGCTATATCCTCACAAGTAATTTTTTTCAAAGCCTCAATTACTTTCAAAGAACATCCCATAAGATTTTCATTTAGGTCGAGTTTAATTTTATCTTTTCTTATATCTTGATCAATTGAAAATTTTTTTATTGCATTAATAGATGATTTTGGTTGTACTATTTTTTCCACCTAAAAAATGAATAATAAAACTCTATTTATCAATTTTTTTATTATCTAATATTTGGAGAAACTATATAGATAAGAATTTAATACAGGATTAATTAAAACATTTTGTTGATGGGGATAACATGACTATCACAATTGATGGTTCGAATCTAACAATTGAAAAACTTGTAAAAATCGCTCGTGACAATGAGAAAATAATTCTTCATCCTGATGCTTTGAAAAGAATAAAGAAATGTCGAGATATGCTTGAGAAGAAAATCAAAGCAAAAGAAATAATGTATGGAGTAAACACAGGTATTGGCGAGCTTGTAAATGTTGTTCTATCAGAAGAGCAGGTTAAAAATTTTCAGAAATACTTAGTATATAATCATGCAGCAGGAATTGGAGAATCTGCTCCGATTGAATATGTTAGAGGTGCAATGGCTTCTCGTATTAATGTTCATGCACATGGTCAATCAGGTTGTAGACCTGAAATCACTCTAACTCTAATTGAAATGCTTAATAAAGGAGTAACACCTTTTGTTTGTCAAAAAGGAAGTGTTGGCGCATGTGGTGATCTCGCACCTATGTCACAGATAGCGCTTCTGATGCTTGGAGAAGGTAAAGCGTATTACAAAGGTAAATTGCTTGATGGAAAAAAAGCAATGGATTCTGCTAAGATTAATATACCTGGTCTTAAAGCAAGAGATGGTCTTGCGATAATTAATGGATCTAATCTTATAACTGCTATGAGTGCCATTTTTTTATATGATGCTGACAATTTTTTAAAACAAGCAGAAATCGCTGCTGCTATGAGTCTTGAAGCTTTAAAGGCTAATATGAAACCATATTGTCCCAAACTTCATCAGGCAAGAGGTTTTCCTGGAGCGGTTCGAAGTTCAAAGTCGATTCAGAAACTCATTAAGTATGGGGATTTACAAAAAGAAAAAATAAAGACAAAAATTCAAGATGCTTATTCAATGCGTTCAACACCACAGGTTATTGGAGCTGCTCATGATGCATTAGATTGGGCACGTGCTCAAGTAGAAATAGAACTTAATGGAGTTGGTGATAATCCAGTGTTTTTCCCAGATGAAAACCTTCAATTATCAGGTGCAAATTTTCAGGGGACACCAGTGTGTCTTCCAATGGATATGGCAGGTGCTGCTGTTACAATAGTATGTGTAATGAGTGAACGTCGAATGAACAGACTAAATAATCCAGCATTAAGTGAAGGACTTCCAGCTTTTCTTACCAAGGGCGCAGGTATGTTTTCTGGACTTATGCTAAGTCAATATACTGCTGATGCTTTAATTGTTGAACAACGTATTCTTTCAAATCCTGCTAGTATACAATCAATTCCAGCAGCAGCAGATCAAGAAGATTTTGTATCTATGGGGATGAATACAGCGATAAAAAATTTCCAAATCCTTGACAATGCATATGGAATACTTGGAATTGAATTTATGGCAGCTGCTCAAGCATTAGATTTACGGGATTATAAGTTTGGTAAAGGAGTTACAAAAGCAAAAGAAGTAATTCGTAGGTATGTAAAATTTTTAGATGTTGATAGACCTCTTTATCCAGATCACACCAAAATGAAAGAGCTTGTAAAAAGTTGCAAGATATTAATAGAAGTAGAAAAAGAAATAGGGAAATTATAATAAAAATAATCTATCCAATTATTTAAGCATCGGAAGTTTTAAATCTTTTTTATTTACAACATCTAATGCTTCTTTATATCCCGCGTCAGCATGACGTACTACTCCTATTCCTGGATCTGTTTTAAAAACTCGCTTTATACGTTCATCCGTTTCACGTGATCCATCACAAACAACTACCATACCTGCATGAGTAGAAAGACCGATTCCAACTCCTCCACCATTATGTATTTGAACACTATCTGCACCTGAAGCACAGTTTAGCAAAGCATTTAAAAGGGGCCAATCAGCAATTACATCACTCCCATCAAGCATATCTTCAGTTTCTCTATATGGAGAGGCTACACTCCCACTATCAAGATGATCTCTCGTAATAGCAATCGGACCTATTATCTTATCTCGAACCATTAGATTAATCCTAAGGGCAAACCTGTCACGCTCACCATACCCCAGCCAACAGACACGAGCAGGAAGACCTTCCCATGGGAGATATTCTTCTGCAAGTGTTATCCAGTTTGAGAGAACATCATCATCAGGAAACATCTCAAGCACTGCTTTATCTGTTTTTATAATATCTTCTTGATTACCGGATAATGCAAGCCAACGGAATGGGCCTCTACCAACTGCAAGTAAAGGTCTAATATATGCTAGGACGAAACCAGGATAATCAAAGGCATTGGAAAGTCCGGCTTTTAATGCTTGACCACGTAGGTTATTTCCATAATCAAAAACAATAGAACCATTTTTTTGAAAATCAAGCATAGCTTGACAATGTGCTTTCATACTTTCCATTGATTTTTCAATATACTTCTTGGGATCATTTTTTCGAAGCTTAAATGCATCTTTAAGATTATCACCATAAAAACCAGCAGGGACATATCCATTTAATTCATCATGAGCACTTGTTTGATCTGTTACTATATCAGGTTTGAATCCATCTTTTATTAGTTGTGTATGAGTATCTGCACAATTCCCAAGAAAGCCAATTGCTTGAGCTTTTCCTTCTTCTTTTAATTTTTTTGCTAATTCAACTACTTCATTTATGTCATTAATTTTTAAATCACAAAAACCTGCTTTTAATCTTCTATCAATTCGTTTTTTGTCACATTCAACTGCGATGCATACACCTCCAGCCATTTTAACTGCAAGAGGTTGTGCACCTCCCATACCACCCAATCCTCCTGTTAACACTATTTTACCTTTCAGATTGCTTTTGAAATGTTTTTTTGCACAAGATGCAAATGTCTCATAAGTTCCTTGAATTATACCTTGAGTTCCTATATAACACCACGATCCAGCTGTCATTTGACCGTACATAATCAGGCCAAGTTGTTCCAGTTCATGGAATTTCTCCCAATTGCTCCAGTGTGGTACAATATTTGAGTTAGCCATTACAATACGAGGAGAATTTGTCCAGGTTTTAAAAACTGCAACAGGTTTACCTGATTGTATAACCAATGTTTCATCATTTTCTAGGTTTTTGAGCGTTTCAACGATTTTTTCATATGATTCCCAGTTTCTCGCAGCTTTACCAGTACCTCCATATACTATTAGCTCTTCAGGTATCTCAGCATTTTCAAGATTATTTTCTAGCATTCGTAGTATCGCTTCTTGCTTCCATCCTTTGCATCTGAGATTAGGACCAGTTAATGCTTTTATTGTTTTAACCATAAAAACCGCTTTCTTAGTATGAGAGATTTATACTTAAAATTTATCAGAAATATTTCAAAAAGGAAGGATTGGCTGGCCTCACTAGGAGGGGATGGGATGCACTCTAACAAAAACTACCAGCCCGATTCCTTCCATTATTTAAAACGAGTAACACGTATATATATATTTCGCTAAAAAAAGTCTTATTAAAGTGAAATGCTTACAACATTATTTCCTCTAAGAATGATTGTTCCGAGACGCCTTTTGTTATCCTCGTAAGTTTCTTCAACTTCGTTTAAAACCATGTTCATATACTCATCGTAACCAGTGAGTTTCCCTTCAATAAGTCTTCCATCTTTTAAAAGAAGAGAAAGTTTCTGATTCATTGATTTTTCCAATACATCTAAAGGTAATGCCATGGACTAGGTGAAACATCTTACCCTTTTTAAAATTATTCCCTTTGAACCACGTTAAAAATGATAACTTATAAATGGTACCTGTAGATTACAAAACTGCCCAATAGGAGGAGGCGAAATTGTATGTCTGATGGAAAAATTGTTCATGTTGTAGGTACAGGTACTATTGGTGAACCGTTAATCGGTCTTTTATGCGATGCACAAGAAGATCTTGGAATTGATGAGGTAACATTTTATAAACATAGTCCTGTGCTAACCGATAGACCAAAGATTAAGGGTCTTGTAAAAAAAGGTGCGAATCTAGCAGTTAATGAAAATAAAATCTCCGATTTTCATGAACTTGGTATTGAACCTATGTATGACGCGGAAGAAGCTATTAAACGTGCTTCAGTAGTTGTTGATTGTACACCTAAAGGGACAGGTTTGATGAACAAGGAAAAATATTATAAAAAATATCAAAACAAAGTAAAAGGATTTATGGCTCAGGGATCTGAATTTGGATTTGGAAAAATGTATGCAGTAGGAATAAATGATGAAGCAATTACTCCAAATGATAAATATATCCATATTGTAAGCTGCAATACTCACAACATAGCCGTACTTATTAAAACATTAGCAATTGGTAAACAAAATAAAAATCATCTAAAAGAAGCTAGGTTCCTATGTATTAGACGTGCTAATGATATTAGCCAAGTAAAAAGTTTTATACCCTCTCCAGAAGTTGGCACTCATAAAGATCCAATAATGGGGACACATCATGCAGTTGATGTTTATCATCTTTACAAGACGTTAGGTATGAATCTTAATGTTTTCTCAAGTGCACTTAAATTAAATACCCAATATATGCACTGTATTTGGTATGATTTGAAATTGGACTACAAAATAAATAAAGAAGAAGTCGCACAAAAATTCATTGAAAATCCACGTGTCGCTATAACACATAAGAAATCTGCAAATCTTGTGTTTTCATTTGGACGTGAACATGGTCATTACGGTAGACTTCTTGATCAAACTGTAATTGTTATACCTACCATTCACGTGGTAAATGAAAATGAGGTAGTCGGATTTTGTTTTACACCTCAAGATGGAAATTCTATAATTAGTAGTGTTACTGCAATTGAAAGATTCTTGTATCCTAAGGAATTTGAAGAAAAAGTAAAAGGTCTCTGGCCATTTTTACTGCAGGAGGTTTAAACAAACTATATTTATTTTTTCTTTCATAACTTTTGAATATTTGATAAAAATGAATAGTAATGTAAAAATTATAAGAGATCCAATTCATGGTGATATTAAACTTGAAGGTTTTTTTCTTGATTTAATTGAAACCCCTGAAATTCAGCGTTTATATAATATTAAACAGCTGGGTTTTACTCATTTAGTTTTTCCAGGTGCTCATCATACAAGACTTGAGCATTCTTTAGGTGCCTATTATTTAGCGTTTAAAGCGTCCGACTCATTAAAATTTGATAATGATGAAAAAAATCTTATTGCTTGTTCTGCTATTCTTCATGATATAGGACATGGTCCTTTCTCACATACTCTTGAATCGATTCTAAGAAATTCTTTAAATGTAGATCATGTTGATCTAACTGAAAAACTCATCTTGGGCGAATATGCTATTTTTGATAATTGTGAAAAAAATATAATTAATCCATTCTGTGTTTTTGATGTTTTATCAAAATATAATATTAATCATAAAGAGGTTATTAAAATAATAAGGGGTATTAGTCAAAAGAAAAATTATCTAAGTCAGCTACTAAATAGTACAATAGATGTTGATCAGCTTGATTATATTATTCGTGATGCCTATTATACTGGTGTATCTTATGGTATGATTGATATTGAAAGATTTCTTCAAACTTTGGTAATAAATAATAATAATCTTGCTGTTCAAAAAAAGGGTATTGGAGTTATTGAAAACATTCTTATGGCAAGAACTCTAATGTATTCTTCTGTATATTTTCATAAAACAGTTAGAATTGCAGAGTTGATGTTATCAAAGGCAATTGAGCTGATGGATGAATTAGATCCATTTGAAATTTTTAAAATGACAGAAGGTGAACTTATGAATTTTCTTAGAAATAAAGATACTTATCAATGTGAAATTGCAACAAGATTAAAATATCGTAAATTGTTCAAACAAGCTTTTGCTGCTTCAAAATCGGATTTAGTAGAAGACAATAATGAAATAATAAAAAAACTTGATGATAAAAAGTTTAAAAGGGGTAAAGAAAAAGAATTTGAAGAGAAACTTGACATCCCAGAAGGGCATATTATAATCGATGTACCTTATACAGATTTACATTTATCTGAACCTCGAATTGATCAAACAGATATTGGTATTTTAGTAAATGATAAAATAAAAAAATTTGATGACTATACTCCTGTTGGACAAGCAGTTAAAACACGTGATATTTCAGATTGGGATATTATGATAATAACAGACGAAAAAAACAGAGATATTGTATCAAAAAAAGCAGAAAAAATTTTATTTAATTAAAAGGATGAGGAGAGAATGGGGAAGATGAAGGTGGTGAGGAGAGATTATAAAAATCAACTCTAATATCCTCCCCATTCAATAAAAAAATATCAGATATGAGTATATAAATTTTATTATAGTTTTAATACATAACCATTTAGTCAATTATTTTGCAAAATCTTATATGTTTTAAAATTAAAAAAAATTTTATTAATATTAATA
>CP070836.1:1388013-1423507 GCA_020341795.1 Thermoplasmatales archaeon
ACTAAAATCCCTGAATCTTGATTGTATCCTCCAGAATTTCTAATAATTAGATCTTTAATTACACAGCTATCAGATTTGATTTTTATTACAAAATTATTGTAGTCACCATCAATTATTGTTTGTTTTTCTCCCATAATTGATACTCTTTTTTCAATTTCTATGTTTTCAAGATATACCCCATCAAAAACATATATTGTATCTCCATTTGTAGCATTTTCTAATGCATCTCTAATTTGATTATATGGATTTTCTAAGGTTCCGAACCATGGCCCATTTATATTGTCATCATCTACATAGATTATTTCACTGTTTATAGATATTGATTTATCAGCAATTATATGGTTAGCATTAGTAATTAAAAAAAGCAAAACAGTAATAATTAATAATATTTTATTCAATATAATTCCCTAAATAACACTATTTTTATTTAATTATATAAAATTTATCCCATATTTTTATAAAATATCATGCAATATTAAAAAATTTCTTTTATAATAGCCCAATTCTTTTCAATTCAAAAAAACAATTTGCACAAGCTTCAGCATCTATTAATGCATCATGTGCGTTTTCAAGTTTTTCTCCAAACAATAAAAAGTAAAGCTCTGATAATGACGGACATTGTCTACTTCCGTTTACTCTAAAATTCATACAATAGTCTAATACTGGTTTTGATGTCATCGTGCAGAATTTTGAATAATATTTTAAAAAATCAGGTATATCCTTTCTAAGTAACTCTCCTCTAACAACTCCATAATCATATGCTATATTATGAGCAACTAATACTTTTGCGAAATTTAAATCGCTTAAAAAATGGTGAAGAGCATAATCCATATCAACTCCCTCCTCTAAGGCTCTTTCCATTGTAATACCATGTATTTTTTGAACCCTCTTAGGAATATAATATCCTTCTGGTTTTATGATCAAACTATTTTTTGATTTAATCTCTCTATTTTCATCAACAAGGAGCCAAGCGATCTGAAGTATACGTGGCCAACTCTGGTAATCAGAAACAGGGCCAGAGGGTAAACCAGTTGTTTCAGTATCAAAAAAAAGATATGTCAAATTATATCTTGCCCCCTATAACTACTTTAAATATAACATTAATGATTATTATAATTTTTCATTATTGTATTATTATCAAATTGATTATAACATATTGTAACCTTAATTTATCTAATATCTAATCAAAAGAATCTATTATAAATTGTTGTAAATTTTTTATTTTTGGATTCTTTATCCTTTTCACTCTAATTAGAAACATTATCTTTATTAAATCATACCTTTGTACATAACCCTGATAGGTTTTATTTAATAGCTCGCAGAATAGTTTAGCATTTTTTATTGTTTTTAGCCTTAAAAAAATAATCCAGTCATAATTACCATGTGTATAATAACTGTGTTCAATTTCAACATTTACTTTAGATAAAAGATCCTCTATATTAGTTAATAATATTTGTTCACTAAGTTTTTTATCTAACCGACGGAGTGTTCTTTTAATTAATAAGATATAATATTTTAAACCTTTTTTTTCTTCATCAACAATTACTGTATAACCCCATATCGTAAGATTCTTTTCTAAATTTTTTATAATCCTTCATACTTTCTGACGTGAAAAATCTAATTTAATTGAAATTTCATTAATACTTTTATTTGCATTTTTTTGAAGTTCATTTAAAATCAGTTGAGTATCTACATCAGTTTTATCTTTAGAACTTTTTGCCATATTATCAGATTTTTTTAAGTAATATAGTATAGTATTGATATATTTTTATATTGCAACGTCTTCTATTATAAAAAAGAAAAATTGAATTTTCATCTTTTCTCTGAATATATCTTTAGTCAACTGGGGCAATTTCAGTAAACCCCTTTGCTAGTAATCTATCAAGTTGTTTGGATATTGTACTTGGATGCATATCATATCTTGATAAAACAGTATGGCAAAGAATAATCAATAATATATTATCAGTGGTTTTATTCCTTTGAAAATCTATTAACTTTTTACACTTAATAACAAAATTTTTTATAATATAAAATCTTATGTAATAGTCGATATTTTTTTCAAGATATCTACTAAGATATCTCAAAATAATCTTTGAAATTTTCATTTTTCTGGAAATATCTCTTATATGTAAACCTGAATCTGAATTAATGAAATTATAAATCTTTTTCCTACTTTCAAGATTTGGATTAATTTTTTTCATAGCAACCTACAAATCATTCTATATATTATTTATATTTATATTCACTCCATTATAATACAATTATCCACCTTGGTATATAAAATTATTGATAAATTAAAATTTTTAACAAAATTATTCTTATAATCAGCAATATTATTATTTTTTAAAAAATGAAAATTCATTTTTTATAAATTGATATTTATAATGTGTAAATTTTTTAAAAGGATGATTTATTTATATTATGGATTTGTTTCAATTTAGTGGAGAATAAAACAATGGAAAAAAACATTTTTAAAAAATGTTTAGTACCTTTTATTGTATTACTATTGGTAGGATCAAATTTTATATCAGTATCAGCTAATCATGATTCTGAAAATAAAGTTAAATTAAACCTAACTGATGAACACAGAAATGAAATTAAAAATATATTTTTCGATCTGAAAATTTCATTATTTATGAAACTTGCAAGATTTCCATCTATTTCTGCATGTATTATAAACGATAATCAGGTTATCTGGTCAAAAGGCTATGGATATTACGACCTTAAAAATAAAAAAGAAGCCACTTCAGATACAATTTACATTATCGCTTCAATTACAAAAACCATTGTAGGAACTGCATTAATGCAACTATGGGAACAAGAGCTTTTTGATCTTGATGAAGATGTAAATAATTATTTACCTTTTAGTTTAAGAAATCCAAATTTTCCTGATGAACCTATTACATTTAGAATGCTTCTTTCTCATACATCAAGTTTAAATGTAAATAAAAGAAATGAGTATTATTGGATTAATAATTCTGAAGATCCACCTTTTGATTTCTTTCCTATGCCATATTTAGAAGAATTTCTTATCCCTGGGGGAAAATATTATCATGAAGATATTTGGAGTAATACACATAAACCAGGAGAGCGAGCAAGGTATGCAAATGTTGGATTTGACATTATTTCTTACCTTGTTGAAATAATATCAGGTGAACCCTTTCTATTATATTGTCAACATCAGATCTTTGATCCATTAGAAATGTATAACACAAGTTTTAATTTATCAACATTGAATATAGATAATGTAGCACTTCCATACTATACTTATCTAGGTAAATATTATCAAATCAATGAACTCACCTTTATATATGGAGATGATACTCCTCCATATCCTTATTGGAAAATGCGGGCTTATCCTGCTGGAGGACTTTATACATCGATTGATGATCTTTCTCATTTTCTTATTGCTCATATGAATGATGGTATCTATGAGGATACACGAATTTTAGAAAAAGAAACAGTTGACCTTATGCATACAATCCAACCAAATAATGAACTTGGATATGGATTTGCATGGATGGAATACCCTATAAGTGAAAAATATTCAGCAACAGGACATGGTGGTGATATAGTAGGTGTTGACACATGGATGCTTTTTATACCATCTGAGGAAATTGGTGTTATTTATTTTGCAAATGGTAATCCTGCTTATGGTCTTCTTACATCGGATATTGGATTTATCATAGTTCAGTTTCTATTGTATTCATTGTTTAGGAAAGGTGGACTTCCCTCGAGATCTTTTTTAAAAACGATTTATAATCCGCGTTCCTCATTTTTGAATATAGATACTATTGAATGAATTATACAACAATAAACAGTATAATTATTTTATTTATTGTAAAAAGATGTATTTAATTTGAAATTATTATTAAAAATTTGAATTTTTAAAAAAATTCATTTATTTTCTCAGTATTTGGATTTTCTATACCATTTATTTCAAGAGGAAATAGTACTTCTAGAATCTTTACATCTGTAATAAGATCTCTAAGGCGATGATAAAAAACCTCGACAGCATTTTTAATTAGATTAATATTTCTCGCATTGACTATAATCA
Source organism: Thermoplasmatales archaeon (assembly GCA_020341795.1). Taxonomy (GTDB): domain Archaea; phylum Thermoplasmatota; class E2; order DHVEG-1; family DHVEG-1; genus M9B1D. The sequence goes on from CP070836.1 coordinate 1,392,071, forward strand.
TCCAGTTATAAACACCAGAACCATAAAACATCTAAAAAATGATTTGGGAAAAGAATAATTTAATTCAACAATGAAAAAATCAGTTCAACACTCAAAAATCAACACCCCATTTTTTTATTCCTTAAAATATAGGAAAATTATTTATATAAGTTCTTTATTGTCGTTTAAAAGCATATCGCAAAGTATTTAATAAATAAAATGGGGGAAATGTGCCAAAATGATGCCAAGTGAGAAGAAAAAAAAAGAAAAACCAAGTATTGAAGAAATAACTAGATGCCCTCAATGTTCAGGCACACATCTAACAAAAGATTATTCCCGAGCTGAACTTGTATGTGAAGATTGTGGTCTTGTAATTGATGAAGATTTCATTGATCATGGACCTGAATGGCGAGCTTTTGACTCTGATCAGAGAGAAAAACGTGCACGAGTTGGAGCACCTATGACATACACAATACATGACAAAGGTCTATCAACTATGATTGGTTGGAAAAACCGTGACTCATACGGTAAATCAATCCCAACACGTAACAGAGCACAACTATATAGGTTAAGAAAATGGCAGAGACGTATCCGTATTAGCGATGCAACAGAACGAAACCTTGCTTTTGCATTGTCAGAACTTGACCGTATGGCTTCTGGTATGGGTCTTCCAAGAAATGTTCGTGAAACAGCTGCTATGATTTACCGAAAAGCAGTTCTTAAAAACCTTATTCGAGGTAGAAGTATAGAAGGTGTATCTGCAGCTGCATTATATGCAGCTTGTCGTCAATGTAATGTTCCACGAACACTTGATGAAATAGCTGGCTCATCCAGAGTTTCAAGAAAAGAAATCGGAAGAACATATCGTTTTATTGCCCGAGAGCTAGGACTTAAATTAATGCCAACAAGTCCACAGGATTACATCTCAAGGTTCTGTAGTGAACTAAAGCTATCAGGTGACGTTCAATCGAAAGCAATAGAAATTCTAAAAGATGCTGCTGACAAAGAGCTAACAAGCGGTCGTGGTCCAACTGGTGTAGCCGCTGCATCTATTTATATCGCATCTATTCTCTGTGGTGAAAGAAGAACCCAAAGAGAAGTTGCAGATGTAGCAGGTGTCACAGAGGTTACAATTAGAAACCGTTACAAGGAACTTGCAGAGAGACTAGACATAGACATAATTCTTTAAATCTCTCTATTTTCTCTTTTTTTATGACTCGTTGGTATACTGATAAAAAACATGAACATTTTTACAAAGAATCAAAAAAACATGGTTACCGTGCACGCTCAGCATTCAAACTTAAACAAATCCAGAATAAATACAAAATAATAAAAAAAGACGACATAGTAATAGATCTTGGTGCCGCTCCAGGTGGATGGAGTCAAGTTGTAAGAGAAATAGTCGGAGAAAAAGGACGTGTTATTGGAATTGATTTAATTTCAATACAAACCTTAAATGGTGCTATTTTTCTTAAAGGTGATATGACAAAACAGGAGTCTATTGATGAACTTACTAAGATCCTTGATGAAAAAAAAGCTGATGTAATAATATCTGACATGTCACCGAACATTTCTGGAAATTACTCTATTGATCAAGCAAAAAGCATATATTTATGTGAGCAAGCATTTAAAACTGTTGAAATTTTATTAAAACATAATGGACATTTTATTTGCAAAGTTTTTGAAGGAGAAGATTTAGAAAACTTTATTCAAATTCTATTAAGTAGATTTAGATTCGTAAAACGTTTCTCTCCGGCTGCATCACGAAAAAGTAGTAGTGAGATTTATATTATTGCTCAGTTTTTTAAGAAGTAATTGCTTATCGATGACATAGTCTGTATAAAACTTGATATGCACTTAAGATATCTTTTTCATCTACAAAAAATAACATTTCTGGAACACAGCTAATTATTTCCATTATATTTATTCCATTGAGAGCTAGTTCATTTGTTATTATACTTGCTATACCTGGTGTATTTACTGCTTCTGGATGCAAGTGCATGTTGATTTCTCCTAGATTTTTATCTATTTTAATTATTTTTTTCTCTGGAAACAGTCTTTGAATTTTTTCTAAGTTTTTTTCATCTACAAGTATTTTCATAGATTCATCTGCTTGAATAATTCTTAGTACGTCACCTCTATTGTAATATATTATTGAAAATAATTTTGGTAGTAGATTTTGTACTTCATCATCTTTTATTAATGCAACATTTGCTAGTTTACTCTTAGTTGATATTGTTGCTTGTCTAAGTATTTTACTTGATTTATTAAATAAATCAGTGATTTTTTCTGGTTTATATCTTCTTATTGCACTTATAACAGCATCTATTGTTGCATCGATTTTTTGCTCTTTTATTAGATATTTTCCAAGTGCTCTCGAGTTTCTTAGTCCTCTACTTAGATCTCTTCTGAGGCAAGGGCTATTATCTAGTATTTTCCATACCTGTTCTGTGATATTATACATATTTGGTAATATTTATGTAAAGGTTTATTAATTTTTGCCATAAATAGCAGATTTTTTTTAAATATCATTACAAAATGATTTTTTATGTCAATTTATAATAATTTATGTTATTTATAAATTTTTTTTTACCTTTTCTGTCATATGATTTATATATATTATAAACAATTATAATTAAAAATACACTTTCACTAAAAATTATCACACAAAAACTATATAACTACTATAAAGATTAACAATGTTAATCTTTCCGCAAATAAATTAATATTAAAATTAAACGAAAAAAATATATATACGATATAACAAATATATAATAAATAATCTGTCAACTTAATAATAAATTGGGGGACAGTGAAATTAATGACTAAAGTAAATAATATCAAATTAAATCATTTCTTTAACGAAACTTTGAGAGATGTTGACAGAAAAATATCAGATACAATTAAAGATCAGCAAATCAGATCATTATTGGATGGTGGAAAAAGACTCAGATCATTATTAGCTCAACTAGCATTTAAAACATGCACTAAAGGTACAGAATCACAAAAACAATATCATAAATCTTTAGAGGGGACAGTGAGCATTGAACTTGCTCATTCAGCATCACTTGTTCACGATGACATTATAGATAAAGATGTAATGCGAAGAGGCAAACCTTCTTATTATAAAAAAGAAGGAGTAGGAAAAGCTCTTCTAATAGGACATAAAATGCTATCTGAAGGTTTTAGAATAGCACTTAGCCATGGAAAAGATATTGCAAAGTTATATGTTGATTCATGGAATGAAGTAGTTAACGGTGAAATTGACGAAGTAGATTTTAATAAAAATGGAAATAACACATATATGTCTGCAAAAGGACAAATTTTTGAAGCATATAATAAAATAATCAATATGAAAACTGCAGCATTATTCTCATCTGCATGTAAAGCAGGAGCTCTTGAAGCAGATATGGCTGGAGACATCTTAAGAGTCTTTGCAGATTATGGTCGAGAAATTGGTCTTGCATATCAACTAGCAGATGATCTTGTTGATCTTGCACAAGGTGAGATGATTGACAGTGTAATTATTCCACTTTTAAACAGATTTGAAAATAAACAAAAAGTCGGTGTTTTAAATAAAAGAGAAATTAAAAGATTATTTGCTAAAAATGAAGATAAAATTAAGAAATACTACGTTAATGAAATTAAAAAACATGTTAAAAAGGCAGAAGAACTTAGTAAATCAGATATCATACCAAAATCTTCATATACAGAACTTTTAGTAGATGCACCAGCATATATTATCAACAGAATGTTAAATGAAATAAAAATAACAATTTAATCACTATTTTTCCTTCCTGCAACATTAAAATATAATCTTATTTTAGGTCTTGTAAGTTGGTATATTATACCAAGATCAATAAATGTTAAAATTACTATTATGCTTAAACCTTGTGTCGAAAAATTAGTTGGAAGTAGCCATACTGTTATAATAAATGAAGTAATCATTAAACCAAAAACAGCTAGAAAAGTAGTTATAATAATGATACCTGTTGTCCAAATCCAGTTGTCAGCTTTATAAGTACCATATGCAAATAATATGAACATACCAGCAAAAACAAACCATGTAATAGTTGACATTAACGATCCAAAAAATAACATTGATACAACATCTTGATGAAGCCCTTCAAATTGCCAAGCAGGTATATCTAAAACTAGAGTTGCTGAATACTGAGCTAGTATAATATATATTGAAGCTAAAAGCAGCCATAATATAATTAAAATAATAATCGATCTTGGTCTTTCAATCAAGTCTCATACCCCTAATTAATTGATTAATTGAGTTATATAACTTATATTTTTTTATTATTTTAATTTAACTCTTCTGTTTTTAAAATAAGTTTTAATTTTTACAAGACTAATAATGATAATTATTATTGAGGATATTAGTATTAAGTAAAAACCAATATTTGGACCATAAGTACATGAAACACTATAATATGTTTCCTCCCCCGGAACAGCTACTTCAAGACCACCTTGGTTAGTACATGTTCCAGTTAAAATATCAGAAAATATTGAGATTCCATAAAAAAATCCTATAGTTGAAAAAACAATCAAAATTGCCCCTAATGCAAAAATTAAATTGGATATTTTCTTTCTCTTTAGTTTCTTTAGAACAATTTTTAAGAATATTAAACCTGCTCCAATTAATATAGCAAGCATTAGGTAGTATATTGCCATATTGAATGTTTCATTTAATATAATAAATTCTCCAGCATAATTTGTATTTGATGATGTGAAAGAAACCATTTTCCCTGGAATCAAATAAAGATTTGTGCTTGTTTCAACGCTATGTTCCGTTGAATTACCACTAATATTCCACCAAGGCATAACAACTGACATAAGTGTTATTATTACAACTAGTAATTCTAAGAACAACAAACTATTTCTTTTCTTAATACAATATATAACTGTTCCAGTTAATGCAATAATAAGAATACCAATAATTAAAAAGAAAATAATTGGATCATGATTTGTAACAATCATATAAACATTTTCATTTAATATATCAACTTTTCTTTTTGCTACAAGATCATTAGATATATATACTTCGGTTTCATAAAATCCTGGTGGAAGAGAAAAAACTGCAACACCGCAATCATTTGAAACACCTGTATCATTAGCGTTATTTTTTCCAATTTTAATTTTTGCATCTTTTAAAGGATTTCCATGGGAGTCATATACTTTAGTTGTTACATTTAATTTAATTGGAAATTTTATATTTATATGGTTATTATAACTATCTGGAATTGTTATATTTTGTTCAAGTATATTTGACTTAAAACTTATTTTAAGTACATAATTTCCTGGGTAAATATTTGAAAAAGTATAACCATTTTCAGTTGTACTTGTAGCTTTTAACTCAATATTTTTTTCAAGATCAAGACTTTTTATTTTTACATCTAAACTAGCTTCAAAAGTTTGATCCCAAGCATCAAATATATCTATTGAAAAATCATAGAGAGTAATTGTTATATTTTTATTTTCTGGAATAATTATTTCTTTTTGAACTTTAAATTGGTAATATTCAATGATTAACGTGTAATTTGCATGATATAAATCTAAGAATTTAAAACTTCCATCCCTCTGGTAATCTGGATAAATCTCAATGGATTTATTCATTTCGTCACTTGTAAGATACATATTTACATTAACATCTGGAACTAAACCTTGTGTATTTTTTAATGATACTGAGAAATTAGAAAGATTAAAGTTTATTTTTTTCCTTAATGGAATTATCATTCTAATTTGTCCAAGATTTATTTCTTCATTTGTAACTAAAAAACCATCATAATATATTTTTAATTGGTATGTCTGCCCTAATCCACTAGGTACACCAAAAATTACTCTTCCCTCTTCATCAGTATTATTTGAACATAGAATTATATTATCTTTTATCAAATTAATTTCAGAATCTTTAATGTTCTTACCATATTGATTATTTAGGATTAATTCAATTTTCCCTTCAGGTTTACAAAAAATATTTATATCAACGTTATTTTGAACATCGATAATTTCATAACCAATGAATTTTTCTCCATCATCAAATACAGTGTTTTCTAAGAACACTTTTATAAGGTATTTCCCTGATTTTAAATTTTCAAATTGAAACTTGTTAAAAAAGCTTATATTTTTCCAATCTATCTTAAAATCATTAGTAAATTTTATTCTGCTTATTCTTTGTTGTGATATTTGTTTACCGTCCTTAAATATTATAGCATTAATATGAGCATCATTTAATAGTAATTTTGAACTAAGAATTTCAAGTTTAATTGATTCTGGTAAAAATACATTACCAGATACAGTGAATTCGGCTTGTTCGTTTTCACTTCCATTTATTTCTTCATCGTTTTCAGGTTGAAATCCCACAAGATTTTGATATATCTCTGCTTCTTGCTCTACTTTTTTATATCCTCCCTTTTGAGTAGTAAAGATTTCTGCGTTAAACTCAAGTTTAAAATCCTTAGGAAGCATTTTTTCATAGTCTTCACCTGTTTCATGTGTGTTTCCTACAATGTAGATATCTGCTAAACTGATATCAACAGGAAATGGTATTACATTTTTTTCAAATAAACGTATATTGATACCATCGCGAATGTTAAACTTCGGATCAACAATCTCATTTGATTCAAAAATAAATGATGTAGCTTTTCCTGTTTCACCATAATCACTTGAAATCCATGGTTTTTTTCCTAAATCCACCTCATCTTTTGGTCCAATAATTCGCACCCAGTTAGGACTTTCTGGTGCTGTATCAAAATAATATGTTTTGATTTCATCAGATTCACTATAATAATGTAAATATGGAGGAATACCTTCTACATTTAAATCATCTATATTACTTACTGTTTTACTATATCTTAATGTGGCAAAACCAAAATCTATTTTATCTCCAGTTGGAAGTGGATATTTTTTAATCTCATGTAAAATATGTCTATATAATCGTTTATCTTCATGTGGAGTATAATAATACTTATAATATACCGTTGATTGAAGAGAATCATCTTTTGAGTTACTGATTATTGCACATTTAACCATTAAATTTCCATCGATTAAAATATCGCTATTGTTAAATTTCTCACAAAATATTGGATTCCATTTATTGTTTGTATAATACCAATATTTGAAGTTTAAATCAACTGCAAATTCTCCATTTTTTGGAAGAGTATTAGTCGCTCCTGGTTTCATTACAGCAACTTGTTGAACAGTAGGATAATCAACTGCAATTCCCTCTTTTGAAATTCCATATATTAAGTTATCATCTTGATTTATTTCATAATACCAAGATTCATAATAAAGACCTTGAAATGGCTCATAGTGGCTATATCCGTCTTCAATTTGCACTCGGTCTTCATAACCTGGACTAGGTTTCGGATCATCGTCATATATAACATAATATTTTTCATTTCCTGTAGCAAATTCAGGTATTAAAAAAACTAAATTACATGAAATAATAAAGTTCTCATTTGAAAAGTTCATATCATATATCTGCGATTCAAGTTCTTCAATTTCATCTCCATCTTGAAATATTACTCTAATTGAATGCTCATTTTCATCTTTTACCCAGCAAGAATTATTGAAATTTATTTGAATGTCGATTGGTTGATATTTTGCATTTTCATCGCTTGTATTAATCGGAATTTTAACTTCTTTTCTAAATGACCAATCCTCAAACCCAGGAAGAAATATTTCATCATCAGATAAACTAGTTGGAATTAAAGTAGGAAAAAGTATTAGTGAAATAATTGCTATAGCAACTAGTCTTTTAATCATCTAGTAATTTGACCTCCAGTATTAATTATTTTATATTATATCATAGGATATATAATATATTCTGTTAAAATACACTATATAATAGTTATTTTACAACTATTGCCAAAAAAACAATTTAATATATTTAGTTAATATTTTTCTGATCATTCATCATTTTTTTAGTTTTTTTACTGATAAAAATCATAATACCTATTACTAAAATGATAATTAAAATCATAACACCTAATAATAAGTTTTTAACTAAAACAGATAAAATTGCATCAGCAAAATATCCAATTAATAAACAACCAACAATTGCTCCTATAGATATTGCAATAAAAACAGTCCATCGTTTCATTCCAATTAGACGACCAACTATTGAGCCGACTAGACCTCCGGATCCCTGAAATGGAACCATTACAAATAATATTATACCAATAAAACGTAAGGGTTTAAGCCACCGATATTTATCAGAAGAACTACGACCAATTTTTTCAATTCTACCTATAAATTTACCAACAAATGGGATTTTTTTTGCAAGGTCATAATTATACACTAAAAACAATGCGACAATAATGTCTACAAAAGCAATTGACAATGCAATTGTTGTTGGATGTATCCCTGCAACTATACCTGCAGGTATGACTGTCTCTTTTCCAAAAGGCGGGAAGAAATAAGCAGTTATTAAAGACCAATATCTTAATCGTAGATAGTCATCTAAAAAATATCCAACTGTTAAAACGACAGCAATACCTATTAAAATTGGAATAATAAATTTTAAAAAAGTAATTATAAGTTTTGAATTTAACCCAATTTTCATATTTTATCATCCCAATTTTTTTTATTTAGATACAAATATTACTGCATGATCTTTTTCAAATGGTATAAGATCTATTAATGAATTAATTTTCAATCTATTTTTTTCAAGTTGTGAACATACTAGATCATAAGTTTCTTTTGGTTTTAATGATACATCTATGCTTCTTGCTTTAACCATAAAAATACCAATCCCGTCTTCCTTAAGATAATTTTTAATATTTTTTATAAATATATCTGCCTGGTTTCTCTGTGATATATCTTGATATAAAATATCAACAATATTGACAATTGAACTATATCTATCTGGATGATTAGCATCTTCAAAAATAGGTATAATATTTGGTCTATTTTTACATAAATTAACTAATTTTTTCATAGCAAACGGTGAGTTTTCAACAGTAAATATCATTCCATTTTTACATATATCTGAAATATGACTAACAGTTGTCCCAGTTGCAGCTCCTAAATAAAGAATATTTGAATCTTTTTTTATTTTAAACTCAAGACCATTTAATATCGCTGCTGCAAGTTTACTTCTATAAGGATTCCATGAACGAAATTCCTTATTTTTTTGTTTAACAATTTTTTCATTATAAACTTTAACCCCTTTGCTTTCTTTTATGTTTTCTGTAAAAATTTGGCTTTTATCCTTGTAAACACCAGTAATATCTGTTTTTTGCATTAACAACTGTTAGATTTGAATATTTGATAAATGTTTTGTCGAAATATTTTACTATAAAAATAGTATACACCCAGACGATATTTATGGCAAATAAATCACCAATACATGAGCTTCATAAAAAATTAGGTGCAAAATTTACAGATTTTTCAGGTTTTGAAATGCCAATTCACTATGGTTCAATAAAAGATGAACATTTAACAGTTAGAAAAAACGTAGGTCTTTTTGATGTATCACATATGAGTAATATATGGATAACAGGAGATGGTGCTGAAAACTTAATAACTCTTACAACAGTTGAGGATGCATCAAAAATTGAGAATAAAAAAAGCCAGTATACAGTAATATTACGTGATAATGGAACAGTTATAGATGACACAATATTCATGCATCTTGAAGATAAATTTATGATAATACCTAATGCTGGGAGAGCAAAAACTGTAACAGAATGGCTTAATAAAAAAGCAGAGGAAAACAATATTTGTGCAACATGTGAAGATGTATCAAGAGAATATGTAATCTTAGCTATACAGGGTCCAAAATCTCGTGATACACTTCAAAAACTAACAAAAACTGATCTAAAAACAATTGGATTTTTTGGATGTCAATATATTAATCTTGCCGGAATAGAGTGTATTATCTCGCATACTGGATACACAGGTGAGCTTGGATTTGAACTTCAAATAACTCCTGTAGATCAAGCAAAGGATATATTCAAAAAAATTCTGGAAGCAGGAAAAGAATATGGTATAAAACCAATCGGACTTGGTGCACGAGATACACTTAGACTTGAGAAAGGATTTATACTTGCAGGAAATGAATTTGAAGGTGGACGTACACCCCTTGAAGCAGTTATGTCTTGGATTATTAACTGGGATCATGATTTCATTGGAAAATACGCTCTTTTAAAACAAAAAGAAAAAGGAGATTACGAGCGTCTTACTTGTTTAGTATGTCAGGAAAAAGGTATTCCACGTCATGGTTTTGAAATACAAAGAGATGGAAAAAAAATAGGTATTGTATCTAGTGGAACAATTTCTCCATGTCTTAATACTGGTATTGCTATGGGTTATTGTCATCCTGATTATCGAGAAAAAGATAGTATTAATGATATCATAATTCGTGGGAAACCTGTTAAATCAAAGGTAATAAAACCACCTTTTGTCCCTAAAGATTGGAAAAATAATCAATAGTAAAATTTATAAAACATTACATCCATTTCACAATTGTTAATTTGAGTCGTGGGGCAAAAATAAAATGAAAAAAATATTAGTATTTTTTACTTGTATGCTTATGATTTTAACTAGTGTCTCAATTTTAGTTTCTGCAAATAAAATAAATATTGGTACAAACAATTATAATAATCCTCCAAATCCACCAGAGGTTACAGGTCCATTAAATGGACAAATTAAGAATAACTATATTTATTATGTTACAATTTCAGATCCAGATGAAGATCTCTTATTAAGAATTGAAGTTGATTTTGATGATGGAATAACAGAGGTATGTGGTGGATGTACATCCAGACCATGGCAATCAGGTGAAACTGTTCCAGTTGATCATCAATGGTCAGAAACTGGAAATTATGCTATAGTAGCAAGAGTTCAAGACGAACATGGAGTTTGGAGTGATTGGTCAGAACCATTTAGTGTATCAATGCCAAAATACAGAGCATTATATAATAACTTTCCATCTTTGCTCTATAAAATATTTTCAATATTTCAAATACTTTAGAACAGTTGATAATTTTTATTAAAAATATTAATTTCTTTTTTTTCTTACAAACATTTAAAACACAGAAAAAAATTACCAGATTCAGATTATTATGGTAATTGAAGTACGTGATAATTTAAAATATACAGATACACATGAATGGATAAAAATACAAGGTAATACAGCAATAATTGGAATAACAGATCATGCACAATCACAACTTACTGATATTGTTTTTGTTGAACTACCTGAGATTGGTAAAGAAATTAAAAAAGAAGATGAGCTCTGCATAGTTGAATCAGTAAAATCAGTAACAGAAATATATGCACCAATTTCAGGAAAAATAGTAAATGTCAACAAACATCTAGAAGAAACGCCAGAAACAATAAATGAAAGCCCTTATGATAAAGGATGGCTAGTTGAAATAGAAATAGCAGATGAATCTGAAATAAAAGATTTACTTGATGCAGTTTCTTATAAAAAAATGATATAGACAAAAAAACAATTTTTCTCCTTATTTATATGAAGAAAAAAACAGATAGTTTTTTTCCGAAATATTCTTATATTGTTTAATACATTCAAACGTTCAGGCGGAGAGATGGGATTGCATAGTATAACAATTTAAGAATTTTTATTTGCGGTGTTTAACACCTCCGCCGCCTCCCCCATTAACGTTAGTGATAACAATCATTATCTTTAATAACAATTATTTGTTTTACAGGGTTTGATTCTATATGAAACTATTATTTATTCATAGTGACTTTATTGAATACGAAGTAAAAGAAAAAGCAATAAAAACACCTGAAGAAACAGATAAAAAAACCGATAGATTTGAAGAGGCACTTACTGTTTTTACAGCAGTTGAAAAAATAGATGAAAAATCATCAAAACATGCTGTAACACAGGCAATCGAAGAAATTACTAAAATCGCAGAACAACTTAATGTAAAAAACATAATGCTTTATCCATATGCACATCTAAGTAGCGATCTGGCAAGTCCTAAAAAAGCACAAGAAATACTAATTGAAATTGAGTATGAACTTAAACAGAAAAATTATAATGTAAAAAGATCACCTTTTGGATGGTATAAAGCCTTTAAAATATCATGCAAAGGTCATCCACTTTCAGAACTATCACGTGAAATAATTCCAGTAGGTGAAGAAACAGATTCGTTAAAAAAAGAAAGAAAACTTAGTTCATACTGGAATATTTTAACACAAGATGGACAACTACATGATGTTGGTAAATTCAACTTTAAAGGACATGAAAATTTAAAGATATTTTCTTACTATGAAAAAGAAAAATCAAGAGCAGAAAAACAAGAACCTGCACATGTAACTCTAATGAAAAAACTGGAAATTGCTGACTATGAACCTGCCTCAGATGGTGGAAACATGAGGTTTTACCCCAAGGGTAGATTAATAAAAAAGTTAATCGAGCGTTATGTAACACAGAGAGTAGTCGAGTATGGTGGCCTTGAAGTTGAAACTCCAATAATGTATGATATGGAACATCCAACTCTTTCAAAATATCTTCAGAGATTCCCTGCAAGACAATACCAAATTGAAAGTGACAAACGAAATTTTTTCCTGCGTTTTGCTGCATGCTTTGGCCAATTTCTTATGGCACATGATTCAACAATTAGCTACAAAGATTTACCACTAAAAATGTATGAATTAACTAAATATTCATTCAGACGAGAGCAATCTGGAGAGCTTACTGGTCTTCGAAGATTACGTGCTTTTACTATGCCTGATGTTCATGCTTTTACTGCTGACCTTGATATGGCCATGGATGAATTCAAGATAAGATTTGATTTAAGTCTGAGTGTTTTAGATAAAATTGGAATTGAAAACTCAGATATTGAGATGGCTTTAAGAACAACCAAAGATTTTTATGAAAAAAATAAAGAATTTATTCTTTTTCTCGTTAAAAAACTTGGAAAATCAATACTTGTTGAAATGTGGAATGAACGAATATTTTACTTTGTTTTAAAATTTGAATTCAACTTTGTAGACATGTCAAATAAGGCATCTGCTCTTAGCACCGATCAAATAGACATTGAAAACGGAGAAAGATATGATATAAAATTTACAGATAAATATGGTAAAACCAAACATCCATTGATTCTTCATTGCAGTCCATCTGGTGCTATTGAAAGAGTAATATATGCACTTCTTGAAAAAGAAGCGATAAAAATGAGTAAAGGCCTAAAACCAATTTTACCCCTTTGGCTTTCCCCAACACAGATAAGACTTATTCCAGTTGGAGATGAATTTATTAAAGACTGTGTTAAGTTTGAACAAGACATTAACAATCACGAGTATTATAAAATTCGCATCGACATAGATGATCGTGAGGAAAGCGTTAGTAAAAAAATTCGTGATGCTGAAAAAGAATGGATTCCAATTATAATTGTCGTTGGTGAAAAAGAAATAAATAAAAACACATTTTTACCAAGATTTAGAAACGATAAAATTGGTGATAATTCAAAAGAATATAAAATAAAAGATCTACAAAAACTCGTTTTAGATGATATAAAAAACTATCCTAATGAGTCATTACCTTTATCTATCTATCTTTCTAAAAGACCAAAATTCAAAGGATAAATATTCTTGTTTGAAAATTTTTTTCTTTTTATCAATAAACCTAAAAAACCTTTCCCTGATTACAGTCAATTATAATACGGGTAGGATATCATATTATGATCGGCAGAAAAACAATTCAAAAAATAGTCGAATCATATGATAAGAGCAATATCACGATTGGTGTTTTAGGTGGTCATTCTGGATTAGATGTTGGTCGCGGTGCAAAAAAATATGGCTTTAATACACTAGCTGTTTGTCAGAAAGGTAGAGAAAATACATATACAAAATATTACAAAACTCGAAAGAATGGACGAGGTTGTATTGATGATGCAATTATTCTGGATAAATTTTCTGATATAACTAAACCAAAAGTTCAAAGGGAACTTAGGAAAAGAAATACTATTTTCATTCATAATAGATATTTCTGGGTTTACTTTGATTTTAAGGATATTGAAAATAACTTTGAAGTTCCTATTTATGGAACTCGTTCAATGTTGAAACTTGAAGAGCGAGACCTTCCAAAAAACCAGTATTATCTCCTTGATAAAGCAGGGATTAGATATCCAAAAATCTACAAATCTCCAAAAGACATAGATAAACTTGTAATTGTAAAAGTAAATGAAGCTATTCGTGGATATGAACGTGCATTTTTCTATGCAATAAGTAATGAAGACTATAAGAAAAAATCCAAAGAATTGTTAGATAAAAAAATAATTACAAAAGAATTATTAAAAAAGGCAGTTATTGAGGAATATGTTATTGGTGCTCAGATTAATTTTAATTATTTTTATAGCACTATCAATGATGAACTTGAGATAATGGGAACTGATACTCGTCGACAGACAAATCTTGATGGACTCATCAGATTGCCTGCAAATGAGCAACTTGAGGTTCTAAAGTATTTAAAACCAAAAATCATTGAAACAGGGCATATTGCTGCTACAACTAAAGAATCAATTATTGAGAAAATCTTTAATCTTGGTGAAAAATTTGTAAAAACAACTCAAAAGGAATGCCCCCCAGGTATAATTGGACCTTTTGCTCTACAAGGAGCAATAGCAGCTGATAAAGGCAGAGAGGAGATGGTTGTATTTGATATTTCAATGCGTATACCAGGTAGTCCTCTTACTCGTTTTACACCTTATTCAGGATATTTATATGGTGATTCTATTAGTTATGGTGAACGAATTTCTATGGAGATAAAAAAAGCATTGGATACAGATAGGCTAAAAGAAATTGTGACTTAGATTAAAATAATAATATGAAAAATAAATTAAATTTGATATTATTTACACATAATTACTCTAGTTTCTGTAATAATAATTTCGACAGGTATATCATGATTTTCTAATGGAATTATGTCAACTATTTGAAAATCAAAAGCAAGTCCTATATGGATTGCTTTAGACTTTTTTAAGAGTCTATCATAATAACCTTTACCATGACCCATTCTATTTCCTTTTATATCAAATCCTATTCCTGGTATAACAATCAGATCTATATCTTCTATAAGGACTTTTTTAATACACTTCTTTCTAGGTTCTAAAATTCCATAAGCTCCAATTTTTAAATCATCCCATGACTCTAAATATGAAAGACTAAGTGAACAATTCTTTTTGTTAATAATTGGTACAATTACTCTTTTTTCTTTCAATGCTTCATTTATCATATCATGTGTAAATACTTCGGTATTATATGAAATATAAAAAAGTACAGTTTTCGCACTCTTGTATTCAGGAAGATTAAACAGTTTTTCTTTTATCTCTTTGCTTTTTTTTCTATTTTCTTTATATACTTGTTTACTTCGTTTTTCTTTTAATTCTTTTCTAATTATTTCTTTCATATATAATTTTTTATTATCCTTATTTTAATATTTAGAAATTTTGCTAAATAAAATTTTTTGTTAACTTATAATTATCTTTACTTTTTTTCAAAATTACTTTCTTGATTTTTCTATTCACACATCCTAAACCAATATAAAAATAATAAAAAATTAATATAATTATTATGTAATGAGTCATATTAATTTTTCAAATAATGTTGAAAGCAACTTAATATGATTACTTATAAATTCGATTAATCGCGATGAAATTACAATACTTTTTGGTGTTGTAACTGTCAGAGAGTTCCAATCACTTTCAGCACCATCTAAATCCCTTGCTTTAACTCTGATTACATATACTCTATCTTCAGCCCAATTATGGGTCACTTTTATGTCTTGATTTGAAGGATATGGTCCAATTGTTACTTCATCGCTTTCATCTCCCCAATCTAAGACGAAGTACATATCATCTCCATCTGGATCAGAACCTGTAATTGTAAATTCGATATCTTCCCCAGTTTTTGCCTTTGATGGACCAACAATTGTTGGCATATCTGGTGCAGTATTTGGTAATTCTTCATTGTTTGTAATACTTATACTTATTTCAAGTTCTCCTTCACCAATCCATTCTACTGTTAGTGATAAATCTAGTTCATGGACATCTCTTTTACCACATGCTTCAACGGTATCTCTATGAACAGTTTCTGTGATATCCCCTCCAATTAGGACCTCTTCTCCTCCATCATAGAATGCCGTAGGAAGCCAATAGAGGCTATAATCATCCATTCTTCTATTGGCATCATTACTTTCATCAACAACCATTGATACATAATAAAAAGGATAATCTCCAGATTCATAGATGCTTTTTAATTTTCTTGCCATACCTGGACAAGCTGGACACCATGTAGCTGTTCCTTTTTCAACAAAAACAGTATGTGTAAAATCTTCATTTACAGTATTTGAACCTGTAGTACCAGGTGTTGCACCAGCAGCAGCATCAACAAGATGAGCATTAAAAGGTCTATTGAATGGTGGATCAGCATAATTTGTAAATGATTCTTGATTAAATAATGCAGCCATTACAATGACATTATTTTCTTCTATGTCGCCAGACCAACTAATAACATCTTCATATGTATCAAGATATCTGACAAATATTTGATCATTAAATGCAATATCAAATAATGCATTATGATACCTTTGTTTGTTATCCATCTTCCATCTTGATTCTTCCTCAACAATATACACTCGTAGGTATCCTTTATATTCATTTCCCATCATTTTTTCTGAAGGTTGATAATTATCTAAAATATTTTTTTCTTCTACATTTGCTGCCACCAATGTTGTGCAAGAAAAAAGCAGCAAAGATGATATAATTAAAGCTCCAAAGATTTTTCTATTTTTATTTCCTTTTCCTACCATATAATGTCGCCTACCCTTAATTAAGAAATATTATACAACTATATCAAATTAACGATTGTTAAAAGATTATATAATTATTTTAAACAAAATAATTATTTTTTGAATAAAAATAAAATGTAATTATTGTGTTTTATTTAATTGTTTTTTAAATCACTTTTGTGTTAGGATTAAATAGGTCTATAATCCATTGGATTAATTGTTGTACCATGCTAATGAGCTGTTGTATACTTTCGATTAATAAATCTATTAGATTTGCCAATGAAAGAAGATCGCTTATAAAGTCTATTAAGGTTTGAATAAGATTGATAATGGAATTTATTAGATTAATAAGCCAGTCTAAAAATGGACCTAGCATACCGATATCTAAAATATATATTTTTATTAATTCAAGAGCTTCCTCATAATTATTTTTAATTAATTGATCTTTATTTTTTATTTCTTCTAAACTTTTTATTCGTTGATCTATTAGCCTCTGAATTTCCTCTGATTTATTTAATCGTTTTAACGTAAATTGGCTCTGTACTTGTGGAACAGCAGAAACCGTAGAAATCATTAGAAATATAGCGGCTAAAGATACTGACATTATTATATATTTTTTCATTTATCTCCCCCTTCTACATAAATACTTAATACAAAACATAAATTTAAATTTTTTTATTCATTAAAATATTAAAATTTTATATAAAATGTTATATTTTATATAGGATTAAATATATAAAGCAAACTAATAACGAAAAAAAATTAATTCTTATTTTTAGTTTTTATTGTTTTAGCTGGAATACCTGCATATACATTGCCTTTTTTTAACACCTGACCCTTTGTTACAACTGCGCCAGTAGCAATTTTTACATCATTCTCAATAATGGCACCTGGCATAATAAAAACACCTGCACCAATAACAACATTATCTCCAATTTTAATCCTATCAAGAAGAAGAGTGGTTTTTTCATAATCATGAATATGGCCATATATCACTGAATAAAGTCCCATTGTACAGTTATCCCCAATCTCTGTTAAACAAGGATCCATAATTGTTCCACCAACAAGTGTGTTTTCACCAATTTTCATACCAAGAAGTCGGTAATATCTATATTTCATCCCACCCATTGGAAAAATCTCAAGAAGTTTTCTCATTGGAGTGTATAATATACAGAATAAAACCCATTTAAAAGTAGTTTTATTGTTAAATGTATAATGATATTCTCCTGGTTCATATTTTATTTTAAAAATATGAATTATTAATCCCGAAATTAATAGCTGATACCATAAAGTTAATCCAATTCCAATATAAATAAGAACTGGAAGTAAGAAAAAATGCCATATTTCTGTAAACGAGATATACATTAGAACAATTTTACCACCTATTACTAATGGTATAAAACCTAATGTAAATATAATAAATGCAATTATTGATAGCTTTATTGTACCTATTATTTTTCCTGTTGAATCGTATTCTTTATTTTTCATATCACATATCTACTAGACTATAATTTTATTGTATTCTTCATTTGCTCTTTTAATATTGTAATAATATTCCAGTGGATTTCCAATTTTCATACGATTTATTGCTTCGTTTTGAAAACCTACTGCATTTTCAAAATATTTTTTATTTTCACCTGTTAAACCAATACCCAGGTATTTTTGAAATTGATGAAAAGTTGTTCTTGTTGTGTCAAAACATGCATCTGCAACAAGGTCACATGTCCATACAATACTTTCACTAAACATCTGAGACTTACTACCTTGTTTGCAGTCAACATAGAAAGGTTTTACATTATTATTGCTAAACCATATCCAGCGTTCTTCACCTTTCATTCTTTTAAAAATGTAATCCGTCTTTGTGTTATTTTCATCTTCAGGATAACAAACTCGGTTTACAATTTGTCTGCTAGTGTTAAATGGTGTTTTCGCTCGTGTTGTATCAAGGAGTACCCATCCATAATCTGGTACGTAATATTCTATCATATAATGCATTTGAGTCCAGAAACCTTGGTCATTATTTACTAGTAAAACCCGAGATGGTATATTTTGTAATCTAAGAAGTGCACATGCAAGATGGGATCTTCCAACGTTTTCACCATTTATTAAAAGTGTTGTAACAGCATCTTGTGAAAAAAACATATTAAATTTAAGCTGTAATAAAAACATCTGATATCTGTGATCTTTAATGAAAGTTGCAGTTTTTTTTGCATAACTGATAAGATCACTATGTTCCATTTTAAACAATTTTGCTCTATACTTTATTAATCTACTATTGAGCTGTACTACATCCGTTTTTAAAAGCCATTTTTTTGTCGCACTTGGAAGATGGGATTTATTTGGAAAATCTACATTTATTGGTAAATCAGAGAAATTATGATGTTTAACTAAAACCCAAGCAGTAAAATGAATAAGCTTATGCTCATCTTTGTTTATACCAGATATTGTAAAGTTTACAAATTTATTAGGAATGCAGGTGTCGTTTTCAATTTTATAGTTTAAAACCTCCTCTGATGTATCATCAAAAACATGTAAAAGAATAGGTGACTGATATTGATAATCTGGTGGGAATGCATACCATACATTAAATCGTCCTATACTCTTTTCAGCAACAATTTCAAGATAATGTTCAACTCTTAACAAATGAAGTTCATTATCTTCTGTTTGACTTTCTAGAATTAATCTATCAAAATCTAATTGAGTACTAACACCTAATGATGGAATTGAACTAATTAAAACAATTGAAATTGAAAAAAGGAATAAACATATTTTTTTAGTTCTTCGACTCATATTAATACTCCAATATATTAAAATTTATAATAATATTATAATATTTATCATTTAAAAATGTTATGATTACTTATTTGCAACAATAATAAAGTTCCATTTCCTTTTATTACCAATAATATTATTGATCTTAAAACCAGAATTTATGATTAGTTTTTTTGCATTGTCAAAAGTATATGCTGTTTTATAGGCATCAGCATGATATCTTGCCACCCATCCTGCACCTTTAAAAATCATTGCAATTTTTCTATAAAATATTTTCCAACGTGGATATTCCCTATTTAGAAGCTCCATAACAACTATTCCATTTGGTTTTAAAACTCTATATATTTCAGAAAAACTCTCTTTTGGGTTCTTCCAATAAGTTAGGCTAAAACGTGATACTAAGGCATCTGCAGAATCATTATCTAAAGGTATTTTTTCTGATATAACCTGTATTGTTTCAATTTTTGCATTTTCTCTAGCTATTTTTAGCATATCGACAGATTGATCCATCCCTATTATTTTACCATTTGGAATTAATTTATTTATCTCTTTTGAAAGAAGTCCAGGACCACAACCTAAATCAATAATTATTGGTTTTTTTATCTTATTTGAAACATAATTTTTAACAATAGATGCAAGAGAATTATATAATTCAGGAAACTTCTTCATATAGTTTTCAAATCTCCTACTTGTAATTTCATCGATTTTAATCTTGTTTATTTTTCGTGTTTCATAAACTGTTACAAAAACACCTATAATACTAGGTGTTAGCCAGATAATTACAAACCAAAAAATTGAAAGACTAACAATTTTCTCTACTGCCACATCAATAAATAATGGAAATAGTCCAATATAGGTTAAATCTCTAACTCCAAGACCGTATGTAGATATAGGAATTGAAGAAATAACATCAGAAACAGCCATTATCATAATGAAAGTAATAGGAGAAATAGTGATAAAAAACATTTTTGCGATATAAAAAAACATAATATATTTTAGTACCCAGCCAGAAATTGATATAAATATAGGTAAAATAACATCTTTAAACTTTGGAATATCTTCAAAAAAAGTATCAACTGATCCTTCAATTCTTTCTTTAATTGCTGAAAACACTCTAGATTGAACTATTTTAAAAAACCAAATCTTAGAACGTTTTGATTTAAAGAAAAATAAAAACAAGACAACAACTATTATTAAAATAAAAACTATAGTATAGAACAAATAAGGAAATATACTACTTAGATAAATCGCACCAATCGCACCTACTAGCAGCATGCTAATAAATTCTACTATATTGAAAATAATCACGTTTGAAACGCATTTTGGGAGTGGTATACTACTTTCATCAGATAGATAAAGTGCCCTTGTAAAAGCACCAAAACCACCTGGTGTAATAAAACCATAAAAATAACCTATAAAAAAATTTTTAATTGAATACCAAAAACTCACATGTATTTTTTGTTTTTTTAATAATAGCTGCCATTCAATGCCCGCTAGAAGAAGAAGAGGAACAAGAACAAAAAAAGAAAGGAATCCATATAATGGATTAATTTCTGAGAAAATTCTAATTATTTGTCTTATATCGATTGTTAGAAGAATTATGATAAAAATGATAATACCAATAACTGGTAACAAATTTCTAAGCTTCATAAATCATTAGGATAATACTATAGGGTGTTTAAGTAAAATTCTTTAAATTAATCATTATCATATATGGTATTATCAATGATTCCTAGAAAATATTCAAATTTCATATATAATACAGAGGAGCCAATAGCATTTGTACTTGCAAGATATATGACTCTAGATCTTGGTGTTATTAGAAGTCTTAAAAAAAAAAATATACCAACATTTGTTTTAAGTATTAAAAAAAATCCTACTTGTTCATATTCAAAATATTATAAAGGTATGATTTGTCCAAATCCAAAAGATGATGAAAAAAAATATGTTGATTTTTTATTAGATCTTGGAGAAAAACTAAAAAACAAAGGTGTTTTATTTCCAGTTGGAGACATTGAACTATCTGTTATAACAAAAAATAAAAACAAACTCGAAAAATATTACCATTATTTTTCTGATGACTATGAAAAAGTTGAAAAATTTCTAAATAAACGCTTTTTTTTCGAAACTATTGAAAAATATGATATACCACGACCGAAAACATATCCAATAAATGATAAATCTGATGTTGAAATAATATCTAAAAAAATCGATTATCCCTGTATAATTAAACCAATATACTCTGATTATTTCAGACATGATTTTAAAATGAAGCTTTTTATAGCAAAATCAGAAAAAGAATTAATTAAGAATTATAAAATAACGGCTGCCAAAGGACATGAAGTTGTTGTCCAGGAGATTATTCCTGGAAGTGTTAGAAATCATTATGGATTTGATGCATTTTATGATAAAAAATCTCAACCAACTGGATGTTTTATGTACAGAAGTATAAGAGAATGGCCTCATAGTTTTGGAAATGGATGTATGATTGAAAGTGTTATTGAACCCGAACTTGAAGAAATTACAAACAAACTTGTTAAAAAAATCGGTTATCATGGTATTGTTGATGCAGAATTTAAAAAAGATTCAAAAGATTATAAATTCAAAATAATTGAAATAAATTCACGCTGCTGGATGCAAAATGGCTTTCCAACTTGTTGTGGCATCAATTTCCCTTATATGGCATATATGGATGCAATTGGAAAAAAATTTGAAAAACAAATTTTTAATGGTAAACACGTAAAATGGTTGTATATGCCTGAAGATATAGTTTCATCTATAAAATATCTAAAAAATAAACAATTAACTATTAAGGATTTATTAAAATCTTTCAAAGGTAAAAAGGAATATGCAATTTTTTCTTGGGATGATCCTTTACCATTTTTTGCATTATTTAACGATTTACCATTATTTTATAGAAGAAAGCAGTTTTATAAAGAATCAAATAATATGTAATCTAATCCTGGGAAATAAATGAAAATTTTATTGATAGTACCAAATATAGAATCATTTGACCATATGCCATGTCTGTCAATTGCATATCTAAAAGGATTTCTAAACTCGAAAAAAAAACATGAATCAATTATTGTTGATTTAGCTTTTAATAGAAATAATTGGAAAGAACATATTGTTAATAAAATAAATTTTCATAAACCTGACATTATTGGTTTTTCAGTTTTAAGTTTCAATTATCCTTGTGCATTGAAAATTGCTAAATATATAAAAAAACGTTTTAAAATAAAAATAATTTTTGGGGGAGTTCACGCAATTTTAGCACCAGAAGATGTAATAGAAAACAAAGAAGTTGATATTGTTTGCATAGGTGAAGGAGAACAAGTATTGCAAGAGCTACTTGATCATGAATTAAATTGTGAAAAAGTAAAAGGTATATGGTATAAAAAAAATGGTCAAATCGTAAAAAACCAAAAAAGAAAACTGATTGAAAATCTAAATAATCTCGCATTTCCAGATTTTTCAGATTTTGATATTAAACATTATTTTAAGATTAATCATAATCATTTTCCAATTATGGCATCAAGAGGATGCCCGTTTTCATGTACATATTGTAGTAATCACGCACTAAGGAGACGATTAGATGGAAATTATGTAAGATTTAGAAATGTTGATAATGTTTTAAAAGAAATTGAGCTTAGAGTAAAACAATATAAAGATAAAGGTATTAGATTTCTTTATTTTTTTGATGATACATTTATTCTTAAAAAGAATTTTGTAATAAAATTCTGTAATAAATTCAAAGAAAATAGTTATCATAAAATTATTGGATGGACTGCTAATGTAAGAGCAAATCTTGTGACTGATGACATTATAAAAATTATGAAAAATGCGGGTTGTTATGAAGCAAGGATGGGAGTTGAATCAGGAAATGACTACATTTTAAACGAAGTATATAATAGAAATATGACTACTTTGCAACTCTTAGACGCATTTAGAATAATAAAGAAAAACGGTATGCAGCTTAGACTTGATTTTATTTATGGAGCACCTTATGAAACCTTGTCTATGATGGATGAAAGTTATGAACTTGCTAAAAAATCAAAAGCAGATAATGTGTTTTTTGCAAAGCTTTATCCTTTTCCTGGAACAGAAATAAAAAAAATATGTGAAAATGAAAAAACAATAAATTATGATTTAAATATTAAAGCAAAAGGTATGCCCCCTGTTGAAAAAACAAAATATGTAACGAACACTCAGATGAATGATTTTAAGAATAAAATAAATAAATGGCAAGCCACCAATTATTTTAGAGAAGGTTTTCAATTAAAAGGTTTAAAATTCTTATCAGATATTGCATTATTTTTTATATATACTAAATTTAAATATGATCTAGAATTTAATCAAATATTCAGATGGAATGTCAGAAATTATAAACTCGAAAAACTCTCTAAATGAAACATTTATTTTTTTCATAACAATAAAAAACAGTAAATTATTATCAAATTCTATTTGACGAGACTAATATTCAAATATGCAAAGAAAATCCTCCCGTTTATTGGAATTTTTTTACTAATTTTTTACATATTTTTAAAAGAAGATATCAATGATATTATAAATGCATTTCTTGCTATTCATCCAATATATGTTATATTAGCTTTATCACTTACAATACCAAGAGTACTAGTAAGAAATGTTGCATGGCAAATGATGCTTAAGGAGCAAAAAATCAATATAGGATTTTGGAAATCATTAAAAATATTTTTGATAGGATATTTCTATGGGAGCTTTACACCAGGCTATATAGGTCAATTAATGAGAATACCATATTTAAAGGAGAAGACAGGTGAACCATATGGAAAATTATTTGTAAATTCAACGATAGAAACAACAGTTCATACCAGTTCTATGTATATTGTAATTTTTATTTGCTCTTTATTTTTTATATATCAGTTTCCAGAGCTTTTTATCTTAATATCAATATGGTGTGCATTTTTAATCGTGACAATACTTTTTTTTATAAGTAAAAAAAGAGGAGAAAAACTACTCTTTGGTTTTACAAAATATTTACTTCCAAATAGAATAAAATCAAGCTCAAATCAGTTTATTAGCACATTTTATAAAGATTTCCCAAAAATTCGAAGATTAATAATTCCCGGTTTAATAACATCTATTACCTGGATTATCATTTTTTCCCAAGAATACATTTTTGTTATAGCACTTGGTGTTGAAATACCATATCTTTATTTCTTGTTTCTATTTCCAATTGCAAACGCTGCAGGATTCATCCCTATTACATTTGCAGGTGTTGGTACAAGAGAACTAACAGCAGTTTTTATTTTTACAACACTTTTCCCAACTGTAGAAAGTCATGATATACTTGTGGTATCTTTAATGGGATTTGTTATAACCGACATTTGTACAGGTTTCATTGGTTTTCTCTTATCTTTAACAGAAACAAAATTTGATCGTAAAAAAATCCTTAAATTATAAGATAAATAACTTATTTTTTTATTAGTAAAAAAGATTCCCAGCTATTTTTGTTATTGATTTTATTAATCATATGTTTGTCAATTTTCACCTTATCTTTTTGCTCTCCTAAATATTTTGAAACAACATTACTAATATTACATGATTCTCGTACAATAATTCTACTTTTTGGTTCTGCTTTATTTATTAAATTTTCTAAAACTTTCAACTTTGGAATCGAGCATCCTGAAACGATTATAGTATCAAATCCTTCAGGTGAATATTCAGATCCATCTCCAACCATGATTTTTACTCTATCATTAAATTGTTTTTCTGCAATGAGATTTTTCGCTCTTTCCACTGCTTTTTTACTTCTATCAATACCTATTATATTTCCACCATTAAATCTATAGAGAGTTATAGCAGTGATAGGATATGATCCACATCCAATATGCAATATATTCTTTGCATCATTAATATCAAACATGTTGAATTCTCTGATATATTCTTTTGATACATGATCAATATAAATTTTTTCAATCTTATCAAGTTTAAAAGACAATATGTCTACCCATTTCCAAAAAAAATTAGACTTTTTAATATTAAATTTATCCCTTAAGGTATAATTATATTTCTTTGAATTATCACCCAATTTTTTATTTTTTTCCATTTTATATAGCCTAATTGAAATATTTTATATTAAATATTAAATTATATACCTTTCTAGTATTAAGATTTTTTTACCACAAGCATAAAAAAGATATACTAAATATAGTATTTCACCCAAAAACGATTTTAAGAGGAAAAAATGAAAATTATCAAAAAAACTGTTATGTGATAAAAATGTCGGGCGAGGGTATAGGTTTTGGAAAAACAATTATTTTTAATGAGCATTTTGTTGTTTATGGAATTCCAGCTATAGTTTCTGCAATTGGAAAATATACTATTGCAAGAATAGAATCCTTGGAAACAAATGGTTGGAAAATAATAGATAAAAGAAAAGCAACACCAACTTATAAAGAAAATAAAATCGAGCAGCAAAAAGACTCGATCAACCGCATAATAAACAAAATGAATCTAGATTTATCAAAAAAAGGTGTTGAAATCACACTTGAAGGTAATTTATTTGCAACAAGCGGAATAGGAGCAAGTGCAGCCTCTTGTGTTGCAATAGCAAGAGCTTTTTCTGAACATTTCAATCTCAATCTATCAAATAATGAGATAAATGATATTGCATATGAAGGTGAAAAAGGATATCATGGGACACCATCTGGTATCGATAATACAGCCTCTACTTTTGGAGGCCTTATCTGGTTTGAAAAAAAGGAAACGAACTTAATGGATAAAATTGACCTTATGAACCCTGTTGAAATAGTAATAGGTAGCACCGGGAAAGTTGCTGATACAGCCAAAGCAGTAGAAGGCGTACGTGAAAGAAAAGAGAAAAACCCAGAAAAATACCAGGAAATTTTTAATCGAGCTGAAAATATAGCATATCTCGCAAAAGACGCCTTTCAAGATGAAGACTACAGAGAACTTGGTAAACTTATGAATGAAAACCATAAGCTACTACAGCAAGTAGAAGTATCTACTCGTGAACTTGATTTTCTTGTAAAACTTGCTCGTGATCAAGGAGCATTCGGTGCAAAACTTACAGGTGGTGGACTTGGTGGTAATATTATAGCTTTGACACCTGGTCGAGATTTGCAAGATGATGTAGCAAATGCAATAGAAAAAGAAGGCTTTCAAACATTAAAAACCATGATTGGTGTTAGAAGAAGTTACGAATAGGAGGGAGTAATAATGAGGCTTAGACCTTTTCTGCAACAATTAGAAAAAGATGGAAAATTAACTAGAATTAAAAAAGAAGTATCAATCCAAAAGGAAATTGCAAATATTATTTATAGTTTAGATGAACAACCAGTAATATTTGAAAATGTAAAGGGATATGATTTTCCAATTTTTGCAGGAATTACAAGTAATCGTGATATTATTGCAGAAGGGCTAAGGACGACTAAGGATAATCTTTTGTTTAAACTCGTTGATGCTCTGCGCAATCCTGTAAAACCTGAAATTGTAAAAAATGCCCCCTGTCAAGAAGTAATTATAAAAAATCCTGATCTGTCAAAGATTCCATTACTTTTTCACCTTGATGGTGATGGTGGCAGATACGGTTCTGCAACAGTTGCAACAATAAAAGATCCAGATACTGGACGAAATGTATCATATCATCGACTTATGGAAATAGGAAAAAAAAAGTTTACTGCTAGACTTATTAAAAAACGACAGACAAGAACCACTTATGATAAAATAACAGGGGATCTTGAAATGGCTGTTTGTATCGGAAATAGCGTTGCTGTGATGATTGCAGCGTCTCTTGGGCCACCACCTGGAGTTGATGAGTTTTCTTTAGCAAATTCTCTTGATAAAACACCTCTTGTTAAATGTGTGACAAAAGATCTTGAAGTACCTGCCGAATCAGAGTTTGTAATAGAAGGAAGACTTACAAGAGATCTTGATCGTGAAGGACCTTTTGTTGATTTAACAGAGACACGTGATTTTGAACGTCAAGAACCAGTTTTTGTTGTTGATTGTATTACTCATCGTAAAGATGCAATATATCAAGCCTTGATTCCTGGTAGACTTGAGCACAAAACACTCATGGGAATGCCAAAAGAACCAACTATTTATGATGAAGTCTCAAAAGTTGTTGAATGTAAAAACGTACTAGTAACACTTGGTGGAGGCTCTTGGCTACATGGAATAGTACAAATAAAAAAGAAAAATCCAGATGATGGAAAACTTGCAATAGATGCAGCATTCAATGGTCATAAAAGTATGAAACATGTAATAATCATAGATGATGATGTTGATATCTATGATGGAAACGCTGTAGAATGGGCAATAGCAACGCGTTTTCAAGGAGATAAAGATCTAGTAATTAAAACTAATCAACCAGGAAGCTCACTTGATCCATCTGGAAAATTTGAGGAAGGTAAAAAAACACTTACTACAAAAGTTGGAATTGATGCAACTATACCTACAGGTGTTGATAAAAAAAATTATGAAGTAGTAAAATATAAAAAAGTTGATATCAATGATTACCTCAGGTGAGGGTAAATATAAGGTTTTTCTTGAAAAACACATACTTGATGATGATTTAGTTTATATTCTTGGTGGAGGGGAAAAATCTCATGTTGGTGGAGTAGTAGTTTGTGAACCATATAAAAATCCTGAAATAATGAAATTTGAAGGTCATTATGATTATTTGGTACTTCAACCAATAGCAGAAAAAGCATGTAAAAAATATAATAAAAAAGTTATAGCTGTTGGTGGTGTTCATGTTGATAACGCTAGCAAAGAAGAAATTGATATTCTTGTAAATAACTGCAAGGAGTTATTAAAATGCATTTAACAAAAGAAGAAGAAAAAATATTAAATGGAGAAAAAGGCGAAGTAATGGAAAGACTGTTCAGACTTCTTGTTCGTCTTGGAGACATTTATGATGCCAAAAAAATGATACCAGTCGGATCGGTACAAGTCGCAGGAGTATCATATAAGTCCATAGGTGATCCAGGGACTGAATTTCTTGAAGATATAGCATTTAAAGGCGCTCGTGTAAAAGTTCTTACTTATCTTAATCCAGCTGGTATGGATCTTGAAGATTGGAAGAAATATGGATTCCCTGCTGATTTTGCAAAAAATCAACTAAGAATTATGGATGCTTTTAAAAAAATGGGAATAGTAGTCACATCAACATGTACACCTTATTTAGCAGGTAATCTTCCTCGTTTTCGTGAGCATATTGCTTGGTCAGAATCATCGGCTGTTAGTTTTTCTAATTCAGTAATAGGTGCTAGAACTAATCGTGAAGGAGGCCCTTCTGCTCTTGCTGCTGCTATATGTGGTGTAACAGCTAATTATGGGCTACATTTATGGGAAAGAAGACAACCAACAATTAAAGTTAATGTTAAAGTTGATTTGAATTTTAACTCAGATTTTGGAGCTCTTGGGTGGTATATAGGTAAACAGGTGAAAAATAAAATACCTTATTTTACAGGTATTAAAAATGCAAATACTGATCAACTTAAAGCCCTTGGTGCTGCAATGGCTGCATCAGGTGCAGTTGCTCTTTATCATGTTGAAGATATAACTCCGGAAGCAGATTTAGTAAATACAAAAGGATTGGAATCAATTAGTATAGGGAAATCTGAAATTAAAGAAACATATAATTTGCTATCTACTGGTAAAACACCTGATATTGTTATTTTCGGATGTCCTCATGCGTCACTTAGAGAAATATCAACTCTTGCAGATAAACTTGATGGAAAGAAACTAAAAAGACCAGTTTGGATCTGCACAAGCCGTATGGTAAAAGAAGCGGCAGAACGTATGGGATTTAATGAAATAATAACTAAAGCAGGTGGCAGTATTATTGCTGATACCTGTATGGTTGTAAGCCCTATTGAGAATATGGGATATAAGACAACAGGTGTAAACTCAGGTAAAGCTGCCAATTATTTACCTGGATTTTGTAAGCAAGAAGTATGTTTTGCAAATATTGATGATCTAGTGGAGGGGCAACTATGAAAGGACGGACAATATCACCCGGCATTGCTGAGAGTGAAGCAATTGTTACAACTGAACCAATAGGATTTTATGGAGGAATTGACCCAAAAACAGGTATTGTAATTGAAAAAGGTCATCCCCTTAAAGGTCAAAAGATATCAGGTAAAATTCTTGTTTTTCCTTTTGGTAAAGGTTCAACAGTTGGTTCTTATGTGATATATGGACTTAAGAAAAATGGTGTAGCACCTGTAGGTATTATAAATAAGGAGACAGAAACAATTGTTGCAACCGGTGTAATCCTTGCAGGTATACCATGTATTGATCATATAGAGATTGATAAAATTAAAAATGGCGATATTGTAAATCTTGATGCTGATAACGCAATTTGTACAATTAAAAAGATTTAATGTCTCATGTTCCAAATTGTGCTAATACCGTTTAATTCTTCGATATGATCACCGTTATCATCAGACCAGGTAATCTGACCACTAACTATAGCACGTCCTATTTTCATACCAACATATGCAAATTTTTTCCAAACATTGTCAAGTGTGTTATCAGCTTTTAGATTTAGATCAAGATTTATTTTAAATGTTTTGAGAAGGATCTGTGAAGGGCCAGCTTTAGCACTAATCTCAATTTCAAGTGGGATATTTAAAAGTAGGAAAACTTTATCTGATTGTAAAATATTGATTTCAATATCATCAAGAATTGTAAGTTTTTCACCTTTATCAGATGTAATTAGTAGTGTAGAAAGTGGATTTATCGTATATTCTTTTGTTGATTTAAACTGTGAAAGTATATAATAATTGCTATAGTAAATATTCCATCCATTATCAAGTTTCATATGACTCCAGTCCCATCCTCTTATCAAACCCTTTGAAATAATCCCAGATGCCCATGTATGCTCATGATGTCCAACACCTTCAACATTATAGCTAAAACCATCAATTTCAATAGTACCAGAGACATCACATCCTACGAATACGTAACTTGCAATATTTGCATTTGTGTTTTGAATAAGTCGATTATTATGAATCCATAAAGGTGAAGATGGAGCAAAAAACTGTAGATCCATTAATATTTTATGATTATTTTTATCAATATTATTTCCTTCGATGTGAATATGCCAATTTGGTTCTTGACCTTGAACATAAGATTTTTCAAATGATACTCTAAACATATCATCAGAGTATGAGGCTTGTAGTACAGGATCTTTTAAAAAGCTAAAATCACCAAGAATAGGTCTTTCTCTTTCGATAATTCCCCCATATTTTTCACCATCAGGACTGTGTAATGTTATAAATAATATGTCAGGGTATACAATGAAAAGATCAGTTCGCGACATATGATTAAAACTTATAGATACAGCCCAACCAGGAAGTTCACTATCTTCATTAAATATTGCGGTGAAATACCACCATTCTCTGCTTACAAGTAATTTATTATAATGTTTTCCTTCATCTTCAGGATTTATAACTCTCTCTGAAGCAGGAATTATGGATTCTGGTAACACTTTTTTAGGTGTGAAAGTCCAACTACCAAGTACGTCACCTGTTGGATTAAAAATTAGAGTTATTGTTCCTTCACAATTTATCAACATATTACCTTCAACAACTTTTTCACCGAGACCTGATCTGTCGCATTCTCCTTCAATTGTAATGTGCTTCCATAAAACCTCAGTTGACACTGATATAACCTTTAATATATCTGTAGAATCATCTTGAAAAAACTCAATAGTTGGTGTTTCAGGCTTCCTTGGATCACTAACATAACCAGTCCTAAGTAAAACAGCTCTTGCTATTATAATTAAGACTACTATGATACCAATATCAGTTTTTTTCAGCTTGTAAGCCATTTTTCACCAACATGTTTTATGTGACTATTCAAATATTTAAAACAATTAATTATTAAATCTTTCT
>CP070836.1:1423607-1434659 GCA_020341795.1 Thermoplasmatales archaeon
TCTGGATTGATGAAACAGGTAACTTGGAAATTCTAATAAAATATCAACCACAATACTGGTTTGAAATAGGCTCAATTGCAACTATTGTTACTTTATCCTGCTGTTTAGTTTATTTAATCTATAGTTGGGAAAAAGATAACAAAAAGTTAAAAATGCTAAAAAAGAAATTAAAGATTTTTATAAAAAGGAAAACATGATAAAAAAGAAAATTACTAAAAAAATTGCTTGTCCAAAATGTGGAAAAATAGTAGATTGCAAAGGACTTCCAGGAGAAAAAAAGATTATTATCTGCCCAGAATGTCATACAAAGGGTTTTTTTAGTTTTCCTGAAGTTAAAACAGAAAAAATCGAGGAAAAAGTCAAAAGACTAGCTATACTACAAATTCCATACATTATTGTTGTAATTTTGATATTGGTTGCTCATTTTATTTTTTATAATAATGACATGGCAATCTTTTTATCTTTTATGCTAATTATACCTTTTTTCGTATTTCTCGAGTTTGATAGTAGGATACTGATTGGTTACGCAGTGCTAATGCTTGCTTTATCTATAATAATACTTGGTTTTATAGATAATGAAATTTATGTAAATCAACTATCAACTTATGCTTATTGGTTATTAGTAGCAGGTTTCATATGTATAACAATAGATTATTTTCGAAAATAAAAAACATAAAAAATAAAGAAATTTTCTTTCTAATACCTATAATTATTTTAGTTTGTTTTTTAACATTTTTTCCTCATTTTAAATATCCATATCCTTTACATGTTGATGAATGGTTTCATGTCTCACAGGCGAAACAAATCGTTCTTCAATCCGATGTTAACTGGTACACAGGGGAAAACTTTGAACTAGGATTGGAAAGAGCATGGCATAGTTTTTTAGCTGCTGTTAATTTTATTTTTAGACCGAGTATTACTCAATGGATTTATCTTCCCACAATCTTACATTTATTTGGAGTTTTATCTGTTTTTTATTTTGTATATAAGTTATTTAGTAAAAAAGAGGCTTTAATTGCTTCCCTTCTGGTTGCTCTGTTACCTAGTAATGTTACCATGGGCGGCCCGGTTTTTTTAATTCCATTAAACCTAGGTTTGATATTTATTCCATTGGCATTGGTTTTTGCATTTAGACTGACAAAAATTAAACCTGTTTATAACTATTTTTTACTGTTTTTAATTAATTCATTTCTTCTATATGCTCATCCACCTACAGCCATGGTTCTATTATTGATTCTGGGAGTTTTTTTTCTGCTTAATATATTTTCAAAAAATGATGAATATAAAAAAAATGCTAAATATCTTTTCATTACAATTATTTTATCCATATTTTTATCCATCCCAAATTTTATTGCAGAAATACAAAAAAAAGCCTTACAAAGTATAACTTTTGATTTTTGGGTATATCTACAGGCAGTACCACTACTTTTTGGTTTAATTCCTACGATTTTTTTCTTAGTTGGTTTTTATTATCTAACTAAAAAAAGAAGAAAAGAAATTTGGAGTCTATTACTGGCCTCAATCATATTAATAATTAACATACTAATTTTTAGTATTTCAGGTTTAACTATTATACTTCCCTACCAGAGAACACATATACCTCTCTTTATTCTTATGTCTATTGTTGCAAGTTATGGTTTTACAAAACTTTTAGACTTTAAAAAACCATATAAAAAAATTGGAATAATTCTTTTAGTGATTTTTTTAGTCGCTACAACTAGTGTTGCTGTCCATAGAAATATAGACACTTCATATTATAATATAATTGGAGAAGAAGAATATGATGATTTTTTATGGATAAAAAGTAACACACCAAGAGATGCTATAATTATTGCAGATCCTTGGAAAGCAAGGGCTTTGGCACCAATTGCTGAAAGAAGAGTATATACCGTTTTACCATTTGGTCCAGAAACTGAACAAATGATAAAAGTCAATCAAGCAATAAATTTTTTCGCTAACAACTGTACAAACACTACTTTTCTCATTAAAAATAAAATAACCCATGTATATACAGCAGGGTATTGTCAAAATCAAGATCTTATTTTAATCAGAGAAAACTTTTACAAGGTGAACGTCGAATTAGATTAGAAGTATTCATCTTTGTTTTTATAGGAAGTATCAAAATAGAGTCATACCATTAACTAATACCTCACCTGAATATTACGTTTTACTTCCTATAATAAATCTATGTTTGTAGTAATTTATATATTTACAAGTTCTATCCTAAATATTTAGTATAATTACCATATAAAAAATATAGAGTAAAAAAACATAATTATTCATTATTTTTCTTGCTTTGGTTTTGTTGAGATAATAAAACCTTTTTTCTTTTTTCTCCACTCTCCCCATTTTAGAAGTATTGGCGGTAGTATTATTATTGAAGTAATGTATGAGTATATGATGGTTAAGGAGATTATTATTCCAAATTGTTGTTCAGGTGGCATCGGAGCTAGAATAAGCATTCCAAAACCTGCAGCAGTTGTAAGGGCTGCTATAAAAAGTGCGCCTCCTGTATGACCAATTGTTGTTGATACTGCTTTTTTCACATCTCCTGTTCTATCAGCAGTAAGCCTGAATCTTTGTGTCGCATGTATTGCATAATCAATACCTATACCAATAGTAAGACTTGTTACCATAATTGTCATAATATTAAAAGAATAACCAAGGAAATAAATCGTGCCAATTATCCATAAAATACAAATGCCTACAGGTATAACTGTTATAAGACCAAGAGTAAGATTCCTAAATACTATTACTAATACTAGGGATGCAAGTATAATTGATACAAATGTAGAAAGTATTTGACTATCTGTCATTGAACCCATTATGGTATACATTGCCGATGACATACCAGTTACAATTGACTTTGCATCTCCATAGTTCTCCATATCATTATTTAGATCATCATATAATATAGCAGATTGTTTAGTTGTATCAATTGAATCATCATCTGAAAATATGATAGCAGTGTATACTCTAATAACAGTTGCATCATATTTATTTCCATTTCGATGGAGTACACTACGTGTTTCCATCATTAACTCTAAATTATCATATAAATAATCATATAATTCAACAACATTATCATCATTATTGGGTATCCCATCATCATTCAGATTAAATCTCTCTTTTAAAGAGGTGTTATCCCTTGCTGCTTTCC
This sequence comes from Thermoplasmatales archaeon, assembly GCA_020341795.1. GTDB lineage: Archaea > Thermoplasmatota > E2 > DHVEG-1 > DHVEG-1 > M9B1D. The sequence continues at coordinate 1,426,768 of CP070836.1, forward strand.
TAATAATAGTAAAAATCGATAACTCCTTAGGTTCACCAATTGGGGTTTTTGCAACATAATCATCATCTCTCAAATTATCATAAGTCTTAGCAATCCCCTCAAGAGTCTCCACAGATGCTACACTTCCTTCTATCAAAATATACTCTTGATTTTCACTAGAAAATGGAAAATATTCACCAATATTCATCATCAAATCAAGTGACTCTGTACCCTCAGGTAAAAAATCATTCATATCAAAAGTTGTTTCGACTTGTGTCGCTCCACTCACCATAAAAACAGTAATAATAACTGCAATAATTATTATGATTTTTCGATGTATCAATACATAATCAGAAAACCTCTCCATATACTTATCTAATGATATCTTATTGTTTTCTTTTGGTATCACTTTTTTTTCTCTTTTTCTATCAAGAATATATCTTAATGATGCTTGAAGCGTGAGGGTGGTGATAAGTGTGTATATTATACCAATTGCACACAAAACACCGAAACTTCTTAGAGGCGGAACAGATGCAGTTAAAAAAGATAAAAATGCAATAACAGTTGTAATAGTTGCAAGCATCATAGCCATACCAACATCTGTAATTGATGAAACAATTGCAGCTGCTGGTTTTTTTCCTCTTTTCAACTCAGATCTATAATTATGAAACAGATGAACTGAGTAATCTACACCAAGACCCATAAGAAGTGGAACAATTGCAACCATCATCATATTAAAATTAATACCAAAAAGAACCATTGTTCCAAAAAGCCAGATAATTGAGATTGTAAGACTTAAAAGTGGTAAAACAACATACGATAATCTTTTAAACATTACCAATAAAATTAAACATATTACAATGAAAATAGCAGGCATTATAATCATATTAGCCTCTTCTGTTACTTCATTCATGTCATTAGATATAATACCATTACCTGAAGCCTTCATAGAGACATAATTTTCCTTACTATCAAGTGATATCATCGAAGATTGTATATCTGCACTTAATCTGTTAAGCCCCATCATATCTATATGGCTATCCAGTTGAACAATCATAAGAGTTGAACTAGGACCAGAACTATCTAAATAATCACTAGATAAAATCATAATTGTTGAAGTTTTTAAATCTTCAATAAAAGGTGGTTTAAAAAAATACTGAGCATCAGATAATCCTTTATTTGGTGCTATGTCAAGTATCATCCAATTAAAAAATAAATCTTTAGATGAAAAAGTATCCATTGAAAACTCATCACTTTTTAACATTTCAAAAATTTCATCAAAATCTTCCCATGTGAAATTACCAAACCTTTCAACTATTTTCATAAAAATTGAGCTTAACATTGGACGGTTTTGAATACTTTTAATAACCTTTTCAATAAAACTAATATTAAATACAATTCGTCTCCAAGGTCTGTTTAAAATCTGTGACTGATAAATTTTTACACCTGCCTTCGTATTTCCAATTTTTGCAGGTAACTCAAAACTTCCAAATTTAGGAGCAACACCATATCTCCCAAGTTCTTCTTTTTCAACTTCCATTATGATTTTATTTTCATCAGTATTGAACGTGATTTTACCTGAATTTAATATAATAGGAAAAGAAATATCTTCCCCTGGAAACTTTACCCATAATACCAACTCTGATTTATAGGACTTAAAAAGCTGACCTTTTCGGATAATATCAATAAATCCTCTTATATTGTTTATAAATCCTTTTCCAACTTCCCATAAAGGTTCAGAGGGCTCAATATGTGCTGCTATTGAATAATCCATATTTAGACGCTCGTCAGGTGTTATAAGATTATTAAAATCAATAAACCATTCCCATGTGTTTATCTTTCTATGAGGTGATGTTATCTCATTTTTAAATTCTGAAAGATCATAAACTTCGATTGAAAAAATAAATGTTTCATTTTCTACATCAATATAATAATTTTTAACATCGAAACTATTGATGCTTTTCCTAATAGGTAGTAATGGATATGGTTCATAATCAATTTCTTCATTGGGATCATCTGCTTGGAGCATTATTTTTTCATCAGTGTTTAAAGGAGCCATAATATCTTCATAAGCAGTTATTATTTGTTCATCTGTACAGTTGAAAAATAAGTCACCAAATTCTAATTGACATATGATATCAACAAAGCTTGCAATACTAACTGTATTTTCTATTTCATCAAATTTTTCTTCTAAATCCTTTAAAACTCGGTACTCTTCTTTTAATGCTGTTGCTGTAACAACATTTTTTGCATTTTGTTTTTCAACAAAAATCATTATTGTTTCACCGGTCTGTCCAAAATACGAATTTACTCTTAGATTTGCATTTACTATTTCATCATCTGGCATGAAATCTTCTGTTGATGTTGACATTTCTAATGATGGGATTAGTGAAGAAAATCCAATTGTTATTAAAAAAACAATAGTTACTACCAGCCACGGTCTCTTTTGAATAACATTTCCAAGTTGTTTAAGCATGCTTATCTTGACCTTAGGTTAAAGTGAAAGGATTTAACTCCCCCGAATAGAAATTAAATATATAATTGTATTTATAATTAATATAATTATGTTTACAAATATTATCAAAATCTAATTTAAAAATATAAAACAAAATTATTAAAAATAGACATAAGATTCCTGCAGGCAGGGTGAGAATTGATTATGGATTTATCAATAATAGCACCAGTTGGGGGATTATTGGCTTTAATCTTTGCTACAATTCTATATATACTTGTAAAAAAGCAAAGCCCTGGTAACGAAAAAATGCAGGAATTAAGCAACGCTATTAGAAAAGGAGCAATGGCGTTTTTAAAAAGTGAATACAAAGTGCTTATAATATTTGTAATAGTAGTTGGACTATTGCTATTTATTGCATCAAATTTTCCAGAAATAAGAATACACTGGGGTACATCAATAGCATTTATCATAGGTGCAATTTTTTCAGGACTTGCTGGAAACATTGGTATGAGAACAGCAACAATGGCAAATTCACGAACCGCAGAAGGTACAAAAAAACATTTGAGTAAAGGCTTATCGATTGCATTTTCAAGCGGTGCTGTGATGGGAATGAGTGTTGTTGGATTAGGTGTTCTAGGAGTTTTTGGAATATATATTTTATTTACAGATTTTTTAAATCTAACATCTGTTGACGCGACAAATATACTATTTGGATTTGGGTTTGGAGCTTCTTCAATTGCATTATTTGCACGTGTTGGTGGAGGGATATATACAAAATCTGCGGATGTTGGAGCAGACTTAGTAGGTAAAGTAGAAGCAGGAATACCTGAAGATGATCCAAGAAATCCAGCTGTAATTGCCGATCAAGTGGGTGACAATGTTGGTGATGTCGCAGGAATGGGTGCCGACTTGTTTGAATCTTATGTTGACTCAATTATTGCTACTATGGCTCTTGCACTTGTAGCAGTTGCAGGTAGCCAGTTTTTTATACCATCAGACTATGGTGAAAAAACAGTTCTGATACCTTTGATTGTTGCTGGTATTGGAATTATTTCGTCAATTATTGCAACTCAGCTTGTAATACTTGGACGAGGAAAAAATGTGTATAGTGCTCTTAGAAACTCGCTTTTTTTTGCTACATTTTTAACAGCAGTATTAAGCGGACTTGTGATATGGTATATGATTTACAAATGGGAGCCATTTGCAGCAATGCTTGCAGGTTTAATTGGTGGAATAATAATAGGTCTTTCAACTGAGTACTTTACATCCGAGAAAAATAAACCTGCAAAAACTATAGCTGAAGCGGCTAAAACAGGACCAGCAACTGTAATTATCCAGGGTTTACAGGTTGGTATGATTAGTACCATTGTCCCAATTCTAGCAGTAGTAGGTGCAATGCTTGCAGCATTTTATTTTTCAGGTTTTTATGGTGTTGCACTTTCAGCTGTTGGAATGCTCAGCATTCTGGGTATTAGCCTTGCTACTGATTGCTATGGACCAGTTGCTGATAATGCACAAGGTATCTCTGAGATGGCGGGTATGGGTATAGAGGTTAGAGAAAGAACCGAGCAGCTTGATGCTGTTGGAAATACCACTGCTGCGATGGGTAAAGGATTTGCAATTGGTTCTGCTGCTATTACCTCCCTTGCATTAATCTTTACATATATTTTAGTAGCAACTACAATTCTTCAGGATAAAGGTGTGCTTGCACAAGGTGAATTTTTAGAGTTATCACTAGGAGATCCATATTTGGTATCTGGTATTTTTATTGGCGCGATGCTTCCTTTTGTTTTTGCAGCACTTACAATGGGAGCTGTTGGAAAAGCAGCATATTCCATGGTTGAAGAAGTACGTTATCAATTTAAAGAATTTGACTTATTGAAAAGTGACAAAAATAAACCTGATTATGAACGATGTGTAAAAATTAGTACAAATCGCGCTTTAAAAGAAATGATTGTACCAAGCTTAATGGCAGTAGTGACACCAATCGTTGTAGGAATCATCTTAAAACCTGAAGGATTAGCCGGACTTTTAATGGGCTCAATAGCGACTGGATTTTTACTTGCTGTATTTCTAGCAAATAGCGGTGGTGCATGGGATAATGCAAAAAAATATATCGAATCAGGAAATATCGGTGGAAAAGGTTCCTCAAATCATAAAGCAACAGTAATCGGAGATACAGTTGGTGATCCTTTCAAGGATACAAGTGGCCCATCACTAAATATATTAATTAAGCTCATGAGCATTGTTTCACTTGTATTTCTACCAATAATAATTGCATTTATATAAGATTAAACCATTCAAAAAGAATATAAGGAATAAGTATATTCCAAGCTGATTATTATTTAGTTTGAAATAGGGATTGATTATGTATTATAAGGTTAGATTAGAAGATACCATTAGGATACCTCCTAAATTATTTAGCGAGGATCTTGATGAAGTTGTTACTAATATTGTTCAGAAGACTTTTGAAGGAACAATGCGTAAAAATCATGGTGTAATCGTTGTAACGGACAATATTGAACCAGTTGGAAGCGGTATTGTAATCCATGGTGATGGTGCAATGTATCAAAAAGTAGCATTTGATGCACTAACTTTTAAACCAGAACTCCAAGAAGTCATTGATGGAATAGTATGTGAAATTGTTGAGTTTGGAGCTTTCTGCCATATTGGTCCTTTAGATGCACTTGTTCATATGAGTCAAATTATGAATGATTATGTAGAGGTTGATGCAGACAATGAAATAATCACTGGAAAAGAGAAAAAATTAGTACTTAAAACTGGTGATTCAGTTCGTGCACGTGTGGTAGCAGTAAGCCTAAATGAACTTTCATCTCGTGAAAGCAAAATAGGACTTACCATGAGACAACCATCACTTGGAAGCCATGAATGGATCTATGCAATTGAAGAAGATGAAAAAAAGAAAGAAAGCAAAAAAGAAAAAAGGAAGAAAAAGAAGGGTAGGAAATGAAGATAATAAGAGCCTGTAAAACCTGCCATGTTCTTACAGAAAGCGATATTTGCCCTAATTGCTCACTTCCAACAAGTAAAAGATGGCGTGGATACGTGATAATCCGCGATCCAAAAAATTCACAGGTTGCAAAAAAAATGAATATTACAAAACCGGGTAAATACGCCCTTAAAGTAATGTAATTTTTATGTATATTTTACCAGATGAACTTAGAGATTTATTAAATACACCTATTGGTACTCTTTTAAATGAAAAACAGCTTTTAAAAAAGATTTCTGATAAAGATTTAATAGTTGCAGTTGGAGATCAAGTAACTTACACCCTCTTAAAAAATAATGTTGAACCAATTTTTTGTATTGTTGATTATAAAACGCGTAGAGGGAAGTTTCCATCCAGTTTTATACAACTGATAAAATCATATGGTAATAAGGTTATAAAAGTTGAAAATCCACAGGGTCGCATAACTGATGAGTTATGGCATGCAATTGAAAAGGCATTTAGTAATGCAGCAGATGGGATTTTTACAAGAATTGAAGTCGATGGCGAGGAAGACCTTGCATCACTTCCTGTTATTTTTATGGCTCCTAGAGACGTAACTATAATATATGGTTTGCCGGATAAGGGGGTCTTAGTTGTTAAACCAACTGATGAAAATAAACAGAAAGTAAAAGAAGTACTTAATAAGATGTGAATATTATGGAAATTGAAATCGATTCCAAAAGAAATAATCCTTTAATGAATAGGACAGAAGTTTACTTTACAGTAAAACATTTTGGTGAAAAAACACCAAACCGTGAACTAGTCCAGAGTGAACTTGCAGATAAACTTAATGCAAAAAAAGAAAATATAATAATTTCATTTCTTAAATCAGGTTTCGGTATAAATAAAACTACAGGTTATGCAAAGATTTACTCATCCTTAAAACTGTCAAAAGATCTTGAACCTGATCATATACTTACTCGTAATAAACTTTTAGAGGGAGAGAAAAAGAAAGAGAAGAAAGGTGAGGAGAAACCTGGTGAAATAAAAGCTGAGGCAGCTCCTGAAAAAGGAGCGCCTGAGCTAGCACCAGAAACTCCAGAAGAAAAACCTATAGAAGAAAAAACTGGAACAACCTCTGATGAACAACCTGAACAAACAAATAGTAAACCAACTGAGGAAAAACCTTCGGAAACAGCACCTGAAAGTCCTAGAGAAGAAACAACCAAAGACGAAATCACTCAAGAAAGGCCTGAATCACCCATTGAAAAAAAACCTGCCGAAGAACCAAAAGAAAAAACATCTGAAACTGAGAAAAAAGAAGAAAAATCCGCTGAGGAAAAGAAGGAGTAAAACATGAAAAAAATCGAATTTTTCAAAGTTGAAGGAAATAGAATTAATCGTATACGAAAACATTGCCCAAAATGTGGACCAGCAGTTTTTTTAGCAGAACACAAAGACCGTTTTGGATGCGGAAAATGTGGATATACTGAATTTAAAGGCGGTGGCAGAAAAGAACCTACTCGTCAACCTGTTGAAGAAAAACCTGTTGAACAACAAGCATCTGCTGAAGTAAAAGAAGAAGAAAAATCAGTCGTAGAATCAGAACAAATAGTTGAACCATCTACTGAATCACAACAACCAATTATTCCTGAAACTCCAGCAGTAAAATCTAACGATGAGGATAAAAGCGAGCTAACAAAGTTAGAGAAAAAACAAGATGAGAAGCCAACTGGAACTGTGAAAACAATGGATGAACTTGCTGAAAAATCAGCAACGATTGTTGAAGAATCAGATGAGGGTGAATCTAAGAAAGACAAAGATAAGTCCAAAGATCCAAAATAATTATTTAGCAATACTTTTGAAAATTATTAAATTTTTAAAATTCAAAAAATTCTCTAAATCTTTCAATTTCAGGATTTGTTATACCATTTTTTGATGCACTAAACATTTCTTCCAGTAAATGCATTTCACTAATATATCCTGAAAAAATATTTGTTAAAAGTTCTACAAATGATTTTGCTTCTTTGATATTTGTTGCTGTAAAATTGATTACCCAGTCATATTCACCATTAGTATAGATGCTATTTATAAGTTCCACTCCACTTTTTTCAACTCTTTGAGCTAACTCTCTTGATACAATTTTTTCAATAGGTTCTTTGTCAAAGGGTACATGAGAACGTTTAATTAAAACAATAAAACCATGCTTATTTTGTTTTTCTTCATTTATTACCGCAATATAACCCCATATTGTATTATTTTTTTCTAAGTTTTTTATAATACGCCATACTTTTTGCCTTGAAAAACCACAAGTTTTTGCTATTTCATTAACACTTTTATTTGCATTTTTTGAAAGTTCACGTAGGATTTTTTTTTCATCTTCCTCAATTTGTTTTTGACTATTTTTTGCCATGTAATATAACAAAATAGCATTCCTATATATAAATTTATTCATTTTAAGAAACATTCTGTAAAATAAATAAATAAATAATCTAAAAATGTTGCAAT
>CP070836.1:1434759-1441982 GCA_020341795.1 Thermoplasmatales archaeon
GTTAGACAGAATATTTTGTCTAATTAGACAGACCCGAAAATTAATAACTACAAACATTAATAAAGAACCATTGACATATAAGTCTATTATACAAAAATATAAAATATTAAGCAGTCGTGTTTATCGTGAATCATAAAGATATTACTTCACGGGTTGATAAATTGCTTGAAGAAAAACAAGAAGAAAAAGTAAAACTCAAATCAAAAAAATCTGGTATAATCTTACCAATCGATGAATGGATAAAAAATCAAAAATTTACAACGACAAAAGATATTGCAGTTCCAGATCTACTTCTTGATCAAGTCATTGGTCAAGATAAAGCAGTTGATATTGTTAGAAAAGCAGCAGAGCAAAAACGTCATGTAATGTTAATTGGAGACCCTGGTACAGGTAAATCTATGGTAGCTCGTGCAATGACTGCTTTTCTACCAAAAGAGGAACTCGAGGATATTATAGCATATCCAAATACTGATGATTCTAATACCCCTCATATAAGAGTTGTACCTGGTGGTAAAGCAAATGAGATAGTTAAGGCTCAAAGATTGGAGGCAAAAAAGAAAAAAGAACAACAGAGTAGTTTTGTTGTATCATTTGCTATTCTAATTATCGCTCTTACAGCAATTTTTGCTTTTGCACCGGCTTTTGATGGGAATTTCAGCGATATACATCCTGAATGGTTATTATTTGGAATAATTGGTGCTGTTTTTATTATATTAATTTTTTCACGTGGTGCACTTATGCAGCGTGGCAGTCTTCATCAAGTGCCAAAAATTCTTGTTGCTCACGAAAAAAAGGATACTCCTCCTTTCATTGATGCTACAGCTGCACATTCTGGTGCGCTTCTTGGTGATGTACGTCATGATCCTTTTCAATCTGCAGGGCTTGAAACACCGCCTCATCAGTTAGTTGAAGCTGGATCAATTCACCGTGCTCATAAGGGTGTTTTATATATTGATGAAATAAATACTCTTAACCTACCCTCACAACAGCATCTTCTTACTGCTATTCAGGAGAAAAAATTTCAGATAACTGGTCAATCTGAACGAAGTTTTGGAGCTATGGTTAAAACAGAGGCAGTACCATGTGATTTTATTTTGGTATCTGCAGGAAATCTTGATGCTTTAAAAGGGATGCATCCTGCCCTTCGAAGTCGAATTCGAGGATATGGTTATGAGGTTTATTTAAACAGTAGCATGGATGATAATGACGAAAATCGAACAAAGCTTATACGTTTTGTTGCTCAGGAAGTTAAAAAAGATGAAAAAATCCCACATTTCAATAGTGATGCAGTAGGTGAGATTATTCATGAAGCACAACGTCGAGCTGGCCGAAAGGGTAAGCTTTCTTTACGGCTTCGTGAACTCGGTGGTTTAATCCGTGCAGCAGGCGATGTTGCCTATGAAAAAGGCGAAAAAATAGTAACAGTTGATAATGTCCTTGAAGCTAAAAAAATAGCTAAATCACTTGAACAACAAGTCGTCGATAGAGCAATTGAACAGCGTCAGGAATATAAATCCTTTAAAACTGGTGGTGCTGAAATTGGAGTGGTAAATGGTCTTGCTGTGCATTCAGCTGATCCTTCAATGAGTGAGTTTTCAGGACTTGTATTGCCTATTGTTGCCGAAGTCACACCAGCTGGTTCACAATCTGAGGGAAAAGTTATTGCAACTGGTAAACTTGGTGAAATTGCTAAAGAATCCGTTTTAAATGTTTCTGCTATTATCAAAAAGTTCATTGGACGTGATATAACAGAACAAGATATTCATATCCAGTTCATAGGTACTTATGAAGGACTTGAAGGTGATTCAGCAAGTATATCAGTTATAACTGCAGTTATTTCCGCAATGGAGGGTGTACCCGTACGTCAAGATACAGCTATGACTGGTTCTTTAAGTATTCGTGGAACAGTTCTCCCTATTGGTGGTGCTACTGCAAAGGTTGAAGCAGCTGCAAAAGCAGGTATTAAAAGAATAATTGTACCAAAAGCTAATCTTATGGATGTACTTATTGAGGATAAGCTTAAGGATAAAATTAAGGTAATAGCTGTTGAGACATTACCTGAGGTTATAGATAATGCACTTACTGGCCCTGGTAAACAAGCTCTTCTTGAAAAACTTAAAACGTTAAAACCACTTAGCGTGTCTGGTAAAGTTGAACTCGAATCAGAGAAAAAAATTACTTCTACTCATACTAAATCAACATATCAAAACTTAAAAAAAACCTAATTCAAAGAATTAAGTAATATTTTAAATTAATAACTATATTCTTTTTTTGAATATATATGAAAGCTTTATTCATCGGTCGTTTTCAACCTTTTCATAATGGACATCTCAAAGTTATTCAAAAAATTAGTAAAGAATATGATGAAATAATAATAGGAATTGGATCATCTCAATATAGTGACACAATTGACAATCCTTTTACAGCAAAACAGCGAGAAGAGATGATAAATCAGGCTCTTAAAAAAGTAGGGGTAAAAAATTATAAAATAATTTTAATACCAGATATTCATAATCCTACTAAATGGGTTGATCATGTCTTAAAAATCTACAAAGATTTTGATGTGGTAATCTCTAATAGCGACCTTACATATCATTTGTTTACTGATAAAGGATTTAAAGTAATTCAAACACCATTTTATGACAAAGATATATATTCTGGTAAAGAAATCCGGAAAAGGATAAGAAATAATCAACAATGGGATAATCTTGTACCAGATGAAGTATTGAAAATAATAAAAAAAATAAGGAATTTATAGATATATTAGAAAAAAATTTGTAAATTTATCCTATCTAAATATTTAATTTTATTCTTTTACTAATTTTATTGACCATTGTTTTTTTCTAATATAATCAATAATTCCTGCAATTAATGCAAAAATTGCTGCAAATAAACATAAATAAAAACCTTGACCCAAACCCCACACAGATGACATATAAGAAGTTGTTTGATCAGGAAGTGTAACTTCTAAAATTCCTTCACCTTGAAGACTTCCTAAGCTTATTTCTGTTATTTGAGACATTCCAAAAAAATATGCAATTGTAACCAAAATTAAAAACAATACACTTGCAGAAATTAATAATGATGAATATCGCTTTTTAAACAAAATATTTGGTATAAAACTAATACCAATTAATATAAAACCTGATCCAACAATAAGTAAAAGGCCACCTAGGAAATTTGTAAAAATCTCTGGTAAATTAGCAATATCAAGATAAATAATATTTTTATATTCAACTTTTTCAATCATGGTACCTGGAAAAATATACATATCAGTTGTTTTTTCAGATGCAGGACTACCACTCGAAGCATCCAACATCCACCATGGATGAAATAAAGACAGAAGAATAAGACACATTGCACAGAGTTTTAAAAAAGAATTTAAAGAAATCTTTTTGAATATTAAAAGGACAACGATCTGACCAATAAATATAATTATTATAGTATTAATCAGAGTAGGTATTATTGATGATATTGTTGATACTATTTTGATATTTTTATCGTTATTTATATTTACATTTTTTATAGCTATGAGTCCTTCATCTGAATATACCCTTAATTGGTAATTACCAGGTGGTACAGATCCTATATCACCTGCATCCATGGAATTTATAATTTTTTTATTTTCCCTAAAAACATTTATATATTTTCCTTTAATATCAATTCGATTCCCTCTTGAATCATATAATAAAGTCTTAAAATCAAACTCTGCATTAAATTTTATATCAACGAACCCATTTTCAATAGGAACATCAATTGTAAAAATTTCTGAAAACCCCCCATATGAAATATAAAGATTATAAGAAGCCTCAGGTAAGTCTTTAAATAGGTATCTTCCAAAACCTAAATCAACTGGAAAAATCTGAACTTCATTTGTCATTTTTGAACTTGTTAGATAAGGTTTAACATTTACATCTGGGGGAAATTCGAGCTTATCTCTTATATTAATTTCAAAATCATATAGATTAAATTTTACATCAATTTCTTTTCCAAACATTGGTAAAATTTCATCATATATCTTAAAACCTTTATACAAAGCAGTTAAGTTATAAGGTCTAATAAACGAAAAAGGAACCGTGAAAACTATATTGCTTGAGTTACTTGTTATATCTTCATATACCAGGGTTTCATTTCTAGCCAATGTAACTTCAATACCCTCAATAAATTTCTCTTCTTGATCAATGAATTTTATAGTAATATCTTTGGGCCATGTGCAAATAACATCAAGGACTATATCATGTATAATTTCAACAGATTCAAATCCAATAAAACTTTTTATTTGATCCCCAATTTTACGGTATATTTTTACTATGTAGCTTCCTGCTGAAAGTTTAGGAAATTTTATTCTAGGAGCACCAAATAATGGCTTTTCATTGACAAAACTTGTCGCAACATGTTCACCATCCTTATATAAATCAGCGTAAATAGCGGTGATATTTATATCACCTATTTTTTGAAAAATCGGATTAGCAAGAATTCTCCCAGTTATTCTTGGTACTACTGTTAATACATGAATATTTTCACTACCCTTTGAATCATCATCACTACTAAAACGATGTTTTATTAATTCACGATAAATTTTTCCTTCTTCAATAACATCCAGATATCCACCTTCTTCTGATGTATAAAATTCTGCATTATATTCAATAAAAAGATCTCCTGGAATTTTTTTATCTTGAATATTACCTTTTTCATATGAATTACGAGTAAGATGCATAGCTGCATAATCAATTTCGGCACCTAGTGCATCGAGATATTCTCGTTCAGAGGCTTTTAGAGATATACCATCTCTTTCATCTTTACCAGCTCTTATTATATTTTCATTTGATGAAAAAATGATACCATGTGCTTTACCTGTTTCACCTTCGTCATAAGAAAACCATGCTTCTTTTCCTAAATCTATATCATCTGTATATGGTACAATCCATTCACGTTCTTTTTCTTCGGGATCAAGATTTAATAAATACTCTTTAATTCGATTATCTTCTCCATAAATATGCAAATATGGAAGGATTTTACCGAACCGCATTTTTTCAATTCTTTCACTTTTTGAATGATAAGAAAAAACAGCTGCGATTCTTCCATCTACATTCAATATTCCACTTACATTAGTATCTTTTAAAACATTATGTCTTACATGGATATTTATTCGTTTATTACCAGTTGGACAATAATAGTATTTATAAGTATTTAATGTTCTAATATTTTTATCTTTTGATTCACTAAGGATCTTAAATTCAACCATTAGATTTCCATCGATTGTTATATCTTTTGATATAAGACTATCCTCTGATGATACTTCATCTTCATCTAAATAACCTTTATGGTATGCAAATCCAAATGATGCAAGATTGTCAGAATCTGTAAGACTAAATTCTTTTGTTTCAGGTTTTTGCTTTACTATTGCATGAGAAAGTTTTCTATATATAACAGTTCCTTTTTGACCAACTCCATAGACAACATATTCATCTTCAGTAATTTTATAATAATCCGCTTCAACTAGTAAACCAGGGATGGGTTCAAAATAATAATACGCATCTTCAACATTAACATGATCATAATAATTTGGAGGATTTTTTTCATAATTATCATAATAAACGAAGTATCTTTCTTCACCATTTGCTAATTCAGGTATTAAAAAAACAAGTCCACATTTTTTTATAATATTGTGAGATTCAAATTCTAGTTGATATATCTGGGAATCCAGCTCATGCCATTTATCTCCATCCCAACAGAGGACTCTTACTGAATGTTCATTTTCTTTTCTTGCCCAGCAATCATTATTAAATTCAATCTGAATATCAATAGGTTGGAAAATTGCGTATGGATTATTAGTTGTAATTGGAAGTGTAATTTCCTGGCGATATTTCCAATTTTCATTCCAGGCGGGGAGATTGTCGTTATTTTGGGAAGAAACAGATATTCCTAAAACTGGAGTTATTAGTATTATTAGTATATACACTATTAATATTTTTTTTAGCTGCATTTTTCTCCCAAACTTAGTATTTTTATATTATACTTTTTTATTATATAAAGGTTTTTTATTTATTTAATAATATTTTATATGCAAATTTATTTATAATTCTTTTGATTATTACTTATTTTATATTTAGTTGAAGGATAATGGTAAAGAAAAAATTTTTTCCAATCATTCTCCTTACTGTACTAACTATTTTACATACTGGATGTTTTGAAAAAAAATCATCTAATGATTTATATCCAATGGAATATAACACAATTTCAATGCCAGTTATACTTGCTCCAGAAAAAGCATATTTTGATGATGAGATAATTTTTAAAATATCCTCTATCGATGATGCAAAATCCTATGTTTGGGATTTTGATGATGGAACAACAGTACAAGGTAAAAGAGTTAATCATAAATTTGATTTTATTAATGATTTAAATATCAAATATCCATTAATCTATACAGTTAAACTTTTTATGATTGATGGAGGATACATAATTGGTACAACTATTCATCAAATTAAGCTTTATCCAAATAAATTTATTTTATATCTTAAATCAGGAAAACTTACAACTAATAAACCAGACTACTCGATTGAACCATTGAAAAAAGATAAAGTAAGCAAAATGCCTCAAATAAGTCACACTTTAAAAGAGCCAATATTGATTCCAAAATGTCGATGGAATGCTTCAATTTATTTTAATAAACCATTTCTTTCAATTTTTACTAAATTCTCAATATGTTTCTTGGATAAACATCAAAATATTATAGCTGAAAAAGAAAAAAGAATTGGCCTAAATACTTTTTGGAACGAAAAAATGATTAATCTTCAAGGTAATATCAACGAAAAATTTGAATTAAGCTCATTAAAAATATCTATTTCTAGTTTATCACTTTTAAATAATATTAAAATTTTTTATGGTGATGAAAAAATAAGTAAAATTACTTTTAACTTTTTTGATAAAGATTTTAAAAATCTTTACATCTAATGTTTATTCTCCAATTATTTCTACAACAAGATTCCTATTACGCGGGCTTGTATCAAGTTCAACAAATACAACTTGTTGCCATGTTCCATGAAGTAATTCTCCATTTTTTATTGGTAGAGTAATACTAGAACCTAATAAGCTTGCTCTAACATGTTAATGTCCATTATCATCATGCCAGTTTTCATGATGGTTATAATACTATTTTTTTGGAGCTATTTTTTCAAGTGCACGCGATAAATCCTTTATAAGCCCAGGTTCATATTCAA
>CP070836.1:1442082-1453634 GCA_020341795.1 Thermoplasmatales archaeon
TGATATGATATTGTAAATTATTAGAAAGTGTTTTAAGATTTTAAATAGTATTAATGTGTCTGTTACCTTGTTTTTTGGCATACTGACCTCAAGTGTTGCCCAATCAGTTTCAATACCGTAAAAATCAATAATTTTTGCTTTAATTGTATATAATCCCTCTGAGTCCCATTCATGTGGACTAAATGCTACAGATCCAGGAATGATTGGCCCTATATTTTCTGTTTCTCCATCTCCCCAGTCAACATGGCAGTATACACGTTCATCAAATGGATCTGATCCTGGTCCAAAGTTTTCTTCAGCTATAGTAAACTCATATTCGTATTCTTTTCCTTTTTCACCATTTGTTTGACCTGATATTATTGGTTTTTTCGGATGTTCATTCCATCTACTAGGCTCTACCCATGGAAATTGATCATGCCCTGTTGGTGAATAATCTCCCATTATATCATATGGTGTTTCACCTATTCCGTCACCATTTATATCAGTGCCTGTGTAATCATCCCAGTAGTTACCACCAAATGTTGATAAATAATCCCAGAAATTTCCACCTTCTTTGTCTTTTACATTGTACCAGCCATTATTTATGAAATTGTTATGATATATCCAATTATTGTAAGATGACTCCCAGATAAAAATTCCTGCACCATCATTGTTTTGTATGGTGTTATGATGAATATAGTTATAATTAGCTTGATCATGAAGATAAATACTCGATGCTTGGTTTTCTTCTATAGTATTCCAGCCGATAACATTATAGTCTGATGTAATGTCAATAGCTGCATCTTCTTCACCAGCTCCACAGTTACGAACTGTAAAACCTGTTATTTCAGTATGCGGGCTTTGTATCTTTATAACACTTCCTTGATCCCATTCTATTATTGTTTTTTCCTCTGGAAAAGCACCAAATTCAGTACTTCTTATCTGTAATTCTTCTTTATTTACTGTAACTTGTTCATTGTAAACACCTGGTCTTATCATTATTCTGTCACCTGGTTCTGCAGCATCAATTGCAGATTGAATACTTGTAAAATCAGCACCACCTGAGTCATCAACATAATAATAATTTCCATACCAGAAATTTGGTTTTGGTGGATGAATATCTTCATCTATTAGTCCGTCACCGTCATTGTCTATACGTAAAAACTCTACAACCCCTGTTTCAGGGTTTTGATAGTAATCAATATCGTCTTCATCACAAACCCCATCTCCATCATTGTCACCAGTATGTTCTTCAACGATTTTTGGATTTACATATGATTTCATCTCTTTTGAAGTTGTGATTCCATCCTTGTTTTTATCAGCAGTAGTTGTGGAATCCTGTTTTTTAAGACCTTCAATTATTTTATCAGTATATGTTGTTCCTTCTTTACGAGTAGTAGTTTTTCCTTCTGATGCAAGCATTAAAGCAAGATGATTTTTATCATATACTTCTTCATCCCAACCTCCATCTGTGGCACTTTGCAGATCATCAGTACCATCAGAAAAAGTACCCGAAAAACAACTATCAATAATAACAGTAATTGTAACACAAGGTAAAAAACCACTAATAAGATCACTTAATTGATCATCTGTTACAGAAACCCAGTCATATAAAAAAATATGATTATCATAACCATTAGGTTCATTATCTGGGGGATAACCTCTAGTTCCATCCTTTGCAGATGAAAGATTATCACCTCCATGAACACCGAAATAGATAACTACTTCATCACCTGATTTTGATACTTGTTTAAGTTTTGTAAGAGCATTTGAAACATTTTTCCCTGTAGCAGATTCATTTGTTAAAACAGTCATATTATCAGAGTTCCAACCGGCATGAGAAGAAAGAGCATTAGCTAAATCTTCTGCTTCTTTTGAAAAAGGAACACCAACAAATAAACCTCTAAATGTAGTTTCACCTGAGGAATCAGTCATCCTTGGCTCTAATCCAAGAACATTGCTATCAACAATATTTAATTCTAGTTGTAAACTAATAATATTTGGTAAAAACATAGTTAAAATTAATAATATTACTATATAAAATACTCCAATTTTTTTTCTCATAAACTTTTCCCCCAAATTATATTTTCTAATCAGATATAAGTTTATAAACTTCTGCTAAACAAATGTTATAGAAAAAATAATAGAAAAAATTCCTTTAAATTTTTTTACCATCAAAGATGATATGTTTCTAATTGAACTCGTCTTAGAACCGAGTTCTAAGGGCAGTATTAAGAAATAGGTTACGACCTACACCTAACTATTTTTTAAAAAAAAGCTTAATAAAAGAAGAGTTTCTAAAATTGATATTGCATAGCACGATTTTAATAGAAAGTTTTTAAACGTTTCGACTTGTAAAAAAAATCGAAAAAATTTGACTATTTTTCCGGTAATGCTTTCAGCTTCTACTGAATCCTCCCGCCTCGGGCCTTCTTTAATAAATGATACCGTTAATAAATAAGAAAAAAAAGACTATAATAGAAAAGGGGTGTAGATAAAGAAGATATATATTTGGGTGGAGGAAATTTCAAGGAGAGATAAATAAGTGGTTAAATCCAATAAAGGAGGCTATAAATTATCTCACATTCTTCCTCTTTATCTACACATTTAAACGTTACATTTTGTAGCGTTACAAATTATAGAATGCATATTGAGTATATAAATTTATCGTTCACTTCTATAAAATAAAAAAAATTAATTTTAAAATTTATTACTACATATTGTAGCGTGACAAACTATAAATAATAAAAAACTATACATAATAATATTATGATAAAAAATATTGGACCTTTAGAACGAAAAATCTTAGAAATCTTGTGGGACAAAAAACAAGCAACTGCTAGAGAAATCTGCAATTCATTAGAAGAATGTGGAGATCGTAGAGCATATTCAACAATTAGAACTATAATTAAAAGGTTAGTTAAGAAAAAAATAATTGCAGAGAGTATTGATCCCAAAGAGAGAACATTTATATATACTCCACTACTTACACAAGAAGAGTTAGAAATAACAATTGTTAACTCTGTGATTGGGGAGTTGTTATCAAGATTCAAAAAAAGTACAATCAGCTATTTAGCTGAAGAATTATCTGATAACGAAGAAGAAATTAAAAGAATTAAACAAAAATTATATGAGATGAAACAAGATGAATGAGTTTTTAATATCAATAGTAATGATATTACTTTTTACTTCTCTAATATTTAGCATCTCATATATTATCATGAAAATATTAAAAATAAATCATCCAAAAGATAAATTTCGGATATATTCAATGGTCCTAATATCTATTCTTTTTATATTTTTACTTTCAATAACAGTAGTTGGTGAAAATTTACAAAACAAAAATATTTTTGATAATTATTCTATAAAAAATAACCAAAAAAGTTCTTCGATAGTATTCGTAATCGATGAAACTCAATCAGAAAAAGATGATAATATTTGTTTAAAAGAATCTATCGAAGATAAATGCACATCTAAGTTATGTTGTGACGATGAATTAGAAAATTGTAATCATGATACTCAAAATGTTATGTCATTTTTTATCAATTCACCAAATGATATTAATGAGTTAATTTCTCAGATTAAATCTGGTAAATTAATTTCTTCAATTAATGAAAAAGATAGTGAAATAACTGTAAATCAAAATTCAATAATAACATATTTATCAGATGATAAAAAAAACGATAACATTATTCAAGAAGAGTCAAATTCTGTCCCATTTATCTTGCTATTTAATTTAATACTAATATTATTATGTTTATTATATCTTTTATTTAACTTAATATTTGGAAAAAAAATCATATTAAAAAATGTCAATGCAAAAAAATGTAATGATTCAAAAGTAAAAAAATTAGTTAAAGAATTGTGCAGAGAAATAAAAATTAAAACACCAAAAATCTATATATTTAACGGAGAACCAAATGCATTTGTATTTGGTTATCCTGTTTCACTTGTTATATCAACAAAATTAATTAATTGTTTATCCCAAAAAGAGTTGAAAATTGCATTACGACATGAACTTGCTCATATAAGTAATAAAGATCACATTCTCAAACCATTACTTCAAACAATGAGAATATTATTTTTTTACAATCCATTTGTTCACATATTATATAAAAAAATGATTAATGAACGAGAATTATTAGCAGATTCTAAATTTATTGGTTCAAAAAGTGAAAAAATAGCATTTATGGAAATATTATTTAAGATAAATGATTTTAGAAAAAAACATACAGTATTTTCTAACAATATTTATGGTTCAAGTTCTTTGCTATTAGTATCGCATAAAACAAAAAAATTGGAAATAACAGATAGATTTAATCATTTATTTTCAAGTGGTAGAAAAAAATCTTTAATTACAACTTTAACATGTATATTTTTATTAATTTCAAATATTTCTGCAATCGCAATCGCACAAAACAGCTTTTTAAATAATTCAATTGATATAAACGAAGAATTTAAAACTAATTCCATACAAAATAATTTTGAAGATGATTTTAATCCAAACTTTAATTCAATCTATATTGTAAGGTTAATTAAACAAAACGCTAAATCCTATAATATTATTGTAATTGAGGATAGTTTCTGCAATACGGATAGTAAATGTTGATAAATAAGATAATATAATTTAAAGATATGGTCTTTTTAAATCATTTTAAAAAAACAAATTTCTTTAATTAGATAAATTATAATTAATCTTAATTTCTATAGGGGAAAATGCAATTTTCAAATGGTAAGAATAATTTTTTCCAAAAAGAAAAAAAAGAAAAAAATTATAAGTTTGCAGCTAAAATTATTGCTCCTGCAACAATAAGTGCGATTCTAATATGAGAACTATACTTGGTGTTTAAAAAACCTGCACATAAAAGTAAACCACCAACTCCTGCTATAAACGTAAAATTGAGAATTCCGCCAACTTCATCTAAAAGGGTATTAGCAACAGCTATTTCATCTAGGATTTCACCAATCCATCCGATTAAAAGCCCAACAAATATACCTATAGTTAACATCACAGGTTTAAAAGCAAAATTTATAAAACCCTGTGCTCCACTTCCACTGTTTTTAGGTGGTTTTGGTTTATAGGCTAGTGCTGGAGTTGCTTGCTGCGGTTTTGATGCTGGTTGCTCTGCTGGTTTTGGTGCTGGCTGTACAGTAGGTTTAGGTGCTCCACACTCAGGACAAAAAGCTGCATTATCAGGAATGTTTGCTCCACATTTCTCACAAGTAACCATAATATTTTTCCTCCCTCAATTTTTAAAATCTAAATTTAAAAAGTCGTATATATTCCTTTCTTTTTTATCATTTATTTAATAACAATTATTGTTTGCTAGATTTACAACTACAGCATACTTTATTTTGGGGATCATAACAGTTACTACAAACTATTCTACCACACAAAATACATGTATTCATTATACCAGGTTTTCCACAAATATTACAAAGACCCATTAAATCCATATTTATTTCTCACCTATTGAAACAAGTTTTTTCTTTAAATCATCAAGTGCCATTAAAGTGGTGACTAAAGGAATATTTTCTCTATCAGCAAGTTTAATTGCTAAGGAATCAACACTTCCTGGCCGGTGATAAACTACAACTGTTGGTTTTACAGGATGCACACGTATTGCAATCATTGGACTACGTCCATATCTTATTCCTGTAAATATAATAGCACGTTCGGTGCTCCAACCATAAAGTCTGTTATAATCCCCTGAGTTAATTGTTTCAATTGTTTTAACACTATCAACAAGAGTGAAACCTTTTACATTTTTTTTAAGACCAATTTCATTAGTTGTTAAAATATTTCCATCTATTTCTCTTATAAATTTTTCAGCAGGTATAGAGTAAGGATACTCCATTATCTCCATTATTCCTTCTTGTGTTTCAATCATTGAATTATATTGACGTAGTATTTTTCCACCATGTTTTTCATCGATTTCAATGAATGCTTCTATTATCTTTTTTACTGTTTGAATACCTGGTGATTTACGTCTTCCAGATTCATAATCACTAACAACACTCGGTGAAAGTTTTAAAAAATTTGCAAGTTCAGTCTGGCTTATTCCAAATACATTTCGCCATTTACGAATTGTTTGACCTGGTTTGGGACTTAATGTTATCTCACCTGCAATTTTTTCAGATAGTGCATCCTTGATATTCATTTTTTTTCCTCCATAGGTTTGAATTTATTTCCATAATATATCGCGCCGATATAACCATCTTCTTGTATTTTTCTAAAAGTCGTTTTTACTTTCATTCCTATTTTTATTTTATTCAAGTGGACAATCGACTATTTGTGCTGTTATTCTTGGTCCCTCTACAAGTTCAATTATTGCCATTGGATATGGTACATATGCTTCAAAGTTTTCAGGTGCTTCATAAATAATTGTATAAGTAATTATTTTTCCTAGTCCACTTAGTTTTTTTCCATTCATATGACCTATACTTCTTCTACGACATTCCGGACATGACTCCCTTGGTGGAAAATATATCTTTTTACATTTTCCACATTGATTTCCAATTAAGCTATATCTTTGAGGTATCTCTCTCCAAAATCTTGGAACTGCTCCATCTGCCATTGTTATATCGCCTCCAATAACGTTACAACACAGGAAGCTCCTGCACCTCCAACGTTATGTGCAAGACCTATCTTAGCATTTTTAACCTGTCTTTTTTCCGCATCTCCTCTTAACTGAAATACGATTTCTGCGATTTGTGCAACACCTGTGGCTCCAACCGGATGTCCTTTTGCTTTTAGACCTCCACTTGGATTTACTGGTGTTTTTCCATCCAGAGTTGTGATTTTATTGTCAATTGCCATTCCGCCTTCACCTTTTTTTACAAAACCTAAATCTTCAATTGCTAATATTTCTGCTATTGTATAACAATCATGAACCTCGGCAACATCAATATCCTCTGCACTTATTCCTGCTTGTGTATATGCTTTTTTTGCAGCATAAACTGATGACTGAAAAGTGCATATGTTATTTCGTCCATGAACCGCGAAGATATCTGAGGCTTGACTCGTTCCTATAATTTTTACTGGATTATCAGTATATTTTTTTGCTTTTTCCATTGCACATAATATTAATGCTGTTGCACCATCGCTTACTGGTGCACAGTCAAGCATTCCAAGTGGATAAGCCGTCATTGGAGCATTCAATATGCTTTCTATTGGAATGGCTTTTTTAAACTGAGCATATGGATTTAATGCACCATTTGCATGGTTTTTTACAGCTACTTTTGCAAGTTGTTCTCTGGTTGTACCATAATCATACATATGTCTTGTTGCAATCATAGCATATGTTCCAGCGAGTGTTGATCCGAAAAAAGCTTCCCATTCTTGATCAAGACCGGTTGCAAGTGTATCTGTTGCTTCACTTCCAACAACATCTGTCATTTTTTCAACTCCACCAATTACAACAATGTCATTCATTCCAGATGCAACTGAAAAGTATCCTTGTCTGAATGCAAGACCTCCAGACGCATCTGCTGATTCTACACGAATTGATGGAATATGCATATGTGCAAAACCTGATGAATCTGCAACAAGAGCACCTACATGTTCTTGGCCAACAAATCGTCCTGCGCTCATTGAACCTACGTATAGTGCATCAATTTCTCTTCCACTTATACCTGAATCAATAATAGCTTTTGCTCCTGCTTCAGATATAAGATTTCGAAATGACTTATCCCATAACTCTCCAAATTTTGTAAGGCCAACCCCAATAACTGCTACCTCTCTCATATTTTCACCTTAATCATAATATAATAAATCTCTATATTTTGCATAATTTGCATAATCAATATATTGCTTGTTTTCAAGAAATTGTGAAATTAATGTAGCATTTTTTCTCTCCAATTTATTAATCTGATCAGTAACTGTAAAATCAAAAGCATCACTACCAGCACCAGATCCATAACTACAAAGAAAAATACGATCATTTGGTTTTGAAACATCTAAAACAGATGCAAGACCTATCATTGTTGCACCAGAATAAGTATTTCCAATATATGGGCAAAGAAGTCCCTGTTTAACTTGCTCTTCAGTAAATCCTAACATCTTTGCTACTCTTATTGGAAATTTACCATTTGGTTGGTGGAAAATTGCATATTTATAATCTTCAGGTTTAGACTTCATATTTTCCATAAGATTTTTAGCATTAGAGGTAATATGTTTGAAATAAGCAGGTGTACCAGTAAATCGTCCTCCATGAGCAGGATATTTTCTCCCTTCTCGCCTCCAGAAATCTGGGGTATCAGTTGTAAATGAGCATGTACCATTTATTTTAGCAATAATATCTTGTTTTCCAATGATTAATGCTCCACCACCCGCACTTGCAGCATATTCAAGTGCATCTCCTGGGGCTGCTTGGGATGTATCAGAACCAATTGCCATACCAAATTTTATCATGTTGGACTTAACAAGAGCCATACAAGTTTGTATAGCTGCAGTTCCTGCTTTACATGCAAATTCATAATCTGCAACTTTCAGTATTGGAGTTGCACCAATTGCTTCACCAACAATTGTACCCGTCGGTTTCACAGCATAAGGATGAGATTCACTACCAACATATATAGCTCCGATTTCTTGAGGATCAATATTCACTCTTGCTAGAGCTGAACGTGCTGCTTCAACACTTATTGTTGCAACATCCTGATCAGGTGATGGTACTGATTTTTCAATAATTCCAAGCCCTTTAGAGATTGATACCGGGTCCTTGCCCCATGCTTTTGCTATTTCTTCTGTTTTAATTCTTAATCTAGGTATATGTGCTCCATAACTTATTATTCCTATATCAACCATTATAATATCACTTGCAATGAAAATCAGAATTAGATATATAAAATTGTCGATTTATTTCTCGTCTATCAACGATTAATAATAATTTTAAAAAACAAGGTTTTGTTATAGATCAATCATATATAAATTTACATTATTATAGCTTAGTGTTACAAATCATCCTTAATTATTATCCCAAAATCCACGTGTTCTTGCATATGTCAATTCAGCTTTTAGAATATCTCTTAAAAATTTTATTTGTATTTCTTCTGATTTTTTTAGATCATTTATATTGTATCTTCGTAGAATCCTAGAAGCTGTATCAGGACCTATTCCCCTACCTACTAACGTAAGTAATGCTGGTTTTCCATAATTTAGAACTAAACTTGCGTTTTTATGAAGTCTTTTTAATTCTTTGTTTTCTTCAGAGGTTCTTTGTTTTTTTGTAAATATCTTTGCAAGATCTTGATTATATCTTCTTAAGACAGAAATTTTTATTGCTCCACATTTACTACATTTTGGTTTAACATCAGATCTTCGAACAGTTGTATTCCAAATGTTGTTACAATTCGTACAAACAAGAGTAATATCAGTTTCTTCTAGTCGTTTTTTTAAAGCCATTAGAATTGATCTATCAGCTCTTTGTGGTACCATCAATCCTCTTATTGTTTCAAGTCCTGCTAGTGATATGGGTGATAGTTTCTGGATTACTATTTTTATTTTATCATTTTGAATTTCTTCTAGTATCTTTGAAGTATTTTCAATATCCATTCTATCCCATATTATTTTATCAATTGTTTCATCCAAAATCAAACTGTTTTCAAATATTTTAAATAGTTTTTTTGAACCAACATGTTTATAATCAAAATCTTTTCTTATTGCTCCAAATTTTCTAGCAACATTTACTAGTTGACCTCTGATATAAATAGAATTTCTTGAAATGGTGTATAGTAGATAATAAAGTGATTCTGGTTTTGTTTGAATCAAAATTTTTTTTATTTTATCAGGAGGTATTCTACTAGGTAGTTCAATTTTTATCCTATAGGGATCACTATTTATACCGATACTTTCACCTATTGATTGCGCAAGAATAGCAGAAATTAGACGTCCAAGTGTTTCATTTACTTTTGTTCCAAAACAAGCATTAATTACAACTGTTTTATCATCAACATCAATTGTAATTGTTTTATCATCAGGCAATGAAAATCCTTGATTAATTTGATTACATATATGTTGTATAAATTTATTTAATGAACTTTTATCATATGGATAATTTGATAAATGTTTATTTTTCGAAACCATTCTTCTAAGCTTTCCTACTTCTCTTGCTACATTGTATGGAACAGGTATATCTTCACCACTCCAAGAAGGTACATTTCCAATTTCTTTTGAGTGAGATACAAGGATTTCATCTTCTTCGATTTTTACGATATTCCATGGTCTACCACGCAGAATAAATTTTGATCCTTCAAGTCCATAATTTAAAACAAAGCTTTCATCGAGTTTACCGATTTTTTTTCTTGTACTAATATCAACAACCATAAATGTTTTTTCATCTGGGATCATTGAGATGTTATCAATGAAATAATGTCGTGTATTTGTTCTTTTTACAATATAATTATTATCATCTATCCAGATATTTCGATTATTTTTTAAAAGCTTAATAATTTTTTTAAAAGTCTGATTTTTTAAATTAATAAAAGGATAAGATCGTTTTACAATTTTAAAGATTTTATCAGGATTTAATCTTCCATATTCAAGTGCCATTGAAATTATTTGATTTGATAGTACTGATAATGGATTCTGCCTTACTTTTAACTCTTCTAGTTCACCAGAGAGTGCTCGTCGTGCTATTACTAAACTTTCCGCTAAATCTTCAGCAGTTGTCGCAATTATTGATCCTTTTGAAATTTTTCCAATTTTATGACCAGATCGCCCTACTCTTTGTAGAATTCTTTTAACCTCACGTGGTGAGCTGTATTGTATTACATAGTCTGTATTACCTACATCTATTCCAAGTTCTAATGAAGATGTACATATTAGAGAGGTAAGTTTTCCATTTTTAAATTCATCTTCTGCTTCAATTCGTGAAGATTTAGCAAGAGAACCATGATGTACACCCACAAGCATATCTTCAGCCCAGATATGAAAACGAGACGCAAGAATTTCAGCACCATCTCTAGTGTTAATAAATAGAAGAGTTGAAACATGTTTATCAACAAGTTCTTTACATCGACGTAAAGAAGCAAAAGAAAAAGGCTCAATTCGAAGCCTATTTGCTTCTTTATAATCATTTTTTTTAATTAATGGTAGTTCAACATTTATATCGATTAGTTTGGTAACATCAACCCCAATAATTTTCACATTTCTAAATTTATTTTCATTTAATCCTCCTAAAAATTTTGCAACTTCTATTGGTGTTCCAACTGTTGCAGATAATCCAATCCGCTGAAAGTCATTGTAATATTCCTTAGTTAGTTCAAATAGACGTTCAAGTCCAACAGCAAGTTGTGCTCCACGTTCATCACATGCTAGTTCATGTATTTCATCTATGATTACCCATCTAACTTTTGATATATGTTTTCTTAGTCTTTTTCCAATAAATAAAATTTGAAAGGTTTCAGGTGTAGTTATTAACATGTCAGGTGGATTTCTTGATTGACGTGCTCTTTCACTTTGGGATGTATCACCATGTCTTAATGCTATATCAATTCCAAGTTTTTTCCCCATATCTATAGTTCTTCTAAGCATATCTCGATTTAGTGCTCTAAGCGGAGTAATATAAAGAATA
>CP070836.1:1453734-1471263 GCA_020341795.1 Thermoplasmatales archaeon
ATACATAGATAGAAAAAAACTGAACAGAGCAATAATGAGTATAAATCCAAATAGGAAATTTTTTGTTGCTAAATGAAGATTATTTAAAAATAAAAATACTAACCATGAGGATGATAATATTATTAATAATATCCAAAATGTAAAAATCATTGTCAATATTTTAACTTTCTTCATTTTTTATCCTAGAAATACTATTGTTTTCAGAGTATATAAATATTTCTTTATTATTATATTATGATGATTTTAAAAAATATTTTGCTATGTTGATTAATAATTATATCTTAAAAAATTCTCTAATCTAGCAAGTTTCATAACAGATCTATCAATAATTTCATTTGCAATATCAACAATTATATTCATATATTCATTATTACAAAACAACTGACTATCTTTACCAACTGGCACATCAAGTCGTTCTGTACTTGCAACTTCAATAATAATGTTTTTTTCTATTGATTTAAAACCTGAATGTTTAAATCCACATGATATAGCAGTTTTCAATAATTTGTCTGCTGCTTTTTGTGTCTTTGCATAAATATGTAAAATTGGTGCTTGTGCTAAAATCCAGAGTTGCCCTTTTTTAGCATTCTTAACTGCTGATGTAATATCTTCAGCTCTTATTTTATTGTGCCATTTACCAAGCCAATTAGCATTTTTCTTGTCACCAATTTTGGGAATTTCAAGTAATACAATACGACCATAACAACTACTAGAAGTATAGAAATCATCTAATGAATTTAAAAGATCGAGAATTGGAATAATATCTGCATCAACCTTGTTTTCTTTCTTTATCTTTTCAAGATTTTGCATTATTTGTTTTTTATTTTCTATAAAATCTCTTTCATTAATCATATTTTATTTATTTCTTTATTAACATTAATATTTCTTTTTTCAAGATCTTTAAAAAACAATTTAGGTAGTACAATTTCCTCATTTGAAAAAACACCATGTTTATTAATTATTTTTTGCTCAATCATTTGAGCAAGAATTGAAACAGGATAACCTGTTGTCCTCATCATTGCAGTAATATTATGTTCTTTGTCAAAATAATCAATAATGGTATATTCAACTTCAATTTTTTCATTATTTTTCATACCCTTACCAATTACTTTACATAATACAACATCCTCACCTGTGGTTGGTATGTTTTTTAATAAAAGTTCAATTAGTAAATCTCGTGGGACGATTGATTTATTTCCTATTTTTAATGGTTTATTATTACCTAATCCCATTTCAAGTAGTAATTTAAATTTTTCACAATGACCAGGATATCTAATTGTTTTTTCATCAAGGTATTTTATTTTATCTTTATAAGTAAAAGGAAGGGTTGAAGTACCACCTGATGTAATAAATGCCTCTAATTTTCCAAAGGGTTCTGGGAAAACAATTTCTTCCAATTCTGTCAAAGAAGATTTTGTTTTAATTTTTCCATTTTCAAGGATAATTCCCTCTTCTACATATTCATTTATTAGTCCATTTGGAGAAAAAACAATTTGATAATTAAAAGGTGGTTTTGGTTCTAACGGTAGACCACCAACTCTAATTTTTACAGATTCTATTATATCAAGATCATCTACTATATCATGAGTAATTATTGATGTCAAACCAGGTGATAGACCACAATCAGGAATTACTGTGATATTATTTTTTTTAGCTTTATTAAAAAGGTTTATTTGTTGGTTAACAACATCATTATTACCACCAAGATCTAAAAAATGAGTTTTTGTTTCAATTGCGATTTTTGTCAATTCAAAATTAAAAAAATAAGGAATAGCAGAAACAACAACATCATTTTTTTGAAATAATTTTTTTGCATAATTTTTCTTTGAAATATCTAATATTTCATAATTTATATTATTACTCTTCAGGAAATTTTTAACATTCTGAATGGCTTTTTTATTCATGTCAGCAATTGTAAGTGTTTCGAAATTTGAATATTTTTCAAGATCATAAGCTATTGCTCGACCCATCATACCAGCACCAATTACAACGATTTTCATTGTATATTCTCCTGTGTATTTATAAACCGGAATAAAAAGGATTGTTAAAATCGTTTCTCTAATATTTATTACATAATTATTATATTGGTTTACTTTATTCCCTGGTCAATTAAGGGAGGAAAAATTATGGTTGAAACTCCATGGGATCCAAAAATAGAACTGATGCCTCGAAAAGATTTAAAAGATTTACAGTTTAAAAGATTAAAAATAATACTGGAGTATGTTTATAGAAACAATAGATTTTATCGTGATAGATTGAAAGAAGCAAAAGTTGATTATAACAATTTTAAGACTATAAAAGATATTGAAAAAATTCCTTTTTTAACAAAAGATGATCTTAGAGGTTTTTATCCTTTTGGTCTTGTATGTACCGATGTAGATGATATTGTAGAGGTTCATGCTTCATCTGGTACAACAGGAAAACCTGTTGTTGGACCTTACACTAGAAATGATGTTGAACTTTGGGGTGAAGTAATGGCACGTTCACTATGGGCTAATGGACTTAGAAAAAGCGACATTATGCAAAATGCTTATGGATACGGACTCTTTACAGGTGCACATGGTTTTGAAAAAGGTGCTCAAAAAATCGGTGCTATGGTTATCACTATTAGTTCTGGTAATACAAAACGACAAGTCACTGTCATGAAGGATTTTAGTACAACAGCTCTCGTTTGTACTCCTTCTTATTCATTGTATATGGCTGAAACTGCAGAATATATGGGTTTTGATCCATTGAAGGATTTTAGCTTAAGAATAGGATGTTTTGGTGCTGAATCATGGAGTGAAGAAATGAGAACAAATGTTGAGGAACGATGGGGAATTACTGCACACGAACATTACGGTTTAACAGAGATTATTGGTCCAGGCGTTGTCTCAGAATGTAAGTGTAAGAAATTACATGTAAATGCTGATCATTTTCTTCCTGAGATTATTAATCCAGATACGGGTGAAACTCTTCTACCTGGAGAAGAAGGAGAATTAGTATTTACAACCTTGACTAAAGAAGCTTTTCCAGTTCTTAGATTTAGAACACGAGATTTAGCAATACTATATGAAGAAGATTGTGAATGTGGTAGAACCCTTCCAATACAATCACGTATCAAGGGACGAAGTGATGATATGATGAAAGTAAAAGGGGTCATTGTTTTTCCATCTCAAATTGAGGCAGCTTTGATGCATATTATTGATATTAGTGATAATTATCAAATAATTAAAACAAAGAAGGGGGAAATGACTTCTTTATCAGTTGAAGTTGAAGCTACTGTGAAAAGATGGAAAGAAGGAAAAATTGATGAATTAGAAAAAGAAGTAGAAGATGAAATATTTAGTATTTTGAATTTACATGTACCAGTAAAGGTAGTTGAACCAAAGACTATACCAAGAAGTATTGGTAAAGCTATTAGAGTCGTTGAACGTTAAATAAGGAGTTAGAGACAATGATGGAAGCACTAAGGACAGTTATTAATTATATAACAGGTCTTTACACCCTTCCATGGATTCTTATCGGATTCTTAGTAACAATATTACTATCTAAATTCATCAAAGAACAAAAAATAGATATAGCTATGAAAAAAATAGGGCTTATTTTACTTTATTTTTTTATCCCAGTATTATTATTTAGAATTTTCCTTAACACAGATTTTGGTCTAAACGAAATTAAGTTCGCAATTGTAGCAAGTATTGTTATAATAATTATGTATTTACTAGCATATTTCTTCTCTATCTATAAAATTAAGAAGCTAAATCTAAATGATACTCTTAAACAAGATTTTAAAAAAACTGTATTAACAAATCAGGGTAGAAGTGCAGCGTTTATTGGAGGGGCACTATTAGCTTCTCCATGGCAAGTGGAAGCTGCAATATTTATCGCTCTTGTTGGAGTTGCTCTTTTTGCTATTATACCTTGGATTCTTTCATACATGCATAGAAAAGAAACAAAGAAATCAATTGAAAACATCCATGCATTACCTTGGTATCTAAGACTTTATCCTTGGTATCTTATTCTATTTGCCATTATAGCAATAGTGCTTCATAACATTACTGGAGTCAAAATGGCAGATTTTGGAGATATTGGTGTTGTTATTACATTTTATTCTGCTATTACAATACCTGCAGCATTATACTATGTTGGAGCTGGAATTCATCCAAGTGATCTAAAGATATCAGAGATTAAAAAATTATTCAGTTTAAATCATAATATAAAAAGCAATGAACATTGGCCTTGGATAAGAAATATTTTTCTTTTAACGGTTATTATTACACCTCTTTTTATCTCGGCTTTTTTTGGTATACTATTTATCCTTGGTTTAATTTCATCTGCATGGTTAGCTGTTATAATAATAAACACTTTCCTTCCAATTACAAGTACAAACATGTTATTAGTACCATATGGAATTAACAAAAAAGTAACAGCTTTATCTGTTACATGGACAACTATTATTTGTGTACCTGTTGTAGTATTATTAATTACTCTTTTTGAAATTTTTTTACCATAGACGTTGTTTTGAAAAATGATTATATCCTTTTTCTATTATCGTTTTTTCTTTTCCCTTAAAAAATAAATTCACATCTTTTTTTTCAGTAATTTCACCAACTAAGAAGCCTTCAACTTTATCGAGATTTTCTTTTGAAACGGTGTATAATAATTCAAAATCCTCTCCACCATAAAGTGCATAATCATAAGGATCTTCATTAATTGTTTTAGCAAATTCTCTTACATCTTCTTTAATTGGGATTTTATCTTTGTAAATTATTGCACCACATGCACTCGCTTTGCAAATATGCCTGATTTCTGGTGCAAGTCCATCTGATATATCTATCATTGAATTTACAAATGGTGCTATCTTTATCCCATAGGTTAATTTTGATTTTGGTTCTAGATATCCTAATCTGACTTTATTATGTCCTTTTAAATTCTTTTGAAATAATCTTAGTCCTGCTCTACCATTCCCTAATGGTCCTGAAACAAGAATAAAATCATCTGGTTTTGCCCCATTTCTTAGTTTTAGATTATTTTTTTCAACTTTTCCTGTTAAAGTAATAGATATTATAATCTGGTTAGAATGAGTCATATTCCCACCGATTATTTCTATATCGTATTTGTTACAGGATTTTCTCATTCCTTTATACATTTCTTCAATAAAATCAACATCGAGATCTTTTGGAATACAAAGCGATACAAGAACATATTTTGGAACTCCACCCATTGCAGCAACATCTGAGACATTTATCTCAATTGATTTCATCCCTATTTGGATAGGAGTAAACCATTCCTTTTTAAAATGATCGCTTTCTACAAGGCAATCGGTTGTAAGAATCTGTAAACCTTTTGTTTTAATTACTGCAGCATCATCTCCAATTCCTACTAAAATATCTTTGTATTTTGTCTTTTTTGAAATTAAATCAATAAGACCAAATTCACCAATATCTCTAACTTTCATTTGTTACAACCTTACTTATTTTTACAGAGCAAAAACGTCCGCACATTGAGCATACGTCTTCATCTGCATCTGTACATCTTTCTCTTATTGTCCTAGCTATATCTGGATTAATAGAAAGGTATATCATCTGCTTCCAATCAAGGTTACTACGAGCAGTACTCATTTCATTATCCCAGTTCATAGAGCCTGGTAATCCTTTTGCAATATCTGCAGCATGTGCAGCAATTCTACTTGCTATAACTCCTTCTCGAACTTCATCAACGTTAGGTAATCCAAGATGTTCTGAAGGAGTTACATAGCATAGAAAATCAGCACCATAAAAAGCTGCCAAACATCCACCAATAGCACTTGTAATATGATCATAACCAGGAGCTATATCAGTAACAAGAGGACCAAGAACATAAAAAGGTGCATTATGGCATATCTTTTTTTGCATACGAATGTTTTCCTCAATTTGATGCAATGGTATATGACCTGGTCCTTCAATCATAACTTGAACATCTTCATCCCATGCTTTTAATGTTAAATCACCAAGAACTTTAAGCTCAGAAATCTGAGCTTCATCAGTTGCATCATGAAGACAACCTGGTCGTAATCCATCACCTAAACTAAGAGTTATATCATATTTTTTAGCTAATTTTAATATTTCATCAAAATTTTCATACATAGGATTTTCACGTTTATGATGGATCATCCAGCGTAAAAGAAGTGCACCACCCCGACTTACTACTCCCATTAAACGTTTTCTAATTAGTGGAATTGAATTTTGTAAAAGACCTGCATGTATAGTAATAAAATCTACACCATCTTCGATATGGTTTTTAATTCCAGCAACGAAATCCTTTTCATTTAAATTAATAACATCCTCAACTTTACATGCTGCTTGGTAGACTGGTACAGTACCGACTGGTATTCTGCAATTTCTTATAATTTCTCGGCGAATGAGATCAATATCTCCACCTGTTGAAAGATCCATAACTGTATCTGCTTTTGCATCAATACAAACTTTGAGTTTTTCAAGTTCATAATCAAGGTCAGCTTTGTCTGGAGATGATCCAATATTTGCATTAACTTTAACACTTAGATTCTCTCCAATACCAATTGGATCAAGATTTTTATGAAGAATTGATGCGGGGATAACTATTCTTCCATTGGCAATTTTTTTTAATAAATGTTTTATTTCTATGTTTTCTTTTTTAGAAACAATCTCCATCTCCTCTGTTATTTCGTTGTTTCTAGCTTTTTCA
Organism: Thermoplasmatales archaeon; assembly: GCA_020341795.1. Classification (GTDB taxonomy): domain Archaea; phylum Thermoplasmatota; class E2; order DHVEG-1; family DHVEG-1; genus M9B1D. Next base: position 1,460,422 of record CP070836.1, read on the forward strand.
AGCTGAGTCATAACTTCTTAGCCTCCTTTACTAAATCAATAAATTCTTTAATATTGTTATAAACATCCTTTGAATCTAAAACAGCTGAAACTGCAACAACACCATCAGCACCATTTGAAATTACATTAGCAACATTTGTTTTATTAATACCCCCCACTGCAACTATTGGTAAATTTGTTATATGTCGAATTTTATTAATCATTTCAACGCCACATGGAACTCCTGAATCCTCCTTTGTATCAGTTGAAAAAATAGGTGCAACTCCTAAATAGTCTGCTCCAGACTGTTCTGCTTTTATAGCCTCGTCTTCATTATGGACTGTTAATCCTATTACTTTATCAGGGCCAAGAATTTTTCTTGCTTCATATGCTGCAATATCATCTTGTCCAAGATGAACACCATCTGCATCAACTGCTAATGCAACATCGATATGATCATTTATAAGAAAAACTGATTTACTATAACACAGTTCTTTTAATCGTTTAGCTTCAGAAATCATATCCTTAGTGGTTTTATTCTTCTCACGATATTGAACAATTTTACATCCAGCATCTATTGCATTTTTTACATCAGAAATGATTCCATTTCTGCTAATATTTGAGTAAGTAACCAAGTAGAATTCTAAATTATTTAGTTTCTTCAATTTCAACCATCTTCTCCACATTCATATTTTGAAATTTGTCAATAATCATATTTGCAAGTTTTTTTCCGGAGAGTATCATTCCACCAAAAATCGGACCCATTCTATTACCACCAAAAGCAGCATTTGCAGCCATACCACAAACATAAACGTTTTTGAAAATTTCTCTAGTATTTTCAACAACTGCTTTTTCACCAATTTCTGCATTCATTGATCTCTCACCAATAATTTTACCAGTTTTGGTAAATAAGTTACCATCTACTTTATTTTCAAGAATCTTTAAAACCTCTAAAGGGTGACCTGTCGCTTCTACAACGATTTTAGATCTTATACTAAGTGGATCGACATGCAGATTTGATGTTTCTACAGCACTCCAATTTATTACAACTCCACTGACACCATCCTTCTCAATCATTACATCTTCTACAGACATACAATTGAATACTTTAACGCCTGCTTTTACTGCTTTAGAGCAAATTGTTGAAATTGTTTCAACAGAGTCTGCTGTATAATAACCATCATCATATTTCTCCGTTCTAACTCCAAACTCATCTAAGATGTTTTTTCCTTCTTCACCAACAACAATTTCATTAAACATCATACCGCCTCCCCACATTCCTCCTCCAATCGAGAGTTTACGTTCAAAAACTGATACTTTATATCCAGCTTTTGCAAGATAATATGCTGTGGTAAGACCAGCGGGACCTGCACCAGCAATTATTACATCTTGATTAAGATTGTCTACAAATTTTTTTGTAAACCTTTCAATTATTGCTTTTGTTATTTTTTCATCTTTTAGTTTCATTTTATTTCCTCCTTGATTTTTAAAATTTTATTTACTACATCAATGGCATTTTTACCTAAAACATATGAACAAGGTTCAATTCCAAAATCTCCCGAATGTTGGAGTATATCAAATTTTTTATGGTTATTTTTAAGTTTATAATCTTTAGATAAATAACCTACTGTAAAATTGGAATTGTTAATATTTTTTAGATATGCAATATTCATTATTGCATTTATTCTAATTTTATCTTTTAAATCAAGAAGTAATTTAGAAAGATGTTTACTTTCTCCAAAACGAATTCCATTATGACCTGTTATTTTATCATCTGCAATAATTAATCCGTTTAGAAAGGCTGCAACATCATTTGAGTTTTCTGCATTTTCCTTAGCCATTGCTATATTTATCTTTATTTCTGGTATGAGATTACTTATATTTTTTCCTTTTAGTATAAAAAATGCTTCTGTTAGATTATTAAATATTTTACTATTTTCATCACTGATTAATTCTTGTTTTGTTGCTATATAATATTTGCCTTCGTATTTTTTATCAGAAAAGTTTATACAAGTTTGAAATGATAGTTTTTGTCCATTTATAATTTTATTAGTTATTTGTTTTGCAATTATATCTATCTCTATAGGGATTTTATCATTCGAGTTACAATAATTACTTACCATTGGTTGAGAAAGATTAAGAATTTCTGAAATTTTTAATTGATCAATTCCATTGGTATATAGAATTCTTGCTATTGCTTTTTTAAAATTAATTGTATTATCTCCACCGATTAAGTATGCTTCTTCAACCATATTAATGATTAATAGTAATTTATTAATTATTTATAATATTTTTGATTAAACATACCAATACAAATAAAAATATAAAAAAACAATACCTAAGTTGTGATTAATATAAGATCATTCAAACCAATAGACACATTTAGTGTTATTAAACTTGCATCAATTACTCTTCCTGAGCAATACAATCCAAGTCTTTTTACCTTTTTTTATGAAACATATCCTAAGGGCTTTATAATTGCAGAATTAAATCATAAAATAATTGGATTTTTAGTAGGTGTAAAAATTCATCAAAAAAAAGCAAAAATACTAATGCTTTCTGTAAATCCAGATTTTCACAGACAAAAAATCGGAGAAAAATTATTATTCCAATTTATTAAAACAATTATTAATGAAAATATAAAAAGGGTTGAACTAGAAGTAAGAACCGATAATATAAAAGCGATTAAATTTTATGAAAAATATAATTTTAAAAAAGTTAAAAAAATTAAAAATTTTTATCAAAATGAAGAAAGTGCTTACACAATGAGACTCATTATTTAGAATCTTATTAATTCTTTTTCTTTTTCTGTCATGAAACGGAAAGCCATCTGATCAAGCCTGTTAGATACTTTCGCAAGACCTGGGCAATTATTATTAGAAAGTAATGTTGCTATACCACGGCTTAGCGTAAATACAGCAAGCTTATGTTCTCTTTTTGATTTATAAACCTGGTATGGCGATACATCAAGCTTCTCGTAATGATTAAACTCAATACCCCCATTGTTAGGCATAATATCCTCAAGATGAGTTTTTAATTGTAATAAAAATGTGTGAAGTTGTATAAGTTCATCTTTTTGCATAATAAATCGTCCCTCTTCCCAAACGCATAACCAAATAATGATTAGGCTTTTTATGATTTTCTGTCATAGTTTTATATATAATAAAATTATTTGATGTTTCTAAAATTTTTATAATAAAAAATTATAAAAAAAAGATCATTCAAGATCTTTTTTTGTAATGACTTTTACAGAGCTTGGCATTTTGACAACATTACCAAGCTTTATTCCAACGATTTCATTTATATTTTTACTATTTGCAATATCTAAAAGCCTTTGTGTGATGATACCATCAAATACTACTGTTGAAATGTTATCACTTTTTTTTAATGAGTCTGTAAGTTCACGAACAGGTATTTTCTTAAGCTCCTTATCATCTTTATCAAATAGCACTGCTTTTAGGGAACCTGATATATCTTCTAGAATCTTACTATAACGTTTCTGTTTTTCTGATATGATTTTTTCTACTTCTTTTTCTACTTTTTTGTCTACTGCTTTTGGTTTTTCTGCTACAGTTTTAGTTACTTTTTTATCTTTTTCTTTTTTGGATGATGCGGTTGGCTTTTTTTCTTGAATTTCTTCATCTTTTACTTTTTTATCAATCTTAATATCATACATCTCAGCATACTGTTCTGCAGGGATTTTGTTTTTCAATGCTTTCATTATCAGTTTTTGTGGGATTTCCTCAACCTCACGGGTCTGAGGAGCTCTTGCTACAAAATCAATATCAGCAGTTTGTAATAATTCCTTAAGAATTAATTCACCACCACGATCACCATCTACAAAAGCTGTTGAGATTCTTTCTTTAGTAAGTTCTGTAACTGTTTTTGGTATATTTGTACCTCCTACAGCGATTACGTTTTTTATACCATATTTTAAAAGATTTAAAACATCTCTTCTCCCTTCAACTATTATTATTGCATCGCTTTTTTCTATATTAGGACCAGCTGGACAGTGGTCTGTTCCATAGTTTGTTATTTCTTCTACTTGAACTGCTTGTCGTACATTATCAGCTATGCTTTCTCCTTCAATTTTTCCTTCTTCCAATACTTTATTTAATAATTCCTTTGCTCTTTCTATCACTTGTTTTCGACGTAATACACGTACATCTTCAACTTCATCAGCTTTAATTGTTGCTTTGCATGGTCCGACTCTGTCTATGCTTTCAAAAGCTGCAGCTAATATTACCGTTTCAACTTTATCGAGTGAAGTAGGAAGTGTTATTATTCCCTCGCTTTTACCATTTTTAGATTCAAGCTCAACCTCAATTCTTCCAACCCTTGCAGATCTCTGAAGTTCTCGAAGATCTAACTCATCACCGAGAAGACCCTCCGTTTGTCCAAATATTGCACCAACTACATCAGATTTTTCAATAATACCATCTGCTTTAATATAAGCTCTTATTAGATATTTTGTTGTTGCAGGATCAATCACCATTAATTATCACCTCATTTTATTATCTACTGAAAAATAGCACCATTATCCGCTCATTAGCAAATAATTGGTGGTTATTTCCACTCTCTTATTCACTGAATGGATATACTTATTATGAAGTATTATGATATTCGGGTGAAATATAATTAATCTTAATTGATTAATGCACCCATACATAGGTGCCATTTTTCTTTATATTCTATTTTATTTCTTCGTATATATTAGTCTTGCGCCATATTTAAATGTTGTGCCTGTATATGGGCTTTCAGAGTTGCATATGAAGAAGAAAATATATATTGGTGTTGCTTGGCCATATGCAAATGGTTCACTTCATCTCGGACATATAGCAGGATGTTATCTTCCTGCAGATATATTTGCAAGATTCAACCGCATGATTGGAAATGATGTTTTGATGGTTTCAGGTAGTGATGAACATGGAACTCCAATTACAATTACAGCAGATAAAGAAAAAACTACTCCAAAAGCAATAGTTGATAAGTTTAACAAAGAACATACTGAAAACATGAAACAATTTGGAATTACTTTTGACTTATTTACACGAACTTCAACTGAGAATCATAAAGAAGTAGTTCAAGACATTTTTAAAACATTAGTTAAAAATAATTATGCATATAAAAAAAATGTTGAATCTTTTTATTGTAATGATTGTTCAAAGTTTTTACCGGATAGATATATAGAGGGAAAATGTCCTTTTTGTGAAAATGATAATGCCAGAGGAGATCAATGTGATGAATGTGGTAAACTTCTTGATCCGCAGGATTTAGAAAATGTAAGATGTAAAATCTGCGGTGAAACTCCAGAGATAAAAACAAGTGAGCATTTCTTTTTAGCTCTATCAAAGTTTGAACCAATACTTCTTGATTGGATGAAAGATAAAAAACATTGGAAATCAAGCGTTAAAAAATTTACTGAAAACTGGTTAAAAAATGGTCTAAAAGATAGAGCTATTACAAGGGATATGAAATGGGGAATACCTGTTCCCCTTGATGGTTTTAAGGATAAAAGAATATATGTTTGGTTTGAAGCAGTAATAGGTTATTTATCAGCAAGCATTGAATGGTCTAAAAAAACCAGTGATAAAAACAAATGGGAATATTGGTGGAAGGATCCTAAAGCAAAACATTATTATTTTCTTGCAAAAGACAATATTCCATTTCATAGTATAATTTGGCCATCGATTCTAATTGGTTATAATAAATCATTGGTTTTACCATACGACATACCTGCAAATGAATATCTTCGATTAAAGGGTGAACAATTTTCAAAAAGTAGAGGAATAGCTGTCTGGGTACCAGATATAGTTAAAAATCTTGATGTAGATCCAGTACGATATTACTTATCAATTAATATGCCTGAAAATAAGGATACCAATTGGCTTTGGGAAGATTTTGTTACTAAAAACAACGATGAGTTAGTTGGGACATATGGTAATTTCATTCACCGAGTTTTAACCTTTACTCAGAAAAATTTTCGAAAGATTCCAAAGCAAGGAAAACTTGATAATCTTGATACTAAAGCTTTGGAAAAAATAAAGGATGCATCAAAAGAAGTTTCCGAATCTATTAAAAATTGTGAGTTTAAAAAAGGTCTGCGTTCTGCAATGAATCTTGCACAATTTGGTAATTATTATTTTGATAAAAAACAGCCATGGATTTTGATAAAAGTGGATAAAGACGTATGTGGTTCAGTAATGCATATATGTCTTAAAATAGTACAGGCTCTCTCAATATTTACAGCCCCATATCTTCCATATTCATCAGATAAAATTTGGAAAATACTTGGTAATAAAGATTCGATTCATAATTGTAGTTGGGAACATGCATATAATGAACTTATAATTGGAACAGATTTAGAAAAACCACAACCATTATTTAAGAAGCTTTTATTGCAAGATTTCAAGGCAGAACCAGATCCCTTCTCAAAAATGGATCTTCGTGTAGCAAAAGTGCTAGATGTAAGAGATCATCCGCAAGCTGAAAAACTATATATGATGCATATCGACCTTGGAAAGCTCGGTAAACGAGTTATAGTTGCAGGAATGAAACCTTATTATTCCAAAGAAGAAATCAAAGGCAAAAATATTATTATAGTAACAAATCTTAAACCTGCAAAAATACGTGGAATAACATCAAATGGTATGCTTCTTGCAGCAGAAGACAATGAAATCGTATCTTTACTAGACCCAGGAGATTCAACGCCAGGATCTGAAGTAACAGTTGAAGGTATATCCAAAGAACCTGAAGATATACTTGAATTTGAAGACTTCAAAAAAGTCAATATGACAATTGATGATAAAAATAAAGCCATATATAATGGAAAAATAATTAAGAGTGAAAAAGGGGACGTAGTTACTGATAAACCTGTAAAAAAAGGTTCACCTATACATTAAAGAAAATAGGGAGGAGAAAAATATGATTGTAACTGAGACAGATTTACCTTTAAAAGCTTTTAAAAAAGGAAAAGTTAGAGATATTTATGCAACAGATAATATGCTTCTTATAGTTGTGACAGATAGGATTAGTGCTTTTGATTTTGTTTTACATGAGCCTATTCCTAATAAAGGGATTTATTTAACACAAATTTCAAAGTTTTGGTTTGATTATTTTAAAGATGCAATACCAAACCATATGATATCTGTAGATGCATCTGATTTTCCAGACGAGGTTAAAAACTATAAAGAAAATTTAAAAGGCCGAAGTATGCTTGTAAAAAAAGCAGAAGTTTTACCAATTGAATGTATTGTAAGAGGTTATCTGTCTGGTTCTGCATGGAAATCATATCAGAAGGATAAAACAGTATGTGGAAAAAAGCTACCATCAGGTATGCGTGAGTCTGATAAATTTGATGAACCATTATTCACACCTTCAACTAAAGCTGAAACCGGGCATGACATCAATATCAGCTTTGAAGAAATGAAAAATATGATTGGTGAGCATGATGCTGTAAAACTCAAAGAGCTATCACTAAAAATATACAATGAAGGTGCAGAATATGCAAAGAATAAAGGAATAATAATTGCTGATACTAAATTCGAATTTGGTAAAATCGGAGATCAGATAATACTAGTCGATGAGATATTAACACCTGATAGTTCACGTTTTTGGCCTGCGGATTTATATGAACCTGGAAAATCTCAACCGAGCTTTGATAAACAATATGTTCGTGACTATTTATCAGCAACAGACTGGGATAAAAATAGCAGCCCACCAAGTCTACCCGAAGATGTGATTAATGAAACTCAGAAAAAATATCAGGATGCATATGAAAAAATAACTGGTGAAAAATTCAACTTTTAATTTTTAGTATAAGAAAGATATAAATATATAAATTGTTTTAATTTAATTTATGAAAAGTAAGAAAGTTTTTATAATTACAGTTTTTATTGGTTTCATAGTCATTAGTTCAGGAATTTCAGTTTACGGTATTAAAAGTCAGAAATCTGATTTATTCACCATAGTTAATGTTGATGATTATTATTTTATTCAAATTACAGATACTCATGTTACTCATAAACTATATGATAAATACGAGATATATAAACAAAATTTCATAAGAGTATTAAAAGAAATAAATTCTTTTAATGAGAAACCTGCATTTGTAGTTTTAACGGGTGATTGTGTTGAATGGGGTGGTAGTGATAAAACTGGTGAGAATAATTATCAAGCTCTTGTAAGCTGTCTATATAAAAAAAATGGTCAGCTATATGTTGATTCTGATTTTTGTATTCCTCTATATTCAACTCCAGGTAATCATGATTATGTTCCTGAAAAATCTTTAATTAATTATTATAATTATATGAATAGAAACAATAAATATATAAGGGAAATAGGTCCTGCATCTTTCTTTTTTATGGATTCTGGTTCTAATTATTATCTTGAGCCTTGGGATTGGACAAGAGTTTTAGGAGCTGGATTGTATAATGCCGATATTGAATGGCTTGAGGAAAAACTTGAAAAATCTGAACATCTTCCATTAAAAATAATTCTAATGCATCATCCAGCTGTAAATGAAAGGGACAGTTTTGGTGTAATGTTTGATGTTATTGCTCGGAATAGTGAAGAATTCATTAATATATGTGATAATTATGATATTGATTTAGTACTTGCTGGTCATACTCATGATTCTATAGTATATGATAGAAATGAAAATACTTACGATAATTATCCTTTGTTATGTAGTGAACATCCAACATTATTTGTCCAAAGTGACGATTGCAAACAGCATGTTAATTATAGAAATATAACAGTTACATCAGATGATATTATAATACATGATTCCGTAAGAATTAATTTTGAACCTAAAAACATCAGAAGGATTCAATCTAAATATTCAGGGATTTATAATTTATATATTAAAACAATTTTTTTACTAGATAAAATAAAAGATATATAAAAATATATATTTATCCTTCTTGAACAGGTGATCGCCAATCGTTTCCTGATGTGCGTAGTCCTATCTTTGGAATTAATGCTGATCTTCTTTTATGCTGAGATCTAATTCTCATACCTTTGAAATGAGTAACATCTGATTCTTTAACGTCTGCGTTTTTTGCAATTTCTTTATGATTCATTTTTCGTTCAAGACCAAATAATATCTTATCAAGCTTTTCATAACTAATCTCAAGTTCATCTTCATCACATTGATCATGCCAAAGACCTGCTGTTGGTGGCTTTGTTATTATTTCTTTTGGTATTTTTTGATATTTTGCCAGTTGTAACACTTGTGTTTTATACAAATCACCAAGCGGCATAATGTCTACTCCTCCATCTCCATATTTAGTAAAATAACCCACCAAGATTTCTGATTTATTATTAGTTCCACAGACTAAACTTTCGGTCATATTTGCATATTCAAATAGCAATAGCATACGAGATCTTGCCTTAATATTTGCAAGAGCATACTTATTAGGCTTAATTATACAATCATTTGATATTTGCAAAACAATTTTTGATATATCTTTATTTTCACAGGATAATCCAAATTTGTTAACAATTAGGTCTTTGTGTTTATAATCAAGTTTAGGAGTTGTTTCATCAGGTAAAAAAATGCATTTCACATTTTTTTTATCAAGTGCTTGACTACATAATACAGCAGTAACTGCTGAATCTATTCCCCCTGAAAGGCCTATGACAACACTTTTACATCCTGAGTTTTCAATATATGTTTTAATAAAATCCTTAATTATTATTGATATTTCTTCAGGATTTATTGATAGATTAACGCCCAATCATATCACCATATTTCTTTCATTTTTTCTTAATATTTTTATATAGAGATTCTCCATGAGAATCAATTGCAACAACCAATGGTCCAAATTCTTTAACTCGCAATATCCAAATAGCTTCAGGCATACCAAGTTCTTCAAGCCAAAAAACATTTTCTACTTCTTCAACTTTATCCGCTGCAAGTGCTCCAGCTCCACCAGTATAAGACGTATATATACATATATATTTTTGTAATGCTTTTTCTGTTCTTTCTCCCATACCGCCCTTTCCAATTATTAATCCGATTCTATATTTTTTTATAAAATTATCTTCAAAAATCTCCATACGACTACTTGTTGTGGGTCCTGCAGATATAACCTCCCATTTATCACCCATCTTTTTCATCAATGGACCACAGTGGAATAAACCCATCTCTCTTGGATTAAAAGGAATTTTATCCCGTTCAAGCATCATATGATGTGCCTCATCACGGGCAGTAAAAATTTTACCAGATACGTATAAAATATCTCCAACTTTAAACTTTTTAATCTTATTTACTTCTATAGGAAGTGTTAGATGATATTCCATTTCTATTTCACCTTCCATGAAAAATCTTTTTTTATTACCATATCAGCTCTGCGATCTGCCCAACATTGGACAGCTATACCAACAGGTAAACTTGCGGGATGACGATGAGCTATTTCAACATGAACATCTAAAACTGTAGTTTTACCCCCAAGACCCATCGGACCAATTCCACTTGAATTAATCCTCTCAATTAGTTCTTCTTCAATGGCAGCAATTTTCTTATCTTTATGTCTAAAACCAACTGGTCTGAGAAGAGCACGTTTACCAAGTTTTAGCGAAAGATCAGCACCACCACCAATACCAATACCGACAACAGTGGGTGGACATGGTTGGCCAGCAGCGTTAATTATTTCTTCTACAACAAAATCTTTTACGCCCTCAATACCAACACCAGGTTTAAGCATTCCAAGTTTGCTCATATTTTCACTGCCACCACCTTTTGGTAAAGCAGTTATTTTAACATCAGAACCAGTTGTAAAATCCCATGTTATATAAGGTATATACTCACCTGTATTATCCTTATGGTTTACTCCAGTTAAAGAATCTACTGTATTAGGAC
>CP070836.1:1471363-1474806 GCA_020341795.1 Thermoplasmatales archaeon
TAATTTGTTAAAGAAAATATATTTAAAGGGGTGGATCGAATAGTAAACACATTAAGATTATTTCCCTTTATTTTTATTTAAAATTGAAGTATATATATGATCATACTTCTTTTGGTGCGTCAAGTCATCCAAATAAAAAAGAACCATCACAATTTCTACCCTTGTGGCTTGTTATAATAATTATGTTTCTTGTATTCTTAATTATTGCTGTTGTATTATATCTAAATAAAAAAAAGAAAACAAGGAAAACATTTAAAACAATAAATAATATATACTGGGAAATATAATTATCTAATTAATGCCAATTTGGGGGTTAATAATTGTTTAATATTACAAATATATCAAGAAATTTTATAGTAATATTCATTCTATTTATAGTTGTATTAAATGTTTTTAATCCAACGATTCAGGCAGACAGTATTAGCTCTGTTGGTTTTAGTAAAGGAGTATCTTTTTCTAATGTCTCCCCAATTAAAAAAGTAACACTTGTGGATTTTGACAAAGAAGGTTTCATTGATGACTTTGCTTATCTTTCAGCAATTCCTACAACTATTTTTAATGATAAAGAAAACAACCGTGTTATATCACATCCAATTTTGTTTTATGAAGATGAATATGATATAACAAAGGACAAAGAAAAATCTCTAAATGCATTTCAGGGGCTTAAATATTTCATGGATGATTGGATGAATTATTCAAATGGTGAATTAGATCAGATGACTCTTATAAACAGAAATAAAAAAGATATTCCATCTCATTGGGATTCTGAAAACATTTTTGAAATTGAAGATGAAAACCCATATAATATTGCAAAAGAACTTGCAATACATGATTGGTCGTATTCAGATAATGCTGTAATCGCTGTAATTGATAATGAATTTAAAGAATCAGACATTGAAATTTCAAATATAAAAAAAGGAGTTCTTGAAAAATCTGAAGTAAAAAAACTTACAATTACTATGCAACAGTTAAATCAGATCACACCGACTTTTGAAGATTTTGAAGTACCAGATGGTTATAAATATTTAAAGGCTAATTTATGGTATAATAGTTTTTATATTAAGCCCAAATTTACTTCCCAATTTGGTTTACCACCTATTAATATTACCATACCTCCAGGTGACCCAAATATAGAATTATTCTGTCGTTATAATAATGAATGGATGCAAGTTGCAGCAACTTTTGGATGGAATGCTGTATATGGTATGAAGATTGAAAAAACAGCATCATATGTTTATGAAAATGGACCATGGAGACTTGGTGTAACTGATGTTCCAACGCACGAAATTGAAACAGAAGGACTAACAAAAGAAAAACATAAAGACAAACTGTTTTCAGAAGTAGGGAGATATGGAACTTTTTTCGAAGCATTAAAAAACATCTTTGATACTCAATATACTGTTGACATTTCTATGTATCCAGGTATAATACTAGACATACCTGATCTACCACCATTCGGTGTTAGAAATGCAACATTTAAACTCACATGGGATGATCCAAGTGTAACACTAGGATTTTCATTAATTGGCCCAGGTGGTGAAGAGGTATTATCTATTTCTGAGGAAGATGTAAAACATCAAGAAATGTTTCTTGATCAATTAGGAGAATGTAGAGATGGTGAAAAATATAAAATATCTGTTTTTGTAATGGAAGATATTAACCGTCAAATTAACTTCCAAGTCGAATACACAATGAAACAGGGACTAACAGAAAAAAAAGCAAATGCACTTACATCAGCATCTGAAGGAGCGATTCTCGCAAGTATGATGAATGCACCTTTATTATATAGTAAATCAATAGAATTACCTTCATCAACAAAAGAGGTACTATATCAATTAGGAGTAAAACATATCACTATTGTTGATATTGGAAACAACTTAAATTCTGAAACAATCCAACAAATAAAAGATATAGCAAAAATTAATATTCATTTTACAGAGTTAAAACCTATTTATGATGAAATTAGAAAATATTCAAATAGCAATGATGTAGTATTTTCAACACTTGATCCATGGACATTTTGGTATGTTGAGGAAAGAAAACCTGAGGGTGAATACCCTGGTGGATTATTCATAGGTCCTGCAACTTTTAGCGCGGCACATCATGGAGTACCACTTTTACTTGTTGAAAATCATCCACGCCTATCATCATCAGTAGTTTGGCATACAGAGTTCTGGAAACGAATGGAAAAACGATCTGGTGGTGTTGCAGCTCTTCCTTCTGTTGCAGAGATGTATCTGACTGGTGTTCGAACCTACAGCTTTTTAGATGATTATGGTTTTGATCAGGAAGGAATGGAGATGATAGTGACCATTGCTGGAAAGTTTGATATTGGAACACCATGGGATCGAGTATTCACAGGTAAAGCTGCATCAGGTCGTATTTTTGGCTCACCAGTTGATGCATCATACTGGGTTTCAAGGACAATATTTTATCCTGCTCTTATTTTTGAAAATCCAGCTACAAATCCTGAAGGAAATGAATTAATTGATGGGAGTGCAAGCAAAAGACGTTTTCCTATGTGGAGTAGATTTGGTCTAAATATCTATAAACAATCTAAAGAAAAAATATTTAAAAATGCAGTTTTAAATTCATATCTTACATACACCCACCGTTTTAATGAGCGTGCAAGTAAATATTGGGGTTGGGAATATAAAACAGCATCGGGTAAAATACCAGGGCGATCAACATCATTTAATAAGATTGATGAAGGAGTAATGAAAGATTACACTGATAGTGGTTCATATTTTCCTGATTTTTCACAATCAGAAGTTATACCATTCTACCTCGAAAAATGTGGATATGAAAGTGTTTTTTCAACGAATTTTAAATCCGTAATGAGTAATTTAAACGATGGTGTAATACTTTGGATGGGTAGTGCACATGGTGGTGCTGGTGGAAGTGGAACACTTGACTTCTGGAATCCAAATGGTATATTCATACATGAAGAAAATCCATGGCGAGGTTATGAATGGTACCTTGGATCAACTGATGAACCTGATACTCTTACGATGGAAAACTATGGACTCATTCCAATGTTTTTTGGAAATCCAACTGGACAAGGTTTGACAGGTTTTGGTTTTTTTAGATCGAGTATTGATATAGGTCTTGCGAAAAAACCTATATTAGACTTTGTAGGTAAAGTAGCTAATCTACCTATTTTACGATATTTTGCTCCTGATTGGTTGAAAGATACACAAGATTACTATGATGGAGTTGTTGGATCTGTCCTATTATATAAACCAAGTTCAGATGTTCGAAGTGGTTATGAAATTGATGAAAACTTAAAAAATATTCACTCAGTTGGAATTGTAAATGGGTGTTGTCTACTTGCAAACAAATACTTACATTTAACATTGATTAGGCATGGATCTGTCTTTCAAGTTCTTGATCCATGGCCTACATCATGGTATACAGCTTGGTCAGAGTTTATTCCAAGAAAC
>CP070836.1:1474906-1480479 GCA_020341795.1 Thermoplasmatales archaeon
AAACCTACAGCTATTGCTCCAAAAAAAATTAATGACATTTCAGTATTTGGAAAAAAATTACTATTTGGAAAATTAATAGATATAAAATAACAAATAATTCCAACTATTATTCCAACAAAATATCCACCTATAAGTCGTCTAGGATCAGATGAATATGAATTTGGAATTGCAAAAACAACAAAAGCACTAGCACCAAGGGCTGCAATAATTGCAGTTTCTGATAATACATCTAAGAAAAAAAGAATAGCTAGAATTGTCAAAGTTGCCAAAATACATTGAAATACATATCGACGTATATTTTTTCGAAATTTTCTGTCAAACAATCTCATAGTTAATATCTCAATAAATCAAATTTAATAAATTCTATAATTGTTAAATAATCCTAATCTTTTTTCAAACTCCTTTTTTCAAATTTTTCTATTAACAATTTATCAATTTGATTACCAAAATCATCAGTCATTTTATCAAATTTACCAGTTTTAATTAAATTCACACCAATGAATGCTATTATTATTCCAGCAATGGTATCTGCTGATAAATTCATCATTAAAGCATGATTTGTTTTTATATAATAAGTCCCAAAAACATTTAACCATTTAACAAACTCTAAAAAAACACCAATAGCCATTGTAAAAATTACAGTGACAAAAGCCATAGCATATTTATCCATCTTTTAACCATCCCAATGTTCATCAAGAATAAAAATCATAGCAAAACCAATAAAAGCTACAAGAACTGAAATAAAAAAACGAGCTATAAGTTGATAATTTTCAATTGTATAATAATAATCAAGTAATCTACCACCAACATGCAATATTGTTACAAGTGCAATTAAAAAATCAAGTATCCATGGGAGAGTAAATTTCACATCCTTTTTAATAATACCTGGTAAAATACTTATGAACAAACCAATACAAGTTCCAACAACCCATGCTATATCATTCTTCCAGATAGCAAGAATGATTGAAATAATCATAACAATTCTAAGAAAAAAATTATTTGAAAAACATTGTTTTCTGCAAATATTTTTGATCCATCCCATATTTTTTCAACCTTTTTCACTTTTTTTTATTATTTTATCTATCTGTTCACCAAACTCCTCAGTCATATCATCAAAACTACCACGTTTTATCATAGTTACACCAATCACTGCCATAACAAAACCTGCAAGAGCATCAATAAATAAATCCTTTAATGTATCAGTATAACCCCATTGCTCATGTGTCCCAAAAATAATATCAGTTATCCATTCATTTAACTCCCAAATAACACCCATAGCAATAGTTGCAATAATTACAACAAAAGCCATAGCATATTTGTCCATCATTAAACCATCCCAGTACTCATCTAGAATATAAATAATCACAAAAGCTAGAAAAGCTACGAGAAACGAGGATACAAAATGAGTCAATGTATCATAATGAGAAATACCATATGCACCCAACAAACCTCCTCCAACATGTAAAATTAATGCAATAATTATTAAAATCTCTAAAACAAGTGGTAAAGTTATCTGATAATTTCTTTTTAATATTGTAGGAACAAAACTAACAATTAATGTCAGTGAGCAGCCAAAAATCCAAATCCAATGTAATTTCCAAATTGATATTATTAAAAAAACAATCATAATAATCTTAAGTGTATAAGATAAAATAACTCCCCCAATTCTTAAACTTGATTTTTTCATTTTTTAAAACTACCATTAAATAAATATTACATAGTAAAATACTTTTTGAAAAAATTCAAATTTATTCATTTTCAATAATATCCTTGATATGTTTCTTCAAATCTTTTGAAAAACTTCTCAAAACCCCTCTTTTAATTAAAAAATAACCAATAAAAGCAATAAATAAACCACCAAGTGTATCAGCAAAAAGATCACCCATAGTATCATTAAGACTAGGTTGAGCATTTAAGTTAAAAAAATAATCACTAATCCACTCCATAAACTCCCAAATAACTCCAAAAGCCATTGTAATTACAACTATATCAAATATAATTTTAAAGTTATTAACGGCAATACCTCGATAATACTCATTAAAAACAAAAAGCAAAATCAAAAAAATAAAAGCCACAACACATGCAGAAAAAAAATGAGTAAATTTATTATAAATTGGAATAACGCAATCAAGATTTAATAAACCATTACCCATATGAAAAATTAAAGCAAGACAGATAAAAACATCAAATAAATAAGGTATTTTTATTTTAAAATAATATCTAATTAATGATGGTAAAAAAGCAATAAATACCATGATTATAGCAAAAAAACTCCACAGCCAATCCTCTTTTAAAATAGCAAAAATAAAAAATAAAATTAAAATTACTATCAATATAGAAATTATAAATTTCATGTATAAATAACGTTTTTTCACAAAAGAGGAAAAAAGAATTGTTTTAATAAATTTTACAACCATCTCTTATGTTTAAAATATACCAATAATGAAACACTAACAATAATTATTACAATCCAAATAGTAGGATATGCCCACGGTAAAGACAGTTCAGGCATATATTGAAAATTCATACCATAAATACCTGCAATAAATGTAAGAGGTATAAAAATCGCTGCAAAAATCGTTAAAACCTTCATTACTTCATTCATTTTATTACTGACACTACTCATATAAATATCAAGCATACCAGAGATCATATCTCGAAATGTTTCAATTGTATCGATTACTTGAATTGTATGATCATATAAATCACGAAGATAGATGTAGGTCCCTTTTTTAATTAATTTAGATTCCTGACGCATCACACTATTAATTACCTCCCTAAGAGGCCATACTGATTTACGAAGATAAATCATTTCACGTTTAAGATTGTAAATTTGCTGAAGAATCTCTGGATTAGGATTTGATATAACATCTTGCTCAATATTTTCAACTTTTTCACCAATCCTTTCAAGAATTATGAAATAATTATCAACAATAGCATCAAATAAGGAATAAGCAAGGTAATCTGCATTCATCTTACGAATACGACCTTTACCTCTACGAATACGCTCACGAACTGCATTAAAAACATCACCAACTTTTTCCTGGAAAGATATTACATAATTTTGTCCAAGAATAAGGCTAACCTGTTCACTATGGATTTCATGGGTTTTATCATCTATATAAAGCATTTTTAAAACAAAAAAAATGTATTTTTCAAAATCCTCCATTTTTGGTCGCTGATCGGTATTAACAATATCTTCCAAAACCAGTGGATGAATCTCAAAACAATTACCAATTTTTTCAATTACTTCAACATCATGAAGTCCATCAACATTTATCCAAGTAGTTGAGGTTTTGTGTTTATATTGAAAGCACTCTTCAACTTTTTCAACATCTTTTTCATCAAATTTCCCTATAGTATAATCCATAATTGAAATTCTTATTATATCTGTTTTTTTTTCACCTATATGAACAAGAGAGCCTGGAGCAAGACCTTTTGATTTTGAAACCTTTTTAATTAAACGCGGCATATATCCCAACCTACCTTTTCATAAATTAAATAAATATAAAGTTAAAAAATGTTATCTTAAGTAGCATCATGCTCATCGCTAATCTCACCAAAAATCTCCTCGATTAAATCTTCAAATGTAACAATACCAAGAACTTTACCATTTTTAGATTTAACAACTGCCATATGAGCTTTCCTTCTTTGCATTTTCCTTAATACATCATCTGCTTTCATTTTTTGTTTAACAAACAAAACACTTTTCATAATATTTTTTACTTGAATTCTATCATCTTTTAGAAGAGCATCTTTAACATGAACAATTCCAATAATATCTTTTTTATTAATACCATAAACAGGAAATCTAGAATGCCCAGTTTGTACAGCCCTTTTTTTAAGTTGTCTTAAAGTAGCAATATCTTTTATAAAATAAACATTTTTTATAGGTATAAATACCTCTTTTGTCTCAGTATCATCGAAATCAAAAATTTCATTAACAAGATGTTTTTCATCCTTTTTTATCGTTCCATCCTGAACACCAAGATCAAGCATTATTTTAATTTCTTCTTCAGTAATTAATACTTTTTTACCGACTTCTTTACCAAGGATTTTTAAAAATAAATTTGAAAGAACCGAAAGTCCTCTCGATACAGGAGAAAAAACAAATGTCAGAACATTTAGGGATTTTGCTACTCTAAAAGCAAATTTTTCATTATGAATACCATATGCCTTTGGTATAGCTTCACCAAAAACTACCACAAGTAGTGTCATAATAGCTGTTGCAATACCAACACCAATATTACCGAATAAAAATGCAGCAATAAAACCTGCAAGAATTGAAGCAGTAATATTTACAAGATTATTACATATAACAATTGCACTAACAACTTCACCAGGTATTTCTAATAATCTTTCAAGAATTATTGCACTTTTTTCACCGGATTTTGCCTTTTTTCTAACTTTTATTCTATTCACTGATACAAAAGCCATTTCTGCAGCTGCAAAAAATGAAGAAAGGAAAATAAGGATACCTATAATTATAATAATTATAATCCAAATCATATCTACCTAATCGCTTACTTCATCTGATAAATTTTTCTAATGGGCCAGGAAATTTCAATTTTTTCTTTATCATATCTTTCTTTTAATGCTTTTATAAATTCATTTCTTACAACAAATCTATCCATTGGTTTTTCAATTCTTAATATTGTTACAAAATTTATATTTGAATCACCAAATTCTCGGTATCTAAATCCTGGTTCAAAATCTTTTTTTGCTCCTGGTATAGTTTCTTGAATTTGTTTTGCCACATCTAGTGTTATTTTTTCTACTTTTTTTAAGTCAGAATCATAAGCAACTCCACAAGGAATCCAAATCGAAAAATCTTCATTGGGCATTGAATAATTTATTATATTGCTATCAGCAAGTTTACCATTTGGAATAATTAATAGATTATCAGTTAACATTCTTATTCTTGTAGATCTCCAACCAATATCTTCAATAATTCCTGTTGTATTTTCATCAAGTTCAATAAAATCACCAACATTAATTGGTCGATCTGAAAGAAGATGAACACCTGCAAAAAAGTTAGATAAAGTACTTTGTAAAGCAAGACCAATTGCAAGCGCACCAAGTCCAACTCCAGCAATTAAAGGTGTTATATCAACTTTAAAATAAGCAAGTATTACAGCTATAGCTATAATGAAAATAAGTACAGTAATTGCCTTATTCAGTAAACCAGGTGTTCGTTTAAATCCCCTTCTTACTTTAAGCCATCCCATAGTTATAACAGTGAGAATACGGGATACGAAAAGAGCAATAATTAATGTAGTTATTATAAAAAATGCCCCATCTATTAAAAATGAATATTCATCTAATCTTGAAAGAGTTTTAAAAGAGGTATATAATCCGATAATAAATACCAAGAAAAAAACAGGAATTGATAATTGTTTTAAGATGAATTGAGCGTAACTTTTTTTCCCTCTAGAAATTTTTTTAACAATGAGTTTTAATATAAAATATGAAAGAGTTACAAAAATAATAGTTCCTATAAAGATAATGAGAAAACGTGCATATTCATTTTCAACTATATTATCTAATATAGCCACTAATATTCCTCTCTAAAA
>CP070836.1:1480579-1483786 GCA_020341795.1 Thermoplasmatales archaeon
ATGTGTGAATTGCACAATAAATACCCATTTTGCACAAAAAACACCTCATTTTATCTATTATTTGTGCAAAACCATTATTTAAAGTTTATTTTAATGATTTGTTCAAATATTTAACAATAAATCTTATTTTTAAGACATGGATTTTGAATTTGAAGAAGAAGAATAATATGAAGAAAATATTGACGATTGAATTAGTAGGAATTTTAATTCTAAGCGGATTTGGTGCTTATGCCATACCTATAAGAAATCCGTCTATACAACAGTCTTCAAAATTAAATGAATATGATATGGTGATTATTGCCCCTGAATTTTTTTCAGAAAGCCTTCAAAAATTAATTGAACATAAAAATTCAGTAGGAATTAGAACCTTTTTAAAACATGTCGAGGAAATATATGATGAGTATCAGGGTTATGATGATGCTGAGCAGATTAAATATTTTATAAAAGATGCCATTGAATCATATGGAATTGAATATGTGCTTCTTGTTGGTGGAAGAAAAGGTCAATCATTAAAATGGTATATTCCGGTTAGATATACCAATAACAAGTATCATGTCGCAGATAGTGATTTTTATCATAAGAAATTCATTAGCGACCTCTATTTTGCTGATATTTATAAACAAAATGATGAATTTGAAGATTGGGATTCTGATAGTGATGGTATTTTTGCAGAATGGACTGATGATGGACGACCTGATGATTCTCTTGATTTAATTCCTGATGTTTATCTCGGTAGACTACCCTGTCGATATAAAAATGAAGTAAGTATTATTGTTGACAAAATTATTCGTTATGAAAATACTGTTTATGGTCAGGAATGGCTAAATGATATTCTTCTTGTTGGAGGTGATAGTTTCCCAGGCATTGGAGAACCATTTCCATATGAAGGTGAAGTTAGTTGTGAATGGATTCTTAATTATTTAGAAGGATTTAATCCAACTCGTCTTTATTGCTCATATGGTACACTTACTGGATCAAATGATTTTATTTCAGCTTTTAATAAAGGTAATGGATTTGTTTTATATCATGGACATGGAAAACAAAATAGTCTTCATACATATCACCCTGATAGTAGAGATGTAATTAATGTTTTTAATCCTAATAGTCTTAATAGAATACACAACGAAGATAGGTTACCTGTTATGGTTGTTGGATGTTGTTTAACAACTGATTTTGATGTGGGTATTCTAAATTTTTTAAATATTCTTAAAAATTATAATAAATATGTTAATTTTTTTGATTTTATTGAGGGATGTGTTTCTGAATGTCTTGGTTGGAATATGGTTAAAAAATCTGATGGTGGCTCTATCGCCTATATTGGAGGTACCTCAACTGGGTATCTGGTACCTGGTGATAATAATCATGATGATATTCCAGATGTTGCTCAAATGGGGTATACAACTGGTTTATGCGATGAATTTTTCAGAGTTTATGGAATAGATGGTAAAAGAATCCTTGGTGAGATTTATTGTGATACATTAGCCAGTATCATAAAAAATCAATCCGCTCAGACAAATAGAGGTCAATGTAAATGTGTTCAGGAATTTCTATTGATAGGTGATCCAAGTCTAAAAATTGGTGGATACCCTTAATTCTTTTTTTTACTAATAAACTCACAGATATATCTCGCCTTCGGTTTTTATAAAATGGGCTTTATACCTGTGAGTGCTAAATCCCGACGGGGGCATACCTTAGTTTTTTCTTCTGTAGAAAAAATGTAAAAACGTCTTTTTCTTCTTGAACTTGAAAAAAGGGGATTTGTAACCAAGAGATAATTTAAAAAATTATTTTAAAATAAAAAAGAAAATGAATAAAGTTTTAAGAATCTTTGTATTAAATTATAGATTATTGTATGATTTTCTAAGAAGTTTTTTATTAGTGAATTAATATATAATTTATTCCTTGGCATTTTCACAATAAGTGGATTTGACCAATCGCTAATTAATCCATTAACATCTTTTACCCGAACTTTAATCTCATATTCGCCTTTATTGCTCCAATTATGTGAAGTATTACATTCATCGCCAGACATGTAGGGACCAAGCCAACCACTATTAGAGCTATCACCCCAGTTAAAAAGATAGTAAATATTATCATTATCAGGGTCAGATGATAATGCAGAATAATTATATTCTTCTCCAATTTTTCCTTGTGTAGATCCAGAAATAATGGGTTTATCTGGTTTTCCTTCAACGTTTATTCCTACATATACAAGAGATGGATCACCATATAAATTATATCCAAATTTATTATAATAATCCCGAATATCATTTTCACAATTCTGACAATAATTAAATTTTGCTTTAAAAAATGCATCCCCAACAGGTAGATGATTTATAATTAACTCTTTGTTAAACTCAAAACCTATGTTATTAGTTACCCATTGACCAATCAAATAACAAACACGTGTGGAACTCATAACTGCAACACCTGTTCCAAATGATGGTTTTATGAGAAGATCGACACCAAGATTGCCTCTTGATTCTTCAGGCCAATCATCTGGACATGTTTCAGGATAGCCAACTACACATGATTTACAGTATATAATTGAGGGATAATCATCATCAAGTTCTGAATTTACATTGATAAAATCTTTCCATTCAAGTTCATCAGAATCAGCGCTATTATCATCATCTTTATCTTCTACCCAAACCCATCGTGCTACTTTATTAGACCAACCATGACCAAACCAGTTTACAATACCATATTTTCCTGTTTTCCAATCATTTGTGAATGTTTCCTCTGTTAATGGATCCCATGGAAAATCTGAGGTTTTTACTCCTTCTTTTTCACTATAATGACTAATTGACATATCGTTCATTAACTCTTTTTCAATATGATCAACACCTTTTGCTCCATCATCAAATGGTTTAAACATAAGAATAGCACCAGCATGAAGTACATTTCTCTTCCAGTCACCAGTGTCCATTTCAAAAGCTGTTGATTTTTCAAGAGCATAAACAACTTGATCAGGATTATTTGTTGGAATGCGACCAACAGAAACCTCAGTTAGAAAATCCGCTTCATCATCTCTAAATTCCCCATAGAAACCATCACCATCGCTATCCCATGAATCAGAATCAGAATATGATAAATCCGCATAATAACTATCTGTTGGATACTCTCCGCCAAATACATCTGAGAGGTTAAATTTATGATTATTTCTACTTGGATAGCAATATCTCATCGGAATATTAGTGTAATTAC
>CP070836.1:1483886-1486817 GCA_020341795.1 Thermoplasmatales archaeon
AGAAACGTAAACCAAAAAGATTTTAGATAAAATTTTCAGAATTACCTAGATTTTCCAACTTTTCTTTTGTCTATGTCGAATGTAGCTACTACTTCAATATCATAGGGCTTGTAGCCACCAATGTCCCAGTGCATCAATCCAACAACAGTCTCTTTGCTATCCTTGTTTTTATAGTATTCAATGCCTTGAAGCAAAGCACTGGCACAGTTACCAATACCTATGATACCGATTTTGATTTTCTCCATAAACAAATTACCTCTATTTATTCAATTTGATTTTGTAAAAACCGAGGTTATTCAGTTGGTTGACCTTTAATCATCTTTTACTATCTTAGAGATTAAATCCAAAAGGACTTTATATCTTAATCAGGTCTTTACTCCTCAAATGCATATATATATGCTGCTGTATTAGAACTTTTGTGCCCTGTGATGTCAACCAAGATCGCTAACATTAGTCGCTAAAGTAAAATTTGATGAAAAAACAGGGGAAGTAGTAAGCGTACTCCGGTTTCGTAATTCAATAGCGTTTGACGAATTTTTAAAAGATTTCAAAGCAATGAGATACCCTGGTTATGGTTGGAGATATATAGATAAAGGGAAAAAGAAGGGAAAAAATGAATAACCATCTCTCTGTTATTTTGATTATTTTTTTATCCTCCCTATAAAACCCAAAAGAATTTAGTAAGTTAGTTTTTTAAAGAAAGAGATATTATGAAATTATAGTCTGAAGAATGTTGCAAGTAATGATACGGAGATAAAAAGATGAATGGGAATAAATCGAAGAAGAAATCTCATCTTGATGATGAGTTGATGTATCTGGATGATGTTGAGATCATTGCCTTTGAAGATGTAGATCTTAGGGATGCAATTGTTATCGCAGGTTTTCCCTCTATAGGGCTTGTTAGCACTATTGTTGCTAACTATCTGATTGATTCTTTGACTCTTAAACAAATAGGCTCTGTGAAATCTTCACAGTTACCAGCGTTATCTATTGTTCATACTAGGGAGCCACTGTCTCCAGTTCGTATATATGCAGGCCTATTAGATAACGGAAAAAAGATTGTTATTTTCGCCTCTGAATTTAAACCAAAACCTCATTTAATACCTGCTTTATCAAATACAATTTTGAAATGGGTGAGTGAGAAAGGATGTAATATTCTGATTTCTCCTGAAGGCATGGTTGTAGAAGGTAAAGAAGATAAATTTTCTGAAGAAGAAAATATTGCTGAAGCATTTGCAATAGGTTCAACAGAGAATGCTAGAATCATGCTTAAAAAGAAGGATATTCCTCAGTTTAAAAATGGGATAATCGCAGGTGTCTCAGGGGTTTTACTTAATATGGGGAAACAAGCCAGTTTTGATGTAATAGCTATTCTTGCTGAGGCACATCCTGAGATCCCTGATGCAGGTGCCGCTGCGTCTGCATTAAATGTTATCGCCACGATAATCGGTGTTGAAATAAATGTTGGACCACTATATGATGAAGCAGGGCGAATAGAAAGACAACTTCAAAAAATCCATAAACAGGCAAAACAGATGGCACCCAGTCGGGCTCCACAACCAGACATGTATGGGTAGAATATAACTTTAATATCACTAGTGGATTTGTTTATTTGGCTACATAAAAATGATCATAAAATATATTTGACAAATCAATAAATGTTGAAATTGAAATCAATGTAACAAATTGTTGTTTTTTTTACAAATCATCAAATGTCATATTCCAAAATATTTTAGAATTCTTTTTACGAAGTGTTTTTCGTTTTGATTTAGGTTTCTTAAATGTTTTCCTTTTAGTTGTTTTTTTCTTAGGTTTTTTTGCAAGGCGAGTTATTTTTTGTCCTGTAACAATATCATAACCAACTGTTTTCCGTATTTTTTCACTATGTCTTTTCCTGTGATGTTTCGGACATAGCAATTCAATATTTGAAGCTCGATTATCATTGTTTTTCATATTTTTATGATGAAATTCAAGGAACTCTTTGTCTTTACACCTTAGATATTCACAGATTTTTTTTGCCCTATCTATTACTTTTTTCTTAATCTCAATAGGAACAGGTTCACGAGATGAAACTCCTGTAATTCCTGGGATTTTAGGGGGTTTTATTTTTGGTAACTTAGGAATCTCAATATCAATATTAAATTGATTTCTAACCAGTTATACCCTCCCAAACCACAATTTCATAACATCTTTTTCTTTAAAAAACCAACCCTACGTTAGTGGTTTTGCGGGAGCATAAAACGATAATTAGAAATCTTCTATTACATAGTTTTTTTATAATTTATATCGGTTCTTGCACAAATGTAATCAGTATATCGTTTGGTATTTTTCGTTTCTTCAATTCTAATTACCATATTAACAATTGTTAAAAGTCATTAATAAAGTTTTTGTTTTGGTTTTGTAGGGGAGGATAAAAAGATGTTGAAAAACATGGATTGTTGAATTATGGTTGATAAGGACAGTATCCGCATGCATTCATTGCTAGACATGTTTTTCTTTTCTCTTTTTCTTACGTTCCTTTCTTTCCTTCTTTGTTAAAGGCGCAGGTTTCTTTCCTGGAGATATATCTTTTTTGCTCTTGACTTTACTCATATAACCTTCCTCCTATATTCATATCCCTAAAGGTGGATATAAAAATGTAGTTAAAATATTTGCTATTTGTGGCAATGTATATATATTTGGGGAAAATAAAAAGAGAAACTAACCTGTTTTTGTCGGTAAAAAAATCATTAAAAAACCATTAATACAAGTAGAAACATATTTGAATTAGAAAATTAAATAAAATCTAAAGTAAAAAGAAGTTCAAACTATTTCTCAAAGGGATTTGTTTTTATATTATAAAAATTATATATTTACGCGGGGAGAGAGATTTTGACCTCGATTTGTTAACATATTATTGAATTTTCTAATTCAAATATGTTTCTACTTGTA
>CP070836.1:1486917-1499860 GCA_020341795.1 Thermoplasmatales archaeon
GGAGGCTCAGGAACAGGTATCGCCCAATTGATCAATAATCAGATTGATATTGCTGATGCATCACGTATTATAAAACAAAGTGAAATAGATAATGCAAAATCAAAAGGTGTTACACCTGTTGAGTTTAAAATATGTATAGATGGCATTGCAATTATTACAAATAAAAATCTAAAAATTGATGAGATTTCAATTGGTGGTCTTCGTGGCATATATAATGGTAGTGTTAAAAATTGGGGAAAAATTGGTGGACCTGATTTAAAAATAACTGTCTATGGTAGACAGAGTAACTCTGGTACTTACGCTTTTTTCCAAGAATATGTTTTAAAAAATGATGATTATCGAGTTGATATGCAACCGTTAAATGGTAATGCTCAGATTGTTGATGCAGTAATTGGTGATAAAGAGGGGATTGGATATGTTGGTATAGCCTATGCTGAAACAAGGTCAGATGAGTTAAACATTATAAAAATAAGTAATAATGAATCAGGTTTCCTTCCAACAATAGAAAATATAACCTCCGGAGATTATCCTATTTCAAGATATTTATATATTTATACAAACGGTGTTCCAACAGGTGAGATTAGTGATTATGTTAAATGGATTTTGAATAAAGAAGGTGGGCAAAGAGTTGCTGAAAATTTAGGTTTTGTGCCACTACCTGACTCTATAAAAAATGAAGAAATGGAAAAAATCATATGAAATTTAAAAAATTTAAATTTTGGAAATATGATTACAAAAAAACCCGTAAACTAAAAGATAATATTATACGTAAAATACTCTTTGGATTTGGAATAACAGCAATAATATTCATATTGCTTATTATTGTTTTTTTACTAGTTGAGGGTTTACCTTTCTTTTTCGAAGCAGATGGAGTTGATTTTTTCACAGGTGACGTTTGGGATCCATCCTCACCTAATGAGCCAAGATATGGGATATTACCGGTAGTACTGGGGACTTTTCTTGTAACCCTTGGAGCAATACTTATTGCTGTTCCAATTGGTATTGGTTGTGCTGTTTATCTTTCTGAAGTAGCTCATCCAAAAATTCGTGAAACACTCAAACCAATCATTGAGATACTTGCAGGTATTCCTTCTGTTGTTTTTGGTTTTTTTGCACTTATTATTCTTTCAACTTGGATTGATGAATTTTTTAATGCAACAACAAAATTGAATGCATTAACGGGTTCAATTATGCTTGCAGTGATGATGTTACCTATTATTATTTCACTTTCAGAAGATGCAATTCGTTCAGTTCCACGAGAGATGAAAGAAGCATCACTTGCTTTAGGTTTATCAAAATGGGATACCATTAAAGGAGTTGTATTACCAGCTGCATTATCAGGTATTACTGCAGGTATTATTCTTGGTGTTGCACGTGCCATAGGAGAAACAATGACAGTTTTAATGGCAACAGGTAATGCACCTGTGATATCTTTTGATATGCTTACTTCAATGAGAACAATGACTGCAACAATTGCTATTGAAATGGGTGAGGTACCTTATGGTAGTACTCATTATCATGCTCTTTTTGCCATAGGTATAATTTTGTTTATAATTACTTTATTTGTAAATTTCATAGCAAGTATTATCAGAAAGAGATTTAGGGGGAGATATTAGATGAAATGGAAGAAAATTAAAGAAATAATTATTTTTTCTCTCATTCGCCTTAGCGCTCTTTTTATAGTAATTGCTCTTGGCATTATGCTTTTTTATATTTTTTCTGGAGGTATTGGTAAAATTAGCTGGGAGTTTTTATCTAGTTTTCCAACAAACGGAATGAAATCTGGTGGTATATTCCCAATGATAATAGGGACATTGTCTCTTATGATTTTGACAATGTTGATTGCTCTTCCGATTGGTATTTTATCAGCGATTTACCTTGTTGAATATACAAAACCTGGTAGGTTTACAGATATAATTCGTTTAGCAGTTCATAATCTGGCAGGTGTTCCATCTATTGTATATGGTTTACTGGGTCTTGGATTGTTTGTGTTGTTTTTAGGTTTTGGTCTTAGTCTTATTTCAGCAGCTTTTACTCTTGCTATTATGGTATTACCTATTGTTATTACTGCATCTCAAGAGACATTATATGCAGTTCCAAAGAGTATGCGTGAAGGAGCACTTGCTTTGGGTTCTACTAAATGGGAGACAACACGGCATCATGTGCTTCCTTATGCTATCCCAGGTATGCTTACTGGCTCTATTCTTGCTCTTAGTCGTGCAGCTGGTGAAACTGCTCCTATTATTATGACAGGTGCAGCTTTCTATATGACCCATTTGCCATCTTCAGTTTTTGATGAATTTATGGCTTTGCCTTATTCCATATATACTCTTTCAACAGAATCTTCTGATGTGCAGGCTACAAGACCTGTTGTTTTTGGTGCAATTATTGTTTTACTTCTGATAGTATTAGGTATGAATCTTATTGCTATTAGTTTAAGAAATTATTATAGGAAGAAATATAGGTGGTAGAAAAAATGGATGTTGAAATTGAAACTAAACACCTAAGTCTTTGGTATGGAACAAAACAGGCTTTAAAAGATGTAAATATTAAGATTCCTGAAAAAAAAGTAACAGCTATTATAGGTCCTTCTGGGTGTGGTAAATCTACTCTTATACGTTGTTTTAATCGTATGAATGATATTATTGAGAATTGTAGGGTTGAAGGTAAAATTTTTATTGATGAGCATGACATTTATGATAAAAAAGTTGATGTTGTAGAGCTCAGGAAAAATGTTGGTATGGTTTTTCAAAAACCTAATCCTTTCCCAAAAAATATCTATGAAAATATTGCTTATGCTCCGAGAATCCATGGGGTAAAAAATAAAAAAAGATTAGATGAAATTGTAAAAAAATGTTTAAAAGAAGCATTTCTCTGGGAGGAGGTTAAGGACAGGCTTAATGAATCAGCAATAGGTTTATCAGGTGGTCAACAACAACGACTGTGTATTGCTAGAGCACTTGCTGTAGAGCCAGAGATAATTTTAATGGATGAGCCTTGTAGTGCTCTTGATCCTATTGCAACTGCAAAAATAGAAGAACTGATACGTTATCTTTCAAAAGAATATACTGTGGTTATTGTTACTCATAATATGCAGCAGGCATCGCGCGTAAGTGAATATACAGCCTATATGTATATTGGGAAACTTATAGAATTTGGTTCTACTCGTCAGATATTTGAAAACCCTAAAGAAGAAAGCACTGAGAATTATATTACAGGTAGATTTGGATAAATTGAAAGGAGGATAATATTATATGAGATCTAAATTTGATAAAGAGTTAAATGAGATAAAAAATTTGGTAGTAGAAATGGGTGAACTCTCAAAAGAAATGCTTAACAACTCAATAGTTGCATTGAAAAATCAGGATGTTAAACAAGCAAAAAAAATATATATCCAAAAAGACGAATTAATGAAAATGGATGAAAATATAGAACATCGATGCCTACAAGCAATATCGATGTATCAACCCATGGCAAAGGATATGAGAATTCTGGGTGCATCTCTTAAAATTATAACGTATCAAACAAGGATTGGTAGATATGGAAAAGATATTGCAAAAATGGTTGAAGAATTGTCGGATAAGCCTCATATTGCTAAACTTGTAAGCATTCCACATATGAATGAAATTGTATATGAAATGATAACTGATGCGCTTAATGCATATAAATCAGATAAATCAGTTGATATAAAATCTTTTGCTGATCGGGATGATGATGTTGATGCTTTGAGAGAATCAATTTTTAGAGAGGTATTAAGTTATATGATGGAAGATAATAAAAAAATCAAACGAGGAATGTATTACGTAATGATTGCAAGGTATCTTGAAAGATGTGCTGATCATGCGTGTAAAATAGCAGAAAAAGTAAATTATATGATTACAGGAAAACGTATTGAAATAAAATAATTAGCAAACAATCATTACAGTATAAGTTGACAGGATCAGGATGAAAGACATCGATTTTATTTAGAAAATCTGCCCCATCAACTTGCAAGTAATAAAAAAAATATCATTATAGTATAAAACTATGTTGGTAGTAATAATGTTGCATAAATCTAAAGATATCGTTAATTTTATTAAAGATTTAAACATAATTTGTTTTTAAAAATATTGATAATATTTACCATGCATGATAATATTATGCCCGCATCAGGCATGTTTGCTAAAGGTTAAATGCCCTAATAATAAAAAACGAGATTTGAATACACTTTTACTGGTAAAAAATCAGGTTTTGTTCTTATTTGTAACAGTTATTACCACATTTCCCTTTTTATGCCCTTTGTCAACATACTTGTGAGCCTCGACAATTTGTTCAAGCGTATAGGTTCTATCTATGACTGGTTTTAGCTTTTCCTCCTCAATAAGCCCTTTAATAAATTTCAGATCTTTAGTTCTTTCACTTGGTGACCTCATGCCTGCTGCATGAAATATCGCTTTTTTGTTGCCGATATTTGGGAGAAGTCCAGCTATCGTTGGGAAGGTTGTGAGATATATCCCGTTTTGCTTAAGTAAGCCTTTACAGCGTGAAAACGAGCTCTTGGCCACCGTGTCAAAAATAATATCATAGGTATCACCCCTTTTGGTAAAATCCTCTATTGTGTAATCAATTACGGAATCAGCACCAATTGATTTCACCAATTCTAAATTTGTGGTGCTGCATACCCCGGTAACATCTGCATCATAGTACTTGGCAAGTTGTACTGCAAAAGTCCCTATACTTCCAGAAGCGCCATTGATAAGAACTTTTTGACCACTCTGAATCTTTCCCTTATCTCTAAGGAAAGGCAGTGCTGTTAATACCCCATCGCATGCGGCGGCGGCTTCACCATAGTTAATATTGTTCGGTTTTATTGCCAGCTGCCCATCTTCAGGCATACATATGTACTCAGTAAGAGCACCAAATCCACAATATCCAAAAACTTGGTCACCTATCTTAAATCGCTTCACATCTTTACCTACTGATTCAATTTCCCCAGCCAACTCAACACCAAGTGTAGGATTTTTAGGTTTTAACAGACCAGTGGAAAACCTTACAAGAAATGGTTTACCCATTCGAGCGGATCTTTCAAATGCCGTTACTGTTGTCGCATGAATCTTTATAAGAACTTCATTATCTCTGGGAACAGGTTTTTCCACTTCTTTTAGCTGAAGGACCTCTGGTGGTCCGTATTTTGTGCATACAATAGCTTTCATAATTATTCCTCCAATATTACTCTAATCTGATATTTTTATCTTCTTTTATATCTGTTTTAGCAGACCCAGAAGCGATTGCGGGCGGATTGAATCCTTTAACTATAAGCCATACTGCAAATACCATTTCTTGTATTGCAATGGGTGCTGCTAATAAATTTAATGTAACTGAATCAGCAGTAAGTCCAAATAGAGCTAATAGACCATAAAATAACACACAAGCAGCCCCAATAAGACCCCAGATTGATAATACTCGAGGAACAAGTTTTAGTTCATATAGAGGGTAATAAATGAAAAAACCACCTAATCCTAAAAAGATCAAAGTTCCTATTTCAAATGACCAATTTTGTAATGCAAGTAATAAGGAACCTATTGGTTGATAATTAGTAGCATCTATAGTTCCTGCAACAGTTTCCTGGCTTATTGTTAATATTGATAGTAATGTGATTGAAGAAATTATAATACAAATTGATTCAGTTAGTCTAAAGCTAATATAGCCTAAGGCCAGACCTTTATTATATTTTTTAAGTATTGGATACATCATAAAACCAATAACTGTAACTGATATAGCAAGTATTATCCAAAACAATGCGGCCAAACCTATCTGATATTCATTTTCAGAAATAACAGTTTGATCTAATGGTGTTTCAAGAGTTGAGCCTAATATTCCTATAGTTATAATTGCAGTAACTGTTGCAATAATAAATAACGCTCCCACAATTATTGCAGTCTTTCTATATGAATCCATTTTATTCCTCCTCTTTTTTACAAAAATTCCATATGCTAAAAGTAAATCATATTATAAGTCGATTCCTATTTCTTTCAATTACAAAATTATCATATAAATTTTAGCCGTTTCTTAGCAATATCTTATATAATAAACATGTAATAGATAGGAAAGACTGTTATTACATCTTGTGGAGAATTCCCCAAACGTGGCTATTTTGGGAAGAACTTCCTGTAGGGAAGCAGAAGCCCCAGCAGAGATAGGGTCGTAATCGGGATCCACTGTAGCATCTCGGAGACGTCACCAAAAAACCAAGCATTGAATAGTGCACTGCTCACCAAGAGTATAGGTACTAAACACAAAGCGTACCAAGCCCACTTTTCTCCCCTACGGTAGCCCGTTAGGGTAATGGCTATGACCAGGAAGGACCAGCTCATCTTGAGCAGACCCATTCCCCCATATAGCCAGCGAACCAGGTCAGAGGCCGCAGGGCTCGAAGCCTTGAGCTCACTCCAGGACATGTCTATAACATGTTGAGCGTCATCCTCAACCAATCCATCCGGAAAGAATGCTTGTGCAAATCCAACCACCACCCACAACAGCCCCAAAAAAAGGAACACTGCCCATCCGTACTTTTCGTATACTCGCTCCATCAGAAACCCCTGACAAAGAGCTAGTTAGTGTATAAAAATCTTGTGTGCATGTGTATATTTGAACTCGTTTTTACTGGTTAAAATTACTGTTTTTCTTCTATAAATGCCCGCATCGGGATTCGGTCGTTGTTTGGGACCATTTTAAAATTTTCATATCTGTTAAATTAGTATTAGTTTTTAGTTCTTCGAATCGTTTTTCGATAAATTAGCCCACCAATAATTTATGTTTAACACCTAATTTTCTCAGATTGTTTTTCGCCTCTTCGTGATGGTGTGCTCTGTTAATATAGGTTATTTTACTGGCATCCTCGCCATCGGCCGTGACTCAGGGTCTTCGATATTTTTTCTTTTCTTCCTCTGAAAAAATGATTTTTCCCTTTGAGTCGAATTTCATATTTCCAATACTATATTGCATTGAGGGTGTAATTAAAAACTATCTATACAGAAAAAATAGCAAATATTATTGTTATAAAAGATTAAATAAGGATATTATCATTGTTTTAATGAAATGGGATATCATGATAAATGATAAACAAGGATTTAGTTACCCATACGATAAAATTTGGAAGGAATTTATATTCCGTTTATCTGATCATCCCGAAATAGAATCCCGTCCTATTACTGTAATTGAAGAATATATTACATTTTTTAAAAACGAAGTTGGATTAGGAATTTATAAACAATTATTTAAGTTATTATCTGCACGCGGATTCTTGTTAGAATTGGATAATAATAAACTTATTGTATCTGATAATTCTCACAAATTAGATAGTGAATATCTTTGTCAGATTCTCGATCGATTTTTGGTAGGTTATTTAAATAATAGCCAAATAATCGTTAAAAAAAAACCTCCAAATATTTTTTATCTGGAACTTTTCACTCATGATGATCAATCGAGATATAAAACATTTGATCCATTTCGATATATAGGGTATACTTTTTGGAGTGCTTTTAAGAGACGAAAACATGGTCCAAAAATACCTGTCAATAGATTGGACTCCTTTATCGCATGTCTTGTAAAAGCTATATCCTCTATCAATGTTAGCACATTTAGTTCATGTGATGGTCATGGACATCACCGTCCATATATTATATTTTATAGCAGATATGAAGCGTTGTGGTTTTTAGCTATTTTCAGAGAAATCGTTGCTCCCAATATTCGACTTAATTATGATTGGTCCTTTTATAAAAAACTTTATGATACTTATTCAGTAGCTTATTTGGTCTCAATAACTAGTAAGGAGGGATATAATGATATCTTACTTTTTTATGAGATAAATATGGTCGCGGATTTTTTATATAAAAATAGGATTTACTTGAGGCGATTAAAAAAAGCGATGCGTTCACAAGGATATGGACAAGACATTAAGAAGGGTAAAGATACTGATTTGTACATTACTCCTAAGTATTTGGAGAAAAACACCCTTTCTAAGCACCTTTTATCAAGAGGGATAGACCAAAATATGATTTTGTGAAATGGTAACGGTAAATTGATGATCTATCCGAACTAAATGATAACTACTTATTTAGTTTATATCGTATTTAATTACAACATTTATAATAATTACTGATACCATACAAACAAATAAGTATGCTATTGTTTCCAATATTTTATTTATTAAACAATGAAGCACACAATAGAAATGCAATCAACTGAGTAATCATACCATATCGCTCCGCCATTATATCACCATTCGTAAAAAATATAACTCCTTTTTCATCTGAATAACGATACCACATCATTGCAAACACGCCAAAAACACCACCAGATTTCCCATATAATCCCTCTTTATTAAATGGGAAAGTGACATTAACAGCACAACCTAGTCCATAATATTCCCCTCCAAAATCATTACCAGGAGGCTGTATCTTCTTCATCTCAATCAAAGTATCTTCCTCAATGATTCTAATATCATTATAAATACCGTTATTCATAAAACAAATAAAGAAATGTGAGAGATCAGAAACCGTTGTATACAAACCACCGGCAGGATACATATGAACCCTCCAATATTTATCAGATGGAGTAAAACCCCCAAGCATATATGATAACTCATTTATCTGTAGGTATTCACCATTATGATAATGATAAGGTATTGCTACATTATCAATATCAAGTTCAGAGAGATTAAAACTAGTATCATACATCTCCAAAGGCTGAAAAATATACTTATCACAATAGTCAAGAAATGATTCACCAGATATTATTTCAACAAGATATGCAATTATATCAAAATTTACATTAGCATACATATTATACTCACCAGGTTTATAGTAATCGCTCCATCTTTGAGGATAATAGCAATTTCCACCAGGTACAAGATGTTCCTCAAGCCAAGGATAGGGATAACCTTCAAATGGCGGATCCTCTGAAAAATTAAACCAATAATAATATTGAACTCCTTCAAGACCTGATTCTGGATAGAGACTTGATGAATGAGAAAGTAACATACGAAATGTTATAGGAACATCAGGGAAATTCGGATTCCTAAGTGAAAAAGGTAGGTAATTATTAACATCTTCATCGAGATTAAAGAGTCCTTTTTCCCATAGTTGCATTATTGCTGTTCCTGTTATTGTTTTTGAAATTGAACCAACATTATAGATAGTATCTTCCGAAACAGGTTTATTATTTTCAAGATCATAATAACCATAATAGTTTGACCATGTTACTTCATCACCTTCAATAATACAGGCAGATAGTGATGGAAACTTAGCGATTTTCATGAAAAAAGAGATTTTTTGATCAAAAAATAAATCATTGATTTTATTGTTTGAATTTTGTTTTTTATATGCTTCACTTTGTACTGTAAAGCAACAAATGATTAATAAAAAAATGGTTATAATTGATAGAATTTTTTTCATTTTTTCCTACCCCACAAAAATATTTTAAAATAATTAATAAAATAATCGAATTTAAATATATCGAAATTTTTTATATGTAACAAATGTAACAATAATAAATTAAATGAACGTTTAAAGTAAAATTTGCTTTTTTTATATAGACAGTCACTACATATTTCAATTCTAACTAAAATATACTAGATTTGAACACGTTTTTAATACTAAAAAATACAGGTTTTCTACTGTAAACAAGTTTTTTACAAAAGAAATAAAAAATAATTCATTTATTCGTCCAATAAAAATTAGTTATTCCAACAATTATTAAGATTATGCCAAAAACTGTTGCATACCAATGTGCCCATTCTTTATTAAAAATATAATCAATAATTGATAAAATGATAATAATGAGACCTGCGAAAATTGATATGAATGAAATTAATTTTGATGCTTTCATCTAAAAAATAGATAATATCTTTAATAGATAAAGTTTTGGCATCAATTAAAAACTTTCTCACGACGAAATTTGAACTCGTTTTTACCAGTATAAAATTCTATTTTTTCTCCTATTAATAAATTATGTTGATATTTACCGTGCATGATAATATTACGCCCGCATCGGGATTCGAACCCGAGTAGGAGCCTCCGCAGGGCTCCAGGATATCCAGGCTACCTCATGCGGGCTTATTTAATGATATCAACCATAGCAACTTTTTCAAGAATGATATGACCATATTTTGCCTTAGAAACAGTTGCAATTTCATCATCTGTTATTCCAAATTTTTTTAATGTATTAACGTCTCCTTTTAGTATTTTATCATCTCTTTTAAGCAATAATTCTTTTAGAATTATTTCTTCAATTTCATCTGATTTGTTTTCAATAAAAAAAGCAATATTAGCATTCCCTTTTTTAACACCCATTTTTGAAATTGCATTTTTAAGTTGTCTATCGCCTGATGCATATAGAAGTATTTCCATTTCGATAGTGTTTGTAGTATTTGTTTTTCTAATCATCGCTCTTTTTGCATGTTCAACTGCTGAGGTAATATGTTTCTTCCCGTATATCAGATCAGCATTAAAAACCTGAATAATGGTATTATTTTCCTGAGCAATGTTACTTATTTTTTTTAGAAAAATATCAATATTTTTAATTTTTCCAGTTGCACCTATTATATTAATCATAAGCTTTACCATTATGTAAATTCAGCAAGTTCTTTATCTTCTCCTTTAACACTTTCCCCTATTTGACTTTTAATACTTTTTGCAACTCCAACACCGATTGTTTTTACCTTTGCAAGACGCTTTAGTGGAACATGACGTAAGTCACCTATGGTTTTAAATCCTTCATTAAACAAGGCACGAGCTCGAATTCTACCTATATTTTTTAGTGATACCAGGTTTAAAAGCTCTTTTTTACAACCATATTGCACACGCAATAATAGATCACTAATATCTGATACACAATCGAAATTATACATACGTGCAAACTCACGTGCGGCATGAAGCAACCATTGTACCATTTCAACAATGTTGTGAATATCACCTGGTCCAACATTATATTTATTTACTATTCCGTCTTCAATAATTTCATTTATCCAGTCTTCAACAAGAGAAGCCGTTTTCAGATCACTTAGGAACCATTCATATTCTTCACTTGCAAAAACAGGTGGTTCAAGTAAAAACTCTCCCCTGGATCTCTCTGCTTTTTCCTCAATCCATGTATCACTACTACGCATATACAAAGAACGCACATCAGGTGTTGCACATACCGCATGTAAAAAAGCAAGACTACTAGGTTCACGATTACATGATTCCTCAAGTGCCTTCTTCAACTGAAGTGCTGAAAGCGGATCAATATAAAGTGAACTTGTACGATTTCCAAAAAGAGTACTCAGAAATTTATCATTGCTAATCTCTTCAATAAAACCATTTTTTATTAAAAAATCAACCGCATAATCAATTTCATCTTTCAAAGTATTAATATCAGACTGATAAGCATAAAAAGTGCTATCAATGAATTTATAAATCCCATCCATACTATTTACAAAATTTGTAGCAATCGCAGCAAGTAGATGCATTCTTAGTGCAGATTGACTTCCTAGCTTTGAAAAAATAGGTTCCGTATCGCCCATAACATAATTATCAAAAATCTCATCTTTTTGCCCTTCGTTTTTAGCAATAGTAATTGCTTCACCAAATTTATCATAACGAGGACGACCTGCGCGACCAGCCTGCTGCTTATATTCAAGAATAGGAATAGGATGCATACCAAAATTAGGATCATATCGCCATAGATCACGGATTATAACACGCTGTGCAGGTATATTAATCCCTGCTGCAAGAGTTGGCGTTGCAACAATAACCTTGATAATACGATCTTTAAATCCCTGTTCAACAGTCCTACGCTGAATACTACTAAGTCCTGCATTATGAAAAGCTACACCACGCTCCAAGCAATAAAAAAGTTTTTTATCAATGGATGTAAGCTCAGGAAGTTGTCTTTTGGATGAAATAAAAAGTTTTTTCAAACCAGAATTATCTTTTTTCGAAAGATGTTGCTCAACTATTAAAGACAGTTTATTTGCAACTGAGACAGTTGACCTGCGCGTATTTACAAACACAAGAACCTGTCCACCATTTACTAATGAGTTTTCAACAAGCCGTTCAAGTGATTTTTTTTCAGATCCTTCAATTTTTTCATCTTTCCCATCATTAAACTTTACAATATGATCAAAATAAACTCCCTCTCGAAGTGTAACAGGTCGCCAATCAGACTGAATTAGTTTTCCATCAAGCCAAATCGACAGCTCAGTTGCATTTTTTATCGTTGCAGAGAGGGCAATGATCTGAGTTGTCGGATTTAAAGCCTTAAAACGTGATATTATTACCTCAAGTGTTGGACCTCTTGTTGGATCATGAATGAGATGAATTTCATCAATAACAAGTACGCGGATTTTATCAACCCATGTAATTTTATGTCTAAGCAATGAATCTGCTTTTTCAGATGTACAAACAATAATATCAAATCTTGCAAGACGAGGATCAGAATCATCAAGATCACCTGTTGAAATTCCAACTTTTAATCCAAGTTTCTGAAAAAGACTTAACTCTTCATATTTCTCACGAGCAAGAGCCTTTAATGGTACAACATAAAGAGCTTTACCACCCTCTTTCAGAAGCTTGTTTACAATTGCAATATATGCAACGAGGCTTTTTCCACTAGCAGTAGGAATTGAAAGCACCATATTTTCCCCTTTTAGAACATATGGTAGAGCTTCTGCCTGTGGAGGGTAAAGCTCGTTTATATCATAATCTTTGAGTATGTCTATTATATCATTTGAAAGTGGTATTTTTTCAATTTTCATTTGAGAATCTGTATTATGAAAGAGGTTATAAAAGATAAAGTTTGACAGATTAAAACTAACATAGTAGGATTTAAACATCCGACGAATATTTTGGGAAAATTGAGGTGCATAGAAATAGCTAAATAGAAAGTATTTATAAACAAATACTGTATTTAAAACAGCTATTTT
>CP070836.1:1499960-1503327 GCA_020341795.1 Thermoplasmatales archaeon
ATAATAAAAAATTTTATGTTTATTACAGTGAACCAAAATCTGGTCAAGGGATAGATCATGAAAGTATATTAGATGAATATACCGTATCAGAGGAAAATCCAAATATTGTCAATCCTCTTTCTGAAAAAATAATTTTTAAAGTAGATCAACCTGAATCAAATCATAACGGTGGTCAAATTGAATTTGGACCTGATGGTTTTCTTTACATAGGTTTAGGTGATGGTGGTGGAGCTGGAGATGTTCATGGAACAATTGGAAATGGACAAGATATTAATACGATTCTTGGAGCTATTTTAAGAATAGATGTTGATGGAGGATTTCCTTATGCAATTCCATCAGATAATCCATTTGTAGGTATTGAAGGTTTAGATGAAATATATGCATTTGGTTTTAGAAATCCATGGAAATTCTCATTTGATAATGAAACAGGAAGGTTATTTGTTGCAGATGTTGGACAAGATCTTTGGGAGGAAGTTAATATTGTTTTAAAAGGTAGAAACTACGGATGGAGGATAATGGAAGGAACTCATTTCTATGATAGAGAATTACTTGATCTTATAGGATTGACAATAGATGATTTACAAATACCAGTGCATGAATATAATCATGATATTGGAAAATCCATTACAGGTGGATACGTATATAGAAAAAATCCAAATTCGAAATTATATGGAAAATATATTTTTGGAGATTGGAGCAGTGAATTTGTTCCAGCATCAGGGAAATTGTATTATTTAGAAGAAACCGAATCCAATAATTGGGTAAGATATAACTTATTAGTTAAAAATAGTAATAACATCAATAGATATATTTTATCATTTGGAAAAGATGAATTAGGAAATATATATATTCTGAGCAAAACTACATTAGGTCCTACTGGTGAAACAGGAGATATTAGAAGAATAATACTTGATAATCAACAACCAACAAAACCAATAATAACTGGACCAAATAAAGGAGCAATTAATAAAGAATACGAATATAAATTCTTTAGTTCGGATCCAGATGGAGAAAAATTGTATTATTATATAGAATGGGGAGATGGAACATTTGAGGAATGGATTGGACCTTATGACTCAGGAGAAGAAATAAAAGTAAAACACACATATCAAAAAAATGGTTTTTATATAATTAAAGCAAAATCAAAAGATATAAATAATATTCAAAGTCAATGGGGACATTACGTTACAAGAATGCCGAAAGAATTAATGATAAAAAATAATATTATTTTTAGATTATTAGAAAGGATTTTTAGTTTAATTTATGATAGAAATATAAATATTTTATAAGCATTTTGTAACTGTTATTAAGATAATGATATTAAGAAATAAATGATTGCAAAAAATTGGAGGTATATAAAAATGAAAAATAGAAAAATAAATTTTATTGTGTCGATAGTTCTTTTATTTGGCATGATAATATTTTCAACGCAAGTATTAGCAAACCCACCCGATGAAATAAATTTAAAATATAATTTTTCGACTCAAAACCTGGATGTTGAAATAATTCATCCAACACTTGATTCAAATTCACATTATATTTATAAAGTAGATATCAAAGTAAATGGTAACCTTTACTTATCTGAACAATATACTAATCAACCATCAAATACGTTCATCTATAGCTATATAATTGAAGCAGAACCAGGTGATGAAATAAGTGTTTCTGCTTTTTGTAGTTTATACGGTTCATTAACAGAAACAATAACCATATTTGATTTAAATTCACCAAATGCACCTGAAATAAATGGTGTTACCAAAGGAGCATCTGGAAAAAAATATGATTATACATTTAAAACTACAGATCCAAATAATGATGATATATATTTATACATTGAATGGGGAGACGGAAACTTTGAAGAATGGATAGGACCTTATAAATCAGGTGAAGAAGTTATATTATCACATAGTTGGGATGATAAAGGTATATATATTATTAGAGCAAAAGCAAAAGATATTACAGAATTAGAGGGACCATGGGGAATAATAGAAATAAATATGCCAAAAACAAAATGGATTTTTTCAAATATAATAAGGGAAATAATAAATATTATAATACAAAAAATATCAATAATCTGAAAAATATGATTAATATATTATATACATCAATATAGTTATATGATTATAGTTATCTGATTAGATTTGTATTTGTAAAATTAGAGGGAGGTAGAATATGAGAAAAAAAATAATAGCTTTAATTTTATTTTTTATACTCTCCATAACATCAATTACATCAATTGCAGTTGATAATACAGATATTATAAATGAAGATGTAGTAAAAACTATATTTAAAGATGATATCAGTTTAATTTTATATAAGGCACCTTTGTTTTATGGTGTAAATTTAGATATTGAGAACAATGGTGAAACTAAAATAAATAATATAGAATGGATTTTTCGCTCAAAAGCATCAATAACTGGAACAGGTGTTTTTATAAACGAAAATTTACAAGAAGGGTTAATTGATGAAATCGGTCCAGGAGAAAAAATAACTCTTAAATTTAGATATTTAAAACCTGAAACAAAAAGCCCATTAGGTTTAGGTAATATCTATATGAATGCTTCTGCTAAGATAGATGATGTATCTATTAGAACGCAACAAAGAGCATTTATTTTTGGTTTATTCATAATAATGTTCAGGGATACATATATGGATATAAAACCTGCAGAAGCGTTTGAACGACTAAAAAACGAAGAATTTGATTTGATAATTGATGTTGTTGGATTAGATATTTACAGTCTTGGACATCTACCTGGTGCTGTAAATTATGTTTGGGCAGATGGTACATTAAACAGCAAAATATCAGAACTTGATCCATTATTGACATATTTAGTATATTGTCATACTGATCCACCATCAACTGCAAGTGCTCAAGCATTAGTAGATGCAGGTTTCAAAAATATATATCGACTTGAAGGTAATTTTGCAGCTTGGAAAAATGCAGGTTATCCAGTAGAAACATAGTCTAACTTTTTTATTTATTAATTCTTTATTAAAGTTGTTTTAAAAGTTTATTATATATGATATTTAATCAAGATTATATTTCAAAAGATAATAATCATTTTGAGGTAACAATCATGAAAAATTTAGTAGAAACAGCAGTTGAAGCAGGAAATTTTAAAACACTTGTAAAAGCAGTTCAAGAAGCAGGACTTGTAGACACATTAAGTGATGAAGGACCTTTTACAGTTTTTGCTCCAACAGATGAAGCCTTTTCAAAACTACCGGAGGGAACAATAGAAAATCTATTAAAAGATAGAGAAAAATTAACTGAAATTCTGACTTACCATGTAGTTCCAAAAAAAGTTATGTCTGAAGAAGTTGTAAAATTAAGAAATGCACAAACAGTAAATGGTAAAGAAATAAC
>CP070836.1:1503427-1510274 GCA_020341795.1 Thermoplasmatales archaeon
GCTCTTCATCCCAATGGAACACTGCGTTGGCGTTTCCAAACCAATGATTATATTAAGGGTCCTGCTTCGATTGCAGATGATGGAACCATCTATTTTACATCGTATGATCGTTATCTGTATGCTCTGCACTCTAACAATGGCTCAATGAAATGGAAAGTTAATGTAGGTCAATGGCCTGAGAGTAATCCCTCGATAGCCAGTGATGGAACCATTTATATTGCTGGAGATATGCTGTATGCTATTAATCCTGATGGGACTATGAAATGGAGTTTTGATATGGGTCAGGGGAGATGGATTCATAAATCCTCTCCTGCTATATCTGCTGATGGAACTATTTATATAGGGACACATATAGGTGATCTTGGTGGTGGTGAAATCATTGCTGTTAATCCTGATGGCACTGAACGTTGGCGGAAACAGATTGCAGATGCATTGGTTGATTCATCTCCTTGTATTGGAGAGGATGGAACAGTTTACATAGGTTCTAATTCTGATGATTATAGTTTTCTTCATGCTTTTAATACAGTTGGAAGTAATAATCCACCTGATAAACCTGTGATTACAGGTCCAACAACAGGTGGAACGGGAAAAGAGTATAATTTTACTTTTTCTGCGACTGACCCTGATGAAGACAATATCTATTATTTTATTGAATGGGGTGATGACACTACCAGCGGATGGCTCGGATGGTATAATTCAGGAGAAGAAATCACAGTATCGCATACATGGTCTGAACCAGGAACATATAATATAAAGGCTAAGGTTAAGGATTATCTGGATGTTGAGAGTGATTGGAGCACGTTCAAAGTCAGTATGCCTAAGCATAGGATGACTAACTCATTTTTAATCAAATTTAAGGAGGATTACTTTCATATATTTCAATTGGTAAAACATTATTGTTCAAGGTGAGCTTAAAAATATCTAATTTTTTTGAACATGAAAGCAGTGTAACAAATTATAATAATATTGAATTAATTCTTACAAAATATTATAATTTACAATTTGTTAACAAATACGCGCCAAAATCTCCCTTTTGTCAAATAAAGCTTATTGCAAGAATAAAAACGAAAATAGAAATTACACTAACTCTTATAAAAACACCCCTAAAATTCTAAAATTCGTAAACTTTATATACTTGTCTAATTAGCTTTGTCTAATTAGACAGACCCAAATATATACAATAAAGTAAACCCACAAAATAATATAGATAATAGAATCAGGGTTCCATCCTATTACAATTACTCCAAAGACACAAATTATACCTGCTAAGATATGGGAGTGTCTACTAATCTTATAAATACCCCAATCTACAACAGTTTTTTTCTTTTCAGTATTTTCTCTCATGGCAAAGAAGCCCAGACTATAAATCATTTCTCCAAAGATAATAACAACAAATCCAATCCAGAAAGTAAAATTTATACTATAAGAGATAAACCACATTAATATACAACTAATAATAAACAAGATTGAAAAAACTATAATCATAGGCTTGGGTTCTGGAGATCCCATTCTTTTTGCTCTTAAAAATAAAGAAAGAATAAAACCGATAAAAAACCATAGGATGTTAACAATAAAGAGCCTAAAAATACCAACGTGTTTCTATCATTATTTATTCACCTCTACAATTTCATTATTGTATTAAAATAACTTAAATTTTATCTTTTTATTTATTATTCTTGGTTTAACTCATAAATAATTTAAAATTTTGAGTTACAAAAAAAAACTATATTTTTTACCGGTAAAAGTGAGTCAATATCTCGTTTCCTGAATTTTTTATTTAATATAAACAAAAAAATAAATAATTGATATGTATTAATTTTACATAGGGGAAAAGAATTATGTGGAAAATTTCCATCTTTAAAAAGGACTTTACCTATATCATCATTGTATTATTGATTTGCAGTGGATTTGTACTTATCCCAACTCAAACACAGGCTACAATAACTAATATTGGATATGATTTCATCATCATAACACCAGCAGATTTTTCAAATGAATTACCACCTTTACTCGCACACAAAGAACAACATAAAATTGTAACAAAAA
Source organism: Thermoplasmatales archaeon (assembly GCA_020341795.1). Classification (GTDB taxonomy): domain Archaea; phylum Thermoplasmatota; class E2; order DHVEG-1; family DHVEG-1; genus M9B1D. Next base: position 1,505,474 of record CP070836.1, read on the forward strand.
TTGTCACACTGGATGACATTTACAATAGTGTTTATTTCCCTCTACAAGGTAGAGATGATCCTGAGAAAATAAAATATTTCATAAAAAATGCATATGATACTTGGGAAATAAAATATGTTCTTCTTCTTGGAAGCGTTGATCTAGTTCCCATACGTGAATGTTGTATATCTCTCAAGCCTTTGATATCTGAAGTACCATCTGATCTTTATTATGCTGATATATATGATAAAAATGGAAGTTTTTGTAGTTGGGATTCAAATGATAATGGAGACTATGGAGAATATTTTAAGTGTGGAGATCCTGATAATGATAAGCTTGATTTATATCCTGATGTCTTTCTTGGACGATTACCATGTAAAAGTGAATCAGAGGTGAATATAGTTATTAGGAAGATAATAGACTATGAAACATTTACATATGGTGAAGAATGGTTTAATAATATTATCTTAATTGGTGGTGATACCCATGTTTCAAATGATCCAGGTTATGAGGGTTGTGAGGGAGAATATGAAAACTTATTAGTTGAGTATATTATGTCAGATTTCATACCAACTCGTATTTGGGCATCAAAGGGAAATCTTAATCCACATACAATAAATCAGGTTTTGAGAAAAGGCGCAGGTTTTGTTCATTATTCTGGGCATGGCGGTTTGTTTGCAATAGGTACTCATCTTCCAGGGAATAAAGATACATGGACTGGATATCTGATACCTAATCTTTTTACTTTGTTTAACAAAGATAAATTACCAGTCATATTTTTTAGTGCATGTGAAACAGCAATGGTGGATGCTAATTTATCGGATTGGGGGAATAGATTTGGTATTAAACTACCTGGTATCCCTGTGTCATGTTTCGCTTGGAATTGGATAAAAAAACCTAATGGTGGTGCTATTGCTTGTATCGGTGCGACAAGATCATCTTCTACTCATCCTCAATCATTGCAGGGTCATGGTTTTTTTGCATTACAGTTTTTCGAAGCATATAATAGAATTGATACACTTGGTCAAATGTTTGCTCAGGGTCAACGTGATTTTATTGATAATGCTAGTTGGATACATTCTCAGCCACCTTTTGATTGGTGCCATTTGAATCAAATAGTGGTTGAGGAATTTGTCTTGCTTGGTGATCCCAGCTTAAAGATAGGTGGTTATTAGTCATAATCCTTTAACCATTATCTTCTTTATTGCTTTAAATCTAAATAGTCTATACTCTAATTCCAAATTCTGGAGTTTTATTCTCGATTTTTTTGAATCAAAATGCAAAGTCTAATTTAGCAGTAAATTTGTGTCCCCTCATGATGTGAATCTCTTCAGAAGAAAACAATATTATTTTTCTGGTAAACGCAAGTTCAAATCCCTCCCAGCGTAAATTTACCAATAAATTCTTGATCCAATCTTTAAACCAACTCATTTTTTTCATTCACCTTTATACTCTTATTAAAAATGAAAAAATTTATATTAAAAAAGATAAGGGGTCTATTTAACCCCTTTTAGTATACAAAGTCTGTATTATTTTTATTTAGAATTGATGGTATTTTTTCCAATATTCTTTTAGTTCATCTAATGTCTTATCTAATGTAATAGTGTCTTTAACATATGTTATATAATTGGTTGGTACTGGCATCAATGTGTTGAATGGTATGTTCCAGGTTTCATATAGGTATGGATCTAATAAAATTCCGTATTGTTGTGTTGGTCCCTCACTTGCTATAAATGACTGAAATGTTCCAACTCGAGAATAGTTTTTGTCAAATACAGGCATTTCAACTAATTGATCTGTTGGACATTTTGTAGGACCACAGGGTATAGTTTTATTCCAAAAACGACAAAGCTCATCCATTGTTTTGTTCAGCATTACATGCTGACTTACTTCTCGTATGTAGTCACTATATATTGGAAACAGTTTATGTGTTCCTATGAAAAAGTTATTTCGTGTGTTTTCATTTGGTTTTATACCAAAGAACCACCCAGGGTGTTCTTGGTTCCAGCTGTTCCATTTTTTATCAATCCAACCAATAGTGTTTCCATTTGCGTCAACAACTTCTTTTCCTACTAACTCTTTAGGATTTTGAATTTTCATTTTATATCTCTCCTCCTTTTAAAGATGATATATATAAGATTAATATAAATGTTTTTTTAAACAAAATTTTTAATAACAGAATGTTTTAAATAAGATTATTTTTTAGAAACTTTTTATATTTTTCTGAATAAGAAAAAAAGGATAATGTTCATATGTAAAAAATAGTGAAGAACAAACGATTCTTTTAAAATTTAAATTGAAAATAACTCCTGGACTTCTACTGCTACAACATTCCCATCATGGACATTACATTTATGCTGTTTATCTCTTATTTTAGTAATTTTATAGGTACTACCTGGTTTAAGGTTGAAGCATACTGTTTTAAGTTTACATTTTCTACAACCATTATTTGTTCCTAGATATTTAAATTCGTCACCTTCAATTGCTAATTTTTCACCGATAAGTGTTACAAATGGCATAATATTCTTATAAATAATAAATCATTTATAAATTTAACGACCATTATATTAAAATATTAATTATATTGTTACATAATTTTGTCTCTACTAAAAACAATGTTTTACAGCTAAATATTAGCTTTATTTGCACAATTTACTGAACAAGTAAAACCATAATTTATTTTTCTGACTATCTAAACACTTCTGTACATCTGTCGTCTAATAACTAATCAATGGGTGCAATAAAATATGACTTTGGGGCATCTAGTTTGTAGTATTTGTGTTGGTTTTATTTATTATAGTTTATTTTCTTAGTTTTTATTAAACTAAATTTTTACAAGGGGAAGTTCTCCTTCAACCCCATCATAAATAGTTGGAAATGGGATTATAAAATAACCTCCTGATTGAATAAATGCTTGTATTTGAAGTAGAATATTCAAGAAAATTATAATTGCATAAGGTAAGAATTTTTTCTTACCATATTTAAAGCCTTCTTCAGCCGAAACCCATCCATTATTATCATTGTCGATTCCATTTTGAAAAGCATCTGCAACAAATCGTGAAAAACTAATTACATTTATTTCAATATCATTCTCAAGTATCGAAGCACTAAATCCTCCTCCTCGTTTCATAGTTGACATTAGTATAACTCTGTTTTGATCATCTAATTCAGATTTAAAAAATTCTTTAAATTGAAAAATATTATTTTCTTTTAAAAATAATGATTTCCTCCCAATAGAATTTTTAACAAAACTCCCAGAAAGACAACAATCAAAAATAAGACACATATGTTTACAATCTATTAGATCTAGTTTTTCATCAAGCTCAGAAGTAAATATTGTCTTATGATCCCAAGGTGAAATTCCATATTTCCCATTTTTCGGAGTGCCGTGACCAGTAAATGAAAACAGAACAATATCTTGTGAATCAGAATTTATTGCCAACCATTCCAAAGCATTAAGAATATTTTCTTTTGTAGCCTCTTCTCCCTTCAGTAGGATAATATTGGATTCGTCCCAATTTGGTTTATTAATAATTGAATTATAGATTGATGTTATATTAGTTGTATTAGTAGATATTATAACCGCCCAATACTTACTCTCAAATTTACAACTAACAATCTGTTCATTTTTTATTTTTATATTATCTTTTGCAACAGATCCAATTCCACAAGAACATATAATAAAAATGCATAATAAAGCAAAAATTTTTTTCATATATATCTCCATACACTATCAAATCATTTTTATATTAATAAAATATCATTAAAAAGATATATAACTGTTATCAACAAAAAAATCGTGAAAAATAAGAAAATTTTAAATAAATATAAGTAAATATACGAAACAATGGAAATTATTTCAGAGAAAGATAAAGAAATATTATATCAACTTGATAACAACTCAAGAATACCATTTCGACAGTTAGCTAAAAAAGTAAACTTACCTGAGAATACATTAAGGTATAGAATTGAACAATTTGAGAAAAAAATTATAATAAACTATTATACACGAATTAATTCATATAACTTGGGATTTAATTCTGTGAAATTTTATACAAAATTAAAGAAGGTCAACTCCCAAATAAAAAAAGAAATGATAAAATATTTCTGTATGCATAAAGATACATGGGTAGTATCTGATGTTGAAGGTGAATTTGATTTAGTAGCGATATTTTGGTTCAGAAATATTAATAAATTTTTTTTATCATGGCAACAAATTCTATATAAATTCTCAAAATACTTATTAAATCCTACACTTTATTTTCAAATTGAAGCAATATCTTTTAGACCAACTTTTTTAATCAATATAGACAAACGACCGGATAATGAACCATTTGAGATAACAAAAACTAGCTCAATCATAAAAATTGATAATATTGAAAATAATATTCTGCAAATACTTGCTTCAAGTGCAAGACTCCAAACAGTTAAAATCGCTTCAAAATTAAACTTAACAAGTAACATCGTTAATAATAGAATTAAAAAATTAATGAAAAATGATGTCATTCAATCATATAATCTTAATTTTGATATTTCAAAATTAGGATATATGGAAGTTAAAGTAGATATTTTTTTAACCGAATATAAATTTCAGAATAAGATTATTAGTTATATTAAGACTTGTCCTAATCTTGTTTGTATAATGAGATCAATTGGACACCCTCATATAGAATTAGAATTCAATGTTAAAAGTTTCCAACATTTTCATGATATAATTACAAATCTGATTGATAATAATTCAAATGCAATTAATAATTATACATATTTTTACGTTTTAAAAAAACATAAACTAAGATGGATGCCAATTATTAATCAATATTAA
>CP070836.1:1510374-1626693 GCA_020341795.1 Thermoplasmatales archaeon
TAACTGTTTATTTATACTTTTTCCTAAAGTTTATATCATAAACGTAAATTCCATTGAGAAGCGAGCATTATGCCATACAACACTCTGAAATATAAAATCAAAAATAATATCGCATATATTATTTTGAATAGACCTGAAAGATTTAACTCATTTGATATGCAACTTGGTAAAGAGCTTTATGATGTTTTAAAAAAAATTACGCCAGATGATAAAATTAGAGCTGTTGTGATTAAAGGAACAGGTAAAGGTTTCTGTGGAGGTGGCGATGTAAAAGAAATGCATTTAGCAAAGGATAAATCAAAGTTTATAAGAGAACTAACTAGAGATAGGATTCATAAATGTGTAATTGAAATAAGAAATATGGAAAAACCAGTAATAGCAGCAGTAAATGGTGCTGCTTTTGGAGCTGGATTATCACTTGCTCTTGCTTGTGATATAATAATTTCTGTAAAAGACGCAAAGTTTGGAACTGCATTTATTGGAATAGGTCTTGCCCCAGGGTGTGGGACTCAGTTTTTTACTAAAATAACAGGTTATCAAAAAGCTTGTGAGTATATTTTAACATCTAAAGTTTTTACTGCTGAAAAAGCAAAAGAACTTGGATTAGTCAATAAAATTGTTGAGGAAAAAGAATTAGATCAAGCTGTTGAAGAATTTACACAAAAATTTAGAAAACTTCCACCAATTGCAGTAGGTAAAGCAAAAATGTTAATAAATAAAAGCCTCGAAAATAATATGCTAGATCATCTTGAACTTGAAAGTAAAACAGCGGCTTTTTCAGCGGGTTCACAAGATTTCAGAGAAGGTGTATCAGCATTTGTTGAAAAAAGAAAACCTGAATTCAAAGGAAAATAATAATGAAGAGAAGAAAAATGTTAGAAAAATTTATTTAATTTGCTTATAATTGCCATAATTAAAAGCAAAGAATCTATTTTCATATTGGGGGCAGACAATGAAATATGACACAATTGAGATTAGTATAAACAAAAATATTGCTACTGTTTATCTTAATAGACCTGATGTCCATAATGCACTAAATGAGCAATTAATGAAAGAACTTACAATATGTTTTAAAAAACTTGCGGTTGATGATAACATTAGGATTATTATTTTGACTGGAAAAGGTAAATCATTTTGTGCAGGTGCTGATCTAAATTGGATGAAAAATATGGTAAAATATTCAATGGAAAAAAATATTGAAGATAGTAAACTTTTACTTGATCTTTTTGAATCTATTTATAATTGCCCTAAACCAGTTATTGGTCGTGTCAATGGAAATGCCTTTGGAGGGGGAATTGGTCTTTTTGCAGTTTGTGATATAGTAATTGTAGTTCCTGAATGTAAATTTGCATTTAGTGAAGTCAAATTAGGTATTATACCCTCAGTTATTTCTACTTATGTAAGAAGAAGAATTAACATCTCAAATATGAAACGTTTATTTTTAACAGGGGAACATTTTGATTCTATATATGCAAAAGAAATTGGACTTGTTGATTTCATAATATCTTATGAAGAGTTGGATACTCTGGTTGAAAAATATATCAAAATACTATTATCATCAGGTCCAAAAGCTATATCAGAGGTTAAAAAATTAGTAGATTCATATGAACAAATGAAACTAAAAGATTATAAAAAATATACAGTAGAAAAAATTTCAGAGCTTAGAGTTTCAGATGAAGGTCAAGAAGGAATAAACGCATTTCTTGAAAAAAGGAAAACGAATTGGAGTGAAAGCTAAATGTTTAACAAAGTACTTGTTGCTAATCGAGGTGAGATAGCAGTTCGAATTATTAAAGCCTGTCAAGAATTAAAAGTAAAAACTGTAGCAATTTATTCAGATGTTGATAAAAAAGCACCACATGCTCAAATGGCTGATGAATCTATAGGACTAGGTGATCCAACCCCTATTGAAAGTTATTTAAATATACCTAAAATAATAAAAATTGCTCAAAAAGTAAATGCAGATGGAATACACCCAGGCTATGGTTTTTTAGCTGAAAACCCTGATTTTGCTCAGTCATGTAATGATGTCAATATAAAATTTATAGGACCATCACCAAAAGTTATCAGTCTTATGGGAGATAAAATCGCAGCAAAAAAAACAATGCAAAATGCAGGAGTACCTGTTATACCTGGATACCATGGTGTAAATCAAGATGATGAATCGTTAATAAAAGAAGGGAAAAAGATTGGTTTTCCATTACTCGTAAAAGCTGCAGCTGGTGGTGGTGGAAAAGGTATGAGAATAGTACATTCTGAAAATACTCTTGCCGAATCTATTGAAAGCTCTAAACGTGAATCAGCTTCAGCTTTTGGTGACAATACTATTTTTCTTGAAAAATATCTTAATAAACCAAGACATATTGAATTTCAGATTCTTGCAGATGAATATGGTAATACTATTCACCTATTCGAACGCGAATGCTCAATTCAACGACGTCATCAAAAAATTATTGAGGAATCCCCTTCACCAGTTATGACACCATCTCTTAGAAAAAAGATGGGAGAATCTGCAGTTGCTGCTGCAAAAGCTGTTGGATATTCAAATGCTGGAACAGTAGAGTTTATGGTTGATGGAGATAAGAATTATTATTTTATGGAAATGAATACAAGACTCCAAGTTGAACATCCAATTACTGAAATGACAACAGGGATTGATCTAGCAAAATGGCAACTTAGAATTGCTAGTGGTGAAAAACTCACCTTGAAACAAAATGATTTATATCAACGTGGTCATGCAATTGAATGTCGAATTTATGCAGAGGACCCTGCAAATGGATTTCTACCAAGTATTGGAAGATTAGAAAAAGTTGAACCACCAAAGGGTCCAAATGTAAGGGATGATAGTGGAATTGTTACTGGACTAGAAATTACATCATATTATGATCCAATGCTTTCAAAAATTGTCACCTATTCAGAGAATCGAGAGGAAAATATAAATAAGATGATATGGGCATTATCTAGATATATTGTGATGGGTGTTACTACCAATATTTCTTTTTTGAAAAAAGTAATTGAACATTCTGAGTTCAAAAAAGGTAATATTACAACTCATTTTATAGAAAATTATTTTGAGGATTGGACTATTGCAAAAGATGGTCTACCAATTGAAGCAATAATATCACTTGCAGTATATGATTCGATGCATAAAAAAACAAAAGATATGGTTAGATACAAGGAAGTAGATCCTCATTCCCCATGGAAACATGTAGGTAGATGGAGAGTTGGAGGAGAAGAGGTATAAATTATGTTTATCAATTATGAACATCAAAATCATGTTTATAATGTTACAATTGAGCAACGAGATAAATATTTCTTTATAACCTATAATAATTCGGAATACAAAGTAGAAGCTGAAGAATTAAAACCAGGACAGCTTAAAATTAAAATTGGTAATAGAATTATTAAATCAGTAATAACTGAAGGCGACAAAGAAAAATATGTATTTGTAGATGGAAATGTTTTTAAGGTAAAACCAGTAGAGCTCACAGGTACTAAAAAGAAAAAACGTAGAGAAGATGGTGATCTTAGCTCCCCAATTTCTGGTAAAGTAGTAAATGTGAAAGTTAAAAAAGACGACATAGTAAAAAAAGGACAAGTTTTAATGGTAATAGAAGCAATGAAAATGGAGTATCTTATTCGTGCACCAAATAATGGAAAAATTAAAAAAGTTAATTTTAAAGAAAATGATCAGATCGAAATAGGTCAAAATACAGTTGAAATTGAAAATGAGGAGGATTAATTAATGGATGTGATAGAAAGTAATATAGATGTTCCTAGTAAAGAATATAAAGACAATTACACACATTATACCAAATTGGTAAAGGATTTAAAAAAACATATCTCTTTAGCACAAAAAGGGGGGGGAGAAGAAAAAATAAAGCTTCATAAATCCCGTAAAAAAATGCTTGCACGAGAAAGAATCGATGCACTATTAGATGTTGACACACCATTTATGGAATTTAATACATTAGCAGCTTATGATATGTATGATAATAAAGCTCCATGTGCTGGAATTGTAACAGGTGTCGGTATAATCCATGGACGGGAAGTTGTAGTTGTAGCAAATGATGCAACAGTTGCAGGTGGCACATATTATCCTATGACAGTAAAGAAGCATCTTCGAGCTCAGGAGATTGCTTTAGAAAATAATCTACCTTGTATTTATCTAGTTGATTCGGGTGGAGCATTTTTACCCTTGCAAGATGAAGTTTTTCCAGATCGTGAACATTTTGGAAGAATTTTTTATAATCAAGCGGTTATGTCATCGAAAGGGATTCCCCAGATTTCTGCTGTAATGGGTTCTTGTACAGCAGGGGGTGCATATGTCCCTGCAATGTCTGATGAGACAGTTATAGTAAAAGGAACTGGTACAATATTTCTTGGTGGTCCACCTCTTGTAAAAGCTGCAACTGGTGAAGAAGTATCATCTGAGGATCTAGGAGGAGCAGATGTTCATTGTCGTGAAAGTGGAGTATCTGATCATTATGCCAATGATGATATGGAAGCAATTCTAATGACTAGAAATATTATCGAAAATCTCAATCGTTCTGAAAAAACTCATTTAGATATTAGTCAACCTGAAGACCCAGCTTATGATATTAAAGAAATATATGGTGTAATACCAAAGGATTCTCGTAAACATTTTGATGTTCATGAAATAATTGCACGTATAGTTGATGGATCAAAGTTTCATGAATTTAAAGCCCTATACGCTGAGACTATTGTTTGTGGTTTTGCGCGCATTATGGGATATCCAGTTGGTATTCTTGCAAATAATGGTGTTTTATTTTCAGAATCTGCATTAAAGGGTTCTCACTTTATTGAAATGTGCTGTCAGAGGAAAATACCACTTGTGTTTCTGCAAAATATTACAGGTTTCATGGTTGGACGTAAATATGAAGCTGGTGGTATTGCAAAAGACGGTGCAAAGATGGTCAGCGCTGTAGCGACTGCAAATGTTCCACGTTTTACTGTGATTATTGGTGGTTCATTTGGTGCAGGAAATTATGGCATGTGTGGTCGTGCTTATCAGCCTCGACAACTTTGGATGTGGCCTAATGCTCGTATTAGTGTAATGGGTGGCGAACAAGCAGCAACTGTTTTATTAACTGTAAAACGTGATCAGCTTTGGAGAAAAGGTAAAGAACTTACAGAGGAAGAAGAAAAAAAGATAACTGAGCCTATTCTAAAAAAATATGAAACCGAGGGAAATCCATACTATAGCTCTGCTCGTATTTGGGATGATGGAATCATAGATCCAGTTGATACCAGAATGGTTCTAGGTCTTGGAATATCTGCATCATTAAATGCTTCAATACCTGATTGGAAACCTGGAGTTTTTAGGATGTAAATAAAAAATTATAAATCTTATTTTAATTACAATCAATAATTTTATAATAAAGGTCAAAGTGATATTATAGTTAATATAAATTTATTAGTTTAATTATAACATTATTTATTTTGTTCTAACTACGGTGGTTCAGTTGAAAATAGAAAAAACTACTAATATCAATAATTGGTGTTACAGTTCTCATTGCAAAATAGTATAGTTTAATATATCACATTTTTGCGGGCATATTTTATAAATGATTACAAATTTACTGCAAAGATTATTACTGTTATTGAAGGCTGCATTGAATACAAATTATTATTTATTAATATTGATCTTAAATTTTTTACAATCTGCTAATTTTTTTTATAATTGCTAAGAAAATTTAATAACCTCTCAAAACTAATAATTTTTTTCAAAATAATTTATAAACAAAAAGTTAATACCCCAACAAGAAAGTGGATGAGGAGTAATGAAAGATAAGATTATAAAAGAAATTATTGAGTGGTGTGAAAAACAGGAAAACACTCTAGATATTTATATGGAAGATTTTGTAAATTATATTGTAGATAAAACGGTTACCGTACTTTTTGAAGAATTAAAAAATGATCTAAAAAATGAATTTGAAAATGGTAATCTAAAACATCCATTCGTTATATCAGATGAATATTATCTATATCTTAAATTAAAGGAAATAAAAAACAAAATATTAAATCCTGAATTAGACTTAGATTATGTAGAGAAAGAAGAATAAAAATAAAAAAATAATATATCAAAATAAAACAAGATGCATTTTAAAAAGGATTATTTAATAGTTAATAATATAAAGTTGAATATGGGATTGAAATAATATGAAGCTTATTGTCAAACTTTTAAGACCGTTTTCAGATATTATTAGAAAAAATGAAATTGAAATAGATTTTAACGGTGACACAATTGAAGATTTAATAGAATTACTAATAAATAAACATCCTAAGTTAAAAAAAGAGTTCTATAATCAAAATAATAAATTAATAGATTATATATGTATATTCTTAAATGATAAACCAATAAATGCATTAAATGGGATGGCTACAAAATTAAAAAATGAGGATCAAATCCTATTTTTTATACCACTCAGCGGCGGATGAATTTTAGTTAAAGTGAAGTAATAAGGCCTCGATCATAAAGAATTGTTGCATCTAAAATCTCTTTATCTGTGATTGATAAAAAATCTAAGGTTTGATTTAATATATCTAATATATCTTTTTTATCAGAGGGAAGTAAACCATATATGCCTCTATAAATGATATTTTTACCTACCCAAATATAATTTGAAAAATGATCAGATGCAAGTTCACATTCATTAACATCAAGATTTTCTAAAAACGTCTTTACCTCGATTAACTTTTCAAAGGGTGAAGTGGGATCATAAAGACCTTCATTCATTTTTCCCTCCAGTAGTGAACCATGTTGTACTACTAACGTTCTTAACCTAATAAAATTAGGATTTACTTCATTACATATTCTGGCTGATTCAATTGCATGTTGTTTTAATCTCTGTTTTCCACCAGCTCCAATGAGTATATAAAATGAAACCTCAAGATTAGCATCTTTTGCAGCCCTACCACCCTTAATCATTTCTTCAGGTGTTGTGCCTTTCTGTAAAAACTCAAGAGTTTTTTTATCACCTGATTCCAAACCTATATGGACTCGTGTTAAACCTGCTTGTTCAATAAGTTTCAATCGCTCAGGACCTAATTTCATTAAGTTTTTCTATCTTTCATAAGATGTTATTCGCTCAACTTCTGGAAAACTTTCTTTAATATAACTAATAATCTTCACAATGTTTTTCATTGCAAGACTATCAGAATCAGCAATGAACACAGTATTTGAATTTTTATAAATACTCGTAGCCATATCAATATCTTTTTTTACTTCATCAACTGTCTTAGGATGAAATCTAAGATCTTTATACATGGTACAAAACAAACATTTATTCCAAGGACAACCCCTAGAAGCACGAATTAATGCAGAAGTTGCTTCATTAGGTGGTCGATAAGGTGGGAAATCATAATCTAACATAGTAAATTAAAATATAAACAATGTCTTGATTTTAATCTTTTGCTTCTTTTGCAAATAAAGCTGCTCCGTAAGCGCCAATTAATTGTGGATTAGGTGGAGTATATATTTTTACTTTAGCACGTTTTTCTAGAATTTTTAAAATTAAATTATTATATTTAATAACTCCACCAGTTAAAACAATATTTCCCTCGAGAGTATCCATTTCAATTACTCTTTTTACTACAGATTCAAAAGCGCTTTTAATCATATCCTCAACTTTTTCTCCTTCTTTAATTCGAGTTAATATTTCAGTTGATGCAAAAACAGTACAGTAACTACCTAGAGAAGTATCTTTATTAGATTTTAAGGCTATAGCATTTATTTTATTCAAAGGTATATTAAGTTTAAATGCTATTTCTTCTAAAAAAGATCCTGTTCCAGCTGCACATTTTCTGTTCATTTTAAAACCTATTATTTTACCTTCTTTGTCAGTTTTAATGATTTTTGTATCCTGACCTCCGATATCTATAACTGTAATCTTTTTTGGAAAATAATTAAATGCTCCTTTTGCATGACAACTAATCTCTGTTTTTACACCATCTTTAAAAGAAATATTTTCTCGTCCAAAACCTGTTGAAGTAATATGATTTATTAATGATTTAGAAATATTAGCCATATCAAGAGCTTTTTTAAAAGCAATATTAATCGATTTTTGAAGATCTGAACTTAAACGCTCTACATAATACCCTTTAATTTCATTTTTTCTGTTTATTATTACTACTTTTATATATGATGTTCCAACATCAATACCTGCATAGAATACTTCTTCAGCCATTTATACACCTTAATTAATGATTATATAAAAAAAAGAAAATGTTTAGATATATTTGACTGTTAGCATTTTTTAAATAAAAAAAGATAAGAATCATTATCTTATTTCTGGATTGCTATCTGTTATTTATTATCCACTGGGGGAGATATGTCAGCAGATGAAAAAAAGTTAGTTATTAAAAAAATTCAATCTACAAATAAAATGAAACAAATTATGTCAGATTATTATTATGAGTTGGATTCTGCTGTTAAAAACAAGGATAAAAAGGTTGCATGGTGTTCAAGTGTTGGCCCTGCTGAATTATTAAGAAGTTTTGGTTTTTATGTATATTTTCCAGAAAACCATGGTGCAATGCTTGGTTCTACCAGAAAAGCAACAGATTTAATTCCTTATGCTAATGCTATTGGTTATTCACCTGAAATTTGCTCATATATAACCTCTGATATTGGTTCTTTTTTAAAAAATGAAACCCCTTTATCACAGGCTTATGAAGGTATTAAAAGTGTACCTAAACCTGATGTTTTAGTATTTAACACTAATCAATGTAGAGATATTCAGGAATGGTTCCGTTTCTATGCAAATGAGTTTAAAGTTCCCCTATTAGGAATTTATACACATAGAGGTGTTGGAGATGTCACTCAAAATCTTGTTGATTCTGTGGCAAAACAAATGGAGGATTTAATAAAACCTCTAGAGAAAATTTCTGGTAATAATTATGATAAAATTAAACTAAAGAAAGTATTATCTTTATCCCGTAAATGTTCAGAATCATGGAAAAAAGTACTAGATACAGCATCATCTATTCCATCTCCTTTAACATTTTTTGATGGAACAGTCCAGATGGGACCAGCAGTAGTATTAAGGGGTACACAAAAAGCAGTTGATTATTACAAATTATTATTTAAAGAACTTACAGAGAAAATAAATAACAAAGAAGCTGCAATAGAAAATGAACGTTTCAGACTCTACTGGGATGGTATGCCAATTTGGGGAAGACTTAGATCTCATTCTAATTTATTTGCAAATAGGAAAGCATGTATAGTTGCATCCACATATTGTAACAGTTGGATTTTTAAGGCTTTTGATGAAAAAGATCCATTTAGAAGTATGGCTAAAGGATATACAGAATTATTCATTGTAAGATCTGATCAAGCAAAGGAAAGATATTTGAAAAAAATGATCGATTTTTTTAAAATCGATGGTATGATATTTCATGATTCAAAAACTTGTGCAAATAATACTAATAGCAGATATGGTATGCCCAAAAGACTTGAAAAAGAAACAGGTGTACCATGTCTTGTAGTAAATGGAGATATTAACGATCTCAGGTGTTTATCTGATGAACAATTCAACACTAATATTGAGGCTTTTATTGAACAACTTGAGGGCAAAAAATGATAATATAAAGAGGTGAAAAAAATATGGCCTGTTGGTTAAACCTTGGACAAATGATAAAAATGAATGAAAAGAAGTTTCCAAATCACATATCATTAAAGGACAAAGACAGAGGTTTTACCTATACAGATTTAAACAGAAGAGTCAATAAGCTATCTAATAGTTTGCTTTCTTTAGGATTAAAGAAGGGAGATAAATTTGCAGTATTATTGGAAAATAGTATAGAAATCGTTGAAGCATATTTAGCAGCAGCAAAAACTGGTCTTATAGTCGTTCCAGTACATTTTAGATTTGTCGGAAAAGAAATTGAAAATGTGATTGAAGACTCAGATGCTGAAGCAATAATTGTCCATAATGAATTTACTCCAACTGTTGATGAAATAAAATCAAATTTAAGAAATATTCAAGAGGATAGGTTTATAGTTGTGGGAAAAAAAGTAAAAGGATATACAGAATATGAGGATTTTATTAGTGCTTCTTCAGATAATGAGCCCGAATTTAATGTAGAATGCAGTGATCCATGGATAATACTATATACATCTGGTACAACTGGAAAACCCAAAGGTGTTGTACGCTCACATGAGTCTTATATTGCGTTTTTTTTAATCAACGCAGTTGATTTTGGTTTCAACGAACATGACGTATGTTTAAACGTAATGCCATTATATCACGTAAACTCGACATTCTATACCTTTCTATTCTTATATCTTGGAGGTACTGCATATATTCATCCAGCTCGACATTTCCGTGCAGATGAAATACTTGAGATAATCGAAAAAGAAAAAATTACTTTTATATCATTAATTCCCACACATTACAATTTGATATTAAATGCATCAGATGAAGCAAAAAAAAGAGATGTCAGCTCAATTCGTAAACTTTTATGTTCATCGGCTCCTGTTACAAAAAGTATGAAAAGAGCAATTATGGAATTTTTCCCTGGAGTAGACCTCTACGAAGCTTACGGCTCTACCGAAGCAGGACTGGTTACGCTTTTAAAACCTGAAGATCAACTAAAAAAACTAGGATCAATAGGGTATGAAGCTGTTGGAACAGATTTTATAAAACTGTTAGATGAAGAAGGAAAAGAGGTAGGTATAGGAGAAATAGGTGAATTATATTCTCGAGGACCTATGATGTTTGATGAATATTACAAATTACCAGAAAAAACAACGAGTTCTTTCAGAGGTGAATGGTTTAGCGCAGGAGATATGGCAAAACGTGATGAAGATGGTTTTTATTATATAATTGATAGAAAAGATAATATGATTATTACAGGTGGTGAGCATGTATATCCTAGTGAAGTTCAAGAAATAATAAGCTCACATCCAAAAGTCTTTGATTGTGCTATAATTGGAATAACTCATGCTAAATGGGGTGAACAAGTAACCGCAGTAGTTGTACCTAAAGATAAATCAAAAATTAACGAAAAAATATTAATCGATTATTGCAGAGATAAAATGTCAGGGTATAAACGCCCTAAACAAGTAATTTTCATCAAAGATGAAGAGATGCCTCGTACACCTACTGGAAAAATACTTCACAGAGCACTGAGAGAACGCTATAATAATAAGGAGGAATAATCCTGGAAAAATATAAATTTGGAATTATTGGCGCAGGTCCAGTTGGAAGTATAATGGGAGCACATCTAGCAAAAGCAGGTTATGATGTTACACTTATAGATGTTTTAAAAGCTCACATGGATGAAATAAAAAGAAGTGGACTTTCTATTACTGGATTAAAAGAATTAAAAGTTACATTTTCCAATAAAAATTTATGTTATGGAATCGATGAACTTAGTAATAAAGAAGTAAATGTTATTTTTATATCTATAAAAGCATCGATTCTACCTCAAATTTTACCTATTTTAAAAACCGTTGTAAAACCGGAAACAACTTTTATAAGTTTACAGAATGGCTTGGATAATGAAGATCTTATTGCAGATGTTTTTGGAAAAGAAAACACCCTGAGAATTGTAGTAAACTATGCTGGGAATCTAATTGATAATGGAAAAGTAAGAATGTCATTTTTTAATACTCCTAACTATATCGGTATATTAGATTCAAAGGCTGAAAAAAAAGCAAAAGAACTAGCACAAGTTATAACAAAAGTAGAACTTGAAACCAAATATACGCCAGAAATTAAAAAATATGAATGGGAGAAAATCATCTTGAATGCAGCTTTAAGTCCAGTTTGTGCATTGACAAGAAGAACCATGAAACAGATGATGGAGCTTGAGAATACACGAAATCTTGCAGAAGGAATACTACGTGAAGGAATAGAAGTAGCAGCTGCAAATGGAATACATTTTCAATCAGGTTTTCTAAAATTTTGTATGAGCTACTTGGACAAAGCAGGACATCATAGAACTTCTATGCATGTAGATATAGAAAAAAAGAATCCAACTGAAATAAGTTTCATAAATGATAAAATAGTCCAGTATGGAAAAGCAAAAGGTGTACCTACACCAATTAACTCAACAATTGTATCTCTTATTCGAGGATCTGAATTACCTGAATATATTGGAGCCTAAGAAAATAAAACTAAGGATGGGAATCCATTGCATTATGTAATAATTGGTAACGGTGGTGCTGGAACAAGCGCACTTCAGACTATTAGAGAATTAGACAAATCATGTGATATAACTATCATATCACGTGAACAATATCCAACATACTCACCTTGCTCTCTTCCAAATCTACTAGCTGGAGAGATTCATAAAACTACAATTTTTCGTTTTGATAAGCATTTTTATAAAAATTACAATGCTAAATTTTTAAAAAACTCAGAAGCAATACAAGTTCTACCAAAAATAAAAAAAATAAAACTATTAAATGGAAAAACAATTAAATTTGATAAACTCTTAATAGCCACTGGTTCAAAACCTATTATTCCCAATGATATTAAAGGACTAGATTTAGATGGTGTTTATATTATGGGAAATCTTGATTCCGCTCTTGGGATAATTTCCCATATAAATAAAGGTGTACATAATGCAGTCATAGTAGGTGGAGGTTTTATTGGAATTGAAACAGCAACCATGTTAAAAAAACGAGGAATAAATGTAAGCATAATTGAAATGCTTCCAAATATTCTTTCAAGAATGCTTGATCCTGATATATCTGAAAAAGTATCAGAAATCCTTAAACAACATGGAATAAAACTCTTATTAGACGAAAAGTTAAAAAGTATAAATGGAGATAAAAAAATAAAAAGTGTATCGCTAAAAACAAAGACTATAAATTGTGACATGGTAGTAATTGCAATTGGTGTTACACCAAATATCCGCATCCTTAAAGAAACAAATATCAGAGTCAACCGTGGCATTATTGTTGATTCAACTCTGCAGACAAATATAAAAAATATATATGCAGCTGGTGAGGTGACAGAAGTTAAAGAGCAAATCGAGGGTAAACAAGGATCATATGCAATATGGCCAAATGCTATAGAGCAAGGGCGTATTGCAGGTTTAAACATTGTTGGAAAAACAACTAAATATGATGGTGCAGAAGTAATAAACGTATTAGATGTCTTTGATATTCCAATAGTAGCAATAGGTTCAACTTCTGCTGAAATTGGAAAATGTAAAGTGATAAAAAGATTTACACCATCATCTCATAAAAAATTACTTTTGAAAAATAATCGAATTGTTGGACTTCAATTTGTGGGATCAATAAGAAATGTTGGTGTTTTTTATAGTTTAATGAAAAATGCATCTGATATAAGTCAAATTAAAGAAAGACTTCTTGATGAAAATTTTGTAATTGCACCTAAAACCACATAATTAAACTATTACTGGAATTATAAAAGTAATCCCAAAATAAATTAGTATTCCACCAAATATAATCATTAATGGTTTATACCATTTTAATCCCATAACATCAGTTCCTTTTTTTGAAAAATAGGCAACACCAGTTAGCCAAACATAATCCATCCAAATATGACAAATAAACATAAAAACTACTCCACGGAAAGCAGCGAATTCAAGAGCAATAATAATTAATTGAGCACCAACTGTAAGCCACCATAGTATAAAATAAGGATTTAAACCTGTAAAGACTAATCCAATAATAAATAAATGACGATAAGAGGCTTTAGGTTTTTTTAATTCTTCAAGATTATATCTAATAGTGTTACGGATTTGAATAACTCCAAATAAAATAAGTACACTACCACCAAGTATTCCAATAACATTTCTAACAATAGGTTCACTTGCTATCGTTAAAAGGCCAAGAGCAAATAGCATTATCAGTGAAAATTCAACAACGGTATGAGCAATTGAAAAAATTAATCCACTTTTTGCACCATGTTTAGAACCATGTGTAATCGTTGCAAAAAACAATGGACCAGGTGCAAGAGCACCTGAAGCAGTGAGACCAATAACTGTAATTACAAAAATCAAAATATCCATATTTATCTTAAAACAAGTATCATTTTTCTGATATTTCTAAAAATTTTTCAGCCATTTTTTTTCGTCTTTTTTCAAGTTCATCTGTTTCATCAAGATATTCAATTGCGCCTGTTGAACAATATTTTACACATTTTGGATCCCCATCACATAAATCACATTTAATTATCTCATCATCAATAGTTGCAACAGCATTATATGGACATAGCACAGCACAGAGTCTACATCCAATACATCTATCCTCATCTCTATAAATTATTCCATTTTTAATCCTATAAGCGTTTTGATGACAAAATTTTAAACAAACTGGATCTTCACATTGAAAACATACTATTGGAAACTCATATCTATTAAACTCATCTCTTACAATATTAATAGCTGCTTTTTTTGGATTACATTCACCAAACTTGTTTAGTGAACAAGCAATTGAACACTCTCGACAACCTGTACATTTCTCAGGGTAAACATAAAGATATTTCACGCTAGTGCCTCCAGTTCTTTTGCTCTTTCTTTTTTAACTTGACCATTATCAGTCCAATCACGGAGTTTATAGTATCTACTCAATAGATTTTCAAATTCTTTTCTATCAATATGATGTCCTTTACCAATTTTCAATTTCATTGGATCATCAAAATATCGCTTGGGAAGAGTATCATCTTTTCTAGATATTCCCTCTCGGTTGTTAAACAATCTTTCAATGTCTATTATACGTTTTCCTATATCCTGAATATCTTTTTCCTTGAATTGCCAACCTGTTGTACAACGAATAAGTTTTTTCATCCACTTGTAATCAATAAAATGAGGACTGTTAAAACCATGACATATAAACTTACATACACCTAAAGAATCGATAGCTGCAAAGATATTATCTGAAAAATAAACTGATTTTTCTTTTCCCTCATAAGATGTTGGATCATTATTTACTCCTTTTCCATATATCTTTTCTTTTACTTGTTTTGGAAGTCTTAAAAATATCTCTAAAGTAGGTCGACTTCTAAGATGATCAGCACCTCTCGATGAAGTTGCTATTCCAAGTGCAAATGCTTTGATATATCGACAGTCATGAGGATCACTTTGAGGTAGTCCTTTGACCGCGATTAAGTAATCCTGAGAATTCTTTCCAAATCTTTTAATGTTGGCTGTGCTTTCAGCAAGTATATCTCCAAATCCTTTTCTTCGAGATATATCATAGAGGAGTTTTTTTGAAAGTTCAAAATCTCCAAATCGAAGCTCTTCACCTGTAATTTTTTTATCAATAATTCCTTTTTCATATAGTTCATAAACCCAAGCAAGAATAGTACCAGATGATGAGATATCAAGTCCAAGTTCATTGCATACATTGTTAAGTTCAATTACATTAGCAGTGTTTTCTATACCTTGATTAGCACCTAAGAGACCAACTGCAGTATATTCAGGTCCTTCCCCACCAAGTTTATTTCTATGACGACAATGAACAATACAAGAAGAACAACTAATCATTTTATCTACAAAGGTTTCAATAACTTCTGCGTTTAATGAATCAGACCAAGCATTGAGCTGACTATTCTTCGTTCGAATAGCACCAAGTGTATTACTAACTTCATAAAGAAGTGGAGTTCCAACTGTACCAAGAATTGAGGTTATTTTTGAGTTCATAATATAATCTTTAAGCTCTTTAACTGTTTCAAGCATTAACTCAGGATTTGCAACCTCTATTCCTTGTGTACCTCTCGCAGCTATGGCTTTTAGGTTTTTTGAACCCATAACTGCACCTAGTCCACATCGCCCTGCTGCGTTTTTTACACCTGTTCGAACACAAGCAAATCGGACAAGGTTTTCTCCTGCTACTCCACAACATGCAACTTCTACATGGCTGAGGTCTTTTCTTAATGATTTCTGAACCTCTGTTGTATCCATACCCCAGTAGTCTTTTCCATCCTTAATTTCAATTTTATCATCTGATACATAAAGGAAGCTTGGTTTCTTTGCTTTACCAATTATTATAATCCTGTCAAAACCAGCGTATCGAAGTTCTGCTGCAAAATATCCACCGCAATTAGAATCACCAAGTATACCAGTTTCAGGTGATTTAGCTGACACATTAAAACGACTAGAATTTGGAACAAGAGTACCAGTTAATAAACCAGTTCCAAAGATTAAAACATTTTCAGGTGAAAAAGCATCAATCCCAGGTTTAATCATATTATTAAGATAATAGCTATTTAAACCTCGACCTCCTAATAACATTTTTTTCAAAGATTCAGGAGTTTGTTTTATTGTTATCTTATTTTTCGATAAATCAACGATAGCAAGTTTTTTGTTATTCATTTAATCCTCCGTTAATTACTGCTGTTAAAACCTTTGAAGCGCTATCATTGATAACTATATCTGCAATGTGATCTAAGGGCGTTGGATCAATATTAATAATGACAAGTTTTGCACCATTTTTTTTCGCTATCCTTGGCAGTGAAGCTGCGGGATAGACTACAAGAGAGCTGCCTAAAACCAGGAACATATCACAATTCTTTGAAGCTAGTTTTGCCATCTCAAGTGCGTATTGTGGTAAAGGTTCGCCAAAAAGTACTGTCGCAGGTTTCAAAACACCTCCACATGAGCATCTTGGAGGAATATCTTTTTCTAATTTTTTAAAAACATCATCCATGTTATAATTTTTTTCACAGTTCATGCAATTAACATTTCTTGAGTTTCCATGTAGTTCAATAACATCAGATGATCCAGCTATTTGATGAAACCCATCAATATTCTGAGTTATCACCCTATAAAGCTTACCATATCTCTCTAATTCTACTAGCGCATAATGACCATCATTTGGTTTTGCTTTTTTAAGTGTAGGATAACGTTCATCTCGTATAAAACTCCAATAATAACTAGGATCCTTTATAAAATAATTGATATCAGCATATATCGAAGGATCATATTTTGACCATAGTCCTCCTGCTCCTCGAAATGTTGATATACCACTCTCAGCTGAGAAACCAGCACCAGTAAAAGCTACGATTTTATCGGAAGTTGATACAAGTTTTTTTAGTTTAGAAATTATCTCCTCCATAATTTAAATCCTCACGAAAGAGTTAAATTTCTTTTCACCACCAATTGTAGTAACAGGTCCATGACCTGTATAAACAATAGTGTCATCAGGTAGGGTGTAAAGACGTGTTTTAATAGAGTTTGATAAATCTTCAAAAGATCCTTTACGAAAATCTGTTCTACCAATACTATTTTGAAATAATGTATCACCTGCAAAGACCATTTTATCATAAAGAAAGCTGACACCTCCAGGGGAATGGCCAGGAGTATGTAAAACTTCTAATTCAAAAACGCCAATTTTTATCATATCACCATCTTTGATAAATCGATCTGGCTTAGGTGGTTGCTCGATATCAATACCCCATCTCTGTGCTGCATTTTCACCATCTTCAATAAAAAAGTAATCTTCTTCATGAGCGAGAAATTCAACTTTTAGTTTCCTCCTAAGAGGTGCTACAGCACCTATATGATCAAAATGGCCATGTGTGGCTAAAATGTATTTAATTTTAACACCTAGTTCATTAATTGTTTCTAAAATGTTTTCAGGATCATCCCCAGGATCTATAATTACACCTTCTTTAGTATCTTTATCCCAAATAATATAGCAATTTGAAAATAAAGGACCAACAACTAATTGTTCCACTTGCAGCTTAGAAGAGGTCATCGAGGTTATCACCTGCTCCATCACCTTCTGGCATCTTTCCAAATTGCTGTAGGAATTGCTGTATCAATTCGCTTTCTCGTTTAGTATACATGGGGTCAGGCTCAAACCAGAAGTATTTAGCTTTCGTCTTCGAGGTCAGTTTCTCCTGTAAATCAGCTTGAATATTCTGAGAACCTTTTATGACAATTATAACCTTGTTTTCATCCCGTAATTGATATACCCCTTCCACTGGAGGAACCTCAGCAACATTATCATCATTAAGTTCCATCCACTTATCAGGTGGTAAAGTAACAGGTAATATATTCAAACGTAAATCGCATCTTAGACAACGTGCTGCTTCTTGTTTAGCCTGTTTTTCATTATAACAGCTTTCGACCATTTCAAAATTTTTTATCCTTTCATTTGGACAGATTTTAGTAATATCTATCCGGTCAATATGGGCAAAACCTTCTACTCGACCAATATATGGATCTTGCTCATATGATATTTCAAGTGACTGATAGATATTTCCATCACTACCAAGAAATTTATCAATCGCTGAAGCAGCAGATGCTCCATCAGATACAGCTTCTACCACAGAGGCTGGACCTCTAGCAACTTCACCACCTGCATAAACTCCTGGAAGGTTTGTTTGCATATTTTTATCAATTGATATAATTCCTGTTTTAGTATTCACATCCTTAAGCCAAGAAAGATCTGAGCTTTGACCGATTGCTAATATTACTTTATCTGTTTCAATTTTTTTCTTTTCACAATTGTCAAATTTTGGATCAAATTTACCTTTTTGATCAAAGACAGATGTGCATTTAATTAATTCAATACCCACAATTTTCCCACCATTGCCAATAATCTTATTAGGACCCCAAGAGGGATGCATAACCACTCCTTCTTCCTTGGCATCTGCAATTTCCCAATCGTGAGCAGGCATTTCATCTTCACATTCCAAACAGGCAAGTTGTACATTACTTGCACCTAGACGGATAGCAGTTCTTGCAACATCTATTGCCACATTTCCGCCGCCAATGACGACCAGTTGACCGCTTAAGGATGTTGTATTCTTCTTTTTTACATCTTTTAAAAAATCTAAGCCCCATTCAACTCCGTTTAAATCTGAGCCTTCTATGGTTATCTTCTTGCTAAGAGATGCTCCAAATCCCAGTAAAATAGCCTGGAAATCTTTGCGAAGATCAGATAACGTAATTTTCTTTCCAATAGAAGTATTTGTTTTGAATTTTACCTTCAGCTCATTAAATATTTTCATCGCATCATCTAGTATTTTAGAAGAAAGACGGTAGGTAGGTAATGCATATCTCAGCATACCACCAATTTCTTCCTCAGCCTCAAAAACTGTTACATCATGACCAGATAAAGCAAGATAATATGCTGCTGAGAGGCCAGCTGGGCCACTTCCAACAATAGCAACTTTTTTCCCTGTAGGTTTTTTAGGGTTTACTTTGAAAGAACCATCATTATCTACTGCGAAACATTTCAAAGCACATATTGCCATTGGTTGATTTAGTTCACCTCTACGGCATGCATTTTCGCATGGGTGAAAACAGATACGCCCTAGTATTTCTGGGAAAGGTATTCTCTTCCGTATTACAGCATCTGCTTCAGCATATTTTCCTTCATTTATTAGGTTGATATATCTAGGTACATCAACACCTGCTGGGCAGTTGGCAATGCAGGGAACTAAGACATCTTCTTTTTTCCCTTTTGGAAGATCCTTATCAGTAAGTGCTCCAGTAGGGCAAACTTCAACACATGTAGTACAAAATCTACAGTCTGATTTGTCATAGTTAGAATCCTTTGTAAGACCCACGATAGCTTTATTCTTGTTAAAGACAAATCCTAAGGTTTCTATGCCCCTTAGTTCACAACAGGCTCTAACACATCGTAAACAGGAAATACAATAATTATAATCACTTTCGAAAAGTGGTTCGCCTTTATGTTTTGGAAGATCTTTAAAAATATATTTGGTTAAATCCTGTCTGATGCCAATGTAATGTGCAATTTTCTGTAGCTCGCAATGTCCGAGCAACGGACAACATCTCTCGTTCTCAGGTACATTAGTTGAGCATTGTGTTCTCGAGCAACCATCTTGTTGAGCACATTGAAGGCATGCATGAGGATGATCTCGTAGTATCTCAGAAAGGTTGTTTCTACGTGCTTCTTTTACTAAATCAGTTTCAGATTCGATTTCCATTCCTTGTTCTACTTTGGTATCACAAGACGTAACCAAATCTTTATGACCTTTTATTTCAACGACGCATAACTGACAACCTGAAAATCCATCCTTAGGACCTGAACCATCATCCTTGTACTCAGCATCATCTCTGAAAATCTTTTTAACAGGTTTTAAACCATGTGAACTACCTAAGCTAGGATGATAACAGAGTCTTGGAATATATATATCATTTTGCTCTGCGACATCTAGGATTGTCATGTCTTCTTCAGCCGTAACGTCGTTACCGTTAATCCTAATGGTGATACTCATATAAACTCCTAACAATCTCACCAAGAATGAGAGATTGCATCTTGTTTACATGCGGCCATACATGGTAATGGCGGTCTATCTTTCATTGGTTTACAGGGTGCACAGGTATATTTTATCTTTTTTCTTTCTAATTCTGTGACAAATGCCACCTCTTCATCAGATAATGGATCATTTTCATCAGGTCCAACGCCTAATACATGATATGGACAAGCAACAACACAATCTTTACAACCATTGCATTTATCAGTATCTATAGCAATAAAATAGTCTCCAGAGCCATCCTTATACCCATAATTTGCAATCATAAGATTTCCTCCAGATTACTTCCTACCTTTATCTACAAGTGCCTTTGCAAATAATGCTGCTCCAAGAGCACCAGCTATTTGTGTATCATAATCAGTTTTCATTATAGGCATTCCAACTTCTTTTTCGAGTCTTATAACAACTCCCTTGTTCTTTGCTATTCCACCTGTTATAGCAAAGTCTTTTTCAACTCCTATTCTTTCAAGTAATGTCATAATTCTGTGTGCCATTGCAGAACAATATGCTGCTAATACTTTATTCTTAGGCCAACCCTCTCTCAGCAAACCAGTGGCTTCAGATTTCGCATATACAACGCAAGTACTACTAACAGGTTGAGGTTCTTTCTCTACCTGAAGTGAAAGATCTCCAACGTCATTTATTGATATACCTAATAAGTCTGCAAATACTTCCATACCTCTACCTGTTCCAGCAGCACATTTATCATTCATAAGAAAGTTTGTAACCTTTCCACGTTCATCACAATGTATAGCTTTACAATCCTGACCACCCATATCAAGAACAGTTCTAACAGTAGGACCATAGATAAAGTTTGCACCACGAGCATGACATGCTATCTCTGTGATAGCTCGCTGACTAAAAGGAACGTTCACACGACCATAACCTGTACCAACTGTATAAGTTAAATCATCTAATGTGAGTCCTGTTTCTTCCATAGCCCAATTTATCGCTTTCATAGCGGAGTCTGGACTATCAGAACCAGTTCTCATATTCGAATAAGAATAAAGTTCTCCATCCGCAAGTATTACAGCTTGTGAGCTAACTGAGCCCACATCTACTCCAGAAGTAATAACTTTTCCTTTCCAGTTTAAATTGGGATTAGTCCATCTTGATTCAGTCCATCTCCAAAATTCAGTTTCTTGTTCCATGTTATTTACCTCCTTTCCAGCCAGCAGCAGCAAGAGCCGCACCTAGGGCGCCTACATATTCAGGATCCTCAGGTACTACTACTTTTAATCCTAGATCATTGTTAAGGGAATCAACGAAACCTATATTATTTGCAACACCACCAACAAGCACTACATCTTTATCAAAACCTATCTTTCTAACCATTGAAGTTATCCTACTTGCCATTGCATCATGAACCGCTTTTGCCATATTCGCCTTTGAAATTTTATTATGTACCATGGTTACAACTTCTGATTCAGCAAATACAGTACATTGTGCATTCATAGGAATTTCTTCAGTAGCTTTCAAAGAAAGCGCACCTAAATCCTCAAGTTTTACTTCAAGTGCACGAGACATAGCTTCTGTAAATGCTCCTGCACCTGCTGCACATTTTTCATTTACTTCAAAATCAAGAATTTTTCCAGTATTGTCACATCTCATGCCTCTTCCTTCCTCAGCACCAACATCGATGACGCTTCTTGTATTTGGATGTAGATAAACAGCGCCTAATGAGTCACATCCTACAATAGATTTAGTCTCATCATAAAATGGAGCAAGTTTTTCACCTGCGCCAGTTGATACAACTTTACCTAGATCATCACGTTTTATACCTGCTTCTTTGAGGGCTTTATCAACTACTTCTTTTGCACTTTTTTCTACTTCAAATCCCGCTAAAACTTTAGTTTTTGAAATTATTTTATTGTCCTTTAGAATTACAACTTTGATATATTTTGCACCTAAATCAATCCCCATAGTTATCATTTTTTTCTCCTCCTTTATTTAGCTCCAAGAGTCTCCATAAATGCATTAATTTTAGCTTTTGTTCGAGCTTCATCAAATTCTCTTTCATCAGCATTATTTCCTTCAAATGCCATAACTGGAAAACCAGCACCTAATAAAGCTAATCTATTCTCTGCAATACCTATAGTTAATCCTTCGCAGCCTCTATTATAGTGAAGCATAACACCATTAAGTTTCCATTCTTTAGCGATTCTAATCATCATATCACTTTTGAAGTGACAAGAATAGAAATGCTGCCATTCAGGTTTATGAAGTTCATATTTAACATACTCATAAAGTGCTTGATCTCGGCTGGTGAATTCTACATTAGGAATGGTTTTTGCCCCCCATGTTCCATCTTTTTTTACTTCCCATTGACCAATCAATCCAAATGTATAAAGAGAACCTATACTTACACATCCGAATTTTTCTAGATATCTGAAAATACTAAGAAAACTCCAGGGTGGTTGTGTATCTGACATAACTCTAAATTTTTCATTTGGTACTGCCGCAATACCTCTTTTTACTCTATCCTGAACTTCTGGTAAAAGATCTTTTTCATAAAAATCTGCTACCTGTTTACCTGCTTTTTGAAGGGTTCCAAGGACATATAATGAGTAAATTGATTTTTCATCTAGTGGTGCTGGTATAGCCTTGTTTAATTCACATGCTTCTGCCCATTTAGATGTCGAAACAAAATGATTCCGAATTGCTTTGTATAATAGTTCATCATCATAGTCTCTACCTGTAGTTTTTTCTAGAAATTTTATACCATCCTTGAGTTGTTCAACAACATATTTGATTTTACTATTAGTAAGTTCGTGTGATGGACCTACCGCGTTATCTACTGAATACATAGGAATTCCACCTTCTAAGTCTGAAACCACTTGATACCATTTGGCATGTGAACAACAAATATGATCTTGCCAGATAAAGTCAGGTTTTGGAAAAACCAATGGTTTTGCATCTTGAAATCTCGGAACAAATTCCCCATCTTTATTGTATCCAAATGCAAACTTATCAGTGATGATGGAACCCCAGTAGTTCCTCATATAAGAACACAGATCTCTTGGGTAACCTTTAACCTCTGTAGCTTCCATACATTCTAATGAAAGTTCTTTATCAAATGCGATAGTGGCACTATATGGTTCACTAGTAATAGGATAGACATCGTCACCAAGACCTGCAGGTATAGCATCAAAAGTCCATGCGCCACCAGCCCATCTTAATCCGCCTTTATCATGCGCTTCAGCATAATCCTTATAAAATTTAATTCGAATTTCTTTTGCTTTATTCCAACATTTTAATTTCTCAGTTGGATACAAAATTTCTTGTTCCATAACATTCTCACCTCCTAAAACAGGTCCTCTTCACCTATCATTTCAAGAAATGCTTCAACCCGGATTTTGAATTGGCCTATTGGAACCGTTACATCAAATTCAAGAAATAAAGTCGGTATTCCAGCATCTTCTAATGCTTTTTTTATTGCTACAAAGTCAAGTTCATGTGGATCGCAGAATTTCTGTTGCATTATAATAACACCATCAACATTCCATTCTTTGCAAAGGTTCAAAATATGTGGAATTCTTTTTCGTTCCTCCCAGTCTTTAGAAGGGCATGGAATTCTATCAATATATCTAGCAGCTATTGATGCTAGTTTATCTTTTCCGTTTTCTACTTCATTCCAAAAATATCGAGAACCAGTACAATGATCATCTATTACAAATGTTGCACCACAGTTTTCGACCATGTTCATAAAAACGGTGTCATCATCTTCTGATCCGAGGATCATTAATCTACTACCAACTTGTCTATCTGGAGTATGATTTTTTAATTTAGTTAGGATTTCCTTCAACATTTTATTATGTTCTGCTTTATCCATCATTTGCATAGCAATTACAATCTCCATTACTTCCTCACCAGTAATAGGTGGATTATCACGTTTACGCAAATTATAGAGTTCTCTCATCAGACGACGGTTTTCATTATAAATTTTTATTGAATTCTCCAAGTCTTTATCATTTATCTTTTTTCCAGTCCATTCTTCTATTTCATTTTTAAAGACTTTATATTCCTCGGTAAGAAATTCATAGGCATGCGGACTCTGCACTTTATGAGGCATACAAAGAAATTTATCAAATTCAACAGGTCTATGTTTAATCCAACTAGTATACGCCTGTCTAATATGAAGACACGATTGTGCTATCATAAGACCATCAAGATAATCATATCTATTTTTTAATCCCTGCGCGAGACAATCTCTACAAAAAGGACAAAACATACCAAAAATATGAGGTTCAGTCACATCTTGAGGTTCATGACTTCCGAGGATACGAACAGGTAATACACCCGCGGCATATAATATCTCTTCAGGAACATATGTACAAAAGTATCCTATGACTTTTCCACCAGTTTTATTTTTCCATTCTTTTGCATAATCATGTCTATTTTTTTCCCATTTTTTAAATTCTTGAACTAATTCTATATTACAACCCCCTTTCTAGGTTTATAAAACTACTTTTGTTAAATCCTATCGATTTGAAAAAAGCAATTAAATCTCCACTATCCCATTCAACTGTAGTATATATCTCTTTTATACCTTCGTCTTTAAAAATTTTGAGTAAAGCATCTCCAAGATGCCTACCTATACCCATCCCCATTACTTTAGGTTCTACTTCGATCATTTCTATCCAACCAGATCTTTCAACACCGAAAACCCATTCTTTTATACTTCCAACAACAAAACCTGCTACATTTCCATCTTTTTCGGCAACTATACAGGTCTTAGGGCTCTTTTTTATAAATGATCTAAAAAGTTCTTCTATTGGATAATTAGTACTTTGACCAAGGCCTTCTCTCACAACTCCTTTATGAATTTCAGTTGCTTGTTTAATATCTTCTTCTTTCATAGGTCTAATATTTAATTCATTCATTATTTCTTATCACCTCAGTCAATTCTTATGATTTTGACTTTTTTTTCAATCCAATCTGGAGGTAGATATATTCTACCACTATTACCACATTTCTTTACTATCTTCTCAAGCATCTCTTCGCCGTAAACCTCAAATTTTGTTAAATTCTCCATAATAACCCCCAGCTATAATATAGCTACAATATAGTTATATAAATTATACATATAAAGCTTTTTATAATCTTATACTTACCAAAAAATAAAATAACAAGAGAATAGCTATCGATTTTCGATTTTGGAGGATTATATAATGGAATTAAAAGGTAAGTCAGCTATAGTAACAGGTGGAAGCATAGGAATTGGTGCAACTATTGCAATTGAACTCGCCAAAGCAGGTGCAAATATAGCAATAAATTATCGAAAACATGATACTGAAGCAAAAGAGGTGGCAAAAAAAATTGAGAATATAGGTAAAAAATGTCTGGTAATAAAGGCTGATGTTACAAGTTACAAAGATGCTGAGGCTATGTTTAAAAAGACTTTAAAAGAATTTGGAAGAATAGATTTTTTAATATGTAATGCGGGAATTAATAAAGATCGAGTTATTTGGAAGATGAGTGAGGCTGATTGGGATAATGTAATAAATGTAAATCTCAAGGGATATTTCATATACAACAAGCTTGCCTCAGAGCATTTTAAAGAAAGACGGTCTGGAAAAATCATTAATATAACATCTATAAATGGATTAAGGGGAAAATTCGGACAAACCAATTATTCTGCTTCAAAAGGTGGAATAATTGCACTTACAAAAGCACTTGCAAAAGAGGTTGGAAAATTCAATGTTAATGTTAACGCTGTTGCTCCTGGTATGGTTATGACCGAGATGGCAAAGAAAATACCTCCAGAGTTTCTCCAAAAGGCAGTTGATGAAACCGTTCTAGGGCGTATAGCAACAACTGAAGATATTGCTAATGTTGTTGTTTTTCTTTGTAGTGAAAAATCACGACATATAACTGGTGAAGTAATCAAAGTTGATGGTGGGCAATATATATAGGATGTGGTTGAAATAGTTAAAGTAGGTATTGTAGGAATTGGTCATGGTCGATTTGGAAATCGTAACGATGCAACTGTTCAGGAACTTGCATTTGAACCTTTTAAACAAGCAATTCAGGATGCTAAAAATCTCCGAAGAGAAGATATTGATGCTTTAGTTGTTGGTTCAGTTCCAGAATATCATATGCAACGTTCTCTACCTGGTGTTGTTGCTGAATATGTGGGTATGAATCCAAAATCAACCTGGCTTACTGAAGCTGCTTGTGCTTCTGGTAGTGCTGCTATACGTACTGCTTATATGGCTGTTAAATCTGGTATGCATGATATTGTCGCTGTAATTGGTGTTCAAAAAATGAGAGAACTATCAACAGATGAAATTCTTGCACTAATGGGAAGAGTTGGAGATGTTCAATGGGAATCAATTTTTGGAACAACATTTCCAGGTTATTATGCATTTTATGCAAGCAGACATATGCATGAGTTTGGAACGACTATGGAACAAATGGCGCAAATAGCAGTAAAAAATCATCATTATGGTGCAATGAATCCAAATTCTTTTTTTCAAAAAGAAGTCACAGTAGAAAGAATACTAAAATCTGAAGAAGTTGCTTTTCCATTAAAGGTTTTTGATTGCTGTGCAAATGCAGACGGTGCTGCATGTGTTATTATGACAAATGAAAAACTTGCAAAAAAACTAAATGATTCCCCCGTTTGGTTTGAAGGTATGGGTTCAGCATCTGCAGCAATGTCACTTTTACGTAGACCAAACCTTTATGAAATCCCCAGTGCAGTTGAAGCCGGAAAACAAGCATATAAACTGGCAAATGTTAAACCATCTGATATCCAAGTAGCAGAGGTTCATGACTGCTTTACTATTGCTGAAATTATGGCCTACGAAAACCTTGGATTCTGTGATAAAGGTAAAGGTGGAAAGTTCATAGAAGATAAACAATCCTATATTGGTGGTAAAACACCTGTTAATGTTGATGGAGGACTAAAAGCAAAAGGTCATCCAGTAGGAGCCACTGGAGTTTCAATGACTGTTGAAATTGTAAAGCAACTCCGAGGAATCGCAGGTAAAAGACAGGTTCCAGATGCACAAATTGGACTGACTCATAATGTCGGTGGTATTGGACAATACACTTTTGTAAACATTTTACGGAGGTGAAAAAATTCCATTTAAATATTTTGGAAAAATCAATTTTACACCATATACTAAAGTCGATAAGTTTGCTGACTATCTTCACAAAGGAAAACTTATGGGAACAAAATGTGAAAAATGTGGTGAAATATATTTTCCTCCACGAGCAGATTGTTTAAAATGTCTAAATGATAAGATAGAATGGATGGAATATTCAGGTAAAGGAATACTTCAAAGCTTTACTACAATACATGCTGCTCCTAAAGGATTTGAAGATATTGCACCTTATACTTTGGGCATTGTTGATCTTAAAGAAGGTGGACGATTGATTGCATGGACAAAAGATATATCTGAGGAAGAATTAAGAATTGGAATGTCTGTAAAGATTGTACCACGTATTTTTGAGGAAATACCTGAAATTAAGCTATATTACACTATTGAAAAACCTTAGGATTCAACTTTTTTTAATGGTTTTGGAAGTACTGCTTCAATTAATGCATCATCAAAAGGATGTCCTTCAGCAATGAGTTGCCTGTATTTTACAAAATCAATAACATCTTTTCCTGTTATTTTTTTGTTATTAAACGCATGAAATCCTAAGTAGGCTTCAGTTTGCATATTAGCAGAGAGCCAATGTCGATTTGCAAGTTTTGCCTGATCCCAGAAAAACTTCTTTTTCATTCTTATTCCATCTATTGATTTAATTAAACAACCTGGCATAAGATTTGTAAAAGTCCAAAGAATTTTGTCTACTTCTTTATCTAGTAATGTAAAATCAGTTAGTGTTGATTTAATGACTTTTCTTGCTTTTTTAAATTCTTCCCCTTTAAGAAAATCTCCATATACAATTTCTCCATCCTCTATATATTTATCTGTTATAACTGTTGGATTTCTTATAAATTTATTACCCTTTTTTAGCACTGGTACTACTTTACTAATTAGACCTAATCGTTTTGTTTTATATGAAGACCATAATTCACATGATATACAATTCCACATTGCATCTTCTATTCCTAGTAACCATGGTAGGAAATCAGTTGATCCTCCATCAGGTGCAGAGCCATGTCTTGGTCCTGCTTGACCAAATATTGCCAAATCAGATGATACTGCAATATCACAAGCCATACCTATTTCTTGACCGCCTGCAACTCTCATCCCGTTTACACGACATATAGTAGGTTTTTTACAGTTCAAAATTGAATCAACCATAGCATTGAATAAGTCCATATATTGACCATATTCATTAGGTTTCCCACTGTAGTATTCTGCATATTCTTTGGTATTTCCACCAGTGCAGAATGCTTTATCACCAACTGCAGTAAAAATTGCTGCTACAACACTTCGATCCATTGATGCTTTGTGAAAACCAGCAATTACTCCTTTAACCATTTCTGTAGTATATGAGTTATATTGTGCAGGATTGTTTAAAATAATCCAAGCAGAATTTAATCCATTTATTTTTTTTCCCTCATTATCAACTATTGGTTTTAATTTAAAAATGACACCTGGTGCATCTTCACTAAAATATTCATTTCCCCATAAATTATGATCTTTTAATTCATTATCATTTGGTAACCAATCTAAACTCATATCTATCCTCCCTCAATTTAGAAATAATGTGGTAGAGCTGAATGATATTTTATTATTTATATCTTTTTTAATCTAGAAAAAAAACTCAAATAAATAATGTTAAATACCATATTATAATATCACAGACACCGGGGGAAAGATATGAAAGCTGCAGTTTTATATGGAAAGGAAGAATTGAATATTGTAACTGATTTTGAAAATCCTATAATGAATGAATCAGATGTTTTAATTCAATCAAAATATACAGGTTTATGTAGTACTGATCGTACTCTTTATCGGGGTTATGTTCCATTTAAACCACCATTAATAATTGGTCACGAAATTGCAGGAGTAATTAAGGAATTAGGTAAATCTGCTTCAGGTTTGGAAGTTGGTGATCATGTAATCATACCACCAGTTTATCCTGGTTGTCAAAATGAAAACTGTCTAGCATGCAGAGAAGGATTAACAAATAGATGTAAAAATTCTGTATTTATAGGACATGGTGTTAACGGTGGAAATGCTGAATTAATCTCAGTTCCATCAAGATACACATTCAAAATAAATGATAAAGTACCATTAGATGAAGCATGTATTATCCCTGATGCTATTTCAACACCATTTCATGCTTTAAAAAGTAGATCAGTACCTTTGCATATTATTCAAAACAGTTCAAATTCAAATAAATTGTTTGATTATAAGAGTCATTGGTTAAATGGAAAAAATGTTGTTGTTTTTGGTGTAGGTGGGGTTGGTGGACCTACTGTTAATCTTGCTGCAAAATATTTCAAAGCAAAAAATGTAGTTGCAGTTGATGTTTTAGATAATAAATTAAAGTTTGCAAAAGATCTAGGAGCTACATATACAGTTAATTCAAATACTTATTTTGAGGAAAACAATATTCCAATTAAAGAAATAAGTGGGCGTGATAAAGCAAAAGCAATATCAGGTCTTGCTCGACATATATCCTCAAATTTAGCCGAAGATAAATTTCAGGTTGACTGTGTACTTGATTGCTCTGGAGTACCAGATACTTTTCCTGTAGCAATTGAAACAGTTAGTAAAAATCGAGTAGTAATTCAAGTAGGGTGGCCCCCGAAACCTGTTCGTGAGTTTCTTAATCAGAAAATCATGGATAAATATCTTACAATAAATGGTACATGGGCATGTCCTATGAACGAAATGGCAGAAAATGTAAAAGCTGTGGAGGATGGAATTATAGATCTTGATTTACTCGTTACAAACAAAGATTATACATTGGATAGATTAGAAAATGCAATATTTGATCTTGAAGCAGGGAAAATCCTTGGTCGAGCAACTATTAATATCAAATGAGGTGAAAAATATGAAATATAACACAATAATAGTTGAAGAAAAAGATATGATAGGAAAAATAACATTCAATAGACCACCTCTTAATGTATTAAATATTGAAATGATGAAGGAGATAAACCAAGCACTTAAAGAATTTCAAAGTAAATCATTGAAGTTGTTAATTATTACTGCAGAGGGTAAGGCATTCTCAGCTGGTGTTGATATATCTGATCATACAAAAGAAAAAGTAAACGAGATGATACAGGTTTTTCATGAGATTTTTACTAATTTACTTAAAATTAAAGCTCCTACAATTGCACTTGTGAATGGTGCAGCATTGGGAGGAGGTTGTGAAGTTGTGATGTTTTGTGATATTGTTATTGCTTCTGAGAAATCTAAATTTGGACAACCTGAAATAAAAGTGGGAGTGCTTCCTCCAGTAGCAGCAGCTGTTTTCCCAAGGCTAATTTGGAGTAAAAAAGCACTTGAGCTTATTGTTACTGGTGATATCATAAAAGCTGATGAGGCAAAAAATCTAGGACTTGTTAATCATGTTTTCCCTGTAGAAAGTTTCAAAGAAGAATCAGAAAAGTTTATAACTGAGAAGCTTGCAAGTAATAGCGCGGTTGTCATGCAGCTTACAAAAAGAGCTTTTATTGAAGGCGCTACTCAAAATTATTCAAATTCGATTAAGAAAATTGAGGATATTTACCTAAATGAATTGATGAAAACCAATGATGCAAATGAGGGACTAGCTGCATTTATGGAGAAAAGACAACCTATTTGGAAAAATAAATAAATCAATTATTTTCCTTTAAACACTGGTCTTTTTCTCATGATTACTGAATTTAAACCTTCAAGAGCATCCTCTGTTGAAAATATTTCTTCAAGATGACTGAGTTCTATTTCTAAACCTTCACTAAGATTAACTTGACTTCCTTCATCTATTATTTTATTAGAAATTTCAATTGCAAGAGGTGCTTTATATGATATTGTTTTTGAAATCTTTTGTCCAAGTTCATTAAGATCACCTCTTCCTGACAAAATGTTTTGTACATTATTATCTGAGAAATAATTTTTGATTTTTTGGAAATTATCTGGAAGTATTATTTCTCCTTTCATTGATTTCTTAATAATTTTTCCACTATTAATCAGCTCAAAAATTTTATCATCTATCTCATCAGGGGGAACAACATATTCGATTAGTCCAATTGACTTAGCGGTTTTTGCATCAAGGATCTCTCCAGTAAATATAAGGTATTTTGCTAGTTCTTTTCCAATATAATGTGTTATTCTCTGAGTACCACCAAGACCTGGATATATACCAATCCCTGTTTCAGGGAATCCTATACAACCTTTATCTGTCGCTATAATTGTATCAGCTGATAATGCTATTTCAGCACCTCCTCCTAGTGCCAAACCATCTAGTTTAGTAATTATAATTTTTTCAGAATTATCAATTTTATTAAGTACGTTATGTCCATTTCTTGTGAATCTGCATATATCTTGGATTTTATTTTCTTTAATTTTTTTAATAAAGTATTGAATATCAGCTCCTGCGATGAAGGCTTTTCCAGCACCTTCAAAAACTATTCCTTTTACTTTTGGATCATTGTTTGCTTTTGTAAATTGTTTATCAATTTGTTGAATCACTTTTTCGTTTATTGCATTCATTGCCTCAGGTCTATTTATTATTATTTTCGCAATGTCGTCTTTTATGATTAAATCAACAAAGTTAAAACTCCAATTAACTTTTTTTTCATATTGTTGTTTTAAAACTGATGGTATATTTATTTTTGGATATTTTCTTAGAAATTTTTCTACAATTTCATATGAACGTTCTATTCCATATTTATTCATCATTTCAAATGGTCCTATACTCCACCTAAGCCCTACTTTTGCTCCTCTGTCGATATCCTCGATACTTGTTATATTTTCTTGTAAAAGTGCATTAGATACCATGAACACTGTGCCAAGTAAACGTTCTTCTACGACTACTAAATTAGATTCGTCAATTTCGCCGTTTAAATTCCATAATTCACCTTTGTCAATCTGATTTTTTAGACAATTGCTTGGCAAATAAAATTCACCTAATTTATCTCCTAGACCTAGACAAGAATGATATGCAATAGTAGGTCCAGTTACATTCATTAATTCAAAAGGTCCCATTGGAACTTTAAAAATTTTTTTTGCTATATCGTCAATGGTGGGGATATTAGCCAGATCTTCCTCAAAAATTCGAGTAGCTTCATTAAGCCAAGGTACAAAAAATCGGTTTACTGCAAAACCTGGTGAATCTTTAACATGTATAGCAGTTTTACCTATCATATGAGAAAATATATTAGAAATATCTAGAGTTACTTGATTAGTATACCTCCCAGGGATGATTTCCAATAGACGATTCATAGCAGGATGATAAAAGAAATGAAGACCTATGAATTGGTTTTTACGTTTTACTGATGACGCTAAATCTGTAATTGAAAACGAAGATGTATTTGATGCAAGAATTGTTTTTTCATTACATATTTCGTCTAAATTTTTAAATAAATCTCTTTTTATTTTGATATCTTCAAATACTGCTTCAATGACAATATCAGTATCTTTAACCTCAACTATACTAGTTGATCCTTTTATATGATTTAGTATTTGTTTAATTTGTTCTCCCGAAAATATCTTTCGTTCTACAGCTTTTAATAATGTTCTTTTGATATTGTCAAGACCTTTTTGAATAAACTTATTATTAATATCTACTAATATTACATCGAATCCTTCTTGTGCAATCTTTTGTGCAATCCCGCTCCCCATATTACCTGCGCCTATGATTCCTATTTTTTTTATCTTCATATTTTTACTCCTTTTTAAAAAATATTTTAACTTAAATTAGTCAACTTTAACATTTAGAACAATAGCAGCTCCTGTGTCACCTGCAGCACAACCATCAAATAGTCCATATCCTCCGCCTTTAATAACTAATTCTTCAATTAATTCCATTATTAACCTTGCTCCAGTAGGTCCCTGTGGATGACCATAGATAAGGGATGAACCATAGTTATTCATATCTTCCCATTTTATGTCCATTTCCCTACAGAAAAAGATGTCATTTACTGCGAAAGGATTATGTGATTTAATAGCAATTACATCTTTTATAGAAATATCTGCTTGTTTAAGAGCCTTTTTTGCAGCTGGGATTATTGCTTTTGCCATATAACCTTTTTTTGCTCTTCCTTCACCATAAGATAAAATTTGAATTTCGATGTTTTTCTTTTTTGCATATTTTTTTGCAGTTGCTTGATTAGTAACAATAATTCCACAGTTCCCATCTGCGGGATGTGTTTGGGTACCATAACTAACTGTACCATTTGGTAATACTGGTTTAAGTTTTTGAAGACCTTCTAATGTTGTAGGGTAAATACCTTCGTCACCTTCAACAGTTGCAATCACTTTTCGACCAGTTCGATTCTTAACTTCTATAGGGTTTATCATATATTTTTTCTGAAAAGCACAATTATTTTTTAAAGAATCTTGATATTGTTTATATCTTAGCACTGTTATCCTATCTTGCTCATCTTTAGTAATTCCTTCTTCTTTAGCAACATTTTCTGCAGTTTCAATCATTGCATTTTTTGCATATGGGTCATTACCAAAATTATCCCAAACCCAGCTTTCTCTATCCTGAGTACCACCAGGAGCTTCTGGATTAGGGTATATAAGAATTGGACCATTGGAGCATCTATCTGCATATAATGCTAGTACATTTCTGTGAACACCTGCATCTATACTTAATGCTGCAAATTCTATACATTTTGCACCTGTTGCACATGCTTGACCTATCATTGGACCAGTTACATGGTCAGCTCCTATCATACCTGCAAGCCAAGGTGTACCATAAAATGAAGATATTTGAGGAATTGTTATACCTAAAACCAATTCATCAAAATCTTTTGGCGATATTTTACTTTCATCAAGAAACCTTTTTCCAATTTCTGCTACAAATTTTATTGAATGAAGATTTTGAAAACTACCTTGCCAACTACAAAATGGAGTACTCCAGTATCCTCCATATGGAATATAAACATCTTTAAAAGCCATTAATACACCTACCTTACTTTCTATTAATTCCTCCATTCTCCCGTATAAAATTTATCATATAAATCCCTATCTTTTCATTTTTTCGACAAGGTTATTATACAGAATTAATTATTCCTACTACCCCTTAAAGGGGTTTTTCGGTGGAGGTGAAAATAGATGGATTTTAGCTGGACAGATGAACAGGAAATTTGGAGAAAAACAGTACGTGATTTTGCACAAAAAAATATTACACCACGTGTTAGAGAAATAGATACAAATAAAAAAATACCAGATGAAATTATCAAAGGTATGGCAAAACTTGGACTTCTTGCTCCAACAGCATCTCAGGATTATGGTGGAGCTGGAGTTGATTGGACTATGGCATGTATCGCTGCAGAGGAGTTAGGACGTGCAGATATAAGCCTTGCAATCCCTGTACTTTATCTTGTAGAAGCATCATGGGGTTTTATATTTAGTCAATATGGTTCAAAAGAATTAAGAGAAAAATATCTTCCAAAAATAACCTCAGGAGAAGCATTTTGTGGTATAGCTGTAACAGAACCTGAAGGAGGTTCTGATATAGTTGGAGCTGGAAAGACAAAAGGAGTCAAAAAAGGAAAAAATTGGATATTAAATGGTGAAAAAATATTCATCAGTGGTATAACAGAATCAACTAAATGGGGGGGAATTCATCTCACTCTTGCTCGAACAGATCCATCCGCAGGTCATAAAGGTTTCAGTTTTTTTGGTGTACCACTTAAGGATAATAAACAAATAAAAACTTCATTATTTGAAGATATGGGTAGAATGGGTATTTCAACTGGAGGTTTTGTTATGGAAAATGTTGAACTATCTGAACAAAATCTCATAGGTGAGCAAAATCGGGGTTTTTATTATGCAATGGAAGGTTTTTCAGCGGCTCGTGTTTTAATTGGTGCAACCTGTGTTGGTGCAGCTGAAGCTGCTCTTGAATTAGGTAAAGAACATATCAAAACCCGAAAAGCATTTGGGAAGCTTTTGGGGAGTTTTGAAGGTATACAATTTCCACTTGCGGAACATTATTGTAACCTTGAAAGTGTAAAACTTCTTAATTATCGTGCAGCTTGGACTATGGATAAAATGTACAAAGAAAAAAAAGCATCTCATTACGATGTAGCGTTAGCTGCAGCGATGTCAAAACTTCGAGCACCAATATATGCATTTGGAGTTTTTAATGAAGTAGCTGATTGGTTTGGAGCTCTGGGTTATACAAAAGAATTCCCAGTGGAGATGGGAATCCGTGGTGTAAGATCCTATTCAATTGGTGCTGAAGGTACAATGAATATAATGAGAATAATTATAGCAAGAGAATTACTTGGAAAAGAATTTTTACCATATTAAATAAATTTATTACAATTATTTATAGACCTAATTTTTTTGCTATTACAATTCTTTGAACTTCTGAGGTTCCTTCACCAATTTGGCAAAGTTTGATATCCCTATAAAATCGTTCAACTGGATACTCACGTGTGTAACCATATCCTCCAAGGATTTGAATGGCTTTTACTGTTGCTTTCATTGCCATTTCAGATGCATAAAGTTTTGCCATAGCTGCTTCTTTACTGAATGGTTGACCATTATCTTCAAGATATGCTGCTCTATGTACTAGTAATCTTGCAGCTTCAATTTCTGTTGCCATATCTGAAATCATCCATTGTATAGCTTGAAATTTACCTATTGGACGTCCGAATTGTTGACGTTGTTTTGCGTATTCAAGACTTTCGTCTAATGCTCCTTGTGCAATTCCTACTGACATGGCACCAACTGCTGTTCTACCACGATCTAGTGTATCCATGACACCATAGAATCCTTTATCTTTTTCTCCTAGTATGTTTTCTTTTGGTATTTTACAGTCCTCAAAGAATAACTGAGCAGTACGACTACCTCGTAATCCTAGTTTATCTTCAAGTTGACCTACCTTAAACCCTGGTGTATCTTTTTCAACTAAAAAAGCACTTATTCCTTTATGGCCTTTGTTTTTATCAGTTTTAGCCATTACAATTGTTACTTCTGCTATATCTCCGCTTGTAATAAACTGTTTTGAACCATTAATTACCCATTCCTTTCCATCGAGTTTGGCAGTAGTCTCCATAGCTGCTACATCTGACCCTGCATTTGGCTCTGTTATTGCTAGAGCTGCAAAAGCCTCACCGCTACAAAGTTTCGGAAGATATTTTTTTCGCTGCTCTTCAGTTCCTGCTTCATATATATATCCATTTCCAAGAGTATTATGTGCTTCAACAGTTAAACCAGTTGATCCACATATACGTGCAATCTCTTCAAGAGCAATCATATAACTAACTCGATTTATTCCTGCGCCACCGTATTTTTGTGGAACCGTCATCCCCATAAGACCCATTTGACCCATTTTTTTATAAACATCGAAGGGAAAATATTCTTCTTGGTCAATTTTAGAAGCTATTGGTTTAAGTTCTTTTTCGCAAAATTCTCTAATTGTCTTTTTAAAAAGCTTTTGCTCTTCTGTAAGACTGAAATCCAAACTCGATCACCACATCCTTGATAAATTAATCCTTCAAAAAACTTTAGGTAGAAACTTTGAATTTTATTTTAAAATTTTACCAGTTTCCATGTACCAAAGATATAGATCTAACTCTGCAAGAGTAAGATTTGTTTTATTTGAAATATTTACGAGTTTTTTTTCGATTTCAAGATACTTGTTTTTTGTAATTGTTTTTGGTTTTTGTATTATATTATAACTTACTAAAATATCAATAATATGAAAATCAATAATTGCATAATCATAAAATCCAATGTTTCGTAAGAAATGACTTGCTTCTTTATATCCAAAACCTTTTATATTTGTAACCATCCAATCTCTTAAAGCTTTTTTATCATGAAATTTTACA
Source organism: Thermoplasmatales archaeon (assembly GCA_020341795.1). Lineage (GTDB taxonomy): Archaea > Thermoplasmatota > E2 > DHVEG-1 > DHVEG-1 > M9B1D. The sequence goes on from CP070836.1 coordinate 1,547,524, forward strand.
ATATCAGTTAACAAATTTCTACATTTTTGTGATTCATAAATGTATTGAGCTCTTGTATTTGGAAATCTATGGCCATAATTTTTTAATTTTTTTGATAAATCTTGTTGCGAATCTGTAAAAAAACAATCTCCTATTTCATTTTGAATTTTAATACTTTTTTCAGCATTAAAATTTGCAGTTAACATACAAAAACACATTTCCTTAAATAAAGCATTATTAGATGTTAAATTAATATTTTTAAATTCCTTAATTCTATTATCTATAATTTTTTTAATATCACTATTTTTTAATTTTTCAATTTTATTTATTAACTCTTCCATATTCTTCATCTATATCTATTTTAGATTTAATATATTATTATAATTCACTAAAAAAAGGTTGGTAGGGGTGGGGAAAGTTGGAGTTGGTCATAAAAAAGATTTTTGAGGAGAGGAGGAAAGGATGGGATGTTATTAAAATAATGATCCTCCAACATTTCTCACCCCTGTGTGATTTAATTCTAATCTAATTAGTTTTCAATACCACCTCAATTCTTTAAATTTAAACTAATTTTACCCCAATAAACCTCTAATTAACATGTGTTAATGTTTGTTGGGTATTTAAAGGTTTTGGTTCAATTTGTATCTAAAAATATAGAAAAAAATATAATCTCATCTCGTAAGTTTCTCCTGGAAAATCCTCTTTTGCAACATATGTAACATAAGCGATAAACAATCGTTAATTATAAGTATTCTGAATGATATTCACTCTCATGCAACGCACTACCTGTGAATACATGATGTGGAATGGTTTACCTGTAATAAGAAAAGAAATCGCTGAAAGCATGATTAATGACTATGGATTAACCCAGAAGGAAACCGCTGAAAAACTTGGAATAACACCAGCTGCAGTCTGCCAATATGTTTCAAAAAAAAGAGGAAGATTTGAAATTGCAGATAAGACTATAATAAAAGAAATAAAAATCTCTGCACAAAATATTATTGAAAAAGGAAATGGTCTCGTAATAAATGAAACTTGCAGGATATGTAAGCTATTAAGAGCAAGCAATGAATTTGGCATGTTTTGTCCGGGATGCGACTAAAAATATGATATAAACAGGTTAAAACTCAGATGCTATTCTTTATAGCAGTGTAAACTTCTATCATAAATACTGGTTTATATGATAGTTTAGCTTTTCTAAGCCCGGATACACCCATATCAGATTCTCTATTTATATATTTAAAATCTTTTTGAAGAATCTTAGCTGTCTCTTGATTTATAGCTTTATATATACCATCATAATCAGGAGATCCTTTTTCATAATGAACAATAGCTGTATCATTACTCATTTTTTCAAATACAGATATTGCTTCGATATCGCCGTTTACAATCATTGATAATCCTGAAAGTTTTAAATCAAAGAAATTTTCCATTGAATATAATATAGCTTTTTTTTCATTTTCTAATAAAGGGTCTTTATCACAATCTTTCCAAAGGCACCATCTTTTTAGAAATTCTCTAATATCTTTCATGTTGTCCTCAGTTATTGATTCCACCGAGTACTCATTGTTTTTTTTAAATTTATTTAATCGGTTTCTTATTTTACTATAATTAGATCCAGCTAACTCAGCTAAATCTGTTGAATTGTATACATAATCAAAATAATCTCTCGTAGGAATTAATTCTAAATTCGGATAATTATTTTCTAACCAGTTTTTAGTATTTTTATCAATTACACCAAATGGATATTCTGACTCTTGTTGTTTTGCAAGTTTTAAAACTTCATCAAATATATTTTTATTTTTATCACCTATTGGAGATTTTATTTGTATTTTATTATTAATTTTGCTTGCAACAATTAAATTATTATTATTTATCATGTAACAAAATTTAGCGTAATCCATCCAACTAACAAGTGTAGTAAAAACATAGTCACTATGTACGGGTGGGTACTTTTTGTAATATTTATCAAAAATTGGTTTATCTTCAATTTTAATAGGTTTGAAATCCTCAATTAAAAGCATTTTATTCATCACCATGATATTTCATTGGGACATATTTTTCCATTGTTTTGAAACCAATGTTTTTATAAAAGGTATCTTGATCTGGTTCAGCTATTAAAGCAATCCAATATATTTTTTTTAATTTACAATATCCAATTAATTTTTTAACTAATTTTTTTCCAATTCCTTTTTTTCTGTATTCTGGCAATATGATTAAATCTTGTATATATGCATCAGATATTCCATCAGATAATATTCGTCCCATTCCTATTGTTTTATTATTTTTGTTATCAATTACTACTGCAAATGCAAAACTTCCCTGGATTAAGGATTTTAATGCTGATTTATCATAGTGTTCTTTCCACCAACCACCTGCTTTATAAAGTTTTACAATATCATCTTCAGACCAGTTTTTAACAAATTTTATTTCAATATTTTTATCTATCATGTTTCTCCATTTTTTATATTGTAAATTAAGCTGATAATATAATAGTATTTTGAAAAAAAATTATCTCAAAAGTAATTATTAAAAAATATTAGTTTATTCTCATTTTATTTAGGAGATAGTAAAATAATGAATAATGATATTAGTATTCTAAAATTAATGATAAAAGACCACAGTAAGCTTGTAAACTTAATAAATAACCTAGAAGAGAAATCAAAGGAAAATTTTAAATCAATGAAAGATGCATTTAAAAAATTTGAATGGGAGTTAGAAAAACATATATTCATTGAGGAAAAAGCAATTTTTACAGATTATAATCCAGAAGATATTACTGAAGGATATAAAATGCTTCCCGAACTTACAAAACAGCATAATTATATTATTAACACCTTAAACAATTGGCGTGATGATGTTCAAAAAGGACGTATTATTACTGATGTTAACAGTTTTAAAGAATTTCTTATTAATCATCGTAGTTTTGAAGAAGAAAAAGTGTATCCACAGTTAGATGAATCTCTACAAGATGAGAAAAAAAAGCATATTATTAACAAGATTAATGAGATAATTTAGGTGATTACTATGAAAGTAGCTTATAGGTGTGAAAAATGTGGAAAAGACATTATCATTACAGATGGAGAAATTCCTATTTGTTGTAATGAACCAATGAGAGAAATACCATTAGATGTTTGTACTCAACCAGCTCATGCTGAGCATACAAGACCTATGAAAGATGAAGAACCTTGTGATAATGGACGATCTGGATAATTCTGGTTATTTTTTTATTTTTTAATAGGTCTTCGTTCAGGTATAGGTTTTGCTTGTTTTTTTCCGTCTTTTATTTCCTGAGAAACATAGAGTGCACAATAACATGTTCCATATTCTTTTACATCAGGATCTCTATATATACATGGACATATTATATCTGAATCTTTATCTCTATTACCTGTTGCTAGTCTACAAGGACATGCCCAATAACCATATCTTTTTTGATTTATTAAAAGGCTTTTTATAAGATCTTTTGTAAAAATATCATCTGGATTCAGAAAATAACCATTTGATTCAGCATATTTATTTAATCTAGTAAAGACTTTATCAATTGTTTCACTATTTATATTATTCATAAACCTAGAGCTCCACGTATTTCATCTTCCTTAAAACCAATGATGCATTTTTCATCATCAACAATAATAGTGGGAAAACTAATACGAGGATTACATTTTTTTACGTCTTTAATTATATCATCCTTATCATCTTCTTCAAGTAGATCTACAAATATATAACTATATTCTACCCCAAGATCTTCTAATAATTGCTTAGTTTTACGACACCATCCACAAGTACTAAGCGCATAAAGTAATATTTTACCTTTATTTTCACCATCAACATGTTCAATTTTAATCATTTTTATTTCTCCTTAAATTTGTTATAATAAATAAAATCATCAATAGATAATCTTTTAGGTCTTTTTTTCTCATTTTGAATTTGTTTTTCTGATAAAACAGGGTTAATCTCAACTGATTTTTTTCCAACAATAATTAGAGTTATAACATCAAAATCATCAGGAATTCCAAGTAGTTCACGGGTTTTTCTAGGGCTATAACCTGCAATAGGATGAGCAACAAGATCTAACTCTGTAGCACGAAGAATCATAGCACTAACCGCCATTCCAATATCAAATCGGTAATAAATCCGATCATGAATCACACAGTCATCTTCTTGCTTACCTAAAACAACTATAATCATTGATGCTTTGTAAGCCCATTCATTTCCTGAAGTTAAAACATTATGCATTTTCTCAAGCATCTTAGAATCATAAACAAAAATAAAACGCCAAGGTTGATTGTTAAAACATGAAGCTGTTATTTGAGCGCATTCTGCAAAATCTTTAATTATTTCTTTTGTTATTTCAACTGGTTCAAGAGATCTATATGCTCTTCTTTTTTTAATTGCGTCTTTTACTTCCATTATGCATAACCTGTCATATCAGGTGCAATCCAAGTTGTATTTTCAGCACATTTCTCTCCATGTTCAAGGTTTTTTTCAACTGCTTTTTTTAACAGAGCAGGGTAAACAGCACCAGTCATTTCATGAACAGGTTTTCCTTTACAGAAAAATTTGAATGTAGGTGTACCCATAACACCATAACGGCTTGGGATTGCGGGATTTTTCATGATATTAACACGTGCGAATATAATTTTATCTTTAAAATCACCTGCATATTCGTAAAAATATGGTTCCATCTGTTTACAAAAAGTACATGTATCACTATAAAACATAACAACAACAGGTTTTTGTCCTTTTTCAACTGTTGATTCCCATGTAGTATCATCTAATTGAATTACATTTTCCTCACTCATTTTCAATACCTCAAGATGTTATTTATGGTTGAGTTATTTCTTTTTCATATAATTTTTTTAATTGAGTTAGAATTTCTCTAATATCAGGAAGTTCACCTATCTCATATACTTTTATAAAGTCAATTATTCCTTCTTTATTAATAATTATGTTTGCTCTTTCAGAAAATCCTTCCTCATTTCGAAAAATACAATATAGTTTTGCTATATCTCCATGAGGCCAGAAATCGGATAAAAGTCGTGTTGCTTTTATATCTATAAAATCTGCCCATGCTTTTTTTGAAGGAATTGAATCGGCGTTAATACCAACTGAAATTGAATTTAATTCTTTGAAATCATTCCAATGTCTTTCAAGTGATTGCATTTGCTGAGCACAAACTGAGGTCCATGCAAATGGATGAAATGAAAGAATAACATTTTTACCTTTAAAATCAGCCAATCTAAATTCTTTTTTATATTGGTCAAATAAAACAAAATCAGGTGCTTTGTCTCCAACTGTGATATTTATTTTTCCCTCCATAAAAATTTTTACCCCCATAAATGTTTATGTCTTTTAATAAATAATTGAAAAAATAAATTATTACGAAAATCTGTTATTTTACTTTTTGATACTTGAATATTTAAAGGATTTGACCATTGAGAAAACTCCATACGAATTACAAAGTGATAAACACTTGTAAAACCATTCTCATCTTCAGATATAACCTTTACTAAATATCCTCCATACTCATCCCAAGAATGAGAGGCATATATTTTTTCCCCTGATTCATAATAATCTGTCCACTCAACAGGTGAACCATCTCCCCAATCCCATCCATATCGGATCATATCATCATCCCTATCATCTGAGACCGTTGAATAAGTATATTCTTCACCTCGTTTACAATTAGTTTCACCAGATGGTTTCGTTGGAACACTAGGGCTATATTGAATATTTGTTGCATATTTTAAGGAAAGATTATAATTATCTGCATAACTGATATGTACAAAACCATCCAAGTCAACATCAATAGAAGCATATCCACCAACCATACCAGTTATTCCCCATCCATCAACTACATCAATATTCCAAATATCATTTTCTTTCCATACATAATTTATACTATGCTGCCCCCAATCATAATAGCAAATATGTAATCTACCAAATCTATCAAATGTGATGTCTGTCCCGCTTGATAAAAATACTCCCCAGAGCCATGGATCAATTGTTTCAACAATCCATCTATTATTAGTTTTACCAGCATATTTAATTAAAAATTCCTCCGCACCTGTATCATAATAGCTAATATGTGGATTATCGTTTAAATCAAGTGCAATTTCTGTTGCTCCAAAAACATTACAATCTGAATCAACAAGTTCAAATATCCAGTTATCGCCATTTTTATATGTATACCATAGACCTCTATCTTCATAATTTGTATAGCTAATATGAGGATTATCATTTTTATCAATAAATATAGAGGAAAACTCGCCTGTATCTCCATCTGATTCTACAACTTCGATAATCCATGTATTTCCATTCCATCTTGCATATTTTAAATCATCATTTGTATCATCATGATAACTTATATGAGGATATCCATTTGAATCAAGATTAAGACTAGTGTATTCACCAACATCAAATTCTCCATCAATAACTTTAAATATCCAATTATTTCCATTCCAGTAAGTATATTTTAAATCCTTATTTGTCTCATCATAATAACTTATATGCGGGTTACCAGCGTTATCAGCATCTATAGAAGAATGTAATCCTACGTCTCCTTCGTAGTCTAATACTTCAATGCTCCATTCGTTATTTTCATAACTTAAGAATTTTAAATCTTTCTTGCTCAGCTCATAATAACATATTAAAACAATATTTTCATCTGTTACAACAATATCACTATATTGTCCAACCTCTCCAAAATTATCAAGAGTTTTTACAATCCATTTTTCATTATTGCTTACTATATTGGTTAAAGAATAACTATTAACAGAAGTAAAAAGACCAATTACCAATATTAAAAATACAAGAATTATTTTTATCTTCATTTATATAACCAATTAAATAGAAGACGTTTCCATATATTAAAATTTTTTATAATTTGGTCATTAAACAAATTTTCTATATATTGCTGAATTTTTATGTTTTTAGAAGTGCTTACAGTTAAAGGATCAGACCAGAAACTTTCGAAACCATTTTCATCTATTGCTTTAACCATTATTTTAAAAGTTCCTTTATCCTCCCATAAATGATTTATTTCTATTTTTTCACTAGATTTATAATAATCAGTCCATTCATCTGGTTTATAATCACCATTCCAATCCCAAACATATTTTATCATGTCACCATCGTAATCTGAGGATGATGTTGTATATTCATATTCTGAATCTAATTGAATTTTTGTTTTACCCTCTGGTTTTGCTGGTTTATATGGCTGTTCACCAGATGACAATCTTGCTGCTACTGTACAATCAGCAAATCCAGTATCTTTTGAATAAACTGATGCAACTACTAAATAGTTAGGCGCATTAAAACTATAACAACCTGGTACAACTGGATGATACAATAATTGATCTTTATAATATCCAAGCGGAGATGTATCGATAGATAAATTTATATCTGCAGCAAAATCTTCAAAAACAAAATCATAAGGTCTACCAGCTGGATTTTCACAATCAGTAACTATTCTAGCAAAATATATAAGTAAACGTCCTTCGTATTCAAAATTTCCTAAGTTTAAAACATCAATATTTATAACAATTTCAGGATAACAGGGAGAAGAACTCCAGATACAATCAAGATATATCTCAATATCATGTTTATCTCTAGAGTTACTTAAAGATACTGCATTTTCATATATATCTCGATTTTGAAATCCCTGATCAATATTTACAAAACCGCCATCAAAAGTTAAAGTAGGATAGTTTGATACATCCATTTCTTGTGCTCTGATTTGAACCTTTTCACTTAATTCATCAATCATTGTGATATAATAAAAATCAGATTCTTCAAGCTGGGAATATGGATAAACTTCAGAGTAAAATCGATATAGTTGTTCTGATACAATTGATGAATCAGAGTTTTCGAAATTGGTAAAAAATTCAACAATAACCGCTGAATTTTTTAATTTTGAAAACTCAATTTTTTCTCCAGAGATATTAATTGGAGATATTAGCATAATACTTATATAAAAAAGTATTATTGCTAATTTTAATTTTATCATATTTATACCCATTCTTCATTTAAAATGTCGCCTTTAATACCAACAACTATTGATTTCACTGGTATCTTTCGATTAGCTTTTTCTATTGCTTGTTTAGCAAGAGATAAAAGACCATTACAACATGGAACTTCCATTGTCATAACTGTTAATGTATTAATTTTTGCATCATCTATCATATTTACCAGTTTATCAAGGTATATGTCAATATTTGAATCAAGCTTTGGACATGCAATAGAAATACTTCTTCCTTTAAGGTAGTCTTTATGAAAATCTCCAATTGAGTAACCAACACAATCAGCGACTAATATTACATCTTTATTTTGAAAGTAAGGTGCATTTGGAGGAACAAGATGCAGCTGAATAGGCCATTGTCTAAGCTGAGATGAACGAGTTCCTGATTCTTCTATTTTAGTACTTTCCTTTTCTGAAAAATCCATCACTTTTGAACCAGGGCATCCGCATGGTAATTTTTCTTCAATATCACATGGTTTTTTTTCTATGTTTACTTCTATATCTTTTTCCTTAAGAAATTCTAATGCTTCGTTTAAATATCCTGTTTCACCATGGTCTTTTAGATGATTAAGATGAGCAATTATTGTGTTTTCTCCACATTTTACAATATTTTCCATTGTTTTTTTCTCATCATATGGTTCTGCTTCTCTTTCCACTGTTTTCATCGCATCCTGTGGACATTCACCAACACATGCCCCAAGTCCATCACAAAAAATATCACTAATAAGTCTTGCTTTTCCATCGATTACTTGCAATGCTCCTTCTGGACAATTAGGGATGCATGCTCCACAACCATTGCATTTCTCTTCATCAATTTCAATAATTTTTCTTTTTGTCATAATATCAACTTATACAACTATTTCTAATGCTGAAAGATCTTCTTCAACTTTTGAATTGGGTCTTATATTGAATTTTTCAACCAAAACATTTAACACATTTGGTGAGATAAATGCTGGAAGAACTGGGCCAAGTATAATGTTTTTTACACCAAGTGACAAAAGCGTAAGTAATACCAGGACTGCTTTTTGTTCATACCAAGCAATGTTAAAAGATATTGGGAGTTCATTTAAACTGACTCCAAATACTTCTGCAAGTTTCTGTGCAATAACAACAAGAGAGTAGGAATCATTACATTGACCTGCATCTATTACCCTTGGGATTCCATCTATATTGCCAAGTTCAAGTTTGTTATAACGGTATTTAGCACAACCCGCGGTAAGAATTACTGTATCATTTGGAAGAGCCTTTGCAAATTCTGTATAATATTCCCTTTGTTTATGTCTGCCATCACATCCAGCCATTACTACAAATCGTTTTATTATACCATCTTTTACAGCGTCTACAATTTTATCTGCAACTCCTAATGCTGAATTATGTGCAAAACCAATGATTATTTCACCATTTTCGATTTTTTCTGGAGGTGAACATTTTTTTGCATGTTCAATAATTTCTAAGAAATTTTTTGATTCTCCTTTTTTTCTATTTGGGATATATTTTATACCTTCAAATCCTACTACACCAGTTGTATAAACCCTGTCCTTATATGAGTCCTTTGGGGGGACTAAACAATTCGTCGTTAGTAAAATAGGTCCATTGAATTTTTCAAAATCATCTTTTTGCTCCCACCATGAACTACCATAATTTCCGACAAGATTTTTATATTTCTTGAATGCAGGATATGCATTAGCAGGGAGCATCTCACCATGTGTATAAACATCAATCCCAGTCCCTTGAGTTTGTTCAAGTAACTCTTCTAAATCTTTCAAATCATGCCCGCTAATTAGAATTCCGGGATTGTTTCTTACACTTAGGTTTACACTAGTTGGTTCAGGATTGCCATACACAGAAGTGTTTGCTTTATCTAATAAAGCCATAGTTTTAACACCCATTTCTCCACATCTCATGTTAAGATTAACTAACTCATCAATAGATAACTCCTGTGTTGTGGCTACTAATGCTTCTTGGATGAAATTAGATATATCTTTATCTTTTTCTCCTAGTACATATGCATGATGATAATAAGCAGCCATTCCTTTTACTCCAAAAGTTAGCATTTCCCTAAGGGACCTGATATCTTCATTTTTGGTAGTTAATATTCCTACTTCTTTTGATTTTTTTATTATATCTTCATCATTTTTTGGTGTCCATATTACAGAATCATGACTGCCTTTGACTGAATTTTGTTTTCTAAGTTTATCTCTCAGTTTTAATGCATCATGAATTTTTCCCATGAAATATTGTTTATCAAAATTTGCATTTGTTATAGTTGAAAACAAACCATCCATAATGAATTCATCAACTTCTTCATCATAGTTACCAGTCTCTCTTGTTTTCGAATTGCAAATAGATATTCCCTTGATTAGATATCTTAACATATCCTGTAAATCTGCAACTTCACCTTTTTTTCCACAAACACCAATATTTGTACAACCTTCTCCTTTTGCTGTTTCTTCACATTGATAACAAAACATTTTTCAAATTTCCCCTTTATTTATTTTTTGTTAAAAACATATGTATCTATACTGTTAATTTATTAGGATTTCCATAAACCATGAATATTACAATATTCTCGTGCTTCAATTTTATCAGCATTAATTTCAAAGAAAGCTTGTGGTTTATCACCTGGTTTTAAAAACTGTCTATATGATTTGCCATCTGCAAATATTTGAATCCATTCAATATAGTGTTTTTCTTCCATTGGATGATCTTGGTTTTGACCAACTTTTACAAGTATTCCATCACTTGTTTTTTCGATATATGGTACATGTTTTTCAACACTAGAATCTTCTGTTTTTTCATCCATTAGTTTCATTTCTTCTCCACAACATACTAATGCTCCTACTCCTTCATGTAGAACTTCAACTATATTTCCACATATTTCACACTTATAAATTCCTTTAAATTTTGCCATTTTTTATACCTCCAAATTTTTATTTTTTCTTCTTCTTTTTATAATCCTCAATTGCAGCATGAAGAGCATCAGCTGCAAGATTACTACAATGCATTTTTTGAGGCGGGAGTCCATCAAGTTCATTTGCCACATCATTTCGTGTGATTTTTAATGCTTCATCTATATTTTTCCCAATAGCAAGTTCAGTAACCATTGAACTTGTCGCAATTGCAGATCCACATCCAAATGTTTTAAACTTGATATCTTTAATAATATCATCTTCTACTTTGATATACATCTCCATAAGATCTCCACATACTGGATTTCCTACTTTTCCATAACCATCTGGATTTTCTATTACTCCTACATTTCTTGGTTTTGTAAAATGATCCATTACTTTCTTACTATATACCGGCATTTTTTCACCTCTATTTAATCAATGGAGAAAGCTGTCTTAATCTTTTAACAGTCTCCTTAGTTGCTTTAACTATTTTTGGTACTTGACTTAATTTATTCGTATGTCCTAAGGTCATTACCATCGAGCCATGTGCTTCCTCATGTTTTAATCCAATTGCTAGCAAAACATGTGATGGCTCAAGTGTTTTTGATGAACATGCAGAACCAGTAGCTATCTGAATTCCATACATATCCATATTTAAAAGAATGCTTTCACCTTCAATATGACTGAACCGAAAACTTGCATGATGAGGAAGACGGTTAGTTGGATGCCCTGTTAAATAAGCTTCATCTATTTTATAAATTTCAGAAATTAGGGAGTCTCTTATCCTTTGAAGCCTTTTACTTTCATTTTTCATTTCTTTTTTAGCAATTTTCGCAGCTTCTCCCATACCCACAATTGAAAATACGTTTTCAGTACCAGACCGTAATCCTCTTTCTTGACCACCACCTGGATTTACAGATTGAATTTTTACTCCAGGTTTTATATAAAGGGCACCTGCTCCTTTTGGCCCATATAAATCATTTGAGGAAATTGTTAGCAAATCTATTTCTTCTGCTTGAACGTCAATTGGTATTTTTCCTGCTGATGCAGTTGCATCCACATGTAAATATTTACCCTTTTTATGGATGATTTCACTAATTTGTTTTATTGGCTCAATTGTTCCAATTTCATTATTTGCATACATTACTGATGTTAGAATCGTATCATTTGAAATTTTTTTATTCAGTATATCAATATTAACTACTCCATATTTATCAACAGGTATTGTTTCAAATATCCATCCATTTTTTTGAAGATGTTTCATTGGATTAATTACAGATATATGTTCAATTGCACTTGATAGTAATTTTTTTCCATCTTTTATATTTCTTTGTGCCACCCCACGTATAGCTATATTATTTGACTCAGTTGCACTTCCTGTAAATATAATTGTTTTTTCAGATTCTGCATTAATAAATTCAGCTATTTTTTTTCTTGCTGTTTCAATTGCGTTTTTTGCATCTTGACCAAATTCATAAAGGGATGATGGATTGCCCACATCAGCTAAATAAGGTTTTGAATATTCTAACACCCTTGAATCAATCGGGGATGATGATGCATGATCAAGATATATTCTTTCCATTAAAACCACATTGTAGTATTAGATTCCAAAGCTAAATCATTCAGTGTTGCAGCTCCTACAATTTTCACACCAGGAATTAATTCTACTTTTTCCCATCCTAGCATTTGTTTTGATGCTTCACACACATAGACATCTATTCCCATATCTATGGTTTTTTGTAACATTTCTGCTACACTTGGAAAACTTCCAAGTTGTATTTTTTCAGCTTCCCCTGGTTTTAATATTTTTAATGCTGTCCCTAAATAATATACAATAGGTTTTACGTCCATCATCTTAGCAGTTTGTGCTAATACCAATGGGGAATATTGTTTCTCAGGAGCATCTGTTGTTAGAACATATAATATAGTTTTAGTCATTTTTCCCTCTTCTTTTAATTCTTTTTCTTAATATAGAAGGTTAAAATTGTACCTTCTTTTTCAAATCCTAAAATCTCATGACCTGTATGTTTTGCCCATCGTTTGATGTCCTCTTCAGCAGCAGGGTCATCTGCTTCAACTTTTAGTATTTGACCAATTTCTAATTTATCAATTTCTTCTTTCGTCATAGCAATAGGCATAGGACAGAAGTACCCAACACAGTCTAATTCTTTGTCAAATTGTTTTTCCTTGTTCAGAAGTTCTGTCCCCCAAGATAGTCAAACTCAAACCAGTAACCTGTTGAATTTATATGATTGAATTCATTTTCAAGAAGTAAATAATGGTTTTTTTCTTGATCAACAATTTCATCAATAACATTTTTTACATCTTTGTCTTCAATTTTTTCTTTAATTTTATCATAATATTCAATTGCTTCTTTTTCACTATCCATAGCCATTCTAAGTGCATCGAGCTCTGTGCTATCTGCATCAATACCTGGTGCGTCTTTTAGATCTGTTGGAAATATTGGAATTTTTGCATATTTCTTACTTGATTCAACTAGATTCTTCCATTCTGTTTGACTTACTTTGTTTTCAAACATTTTTTGAAAAACATCAAGATGTCGTTGTTCATCACTTGCTAAACTTTGAAATATTGAGCGCCCCATATCGCTATTTGTTTGAGCTGCTGCTTTCATATAAAAAGAGTATCCATCTTTCTCCATTTGTATTGCAGTTAAAATAGCAGCTTTTACATTTTCAATATCGGTCATATTAATTTCCTCTATATTATTAGTATGGTTCAGTCCAAACTTCGTAATAGCTTTGTTTATGCTGACATGCTGGACATACATCAGGTGCTTCTAATCCCTGATGAACATATCCACAGTTTCGACATTTCCATTTTGTTTGTTTATCTTTTTTAAAGACTTTTCCATCTTTGACATTTTCAAGCAGTTTGCGATATCTTTTTTCATGATATGCTTCTACCTCTGCTATTTTTTTGAAACTATGCGAAACCATTGGAAATTTTTCTTTTTCTGCTGTTTCTGCAAAATCAGGGTAAAGTGCTCCCCATTCCATTTTTTCACCTTCTGCGGCAGCAAGTAGATTTTGTTCAGTTGTACCTATTACACCCCCAGGATATGCAGCTTGTATTTCTACTTCTTCACCCTGTAGATGTTTAAAAAAAACTTCTGCATGTTCTTTTTCATTATCAGCGGTTTCTTGAAAAATCGCTGCTATTTGTTCATATTCTTCTTTTTTTGCTTTTGATGCATAAAAAGAGTATCTGTTTCTTGCTTGTGATTCTCCCGCAAATGCTGCTAGAAGATTTTTTTCAGTTTGTGTTCCATTTAAATTTTTCATTTTATTCATCTCCATTTCTAATTCCATTAACTAATCCTCCCAATTTTTAAGGTCCTGCATGAACCATAGGCCAGTAAACATCATCTTCTTCATATCTTTCCATACTATTTTTTTCCATTTCAAGTATTTTATAATGTCCAATCTCCATATCAGCAAAGTAAAAAAGTGTATTATGAATCTTTGAGCCTTCTTCGAATCTTTCTGCAAGGTTTTTATAAAACTCATTTGTATTTTGTTCTGCGATCATTGCTTCTTTTAAAAGTAAACTTAAAGAGCTGTCATCAGTTATATTAATTTCAGGTAAAGGAACAGGTGATTTATCAGGAATTACTAGTTTTTTATCTGGATAGTGATTTACGTACATTTCTTCAATAAAATTTCTATGTTTTTCTTCTTCTTTTGCAAGAAATTCAAGTTTATCTTTTAAAAGTCCGTTTTTTGTTTTTTTACTCATTTTGGTATATAGCTTATTACTTTCTATTTCACTTTTTATAGCTGCTAGTAATAAATCTTCAAGGTCATAGTGTCCTAAATTCAAGATTATTCCTCCTCTAATTTATCCTCAATATTTTTCATTTCTAACTTGTATCCTTTTTGTGAAGATCTAGATGGTCAGTTTCAATTTCAACAAGGGCTCCAAAAAATTCTTTAAGTCTTGGTTCTATTGCTTCATCTCTAAATTTTGAATAAGCCTTTATCGCTCGATCCTCTCTTTCATATCCTTCTTTGCTATTTGCTTTTGAATTTTCGCTACATATTTGTTTTTCTAGTTCTGGTAGTGATATTTTAAGAAATTTTGATATTGCTGAAGCATGTTCTCGTTCTACCTTCATAAGTGCTTTGAATTTTGCCAGTCCATAATGATCATCTGCTTTATCAGCCATATTTTTTGCACAATCATAAAACGCTGCATTATCAAGCTCAAGTTGAAGTGCTGCTTCAAGGTTTTTTTGAGTGATTTTACTTAAATCCACGTTAAATTCATCAGGATTCCAATCTTTTGCTTCAACAAAAAATCGTGTTGGTGCTCCACAGAACGGACATTGTGTTGGTGCTTCATCTCCTAAATATGGATCTCCACATATTCTACATCTGAATACTTTTATTTTTGACATATATTCCTGCTCCTTTTTCACATTTACATAATATTTTACTTTATTCTTTTCATTGGTATGCCACAGCAATATGGTGTTGATTCTGGTTCTTTATCAAACTCAATTATACCACAGCTACACTCTTCATCTTCACATTGACATTCATATTGTACAGGTTTATCACTTACTTTACAACCACAACTTTCACACATTTTTTTTCTACCTCCCTAATTTTTTTAAATAATTACCTATTTTTTTTCCAATATCTTTTACCTTTATTAATTCTTCCTCATCTGGAATATAATTCAGATTTATGCTATCAAAGGGCATATCCCAAGACAAGTCCTTTATTATTTTTTCAATTTCTCCTACAGCTTGACCTCCCCAACCATATGAACCAAATACAAATCCTATTCGATTACGTGGTTGAAGACCTTTTAAATAAGTTAAAAATCCGCCCATTGAAGGCATCATTCCATTGTTTAGTGTTGGTGAACCTAGAAGTATTAGTTTAGAATCTTGAACTTCTGTAATAATATCTGATATATTTGAACTACTTAGATTTCTCATTGTAACTTTTATACCTGTTTCTGTTAGACCTTCTTGAAGAGAGCATGCAATTTTTTCAGTTGAACCCCACATTGAGTCATATATTATCAATGCTTTTTTTTCTGCTGTATAGGTTGCCCATTTTTTGTATTCTTTTAGGATTTTTGGAATATGTGACCGCCAGATAACACCATGGCTTGGTGCTATCATATCTATATCGAGTTTTAATACTACTTTTAATGCATTTACTACCTGATCTCCATATGGCATTACAATATTTCCATAATATTTCGCCGCCTCCTCACGAAGTATACCCCAGTCGATTTCATCATCAAATCTTTCATCACTTGCAATATGTTGACCAAAGGCATCATTTGGAATAAGAAGTTTATCATTTGGAATATATGTAACCATTGAATCAGGCCAATGAACCATTGGTATATGTACAAAATGAAGTGTTCGTTTTCCAATATTAAGAGTTTCACCAGATTTTACTACTTGAAAATCTATGTCTTTTTTATAATGACGAAGTAGTCCTTTTTCACCACGCGTTGAAGTTATAATTTTTACATTTGGTGCATATTTCAAAATTTTAGGAATTGAACCTGAGTGATCCATTTCGACATGATTGGAGACTATATACTCTATTTTTTTAGGATTAACAATTGCTTTTATTCTAGAAAGCATTTCATCAAATAGATAGTGTTTTACTGTATCAATTAATGTTATCTTTTTATCTATTATTAAATAGGCGTTATATGTAGTCCCTCGGTTAGTGCTATAACCATGAAAATTTCTTAATTTCCAATCAATACCACCGACCCAGTAGATATCCGGTTTGATCTTGATCTTATTCAGCTTAATCACTCCTTACTAAAACTTCCTTTTCCAGCTCCACAAACAGGGCAAACCCAATCATCAGGTACATCATCAAAACTAGTGCCTGCGGGTACACCATTGTCAGGATCGCCTTTCTCTGGATTATATATATATCCACATACATCACAAATATATTTGTCCATTTTTTTTTCCTCCTTTTCTTTTTTTGGTTTATCAACCTCCTTATAATATGTTGGTGCAGTCTTTGGTGAAAAACCACCTTTCACTTTATGGTAATATTCGTAAGTCATAGATTCTTTTTCATCAAATAACATCGCGTCAACAACATTACCAATAAATACAGTATGAGTTCCTACATCAATCTGATTAATTACTTCTGCCTCAATACATCCATTTGCATAATCCTTAATAATTGGAGCATTTATCTTTCCAATTTCATAATTAGTATCCTTAAATTTGTCGATATCCCTTCCCGATTTAAAGCCAAATTTTCCTATAAAAGTAAGAGGTGCTTCAATTGTAAGTATAGTCAGAGAAAATACTTTGCTTTTATTTATATATTTATGTGTTAGATTTTTTTTATTTACACTAATTGCAATAGTTGCAGGTTCTGAGGTTACCTGAAATACTGCATTTGCTATCTGTCCATTATATTTATCCTTATAATTTGAAGATATTATGTAAAGACCATATGATATATTATGAAGTGTATTTTTATCCATATATTAACTTCCTTTTTTTATGCATTTTTTACATATACCTTTTATATAACCATGAACTTCTTCTACTTCATGACCATATTCACTCATTTTGTTGATATTTGGGCAACAAAATTCAATGTCAATTATTTTTCCGCATTTTTTACAGTAAAAATGATGGTGCATTTCATGAGTAATATCATAATGTAGTTCAGAACCAGATATTGTTATTGCTTGTATTATTCCATGGGATTCCAGTGCATCTAAAGCATTATAAACTGTTGTTTTTGAGAGTGATGGATTATTTGTTTTAAGATCAGTATAAATCTGATCTGCGGTAGGATGGGTACAATGCTTATCTAAATATCGAAGGACATTTATTCTATGGGATGTAATTTTCATATTATTATCTTTCAATATTTTTACATATTTCTCCAAATAATCCAACCTCTTTATGTTATGTTTACAAAATTGTAATCATTATAATTTAACACGTAATACAAAGTTAGATATATAAAGTTTTCTATTTAAGATAAGTTTTAACAAGAGCTGTGTTCTACTGCTTCATTGGGACATGCATTAACACACGCACAACATTCAATGCACTCGCCGATATTTTTACAAATTGCTTTTCCATCTACTACTTCAAAAATTTCAACAGGGCATGCAATTACACACTCACCAACACCAGTACACTTTTCAAGATCGATAATAATCTTAATATCTCCTTCTTCATACTCTTTTTTCATCTCTAATAAACCCCCCATAAAGTAGCATATCATAAATAAAAATGACTATTTTATTTTTTCTAATTTTTATAAAGAAAATATCAAAATTAAAAATAATCACAATTACAATATTATAGAAATGATTTAGTAAGAATATAAGATATCATTTTTAAACATGGGGAGGAGTTAATATGAATAAAATAGTCTGGAAACCAACTAGTGATTATATTGATAATGCAAATATAACGCGATTTATGAAAAAACATAATATCAAAAATTATGAGGAATTAATAAAAAAATCCACTGATGATATCTCATGGTTATGGGATGAAGTAATAAAAGATCTAAATATTGAATGGTATCAACCTTATACTAAAGTTTATGACGACTCAAAAGGTATACAATGGACAAAATGGTTTATCAATGGTAAAATAAACATAATTCATAATATATTAGATAGACATGCAATATCTGCAAAGAAAAACAATAACGCAATAATCTGGGAAAATGAGCAGGGAGATAATAGAAAATTAACCTATGAACAACTATACAAAGAGGTGAATAAATTTGCAAATGCATTAAAAAAACTTGGAATTAAAAAAGGTGACAGAATAGGAATTTACATGCCAATGGTTCCAGAGATTGTTATTGGTTTTTTAGCCGCTATGAAAATAGGTGCAATTAGTATTCCAATTTTTTCAGGATTTGGAGGTCATGCACTTACATCTCGACTGGATATTGCAGGAGCAAAGATACTCTTAACAGCTGATGGTTCTATTAGAAGAGGTAAGACTGTAAACATAAAAAACGAAGCAGATATCGCCTCACAATTAGTCAAATCACTTGAGCATGTTATTGTATATAAAAGACTTGGAAATGAAATTTCTTGGAATGAGGAAAAAGACATATGGTGGAGGGATGTTATAGCAAACCAGTCTGATGAATGTGAAACAGAGATTATGGATTCTGAAGATTATGCAATGATAATATTTTCATCAGGAACAACTGGAAAACCAAAAGGAACAGTTCATACGCATGGGGGAGCTCTTGCTCAAATAGCTAAGGAGGTTGGATATTATTTTGATGTAAAAGAAAATGATATTTTTTTCTGGTTAACTGATATCGGATGGATGATGGGTCCATGGATGATAATAGGAGTACAAACATTCGCTGGAGCGTTTGTAATATATGAAGGCGCTCCAAATTGGCCAGAACCTGATAGACTCTGGCAATTAATTGAAAGTCAAAAAATTACACATTTGGGAATATCTCCAACAGCTATTCGTCTACTTATGACATATGGAGATAAGTGGCCTAAAAAGCATGATTTAAGCTCTTTGAAATTTTTAGGTTCAACAGGTGAACCTTGGGATGCTGATTCATGGAATTGGTTTTTTGAAAAAATCGGAGGTAAAAAAATACCGATAATAAATATCTCGGGTGGAACAGAAATTGTAGGATGTTTTCTTTCTCCTCTACCAATTACAGATTTAAAACCTTGTACCCTTAGAGGTCCTGGACTTGGTATGGATATAGATGTTTTTGATGAAGATGGAAATCCAATTCGGCAAAAGATGGGGCATCTTGTAGCAAAAAAACCAGCACCTTCTATGACCCGAGGTTTTTGGAATGAACCAGATCGTTATATTGAAACTTATTGGTCCCGCTGGCCAAATATCTGGTATCATGGAGACTGGGCAAAGATTGATAAAGACGGTTTCTGGTCCTTACATGGTAGAAGCGATGATACAATAAAGATTGCAGGTAGAAGAACAGGTCCTGCTGAAATAGAGGCAGC
The DNA here is from genome assembly GCA_020341795.1 of Thermoplasmatales archaeon. GTDB lineage: Archaea > Thermoplasmatota > E2 > DHVEG-1 > DHVEG-1 > M9B1D. The sequence continues at coordinate 1,567,429 of CP070836.1, forward strand.
ACTTATCGAGCATCCTGCTGTATCAGAAGCTGCGACAATCGGTATACCAGATGAAATTAAAGGTGAAGATATTGTAAGTTTTGTTGTTTTAAAACCAGGTTATACTCCAAGTGAAGATCTCAGGGACGATTTAAAAGATCAAGTTGTAAAAATAATGGGAAAAACATTAAAACCAAGAGATATTAAATTTGTTGGTGACCTTCCAAAGACTAGATCTGCAAAAATTGTTAGAAGAATTATCAAAGCAACTTATCTCGGTGAAGAAGTTAGTGATATCTCATCAGTGGAAAATATTAAAGCTGTTGATGAGATAAAAAATGCAATGTAGTGGTATTATTAAATTTCTAATAATATAATCTTTATACATCAATAAACAATAACATTTTTCAATGAATCTTCTATTACATTTTTTGGTGAGAACGAGAGATTAACATAATTTTTTCGTCTCATGTTGGAGGGGTGTAATTTATGACTAAAAAAGTAGCAGTTGTTGGTGTTGGATATACAGATTTTAATTCAATGACTCCAGAAGTAAGTTGGAAGGAGTTTATGTATGAAGCATGTCAAAAAGCATATATAGATGCAGGAGTTGATCCAAGAGAAGATATTGATAGCTTTATTACATGTTCGGAAGATTATTGGGAAGGATTTAGTATTTTTGATGAGTTTGTACCTGATCAGATAGGTGCTGTATTACGACCATGTTGCACTGTTTGTGGTGATGGGCTTTATGGGCTTGGTAATGCATATATGCAAATAAAAACAGGTAAAATGAACATTGTTGCTGTTGAAGCGCATAGTAAAATTTCTGATCTATTAACGTTTGGAGATATTGGTCTGTTTTCATATGATCCGATTTTTGATAGACCCGTTACAGGATCTGTTGACAGAACGCATTTTGCAGGAATTCCTTCTTATGAAAAAAATTCTCCAAAACCATTAGTCGGTAAAACAAATGAGAAAGAAAGAATTCATCCATATTTCTTAGCAGGACTTGAAATGCAAAATTTCTTAAGAAAAACTGGTACAACCGAGGAACAATGTGCAAAAGTCGTTGTAAAAAACAAAAAAAATGCTTTTAATAATCCAAACGCAGAATACGAAGTTAATATTACAATTGAAGATGTTATGAATTCGGAATATTTATTTAAACCGATAAAAAAACTTGATATTAGTTTAAATGTTGATGGTGCAATTGCTTTTGTCCTTGCAAGTGAAGAAGCAGTTAAAAAACTAGATGTTGAACCTATTTGGCTTAGAGGTTTTGGTTGGTCTTCTGAAACACCTTGGATTTCTACTCGATCGATGGATGCAAATTATGCAATGTTGGCATCTAGAATGGCTTATAAAATGACTGATATTAATAATCCCAGGAAGGAAATAGATTTTGCTGAGGTTGATGATAGATTTTCATACAAAGAACTGCAACACCTTGAAGCACTAGGTCTTGCAGAATCAGGTGAAGCTGGAAAAATGCTTGATTCAGGGGATTTAGATTTAAATGGTTCACTTCCAACAAACATTTCAGGTGGATCTCTTGGTATTGGGAATTGTTTTGAAGCAACAGGTTTACAAAAAGCCCTTGAAGTTGTTATTCAACTTAGAGGGCATGGTGGTAAACGCCAAATAGAAGATGTTCATACAGGAATTTCTCAATCATGGAGAGGTATACCGTCTGGTAGTGGAGCAGTTGCTATTTTTGGGAGGTAAAAAAATGAATAGAGTAGCAGTTATTGGAGGAGGAATGACACTTTTTAGAAGACGTTTACTTGAAACTGGAAAAGAACTTTCATTTTTAGCAGCAAAAATGGCAATGGAAGATTCAGGAATTGAAAAAAAAGATCTAGATATGGTTGTTATGGGGAGCGCACCAGATGCTTTTGATGGAATCCATATGAAAGGGGAAAATCTTTTAGATGGTGCAGCTGCTACAAATAAACCATATGTTCGATTATTTAACGGTGGGGGCACTGGTGTTTTTGCACCTATTGCTGGTTGGTGGCATGTGGCATCAGGTGTTGCGGATACTGTTCTTGTAGTTTGTGAAGAAAAAATGAGTTCCTGTTTCCCTCATCCACAGACAGCTTTCCAGCATATATGGGATCCTATTTTAGATAGACCATTACATCCGAATCTCGTATGGCTTTTTGCAATGGAAATGAATAGATATATGACAATGCATAACATAAAAAAGGAAGATATTGCACTTGTTGCTGTTAAAAATAAAAGAAATGCAGTAGGTCATCCTTCTGCTCAGCTTCCTGATGAAAAAATCACAGTTGAGGATGTTTTAAATTCAGAAATTATGGCTTGGCCTGTGCAACGACTAGATATTAGTCCGCCTAGTGATGGTGCATCTGCACTAATATTATGTTCAGAGGATAGAGCTAAACAATATACTGATGATCCTATATTTATTGATGGTGTAGGGTGGAATATTGATAGCACTATGTGGACGAATCGAGATTTATATTTCCCACGTTATGTTGCAAATGCCGCAAAAATGGCGTATAAAATGGCAGATATACATGATCCTAAAAAAGAGATTGATTTTGCTGAACCTTATGATCCATTTGATTACAAAGAACTTCATCATTTAGAAGGATTACTTTTATGTGATAAGGGAGAAGCACCTATTCTTACTCGAGAAGGAGTAACTCAGCGAGATGGAAAATTACCCGTATGTCCATCGGGGGGACTTTTAGGAGTGGGTAATCCAATTGCTGCAACAATGGGGCAAAAAGTATGTGAGTTATATTGGCAACTTTCCGGTAAAGCAGGTAAAAGACAAATTCCAACTGATCCACAAGTTGGTGTTGGTCAAGCATGGGGTGATATAATGCAGATGGGTACTGTTATTGTTATGAGGAGGGGGTGAAATATATAATGATGACTATAAAAAGCAAAACAGAGGGATATCCAAGATATGCTCCTGGTACTCATGTTTCAGGAAGAGATATTTCAAATAAAAATGTAACATATTCCTGGTGGGAACCCGAAGTACAATATTCTTGGAGTCTTGGACCTGCTTATGGTAGGTTTTTACAGGAACTTAAAAAAGGTAAAATTATAGGAAGATCATGTAAAAAATGTGAAAGAGTAATAGTACCACCTCGTATGTTTTGTGAATATTGTTATAGATCAACTGATGAATGGATTTATTTAAAAGATACTGGGAAAGTTGAAACATTTTCAATTTCATATCTTGATCCAAATGCAAGAAGGATAAAGGAGCCTATTCTAATTGGTGTGATTTCTATTGATGGTGCATCACCCATGCATGGATTCATGCATTACTTTAACGATATGAAACCTGAGGATTTAAAAATAGGAATGAAAGTAAAAGCAGTTTGGAAATCTGAAAAGGAAAGGACTGGTTCAATTACTGATATAAAATATTTTAAACCTATGAATGAAGGTGATAAGTAGATGACTTTTTATGAGAAACAAACTGATCCTTCCTCACCAATGCATTGGCTTGGAGATATGCAAGCTGATTATCTTTATCCTAATGGTAAAGCTGGTGATAAATTATTTAAACATATTAAAGAAAATGATACTTTTCTTGCATCAAAGTGTATAAATTGTTCCAAAATATTTTTTCCTCCAAGGCTTTATTGTGAAGATTGCTTCGTTGAAATATTAGAAAAAGATTGGTTTGAAATTCCCTCAACTGGAAAAATCAGGCTTCATACAATTGTTACAATAAACACCTATGGTGAAAAACTCAATGAGCCTAAAATGATTGCTTTAATTGACATTGATAATACAGATGGAGCTTTACTTGGTATTATAAAGACTGATAATATTGATGAAAATTTAATTGGGAGAAAAGTAGAAGCAGTTTTTAAGTCAAAAAATCAAAGAGAAGGTACATTAAAAGATATCTTATATTTTAAAATGAGATAGGGTGAAGCTTTAAACATCCTTTATTATTTCCTTTTTTGAAATGAAATATGTATCTGGAGAAATTTTAACAGTTGATGGTCTTACACGAGGATATCTTAGCTTCAATGATAGGGAAATTGTTGAATTCGGTAAAGGATGTTGTCCAAAAAAACCAGTTTCTAAAGGTCTAATTGTTCCAAGTTTTGTAAATGCTCATACACATATTGGTGATTCTTTTATTAGAAAAAAAGAAATTGATTTACCTCGAGATGTTGAAGCTCTTGTTGCACCTCCCGTTGGGCTAAAACATAAGCTGTTAAAAAAGGCGACAGAGAATGAATTAATAGAAGGAATGGAAGAATCGATTAATGTTATGATAAAATCAGGTACAAAAATTTTTAGTGATTTTAGGGAAGATGGAATTATAGGTGTTTGTCTGTTAAAAACTGCATTAGCTCATTGGAAAATTTCTTCTATAATTCTTTCTAGACCAGATAATATGATTTATCATAAAAATGAGATTGATATTTTATTAAATTTATCTGACGGTATTGGTCTCAGTTCCATATCAGATTGGAATATCAATGAATTAAAAAAAATTGTGCATCATACAAAACAAAAAAAGAAAATATTTTCAATTCATGCAAGTGAATCTATCCGTGAAGATATCGATAAAATACTTGATTTAAAACCTGATTTTTTGATACATATGATAAAAGCATCTAAATCTGATTTAATTAGAGTAAAAGAAAATGATATCCCTATCGTAATATGTCCAAGATCAAATGCATTTTATGGTTTAAAACCAAATTATAAATTATTAAAAAAAATTGGAAATAAAATTCTCATTGGAACTGATAATGGTATGCTTAATCCACCTAATTTACTGGATGAAATAAATTATACAATTTCTTGTTTCAAAGGTTTTTCAAAAATTGATTTACTAAATATGATTACATATGATGCAAGGAAAGTTTTAAATCAGGAGTGCGACATTCTTGGTTCCAATTCTAAGGCCGAGTTTGTAGTTTTAAATAAACAAACTTTGAAGCCTTTATACATTTCAGTTTAAGAATCATAAGAGGGGTTAATGTGAAAATAGAAGAAGTAATGTCAGAGGATTTAATAGTTGGTTATGTTCCAGGAACTGTAAAAGAAGCTCTTAGAACACTAGCAAAACATAATAAATCCGGTATGCCCATCCTAAAAAAAGATACAAAAATAGTATTAGGAGTTATTACAAGAAGTGATATCTTTAAAAATCCAGATGAAGACCAGCTTGCTTTAATTATGAGCGATGATTTTCATTATGTAGAAAGATTTCAAGAAGTTAAAGAAGCAGCAAAATTATTTTACAAACATAGAATTCATGGTTTACCAGTTATAAATAATAGGAAACATTTAGTCGGAATTGTAAGTCCAACAGATCTCTTAAAGTATTTACCAAAAACTGTTAATCAATCTATTGAGCGATATTTTACAAATCTAGTAGTACCAGTTTATCATGATACTCCTATTAACATAATTATGGAGATCATCAACATTACACAAGAACATGCACTACCCGTTTTAAATGATGAACGTAAACTCTGTGGAATAGTAACAGATGGCGATTTATTTAAACTAAGCCATATCAAAGAAAGTGTATCTCAAACAGATATGGGAATGGGTGGTGACGAGGATGCATGGACATGGGAGGGAATTAGAGATACTGTTAGACTTCATTATTCAACCTCAGAAGTATCATTACCACCGGTACCAGTAAAACAAGTGATGATCACTAATATAGTAAAAGGATTAAAAACAACTCCTGTAGAAGAATTAGCAGAAAAAATGTTAAAAAATAAAATTAGTCATGTACCAGTTGTTGATTCAGAGGATCACTTAATTGGAATGGTTACAGATATAGATTTAATGGCCTGTTGGTTTTAAATTCCATTATCATATACTTATTTTCAAAATTAAATCAGGAGAGTTTCAGATATGCCTCAGGATATTTATGATAAAATCATGATGCTTGCAAAAAGACGTGGTTTTATTTATCCCTCTTTTGAAATCTATGGTGGGGTAGCAGGTTTTTATGATTACGGACCTTTAGGATCGCAACTTAAAAATAATATTGAAAAAATATGGAGAGAATATTACCTTCTTAAAGATAAATGTGTTGAAATAAGCACCCCGACTGTAACGCTATATGAAGTTTTAAAAGCATCTGGTCATGTTGATGAATTTACTGATCTTACAGTTGATTGTAAAAAATGTAAGCAATCCTATAAAGTTGAAGATATCATTGATGAAAAGTTAAGTGTTGAAAATGCAATCAAGGAAGAAAAAGTAAAATGTCCTAATTGTGGTGTTAAACTTAAAGATGTTCATCCTGTAAATTTAATGTTTTCTACAAAAATTGGAATTGGGAAAAGTCGTGATGCATTTTTAAGACCTGAAACAGCTCAAGGGATTTTTACAGATTTTCATTTGTTATATCGATATGCTCGTGAAAAATTACCATTTGGAGTTATTCAAATTGGCCGAGGTTACAGAAATGAAGTCTCACCCAGACAGGGAGCGATACGACTTAGAGAATTTTCAATGGCTGAAGCTGAAATATTTTTTGATCCAAAAGATAAAAAACATCCTAATTTTGAAAAGATTAAAGATGAACAAATCATACTTTTTGATAATATTAAAGAAACAAAAATTACTTTTGAAAAAGCTGTAAAAGATAAAGTGATTGATAACCAAGCACTTGCCTATTATATATATTTAACACAGGATTTCTTATTATCTACAGGTATAGATGCTAAAAAATTTAGATTTAGAAAACATGGAGAAAATGAGCTTGCTCATTATGCAACCGAATGTTGGGATGCAGAAATATATAGTGAAAGATTTGGATGGATTGAATGTGTGGGTATTGCAGATAGATCTGCATATGATCTAAGATCTCATATTGAATCCACTAATACCGATATGTATGCAATAAAAAAATTTGAAAAACCGAAAACTGTTAAAATAAAAAAGATAACTCCAAAGATGGATGCTCTTGGTCCTCTTTTCAAAGGAAAAGCAGGAAAAATAAAAAATATACTTGAAAATATGGTTATAAAAGATATCACTAAGTTGTTAATTGAAATTGATGGAGAAACAGTGGAAATTCCTGATAATTGTTATGAAATAGTTGAAAAAATCGAAAAACAAGCCATGGAAAAGTTTGTTCCTCATGTAATTGAACCTTCTTATGGTATAGATAGAATATTATATTGCATTCTTGAGCATAGCTATAATGAAACAGAAAAAAAGGGAGTGGAATATAGGCTTTTGAAGCTTAACATAAATGTTGCACCAATTAAAGTTGGTGTTTTTCCATTAATAAACGATCAAAAACTAGTAAAAATTGCAAGAGAAATTGATTTAGATTTACGCAATGCCGGTATTGCTACATATTATGATGATGGTGGTACTATTGGTAGACGTTATGCTCGTATGGATGAGGTCGGAACTCCTTTTTGTTTAACAGTTGATCATGAAACATTGAAGGATAAAACTATTACTATAAGAGATAGAGATACTACGAAACAAAAAAGAAAAAAATTAGATGAAATTGTTGTTTATATAAAAGATAAACTATGATCATTATTCTTTGATTTCGAATATGACTATTACTTAGTCAAGATTCCGTTCGCTCTAATATATCATAATTCTATACATAAATATTTAAATTATAGTTTGTATAAGTTTTTTTCATATATTACTCTAAAAGGTCAAAAATTAAAAAGTTTTTAGAGCTTGGTCAATAGTTTCTAAAGCTTTATCTATCTCAGAAGATGTTATTATTAAGGGTGGTCTGAATCTTATTGTTTTCTCTCCACAACCAATTACAATCAAACCATTTGAATAAAGTTTCTTTCTTAATTCATCTCTTTTTTCAGAGGAGATAAGATCAAATGCACACATTAAACCTAAACCTCGTGCATTTAATATTTTATCTGGATATTTTTCAGATATTTTTATTAGACCTTCTAAAAGACGTTTCCCTTGATCTTCTGCATTTTTAACAAGATTTTCTTCTTTTATTACCTCTAGATATTTTTGACAGCGAAACATATCAACAAGGTTTCCACCCCAAGTAGAATTGAGTCTACTAGATACTTTGAAAACATTTTCTTTTATTTCATCAACTCTATCTCCGACCATTATACCGCATACCTGGGTTTTTTTACCAAAAGCAAGTATATCAGGTTTGAAGTCAAAATGTTCGTATGCCCACATTTTACCTGTTAAACCAACTCCAGTTTGCACCTCATCAAGAATAAACATTATTTCATGTTCATTACATATTTTTCTTAGCTCGTGAAAAAACTTTTTTCTAAAATGATTATCTCCACCTTCACCTTGAATAGGTTCAATAATGAGAGCTGCAATATCATTTGGATTTTCTGTAATTGCTTTTTCTATTTCTGATAATGCTTGTTTTTCAAGTTGTTTTACTTTTGTTAGATTTTCTTGGTTTAATGGATATGTTATTTTTGGATTGATTATTCTTGGCCAATTAAATTTTGTATAATATTTTATTTTATTCACATTATATGTATTTGTTAAAGAAAGAGTGTATCCTGTTCTACCATGAAATGCTTCGTTAAAATGAATTACTTGTGTTCCTAATTCTTTTTCACCCTGCTTTAAATTTTTACGAATTTTCCAGTCAAATGCTGTTTTAATCCCGTTTTCTACTGCTAGCGATCCTCCACTTATAAAAAATAGATATTTAAAATAACTAGGTACAGCATGTCTGGCAAAACTGTCTACAAAATTTGCCAGTTCTACAGTATAAATATCAGAGTTTGTTGGTTTATTTACAGCAACTTCACCTATTTTTTGTATAAATTCAGGATTTGATAGTTTAGGGTGATTACAACCAAGTGGTGCTGATGCGAAAAAAGAAAAACAATCTAAAAAGTATTTATTTTCTCGTGAATCATATATTTGACAACCTTTACTTTTTCTTAAATCTAGAACAAAGTCAAAACCGTCGACTATGATATATTTTGATAAAGTTTTATGGACATTTTCTGGTTTAATTGACAAATTTTTTAACCCCCATTTTATTAAACGTTGTTAAGTTATTAAAGCGGTTATCTTTCTATCCTATAAAACGATATCGATATAAGATTTATTTGTTAAAATCTTAAAATAAGTCCAACAAACAATAAAACAATAAAAATTAAAAAATTCAACAATAACTCTGGGATGTATTATTGTTATTTTTAATAAACTTAAGTTTAATATTGTATAAAGGAAAAAACATAGAGGTATAATACTTAAAAATAAAAATATTTGACCAATGTTATTGATATTTACATTTTTTCAATATATCATATTTTAAAAAATTATTCTATTTAAAAGTGGAGGTGGAGAGAGGGGAGAAGAGGGAGAATACAGGGATGGGAATGCATATCCCCTCTCTCAAATATATATGGTCGTTTAAACAAGTTTTAAACTATTTAATTCACTTAAATCTTCAAGACTATTCATTTTAATCATACTATCTGAAATTGTATAAAGAATATTATGGATGTAGAGTGAACGACGAATTTCTTTAGGCCCATAATATCCCCAATTACCTGTTTTAATTATATCTTGATTTTCCAGATGTGATATTCTACCTCGATATTCAAAACCATCAAGGTTCAAACGATAAACATAAGCACCTTGAAAAGTAAAATCACCACGGATATTGCCTGTATAACCATTGTTTTTTTCTTTGATTTCATCTGCTATTTCACATAGACTAATTGGTATTACTAAGAGTTCTTTTTCTCTATCAAATAAAAATGCTTTATGATCATATAGAGCAGGACTACTAGTTCCTCTATCACCAATTATAACCTTTGAAAGTTCTTTTGGATTATCAAAATCACTTACATCAAAAAGTGCGATTTTAATTCCTTGATACCATGCAAAATCTACATTTCTTGACTCCTTTAAATCATCCATAGCTTCTACGGTATCTTTTCCAATTCCAATGATATGATTTTCATCAAACGGATGTAAATAATCTGAATAACCTGGAATTTTAAGTTTTCCAAGAACTTGTGGATTTTTTGGATCTGATAAATCCAATGTAAAAAAAGGATCTACTTTTTTGAAGGTTACAAGATATGCTTTTTCACCCATGAATCTAGCTGAATAAATTTGTTCTCCAGAGGCAATGCTTTCGATTTCTGAGACTCTATTTAGTTCATGATCTAGTATATACACGTTATTACTTGATTTTTTTTCAGAATCCCATACATTACCTATTGTAGTAGCGATTCTAAAATATCCATCATGTTCATCCATTGAAAACTGATTTAATATTCTACCAGGTACTTCACCTTGTGTTATATATGAAATATCTCTGTTTTTAATTGATATTTTATGAATAATTGTTTTTTCAGTTGATCTTCTATATCCTATACCAGATGATATTAGAGACTCCTCGAATTCATAACTAGTTTGAGCAAGATATATATTATTTTTTGAAACATACATATTTTCAGAACTACTTATTAAAAAGCTTTCTTGATCGACTTCTTTATTATCAAGATTAATTGCTATAACATTAGTCATTATATTAATAGGATCTGAAGAATCAACATAATGTATATGATTTGCAGGTAGTTTTTTTGTAACACCATTAATTGTTACTTGTGGAATATTGATTGTTTCATTACCTTCAAAAATTCTGTAAATTAATCCTGTATATTCTTGTGTAATAATATAAATTTGATTATTAATCATCCGTGAATCTACATAGTCTCCATCGATTTCAATTTCTTTTATAACTTTAGGATTTTTTCTATTAGAAACATCATAAATATTTACAATTGTTGAAGTAAATAATGGCCACCAACACTCAATATAATCTTCTTCATTAGACTCAGGGTATGGTATTTCTCGATATGAAGATCCAAAAATTACTAATTTGTTCTCATTTATGAAAATATTATTCACATATATTGAATTATTTAATGAGATTTCAGAAAATAGATCAGAATCTATAGTTGGATAAGCGTTAATAATATAAACTTTTGAATTAGCGATCATATAAATATATGTTCCATCTGTTTTTATTATATCAGGTTCATCCATACCCTCAACTTGATTGTTTGTTTTTGAATAATCAACAACAGTTTCACCATCAATACTAATATCGAGAATAGTTGATGATGGTGACATTGATTTACCTGTGGATCTAGTAGAAAATAAATTAACTTGCGGACCACCCCAATCTTCTAAATAATACCAACCATATCCTCCATTTCCACTCCAATTATTTTGTAAATAATCTATAAAATCGTCATATGAAGAAAATGTTTTCAAATCACTAGTTGAACCATTATCAAAATAATGTCTAAAAAACCAATCAAAAGAGTTACCAAATACACTGGGTTGAACATTAATTGCATAAACAAAACTAATTATTATAATAATACTCGCAAAAGCAATTTCTTTTTTTTTCAAACTTTTTTTATCCATATAATCACATCTTTTCAACTTTACATTTGAGTTATATTACTCTTAGTTTATATATGGTCTGAAAACGTTCGGAAAAAGCCAAACAGTTATTTCATTAATTTATAATTCTTTAGGTAAGAAATTTATAGAAATTTTGTAAATTATAGATTTGTTACTTTTTCTTTAAATTTAATATTCATCTGTTTTAGTTCATCTAGTATTGGATTATATATTTCAGGGATAACTGGAATATGAACTCCTCTTAAGTTAATCTTATTTTTAAGTATCATTTTGACGGCTATTGCTGCAGGTAGTGAAACTGTTCGTGCAATAGCTGAATCCGCATTTGGAATTCCATAGTCAATAAAGGTTGAAGTAATGAACTCTTTTTTAGTTGGGTAATTTACTATAAATTCATGATGCATTACTATCATATCTCTTTGGTCAGGTTTAAGAGTCATTTTTTTCAAGGTTATTACATTAAGATAATCCAATGGATTATCTTTATCAGCAGGTAGAGTTTCATTACTAAAAAGACCTAACCATTCAAGTCTTTTTATAACAGTTGAATATGTTGTAAGCTCTAAAAATCTGGCAGAAGAAATTATTAAATCTTCATCTGATTTTGCATTAATAAGAAACCTTGTTAAATCACCATAAGTTTTTCCTTTAAATTTACTAAGAGGTTTTTCATTTAACCAACCTAAAGCTGCAATTTTTCTAAAGGTTTCACACCAACCAGTCATTCTAAAAGTTCCACGATAAACAGTATGTGCGTCTTTTAGTCCATATATATCTTTATAAGGAACTGAATTACGGTTGGGGTAATTTTCAAAACTTCCTATATCTGGGACATCTTGGATATAATAATTTTCAAAAAGTTGTTCTCCAGGATATGATATTATTTTTCCATTCTCTATCCATTTTGAAGGATTTTTTGATGCAAGAAGGACACCGCGAGGAGCCCATGAAAATTTATAACCAAATGGATTATTGTTTGTTTCGAAGGCAGGTAGTGCACCTGTTGAAGACTTAAAACTTAGAATTTTACCTCCATTTTTTTCTATTTTATGAATAACTATCATTGCAGACATATGATCGATACCGGGATCAAGACCACATTCATTTAATATCAAGATACCTGCATTTTTTGCTTCTTTGTCAAGGGCTATCATATCATCGCTAACATAAGAGGTTGTAACCATTGGAATCTTATGTTTAATACATATTTTTGCAACTTTTACATGATAGATATAGGGTAAGAGGCTGACAGTTAGATCAGATTCAGAAATTAATTTTTCTAATAAGTTTTCATCTCTTACGTTTAATGATATTGCTTTTCCTCTTGGATGGTTATCTATTATTTTTTCCGCTTTGCTAACGGTTCTACTAGCCATTGTAACATAAAAATCTGGTATTTCAAGAAGATATCTTATCATAGGTCTTGAAATGAGTCCCGCGCCAAGCACTAAAATTTTTTTTTCCATAAATATCTACTATTTTATTATTAAAAGTTAGAACCTGCAAAAAGTCATCAATTATAAAAAACTGTTGATATACTCATATTCTGGAGTAAGTTTTCCTTTATATAATATCACAGCTTTTTTAATCTCTGATGGTAAAGCTAAATTTTTAAAATCCGTAGAATAATCAGCTTTTACAATCGGTGGAATAAAACGAATAAGAGAATCGCTAAAAGCCTTAGAGGATTCAAATGGTAGTTCACAAGGTAGATTATCGATAGCCATAACAACAACACCACTACCATTATATCCATCTACTATATCACGACGGATAGGATTGTAAACGAAAACAGGATTCCCAGGTGTGGTAGTTTTTTCTGTAAATTCAATAGCTCCATTTATATCAACGCTTATATCTCCTACAACTTGTAATTTCATTTGTCTTGTATAATTTTTTTCAAGGAAATATTTAGTAATTAACCTTGGATATTTTTCACTCCAATATATACAATTCATAAGTATTGAAAGCCGGTGAATATATTGTTGAAAAACAGAGTGATAAAGATGTGGATTATTATAATAATCTTGAAGGTTAAAACTTTTTTCTGTGTGGATTGGTTCAACTAAATCTTCTTCTTTAAAAACTACTTTATAAATAATTTTATCAGAAAAGTTTTCATGAATAGCTTCAAGTTGTTTTGGTCTGATTTCATCAACGGGTAATAAATCAAGTATTTCTTGTGCACCTTTTGACACATTTCCATAACCTACAAATCCTACGACTATTGGTGTTAGAAAATCTGGGATTCCTTTTTCTCGTATTTTATTTCCTATGCTCTCAATATGTTCTTTTGCTTCGTCTAAATTTTTATAATTTATAGTTTGTTTAATTTGACTAAGTGATGTATCAATACCTCTCCATTTAACACGTTGTCCAAAAGCCCATAAAATGTCTATCATTCCTACAATACCTGCATATCGTCCAAAAAACACGAGACGACGCCCTTGATTATCTATTATTTTCTCATAATCAATTAGGGTACATCCTAACTCTATCATTTTTTTAAGCATAGGCATATTTTTTTTCTGACCTTTAATCGTATGTGAGAAAAAAAGATATGTCTTGCCTTGAGAAAAAAAGTTATTTGGGATTTCTTTAATTGCAAAAACTGCATTAGAGGAAGATACATCTTCGACAACAGTTGCTCCAACTTGTTGATATTCTTTATCTGTAAATGCTCTTATTTGAGATGGTTGAATCAATGTGTCAATGTTGTGTTTTTCTTTAAGCTCTTTTACATGCTCTGGTGTTATTGGTACACGTTTTTCCCACTTGTTTTTATCTTCTCTTCTAATCCCTAGTTTAAAGCTCATAAAGGTGGTTCTCCAGAATCCTTCATCTATTATGTTTTTAAAAAGATTATGAGGATTTATTTATATCTTAGAATTGCCCCAACATGACCAAGGTTTTTTAGTTCAGGATCATTAGAAAATTCAATTTCTGCATCTGTTCTTTCTGCAAACTCAAGTATTTCTTCTAATATATCTACTTGTGATACTTTATTTTTACAATAAGGACAATGATTTTTATATCCTTTTTTAACTATTTGACAATGTTCACAAATCCAACCTTTTATTTTTATATCTTTTTCTATTATTAAGAGTTCAACTTGTCCATTTTTTACAGCTTGAAGAGTATCTTCAAGTCCATATACTGCTAAGCCATCTCGAAGAATTTCTTGTTTTAGATGAAAAACTGCTTCATTACTCTGTCTATATTCTTTTTCAGCAATTAAATGAATTGACTCTTTTATTAGGCGATTTTCATCTTCTACACTAATATCAATTACATCTATTATTTTATCTTTTAAATCTCTTGGAAGCATATCTATAAAATGATTTTTTGTATTGCCAGGTCCTGCGATAATAATTTGTTTATCTACTTTTTTTTGCAACTCTTCAACTACTTCTTTTAAAAATTGTTGTATTGCACCTCTCCTAAGTCTATTAAAACGAGCTTGTGAACATCCTCCTTTTTTATGTTTATTTATAATGTCTTTAGAAAGACTTTTTGAACTTTTGATTTCTCCAAAGCTAATTGAATATATTTTTGCGTAATTGGAACTCACTAAAACAAGAGTGAAAGATTCCCATTCATCCATAATTCTTACAAGAGGTCTAATATAAGGGGATGAGACAACAATTAGAGTGCTTTCAATTTTTATTGGAAGTTTAATAATTTCAAAAAAATTGTTTTTATTAGACGAAAAAATTGCAACGCTACCTTTATTATAGTGTACTAGAGCTTTTTCAACTTTAAACATTGATTTTTTAAAATTATCAAGTAATTCTCCTTTTAAAATTGACTCTATTGATTTTTTCCTTTTTTTAATAAACTTTGAATCTAATTCAGCTGAAAAATATAAGCTTATATAAGTATCATTACTATCTTTGTCATAAATTTCTGAGAGAGCTCGTATAACTCTATTAATATCACTAGACATAATTATCAAAAAAACAATAGTAATAATTAGTTTATAATTTCTTTTGAAAAAAATTTACTTTCACTTTACTTATACAAAATGATAAATATTAAAAATATAGATGTATGATTAAAATGGTAAAAAAACAAAATTTAAAAAAAGAAATAAAAAATATTATTAGTGCCTCAGAAATCGGTCAATATTATTTTTGTTCAAATTCATGGTTTCTTCAAAAAAATGGATATATACCCATATCAAAGAAATTAGATACTGGAAATCGAAAACATGAAGAACTAGGAATAATCATTCATATACTTGAGAAACAAATGAAAAAAGCGAGATTAATTACACTAACAGCTTATGTTTTATTTTTTATCTCAATTATTATTTTATTAATTGGGGTGATTTTTTGATACATTTAGTAGCTGTAGGATCATTTTTTTTCATTATAGCAATTTTTGTATTATTTATATCTAATTTAATGAAACGTAATATTAGAAGAATAAAAGATGAAAAAAATATATTTTCGGGTAAAATAACCTATAATGACCTATACAAACCTGCAAAGCCTTTATATTCTAAAATATTAAGATTATCTGGAAAACCTGATTATATAATAAAACAAGGTAAATATTACATACCTATCGAATTAAAAACAGGAAAACACAATAAACCACAGGAAAATCACATATACCAGCTTGCAGCTTATTGTCAATTATTAGAAGATAACTATAACGGTTTTGTACCATATGGAATTCTTGTTTACAATAATATGCATCAATATAAAATTCCTTATGGCCCAAAAACTCGTTTTGAACTTGAAAATACAATTAAAAAAATGAGATATGCACTTAAAAATAAAAAAATAGTTATAAATCATAATGATATTAGACGGTGTAATTCTTGTTCAATGCGCATTTATTGTAATATTAATATGTGAATATTAATATCAAAAAGTTATTGATAATAGATTAAATAGAGTTTAAGAACAATAAGATCTTCATTATACCACATGAAATTCTTAAAAAATAAATAAAGGTTTTTCAAATCAAAGACTTAATAAAATTCTTTTTTTATTCATATGAAAATTTTAATATAAAAATATAATAAAATCCATTTAGTAAGATAATAAAAAATTTATTTTTTTGTAATCATATCAAATACATCGTTTAAAAATTCTCTTTTTTCAGGTGTCGGTGACCAACTAAACCCATTTTCATCTCTTGTAAAATTTGGTGCATTTGTATCAAACCTAGTCATAAGAGTTAAATTTCCAGTGTTTGGATCTCTACTAAAAGGTGCTAGAAAGAGCCAAGATTATTATTTACAATTATTAGAAGATAGATTAATAATTTTGAATTCTTAGGATATTATATTTATGATATCTTAGTAGATATATGGTAAAGGTTTTTATTAAAATTGTAAATGTCCCTACTCAGTATTATGAGAATAGCAGTATTGTTAAGGGATCGGTGTAAATCAAAAAATTGTACTAGAGAATGTATAAAGTTTTGCCCTAGAGTACGCGCTGGTGATGAAACCATTGTTATGGGTGAAGAAGGTAAACCAATCATTTCTGAGGAACTATGTGTTGGTTGTGGAATATGTATTCACAAGTGTCCATTTGGAGCTATTAAGATAATAGGCCTTGCTAAAGAACTTGATACTGATTTAGTTCATCAATTTGGGAAAAATAGTTTCCGACTTTATAGGTTACCAATTCCTAAGGAGGGTAGCTGTATTGGAATACTTGGGCCCAATGGTATTGGGAAAACCACTGCGATTAAAATTCTATCAGGTCAAATTATTCCGAATCTTGGAAATTATAAAAACAAATCATCATGGGATGACGTTTTAGAATATTATGCTGGCACAGAGCTTTATAATCATTTTAATCAAATTAATTCTAAAAATATATCAAGTGTTGTAAAACCGCAGTACGTTGATAGACTTCCAAAGATTTTAAAAGGTAGAATTGGTGATATTCTTAAAAAAGCTGATAGTTCTAACAATTATGATAAAATTAATGATCAATTAGGTCTTTTTTCCATTCTTGATAAACATATTGAGAAAGGTGAAATTTCTGGTGGTGAGCTTCAACTCATATCTATTGCGGCAGCTTTATTGAAAGATGTTAATATTTATTTTTTTGATGAACCTTCAAGTTATCTTGATATACATCAGCGTTTAAAGGTTGCAAGAATAATTAAAGATTTATCACTAAAAAAAAAGGTTCTTGTTATTGAGCATGATCTCGCAATTTTAGATTTCTTATGTGACCAAGTTCATCTTGTTTATGGAGATGAAGGAGCATATGGTGTTGTTACTTACCCACGTGGAGTTCGTCATGCAATTAATACATATCTTTCAGGTTATTTAAAGGAGGAAAATATACGTTTTGGAGAAAAAATTGAGTTTTTTGCACATCCTCCTAAACAACGTCAGCAGATGAATATCCTAGTAACATATGATAACCTTTCAAAAACTTATGAAGGTTTTAATCTTGATGTTGAAAATGGTGTTATTCGTCAGGGTGAAATCGTTGGAATAGTAGGTCCTAATGCAATAGGTAAAACAACTTTTGTTAAAATGCTTGCAGGGGAGATAAAACCTACAGAGGGAAAGGTTGAACATGATATTAAAATAAGCTATAAACCTCAATATATAACTCCTGATTTTGAAGGAACAGTAAGAGAATTATTTGAAAAAAAAGCCCAAGCGCTTTTTACTAGTTCTTTGTATAAAGCTGAAATATTTGAACAATTTAATCTTAAATACTTACTCGATAAGAAAATCGATACACTATCTGGTGGTGAACTCCAAAGAGTAGCTACTGCTAATTGTTTAGTACAAGATGCAGATATTTATCTTGTTGATGAGCCATCTGCATATCTTGATAGTGAACAGAGGATGATAACATCGCGTACAGTGAGACGGGTTATCGAAAAATCTGGTAGATCTGCAATGATAGTGGATCATGATGTATACTTTATTGATATGATTAGTGATGCATTAATTGTATTTGATGGTATTCCAGGTAAAACCGGGAAAGCACAGGGACCCTTTAGTTTACATGAAGGTATGAATCGCTTTCTAAAAGATGTGGATATAACATTCAGACGTGATGAAGATACAAAAAGACCCCGTGTGAATAAACCGGATTCATATATGGATAGAAAGCAACGTAAAGAAGGTGAATACTACTATAGTATTTAGTGAAAATCTCTCTATATTAAGAATGCTTATTCTTAGAATGATATGGTTAGGGGGATTAATGGTACTAAACCTAAGAAAAATCCCTAGAAATCACGAATTGAATGAGATATAATACTTCATAGAGACATGGTTGAAGCTTATACTTAAGGTGGTAAGGCAATCGGGGATTTTATAAGAAAAAAAGAAAAAAACTTCGCAATAGTTATAAATAAAGTTTATTTTATCCATTTCTTGATATGCCGCGGTCAGGGAGGCTTCGAAGCTTTATAAGAGAATATAGGGAATCACCAAGAACTAATAAGTTATCATTTATCCCACCTTTTTTAATTTTAATACTTGAAATAATACTTTTTTCATATGCATATATTAATAATGAAATACCAGTTATGGTGTTAACACTTATTTTATTAACAATATCTATAATTGAGGCAATTCTTGTATCACGAGAGATACATGAGCATTATATACAGACAAATTTTGATAAAATTTTAACAATTAGACTTGATGATTTTATAACAGAAAAAAAAGAAAAAAATGTAAAAAAAATAGTAACAGATTTTATCGATCAATATCCACAATATAATGTACATAGAAATGAGATATATCATACAACTTGTCAAATACTTGAAACTCATAAGGTAGAAAAAATAGAACATGAAATAGAAAACAAATTAAAATTGTTTATAAGAAAACGAAAGAAGGCAAATGTTGATGAAATTGTTAAAGGATTTGTAAATAAATTTCCCAAGTATAAAGGATATAGAATAGAAATATACGAAAAAACTTGTATTTTACTTGGTATAAAAAATAAAAGATCAAAATGATTCACGTTTTTTCCATGCTTTTAAAATAATTTTTCTAAGTTCATCTACATCTTTAGCTTTAATCCATTCTTTTTTAAAATTAGTTTCTTCAGAAATTTGAATAATCCACATTAAACTATGCATGTAAAAACTTTTTTCATCAGGAGATGCAACAATTATAAAAAACGCATGCACAGGAGGAGTATCATCTGCTAAAAAGATTCCCATCTTGCTTCTAACAAGAATAATTCCATATTTATCACGACCTTTAATCATATGAGTAACAATTGCAATTCCAGGGTGTATTACTACATTTGAATCTTTCTCACGTTTTCGAAGTAGCTTATAAAGTTTATCTTTATCTATATCAAGATTTCTAGATAATTTATGTGCAATAATCCAAGCAAATTTATCGGGGCGCATATACTTATATAAATCTAGTACTTCACATTCTTTAATTATTTTTTCAAAACGTGCTTCTTCAAGGTTATCCCGCTCGATTAATATTTCACGTAGTTCTTCATCTACTAGATAACCAGATGATTTTTCTCCTGTTACTCTTTCAACTAAGTTTAAGAAAGTATATTCCCTCCAAATTTTATCGCGTGCATAAAACCAATACCAGCCAAAACCAAATATAAGAAAACAACTTACAATAAAAATTGGTACAATGCCCATTTGAATAATTAAAAATATAAATCCAATAACTCCACTTACTTGAATCAAAGGATAAAAAGGTGTTTTAAACCTTGGGCGATAGTTTCTAATTTTACTTTCACGCATAATAATGACAGAAAGAGTAATAAGTAAAAATAGCAGAATTTTTAAAGTTGATGCTGTCTTTACTAAATTTTCGTTATCTAAAAATAAAATTACACTTATCATAAAACCAGTAGTAAATAAAATCGAAAAATATGGCGTTCCTCGTTTTGTCATTTTAGTAAAAGCATTTGGAAGTAGCTGATCTTTGCCCATTGCCATTGGATCACGAGATGCAGCAAGGAGACCAGCATTAGCTGTAGATACAAATGCAAGAATTGCAGCAATAGCCATAATTATTCCACCAAATCCAAAAAACAAAGGAATATTATCAGCACCTGTAGAAATAGGTGTAAGATTAGGAGAACCATCTGCAAGAGTGAACTGACTAGGTTCCATAACACCGACAGTCACGATTAGTACTAATAAATATAAAAGTGTTATTAAACCCCATGAAAGAAACATACCTAATGGAATATTTCTTGCTGGTTTTTTACACTCCTCTGCAACACTGCAAACTTTTGTCAAACCACCATAAGATACAAAGATTAATCCCGCAGTTGAAAAGATACCGAAAGTACTAAATGATGTAATTCCCTCAAAATTTTCAATATTTATATAAAAATTTCCTAGAAGAATATAAATTACAAGTAAAAATAATAGTCCCAAAACAATAGCTATTTGAGTTTTTCCAGTATGTTTTACTCCTCTAATATTAATCAATGCAAAAATAATACAAAAAAGGACAGCTATTGATTTAGTAATAATTGGATTGTTAAAAGATTCATTTAGTATAATTGAAAAAATCCCAATTCCTACTAATGCAAACGCACTTTTAAATGCAAGAGAAAACCATGCTGCAAATCCACCGATTGTACCCATAAGAGGACCCATACTCCTATCGATAAAAAAATATGTTCCACCAGCTTTAGGCATAGCAGTTGTTAGTTCTGCTTTAGAAAAAACAGCAGGAATAATTAAAAGACTTGCAATAGCATAAGAAAAAATTATTCCTGCACCAATCTTTGAATAAGCAATACCAGGTAAAACAAACAATCCGGAGCTTATCATAGCACCAGAAGCTATACAAAAAATGTCAAGAAGTCCTAATTCTCTTTTAAGTTTTCTCTCTCCCTTCTCAACACCCATTCACTCTAATAATATCATTATTGTATATCTAAGTTTCCGTTAATTCTTTTAGTTTAATTAGATTACCTTTTTTGATTATAGTTTCAACAAGGTTTATTCCAAAATGATATGGTATAAACTTATGATTAGGGCAATTTAGAACAATAACATCAGCAACTTTACTTTTTTCTAAACTACCAATATAATTATTCAATCCAATTGCACAAGAAGCATTAAAAGTTGCAGCACAGATTGCTTCAGCAGATGTCATATTCATATTAAAACATGCAAGTTGAATCATGAGTTGCATACTTTCCACCCAACAATTAGGATTAAGATCAGTTGCAAGTGCAACAGGAACACCTAAATCTATCATATTACGAGCATTAACGTATTCTTTCATCATAAGAGAAAAAGGCGTACCTGGTAATAAAACACCAATAACTTCTTTTTCAGCCATTTTATTTAAACCGCTATTTGATGATCTAAGAAGATGATCAGCGCTAATTGCATTAATTTCTGCTGCAAGTGAAGCACCTCCAGTATTTACGATTTCATCTGCATGAATTTTTGGTGTTAATCCATTTTTTTTACCAGCTTTTAATATCTTTTTTGATTGATTAATTGTAAAAACACCCCTTTCACAAAAAACATCACAAAATTTTGCATAATCCTTAACACGAGGTATCATTTCCTCAATAATTAGTTTTGTATATTCATGATTACTATAATTATCAGGAATAGCATGGGCTCCAAGAAATGTTGAAATAATGTCCACAGAATGATTTTCATTAAGTTTTTTATTAATCTTAAGAATTTTTAACTCATTTTTAGTATCAAGTCCATATCCGCTTTTTGCTTCACAAGTTGTTGTCCCGTAGGATAGCATACTGTCAAGACGTTTTTTACTTTCCTCAAGTAATAAATTATTCGATGCTTTTCTTGTTTGGTTAACAGTGTATTTAATCCCTCCACCTTTCTTTAAAATCTCCATGTAAGTTGCACCTTTAAGTTTCATATCAAGTTCGAATTCCCTTGAACCTGCAAAAACTAAATGTGTATGAGGATCAACAAATCCTGGCATCACTGTTTTTCCTTTTGCATCAATTGTTTTACTTGCTTTATAATTTAATTTCTTACCAATATCAACAATAAGACCATCATTTATTGCTAAGTCACCATTTCTTATAATTCCAATATTACTCATGTTCTTGTTTTTTCTTGGCTTATTTGGTCCTTTTAAAGTGATTAATTCATTTGAATTTTTAATTAATATATCAACTGTTTCCATATTGTTTTCCCAAAGGGTTAAAAGAAGAACTTAGATTAAGGGTTTGCGGTGCATATAATGGATAAAATAGTAGAATGCGTACCAAATTTTAGCGAGGGAAAAGACAAAACTGTAATTAACGCAATTTCTGCAGCTATTGAGTCTGTAAATTGTGTAAAACTTTTAGATGTTGATCCAGGCGAGGATTTCAATAGGACTGTTTTTACTTTTGTTGGAGAACCAGAGCCCATTCTTGAGGCTGCATTTCGTGCAGCAAAAATTGGTATTGCTTTAATAGATATGTCAAAACATAAAGGGGAACATGCAAGAATGGGGGCTCTTGATGTATGTCCATTTATACCTATAAAGGGTGTTAATGATAAAGATTGTATAGAAATATCAAAAAAATTCGGACAAAGAATCGCAAAAGAACTAAATGTTCCTGTTTTTTTATATGCTAAATCAGCTACAAAAAAAGAAAGAATAAGGCTTCCTGATATCCGAAAAGGGGAATATGAAGCACTTGAAGAAAAATTTAAGGATCCATCATATAAACCTGATTTTGGAAAACCAGTTTTTGTCCCAAAAAGTGGTGCGACTGCAACAGGATGTAGAGACATTCTACTTGCGTATAATATAAACTTAGACTCAAATGATAAATCATTAGCTTCGAAAATCGCAGGAAAAATTAGAACAAGTGGAGTTTTAAAAAAAGATAAAGATGGTAATAAAATAATTGGATCTGATGGTAAACCAGAAAGAATACCCGGTAAATTTAAAGGTGTTCAAGCAGGAGGTATGATGTATAATGAGGATATCTCCCAAGTATCAATGAATTTATTAAATTTTAGAGAAGTAAATATTAACCATGTTTACGAAGAAGTGAAAAAAGAAGCAGCAAAGCTCGGAATAAAAGCGACTGGAAGTGAAATAGTTGGACTTGTTCCAAAAGAATCACTGATATTAGCAGGTAAATATTATTCAGAAAAAGAAAAAACAAATATTATAGATGAATTAGAATTAGTAAATCTTGCTGTTGAGAAACTTGGTCTTTCAGATTTATATCTATTTAAACCAGAACAAAAAGTTATAGAATATATGGTTGAAGAAACGGGACAACTAGTTTCTATGAAAGTTGGAGGTTTTTTATCAGAGCTTGCTTCAAATAGTCCAGCACCAGGAGGTGGGAGCGTTGCTGCTCTTGCTGGAGGCTTAGGAGCTGGTTTAAGTTCTATGGTTTGTAATCTTACAATTGGAAAAGAAAAATATGCTGATGTTGAAAAAGATATCAAAAAAACTCTAATTCAAAGTGAAAAAATTAGGAAAAAATTAACTTTTCTAATTGATAAGGATACAGAAGCATTTAATGATGTTATAAAAGCATTTCAAATGCCTAAAGAAACAGAGCAGCAAAAAACGAAAAGAAGTGCGGCAATTCAAAATGGTTATAAAACTGCTGCCATGGTACCACTTGAGACAGCAATGACTTGTGCTGAGGTATTGGATGTTGCATTGGTTGTTGCTCAGAAAGGAAATGTTAACTCAATTACTGATGCTGCAGTATCTGCTATTATGGCTAAAGCAGGTGTTGAAGGTGCAATTTTAAATATCAGGATTAATCTTGGATCAATAAAAGATGAAAAATTTGTGAAAGAGATGTCAACAGATCTTGAAAAATTATTAAAATGCACCTCAAAAAAGACTGAGGAAATATTAAAAATTGTAAATAGTAAGATGTAATTCTGGAAATAATTAAGTAGGTCTTTTTTACTATCCGTTTTTTAATTATGAAAACAGATATTGAAATTGCTAGTTCAGTTAAGCTTAAGGATATGCATTCAATCGCAGCTAAGGTTGGGATAAAAAGTGATGAATTAATTCCATGTGGAGGATTTAAATCAAAGGTTCATCCTAAGATTTTTGATAGAATATCAAAAAATAAAGATGGAAAATTAATTCTTGTTACAACAATTAATCCTACTCCAGAAGGTGAGGGTAAGACTACTATGACTATTGGTCTTGCCCAAGCCCTTTCAAAACTTGGTAAAAAGACAATGCTCTGTATTCGAGAACCGTCTCTTGGTCCAACTATGGGTATGAAGGGTGGTGCAGCTGGTGGTGGTTTTTCACAAGTTATTCCAATGACTGATATTAATTTACATTTTACTGGTGATATGCATGCCATTACTAGTGCTCATAATTTATTAGCTAGTTTATTAGATAATCATATTCATCATGGTGATGAATTTCATATTGATCCACGATATATTGTTTGGCCTAGGATACTTGACATAAGTGATCGTGCCCTACGTAGAGTTGTAGTTGGACTTGGTGGCCCAAACGATGGCGTTCCACATGAGGAAGAGTTTGCTATTACACCTGCTTCAGAAATTATGGCTATATTGTGTCTTATTAAAGATTTAAATGATTTAAAACAAAGACTTAGTAGAATAATTGTTGCATATACTTATGATAATAAACCAATTACAGCAAATGATTTGAAAGCAGTTGGCGCTATGACAGTTTTATTAAAAGATGCCATGAAACCTAATCTAGTACAAACTATAGAAGGAGTACCAGCTTTTGTTCATGGTGGACCCTTTGCAAATATTGCTCATGGAACAAATAGTCTTATTTCAACAAAGATGGCTTTAAAACTTGCTGATTATGTGGTTATGGAAGCTGGTTTTGGTTCAGAATTAGGAGCTGAAAAATTTTTTAATATCGTTTGCAGAGTTGGAAAATTAAAACCTGATGCAGTTGTTATGGTTGTTAGTATTAAAGCACTAAAAAGACATGGGAATGGAAATGTAAAAGATGGTCTTGTCAATCTTGAGAAACATTTAGAAAATATTGCATATTTTAATATTCCAATTATTGTAGCTATTAATCATTTTGTTAATGATCGTGAGGATGAAATAAAAATAGTTGAGGATTTCTGTAATTATAAAAATATTCCGATCGCAGTTGCTGATATTTGGAGTCAAGGTGGCGAAGGAGGAATTGAACTTGCTGGAAAGCTTGTAAATCTTATTCATAATAATCCTTCAAAATTCAAATTTTTATACGATGGAAAACTACCTATTGTAGAGAAAATTGAGATAATTACTAAAAAAATGTACGGCGCAGGTCTAGTTGTCTATACTGTTAATGCAGAACGTGATATAAAACTTGCAAACCAACTGGGATTAGATAAACTACCAATATGTATTGCTAAAACGCAATATTCTCTTTCTGACGATTCAAAAAATCTTGGAAGACCTAATAATTTTAAGATAACTGTCCGTGAAATTAAATTCTCTGCTGGAGCAGGTTTTTTAGTACCAATGACTGGTAAAATTACTACCATGCCAGGTCTTCCAATAAAGCCAATATCTGAAAATATTGATATTGATGAAAAAGGTAACATATCTGGTTTATATTAAAAATAAGGATACATTGATATAGCAAATAATATATGCGTTTTTGGGGAGGTTTTATTTGTGTCAGAAATGAATCTTAAGACTCATGTAGATGATATTATAAATGCTCTAAAGGACGATTCTAAAGGGGAAGTCTCAAGAGAGGAACTTGAAAAAGAACTTGAAAAATTTATTGAATATGGTGTTCCAATAGAGCAAGCAAAACAAACTCTTATAAAGAAATTTGGAGGACTAGCTGTTTTAACAAGCTCTACTCCATCTGAAAGAACATTAATCTCAGAATTGAAACCCAATCAGTCTAGCGTTAAACTATTAGGTCATGTAATTGCTATCAATCCTAAAGAGGTAACAGTTAAAGGTGAAAATCGTACCATTTATTATGGTATATTAGGTGATGAGAGTGGTACTATTCCTTTTACATCATGGGGTACTCTTGATGTAGAAAAAGGAGATGTTATAGAGATTTCAAATGCCTATACACGTGAATGGCAAGGTGCAGTCCAGTTAAACCTTGGAGATCGAGTTAGTGTTGAAAAAACAGAGAAAGACAGACTTCCAAAAAGTGCTTTTGAGCCTAAAAAGGTTAAATTAAAAGATTTACGGTCAGGTATGGGAAAGGTTGATTTAACCGCTCGTGTCCTAGAAATTAGTGCTCGTGACACAGATGTAAATGGTGAAACTAAGAAGGTATTTTCAGGTGTGATTGCAGATCAAACTGGTAAAGCTCAGTTTACATCATGGCATGATTTTATGATAAAGGAAGGTGACGTTCTTAGGATAAATGGTGGATATATAAAGGCTTGGAAGGGGATTCCACAGCTTACATTTGATTCAACAGCAATTGTAAAAAAACTTGATAAAAGTAAAATCAAAAAAGACGATCTCGAAGTAAATCAAATGCTTTTACATGAATTAATTGAAAAACGTGGAGCACTTGATATTCAGGTGGAGGGTACAGTTATTGATATTCGACCAGGATCAGGTTTTATCCATCGATGTCCTGAATGTAAAAGAGTTATTCAAAACGATGAATGCAATCTACATGGACAAGTGAAAGGTTTACTTGATTTACGAATTAAACTAGTTGTCGATGATGGAACTGGTGCCGTTGGAAGTATATTAAATCGAGATATTACTGAGAAAATACTTGGAAAGACTCTTACTGATGTAAAAAATATGACACAAGAAGATATATTAGAAAAAATTAACAATAAACTTTTTGCAAAGACAATAATATTAAGAGGAAACGCATTAGGAGATGATTTTGGAACAACTTTAATTGTCAGAGAAGCAAAGCTTGCTGAAATAAATGTTGTTGAAGAAGCTGAAAAAATAGTAAATGAGTTGGAGGAACTATTATGAAACGAGAAACAGCTTGGAGATTATTTGCAGGAGAATACAATGATTCAACAGTAGAAATTAAAGGCGATGGAGAGATGACCCCGTCTTATATAGTAACACCACTTGGAGCAAAAGTTAACCGTGTCTTTATCATTGGTGTGTTAACAGATGTCGAAAATATATCTGAAGGTGGTGATCTTGTCCGTGCCCATGTTTCTGATCCAACTGGTGTTTTTACATTATATTCTGGTTCATATCAAAAGCAAACAACAGAAGCACTTTCTAAAATAGAGGTACCTACGTTTGTTGCAATAGTTGGAAAAGTCCGTACTTATTCACCTGAGGAAGGTACTATTTATGTTTCTGTACGCCCTGAGAAAATAATGGAAGTAAATGCTGATATTCGTGATAAATGGATAATTGAGACATGTAAGAATACAAAAGATAGAATTGAAGCAATACTTGAAGCTATGAAGATGGATGAGAAAAATGAATTTGAGCTTAGAAAATTAGGATTTAGTAAAGAATTATCAGAAGGAATTGTTTTTGCATTAAAAAATTATAATAATATTGATCTTAACAAATATGTAAAAATAATACAAGAGGCACTTCAGTATTTAACATCTAGTAAAGAAACTCTTCCAGTTTTTAAAAAAGAGGAAGAAGAAAAAGTACCTATTAAAATTGAAGATACAATCGATGAAAAACTATTAATTGAAAAATTTGAGGATCTACCAGAGGAAAAAGAACAAGATTTTGATATAAAATCTGAAGAAAAAAATGAAGAATCTGAAAGCAAATTTGAAGAAATTGAAGATATTGTTCTTGAAATTATTAAAAAAATCGAGGGTGATGATGGTGCCCCTTGGGACGTAATAACTGAAAACTGTGAAAAAGAGGGGCTTAACAAGGATTCAGTTGAAGAAGCGTTAACTAGCCTTATGGATAAAGGGCTTATATATGAGCCTGTACTTGGTACTATTAAAACTACTTAGGTATAATATTTTTTTCTCCAATAATAGGCAATTGGAATACAGATAATTACAACAATTATCATGCCAATTGTTAACATTTTAAAAAGTTGTTCAGAATCAATAATAAATGGTTTTTCTCCTTCATATGGCTTTAAAAGTGGATAGATATCAATTGATATACCACCTGGTATTTCATAAGGTGTATCTCCTATTCCATCATCATTAGAGTCTATTCCATTGTAATCATTCCAGTAATTTCCTTTTTTAATATTTGGGTTATAAAAAGAGTTATTACTCTCATCATAAGCATGATAATATGAATTATTTATGAAATTATTTAGATAGATTATATTTTCAGTTGATTTAATATGAAAAATTATTCCTCGTTGATTGTTTGTAATATTGTTAATATATATCTGATTTTTCGAGCTATTTTTTAGATAAATACTAACTTCTTTATTATTTGTTATTTTATTGTTAGTAATAGTGGTATATTTGCTTTTGTTTAATAGAATTGCATATCCTTCACTTTTTTGAATTATGTTATCACTTATTTTGTTATAATCAGATATTATTTCGATTCCAATTCCGTAATCATAATAACTAAAAGGAGGAGATGAATCATCAATAATCATTCCAATGTCTCTTTTACTATTTTGAATATTAAAACCTTTAAGAGTTACATTATCTGCTGTTATTTTTATCAATGATGTTGAATTTGGAATATAATTAGATCCATCGATTATTGTATTATTTTTATATTCTCCTTGTAGTGTTAAGGATTTATTAATTGAGAAATAACCCTCATAGTATCCATTAAAAACGAAGATGGTATCTCCTTTAGATGCGTTATTTATAGCATCTTTTATCGATGTGTAATCTTTATCACCATCATCATCTACATATAGTTTTTTTACTTCTATCTCTTCGCCAATTCCAATATTTGCGTTTATT
This sequence comes from Thermoplasmatales archaeon, assembly GCA_020341795.1. Lineage (GTDB taxonomy): Archaea > Thermoplasmatota > E2 > DHVEG-1 > DHVEG-1 > M9B1D. The sequence goes on from CP070836.1 coordinate 1,596,627, forward strand.
TGTAATGCGTTAATAAAAAGAACAAGTAAAATAATTAAACTAAAAGTTTTTTTCATTTATTTAATGTAATAAAATCCATTTATTATATTTTTGCAATAATTTCAAATAGATAATATTGCTTGAATGATATTTTTACTAAATAATTTTAAATATTTTCATTGACAAAAATTAGCATACTAATTGATGGAAAAGGTGAATGATATGTTTGAATATGGAGAGAAGGATAATTATAAAAAGTTTCCATCTTTATTTGATGCCTTTGACTTAGGTGATAGAGTTAAAAGAACCTATAAAGATAAAAATGGAAATAAAAAAGAATATAAGGGGATAATTTTAGCTATAAATAAAAGCGGAATTGAAGTATACTGGGATACTAAAAATGGAAGATATAATCCTGGAGAGATCGATATAGATTTTACTTATTGTGAAATAAAAGATATCTTTAATGGAAATGATAAGTATAGTCCGATAAAAAAATATTTTGACTAAAGTTTATATACATTGAAGAATATTCGTTTATATATATTATTACCTATGTAATGTAAATATTTCTCTCCAAAAATGTAAGAAAAAGGAGGAAAAATGGTAAATAGGGAATCACTACCTCTCATAGTCGCACTTTTACTACCAATTATTTTAGTAGTAATAATATTATTATATTTTTTTGGTTATGATATTACCTTATTTTTAAGAGAAGTCAATATTATTTATTACATAATTATTTTTCCGATTGCTCTTGGTTTTACTGTTGCTATTATAAAATATATGAGACCTGATTAATTAAATGTTGTATATATAAAAATATATATCTGTTTATTAAAAAATATAATGATAATAACTGTACAACAACTATTATATACTTTTCAATATAAAATTTGATTCGTTGAAAATATGTTGGTCGTTGGATTATTATCAACTAAACAAGAAGTTGAAGAAATAAAATATATAATAAAGGTCTGTACGCTTGAAGACAGGATTCATTTTATTGTTAGAATGCATAGGCTTAAGGAAATAATAAAAAAAGAAGACGAAAACCAAAAAAAGATAAAATTAAAAAAATAATCCGTGTTTCACTTATCAAAGGTGAAACAAATAACTGTATTAATCATTGCATCATCAGAAGATCCAGCAAGTATAAACATAAAAAATTCTCTTTTAGAACAAACATCATGGGATAAAACTAATATTTTTTTAAAAAATGAAGTTTACCATCATAAAGAAATGAAAAACATTGTAATCTTAACAATTCCTGACAGTAAAATCACACATGAAAACATTGTTGCGGAAGTAAAGCAAAATTTAGGATTAGAAGCTAAACAAGCAATATTTATTTCTAGACATACAAGTAAAACAGGAGAGCCAACTTTAACAGTACACCCGCTTGGTAATTATGGATTAGCAGAATTCGGTGGAAAAAGCAATACTCTTTCATTTTCATCACCAAAAATCATGACGCAACTTCTTAGAATACTTAAAAAAAACGCCAAAGAGAAAAAACTATACCATAAAGTATGCTTTGAGGTAACACATCACGGACCATATATGACAATTCCAGCAGTATTTATTGAAGTCGGTAGTACAGAAGAAGAATGGAATAAAAAATTACCTGCAAAAATTGTAGCAAAAACAATACTTAATCTTTTACAAAACCATCATTATGAGGAAGATTTCGAAAAAGAAATGCCAGTCTTAGTTGGAGTTGGTGGGGGGCATTACGCACCAAGATTTACAGATGTAGCATTAGAAAAAAATATTGCATTTGGTCATATGATACCTTCATATCAGATAAATGCAGGAAATGTAAACAGCAATATGATTAAGCAAGCACTTGATAGAACTCCAAATGTAGAAGGTGTATACATTCACAGAAAAGCATTAAAAAAATCACAAGTAACAGAGTTCAGACAGTGGTTTGAAGAAAATGGAATACCAGTTTTATCAAGCAAAGAATTACCAAATCTAAGTTTTTAAAATCTTTTTTGCAACTAGATGTGCTTGTCTAAGGGGTTCAGGAATTTTATATTTAGAAAAGTGCTTAATAATTTTATAAGTGGATTCAAAAGATATTTTATGACCAGGTGATACAAAAACAGGTCTTTTAACACGATCAGATGAAAAAAAAGTAAAACCTTTCTTTTGCCCATCTATAAAAACATTATTGTTTTTTATATCACCATACAAAAGGTTTTTTGCAATGCCAATACTAGGCATATCAAGCTTAATACCAGCTTGAGAAGCAAGTCCTATCCCATAAGGATGAAGAATTCCATTTCCATCAAACATATATACACTTGGTTGTGACTTTAAAATATTAACAAGCTCCTGAATAATTGGAAATTCCCTATAAAAAAGATAAGTTGATATATAAGGAAAGTTGGTTTCCCAGGAAATTGTTTTACGTTCAACAATTTCTTTTGTTTTATAATCCATTACAACACATGCACCTAATGCATGATCAAACTTGTTTTTTGTATAAGAAACATCAATACCTGCTACTTTATCTAATTTTGTAAAACCATCCTTTAGCTTTATTTTTTTACTTAATTCAATTTGTTCTTTTCTAAGCTGTCTCAATGGATAATTTGTCTTAAATTTATTGTAAAAGACTGTATCAAAATTAAAAATTTTGCCATTATTTACATAAATGCCAGCTTCATATAATCTTCTTATTTTATCGTCTATACCTAGACCAAATCCACCAAGTCTTCCATCAGAATGAACAATCTTGTAACATGGCATTGTGTCTGCATTTGGATTCTGATTCATCATACGACCAACAGCTCGTGAAGCAATTTTATCTCCTAGAGCATTTGCTACAGCTCCATATGTAGATATCTTTCCTTCAGGAATTTGCTTTACCAGATCATAAGTATATTCAAAAAGGTTCATAATAAAATATATGAAATTCTATCTAAAAAGTTTTCTAGTAATATATTTTATTTATTTTAAAAACTAAGATTTATTTTAAAAATTCGATATGTTTAAAAATAATATTTCATGTAACAAAGAACGGATAATAAAATATGGATAAAATTAAATTTTTAGGTACTGCAGGTGCACGATTTGTAGTTATTAAGCAGTTCAGAAAATCTGGAGGAATATGGATTACCCTAGATAATACAAATTTATTAATCGATCCGGGTCCGGGATCTCTAATAAGATGTTTATCAAGCAAACCAAAACTTAATCCAAAAGATTTAGATGGTATAATACTTTCTCACAAACATATTGATCACTCTAATGATATAAATATAATGATTGAGGCAATGACAGATGGAGGTTATCATAAGAAGGGGATTGTTTTTGCGCCAAAGGAAGCCTTTTCTAATGATCCAGTTATTCTAAATTATATCAAAAATTATCTAGATGATACTGTGATTTTAAATGAAAAAAGCAGCTATAAAATCGGTAATATAACATTTGATTCACCAATAAAAAACATACATCATGGAGCAGAAGGTTATGGATTTAATTTCCATGGAAAAAACAATACAATATCAGTAATAACAGACACTAAATATTTCAAAGGAATTGAATCACATTATAAAGGAGATATATTAATTATTAATGTTGTTTTTTATAAAGAAAATAAAAAATTTCAACACCTATGTATAAAAGATGTTGATAAAATTATTTCAAAAAATAAACCTAAACTTACCATTCTTACACATTTTGGGATGACAATGCTAAAGGCTAAACCTTGGGAAGTTGCAGAAGAATTAGGAAATAAGCTTGGATTAAAGGTTATAGCAGCAAATGATGGAATGGAAATAAAATTAGATGATTTTATGTAATAATTATTTTATTATCTTATTTCTATTTCTTCAACAATTTTTGCTTTTCCACCTACTTTTACCTTGTCATCATTTATTTCAACAAAAATTCTCCCAGGTCTTCCCATAATATCTCCTTGTTCACAGACCATTTTATTTTTTTGAATTATTTTATTTTTAAACAAATAACTACTTACTGCACCATTTGCAGTACCTGTTACAGGATCTTCATTTACTCCATAAACTGGTGCAAAGTTTCTAGCGTGATAGACTGAGTCTGGTTCTATAGTTTCAAATGTAAATAGATGGAAGCTTCCAATATTGTGTTGAATACAAATTTTTTTAATTTTCTCAAAATTTGGTTTAATAGATTTAAGTTTGTTGTATGTGGTTATACATATTGGTAATGTAAATAATCCTGTTGATGTGATTTGTTTTGGAAGTGATGTATCTATTTCATTTTTTGAAATATTTAAGGAATCAGCAATATTTGATATATCTAAATATATATCTTTCAAAGTTGTTTTATCTTGTGTCATCATTACTCGATTGACTTTTTTATCATCTGTAAACTCAATATCAACAGGAAAAACTCCAGCTTTTGTCTCTTGTGTAATTTTTGTGGTTTTATCACCTTGAAAAAATCCTTCGACACCCATAGTATAAAAAGTTGCAATTGTTGCATGTCCACATAAATCAACCTCCATGGTTGGAGTAAAAAATCTTACCAAATAATCAGCTTTATAACTTGAAAATACAAAAGCTGTTTCTGAAACAGCAAGTTGTTTAGTAATTTTTGCCATTTGTTGATCAGATAAATCTGGAGATTCTAATAAAACACCTGCAGGGTTACCACCGTCTATTGAATCTGTAAATGCATTAACTCTTTTAACTTTAATCATCTTCTATGATTCCATTGTTTTGAACCAAAAAATTCAATTTCAAATCTCTTAGCTAACTCTTTTTCATATGAAGTTAATTGGCCTTCAACAAGGTCAACATTGAATTCTTCCTCAAATCCTGCCTTCATTGCTTTAGCTGTCTCATTGAAATTAATATCATCCCCGAGTATATGTTTTATAGATGTTACTCGTTGTTTAACATCTGCAATGAGTTTGTCCTTAATTTTTTCATCCGGTACTTTTAGAAGTAAAAACATTTTATTTACATCTACATCAGTCAATATCGTCCCATGTTGAAGAACTGTTTTCAGCTTCCTTGTTTGAGCATTTCCTGAGATTTTTTTACCATCAGCTATTATGTCATTAACTGGAATATAATTGCTATTAATTCCAAGATTTTTCAAACCTTTAATTACTGCTCCGCAAATTCTTCCATAACTCTCCATAATATTTTTTGGAACTTGAGGATGAGATTCAGGTATAACTATACTATATGTAAGTTCTGACTCATGATATACAGCCCCTCCTCCAGTTATTCTTCGAACATAGTCAACACCAATATTTTTACACATTTCTAGATTAACTTCATCTTCAAGACTTTGAAAATAACCAATTGAAATTGCAGGAGGATTCCATGTAAAAAATCTAACTGTTGGAGATACTTTACACTCACTATTTGCAACAAGAACTGCTCTGTCAATTGCCATATTAGCATAAGCAGTTTTATCTTCAGTTTTTAAATAACGCCATTTCTCTTTCATTTTAAACATATTAATATTCCATTTGTTAGTCCTTCTGAATTGAGACCAATGAACTCTATATCATTTTCCTGAATAATATTTTTTATTTTTTCATTGAGAATATTTTTATCTAGTTTAGTATTTTTAAGCTCATTTTCCATTTTTTCAATTGCTTCTTCAGGATAAGCAAAAAAATCTCCTGTAATTTTAATATTATTTATCAATTGATTTTTTTCATTATAATCTAAAAATATTTTTAGTAGTTTTCCATTTGGAATTTTATATGTTGATTTTGATTTCATCTAATGAGACATTTATTTAATATTTATAAAACCTGCTTTTGAAGAATCCTTATTTAGAGGTCCATGTTTTTTCTGCATGGTATGAGCTTCTAACAAGAGGACCTGATTCTACATGTTTAAAACCTAGATTTAACGCAATTTCTTTATATTTATTAAAATCCTCGGGAGTATAATATTTTTCAATTTCAGCATGATTTCTTGTAGGTTGAAGATATTGACCAATTGTTAAAAAATCAACATCTGCAGATCTAAGATCTGCTATTGTCTTTATTATTTGTTTATCATCTTCTCCTAAACCTAACATAAATCCTGATTTTGTTTTAATTTTTTTATCAAATTTTTTTATATTTTTTAATAGTTTTAGACTAATTTTGTAATTACCTTCAGGTCTTATATCTGGAAAAAGATCTTCAACAACTTCAATGTTATGATTTATAACATCAGGTTTAGAGTCAATAACTTTTTTTAGTGGCTCAATTTCACCTTTAAAATCTGGTATTAACACTTCAATTTTACAATTATTACAGTTTTTTTTTATTTCATTTACTGTATCATGAAAAATACTTGCTCCTCCATCTTGTAAATCATCCCTGGTTACAGAAGTTATTACAACATATTTTAAACCAAGTGTTTTTACACTTTGAGCAACATATTTTGGTTCGTAAATATTAATTTCTGTGGGAATTCCATGGTTAACATTACAATATCGACAATTTCTAGTACATTTATCACCAAGAATTAAAAAAACAGCTGTACCTAAACCAAAACATTCAGCCAGATTTGGACATTTTGCCTCTTCACATATGGTATGAAGTTTAGCATTTCTAAGAAGATTTTTCATTTTAACAAAATTTTCTCCACCGCCTATTTCAACCTTCAACCAATCTGGATGTCTTCTCATAAAATTTATACTCCCATTGTTACTCTTAACAAATCGCGAACACCAGGTGAAAAGCCAAGTATCAAAATACCAATCTTTAATAGATTGATAAATGTTGAATATTTTATTAACTCTTCTTTATAAAGTACATCAAATACATAAATAACAACTATAATTAAAATAAATTTAACAATTGGGAATAACGGTCCCCATATTTCTAGTAAAAAATTTGAACCAGGATGTTTTTCAGTATATATTGCTAAACCAAGCATAAAAGGATCCTTTATACTAATATAACTAGTAATCCCATCTATTAGATGACCTACAAGCATAAATAGATTTAAAGGATTTTTATAAACAGCAAATTTTTCATTATTTCTCTTGATATAACCTATTAGATAAACCAATCCAGTTATTAAAAATACAAAGCCAAGTACTATTAAAAAAACATCAAAACGAACACCAAAGCTTATGCTCCATTGATCCCCAATTATCCATCTAATTATTAAATAAATTGATGGAATAAGAAATATCAATCCACCTAAAAATAAAGTTTTATTAACTGTAATAATTGATTTTGGAAACTTTTTTTCAATATAATAACCAAGCAAAAGGAAAAATATAGCAAAAATAGCAATTTGTAAATAAATTAAGGGTGAAATAAACCAGTAAACCGCAGGAGGAGTAAAAAAATCAGAATCTTCAAGGACTCTACTTAAAGGACCATAAAGAATATATGGCATTAAAGCAAGTGCAAACCGCCAATTAACTTTAATATCTAATTTTTTCAAAAGTTTATAGATAAAATAAAGCGCTATAATTAATATAATACCATACGTTATTTCTGAAACAACTGTATAACCTTCAACAGCTTTAACAGCCTGTGGATCTGGTAATTGTGGATGATAAGTGGGAGTACCTATTGAATCAGCAACAACAGGCCCCCAATAATATTTCCAAATAAAATTATCATAAAATATATGAGGAAAAAGTATAACTCCAACAATTAGAATAAGAATTATTGATAAAATTGAGTATATCAATATTTTATCTTTATTTACGCAGATTTGGTCTTTTATTTTCATATTTTCTTTGCATGAAAGGAAAAAATAATATATTAAACCCATGGTTTACCCCATTTAATATGGAACGATTTACTAAATCCAAAACAATGGTATTTCCAAGGGAGATAATTGTTGGTCATTCAACAACATCCCAAATAGCTGAGTTATGTGATAGAATAGGTAGAGGAAAATCAGCATTAGTTATAAGTGATAAAAAAACAAAGAAACTCTCTGGAGATGAGATTAGTAAAATTCTAACTAAAGCAAATTATGATGTAATTCAAAAAATAGTCTCATCACCAACAGTTGGGGAAGTAAATAAAGTTATCAATTATGCCAGTAAAAAAAATATTGAAATTCTTCTAGGTGTTGGTGGAGGAAGTGTGATAGACGTCACTAAACTTGCTGCATATGAACTTAAAAGGCCATTTATTAGTGTACCAACATCAGCTGCTCATGATGGAATTGCATCACCCCGTGCATCATTAAAACATAGTAAAGGTTCTGTTTCTAAGAACGCAACATCACCTCTCGCAGTACTTGCTGATACAAAAATAATTATGAAAGCACCCTATAGAATGCTTGCATCAGGTTGTGCTGATGTTATCTCTAATATTTCAGCTGTAATGGACTGGGAGCTTGCTCATAGATTAAAAAATGAGGAATTTAGTACACATGGAGCTGTTTTAGCAAAAACAGCAGCAGAGATGCTTATTGAAAACGCTGAAGATATTAAAGAAGGACGTGAAGAGGCATCATGGCTTGCAGTAAAAGCAATGATAGTTTCAGGAGTTGCTATGAGTGTTGCTGGAAATACTCGTCCTGCATCTGGTTCAGAGCATATGTTTTCACACATGCTTGATCATTTAGGACCAGGTATTATGCTTAAAGGAAGAAGATATAAAAAACCTCTTCATGGTGAACAATGCGGTATTGGTTCAATAATGATGGTTTATCTTCATGGAGGAAATTGGGAGAAGGTTAGAAATGCTCTTAAAAAAATAGGCGCTCCAATTACATCAGAAGAATTGGGGGTTTCAAAGAAAAAAATTATCGAAGCACTTGTAAGAGCCCATGAAATAAGACCTGAAAGATATACAATTCTTGGAGAAACAGGTCTTACACAAGATGCTGCAAAGAAAGTAGCTAAAACAACAGGAGTTATTTAGTAATGCCTTTGGTAACACTAATAGGGGAAAAACTTGCTGAAAAAGGAAAAGAGTTTGTTTATATTGGTCCAAATAAGGAATGTAAAAACTGCAAGTTAAAAACTGTTTGTTTTAATTTAAAGCCTGGTAAAAAATATAAAATCACAAATATTAGAGATAAAAAACATAACTGTAATATTCATGAAGGAACTGCATCTGTTATAGAGGTGCAAGAACAACCTATTATAACCTGTATCGATAAAAAATATGATGAAAATTCAAATTCAAAAATTGAAAAAAATAATTGTGGTAGCATTGGATGCATGTATCATGATTTATGTAGTGTAAACATTGAGAAAGGTAAAAAATATAAAATCATAAAGATTTTTGAAGAAATTGAATGTCCAATGGGTTATAAAATTCAAAAAGTTGAATTAAAAGAGAAATGAAATTATTTTTAATGGCATTTTACATTAAAAAGTAGACCATTTGAATTTATAAAATTATATGAGTTGAATTTATTTACAAAAGTTCCTTCTGTATCACCTATAATTTCTATCCAATGAGTATAATTATAATCTGGATTGTTATGTTTGTTATCTGTTATTTGTGAAACACCGATACATATCACAGATGATCCTGAAAAACCGCAATTCCATGTTTCACCAATTATTCTTATTTCTTCTGTTACAATTTCATTTGTTTTATTTCCATCAAATATCACAAAATTTGTTTTATGACCTATATTAAGTACTCTATTACCTGAGTAAGATGAGTTTTTATCAATAATAATATTATTAGCTTCAGCAGCTTTATTAATTGTTTCAATAGTAGTTTTTAATAGATCTTCTTCACTCTTCATAAAAATTGTTTTTATACTTGTAATTGTTATAAAAGCCGGGTAAAGATTATCTACATTTTCATCAATAACATAGGTTAAGCTACCTTGTTTTTCTAATCCAAAGAATCTATTATAAGATACAGAGTCACCTGAATCTTTCCAACCATTAACAAGATATTTATCATCAATAATCGCCCAAATAAGTTGATTTCCACTAAAAAGAATAGTTATGATAATTAGAAGAATTATAAATATTGCAATAATAACATATGCTTTACTGATGCGCTCTCCTCGAACCACAAAATAAAATACTCCCACATATACTTTAATCTAACGAAAAGAAAAAAAATATTTAAAAAGATTTAATTAGCTTAGCAATTTCATTACGTTTTGATTTATTATTTGGCAAAGCTATTGATGCCCTCCATACTTTAGTTTTATCTGGAAGATAATAACCACGAGATATTGCAATAAACTCATTTTCGCCAACAGGTGTTACTACTTTTCTTTTTGATATTTCAATAAAACTGTTTTTACCAAATTTAATCTCTTTAGATTTTAAGGTTTTAAATTCAACCATTTAGGATTCCTCCTTTATATAATGAATATTGAAAAATAATATTTTATTTTTTATTATTTATGCTTTTTGTACAAATTGAAGAAAATAATAAAAAAAGAAGACAGTTTTATTATTTTTTAAGTCCTGATTCTTTTTTAAGAATTAATGCTTTATCTGTTTTTTCCCAGGTAAAATCTGGATCATCACGTCCAAAATGGCCATATGAGGCTGTCTTATAAAAAATCGGTCTTCTTAAATCAAGATGCGATATAATTTCAATTGGTTTTAATGGGAAAAATTCCCTAACTAGTTTTTCAATTTTATCAATTGGTTTTTTATTTGTTCCAAAACATTCAATATTAATTGAAACAGGTTCGGCAACGCCAATTGCATATGCAAGCTGAATTTCACATTTATCTGAAAGACCAGCTGCTACTATGTTTTTTGCTATATATCTAGCTATATAAGCTGCGCTACGATCAACCTTTGATGGATCTTTTCCTGAAAAAGCTCCTCCACCATGACGGCCAATACCACCATAAGTATCAACTATAATCTTACGTCCAGTAAGACCTGCATCAGCATAAGGCCCACCGCGTACAAAAGCACCAGTTGGATTAATATGAAAAATTGTACCTTTATCAATCCATTTGTTACAAATAGGTTTAATTACCTTTTCAATCATGTCTTTTTTTATTTTTTCATGTGAAATTCCACCATCATGCTGAGTTGATACAACAATTGTATCTGCACGAATTGGTTTTCCTTTTTCATCATATTCTATAGAAACCTGTGTTTTACCATCTGGACGAAGGTATGGTATTTCTCCCTTTTTCCTGATTTCAGCAAGTTTTTTAGAAAGTTTATGTGCAAGTGAAATTGGTAGTGGCATAAGTTCTTTAGTTTCGTTACATGCATATCCATACATCATCCCTTGATCCCCCGCACCTTGTTCAATATGCAGTCCTTCTCCTTCTGAAACACCTTGTGATATATCAGGACTTTGCTCAGTAATTTGAACCCATACTGAGCATGTTTCCCATTCTATTCCATATTCAGCATGTGTATATCCAATATCTTTAATGGTATCTCTAACAATCCTTGGAATATCAATATATCCTTTAGTTGTCATTTCACCAAAAACCATTACTCCTCCATTTTTTGTACCAGATTCAACAGCAACTCTCGAGTATTTATCTTGTCTTAACGCTTCATCAAGAATAGCATCTGATATTAAATCACACATTTTATCTGGATGACCTTCTGTTACTGATTCTGAGCTAATAATTAATTTTTTTTTTGTCATAATATCACCTTTATTATTTTTATTAAAGCTTTCTGGTTAGTAAAAAGAGTGAAACAAAAACCTAGTTATTAATTTTTTTAAAAGGATATTTAAAAAAAGAAAAAAATTATTATTCTTGGAGTTTACGAGTTACCCAAATATTTTCTTCTAAAGCATCATATATTGCTTCATCAGATATATCTTCTATTGTTTGTTTATCTGATAAAACACTTCTAGTTCTTTTGTTTTCATCCTGAGCATATTTTAATATAACATCTTTTCTGATAACCCAATAATGTGTTCTCCATTCACGTCCATCATATAATGTTGTTTCTTCTCTTTCTGTTGTTAACATTCCTTCTTCTTCTAAAATGTAGAAGAGTTGTCTATCCTCAGGATCTAAAACGTTATCAATTACCCTGTCCTGAAATCCAAAAATATCCATCACAAAACCAGCATCTCTACGCGCTTCTTCTATTCCAATTCCAACTCTATTTGCAATTGCTTTTGACAAATCATCTAATGTAATAATATTCATTTTACTTTTCCCTCTTCTTGTCATTTTTTGAAAATATGATATATAGTCTGTAGCTAATAGTATTTAAAATTTTCTATAAATATTGAGGATTTTATTTCACAAAATGATTAAAAATAGGGTTAAATAGCATAAATTTTATATACTAATAACAGGTAAGAGTTAACTGATGAAAAAGGAAGATATAACAAAAAAGCATTCTGGGGAGTGGCTTTTACTATTTAACGATGAGATAGTTGATCATAGTGTAAATATTGAGGATATTTTAAAAACATGTGAAGAAAAATTTCCTTCAGATAAATTTCCAGACGATCATATTAAAATTTCAAAAGTAATAAATGGTACAATAAGAACCTGGTAAGATATTACAATTTATTTATAAAAATTTTCAGCAAAAGTATTATCATGTTATAGTCAATTACGGTGAAACCTATGACAGACATACGATTCATATTCGACTATTTTAAATACCCAGTAATTCCAGTAAAATTTTACTGTAATGGTAAAGATACTCCATTTATTGATGCATTACTAGACTCAGGAGGAGATTTTATAGTAATTCCAATGCCTATTGCAAAATATCTAGATTTAAAATTAAAAAAGGCAGGATCAGTTGATACTGCTGGCGGCACAACATCGCTTTTTAAAGCAAATTTAAACATGGTTATAGGTAATAAAGAGCAAACTGTGACATATAACAATCTTCAAATACATGTTTCAAGTAGAAACGATATTCCAGTTTTAATTGGGAGATCCCCAATTTTTGAAGATTATGAGATAATATTTAAAAAATATACAAATCAATTAATATTTAAATCAATTACTCCATAAATTATATATATAGGAACTATTATAGCCGGTAGGCTATTTCACATTTAATATTAGGTTAGAGTGGATTATATAAAAATATTGAATAGTAGGTTGAGTCCCGGCCTTATATGGGCCTGTAGCTCAGCTAGGTAGAGCATCTGGCTTTTAACCAGGTGGCCAAGGGTTCGAATCCCTTCAGGCCCGCTCAAATAGAATCCCGCTAGGAGGAAGGAACATTCCATGGCAAAAGAGACCCACAAACAAGAATTTGAAATTATGAGACATGATTTAGTTCCTTTACATGAGGTAATCTCAGAAGAAGAAAAAAAACAATTATTTGAAGATTTAAATATAACACCAGATCAACTTCCAAAGATCATGGATACTGATCCTGTGTCTATATCTATCGGGGCAAAACCGGGACAAATTGTAAAAATAGTAAGAAAAAGTCATACTGCAAATGAAGCAGTAGCGTATAGACTTGTTGTAGAGAGTAATGATTAACAAATTAGGTGAATAAGGATGAGGGAACTTATAGATTCTTTTTATAAAGAGCGCAGTATAGTAAACCATCAGATATCCTCCTATAACGATTTTTTGGAGCGAAGGCTTCAAAATATTGTTGATAGTACAATCATTGGTCAAGAGGAGGAAATGGAACGAGGTTATATTTATCCAGAGATTGAGGGTTATAAGATAAAATTTGGAAAAATATCTATTGGTAACCCAGAGGTAAAAGAAGCTGATGGAACCATAAGAAGTCTTACACCAATGGAAGCAAGACTCCGTGATTTAACATATGAGGCGCCATTGACTCTTGAATTCATACCTGTTAAAGATGATGTAGAATATGATCCAGAGGAAGTAAGAATCGGTGAACTACCAATTATGATTAAATCAAAAGCTTGCAACCTAGCAAAAAGAATGGTTGAGGAAAAAAAAGGTCATGAGCTTACATGGGATGATTATAAAAAGGAACTTCAACAATTCCAGGAAGATCCACTTGATCCAGGTGGATATTTTATTAGTAATGGTACTGAACGTGTACTTATCACAGTTGAAGATCTTGCACCAAACCGAGTACTGGTAGAAACCAGTAGTAGATATGGTCATGATATTGAAGTCGCAAAAGTATTTTCTCAAAAAGAAGGATATAGAGCCCTGACAGTTGTAGAAAAAAAGAAAGACGGTATGTTAATGGTTTCACTTCCTACAACATATGGGCAGATACCATTAATGATTCTTCTTCGTGCACTAGGTATGGAAAACGACGAAGAAATAGTTGATGTAATAAGTGTAGATCCAAAAATGGAACCATATGTTTTTGCAAATATAGAGGAATGTGCAAATGAATATGGAATAACCACCAAGGAGGAAGCAATTGCCTATCTTGGTAAAAAATTTGCAGGTGGACAAGCTAAGGAATACCGTATTAAACGTGTTGAAACCCTAATGGATAAAAATTTATTACCACATCTTGGAAATGAGCCAAATGATCGTCTTACAAAAGCTATTTTTATGGCACGAATGGGAATGGCAGTATTAGAACTCGCACTTGGTAAAAGAGAACCAGATGATAAGGATCACTATGCAAATAAACGTTTGAAACTTGCAGGAGACCTAATGGAGGATCTTTTCCGTGTTGCTTTTACAGCCCTTTGTAAAGATTTAAAATATCAAATCGAGCGAATACATGCAAAAGGTAAAGAAATAAAAATTAGCTCAAGTCTTAGATCAGATGTACTTAGTCAACGTATACATCATGCATTAGCGACAGGTAACTGGGTTGGGGGTAGAGCAGGAATATCTCAATTATTAGATAGAACAAGTAATCTTGCTGTTCTAAGTCACCTTCGTCGTGTAACATCACCTCTTACACGTTCACAACCTCATTTTGAAGCACGAGATCTTCATTCAACACAATGGGGACGTCTTTGCCCTAATGAAACACCCGAGGGGCCAAATTGTGGTCTTGTAAAAAACCTTGCATTAGCAGTTGAAATATCAGAGGGTTTTTCTGAAAAAGAAGTAGAAGGTATTTTAAAAGATCTTGGAATTAGAGAGATAACCAAGAAATCTTCAGGGACACGTGTTTATTTAAATGGTGATTTAATTGGAATGCATCCGAATGGTAAAGAATTAGTTCAAAAACTTAGAGAAAAACGAAGAAAAGGACTTCTTAACAACGAAGTCAATGTAGCATTTTATGAAGATGCAAATGATGTTATAGTTAATTGTGACAGTGGAAGACTAAGAAGACCACTTGTAATTGTTGAAAATGGTAAACTTCTACTAACAAAAAAATACATAGAGGATCTTGAAACAGGTAAGAAAAAATGGATTGATCTAATCAATGAAGGAATCGTTGAATACATAGATGCTGAAGAAGAAGAAAATACTTTAATTGGATTAAAAACAAAGGATATTACTGTTGATCATACGCATATGGAGATGGATCCCATGTGTATACTTGGAATTGGTTCATCTCTTGTTCCTTATCCTGAACATAACAGCAGCCCTCGTATTACTATGGGTGCAGGTATGGGAAAGCAAAGTCTTGGTTTCGGAGCTTCAAATTATAGAATAAGACCTGATACCCGAGGACATTTATTACACTATCCGCAAGCACCATTAGTACAAACTCACGCCGTTAAATATATAAAATTTGCTGAAAGACCGGCAGGTCAAAATTTCATCGTCGCTGTTGCATCATATAAAGGGTATAATATGGAAGATGCTCTTGTTATGAGCAAATCAAGTATTGAACGTGGAATGTCTAGAAGTAGTTTTTTCAGAACATATAGCAGCGAAGAAAAAAGATATCCTGGAGGTCAAGAAGACCATTTTGAAGTACCTGATCCAGATTGTAGAGGTGTTAGAAGTGAAGAAGCTTATATCAACCTTGGTGAAGATGGGCTTATATCACCAGAATGTGATGTTTTAGGAGCAGATGTACTAATAGGTAAAACAAGCCCACCTCGTTTTCTTGAAGAACCAACTGATTTTCTAACTCCTCAAAAAAGACGTGAGACTTCTGTAACGGTACAACATGGAGAAGGAGGAACAGTTGACAAGGTTATGCTTTCTGAATCAGTTAACGGTTCACGTATGGTTAAAATAAAAGTTAGAGAGGAACGAATACCTGAATATGGAGATAAATTTGCTAGTAAACATGGTCAGAAAGGTGTAATTGGTCTTTTAGTACCACAAGAAAATTTGCCATTTACAGAGGAAGGTATGAGCCCTGACTTGATAATTAATCCACATGCAATTCCAAGCCGTATGACTGTAGGTCATGTTCTTGAAATGATAGGAGGCAAAGTAGCAGCATTAGAAGGTAAAATAGTAGATGGAACAGCTTTTAGTGGTCAATCAGAACAAAATTTAAGACAACTTTTAATTGATAACGGTTTCCAATACAATGGAAAAGAACTTTTATACAATGGAGAGACAGGAAAACCACTTGAGTGTGATATTTTCGTTGGATGTATTTATTATCAAAAATTACATCATATGGTCGCAGGAAAAATACATGCAAGATCTCGTGGTCCAGTTCAAATACTAACACGACAACCGACAGAAGGAAGAGCAAGAGAAGGAGGTCTTAGATTTGGAGAAATGGAAAGAGATTGTCTTATTGGTCATGGAGCATCAATGGTTATTAAAGATAGGCTTCTGGATGAGTCAGATTTAACTGTTAAATATATTTGTAACACATGTGGACATGTGGCAATACAAGACAGGCATGGTGCCCTTAGATGTCCTATATGTGGTGATAAAGCTGATATCTACCCAATTGAAATGAGTTATGCGTTCAAACTATTAATCGACGAACTTAAATCTTTGGTTATAGCACCAAGGATACAATTGGAGTCACTTGTTTAAGGTGTTAAAATGGAAAGACCAAGAAGTATCACAAAAAAAATTGGAAGCATTAATTTCTCACTTTTATCACCAAATGAGATTCGCAAAATGAGTGCAACTAAAGTTATAACTGCAGATACTTATGACGATGATGGTTTTCCTATAGCAATGGGTCTTATGGATCCGAGATTAGGTGTAATTGAACCAGGTTTAAGATGTAAAACCTGTGGACTTCGAGTTGGTAAAGATAAATGCCCAGGTCATTTTGGGCATATTGATCTTGCAATGCCTGTAATTCATGTTGGTCTTGTAAAAACAATTCGTGACTGTTTACGAGCTACATGTCGTGATTGTGGTAGATTGTTGCTTACAGATAAACAAAAAAATGAATATAGAGAGGAGCTTGATAAATACAAACTCGAAGGGCGTGATAACACTTATCTTTTAAAACAAATTATTAAAGGTTGTGTTAAATCAGAAAAATGTATTCATTGCGATCGTGAAATTGGAAAAATTGAGCTTGATAAACCAACTTCTATTCGTGAAAATGGTAAAAAACTTACGCCATCGGAAATTAGAGAATGGCTTGAAAAAATACCTGATGAAGAATTACCATTTCTTGATATTGATAAAAAATCAGCAAGACCTGAATGGATGGTGCTCACTGTATTACCAGTTCCACCTGTAACAGTAAGACCATCAGTAACCCTTGAATCTGGAGAAAGATCTGAGGATGATTTAACACATAAACTTGTTGATGTAATACGTATTAATCAGAGATTACAAGAAAACCGTGATGCAGGTGCTCCTCAGCTAATTGTTGAAGATTTATGGGAGTTGCTTCAATATCACATTACTACTTATTTAGATAATCAAACTTCTGGTATTCCACCTGCTCGTCATAGATCAGGACGTCCATTAAAAACTCTAGCACAGAGATTAAAAGGCAAAGAAGGTCGATTTAGGAGTAACCTATCAGGTAAACGCGTTAATTTTTCTGCAAGGACAGTTATCTCTCCAGATCCAAATCTAAGTATTAATGAAATTGGGGTTCCTATGGAAATTGCTAAAGAGCTCACAGTTCCAGTAAAAGTTACATCTCATAATCTTGAATGGTGCAAGCAAATGATAAAACAAAAAACAGATTCTTACCAGGAAATGGAGGATTATACGCCCAGTGTTAATTATGTAATTAGAGATACAGAAGGAATGAAACAACGAATAAAAGTAACTGAAAGGAATGCAGAAGAAGTTGCAGAAAAACTTGAATTAGGATCAATAATTGAAAGACAGCTTATGAATGGGGATATTACTTTATTCAACCGTCAACCATCTCTTCATAGAATGAGTATGATGGCTCATCGTGTAAAAGTCGTACCATATAAAACTTTCAGATTTAACCTAAGTGTTTGTCCGCCTTATAATGCAGATTTTGATGGAGACGAGATGAATCTTCATCTATTACAAGGAGAAGAAGCACAAGCAGAAGCTGAAATTCTCATGAAAGTCCAAGAAAACATATTATCACCAAGATTTGGAGGAGCAATAATTGGTGGAATTCATGACCATATATCAGGATGTTTCTTGTTAACACATAGGGTTAAAAAAATGTCATCTGATTATGCATCACACATACTTGCAGCTATCGGTTATGAAGGTGGATTACCAAAGGAAACAGTAGAAAAAGGTAAATATGTATCAGGAAAAGATATATTTAGTACACTTCTTCCAGATGATCTTAATTTAGAATACAGAGCAAAAACCTGTTTAAATTGTGAAGTGTGTAATGCACCTAAATGTCCATATGATGCACATGTAATAATTAAGAAAGGAAGGCTTTTACAGGGTACAATTGATGAAAATAGTATCGGTGCATTCAAAGGAAGAATACTTGATCGAATAATACGTGATCACGGGATGGATGCAGGTCGTGAATTTATTGATAAAGTTACAAGGATGGGTATAACTGCAATAACCCTTTTTGGTTTTACAACAGCGATAGATGACGAAGATATACCAGAGGAAGCAAAAAGACAAATTACGGAAGGGCTTGAAAAAGCTATGAAGAAAATCCATGGTCTTGTTAAAGCATATGAAAACGAAGAACTTGAAAGTTTACCAGGTAGGAGCCTTGAAGAAACTCTTGAAATGGAAATAATGCGTGTTACAGGTCGTGCAAGAGATATGGCTGGAGAAATAGCAGGGAAACATCTTGGACTGAACAATAGTGCTGTTATAATGGCTAAATCAGGTGCAAGGGGTAGTATGCTTAACCTTTCACAGATGAGTGGTTGTGTTGGTCAACAGGCTGTAAGAGGTGAACGCATTCATCGTGGATATCAATACAGAACTCTTCCTCATTTTAAAAAACATGATCTAGGTGCTAGTGCTAAAGGTTTTGTTGCATCAAGTTATAAAACCGGGCTTACTCCAACAGAGTATTTCTTCCATTCTATGGGAGGAAGAGAAGGACTTGTCGATACAGCGGTTAGAACATCTCGTTCAGGCTATATGCAGCGTCGTTTAATAAACGCATTAGAGGATGTAAAAGTAGAAAACGATGGAACAGTTCGTCATTCAGGTGGTCAAATAATTCAATTCAAATATGGTGAAGACGGAGTAGATCCAGCAAGAAGCCTGGATGGAAATGCCGTTGATATAAATCGAATTATAACTGATATTAAGGAGGGGAACTAATGGCTAAAAAGACAACTGCTAAACTAAAAGCAAAAAAAGATATCAAAAAATTAAAGAAACCAGTAAAAGCAGAAGCAAAAAAAATTAAAATTAAAAAACAAGTAAGTAAAAAACCTGAAAAAAAGGAAAAAAATAAAACACAAAAAAAAACACCTAAAGAAAAAAAGAAAAAAGAAGAATTAAAAAAACCTGAAGTTAAAAAAACGAATAAAAAAGAAAAAACTAGTAAACCAAAAAAGGAAGAAAAACCAATTAAGGAAGAAAGATTAAAAGTGAAAGAAAAGAAGGAAAAAATAGTGGTTAAAACCATCATAGTTCCTCCTAGGAAAATTCCTGAAGAATCAGCGGAGTATAAAAAACTTAGAACTGAGATTTATAAAATATTAAAAGAACGTTTTTTACCAATATCTCTTATCGACGAGATTATTAATAAAATAGCAAATAATAAAGATCTTATGCCTAAACTCAAAGAAATAATTGATAGAGTTAGTATTGAATATCATAAAAACCTTGTTGATCCAGCTGAAGCGTGTGGTATAGTCAGTGCTCAAAGTATTGGTGAGCCTGGTACGCAAATGACAATGAGAACATTTCACTATGCTGGTGTTGCAGAAATTAATGTTACACTAGGTCTTCCTAGACTAATTGAGATTGTCGATGCAAGATCAATTCCTTCAACACCTATGATGAATATATATTTAAGAGATGAGTATAGACTTAACTCTGATCTAGCAAAAGAAGTCGCAAATCAGATTGAAATTACTAAATTAAATACTATCGCAGATATTGAAACTGATCTAACAAATCTAGTAATAATTGTAAAACCAAATGTTAAAACTTTGAAAAATAAAAATATAATTATTGATGAAATTGCTAATAATGTTAAAAAAATCCGTGGAATTGATGCTAAAATTGAAAAAGATACAATAAAAGTTACACTTGATGAACCAAGTTATAAAAAATTATTAGATGTCAATGAAACCCTTAAAGATTTAAAAGTAAAAGGTATAGACGGAATAAAACGTATAATCATCCGTAAAGAACCAAATGAAGGATATGTCATTTATAGTGAAGGAAGTAACCTTGAAAAAGTACTTGAAATAGAGGGTGTAGATCCTTATAGAACAACTACAAATGATATTCAAGCAGTTGGAAGGGTACTTGGTATTGAAGCCGCACGCAATATGATTATTCAAGAGGCTGATAATACTTTATCAGAACAAGGTTTAAATGTTGATCTAAGACATATCATGCTTGTTGCTGATGTTATGACAACTGATGGATCAATAAGGGCTATTGGACGGCATGGTGTTAGTAAAGAAAAAGAATCAGTTTTATCTCGTGCTGCTTTTGAAATAACAGTTAGCCATCTATTACAGGCTGCCCGACGTGGTGAAACTGATCAACTAGGTGGAGTTGCAGAAAATATTATAGTAGGTCAACCAGTTAATCTCGGAACTGGTGCTGTTGAACTTGTTATGAGAAGTAGTAAAAAAAGGGGAATTAATTAAATGGTAGACTTTGAAAAAGTAATTAAAAATACAGTGAAAAAAGGAAAAGTAAAATTTGGAACTAAGCAAACAAAGCAAGCAATAAATGGAAGTAATGTTCAACTAATTGTAATGTCAAATAATTGTCCGCATACCAGTGATATTACAAAACAAGCAAAAAAGAAAAATATACCAATATATCACTCAAATTCTAAATCTATAGACTTAGGTTACGCTTGTGGTAAAACTTATGCTATATCTGTATTTTCAGTCATTGAAGATGGTGGGAGTAACATTTTAAACCTTGTTAAAAAATCAGGATAGTAGGAATATGACAGATATTTTACTTTCAAATGAAAACATGCAGTATATTAATATTGCTACAAAAATAACCAAAACCGATATTATAGACTGTGTTATCCAAGAAGATAAACTTATATTTATTGTCCAGCAAGGACAGCTTGGGGCTGCTATAGGAATTAAAGCAAAAAATCTTGAAAAACTTAGAGGACTTTTCAAAAAGAATATTAAATTTGTGGAATTTCATCCTGATAAAGAACAATTCATAATTAACCTATGTAAACCTTATAAAATCAAAAAAGTTGAACTAGAGGGTAATAATGACTCATATGTAGCAAAGGTTGATGTTGAAGTTAGCGATAAATCAAAAATTATTGGAAAAGGTGGAAGAAATATTGAAATCATTCGTCAACTAGCTCAGCGTCATCATTCATTTAAGGATGTTCAGATAAAATAAATCCTGTATTGTTTTTTACATAATAATATTTAAATACATCTGTTATTCAGGGAGTGGGGAGTACTTCTGAGAATAAAGAAACATCCTATTATTGATTTCGGGGATCCAAAAAAAGTAACGTTTTTTTTCAATAATAAAAAAATGGATGGCTTAAAAGGAGATAGTATCGCTTCTGCACTTCATGCTCAAGGAATTAAAACTCTAACAAAGAGTCTTAGATATGATCTTCCTCGAGGTTTTTTCTGTGGTATTGGTAAATGTTCTTCTTGTCTAATGCGAGTAAATGGTATTCCTAACATTCGTACATGTATAGCACCACTACTTGAAGGAGTCAAAGTTGAAATACAGGATAAACTCCCAGATATTCCAGATGCGAAATTTCAAAGTAAACCAAAAAAGATAGTCTCTGTTGATATTTTAGTTGTAGGAGCAGGACCAGCCGGTCTATCAGCAGCTATTGAAGCTGCAAAACAAGGTACAAAAGTACTAATTGCAGATGAAAACCTTCAAATTGGAGGTCAACTTATTAAACAAACACATAAATTTTTTGGCTCAAAATATGAAAAAGCAGGAACAAGAGGTATTCAAATAGCAGTTGATTTAGAAAAAGAGTTAAAAGAACTTGAAAAAAGTGGAAATATTGATTTAATGCTTAACTCAACAGTTATTGGTTGTTATGAAGGTAAAAAAGGAAAGCATAAGTTTGCTATTATAAAAAGGAAAAACTATGATAGTATTTTGTACGAGGTTGAATCAAGAACTGTAGTTATTGCCACTGGAGCAATGGAAAACATGCTTTTATTCACTGGAAATGATCTTCCTGGAGTATATGGTGCTGGAGCTGTTCAGACACTTATGAATGTTTTCGGTGTTAAACCAGGAAATAAAGTTATTATGGTAGGTGCTGGAAACGTTGGTCTTATAGTTTCATATCAACTCCTTCAAGCTGGCATTATAGTTGATAGAGTAGTTGAAGCAGCACCAATCATTGGAGGATACCATGTACATGCAGCTAAACTTCGAAGATATGGTGTTCCAATTCTTACATCTCATTCCATTATTGAAGCATATGGTAAAGACAAGGTCGAAGGTGTAGTAATTGTAAAACTTGATAAAAACTGGCAACCAATAAAGGGATCAAAAGAAAAAGTTGCATGTGATACAGTTTGCTTAGCTGTAGGTCTTACACCTTCAACTAGACTTTTATATCAATTTGGTGTTAATATGGAGTTTGTTCCAGAAGCAGGTGGATTTGTAGCATTACATGACGATTCTATGCAAACTACTGTTAAAGGAGTATTTGTAGCAGGAGACTCTTCAGGTATTGAGGAAGCATCAACTGCTATGGTTGAAGGTAAAATAGCTGGTGTCTCAGCATCATTATTGCTTGGTTTTAATAAAAATGCTAAAGATTTAAAAAAACAGTATAAAAAGGAACTAGATCGTCTCAGAGCTGGCCCATTTGGTGAAAAACCACGTATTGCTAAAAGAAAGATAGATAAATTACTGGAGAAAAAAAATGCATAGTTATGAAAAAGATGGAATTTTAACACTCGAAGATCTTGTTATTCCAACAAAAAAACAGCTTGAAAAAGGTGTAGCATTTATTGAATGTATACAAGAGATACCCTGCAATCCTTGTGTTGATAGTTGCCCTGTTGGTGCTATAAGTATGAAGAATATAAATGCACCACCAATTGTAGATTATGATAAATGTATAGCATGTGGTCAATGTATTGGCATTTGTCCAGGTCTTGCTATTTTTCTAATAAAAACTAAAGGTGATAAGGTTTTTATTACTCTTCAATATGAGTTTTTACCAATACCTATAGTTGGAAACAAAGTAAAAGCTCTTAACCGTAAAGGGGAAGTTGTCGATACAGCTATTGTTAAACGTATAGCAAAAAAGGATAAAACTTTTATAATTACAATCGAAGCTAATAAGGATTTTGCTATGGAGATCAGAAATATTAGGGTTTAATATATGAAGAAAAAAGCTATTGTTTGTAGATGTGAAGATATTTCTCTTGAAGACGTTGAAAAAGCAATAGATGAAGGTTATACTGATATTGAGGAGCTTCGTAAGAAATTACGTATTGGTATGGGTCCATGTCAGGGTCGTGTATGTATTCAACTTGTTATGAAGATTTTAGAAAAGAAAACAGGTAAGGAAGTCGGTAAAATCAATCTTCCATCCTCAAGACCTCCTATTATCCCTGTATGTCTTGGAAGTATTGCTAGTGATAAAAATGAAAAGTAAAGCAGATGTTGTAATCATTGGTGGTGGTATATCAGGTTGTGGATTAGCATATAACCTTGCAAGAAGAGGTGTGGATGTACTTGTTTTTGAAAAAAATTATCTTACTAGTGGCGCAACTGGAGCCTGTGGTGCAGGTATTCGTCAACAATGGTCAACTTATGAAAATGCAGAACTTGCTATTGCAAGTGTTAAAATCTTTGAAAAACTTAGTAATGAGCTAGGAGAGGATATAGAGTTCAGACAAGGTGGGTATTTAGTAGCGATCCATGATAGGAAAGAAATGAAACAAGCCATTAAAAACGTTGAAATGCAGCGAACCCTAGGACTTCAAGTCGAAATATTGGATTCAGAGGGTATTAATGATATTGTACCAATTCTTGATGTAAAAGGTATGAAAGCCATAGGTGCTACATTTTGCCCTACCGATGGACATGCCAATCCATTTAAGACAACTTTTGCTTATGCTAATGCAGCTAAAAGGTTTGGAGCTAATATTTATACTCATACAAAAGTAACTTCTATTAAAAAGGATAAAAAAAGGATTACAGGTGTGATAACAGATAAAGGATCTGTAAAAACAGAAATTGTGGTAAATGCAGCAGGTATTTGGTCAAAAGATATTGCAGAAATAGTAGGTGTAAATACTCCAAATATTCCCATTCGAAAAGAAATTATTGCTACTGAACGATTTAAACCCATGTTTGAAGCAATGGTTATATCTTTTAAGGATGGAATTTATTTTAGTCAGCAAAAAGAAGGACAAATTATTGGTGGTATACCAAGTCCTGAACAAAAACCTGGTTATAAAACAATTCCTACTATTTCATTTATGCAACATATGGCAAGTACTCTTATCCGTTATGCTCCTGTTTTAAAACATATAAATCTTCTTCGTCATTGGACAGGTTTTTATGATGTAACACCTGATTCAAGACCTATACTTGGTGAAACAAAGAATCTAAAAGGTTTTATTCACTGTCATGGTTTTAGTGGTCATGGTTTCATGATATCTCCAATGGTTTCAAAGCTTTTATCTGATTTCATTGTTGATGGTAAAACATCAGAAGTATTAAATAATCTAAATATAGACCGGTTTAAAGATAAAAAAATAGAACATGAAATGTCAACTGTAGGTTAAATACAGAATCTATCTAAGACGTTTTTTAAAAAGATATTTTAGGTTTTTCAATCCATCGCTAAAGCTTTCTAGTTTAACATCTCCCTCTCGAGCGTATAAAGCAGATGGTATTTCTTTTGCTTTTATGTTTTTTGCTTTAAACATTTCTATTTTAATCTCCTCAGAAAATGGCATACCATTGGAAAAATCTTCAAGTGGTTGAATTTTATTTAGTGCATTTTTTCTAAAAATCCACATACCAGATTGTGAGTCATTAATTTTTAAAAAATATAGAATTCTAAGAGCTAAATCTAGAATAGTGTTTCCAAAATAATGTTTGACACTCATAGAACCATGACCAAGTTCTGCAAACCTATCAGTTGTAATAAAATCTAGGTTTTCATCAATAAGCTGTTTTATATATATGTGTATTCTTTCAAATGGGTAAGTCGCATCCGCATCACCTGTGACAATTATATCACCTGTTGCCTTTGGTATACCTGTTTTATATGCTCTACCATATCCTTTTCGTTTTTCAACTATTATCTTTGCACCTTTGCTTTTAGCTATCGTTTGTGTTTTATCCTTTGAGTCGCCATCGACAATAATAATTTCAAGGTCCCATTTGTTTTTTTTAAAATAATCACGGTTTATTGAATCAATTGTTTTTCCTATTCCTTTTTCCTCATTAATAGTAGGTAGAATAACAGATATTTTTGTAATAATGTTCACCCTTAAGGGAAAAAGGATATATAAGAAATGTTAAAAAGGTTTTATCAAAAAATTAAAAATAAAAAAAAGAGAAGTTGAGGGGTTAATTTCCCTCTTATTTGTTTCGTCTGCGTCTTAGGAGTATGAATGCTACACCAATTGCAATAATTAGTGTTAGTAGCTCGAATCCTGGTGTTTCTTGGAGTGTTATTGTTGATACTTCTGCTGGTAGATATCCTTCTTTTGTTGCAGTTATGGTGTAATCACCTTTCTTGTTTATTGTGAATTTAATTCCAGTAGGTCCTGCAGTAACACCTGTTGCGACTACATTGCCATTTGCATCTTTTATTGTTATGGTTATACCATAACTGTTACCATCATCTCCACCAGCTGTTATTGTGAACGGTTCTCCGACATTGACTTTTTTATCTGGTGTACCAAGGTATATTTTTGGTTGGTTAATGATTTTTATGAATACATCATCATCAGTATATCCTTCAGCAGATCCTTCTATCTTATAGTCTAGTGATTCTGGTACGCTTGGTGCGGTTAGTTCAATTGTTCCTGTATCTGTTGTATATGTTTGTCCATTAAATACAATTGATACTGTTGTATCTGTTATTAATGCTCCACTTGCATCTTTTGCTTCTACAACAAAGGTGCCTTCTTCGTCTGCAGATGGATCAGTTGTTATTACCATTGTTTTTCTTGCAGCGGCTTTAATAATATATTTATTGTTTGGGTCTGAGCCATTCATTACATATATTGTAATGTTTCCACTAGCATCAGCTTTTATATCAAATTGTACTTTTCCATCCGCATCAGTAAACTCATCATCAGGTAATTTATCTAGTTTTGATTGATTTAGTGGAATTCCGTGATCTAATCCAATACGTGTTCCCTCAAGTATTGGTTCTCCAGTTGCGGGATGTGTAACTGTTATTACTACGGTTGTTGAAAGATCACCGATATATACAGTTGATGGTACTGGTGTACAAACTGCTGTTGTAACTTGTGTAAGACCTACGGCTTCTTTCTCTTCTCCACCTTCTGGTCTGAAGTCATATGTTATGTTTCCAAGATCAGTAGAATTGAATCCTATAAGGGTTCCAACTCCATCTGTTATTGGTACAATTGTTCCAGCAGTGAATCCAGTCCATGTACCATTTGGTGTACTTGATACGTTTTCTACCTTTAATGTACCAGATACTGCTGGTGTTATGCTAAAGGTTATGTTTTGTTCTGTATCTATTAGCCATGCAAGTGCTGATGGTGAAGTTACAACTTCATATGGTGTAACTACTATTGTTGCATTATGTCCTTCACTGTCATGAGTGTTGTTGTATGCAAATAAGTAGTATGTACCAGGTGCTAATGCAATATCTTCACTATTAATGTCATACTGTCCAGTTTTAGACCAAGCATCATCTGTATCAACAACTTCGTGTGTTGAGTTATAAAGTTTAACAGTTATATCTGAATATGTTTCTGGAACGGTGTCACCATTTACTAGTATATCAATATCATATTGTACCATGTCACCAGCATATGCACTATCAGGTGTACAATTTACATATAAATCATTGTTTCTCTTCATAAGTATTGATCCATAACCCCAGTAACCGGCACCTGGCCAGTTTGCTGCAAATGTTATATTTCTTGGAGCCCAGTTACCCTGATCACTTGGTTTAAGCCAGATTGTATATTCTCCGTCTTTACCGAATCTTTCGGTATTATTACCTGTATAGCTTTTAATTGCTCCTCCACCTCTCCAGAAGGCATAAACTGTAGCTGTTTTTACTGGATCTCCATCCATATCTGTAACTGTAATTGTTATATTTGTATGTGGTCCATATACAAATGATTCTGCTCCAACTGAAAGCCGTGTACCATTTATGACATTTAATGTTTGAGAAACAGTTCCATTGTTTGAACCTGGCCATGCACATTCAATTGAAACTGTTCCACCTGGTTTTATAGGTGTAACATTTGCATACCACCAGTTATTTGCTGAGTCATATGCTAATGAAGTTGCATTCATTGGATATAAAATATCTCCTGTGACAGAAATATTATGTCGGTCTTCATGACTATCATCACCATAATATGCTCTAGATCCTGCAACTGTTCTTCCATATACTCTAAATTTGATTGGAACTATTTCAGCAGGTCCAGCAGCTCCTGGACTGGTTGTTGGTATATCTATTATTAAATCGTTTCTTTTTGTTCCCCAGCCATCATCTAATATTTCTAGTCTAATAGTACTTGGAGCAGCTCCTATTGTAAATATATAACTTTCATTCCATTCTTCCATTCCATCGTTATTTGTATCTTTGTAAAACACCAAATAATATGTTGTATTCTCAATTGCAGACCAATTAGGATTTTCTGAGCTGTATTTTGACATATTAAAGCTATAATTACCATAATGTGCCTTTGTACCAGGAGCTGTTTCATTAAACCATATTCCACCATATGTTCCATTATAAATATATGAATCGTTTCCAGCTGCATGCAAAGCAAGTGTACCACCAGGAATACCTGATCCATTTGGAGCAGTAACATTTACATGCCAATCTAATGCATAACCCCAATAGGTATTTGAAGGTGTCCTTTTAACAGTCATTGTTGGCTCTGCGGTGTTGACAATAAGTTTTACCTCGGTTGCATTTTTCTCAGGTGGATCCCATGGACCCGTATTTGTATAGTTATAATTTTCAGTACCAGTTCCACCAGTATTTGGATATTGTGGGAATGCACCGGTATAATCACTACCATATGTATTGTTATATACATTACCATTTTCATCTGCATATTGATACATTGTAGCTATATCATCATCTGGTCCATCTATAGGTGGAGCATCACGATATGCAGATATATTATATGAACCTGCCATTGTAAAGTTACCTGCTATACCCAGTGTTTTTGAACCTGTATTTCTCCAGGAGTGATATATAGTACTATTATCAGGACCTACAATTCCAATCATACATCCTGTATCAGTTCCTGTGTCAACAGTTATTGTTTTATCTCCTGTTGCGCCATAATCAAATGATGTGGCACCAGATACGCTTATTGTATAAGCTTGTGATGTATTAACCCATATAAATCCTGCATATGAAGATGGAGTATTTCCAGAGTGAGATGTGTCATTATCGAAAATCCACATACCAGATCGATTAAATGTTATTGCACTTCCACCTGTGTCAAGAACATCTTCACCACCTGTTGGATCTACATTTACGAAAGCACCTCCAACCTTAAATGGTCCATCCCATGTAAATGTCCATGCTGGTGTGCCTGCAGAGTTATTACAATAGTATGTTGGATAATACAAATAATAGTTTGATCCACTATAAGACCATGTTGAAGTGTTAATTTTTACTTGACTATATTCAACACCGTATACTATGTCAGTTGTAGCAGATCCCCAATTTAAATACCAAGCTACTGAATTATCAGCAACACCAGGGGTGGCTGCTTTAACAGTTGAATCACTATCTTTATTCAATATCACCATAGTAGAAAATAGTAATGCCATTACTACTACACCTACTATTATTTTGTTTCCTCTCATCTTATTTTCCTCCTAACTCATTATATATACTTTCTTCTAATAGTAAGGTCCTATCAACACAGTATCGATTCACACCGTGAACCGAGTCAAAAATTCATGATTATGCCTAATGAATCAATGAACTTTTGGCATCCGTGTCCTCACCGGACCCTCATTTCACCGTAAATAATTACCTTCTTTATAAAAGTTGCGTTTTTCCTTATCTAACGGACAGATATACATACACATTTACCTGATAATTTACCTGCACAAAAACCTTAAATATTTAAATTTCATTACAAATTTATTATAATTATTTTATAAATATATTTTCCAAACTTTATCGATCCTGTGGAGTATTTACTTCATCAACAAGTTTAATACCTGCTGAAACTCCATCAATTGAATGGATTACAGCACCACAAACAGCAATTTCGTTGTTAACCTTCTCATAGTTGATATTTGTACCTTCAATTGTAATTTTTACACTATCAGTTTCTGCATCAACTTCTTCAAGAGAGATATTTACACCAGATATACCTTCTAGACAACCTATTCTTTCAGCAAGCTCAATAATAGATGGTTTATGGGGTTTAAGTACATCTAATATTAATCTTTTAATCATTGTCAATTATTCACCACGAGGGCAAATAAACATGTTCTTAATAAAATTTTTTACTGTTTAAAACTAACCTTAACAAATAAATATATCTAGTGTAATTCCCCAATAAGAATTTCCCCGCCTTAGCTCAGTCTGGCTGGAGCGGCCGGCT
>CP070836.1:1626793-1638717 GCA_020341795.1 Thermoplasmatales archaeon
AAACTATAATTATCTTTCTCATAACCAATCCCGAAATAAAGTATTACTTAATATTTTATCTAATTTTTTGAAAAGCTAGAAAACGGTTGTAAATTTTTAAAAAAAATAAAAAACTAAGTTGATTAGTTAATATAAACTTATTATTTAACTCTGAATTTGTTTTTTTATTATTTTTCTTTTATCTTAAAAATAATTATAATTATTTTTATTATTTTTTTGCTAATAATCTTGCAACTATTGACAATATTAATCCTATTACACCTATCGAAAAGAAACTTCCAATGGTTAAATTTCCTTCTGTGTAACCAATATAGATTGCAATAATTAGTCCTATTAGTCCAAGTCCTGTACCTAATGATATTAAAAACTTACCAGTTCCAACTTTTCCTTTACCAATTAATAAACCACCTGCAATAACAGAAATACCACCTAAAGATGCAATAAAGAGTAATATTGCAAATATTACTTGTATTATAAAGTGGTCAGCAATAGTTGATATTACGAAATTTTTGATTGTCTCCCACGCAGCTATACCATTTATTCCAGATATGAGTAATAAAATACCTGCAAATATTGCAATTTTCATAGCTGTACTATTTTTTCCCATATTTTTTATCCACCGTCTATTAATGATATTGGTAATTATTTATTCTGATATAAATGAACATCTCTTTGTGGGAATGGTATGCTTATCTTGTTTTTATCAAAAGCATCTTTTATTTGTTGGGTTATCTCCCATTTTGCATTCCAATAATCATTTGTGTTTACCCAAGGTCTGACAAGTAGATCAACACTTGAATCTCCAAGATTTGCTATAGCAACGTTGGGTGCTGGATCCTTCAGCACATATTTATTTTTCTTTAATACATCCATAGTGATATTTATTGCTTTGGCCATGTCATCTTTATAACCAATTCCTATTCTCATGTCAATCATTCTTTGATTTAAAGCAGTATAATTAACAATTGGTTCTCCCCAGATTTTGCTGTTTGGGATGATTATACGTTTATTATCTACTGTTGTCATTTTGGTAATACTTGCACCAACACTTATGATTTTACCTGACTTACCAGCAGTATCAACATAATCGCCAACTCTAAATGGTTTAGTTATTGCTATTAAAAATCCCGCTGCAAGATTCCCAAGTGTATCTTGAAAAGCAAAACCGATAATAAATCCAGAAGCAACAGAAATTCCAATTACTGCTTCTCCAATATTTACACCAAAAAATCCTATTGCAACCATTACTATTACTATTATTAAAAAAACTCTGAAAACTCTGCTTGAAAACTCAGCTAATATCTCAGCTATTTTCGCTTTAAGCATAACCTTTTTAACATATTTGCTGGCAAGTATCGCAATAAAATATCCAATAATGAGTGTTAATATTGCAAAAATTACGTTTTTTACTGGTATTCCAATAATTATAATATTTTTATCTAAAATTTCAAGAATTTCTTCCACACTCACATAAACAACTCCAAAATAACACTTTTTTTGTATTAATAATGTATATTATTTTAAATACTTATTTTTCTTTTTTATTTGAGATACCTTTTTTTATTCCTTTACCAAATCCTTTAACTACGCCCCAGCCTTTTTTGCCAACTTTACCTATTGCTTCTCCTGTTTTTTCTGCAGCTTTCTCAGCCTTTCCTTTTTTTTCTGCCATGGAAATATTACCTCCTAAAATTAATAACTTTAAAAATTGAATTTGAATAGACTTTATAAATTTTTAGAGTTATTAGAAAATATTTTATGAAAAGCCTTTCAAAATATAAAAATAATAAAATAAATATAGTTTAAGTTAATAAAAATTAAATTAAAGAAAAGATGGAGATTTCATGAATAAATACAAGATTTCAGTTTTTTTTATCCTTTTACTGTTCCATACAACTCTATCTTCCAATATTGTAATCTCTCAATCTGAACCACCTATTTGGAATAAAAACTGGAGTTATAATCAAATAATTTATCTTCCAATTGATACAAGTTTACCCGCGTCTAAATTTCA
Source organism: Thermoplasmatales archaeon (assembly GCA_020341795.1). Taxonomy (GTDB): domain Archaea; phylum Thermoplasmatota; class E2; order DHVEG-1; family DHVEG-1; genus M9B1D. Next base: position 1,628,808 of record CP070836.1, read on the forward strand.
ACCTATCGATATTAGAATAAGATTTGATAGTCCTTGTTGGGGAAAAAATGATAAAGAACATTCTATTAGAATTGTTTGTTGGGATGGTTCGAAATGGCATGAATTAGAATCGCAGATATACGATTTAGAAAAAACAGAGATGGATTTAATAGAATCTTGTAGTGTAGTTTTTTTAATTCCAAATTTTGCTGATGGAAATGAGAAATATTATGTTTATTATAATGATGAAGAACGATCTTCTCCAGGTTATCAAGACAGAGTATCTATTAGTGAGGAACATTATTTTTATGAACCTTTTCCAGGTGAAAATGTAAATATTGATTATTATAAGATAAATGACGAACAAAAATGTGTATATGGAGTCGGAATTAAAGGAAATATGATGACCGAATATGGGTCAAACCTTATATTTCGTCAAAAAGCAAACAAGGAAGAATTCAATGTTCAAAACTGGGATCAACTAGTGGGTTTTTGCTTTCAATATGATAATAAAAAAGGCGATGTAATTACTACAAGAGCTAAGTTAGTTTCATCTGAAATATTTACTGATGGAAATTTAATGATACATTTTGGAATTGTAAGTGAAAATAATGATGGATCTGCAAAAACAATAAATTATTATAAATATTACTATAGTCCAACTGATTCGAAAAGAATAAATGTGGATACAAAAAGTGAAATTTCAAATAATATAAAAATTGATGATAATATTGAAAGAGATGGAACATTTGTTTTTTTAAGCTCTTTTAAAACTAGATCAGAGTCAAATATTGCGATGAATATGGGTGAGATACTTCCATATTTTCATGTTTCTTCAGAGAATGGGGAAATACTTGAATATCATGTTGAAACGAATCCTAAAGCTAGAGAAGAGCATAAAATAGTTGCTATCAGTAATGATATTGACCTAGGTGAAAATGCTTGGTTTTCAACAGACAATGGAAAAAATGGTAAAGCACATGGAATTGTTTTTTCAACCAATAAAAACATTATAAAAAAAGGGACAAATGAAAATGATGGAATACAGATAAAAGCCTATGAAAAAGAAGAAGCTTCCCTTCCAGGATTAAAGGCTTATTCTGCAGGTATTTATTGTGGTCGTAACTCATACGAAAAACAGGGTTCTTGGGATTCACAAATACCATCAGATTTAACAATTGAGTTTAGAGGAGAGTTATTTACAACTGAAACACAAGGATATGAATTTGTTGAAGATGAAGTAAAGATGTTTAAACAGCTTATTGAACTGCGTCCTTTTTTCGGTGGAGAAATAAAAGATCACAAAGAAAAAGAAACTCGCAAACTAAATATATATGTTCCATTTGGTAAATCAAGAACTCTTATCACAGCGTTACTACCAATTCCTTTACAAATCACCTGGGTAGAAGTATACCAAAATCAAATACTTATTTCATCCGGTGCAACAAGTAAATCATTATTAGGATGGCATATAGAATTCCCAAAGATACCAGTTGGAAATTGTGTAATAAAAGTATATAAAAGACATGGAGATAAAAGCGAATTTGTAGGATTCAGAACAATAAATGTCATTCAGGACACAATAACAACTGTTTTTTGTAAAAGAGAAGTAGTTTTTTCTACAGTTGTAACAGATCAAAATAACAACGAATTAGAAAAAGTAAAAGTCATTATTTTAAACAATAATGAAATCATTGGAGAAACAAAAACGAACACTCAAGGAAAAGCAGTAATAAAACTTCCAGCTTATAATTCATATCAGTTACAAATCCTTTATAAAAATATAATAGTAAAAAAAGAAGAATTATCTTTATTAATTTCAAAAAATATAGAGCGTTCTATTCAACTATCAAGTTTAACAGTAAAAGTTAAGGATACACTAGGACTTAATCCTGGTGTTGATCTAATTCCGATGTTAACAAGTAAAGAGATGACAGATACTATTAAGCTTTCACCTGATGATATAAAAAATAATGAATACAAATATACAAATCTCCCACCAAGCATATATTCAATTCAACTTTCTTATGAAGGACTAATTGATGATATAGAACATAAAATACCAAATGATGGTGACACTGTAGAAATTATTTTTTCTTCAAAATTCACCTTTTCTGTTAAAATATTCGATAATCGTGGTGGAATCCTGGAAAGTGGAAAAATAAACCTACATCGTGAAAATAAAGATATTCAATCCAATATTAACAAAAATGGTGAATCCGAATTAACAGTGCCACCTGGTAAATATATGCTTACGATATACAAAAATAATGATTTAATAAGAGAGACAAAAGTAGAAATTTTAAGGGATAGCGAATTGTATATAGTTACAGAAAATGAGCCTTCTTATCCTTTAATATTTATGGTTTTGTCTGGTTTGATAATAGCAATTGGCTTTGTTTTACTTTTTATAAAAAAAGTAAAACTTGCAACTTTTTTAAAATTAATATGTATTTCGATCCTTATTCTCGCTATTATACAACCATGGTGGGAGCTACAAGGTAAATCAGATAAAAATAATGTACAACGTTTTTCTAAAGCATATATTATACCTCAAACTATAGTTACTACTACAAAAACAGAGGATTATGTCGAAGCTGAACCAGCAAATCTACCATCGGATTTTTCTGATTTTGTATTTGCTGTTTTTCTAGTTACCTGTTTTTCAATTTTATTTATTATTTTAAATATGTTTATTAAAGATAGAAAAAGATTAAGTTTTGGAATAAGTGTTTTTAGTATTATTCTACTGATATTAACTATAGCTATTTTTTCTTATGGTTTTTCTGAGTTGGCAAAAACAGGTCTTGGTGTTTTACAAGGATCTAAAACACTTAGTATTTTAAAACCAGGAACTAATGATTATATCGATATTTCTGCTAATTGGGGTTTATCTTGGGGATTATATTTTTGTATTTTAGTCATTATAATTTTAATATTCATATTATTTTTTGCAAAAAAAATACAAGTTTTTAAAGACAAAGTATAAATGATTTCTTTTATTATCCACTGTTCTATGTCAAATATTGTTATGGTTAATCCAGCTACAGGTGAAAAACTCGGTGTAAAAAAAGCAATGTCATCAGATCAAGTTCTTGACGCTTATAAAAAAGCAAAGCAAAAAGCAAAATCATTTAATAAAACAAGTATCAGAGAAAGAATTAATGAAATAAAAAAAATCAAGAAATATATTCATAGAAATATTGAATCCCTTGTGGAAGGTTTTTCAAAAGATGGTGGAAAAACAAAAAGTGAGGCTTTAATTTCTGAAATTTTTCCTGTTCTAGATTGCATTAATTATTATGAAAAAAACGCTGAAGTAATACTTGCTGATAAAAAAGTTAAAACGCCTCTTGCCCTCATGGGAAGAAAATTCTATGTGTTTTATGAGCCACTCGGAACTGTTTTAGTAATTGCTCCTTGGAATTACCCCTCAACACTATCAATGATTCCAATTATTACCGCTGTTGTTGCTGGCAATACTGTGATTTATAAACCTGCTGAAGAAGCTACTCATAGCGGTATCATAATTGAAAAAATTTTTAAAGAAAGTTGATTTGAATCTGATGTAGTTACTACTGTTTTTGGTAAAAGCTCAGAAATTGGTGATACTTTAATTGATGGAAAACCCGATAAAATCATGCTAACTGGTAGTACTCATACAGGAAAAATAATAATGGAGAAAGCATCAAATTATCTAATACCTGTTGAACTAGAGCTAGGTGGAAAAGATCCAATGATAGTTTTTAATGATGCGAATATAGAAAGAGCAGCAAATGCAGCTGTATGGGGTAGTCTTTTAAACAGTGGTCAAACTTGTGTTTCAATTGAACGTATTTATGTTCAGGAGAAAATATATGATGATTTTGTTAATAGAGTGGTAAAAAAGGTTAAAAAAGTTAAACAGGGATGGGATCCAAATGGAGATGTAGATATTGGTAGCATTTCAACTGAGAGTCAAATGAAAACAATAGAAAAACAACTAAATGCTGCTGTTAAAAAAGGTGCAAAAATATTAGTGGGAGGGAAACGCAAAGGAAAAACAATGTTTTTTGAACCAACCGTTTTAATAAATCTGGATCAAAAGATGGAAATCATGCAGGAGGAAACTTTTGGACCAATTATTTGTATAATGAAATTTAAAGACAAAGATGAGGCTATAAGACTTGCAAATGATTCCATTTATGGATTAAATGCAAGTGTATGGTCAAGTAATAAAACTAAGGCTCTTAGTACAGCAAGAGGTATAATGACAGGAGGAGTAGCAATAAATAATGTATGTACAGCATCTGCAAATTTTGCAGCACCTTTTGGTGGTGCAAAACAAAGTGGAATTGGTCGATATCATGGACCATATGGTCTTCATGCTTTTTCTAACATTAAAACAATTAATATAGAAAAAGACAAGAAAGATAAAGAGGTTAATTGGTATCCTTTTAGAAATGAAAAATACAACCGTTTTCTTAATATTTTTAAAAGCCTATTTTCAGATAAAAAACTTGATAAGATTAAAGGACTTCCAGCTATGATTAAACTCTTACGTTCTGAAAAATAAAAACATTGCTAAAAATCTTTTTTCATCTCATATATCATTTGCTGATATTCGATTCCATCTTCCGGTAATGATTCGACTTCTCCAAGTATAGATGAAAGGATAAACACTCTACATATTTTTTCAACTGTTTCTGCTACATGAAATGCTTCTACAAGATTCTTTCCACAGCATGCTGCTCCATGATTTGCAAGAAGTACTGCATTTTTATCTCCAAGAGTTTTAATAACATCTTCTGCAAGCTCATCACTTCCAGGTAAATTATATTTTGCAACTTGAATTTCTCCACCAATTTCAGAAAATATTTCATCTAAAAATACTGGAATAGTTTTTTTAGTAGCAGCAACTGCAAGTGCATAAACAGAATGACTATGGACTATTCCACTAATATCATTTCGTTTTTTATAAATACCAATATGAAATGGAGTCTCAACAGAAGGATTACGACCTTTTTCTTCAGGCTCTCCATCCATGTTTACAAGTAATATATCTTTAGGTTTTATATCAAGATATGGAACACTGCTAGGTGTTATTAAAATTTTATTTTCATTTGGTATTCGACAGCTAATATTTCCTGATGTACTATGCGTTAATCCTTGATTAAACATTTTTATACCAATTTCAACTACTTGTTTTCTTAATTCTTCAAATTTCATATTAAATTTCACCCAACCTATCATACCATTGCTTCCAATTATTATAACAATTTTTGTAAACTTGAACTTTATCATTTGAAGGAATTATTTCCTCCCTATACATTACTATGTTTTTTCTTGCTTCATTAAAATCTTTATAAATTTCTGCGCCAATTGCTGCACACATAATACTACCAATCGATGTTCCTTCAGCAATATTTGTAGCAATTATTTTTTTACCTGTTATATTTGATAATATATCTAGCCAGAGATTGTTTTTACTCATTCCACCTGTTACTAATAATTTCTTTTTTTGTATGCCTATAATTGATTCAACTTGCTTAATATTTCCTTTCACAGCGAAAGAAATATTTTCAAGTGTTGCTCTGATGAAATGACCAAAGTTTACAGGATTTGTAGTCATAGGATGGCCTGGTTGATTAAAAGAATAAATCGCTGGTCTCATAATGGAAAGATCATCAATTTTTAATATTTCACTACCAAGTGATGCAATCATATCATCAGACCCTGGTGGAATATTAGAAGCTAGTTTCTCCATAAATTTATAAGTTTCTTCTTTGTTTTTACCTAGTAATTGTTGAAAGCTATTACAAAGCCATTCATAACTTAGGCCTCCCATCTGAGCATTGCTTTCAATAACCCAGCGTTCAGGATGCACATGACAATGAGTCCATATCTGACGATTTTTATCAACAACTGGCTTTGAGGTAACCATCATAACAGGGGTTGATGTACCGGCTACAAGTCCAACATCTCCATTAGAAACAGCTGAACATGCAAGTAAACCCAGCTGAGTATCTGCACCTCCTATAGATACAGGAATACCTGATTTCAATTTCATCTTCTTAGCAACTGCATCAATAAGTTGTCCAATTCTATCACCCGAATTATAAAGTTTTGGAAGCGCAATATCACCTAAACCAAGAGAATCCATAATATAAGTCAACCATTTTCTTTTAACAAGGTCCAATAACATTGTAGCAGAGGCAAGTGATGGTTCACTTGAAAATTCATTTGTAAGCTTATAAATCAACCAGTCACCACCAGTTAATGCATAAGATATATTTTTGAAAACCTCAGGTTGTTCTTCTTTAAACCATAAAAGACGTGCTGGCATAAACATAAGGGGAGGCCATTGGCCAGTTATATTAAAAACATCAAAATCAAGTTCTTCCTCAATAACATCTTGATAAAAGAGACCTCTAGTATCTATATTAGGGCCACCATAAAGTTCCTTTCCATTCTTTCCAATAAATACACAGGTATGTCGCATACTAGCGGTACTAATCCCTACAACCTCATTTGGATTAATCCTATTTTCCTTTAACAAAACTCTAACAAGAGTACATAATATCTCAAAAAAATTTGATGGAATAAACTCTTTTCGTAATTCATCATCTTCTGGTGAAAAATAACTCCATTTTTGATAGGATGAAAATATTTTATGATTATCTAAATTGTATAATGTAGCCCTTCCTCCACCATGACCAAAATCCAAAGCTAATAGGTAATCAGACACATTTCTCACTTCTTTAAAATCTCAGGATTATTCAAATATTTTGGAGTATCATTATTCAAATATTTTTCAATATCTTCAGCTATCATTTTAGATTGAAGTATTTCTGAATCAAATGTTGAACCTCCGGCATGTGGAGTTACTGTTACATTATCAAGCTCAAGAAAGATATTATCTGAATCTACTGGTTCAATTCCAAATACATCAAGACCTGCACCTGTTATTCGTTTTTTTTTCAATGCATTAAACAACGCATCTTCATCAACAAGCGCTGCTCGAGCTGTATTAATAAAAATTGCTGAAGGTTTCATAAGGTTTATTTCTTTTTCACCTATCATATCTACTGTTTCATCTGTAACCTTTGCATGTAGTGTAACTATGTCAGATTCTTTTAATAAATTTGCTAAATCAACAGATTTTCCTTCAATATCTTTAATTTTTTGATTATCAACATAAGGATCATAAACCAGGATTTTTGAACCAAAGCCAAATCTTAGTCTTTTTGCAACTCTGTAACCTACACCACCCAAACCAACTATCCCAACTGTTTTATTACCTAGTTCCCATCCACGAAATTCTCTGTATAATCTTGCTAGATCATCCCCTCTATCAATATAAAAATTTCCAGATTTTAACAGTCTATCAATTCTTGTTAGATGACGTAGTTGACTAAGTATTAGAGCAATTGTCATATCAGCAACAGCATCAGCATTTCGATCTGGTGTAAAAAAAACAGGAATGCCTTTTTTTGTAGCAAGTTTTAAGTCAACATTATCAGGATAACCTCTGCAAACCCCAATTATTTTAATATTACAATTGTTTAGAACATCTTCATCAATGTAGTCTCCCTCTGTTATTAAAACATCAGTTTTTTCTTTGTTGATTTTGTCAATATATTCCTCAGGGTCTCTATATAAAACACCAGTTTCACGCCAATTTTCATAAACAATATTCATGTATTTTTTTAAAATTTTAAAACCGCTTTCATGAAAAGGTGAAGTGATTAATGCTTTCATATAAATCAATAAATTTATAATAATTTTTGGAGTTTTAAAAGATCGGTAAGTTTTCCTTTTGCTTTAAGTCTTCCTGTTGTATATGCTTTCATAGGATTCATTTTTTTATTTAAAATATCTATCAGGATTCCGCTTTCAATTGTAACATGTATATCAGGAGTATCTGTTTTTTCCTCAGCTAATGATTCTACTTCACCATTTTTTACCTTTATTAGATATGATGTATTAAGATCTGGAAATGTAAACTGCATATTTTTTGTAAAACTTGCAAAACGAGTTTTGAGTTTAGGATCATCAAACTTGTTTTTAACAATATTTAAAGCATCTTCTATTTCTTTTCTTGTTGTCATTATTTTTTTCTCTCCTTTTAAATAATGGTAAAAACGGATTATTGCTTATTATAAAAGATTTTCCTTTGAAAAATTAAAAAATGGTAAAATTTAGAAGATTTTCAATATTAAATCATAGATCCTCGGGTATCGTTCAAAGAAATTTTGAAATATATTTATGAAATAATTATTGTTTTTTGGCATGCTTATTGATAAAGGATCTGACCATTCACTTTCGTGTCCATTTGTATCTTTTGCTTTAACCATTATACTGTATGTACCTCTTTCAGACCAGATATGTGATGTTTCTGCAGTCGCTCCTGAATTAAATGGTCCAATCCATCCACTGTTATTTTCGTCCCCCCAGTCAAACCAATAAAATATTTGATCACCTTGCGGGTCAATAGTATAAGTAGAATATGTATATTCTACCTCTGCTTTACCATTTTTAGGACCTTGAGGTGTACTTGGTTTATTTGGATTTTCAATTATTGTTAGCTCTGAAAGTTCTGAAAGTGTTGCAATTGCAAGTTTAGAGATTTTAAGTGCATAAGGAATATTCATAAATTCGATTCTATCTTTTGATGTATGATAGTAATCATTGTAATTATATTCTGCATAAAAGATTGCATTGTAACCTGCTTGCCAGAAACTTGCATGATCGCTACCATATGAGTAACCACTTGGTAAAATTTCGAGTTCTATATATGGTTCATAGTTATTTGCGACGTCTACTGTGTAATCTGTTATCCATACTGATTCATCGTTTTCATAGATTTTAACTATATCATCATCATCTTCATAGATTGCAAAGCCTATCATATCAAGGTTTAATACTCCTGCAATATTTTCATTATTTTCTGAAGCTTCAAATGCATAATAGCGACTTCCCCATAGACCTTGTTCTTCACCTGAGAAAGCAACAAATTTTACTGTATGTTGAAATGCGTATTGTCTCATAAGATAAGCAGCTGCCATAACTGCTACAGTTCCTGAACCATCATCATCTGCTCCTGGACAACCAGAAACTGTGTCATAATGGGCACATATTATGTATATTTCATCACTAGATGGATCAATTCCTGGGATTGTTCCTTCAATGTTTGTGCCATAAAAATCTTCATCTCCCCATTCATGTTTTCTAGCGTCAATCCCCATTTTTAAAAATTCGTTATAAATATATTCACCTGCATCGTCACATTCTTGTGTTGTAGTAACCCTTGGTCCAAAAGCTGTTAAATTTTCAAGATATCCTAGATATAAATTTTCGTCTAGTTGCTGTATTAAAGATATTATATTATCATCTACTAAGATTGGTTCTAATTCATGAGGATTTGATTTTATCGTATCACTAAATCCACCTATAAATGGTATTTCTTCAGTTTCCATTTCACCTGGCCAAGGAAGTCTGTTTTGGTTGTATGGATTTGTTGTTGGAATTGTTTTATTTATTTTAATTATATCAATTTTTAAACCATTTACTGGGATAATTAACCCTACTAATAATGTACTTATAATTAATATTCCAATTAGCTTTCTCATATTACTACCTCCAATTAACACGCGTTAAATGAATATGTTGTAGATGTATTTTAATGTTTTCATTTTTGTTCCTTTTTAAATATTTATTAGAATAATATATTGAATTTGTTTAAAAGTAACAAAAAAAGTTGGTTTAAAATTTGGGAATTTAATGTATTTTTAATTAAACTTTCAACTTCGACATTAAAAGTGAGACTTGTTACTTCTCCAGATTCTATGAAAATCTGTGTTTCCTGAGATTTATAACTATCTAATGTAACTCTTAATAAATATTCGCCTGTTGGAAGGTCATATCTTCTATATCCACCCCAATCATTCCA
>CP070836.1:1638817-1642341 GCA_020341795.1 Thermoplasmatales archaeon
ACTGTCACTAAAATCTTGTAACATATTCTAGGTTTTTTACAAAAAGAAAAAAAGAAAAGATTTTAGAAAATGGAATTTTAGTCTCGTCCCCTGCATACCTTTAAATACTCAACAGGAGAAAACTGATTTTTTTCAAAAAAGAGATTTAAACTTGGAATTAGAGTTTCGTCCCTTGCGATTACTAACAAACAAAACAATATGTCTCCCTTCTCATTTTATCTATACGGTTATAGGAGAAAAACCAATATTTTTACCAGTAAATTCGTGTTCCCTTCCCGACGGGAGCATACCTTGGTTTTTTCTCCTGTAGAAAAATAATGAAAATGTCATTTTCTACTAATAGGTGAAAAAAAGGGGATTTGTACCCAGGATAATATTTAAAAAATTATTTACTAATAAAAAATAAAAAAAGATAATGTTTAGAGTTTTAGTAATAGTTGTCGTAACAATGGGAACAGGTTTGGATATTGTTGAAGGAAGTTTAGAATTGGTCTATTGATATATAGTTTGTTTTTTGGCATGGTAACTACTAACGGTTCAGACCAGTTACTTTCATCATCATCGCTATCTTTTGCTTTTACTCTAACGTTAAAACTACCAGTATTATCCCAATAGTGGGATACATTAGCTATTTGTCCAGAATTATAAGGTCCAAGCCAATCACTAAATGATTCATCTCCCCAATCCCATTTATAATAAATTTCATCCTCATCGATATCATTTGTAACTATTGAATAGTTATAGATGATGCCAGGTTTTCCAGTATTTGGACCAATGGGTTTATTTGGTTTATTAGGAGGAATATTTCTTATATCGGCTAATTCTATAAGCGGGTACTTATCCTGATTGTCTCCTCCTGATATATTATATGGATAGTCAACTATCCCGTCATTATTATTATCCCAAGCGCCTTCACTAATTTCATCAAAATCTGACCAATAATTTCCACCATAAGGATATCCGTTATCCCAGATGTTATTACATTCATCATAGGCTTGATTAGAGTTATTTACGAAGTTATTACGATAAATCTTGTTGTTCTCTGAATTAATTTGTACATAAATTCCTTTGTTAGTATTTTCTGTGATATTATTCTTTATAATAGTGTTTTCATTAGAATAATATATTTCAATACCATTATCAGAATTATTAATGATAGTATTTTTTTCATAATATCATCGTCCATAGGTTACAAAACAAAAATCATTAATATTAGGATATTCAATCCAAGTTCTTCCAATGTTTTTCGAAAGAAAAGTCATACCATTCTCATAGGGATCATTCTGATAATCTGGATGAAATTCGCAATCAGAATTTACATTCATCCATGCAGCCAGTGAATCACTTTCTTTACAATGAACGATTAGATAATAAGTATCATCGGGTACAACATCGATATTAGGTAAATTAAAAGTTGTCCATCTTAATAATTCTGTAAACCAATTATCAACAACAGGAGGGACAGCTGATACTTCTATAAAATCCTCACCAGTTAAATTACTACGTATAGAAAGTGTAATAGGACCAACATTATACGATGATGTGGAAATCAACAAATCAACTCGTGACAATGTCGAATAACTTGGTACAAAGGATTGTGAAAGCCAAATTCTGTTTGAAAATACACCATCATTTACATCATAACCATCAAAAAAACAGGTTTGTTGCTGATCGACCTTCTCCTCTTCATCTGAAATCATCACCACGATTCTATCAAGTATAGGACCAAATGAATGCACTACACCATAGTCATCTTCATTATTATACCAGACATTGTAGGTTCCAGCATCTTTCCATGAATGGTGCAGGTTTATAGCTTCATCAGAATCTACATAACTGGTCCATTCCTCAGTATTATCACCCCAGTTAACATAATAATGAATATGATTTTTCTCAGGATCCCTTGATGATATAGAAAATGAGCAATCGCTGTCAACTGTACTGTTTTTTTGTCCGATAAAATCAGATCTCTCCGGAGGCAGATTGATATCGGTAAGATGAAGATCTCCTTCATAATCATCAAGGATTTGAGGCTCATAGATTTCCTTATATTTTCGATAGAGCCAGTCTGTGGTTTTTGGAGAAGCATACTCAAATGCTTCTTCAGCAGAAATCATTCTATCTTCATCAATATCGGCAAACCCTTGAAATCCTTCCATTAAACAATGAGCAAAATACCAAGTTAAGGTAATTTCGTCCTCTTTGGTAGACATAATCACCACTCGTCCAGATTTAGCGATATCCTCAGAGAAGCCTTGTAAAAAATCCTGTGATGTAAACTTTTGATATTTATTACAGTGATTATAACCAGCTATTGTTCCATCATAAGGTGGATCATTAAATCCCCCACTATAACATGCATCTATAATCGCACATACGCCTTGGGCATCCAACAAACTTAACATATAATTAATTTGATCATCACTGAGTCTATGAAGATAAGGAAGTGTTATAGCACCACCAAGTTTGGGAATATACCATTCATAGGTAGAATAGGTAGTTAACCATTCATCCATGCCTTCATCTTCATCTTTTGGAAAATAATCTGGACCTGGTCCACCATGGGTTGCAATATAAAAAAGACAAACATCATCTTCATCATCCATCTTATCCAACCATCGTAATCCTTTCAAAATATTAATCGAAGAGGCATTTTTCCCTGTCAATAATTTTATATGGTCCTCATACCAATGATCAGATGCCAACAGCGTCTTATAAAAATCTTGAGCGCAAATATCATTTCCCGGGAGTGTGGCTGATGGCATATTAACAAATTCATTGCAACCAACAAGCAATGCCCAATATTCAGTACCATCAGCAGATTTTTCATTTAATATATATCTATTAATAAGTTTACCATTTGAGATCGCAACTACTCCAATTGTCTTAAATAATAAAATCAGAAAAACTATTATTAACATTTTTTTCATTTATTTTATCCTCCTACACATTAGTATAATATTTTTGTTTATTACAAGAAACAAATTATATATCATTAAAGTTGTTTTGAGATATTTGTACAAAACAATAAATTATATTGAAAATAATTTTTCAATGTACAATTATAATATAGTTAAATGATATATGGTTGCTATCTATAATTGTAATAGAAAAGCAGATAATAAATATCATTTATCTTTCTTGGTTATGATTAGAAAATTAATATTTTTACTGGTAAATTCGTGCTCCCTTCCCGACGGGAGCATACTGCTATTGTTTCTCCTGTAGAAATATTATAAAAATATCCTTTTACACTGGACATTGAAAAAAGGGGGATCTGTACCTTGGAAGCTATATAAATTTTATGGGAACTTTATATAATTCTTTTAATTTTTTGAAATGAATCATTTGATTAAGGGTATCCACCTATTTTAAGACTTGGATCACCTAACAATATAAAACCATAAATCGTAAGAATATGCCATAGTCTCATAGATCCAGATCCCTTCAAATGATCTTTTATATATGTACTTAACGAATAGTTCCAGCATTCACCAAGCCTTGTCTTTCCCTCGATACCATGG
>CP070836.1:1642441-1647096 GCA_020341795.1 Thermoplasmatales archaeon
GATTAGCAAATGAAAAAAACATAAAATTTGAACTAAATATTGATACACTACCAATTATTGAAGCAGAAGCTGATAGACTCAGCCAGGTTTTAAGAAATATAATAAATAATGCAATAAAATTTTCTAAAAAAAATAGTAAAATTGAGGTATCTGCACATCTCAATCCAAATAATATACAATTTAGTGTTATAGACACAGGAGTCGGCCTTACACCTGAAAATCAAATTAGAATTTTTGAACCATTCTACCAAGTTGAAAATTCAAACCGAAGACGTCATGGTGGAACAGGATTAGGTCTTGCAATATGTCGAGGAATAGTAGAGTCACAAAATGGAAAAATATGGGTAGAAAGCAAACCAGAAGCTGGTAGTAAATTTAATTTTACAGTACCATTTGAGCCGGTTAGAAAAATTAAACCTATTAAGGTTTTATCTTCTCAAAAAGAGATATTCGAGCGTAAAATACTTGAGGAATTCCAAACAGAACTAGGACCTTTAGGTCAAGGAGAATTTGATGAATTAAAAAGCAAAAATGAAATTAATAAAGATGATTTATTTGAATATGTTGATTTTTTAACTAAGAAATTTATAATTTCTATTGATCATGGATTAAATTTTAAAAATAAAATCAACAAAATATTTGGAGAAGAAAAAGAGACTATAAATAACAAAATAAATAAAGAATATGCGATTTGAGGGGAGATGAGGTGTAAAAAACGAAACTAAGAACATTACTTGTTTTAATGTGTTTTGCAATAACTGCAATACCAATAGCGATAATTGGTGGAATACAGGGATTTCAATCGCAATCATCATTTCTTATTGGTTTAATATTTGTTGTAACATTAATTGTATCATTTTTAATTGCTTATTTTGTTACAAGGCCAATAGAGCATCTTACAAAAAATATTGACAAAATATCAAAAGGTAAACTTGATGTCCACCTTGGATATAGTGATATAAATGAAATTAACCATTTAACTGATTCCCTTAATCGTGTAATGGCGAGTTTAAAACTTGCAGTATATAAAGTAGGTGTTAAAAAAGGAGAAATCTTCGAGGATGCAATAAAAACCAAAGAAGCCTTTGAAAAAAGGCAAAATGATTTATTGGATAGTATAAATGGTTGGGCTTGGGAAACTGATGCAAAAGGAATAATTAAGTATTGTTCAAAAAATGTATCTGCAATGCTTGGTTATAAAAATAGAGATATAATCGGACAAAATGCATTTGATTTTATGACACCAGAGGATTCAAAAAAAGCAAAACAAGTTTTTAATGATGCTTCACATAAAAAAATAATTATTAAAAACCTTGAAAACTGGAATATAAAAAATGATGGAGAAAAAATCTGTGTTCTAACAAATGGCGTACCTATTTATGATGATACTGGAAATCTTAAAGGTTTTAGAGGTGTTAACACAGAGATCACAGAAGAAAAAAGAGCAATTATTAGAATTAAAGAACTCAATGATGAATTATCAGAGTTAAAAAAAGAGGTAACTGATTTATTAAATGAAAAGGATATTAAAAAATCAAAATCAATTAATGAACCAATAAAAACAATAAAATTAGCTGGTGAGAAATGGTCTGAACAAGAATTTGAATCAGTATTTATATTAAATGAAAATGCAGATATTATTGACTGCAATGAAAACATGTATAAAAAACTTGGATATTCAAAAGATGAGATATTATCAATTAACCTTTCGGATATAGATGCACTTGAGTCAAAAAAAGACCTAATTGCAAAAATTCAAAAAACAAAAAAAGATGGTAATTTCTCTTTTAAAACTATTCATAAAAGAAAAGATGGATCTGCAATTCTGGTCCATGAAAACTTACAATACGATAAAAATAAAAACGAGCTCAAAGGAATTATTCGTGAAGATTATTCCTCAAATAAAACAAATAGATAAAATTCCAAGGTTTACCATCAAGTTTTTATTATCTTTTTTATTATCATGCATCTGTGAAGGATTATGATTAAAGCCTCAGATCGATCAAAAACTGTCAACTATGCTATACGTGAGGTTGTAGTCCCAGCTCGAAAACTAGAAAAAAAAGGTAACAAAGTTTTACATTTGAATATCGGCGATCCAAATAAGTATGATTTTGACACTCCTCAGCATATGAAAGATGCGTTATATGAAGCAAGCATCAAAGGTCATAATGGATATTCCCCATCAGAAGGATATGACGATCTTAGAAATGCAATAATTAAACGAGAAAAATCAAGAAACAATGTAGACTACAAACTTGATAATACATGTATAACAAGTGGAGTTACAGAGTCACTTCAGATTCTTTTAAATGCATGTATGAATCCTGGTGATGAATTACTTCTCCCAGGGCCAACATACCCACAATATACTCTTATTACAAGTTTTTTAGGTGGAATACCAGTCGCATACCGATGTATAGAAGAAGAAGGATGGCAACCTGATGTTGAAGATATTCGTAATAGTTTATCAGAAAAAACAAAAGGAATAGTGCTTATTAATCCAAATAATCCAACAGGTGCACTATACTCAAAAAAAGTTATAAAAGAAATAGTTGATCTTGCTGGAGAATTTAAACTACCTATTTTTTCAGATGAAATTTATGATGACATGGTTTTTGAAGAAAGACAATACGCAACAGCAACAATCGCAGATGATGTCCCAGTTGTAACAATGAATGGATTTTCAAAGGTTTATCTAGTTCCTGGTTGGCGTATCGGATACATCTTGTTTCATCATAATGGTGAACTTGACGATGTTCAGGATGCTTTTATGAGAATCGCTAGGTCGAGGTTGTGTGCAAACTCAGTATGTCAAAAAGCATGTCTTGCGGCATTAGAAGGAAAACAGGATCATATTGAAATGACAAATGATAAACTTCGAAAAAGACGTGATTTTTCATATAAAAGATTAAATGAAATTGAGGGAATATCAACTGCAAAGCCACAAGGTGCATTTTATATTTTTCCAAAAATTGATGCGATGGAATCCGGTGTTTGGAAATCTGATAAAGAATTCGTCTTAGACTTATTGCATGAAAAACATGTACTCGTTGTACATGGTTCAGGATTCTGTTCAACATATGGGAAGGATCATTTCAGAGCGGTTATACTTCCAACAATTGAAATATTAGAAGAATCTTTTAATAAACTAGAAGATTTTTTAAAAGAAAGGATATAATTAATTTTTTAGAAACGATATTAAACTCCTTTTTTTTATTTTGTAATCGAGATCAGTGATTAAAAATTAAAGGTAACATTTGTAATATGTCAATATATATATTTTATTTTATGTTATATAAAATATTTTTTAACGAAAAATTTAAAAGAGAATAAAAGATACATTGTGATGAGGGAGGTATGGAAAGAAGTAGGGATATTGTTTATATTAGAAATGAGTGGCTTTTGCCACGACAAGTTTTTAGAGCAGGTGTTATTAAAATTAAGTAGAATTATTAACGAGCGAGGCGGAAGAAAATCAATAAACCTTACCTCGCAAGGATTAAAAAAAAGGAGAAATTAAGAATGAGAAAAATTATAGCAATTGGAATATTTTTAGTATTAGTATGTGTTGTTTTTGCAGCAACACCGGTGAACGCAGCTATTAATTCTTACGCACAACCTGACGCAACATATATAGCAGAAACAGAGAAGATTGACCTATCAGGCCTTATATACGGCAATCAATATGGTTCGATTACTGATGGATACATGACGGTTACATTCAGCTCAACTATGACAAAAGTCGGGCCAGTTCCAACAGGCTGGGCTACCTGGGGTTCGCCGCCCTGGACGGAAACCGCTAATCCCCATGTGCTTTTTGAAACGACTGATACTTTTATGACATGGACATTGTCTAAACCGACAACGATTTTCGGATTCGAACTTGAACCAAACGTGTTTAATGTTTTCCAATGCACAGTTGACTTCTACGCTGGTGCCACACTCGTCGGATCCATCGTCCGGAACGTAAACGGTTATTATGGAGCTCGATTGTTCGCGGCAAGATCACTCGGTGACCCCTTCGACAAAGTCGAAATTAGCGTTCCTGCAGGAGCCGGGGGCTTTTCTGTCGCCCAAATTCGATACAGCAAAATTGTTATAGACCAACAGCAGACTCAAGATTTTCACTTTGCTGGTTGCTATGACAATTATTGGCACGGACAATCATTCAAACCAGGTCTCTCGACTTTGACTGGTGTGAAACTATATATTATGAAAACAGGTGCTCCTCCAAATCCTGCGATTTTATCGATTCGTAGTTCTCTTACTGGCCCCGATCTTACAAGCATAGCATTACCTGCAGCTGCCTTTCCAATAAGTTGGGATTGGATTGAGTTTGATCTCCCTGATATTACTGTAATACCCGGAAATACGTATTATCTTGTCTTAAGGACCACTGGTGGGACAATTTATAATTGTTATATTTGGAGTTATGGCCTAGTCACACCATATACAAGTGGAATGTTATGGAAGAGTTATTCTGGTGGTATTTGGGGTAGCTGGGTAAGCTGTTCTTGGTATGATTTCTGCTTCAAAACCTATGGCTACTGATAAACCTGATAACTCTCCCCTTTTTTTTCTTTTTTTTAAAAAAAAAATCGTAGCAAAAAAATTAAGATTTGGTTTCCAACAGGATGAGGTTGACTTACATA
>CP070836.1:1647196-1654102 GCA_020341795.1 Thermoplasmatales archaeon
ATTATTTATAATTGAAAATATATAAATAATATTAAATGAAAATAGACCTTCATATTCATACAAATAATTCAAATGACGGGATACATGATTTAAAAACGATGATTAAACAAGCTAAAAAAGTTGGATTAAAAGCAATTGCTATAACAGATCATAATAAGCTCTTATCTTTTAAAAAAGCAAAAGATTTAACAAAACAATATAATATTTTAGTTATTCCAGGGATAGAAATTGGTAAAATAAGATTTTTAAACCATCTATTAGCACTGAATATACATAAAGTTCCAACTTATAATAACATTATTGACATTTTAGATTTTATAATTAATAACGGAGGTGTTTCAATTGCTCCTCATCCTTTCTCAAAAATTGGATTTCATAACTATTCTTATTATCAGTTCAATGCAGTTGAAGCGATAAATGGCATAAATTGGTTATGCAATCGTAGATACAAATCACAATCTAAGATACCAGAAATAGCGAACAGCGATGCACATGCAGCATATATGCTAGGATATACCTGGACAGAAATTGAATCTGCGGAAACAGTAGAACAAGTCCTAGAAAACATCCGGAAAGGACTTTGCAAACCTAGAGGTACCTTTGTACCAAATCACCTTACATTAAAACTTTTTTTGACATTAAGTAAGCGTTATATTATTAAAAAATTTAATATTTTTAATAAAAAAGGATGTGGTTATGAAAATACTTCTTATTCAAACTACCTAGGGATCTGGACACGTATCTAGAATAAAAGTGATAAATACACCTTTATTTTACTACCTTCAATAGAATCCAAACCTGTTTTCGATACTACGACAACTATTTTTAAACTCTAAATACCATCTTTTATTTATTTCTATTTATTAGATTTTAAGATTTGTAAATTAATAGCTAGAAAACATGTATTTTGCTTTAAATTCCTTCCATTTGTAAAAACTTAAACTGATAAATAAAACCGTCAGTATTTGAAATATTGTAAACATTCCAACCATTGTCATATCTCCATTTTGTCCATAATAACCAGCACTAACAATAACGGTAAATAACACCATATTGATAGATATTAAAAATACATGAAATATACATTCACGGTTGGTAAAAAGTCCAAATCCACCTATTAATAATAAAATCGTAGTTAAAAACTCTCCTATTAGATGATATATTATTCTAATTGGCTCAGTATGAATTTCTGATACTTTAGAGAGTTTTTTGTATTCATTATGTTCATGTGCAGGTTCAGCACTTATTAATACAAAACCTATGGCCTGATATATTTCCTCTCTTAAACTACAAAATTCATAGCTTTATGTAAAATTTAATAGTTACTATCCTAGAGGAAATCAATTATTTTTTCTTTTTAGTTGTTAATGTTATTTCAATTGAAGATACATTTGAAGTTCTGCCTTCCTCCTCATGAGTGACACTCTCGGTTCCAATTTTTATGTCCTTGATTTTCGCATCTTTGACAAACCTATTTCTTGTTATCTCTGCTGTATCTACTGCTCTACTTATTGCTCTGCCACGTGCCTTAATGATTATCTCATCCGAACTGCTAGTGTTAAACTGTGTTACTGTTGCGAGCACATAACTCATTGGTGGTTTATTTCCAACATATATTACGTTATCGTTAGTTTTTCTTTTTTCAGCTTTTCTCTCTCCTGTTGTTTTTTCTGGCATTTTTATCTCCTCATTTTTAAAGCTCTTTTTAAGTTAAATAGTTATTGGGAAGGACAAAACCTTAATCTTTTTTAATACAAAAAAGATTAGTTTTAGATTAGGAGGTGAGATATGACAACATATGTTATCCTTTGTCGAGTTTCTCCTGAAGCATTTGCAGATGCCAAGGAGTTTAAACAATTGGCAGCAAAAGTATCTGAAAAAATCAAG
Organism: Thermoplasmatales archaeon; assembly: GCA_020341795.1. GTDB lineage: Archaea > Thermoplasmatota > E2 > DHVEG-1 > DHVEG-1 > M9B1D. The sequence goes on from CP070836.1 coordinate 1,649,084, forward strand.
AGTGAATGTCCTAAAGTTGTCTGGAAGGATAGTTTTGCTCTCATGGGACGCTTTGATGTTATTGATATTATCGAGTCAGATGATCTAGAAGAAGTTGAAAAAGCAGCCATGATTATTCGTGCTTATGGCCATTCAACAACTGAGACATTAGTAGCGACACCATGGAAAGACTTTCTGGATATGCTTTAGTCAACCTTTTCGTGTACATTCATTGCAATATTTTTTTTCTAACACGATAAATTAGTTTCAACTTGGATAACAATAGACTTGTGTTTTGGAGCAGATAAATAAAGTAATTAGAAAATAGTAATTTGACTATTTATTTTCCTTCTCCTCCTTCTTTTCATCTTTATCTTTCTTTTTCATTTGTTTTTTCTTTTTCCAAGCTTTTAATGTTTCTTTCACTTCGGGGATTGGTTTCATCTCCATATATAAATAAAGTTAATTGGTCGTATAAAAAGATATTGAAAAAAAGGATGTTAAACATGTATGATTTAATGCTGTAGCGATTAATCCAAATTAAAAAAAACCATAATTTTTTCTTTTTAATATTAGACACATAACCTTTTAAAATATATAAATACGGTTTTGGTCTCTTTACAAAGTAGCTATGTTACTCTTTTTGTTATAAATATCGGAGGGAAATTAAACGCTTTTTCTAAAATTTTCTTTTTTACTTTTTTTACTGACTTTTATTAAATTTTATATTCACATAATCTATTAGTCTATTACCAACAAGTTGAATTTCAAGTTCAAATCATACATAAATGCTCCTATCAGGATTATATGTTAATTTTTTATTGCTCCGATAAAAAATTATTTATGTTTCATATCTGGCAGCGATAGGCATTCTTCTTCCAACACCAAAGGCTTTCGGTGTTACTTTAAGTCCAGGAGCAGCTTGTCTCCTTTTATATTCATTCCTATCTACTGCCTTAATCACCCATTTTACTATATTCGGCTCAAAATTCAAGTCAAGGATTTCTTTCGGAGAGTAACCCTCATCTAAATAATAACGCAATATAGGATCAAGAATTTCATATGGTGGAAGTGAATCTTGGTCCTTTTGATTTGGTTTTAATTCTGCTGACGGTGGTTTTTTAATAATCACCCGTGGAATTACCTCAGCTTTCCTGTTAATATAATGAGCTAACTTATATACTATGGTTTTATGTACATCAGAAATAACTGCAAGTCCACCGGTCATATCTCCATATAGCGTGCAGTAACCAATAGCGAGTTCACTTTTATTCCCTGTTGATAATACAAGATAACCATATTTGTTAGAAAGCGCCATAAGGATATTACCCCGTATTCTGGCTTGGATATTCTCGAGAGTAACATCTACTTTTTTCTCTTCATCTAGATAATCATTGAGAGATTCAACATAGGATTCATATACTGAGGAAATTTGTATATTATTAAATCGTATACCAAGATTGTTAGCTAATGTTTTAGAATCTTCTATACTTCCTTTTGAGGAATATGGTCCAGGCATCGTTACACCAAGAACATTTTCCCTCCCAATTGCTTCTTTAGCAAGACAACATACTACAGCCGAGTCAATGCCACCTGATAAACCGATGACAACTTTAGAAAAACCACACTTAATTATGTAATCTCGAAGACCTAAAACTAATGCTTCATAGATACTTTCAATTTCATTCTGAGCATGATAAAAACCTGCTGATCCTATGTGTTTTAGGTCAATAGTTTGTATATGTTCTTTAAAAGATGGCATTATTTCTGCAAGGTTTCCATTTTGATCAATGAACATGCTTCTCCCATCAAAAATAAGTTCATCATTGCCACCAACTTGATTAACAAATATAAATGGAACATGATGTTTTTTTGCATGATTTTGAAAAATACGGAAACGAACTTTCTCTTTTCCAAGATGAAAAGGTGAAGCTGAAATATTTATAAAAACAGTTGCTCCCTTTTTTGCTAATATTTCTTGAGGATCAAAAGGATAAAATCTTTTTGGCCATAGCTCTGGATCATTCCACGCATCTTCACAGATGGAAATACCTAAAATATTATCTTTGAAAGTCACTACTTTAACTTTAGTTGCTACATCAAAATACCTTGCTTCATCAAAAACGTCATAGGTTGGCAAAAGAGATTTTGGTTGACTAAAAAGAATTTCACCTCGATAGATTAATAAAGCAGAATTGTACAACCCCCTTCCAGCTTTTTTTTTAGTTAATTGTGGTACACCGACAAGAATTCCGGTATTTGGATAATCTGCTGAAATCCTAATTAGTTCCTGGATAGCATGTTGAGTATTTTGTATAAACCACTTTCTGTCCAGAAGATCCCTAGGTGGGTATCCAACAATAAAAAGCTCTGGAAAAATAACAAGATCAGGAGAATCATTTTGACATCTTGTTAACGTATCAACTATCTTATTTAAATTCCCTTTAATATCGCCTATAATTGGATTTAATTGTGCAATAGTTATTATCATCTAAATAACCACCTCTACAATTTTTCAGAAAAAGTAACTTCATTTATAACAATATTCTTTTTTTGGTGAATATGAAATCATTATAACAAAAAAAACTTATATTAAAACTTATATTTTATCTCAAAAAATCATATAATAAATTTATTAAATATTTCTAGTTAATTCCCCAATAATTATTAATGGTAACCTTCAAAAACCAAGTATGTATTTAAGGCCTGTTCTACAGGGGTAGGTAACAAAGTGGTTACTTTTGCTCTTTTGATTAAAATATATAGAGGGAATTTATCTTGTGTTATTAATTGATTTACATTTCTTATTCAATTTCTAAATTATCATAATTAATCATCCTGACATCTATCAGATATGATAAATTTTAATCTTCTTTATCTTTTACATCCTCCAGTTTGTATTCCCCTGGTTCCACCTTTGGTTTCTTTGCAGCCAGATAATAAAACATTGCTACAAACATTACCACAAATACTACAATACCAATAATAATCATTCCAAAAATAATTCCTAGTCCAATAAATAAAGCAAGACCTAAGATAACGTCCAAAAAATATACGAAAAACATTATAAGAATAGCAACAACAAATGCCCCTGATAAGGCTAATGCCAAACCCTTCATTTTATGCTCTCTCCTTCAATAATAAAAAATAATTATTGACCTATTCTAATACCCGAACCACCACTTGTTTGTCTTGGAAGAAATGGTCGTAGAGCAGTAGCAAGATTCCCAAGATCCAACGATTGAATAATTAAGCGGCCAGGGCCTCTAAGAGTTGTTAAAAATAATCCTTCACCACCAAAAAACATTGTTTTAACTCCTTTTACCCGTTCAATATCATAAGTTACCGTTCCATCCCATCCAACAACGCTACCGGTATCAACCTTGATTACCTGATCGGGTTTTAAAACAAATTCGACGAAATCACCGCAGGCATGAATAAATACAGTACCCTTACCTGTAAGTTTCTCCAAAATGAATCCTTCACCACCAAAAAAGGCGGCGCCAAGACGTTTCTGAAACGCAATACTCATATCAACTGAATCTTCTGCACAAAGAAATGCATCTTTTTGAACAAGAAACTCCTTTCCTTCATCAAGTTCAATTGGTTTTATAGTTCCAGGTGCTCTGCCGCCAAAAGAAACAAGCCCTGTTCCTCCAATTGATGTAAATTCAGTTAGAAACAGTGTTTCTCCAGCAAGTTTTCTACCAAGACCCTTTAAAAATCCTCCTCGCATTTTTGCTTCCATATTAATATTGTTGCTCATATAAACTAGTGTACCAGCTTCAGCATATATCTTTTCTTGAGGATCAATTTCAAGTGTGACAAGTTGTAAATTATCTCCAGTTATCTTATATTTCATTTTCTTCCTCCAAGCAATAAATCTGATTTAGAATCATCGTTTTTGCATTAAAGTTTTACTAAAATAAAACATAGCTTAAAATACCAAAGATATTTTGATAAAATCATATTAATTTTTATACTTAAAAGATATGCATTATATAAAAAATGATGGTTGAGGAGATATATGGTTGAATTAAGTAATGTAAGGATTTTTGGTGGTATTGGTGCGATATTATTGCTTATCGGAGGATTTATTCCCTACGCTGGTCCTATAGTCAGTATTTTAGGTCTTGTGTTTTTATTTATTGCTGTTAAAACAATATCTGATTTAACAAAGGATAAGAATATATTCAATAACTATCTTATGCATTTTATTTTTGGTATTCTTATCATTGTAGCGATTTTTGTCATTATGCTTATTGCTTTTGGGGCAGCTGGTGGATTTACATGGATTTCTAGTTTAGAGAATGCAGAAATTACTGATTTTGAATCATTTTGGTCATATTTTGGTGAAATAATAGGTGGTTGTGTCTTAGCACTAATAGTCGGATGGATATTGTCAATTATTGCTGCAATATATCTAACACGGAGTTATAATAGTATTGCAGAACATACAAAAGTAAACTTATTTAAAACAACAGGTCTTGTTTATTTAATCGGTGCAATCACTACTATAATATTGATAGGTTTTCTAATTTTACTCATTGCTCGAATAATTGAAATAATAGCTTATTTCTCACTACCAGACAAACTTCCAACAAAAACCTAAACTCAAAAAGAGAGCGGCTGACATTACGAATCTAATAGAAAATGTCCTAACTATGACCGTTAAATTCCTAAAGATTAAAGTTTTTGCCAGTATAGTGATAAAAAAAATTCGCGGAATGAAGAATAAAACAATACCTTTCCATTGCCCTTTCATCCATCAGAAATAAAGTTACTTAACTCAGACAACATAAAAAAGTGGTTATGTTACCATTTTTGCCAAAAATATCGTCGAAATTTTCAACAAAATTTTAAACCTTTTCTCTAAAATCTTTTTTTTCTATACCTAATTTAAGTTATTCTTTTTTGACATGATATTGTACATATTTTGCAATCTCTACCGCATGGTTCAAAATGGATATCTACATTGCAGGAGCCATATATTTCTTCTAGACTTGATTTTAACCTATGGCATAACTCATGTGAGTTCTT
>CP070836.1:1654202-1677436 GCA_020341795.1 Thermoplasmatales archaeon
TAAATATTTTAAATTTTTGAATAATAGTCTTATATTTCAATGTTTCTTTATTAATTTTCATGGTTATTAATTTTATTAAACCTAGAAAATTAGAAATATTTATAAATAATAATATGGTTTTTTAGTTGTATCCCATACTTAAAAAGTATAGGTGAGGAGAAAGAAAAATGGCTAAAAATGAATTGTTAGCAAAAATAGGAAGCTGGGCTTTCATTGGTGGTATTATTTTAGCAGGACTAGTAGGTATATATCAGGCTACAACAATTGAAGGACAAAATTTGATTGAAGCTGATTATGGATTCTTTGGTACAGAAATGGGAGGATGGGTTGCATGGATTCTAGCAATATTAGGAGTAATTGTTGGAATTTTAGCAGCTATAGGAAGAGGAACAATTACTACTAAAGAAACTCCAGGATTTCTCATGGCAGGAATTGCATTAGTTGTAATGGCAGGTGTATTTCTTGCATGGAACCAAATAATTACACCATGGATTGGTTCACTTCTTTCTGGTGTATCAATGAGTTTAGCAATATTTGTAGCGCCAACAGTCGGAATACTAGCAGTTAGAGCAATATATAATATGGGAAAAGACTAAAAAATTCCCTATTTTTTCTTTTTTTAAATTCAGCACTAAAAAAGCTAAACATAACAATAACATACCGCTCAATAACATCCAAAACAATCATCTAATAATATATTAATTAATACAGCGATTAGTAGAAATTTAAAAAACTATAATTATTACTCTGTTAATTTAAATAAATATAAATAGCTAAGGAAATTATTCCGATTATTACAAAAATAATCCAAATAATATAAGCAATTTTTATTCTAAAAAGCCATTTAGCTTTTTTTTGTGGCGTATCAAAAAAACGGCCAAGTATTGGATCTTCTTCAATTTTATTCATTTTTTTCTTTTTTAGATTCCATTAATGCTTTTATTCTTTTTCGTCTAAAGAAATCTTCACGCTCTCTTTCCTCAAGTTGCATCTCTATGTATTTACGTGTTGATTGAAGCTTAGGGATTAAATTGTTTTCAAGAACGTTTACACGTCTTTTGGTTTTTTCAATTTCTACAGCAAGTGATTTAATACTTCCTTCAAGATCTGCAAGATCTATTAGTTTTAATAATAAGTTTTTAAAATCTTTTTGTGCATCATCAAGTTTTGAACAGGTTTCAATAAAACTGTAACTGGGTCTAATATCTTTATTGATATTATCAATGTTCATCTTTGGTATTTTAACTCCCATTATGTTATCTGTTTCAAATTCTACTTCTCCTATTTTTTCAGATGTAAATGATATTTCTTCTACTTTTTTTTCACCAAGTAGCATTTGTGCTTGTATTAATGACTGAAAAGATATTTTAAAGTGATTATCTATTTGTTTTGAAAGTTCATTTCTATTATAAATAATACCAAAGAATTTTTCAACTAGTGCATCTCTTTTTTCTTCAAGTAATTTATGACCTTTTTCAGCAAGTACTAGTTTTTTTCGTATTTCAAGTAAATCCATCCTAGTAGGACTTACGCCTTCCATTATTTGCTCTGCCATCTTATTTTACTCTTTTTTTATTTTTTCAGGGTGATATTTGTTAATATATTTTTCATCTATTTTTTTCAACTCTGCTTTTGGGAGAATTGAAAGTAACTCCCAGCCAATTGTAAGTGTTCTTACTATACTACGATCCTCATGGATACCTTGTTGAATAAACTTTTTTTCAAATTCATCTGCAAAACGTAAGAATTTTCTATCACGATCAGAGAGTGCATCTTCTCCAACAATTGCAACTAGGTCTCGTAAATCACAGCCTTCTGCATATGTTGCATAAAGCTGGTTTGATACACCCGCATGATCTTCACGTGTTCTATTAGCACCTATCCCTCGATCCATTAGTCTAGATAGACATGGTAAAACTGCAACAGGAGGATATATTCCTTTTTTATGAAGACCGCGTTGTAGCACGATTTGCCCTTCCGTAATATAACCAGTTAGATCAGGAATTGGATGGGTTATATCATCATCAGGCATTGTAAGCATAGGTATTTGAGTAATTGATCCTTTTTTTCCTTTAATTCGACCAGCTCTTTCATAGATTGTTGCAAGATCTGTATACATATATCCAGGGTAACCTCTTCGACCAGGGACCTCTTCTCGTGCAGCAGCTATTTCACGAAGTGCTTCTGCATAATTAGTAAGATCAGTTAAAATTACAAGAACTTGCATATCCAGATCAAACGCAAGATACTCAGCACAAGTTAAAGCCATTCGTGGAAGAATTATTCTCTCAATAGATGGATCATCAGCAAGATTAAGAAACATAACTGTACGTTCAAGTGCACCAGTATTTTCAAAATCACGAATAAACAGATTTGCCTCTTCAGCAGTGATACCCATTGCACAGAAAACAACTGCAAATTTTTCTTCTTTACCAAGGACTTTTGCTTGCCTAGCTATTTGAGCAGCCATTTCATTATGTGGAAGCCCAGCACCAGAAAAAATTGGAAGTTTTTGCCCACGAACTAAAGTGTTAAGACCATCTATAGTAGAATAACCTGTCTGAATAAACTCACTAGGATACTCTCGGGAATAAGGATTTATAGGATTCCCATTTATTTCTCGACGTTCCTCAGGTATAATTGGTGGTGCATCATCAATTGGATTGCCAGTTCCATCAAAAACACGACCAAGCATATTTTTTGCAACACCAAGTTTCATTGTTTCACCAATAAAACGAGCAGAGGTTTTATCGGTATCAAGGCCTTTTGTACCTTCAAATACTTGTACAACTGCTTTATCCATAAATGCTTCAAGAACTTGACCTGTTCGCTCCTCACCTGTTGCAGTTTTAATTTTAACAACTTCGTTATAAGCAACATCTTTAATTCCATCAACTATCATTAATGGACCTGCAACTTTTGAAACAGTTGTATATTCAATGTCTTTATTACTCATTTTTACTTGCCTCCTTTTTTAATAAGATCATCGATTTCTTTGTCAAGTTCTTTTTCCATTTCACTGAAACGTTTTTCAAATGTTTTATTTGGAACAGTTTTCATCCTAGCAAGATGTTCCCGACTTTTCATAGAAATAATATCATCAACTAGAACGTTTTTTTCTATTGCTTCCATGATTCTATCGCTATACTTTAACATAATCCGTAGCATTTCATATTGTTTATTCCCAGGGCAAAAAGTATCAATTTCATGAAATGCACTTTGTTGTAGGAAATCCTCACGTAATAATCTTGCAGATTCAAGAGTTGCTCTTTCTCTTGGTGGTAGTGCATCCGGTCCAACTAGTTTTACTATTTCTTGAAGTTCTGATTCCGTTTGCAATAGAACCATTGCTTTTGTTCTAAGTTTAAGCCATTGCTCTCCTATTTCTTTCTTCCACCATGATTGAATTTCATCAAGATAGAGTGAATATGATTTAAGCCAGTTTATAGATGGAAAATGACGCCTGTCTGCAAGATCTGCATCAAGTGCCCAAAATACTTTAACTATACGAAGGGTATTTTGTGCAACTGGTTCGGAAAAATCACCACCTGGTGGGCTAACTGCACCCATAACTGAAACTGAACCCTCTTTATCTTTGCTACATAAAAGTTTTACACGTCCTGCCCTTTCATAAAACTCAGCCAAACGCGAAGCAAGATATGCAGGATATCCTTCTTCACCTGGCATCTCTTCAAGCCGCCCTGAGATTTCACGCATCGCCTCTGCAAGCCTGGATGTACTATCAGCCATTAGAGCTACATCATAACCCATGTCACGATAGTACTCAGCAATTGTTATACCTGTATATACACTTGCATCTCTTGCTGCTACCGGCATATTTGAAGTGTTAGCAATTAGAACAGTCCGATTCATTAATGGTTCACCAGATTTTGGATCTTCAAGTTCAGGAAATTCACGTAATACATCAGTCATTTCATTACCGCGTTCACCACAACCAACATATATTACCACTTGTGCATCGCTCCATTTAGCTAGTTGATGAAGCATAACTGTTTTACCAGTACCAAAACCACCTGGAATTGCAGCTGTACCACCTTTAGCAACAGGGAAAAACGTATCAATTACCCTTTGACCTGTAACCAATGGTAGTGAAGGGGCATATTTTTTTGCTACAGGTCGTGGCATCCTTACAGGCCATCTTTGCAGCATTTGAAGTTTAATGTCACCGTCGTCAGTTGAAACAACTGCTATATCGTCTTCAACTGTATATTCTCCTTCTTTTTCGACTTTGATTATTTTTCCACAAATATTCGGTGGCACAATAATTCTATTAGTAATAATAGAGGTTTCTTCAACTTCACCTATTACATCACAGCTACGTACAATATCTCCTGCCTTAGCAGTTGGCTTAAAATGCCATTTCTTTTTCCTATCAATAGCTGGTGCCTCTACACCTCTATTAATAAATTCACCAGTTTTTTTGACAATCGCAGGAAGTGGTCTTTGTATTCCATCATAAATATTTGTTAAAAGACCCGGCCCTAGCTCTACAGATAGAGGCATACCTGATGTAATCACAGCTTCACCAGGTTTAAGCCCATTTGTATCTTCATAGACTTGAATTATAGCCTTATCCTCATCAAGCCTGATTATTTCTCCTATTAAGTTTTCATCTCCAACCCTTACCACATCATACATTTTAGCTCCTCGCATGCCATCTGTCTCTATAACAGGACCAGAGATACGTATTATTCTACCTTGCTTTCTTTTATCTACCATATACTTACGCCTCCTATTATTTAATATTAAATATTTTCTTTTTCAACCTCAATTCCAACTGCTTTTTTAATTAAATGTGAAACAAAATCAATATGATCTTTTCTTCGTCCTTTTTTATCTGGTATTTCAACAATTATCGGTATATTATTTCTAACTCTGAAATCCTTCAAACGTATATCAAGATCTTCAACTATTTTTTCAGTAATAAACAATATTCCAATGTCATTTCTATCTTGTATTTGATTAAAAATTTGTAATGCATTATTATCATTTGGTATTAATATGTCTTTAATTCCTGATAATTTAAAACCTACAGCTGTATCCCTGTCACAAATAGCTGCAAGTTTCATGCTTTAGCCTCCATTACCATAAATTTATTAATAATATCAGGCGGCAGATTCTCACCTAATCCCTTAGTCACTACTTTTAAATTCTGTATTTCAAATTCTTTAGATACTAAAAATCTAATAGAAGGTCCAATACTTACAAAATACTGAAGTGAAATATCTTTAACAAGTTTTAAAAACAGGCCATCAAGAGCGTTTTCTAATACTTGTACTGATTCTTCTTTGTTGTATTCTTCTATGTTATCTTTCAAAACATTATAATATGATGTACCTTCAAGAGAAGAAATCACTTGAGATACCTGATCAACTTCCGCTATCTCTTTAAATTTCCAAGCTGCTATTTCTTGACCCTCTCCAAGAAATAATTTTTTAGTAGTATCACTATCATATCCCAGTTGTTTAGCTCTTAATATATTTTTTATGTTTAGAATATCAATCATTCTATTGATAAATAAGTGCTTACCTTGGTCACACTTATTGGGTACTTTAACCTTTCTAAATTTGTTTATAAGATGTTTATTAATTTCATTGTCAAGTGAAAAGAAATCAGTTTTTTCATTAGAAACAACATCAATTATTTCTTTTTCAAAACCATAATTTTTTAAAATATCAGGTATTTCTTTCTTATCAAAATCCTTTATTTTTCTCATTAGTTCTTTTGATGTTTCCAGTATTACATCATCAAGACTGAAATCTTCAACAGGTATATCTTCTAATTTGTTTTTTAGCAAATTTTTAAGTTGATATAAATCTAATTTTTCAAGGTATACATTATAAAAATCACTCATATCTTTTGGACTGTCTTTTTTCATCATATTAATGGTATCAACAAAGTGATCATCCAGAGATCTTTGAATTTCATAAGAGTTATCTCCCGTAATATTATAGTTTTTTAAAGTATTAATTGAATCAACAAAACCTGATAAATCCTTGCAATCAAGAATTCGGTTAATTTCTTTTTCGTCAACATATGGATTACCTATTGCTTCGAATAAAGCGTTTGGATAAGCAAATTTAATATGTGTTAAAAATGGTCTAAAAACTAGTCCAAACACTGCAATTATTATCGAAAAAACTAAAATCCAAAAAGGATAGCCATAGGGGTCAAGGATTAGATCAAGCAATTAATCACCTTACTATGGAAAAAGCAACATTCCCACTTTAATTCTAATATCATGTTTCTTGCGTTTAAGTATACCATCAAATGTATGATCTAACATGATTTTTTCATCAATTGATTTTAAAACTACTCCACCTGCTGTTTCTACATTTCCAGATATCTTAAGTCCCATTTCTTCTGCAATTTTTTTATCAATATCTCTTGATACTAGAAGTGTACATTGTTGTCCAAGTTTTTTAACACCATTTTTAATCAACTTTGTTACGATAGTTTTGTATTTAACCTCGTTTAATATAGATAGACTGTGATGTGCTTTAATAAAACAATCTTCGATAATTTTCTCCTGGATTATCATTAATTCCTTTTTTGCATCTTGATTTGCTTTTGAAATGAGGATTTTGCTAATGTTTTCACTTTGTTTTTTACCTTCTGAAAGTATTTTTTCTGATTCTAGTTCTGCTTCTTTTTTAGCATCTTTTATAATACCAGATGCTTGTTTTTTTGCTTCATTAAGTATCTGATTGATTTCTTTTTTTGAATCCTTCCTAATTTGTTGAATAATTTTATCTGCTGTCATATACTATCCATCTATAATAAACCAAGTCCGGTCATTAATAGAATTCCAACAAGTAGGCCAAAGATTGCTATTGTTTCAGGCATAACTGTGTAAATAATTCCTCTTGCAGCAACATCAGGATTTCTTGCTGTAGCTGATATCGATGCACTTGCTACCATTCCTTGATTCGCAGCTGAAAGTCCAGTAAGTCCTACAACTAGTCCAATTCCAATTGCTGATAATCCAAGCATTGGATTTGTAAGAGTTGCTCCGCCACCACCTAGTAATCCTGCACCCATCATGAGTAGAATGGCTGTCAGTAGGCCATATACTGCCTGAGTCATAGGTAAAACCTGAAACACTAGACATCTACCAAACAATTCAGGTTTTTCAGCAGTTACGGCTACAGCAGAGGTTCCTGCAAGCATCAAACCTAGAGCGGATCCTACTCCTGCTATTCCCATAGCAAGAGCACAACCTATAATTATCATAGATTGTGTTTCTCCAGCATCACCAGTTTGTGGTTCTGCAGCTACTGTTTGGGCAGTCATTACTAGTGCCACAAATCCTATTAGAAATAGTACGGCTTTAGCTTTTATATTTCTTTTTTTCATTTTATTCCTCCATATTCAATTCTTTAGTTTTTTATTTACCTTCCTTTAGTTTTGTATATTTCCTTTTAATAGAGAAAGGTTCAAATTTTTTCCCTCCTCCACTATAAAACCTATTAAAGAATTCAACATATTGAAGTCTTAATGAATGTACTCCTGCACCAAGGGTTTGTAAACCAAGGTTTGCTATATGAGCAATTATCAATATTATTGGAACAAATATTATTCCAACAACAGGTATCATTTCAGGTATTATTTGCGCGACTATGTTAAACGCAAGTGCCATTCCTGTTGTCCCAAGACCTAGAGCAAGTAATCTTGCATATGAGAGCCAATCACCTATATATCCAGTGATATCAAATAAACCTAGTGGACCTGCATTAATTATTCTAAAAATTATACCAATAATAAACATTATAAGTGCAATGTATGTCTCAATCGTTCCTAGACTCCACATCTTTAGTAAGAAAGCTCCTATCAGCATTCCCCCTCCAATCTGGATTGGAAACCATGAAAAATGCTCTGTTATTAACGTCTTATATTTTTTATTTTTATAGGACTGATAAACAGCTAGAATTATTCCAAAATTTAGATGGATCAATCCAAAGAACAATGCCACGCCTAAAATTATAAGAGGATTTTTTAGTGGTTCTATTGGAAATTGTACCCCTGCTATTGAGAAACTATAAAATTGATAATCTGGGTTATTGAAAAAGAATCTGGGAATTAAATCTCCAAAAATACTATTTGTTAAAAAACCTACAATCGTTGTAGTAAAACCAAGCCATATCCCCATGAATGACCAATTTTTAATTGTCTCAGAATATTTTGAAAGCTTTATGTATCCAAATAAAGATAGAAACAGTAAACAAAGTCCATAACCTGCATCACCTAACATTATACCAAAGAATATAACAAAGAAAATTCCCATGAAAATCATAGGATCAATTTCATTATATCTGGGCGTTGCAAATAAATCTAAAAAGGTTCTAAATGCTTTAGCCCAATTAGGGGTTTCAAGATAAACTGGTGGATTATCTGGATTAGCAGAAGGAGTTGTAAAATCAAATATTATATGATCCTTTGAAACATTTGTTAGTGTTGTTTTTAACGTTTCCTGGTTTTTTTCTAAAATCCATCCTTTGATAACATATGTAGTATTTGTTTTACCAAAATTTTTTGATATTTCTTTTCTAACTTGTTCAAGGTAAATCTCTTCATTTAATGCCATAAGGTCATGCAGTTGTTCTTCAGCATAGAAACGCAAATCAGCTATTACTTTATTCTTTTTCTTATTAATTTCTTGTTTTTCTTTTTTTAATGAATCTAATACTTTTTTAGGAGTTCCAGATAAATGTTTTATGTCAAACTCTGTGATTTTTTCCCTAGAAATTTTTTCTATTTTTTCTTTCTCTGAAATATGCCCTATGAGGACTATTGCCCATTCTTGTTTTTTACCTTTACCAAATATTTTAGATAATATATATGTTTTATCAAGTTTTATTATTTCATTTTCAATTGTTGGTAGATCAGATGTTAATCCTGCTTTAACAATAACATATTCAGATTCTCCGATACCTGAAATATCAAAATTAAAATCTTTCAGATAATTTACATTTTCAATATCTGTTTTTATTTTCTCTATTTGGTCATTATAATCATTTAATTGTTTATCATAATCAAGAATTGATTTTTCAATATTATTAAGAATACCTTCAGTATAGGAAAAAAGTTCATCAATAGAACGGCTTTCAACAGTTCTAACTTGTGGTAGCTGAGGTTGCAATAAACCTTTTATGCCACCTTTTTTAGGTTGAATACCTTTTAGTATACCAATTAACCGTGCAACTCTTAAATTATAATTTGCACAAATACCAGCATCAGAAAACATTGACGCTTGTTCAAGATCCTTTAGTAAATCTGGTTCATCTCTCGATATTTCAATTATCTCCATCAAACCAGTTTCATGGAGTTTTTGTATAATATCCTCTAAATAACTCTGATGAATTATCAATGAAGCCTTCTTCATCTGAGCTGGAAATAAAATTGATTATTCCTCCTTTTCAATCTCTGTAATTATTGCATCTATAGCTTTGGATATGTTCTTATCCGCAGTTATCTTAACTTGAGAAATTACCTTTTTATTATCCTCTTGAATTTTCTTTATATCCCTTTCAGCCTTTTCCTCTGCTTTCTCAAGGAGTTTTTTAGCTTTTGTTTGAGCTGTATGAATAATTTTAATTTTTTCTTTCTCAGCTTCTTTTTTAGCGTTTTCAATGATTTTTTCAGCATCTTTTTTAGCGTTTTCAATCTGCTCTAAACACTTTTTTTCAGCTTGTTTAATTTTATCTAAAGAATCCCCTGTCATTTGTAACCCGTAATAATAATACATTTATTAGAGTTTTTATGTATAATAAAATTAAAAATATATTATTATTTACATTCCCCAGAATTTATCAGTTTTTCTTTTAATTTCAAATATTTTATTTAAAACATCTTTTTCATCAATATTTAAAACATCCATATCACGTAGTTTTTTAGCATCACTTGCTGGCAAATCAGTAAATAAAATATCTCCTCCTTTAATCTGTCTACCAATCGTTATTCCTTCTATTGATATTGCAACTTCTTGTCCTTGTACTGCTTCTTCAATTGCTTTATTTTCTGATTGTATACCTTTTATTGAACCAAGGACCTTTCCATCTTCTTTCATTAATTTCAATCCTGTTTTTATTCTTCCACTCATAATCCTAACCCCAAAAACTGCAGGATGGCTAACTCTGAAAATATATTCAGGTAGAAATCGAATCATTCCTGGATGGATAAATTCTTGTCTGCGTTCTTTTTCAATTTGTGCCTTTTTAAGCTCTAACCATTCATCATATTTTTCTATTATTGTATAGATTACATCCTCATTAAAAATTGTAATATTAGTGTTTGAAAGTTCCTCCTTTGCCTCTGGTAGTATTTTTATATTAAATGCAAAAATTAATTTGTTTAATTCGTCTTGTGTTGCATCTGCTTCGATAATGTCTCTTTTTGCAACGTTTCCTATTTCTGCTTTTCTGATTTTTATTCCTTTGTCTCTTGATTCTTTTATTAAAGCTTCTAGTGATCCTATAGTATCTGCTTTAATTATTATACCCTGCTCATCAAGTTCAAAATCAATCTTTGTCTGTTTTTTAATCTCTTTTATTACTTCTTCAAGATTATTTTTCACAGCTCTAATTGGTGCACCTGGTATAACATTTTCAAGATCTGGTGAAGATATTTTTATTCCACTTGCAGCATGAACTTCTTTTACACTGTCAAATCTTTCTCTTGGGTCTCGTATTTCATCAAGAGGCTTTGGTTTTAAAAGAGCCTTAATGCGTGTTACAATTGGTTCATCTTTAGTACCTATCACAATTTTATCATCAGTTTTAATAGTTCCATTGTAAATAATTGCATCAATTGTTTTACCAAGTCCTACTTCCTCTTTTACCTCTAGAACACTCCCCATACCTGGTCCAGATTCAATATGGAGTTTTTCTTCAAGAAAACGTTGAGCAAGTCCAACAAGAATCATTAAAAGCTCAGATATACCTTCCCCTGTTATTGCAGAGATAGGAATTATTCCAATTGTTTTACTGAAGTCTTTAATATTATAATAAAGATCAGCATTTAACTTATTTTCAGAAATTGTACCAATCATGTCATATATTTTTTTTTCAAATAATGATTTAACATTTGCACGTTGATTCTCAATTCTTTTTTTAGCTACTTCTTTAATTTTTTGCCAACCTGATATTACATCAATTTTATTAGCTGCAATAATAAACGGTGTTTTATATTGTTTTAAAATCCTAAGAGATTCATAAGTCTGAGGTTTAAAACCTTCATTAATATCAACAACTAAAACCGCTAGATCTGCAAGAGACCCCCCACGTATTCTAAGTGTAGTAAAAGCATGATGACCTGGTGTATCAATAAATAAAAGACCTGGAAGCGTAAATTTTTTTCCTTTTAAAAGATCACCACATACATTATAAATAGCATCGATTGGAACCTCTGTAGCACCAATATGTTGTGTAATTGCACCAGATTCTCTAGATACAACAGCTGTACCACGAATAAAATCAAGAAAAGATGTTTTTCCATGATCGACATGTCCTAGAACACTTACAATTGGTTGTCGAATATATTTTGATGGAGATATCATATTATCAAACCGTGCGATGTTAATATTACATTCTTTTTTAACCTTTATTAATAACAAGCAAAAAAAAATCGTTAAAAAATATTTAACATAAAAAAATAAACTATGCAATATATTGCAGGATATTTTTATTTGGTTAATTGAACTGAAATATTAATGTATAAAATAAGTTATTCATAGTTGAATGGAAAAACTAGATTTGAAAGATAGAAAAATACTTTATCATCTTTATCTAGATTCAAGACAATCTTTTTCCCAGATTGGGAAAAAAGTTGGTCTTCATAAAGACGTTGTTGCTTATCGTGTTAAAAACCTACTTGAAAAAAAAATAATAAAAAATTTTAATACTCGTATTAATCAGCATAAATTAGGAAACACTTGGTTAAGATTTTACTTATCTTTTCAATATGTTTCTCCAAAACTTAAAAAAGAAATTATTGATTATTTTGTAAAAAATATTTACTCATCTGTTGTCCATTCTACTGAGGGCAAATTTGATTTAATAATAATGGTTTATGTCAGAAATATTGCGAAGTTTTCATATACTTGGGAGAAAATTATTAATAAATATAGAGATAATTTTTCTAATCAAGTTTTTTCGATTTTTTGTGAAATTATTGGGTATAAACCTACGTTTTTACTTGATGAAGAAGACGCTCGAAATGATAGATTTCTTTATAGAGATTATGATGATGGAAAAATAGTAAAAATTGATGATTTAGATGAAAAAATATTAAAAATAATTAGAACAAACGCTAGGATACCAACTGTTGAAATAGCTAAAAAACTAAATTCATCATCATTAACAATAAACAATAGATTACAAAATATGATCAAATCAGGAGTAATCAGCGGATTTCCTGTTTACATTGATTATCCAAAAATTGGTTATAAATGGTACAAGGTTGATATTGTTCTCAAGGATCCAAGTAAATCACAGAAGATTTTAAATTTTATTAAAACTAATTCTTCTTTAATTAATATAATTAAAACTATAGGTTATGTTGACCTAGAACTAGTATTTAGATTTAAAAGTTCTAATCAGCTTCATAACTCAATAGAAGAAATTTCTGAAAAATTTCCTGAAGCTATAAAAAATTATACATATTTTTCTATTACTCAAACACATAAATATCAACTTTTATAGATAAAGTATTGTTTTAAAAAAAATTTAAACGTTTTTTAAAATATATTTACATTCTGGATATTAAGTAAGAATTATTTGTATAAGTAAATCTTAATTAAAATAAAGAGAAAATAAAATTTTTTAATTTATTTATTAAATTTATAAAAATTTTTTTCGCGTTTACAATATACAATATTACCAAGCTTACTACGCTTTTCTGCATATTCAGGATTTTTAGTAATAATTATTCCTATATCAGTTACAATCTTATATCTCCATACGATCATCATTTAATCCTCAAAATTAAATATGAATTTTCACATCAAGTTATAATTGTTAAATTAGGGTAATTGAAACTATTTAATTTTTACAATAAAAGACTTTACAACTTATATAACGAAAATTAATATTAAACCAGTTGAAGAAAAATTTTTTGAAGCAGATATTGAGCATGTTGCAAAGGAGTTGATAATTCCTTTGTAATACATACTTTATCAGGATTTATAGATGCTGCTTGTTCACAAACATAAAGATTTACTCCCACATGTGCAGTGCAATATCTATAAACTGTATCTGAGTTTCTTGGAACTCTTGTTCCACATAACTCAATTACAAAAGATATAATTCCATGTACTCCGTATAACCAATTCTCTGAAGTTCCTATAGTTCCACCAGGCCATGGTAGTAAAGTGCTTTTCCCAGAATATAATTGATAACCATTAATACTTGCAATACCCTCACCTATTAGTAGGAATAATTTCTCATTAGGAGTTATTTGACTTGTATGAGTCCAGGGATATGTAAGCCATTTACCATAAGAATGATATGATATAGAAATATTTATTTTTTCAGATTCAACTAAATTTTTAACTGCTGTTGTCTCAGCTTCTGAAAATGGTTCTTCACCTCGATAATTCCAGCTTTCAGGCTGTGAGGTCCAAAAATTTCCATATTTAGTTGGAAATATGTCATAAAGTTCCCACATAAAACCATAATTTCGATTTAAATCAACACCTATATTTCCGCTTTGCCCTTCTTTCGGATTTCTATTTTTCCGCCAGCCATCCTCTCCATATTCGACACCATCTGGGTTAACCATTGGAATAATAAAAATCTCTGTTTCATCTACAACATTTCTTACACGTTCTTCTGATGGATCTTCATCTATTTTACTATCATTATCATTATCTTTTCCATCAATAGGATCTTCATTGATAGTACCATCTTCATCATTATCTATGTTTTCTGTGTTGTAATAATCAACAACGTGTTTAATAAAAAAAATCAACGATTCATAAGATGGTTTTTCATTTCCATGATGGGCACCTATTAGAAGCACTCCTGGTTCATCTTCGTTTTCATTTACATTATCTGAAAGCTTGATTAGCCATACATCACGATTCTCATATGTTTTTCCCAGACTCACCATTTTCATGATATCTGTGTTATTCTTATATAATTCCTGTAAATCTTTAGTCATATTTTGATAATCATAATATTCATAAGGAATCAAAGCTGCTTTTTTATTTTGATATGTAAATCCTAAAGAAGAAAATGAACCGATTATTAAGATAAAAGTACATATTAAAATAATTATCATTTTTCTTAGCATTTTATCCAAAATATCATCTCCCTTATAATAATGATTAAGTACTGTTAATTTTTAAATGTTTGCTTTAGATTCAGTTTTATTTTTTTATCATTTAAATTATAAATATACCATCTACACCAACTAGATGAAACAACTGAACCTATTAAGTTTGCAACAACTATTGCATACCACACTCCAACAAGTCCAATATCAAAAATAAAAACGAAAATTACCGCAAATAATGGTGCTAATATAACAGTTCTCAAAAGTGTAGATATTAAAGAATAAATTCCTTTTCCAATTCCTTGAAATAGAGATGATGCCATAATACCAAAAGCCGCACCAGGGAAAAAAAGGCAAGATATCTGTAAAAACATAACAATATCTGGAGATAAAATAATTAATTCTAGATCATATGTTGTAAAAGCAGATATTATTAACGGTGCTAATAAAAATATTATAACGGCTATTATTATTTCAATAATAAGCCCGATTTTAATTGAATAATAAAAAACTGTTTTAAGTTTTTCAAAAGCACGTGCACCAAACGCGGCACCCCCAACTGATACAACAGCAGTTGCAATACCTAGAAGAGGAAGTATAGCTATTGTAACAACTCTCCATCCTATTGTATAAATTGTAATACCTTCATCTCCTTTAATAAATGCAATAAATGCAATAAGTATAACTATAGTAATTGACATTGACAGCTGCTGGATAGAAGCTGGTAATCCAACTCTGAAAATATCTTTTAAAATTTCTCTGTTAAATCTAAAACCTGGAAAAATAAAATTTACATATGTATCCTTTCTAAAAAACAACCAATACATGAGAATTAAGGTTGTAATAGCCATTGAAAAAACAGTTGCATAAGCTGCACCTGTCACACCTAAGTTAAAATTGTATATAAAGATAGGATCTAGTACTATATTTAAACCTGCTCCAAACATCATAGCATACATTGCACGTTTCGCATCACCTTCTCCCCTAAGAATCGCGTTTGCAATATATGTAAAAAATATGAAAAAACTACCTAAAAAAATAATTTTACCATAAGAACTTGCTAAAATTGCCGCATCTTTTGCACCTATAAATACAAACAAGAATTCTGAAAGAAAAAATAAAGGTAATGTAAATGCAATTGAAATTAAAATTATAAGAAAAATAGAATGTATTGCTACATTATCTGCACCTTTTTTATCTTTCGCACCAATACGTCGCGATATTGCAGATCCACAACCTACACCAATTCCTGTTGATAAAGCAATTATCATCATAAAAAATGGTAAAACAAAACCAACAGCTGCTACTGCTTTTGCTCCTACCTCAACTGTTTGTGATATAGTAAACCAATTAGCGCCAAAACCAGAAACCCAAAGAGTGTCAACAAAATTATAAATAGTTGTAATTGACATTGCAATAATCATAGGTATTGCAAGTTTTATCACTGCTTTTCTTGGCTCACCAAGTAATGTTGTAACACCTTTTGTTTTAATATCATCAGAAGAAGATATATTTATCACAAAACAGGACAATAACAAAGCTTATTTCAACTTTTTCTTTTATAGATGATAACTTGTAAATTTTATTTGGATCAATATTATTTATTTTTTTACAATATAACTTTTGAATAAAAGAAAAAGTAACAGTTTTTTGTTTTAGTTATCGTATTATTTGAAATAGATTCGAATGTTATATTTCTTCCATATGCTTTAAATACAAGTTGTATATACTGGGTGATAATGGCGCTTTGGCAAGGAAAATCGAAAAGAAGCAACACAGGTAGAAGAATCCGCTATGCACGTGGAAAAAGAAAATTTGAAATAGGTAGAGAAAGACACTTAACAATAATAGGAGAAAATCGAGTCAAACATGTAAGAACTAGAGGAAAAAATCAAAAAACACGTGCAAAAACTGCAAATATTGCATACGTGATTGATACGGAAAATAATAAAACAACAAAAACCGAAATTTTAACAGTTTTAGAAAACACAGCAAACATTCACTATGTTAGAAGAAACATTATAAATAAAGGAGCAATTATTGAAACTAAACTAGGAAAAGCCAAAGTTACCTCAAGACCCGGACAAAGTGGCACTATAAATGCCATATTATTAGCACAATAAAAAGAATTGTAGTGATTAATAATGGTCTCAAGAGGAGAAGAAAAATATGTTGTATGGCCTATTTATTTTGATAAATCAATTTCTAGACGTTCAGGACGTAAAGTATCTATTAAAAATGCTGTTGAAAAACCTTCAATTGAAAATATAGCTAAAATTGCAAAAGCATTAGGCCTTAATCCAATAATTGAAAACAATAGCAATCACCCTTCAAGATATTGGAAAAAAGAAGGTAGAATATTAATTGACAGAAAAGAAACTAAATCAAAACTACTCAGGCAAATATCTAATAGATTATAATAATAAACAATTTTAATTATTAAGAACCTATAATTTATTTTTAATAAAGAATAAAAACAAGTCCTTAAATAAAATTATATTATCATTATTTTTAACAGTTATCATAATCTAATCCTCATTTGCATTTTTTATTATTACAAAAATGAAATTCTAAAAAAAAGAATCCGATGAAATTCAGAAGATCTTCATTGGGAACTTTTTAATATTCATTTAATACAGAAGCACTAAACGAATTCATGTCAATGAAAATATTTGAAAATTATATCAAGGGCTTTCAACGACCAAGTTTTATGCTTGCTCATTCTCAAATTGATTATCAAAACCAAATACCAAAACTTGAATACACTGATTATCTAATTATATTCAATATGGGAATTTTTTAGTGATCCAAGTATAAAAATTGAATGATTGTTAAAAATTTTTTTTGTTTATCTATCTAGAAAAATTTAAATAGTTAACATTTGTTAATCGCTTATTATAACTAATAATAGATAAGGTGGATGGTGTAAATATAACTAAGATAAATAGCAAGAAAATAATTATAATAACAATAATATTTTTTATGACTGCAACGTTGACACCCTTTTCAAATACAATTTTTGGATTGCAAATAAATAAAGTTACTACCGATGAAAATATTTTAAGCGAAATTCAAAAAGCATTAATAAATAATAACGCAAAATGGATTGCAGCAGAAACACAAATATCTTCCTTTGAAAAAGATGTCCAATTTTATTTGGGTGCAAATCCCGAAGTACCTACGGATGATGAAGGAGAAATAATAACACTTAATTATGATTTACCTGATAAATTTGACTGGCGAGATGTTAATGGGATAGATTGGACAACACCGATTAGAAATCAAAAAAATTGTGGAAGCTGTGTTGCATTTGGCGTTCTTGGAGCCTTAGAATCAGTTCTTCAAATAAAATCAAATAATACTTATAAACCAGATCTTTCTGAGGCAAACTTATTTTTTTGTGGTGATGGAAGCTGTAACAACGGTTGGATACCAACAGCGGCACTTGATCGTTTAAAGGAAATAGGGGTACCAGATGAAAATTGTTTTCAATATCAACCTTATGATATGAAATGTAATGAAGGATGTAGCAACTGGAAAAACAAAATTGTTAAAATAGAAAAATTTGGTGGTGTTCCGACCCAATCAATTAAAGAATATTTAATTACTAAAGGCCCTCTTATAACATCTTTTGTTGTCTTTGAAGATTTCTTCTATTATTCTAGTGGTATATATGAACATGTCTGGGGCCCATATGCAGGATTACATTGCGTATCAATAGTAGGGTATAATGATATTGAAGATTATTGGATATGTAAAAACAGCTGGGGTACTGGATGGGGGGAAGATGGTTGGTTTAAAATAAAATATAGAAAATGTGAAATAGATCTTGGTGTAAAATATATTGAGCTTGGTGGTAGTAATCCTCCAAATACTCCAAATATACCAAATGGAATTGGCACAGGAATCGCAGGTGAACATTACTCATTCACAACTTCAGCAAATGATCCTGATAATAACGGTCTTTATTATCTAGTTGACTGGGATGACGGTGAACATATAATGTCTGAGGGAGTATATCCAAATATGGCACCAGCAACTCTTACTCATTCCTGGAGTGTTTTAAATCAAGAAGAATTTAATGTAAGAGTTAAAGCAATTGATGTATATGGTTTTGAAAGTGACTGGTCCCACAGCTTTACAATTAAAATTACTAATAATAAACCAGACAAACCTTTAAAAGTACAAGGAATACTAAGAGGTGTTCCAGAAAAAGAATATGAATTTACTAGTCTTACAAATGATCCTGATGGACATCAAATATATTATTTATTTGATTGGGGCGATGGGTCAGATAGTGGCTGGATAGGTCCATTTATTTCAGGAGATACTGTAAACACATCTCATGCTTGGATATCAAATGGTCAATTTAAAATAAAAGTTAAAGCAAAAGATATTCATGGAGCAGAAAGCGAATGGTCAGATCCAACAAATATTGCAATGCCAAAAAATATTTTGATGAATAAATTTAAAATTAGTCAATTATTTTTTTAAAATTTCATCAATTTTTCAAAAATTAAATATTACTATTTTCTAAATAAATATTGTTAAGCTACATGCTTTATTTATTATATTTTAAAGTTTAATTGAAAATTTATATTGTAACTTGTCACATGATAAATAATTTTAAAAATTTTTAACAATGATTATAATACTTGCTTAAATAATGATAGATAATAATTAGCATTGGTAAATATTATATCCCAAAACAAAATTTAGAATATTGGATGGATGCAAAAAAAGTTAGAGTAGCAATTTATACTAGAGTATCAACAGAGGATCAAGCAAAAGAAGGATTCTCATTAGATGCTCAAATGGAAAAATTAAAATCTTATTGTAAGGCACGTGACTGGGAAATAGGTGGTGAATATATTGATGATGGTTATTCTGGTAGAAACTTAAAACGACCCGCTTATCATCTTATGATGGATGAGATGTATAAATGGGAAATTTTACTCGTTGTTAAAATGGACAGAATTCATAGAAATTCAAAGAATTTTATGTTAATGATGGAAGAACTGAAAAAAAACGAAAAAGAATTTGTTTCAATGACTGAATCATTAGATACCTCTACAGCAATGGGAAGATTTGTTATGGACATTATTCAAAGAATTGCTCAACTTGAATCAGAACAAATAGGAGAACGTGTTTATATTGGAATGGAACAGAAAGCAAGGACTAATGGGGGCGTATTAGGGTTTAACATACCTTATGGTTATGATTATATTGATGGAAAATTGCAAATTAACAATGAAGAAGCAATAATTGTAAAAGAGATTTACTCCTTGTATAATGAAGGTAAAAGTATGGGTGAAATATCAAAAATGCTTAATTCTAATAAAATTTCAACTAAAAAGGGGGGGTTATGGGCAAAAAAGACTATTTCTAAGATACTAAAAAATCCAACTTATTGTGGATACTTACATTGGGAAGATTTTGTTAATAAAAGTGATCATGAAAAAATAATTTGTATCGATGATTTCAACGAAATTCAAAATCTAATTTCCAATCGTGGTGGAAGTCCAACAAAAAAATTAGAAAAATAGGTATCTTATAGTTACCTTCGGTAGACCGAAGGTAACTGTCTAGTTAATAAGAATGAGTAATTTTAATAAAATTTTGAATTTATAGAAAATATTACAATTTTCTTCATAATAGATAATATAATTAATTTATTAGTGATTACAATATTTTAGGAAAATGAATTTTATTATAATACTAAAAAATGGATATATATATTGTTAAATATTGTCTATCATTATGGCATATTAAAATATAACACTATTATTAAATTTAATGCCTAATTTTAAATATTTAAACTATAAACTTTACAAGCATTATTTTGATAATACATCATCTTAAAAAGCAATTTTTTTATTATTTAAATTCATGTATAATTATATTGCTATTGAGTAACATGAAATCTAATTATAAACATTATTAATGCATCAAATTAATTATTTAACATTATAACCTTAATTACATTAATTTAAAAGCTGACAAGCTTAAATCAAACAAAAGTTTTAATAATAATCACAAATTTACCGAGGCTATTAGCCTGTAATTGAATAGGTGCAGAGATAATGTATATAGTTATAGTTGGAGCTGGCGGTATTGGTAGACATCTAACAGAGATTGCATTAAAGGATGGAAACCATAATGTAATTGTAATAGACAAAGATCAAGCAAGCTGCGAAGAAATTGCTCGAAAATTTGATGCTATTGCAATAAATGCAGATGCAACTCAAGAGGAAACTCTTGATGAGTCAGAAGTCAAAAAAGCAGATGTACTTGTTACTACTACTAATGATGATGCTACTAATCTTATGGTTGTCTCGCTTGCTAAAAACAAAGGTGTAAAAAATCTTGTATCAGTCGTTAATCAAGAAGAAAGCAAGCCAATGTATATGGAAAAAGACGTTAAAATGATTAAAAATCCTAATATAGTAATGGCGGAGCATCTTTACAAGTCAATTAAACATCCTAACGTTGAGGAATATATGAATGTTGGTAAACATGCTGAGATTTTCCGTATTCCTATTCCTGATGATTCCAAGCTTTCTGGTAAAACCATTAAAAATATTGGTCTTCCTAAAAAATGTTTAATAGTAGCAATTGAGCGTGATCATAAATTCATTATACCAACTGAAGGTGTTCAACTATTTTCTGGTGATCGTGTAACAATTTTATCACATAAGGACCAAGTTGATAAGGTTGCAGCATTATTTTCTGAATGATGAATGGAGGGTTTACGTAAATTATATATAAAGGGTGTATAATTCTAAGTCGTATTTTTCCTACTTTTGAGGAGTTATTATGGAATCAGATAAAGTAACTAAAACAGGTACAACAACTCTTGGGATTGTATGCAAAGATGGAGTTGTTGTTGCAACAGACACAAGAGCTACTTTGGGAACTCTTATTGCCCATAAAGCTACAAAGAAGTTATATAAAATAGATAATCATATGGCACTTGCTACAGCAGGTCTTGTTGGAGACTTGCAGGTTTTAGCACGATATTTAAATGCTGAAGCTAATTTATATCGATTAAAGCGTGATATGAAAATACCAGTTGAAAGTGCTGCAACTCTAATGTCAAATATACTGAATCAACGAAAATTTTATCCTTACTATGTCCAACTTGTGCTTGGTGGATTTGATAATACTGGGGGCCATTTATATTCTTTAGATGCTGCAGGAGGTGCTATCCCTGATAAATACACCTCTGCTGGTTCTGGATCACCATATGTTTATGGTGTTCTTGAGGATCTATATAAGGATGGTATGTCCATTGATGAAGGAATCGATATTGCAATACGCGCTATTGGTGCTGCAAAAAGAAGAGATTCAGCATCAGGAGGAAAGACGAATGTTGCAGTTATTTCTAAAGATGGATATAAGGAAATCTCAGAAGATGAGATTAATAAGCGAATTGAAAAGCTTGAGAAATAATAAAATAAGTTATACTCTAAAATATTCTTGAAGTTAATTCAATTATTTAATTCATATTTATAAGAAAATTAAAAGGTAATTTTATGCCGGTAGACGATGTTTTACGAGAAATTAAAGGAAAAGTACGTGGAGTAATTCCACCTAGTATTGATGTATCAGATGTAGAGTTTGAAGGTGCTATTGTTGTTGTTTATACTAAACATCCTGATAAATTTGCTAAAAACGAGGATTTGGTAAAGCAGCTTGCAAAAATGCTTCAGAAACGTATCGCTGTGCGCCCTGATCCATCTGTCATTACTGATACTAATACCGCTGAGAAAAAAATTAAAAATATCATTCCTAAGGATGCTGAGATTACAAATATTTATTTTTTACCTGAAGTTGGAGAGGTAACAATTGAGGTTGTTAAACCTGGAGTTGCTATTGGTAAACAAGGTATACTTCTTAATGAAATTAGAAAGAAGATTAATTGGTCTCCTAAAATCGTACGAACACCCCCAATTCAATCTAAAACTGTGAAAGAGATACGTGGTTACCTAAGGTCTATGAGTGAAGAACGTAAGGAAATTATGCGAAAAGTTGGGAGACGGCTTCATCGAGGTGTCTCAGATGGTGAGCGATATGTACGTGTTACAGCTCTTGGAGGTTTTCGCCAGGTAGGTCGTTCCTGTAGCCTTCTTAGTACTCAGGATAGTAAAATTATGATAGATTGTGGTGTTGATGTATCTTCTGAAAGCACTACACCCTATCTTAATCTACCAGAGGTGCTTCCATTTGAAACACTTGATGCAGTTGTTTTAACACATGCTCATCTTGACCACAGTGGCCTAGTACCACTTTTATATAAATATGGTTTTGATGGCCCTGTATATTGTACTCCTCCAACTCGTGATATGAGTACTCTTCTACAGATGGATTATTTAAAAGTAGCAGCAGCAGATGCTAAAAAAATTCCATATTCAGCTGAAAACATTAGAGATATGATTAAACATTGTATATCAATGGATTATGGTGATACAACTGATATAACACCTGATGTACGCCTAACTTTTCATAACGCAGGTCATATCCTTGGTTCAGCTATTGCTCATTTTCATGTTGGTGAAGGGCTTTATAATATTGCATTCAGTGGTGATATTAAATATGAGCGTACCTGGCTTTTTAATCCAGCAATTAATCGTTTTCCAAGGCTTGAATCAATATTTTTAGAATCAACCTATGGAGGGCGTGATGATTTTCAGCCCATCAGGCAGGAGTCTACCAGGTCGAAAGCCATAGGAGCATTCCAGAAAATCGCTCTCGGCAATGGGCTCTAGCAACATCTTGAGGAGCATCTGGACCGTTCGGTCTCGGATGATGCAGATACCCAGAGGCCGCTGCCCACCTTTGGGTTTGGGTATCCATTGGCGACGGGCTGGTGCGGGCTGGTACGCTCGACTTCTGAGTTCCGCCCGCAGGTCCTTGATAAAGTCGGCACGGTAGATGGGATC
>CP070836.1:1677536-1681734 GCA_020341795.1 Thermoplasmatales archaeon
AGGTATAAGTATTACAAATATAATATGTACAATTTATGAAAAGAACATATTGCGAATATGCATTATGGAACCTGATTCCTGCAATTAGAAATGAAATTGCAAGAAGTATGATAAAAAATTTTGGATTAACTCAAAAAGAAACCGCAAAAAAGTTAGGAATTACACCTGCAGCGGTTAGCATGTATTTGTCTGATAAACGTGGTAATATCAAAATCAAAGACAAAAAAATTATGATAGAAATTAAGTCTTCTGCTCAAAATATAATTAAAGATGAAAATATTAATCTTAATAAAGAGACTTGTAGAATCTGTAAAATCATAAAAAATAAGGGTTTATTACCATTTTCTAATTCAAAAACTATAGATAAGAAAAGAGATTTACTATTATTTAAATTTTAATCCTTAAATCCGTTTTATATATTAAGGATTTCATTATAAAATCTTTTTTTCCTTAATAAGCTGTATATCTATTTACTTTTTATTTACTTTTTTTATATAATTAAATATTTTAACACAGTAGCTTTTAATTTGTTATATTTAAATAATTGTACTAAATGATAAATAAAAAAAGTAAAATCAATATTAGGATTTTTCACTATAAATGACATTATTTAATTATTAGAATACAAATTTTATAAATTATTCGTAAGTACTACTATTTTTTGTCCTAATCTTCATCATCGTCAAAGTCACTATAACGTATACAAATAGCTGCAGCTTTTTTAATATCATTTTTTCCACTATTTTTTTTAAGCAAAACAATTGGACTGCCCACACCAATAACTTCCATTACAATATCATTTTCATCTTGAAATTCTTTTAATATCTTATTTTCTGTCTCATTTCTTCCAACAATGACTTTTGCACCACTTTTCAATCTAAAATGTCTCCCATATTTTAAAAGTTGAATATCTTTGATTGTTTCCTCCTCATGTTCAAAAGATTCTTTTATTCTTTTTGCAAAATGAGGATCTGTTAGTCGACATCCTCCTGCTGGACAAGGATAATCTTTAATCCCCAATTTATCTGCTATTTCAATTTGAGGGAGTCTTCTACGACCTTGGATTGATAATAGTTTATCCCGGTTAATCCAATGTTTTTTCTCAGGAATTGTTGGTTCTAATAATTTTGCAGAAAGAGGTCTAAGTACAACGTTATTCAATCCTGATTCTTGTTCAATAACTTTCATTGCTTTTTTATGTTGAGACATAGGTCTTTGGCCAAGTACTTCTCCCGTAAAAATAAAACTTGCACCAATATCCTTCATATATTTTTTTGCATTTCGAAACATAAGAATCCTGCAATCAATACATGGATTCATATTACTACCATAACCATACTTTGGATTCTTTATCATCTCGATATATTCTTTACCAACAGAAATTATTTTAACAGGAACTTTAAAGAGTTCTGCAACTCTACTTGCTTCATGTCTACATCCTTTTTTAGTACAAGTACAGAAAGGAGTAACAAAATTAAGTACATGAACTTCTACACCTTGATCAATCATCATTTTAACAGTAAGAGTACTATCTAAACCACCGGAAAGTAAACCAACAGCTTTAATATTTGAATTTTTTTTCATAAGCCAACATATTTTGTATAAAGCGATTTAGCGATTTTTTTGTCATTTGTGCCAATAATAATTGCTCTACCATTCCTGAAAATATTAAGTTCGTAACCAGGAATATTAAATCTGAGAACTAATTTATGATAATTTACTTCACCTATTTTTTGTAATTTTTTACCTAAATCATCAAATGAGATCTTTACATAATTGACAGGTGTAATTTGTATCGCACCTTTTCCACATAAAGAAATCATTGTTTCTCTTTTTTTTGCATTTAAGAACTCAAAATTATGATGCCCACAACATTTACAATCATTTCTTTTTTTAATTTTTATATCATTAAAATTATGGCTCCAAACATCATATGTTAAAAGACCTTTGTTAATATCCTTTCTAAGAAGAATTTTTAAAGCTTCAGTACTTTGAATAGATCCAATAATACTAGGTATTGAGTTCAAAACTCCAACTGTTTCACAAGTTGGTAAAGATCCAGCTTCTGGGATATCATGAATAAGACATCTGAAACATGAAGTTTTATGTGGTATAATATTCATAGTTATTCCATATGTTTCAATTGCTCCACCATAGATCCAGGGAATATTGTGTTTAACACATGCATCGTTTATCAAAAAACGAACTAGCATGTTGTCTGTACCATCTAAAATAACATCCATATTTTTAATGATATTTTCTACATTTTTGTAGTAAACATCATCAGCAATAGGCTCAATTTTTATTTCTGAGTTGATTTTTCTTAATTTTTCAACTATAACTCCCGCTTTTGATGCTCCTACATCATCCTCATCAAAAAGATTCTGTCTTTGAAGATTATTTAATTCAACTATATCTCTATCGACTAAGCGTATATAGCCAATACCTGCTCTTACAAGATTATTTGCAATAGTAGTTCCAAGAGCCCCACAGCCAATAACTGCGGCACTACTTTTTTTAAGTTTTTCCTGCCCCTTCTTTCGAATATTTTTTAATAGAATCTGTCTGCTGTATCTATCATTCACAAGCATAATTGATACCTTCTACAAACTCTTTAGATTTTAAAAGTCTGCATATTCTACACGTTTCTTCAATGGCTGTTGGTCCATTTTCTTTAGCAATTTTATTAGCAGATTTTGCTATCTCTTCCAAAATCTGCTCATCTTTTATTTCTAATATACCTCTTTTTCCAGATACATATCTTGATATAGCGGATTCAGAAATTCCTAATTTATCAGCGACTTTCCTTTGAGTAAGGCTATGATTTTCAATTAAGATTTTTGCAAATTCTTTTCGAATAATTGGTACAATATTCCATACTATAATTTCACAAGGAGTTTTCATAATTTTTCACCGTAAGTTATATATAACAACTATATGATATATAAATACTTTCCAATTGGCAAGTTTTTAATTTAGGAGGAACAATATGTTTAAATCAACAACTGAAAGTGAAATAACAAATGCAATTGTAAGTAATTTTGCTGAAGATATGAAACAATTCGCAAATACAGATGTAATTATTATAGGTGGAGGTCCAAGTGGACTTATGGCTGCAAGAGAATTATCAAATAACGGAGTAAAAACATTAATAATTGAAAGAAACAACTATCTAGGAGGAGGTTTTTGGATAGGCGGATACTTGATGAATACAGTGACTATTCGAGAACCTGGGCAAAATATTCTTGAAGAATTAAGTATACCTTATCAGCAGTTTAAAGATAATCTTTATACTGCTTGTGGTCCACATGCATGCTCAAAACTTATTTCAGCAGCCTGTGATGCTGGTGCCAAAATTTTAAATATGACAAACTTTGATGATGTCATTCTAAAAAATAACGAGGTTAAAGGTGTAGTTGTTAATTGGACACCTGTTTCAAATCTTCCTCGACAAATAACTTGTGTAGATCCTATTGCACTTGAATCAAAACTAGTAATAGATGCAACTGGACATGATGCAGTTGTAGTAAAAAAACTCGAAGAAAAAGGAGTAGTTGATAAACTACCAGGTTATGGTAATATGCATGTAGAAAAATCAGAAGATCAAGTAATTGAAAAAACAAGTTTAATTTATCCCGGACTTATTGTTATTGGTATGGCTGTCTCAACTACGTATGGTTTACCAAGAATGGGACCGACTTTTGGAGCAATGTTGTTTTCAGGGAAAAAAGGAGGAAAAATTGCTTTAGAACAATTAAGTGAAAAAGAAATTAAAATTTAGATAAAGTATTAATGAATGAATTTAGAGAAAAATAAAACAAAGCAAACATATTAATTGAAAAAATAATATAATAAACATAAATAATTAGGTGATTGTAGATGACAAAAAGTTCAAAGGAGAAAATGGAGAAAGATATACAGAATATTATTAATGAACTCAAAAAAAATTCTAAAAATAGTGTGAAAGAAATTGCTGATAAATTTGGTTTTTCTCGTCAGAAGGTATGCCGCATTATAAATGATCTTTAAAAAGATAATACTATATGGGGATATACTACAATTATTGATGATAATAAATTACGACGAAAAAGGTTTTATCTATTTCTTAAAAAAATGAGTATACCGGTACCAAAAGAAAAAATTGATATTGTAATTAAAAGAGAATTTAAAAAATCAGCAACAAAATTAGGGGTAGAAA
>CP070836.1:1681834-1749621 GCA_020341795.1 Thermoplasmatales archaeon
TCCCACCAATCTCAATGAAAATATATAAGGAAAACAGGTTCATTCTTAAATCATAATCTGGGAATATTTCAGGCCATTTAGGAAGCATTTTTGCAGTTTTTCTCATTCCTTTGATACCAAAATTTTTAATTGGTGGATTTAACATAAATTCAATTGTCTGATGTATTGAAGAGTAAATATCCTCTTTTTTTGGCTTGTGAAAATTACTAAAGTTAAATTCAAGGTAGTTATTTTTTGGAGGAAATGGTTTAAATTTTGAACCTCTAGCTTTGGCAAGTTGTTCAAGGGTTATTGGATAATAAAATCCTTTTTTGAAACCTGATGCTTGATGATCCATATCTGATGCAAGGGCAGTATCCTTTCCATTGTATCCACAAACGACAAAAGTGTGCCCTCCAAAGTGATATTCCACTGGAAACTCAAACCATGGAAGAAATCCCATATCTCCAAATACCATCACAGGTTCTTTTCTTTTTAATTTTTCAAGAAGTGATTCTTCTGCTTTTTTTTGGCTATTTGTTAATATTTGTTTTATTTTGACTCCTGTTCTTTTCCCTAAATCTTCAAAAAAGTTTTTTGTATTTCCTCTCCCACCGATAAAAACATAATCACTAGTACCAAATTTCATCTGCCAATAGATAAATCCCATCCCTGCACCAAGTCCCAGTATCACATCTTCTGATAGTGGACAGTTATTAAAGTGATATATTTTTGCAAGAGAGTTACTTTGACAGTGGTATCCATCCAATGCTGGACAATTGGGAAATGGTTTTATTTCTTCCATATTTTTTTCCCCTTTTATTTAGGCTGGAAAGCATTTGCAGGGCATTCTGATGCATCTCTATCTGGTGATACTTCATGTCCGAAGCAATCACCTTTGGTCTCATCTATTTCTTTATAGAATTTACAATCTTTACAAGTTGGCATTTTTTATTTTCCTCCTTTATTTATTTTATTTAAAAAATTGTCATCATCTTGTATTTTTTCTATGATGTTATCCATTATATTTTGACGGAGTAGAATTATTCCTCCATCGTCTCTTCTTTTAACTACCAGGAATCTGTCTCCTGTTTTGATGTTTAAATCTCTGCGAATATCTACGGGTATAGCGATTTGCCCTTTTTCACTTATTGTTACCATTCCATAGAATATCCTATTATAGCTGCAAATCCCTTTTTTTACCATAAATAGGTGTATAAAGTAAGAATATAAAAACTTTTCTTACTTTTCTTACATTGTATAATAAAATCTATTAAAAATAAATTTAACCTTTAGATTAATTCCCTTCTCCAGCGCTATTTTTACCGGTAAAATAAGGTACAAATCCCTTTCCCTGCATTAAACTATGTTGTTAAATCTCCTTTACTATCTGGTTTTGTTATGGGGCTTTTTACTCGTGAGTGTTAAATCCCGACGGGAGCATTGTTTTGTTAAATTGCTATAATTTTAATAGTAATTAGTATTTTTTATACAAAACAGAATTTTTATTGGAAAGAAAGGCTGGTCTGCTAAGAGGGAATGGGATACACTCCGAAAACCCTACCAGCACATTTCTTTCCGATTATAAAAATATAATTTCTAATATAAATTATTTATTAAATAATCAATTTATTTTAGAATGTCTTTATAACAAATATCGACTATTTCATGGATTTTTTTTGTTGCATCGATTTTTTTAAAACGAGCCCCTTTAGAAATGTTGAGATAATTTTTTTGAACTTTATCAAGAAAATCAATTTTTTCAAAAGGAATTAAATTTTCTCTATTTTGGATTCTTACTAGTGATTTTTTTGGATCTATAACAAAAAGAAAAGTTCTATCAGGGATTACATAACGATCTTTTGAAAGTTCTTTTAACCATTTTATTGGATTATCTATTGATTTCTGCATCTGAGCTGCTTGATATGCATATGTTGATTCTACATATCTGTCACATAGTACAATTTTTCCCGTATCAAGCCATTTCTTTATCTGTTTACAATGTTCGTATCTATCAGCTATAAAAGTATAAGCAGTAATAAAAGGATCAGATTTTGTCTTAATACATTTCTGAACAATCTTACCTATCCAACTATCTGTTGGTTCATATGTTAAAATTATTTTGTATCCCTCTTTTTTCATTTTTTCATATACAAGATTTGAAACTGTTGATTTTCCAGATCCATCAATTCCTTCAAAGGTCACAAAATGTTTCATTTTTTTGATTTCTCCTCTCCCCATTTGGCAATATAATAACTTAAAGGATGTCTTTTTTTCCTGCATAAGTTATCTATTTGATCTACTGGGCATATTCCATAAGTACGCATTTTTTCACAACCTGGAGGTTTATAAGAGGTAGATGAAATAGAACCAGTAATATGCTCAACTTGATATCGTGATTTTTCTTCTTCATAATCAGGTGCTGTACTTAATAACTTCAAAATATCATTTGTTTTTAGTTTTAAAGAATTTAAAAAAGAAACAAGTGCAAATCTTCCCATATGTGGAACATTTTCTCCTGCTTGAATAGATGAAAGTATATGTTTCATACAAGGTGGAAGTTTTTTAAGATCAAGTTTTCCGATAGGTTCTACTTGTATTTTTTTTCTATATGTTATCACTGTATTTTGAATTCGTTTTATATCAGATGAAAAAATGTCATATACAGATTTATTGCAATCACGCATATCAAGCTCAGAATTAATTCTAGTTCTCAATGCTTCTTGAATTATTCTTGCTAACTCTTTATGTTTAATATGAAGAAATCCTTTCTCCATTGTCCGATTTATCATTTTCCATTCTTTATAATGAGTAGGAGCATTGCGAAGATAATCCTTAAAATAAATCCTGATCTTATTTGTTTCTTCTTCATATTTTATATTAAATTTAAATTCCTGCGCAATTTCAAGTAAAAAATTTGTTGATTCATTTATTAGATTTTTATATGCGTGTACTGCTTCACCAAGTGCATATCTACGTATAAAATAATTATCATCCACACAAACAGCAATCATCCTTGCGATTGGATAAGAAAGTATTTCCATTATGCAATCAGATTCGCTTACAAGACTGCGATTTCCAACATCTCTGTCTTTAAATGCATTCTCAAGTCTTTCGACACCAATTGCACGTGCACGTTCATATAATGGATCATCTAGTAGCTCTATCACAGAAAGGTTATTATCTTTTACATACTGTTTTGTTTCATTTAGGAATGGATATTTTGATAAAGTTACAAGCTCCTCCATGTAGAGTTATACTTTAACAATGATTAATTAATTAATCTTTTCCTGTTAAAATTATTATTTGACATTTTGTCACGATAACTATAAATACACAGTTATGACAAATGTTATCAAGGAGAAGGTTTGGTGATAAAGGTTGAGAAAAATTGATAAACCTAAATATATGAATGAACATGAGTTTGAAAACTCAAGTGAAGAACTAGCATTTTTACTTTATAAAGCTGAGCTAAATAAAGAGTTATTATCCTTTTGGAAATCACTACTTAAGGATGAATAGTTAGATTATCCAGTTAATTAGATTGATTAGTCTATATATAGAACGGAAAAATAGTCTTTTTCTTTATATCTAAATTTTAAGTAGTAGAAGTTGTATTATGCCCCTGTAATTTTAAGGGGCTCGTAGCTTAGTCTGGCGGAGCGTCTGGCTCATAACCAGATGGTCGCAGGTTCAAATCCTGCCGGGCCCATTGACTTTAAAAGGAAAAAAGCTAGAGAGAGTTAGTACTTTAAGACTATAGTGAAGAAGACCTTTAAATCTTATTAGCCAACGTCGAATCTAATCTATTATTTTTAAGAGGACTAATAATATCGATTTTAAGGATAATCTCCACATCTTACAGTTCTAGTTTGATTAGGATTTAAATAAATCTCAGCAGTTTTTTAACATTCTTTGGTAAAATTTAAAAGGCTATTAATTATTATTACAGTTAAATATAGACAAACGTGGATGGGGACCATTTAATTGTTTTCAAAAAAATCTCTAGAGGGGACGAGAAAACATGAAGAAGATTATTATGATAGATGTAACTATCAGGATTTGAATCTTATTTGCTTAAATAAAGAAAATGCTGAAGTATTTGACGACGTTGATAATCTTATTAAAAGTATTCTTGTTAAAAGTAAGTATTCTTCATATAAGAAACAAGTTACAGATATATTTGAAAAACATTTTTTTAATAATAAACCTTTCACCAAAAGGTCAAGGAATCAAACAGGTATCAGAATTATATTCAGAAATGGTAAGATGAAATCTGTTAAAAAAATGTTACCGTTTGTTCTATCATTTATAATGTTTTTTGCTGTTTTAGATTCTGTTGGTTCTTTTGATATAAAAGATGCAGTGGATTCTAATGTTACTGATATGGACAGCAGTGCAGATATTGGAGTGGAGAATAATTTTCCTAATGCTCAGGATATATATCCTGATTTTAACAATATGAATATCCAAGAGAGTTATACATATGGATTGCCAAGTGAAGAAGATTTATATGTCAATGCTTATGACAGCACTTATATTAATTGGATACCTTTAGGCGTATCACCATATTTAGATACAGTAGACGCTTCTAATATTATTAAATCTAAATCAGAAGGAACAATGGGATGGTTTGATTTTCCCGCAACTACAAAAACTGGATATCTTACAGTTGATGCAGAAATTTATGTTAATAGTTGGGATGGGGATGTATTAATAGAATTTGAATGGACAGGAGATACAACAGCAGATGCAAGTATTCAAACAACTGGACCAACATCTAATTGGTATGAATTAGGAACTGTAACAGGTCTTGACAATGCAACAGAAGTGGACAACTGTAGGATAAGAGTAGTTTGGGCTGCAAGTAAAAACAATTGGATAGAAATAGATGCTTTCCGTTTGGAAGTGTCAGAATCTACGGATAGTTATGAAATAGATTTTGAATATAATTGGAGCAACGCGGACTATGATGAGTCAAATGAAGAAATATGTTTTTATGTTAGTAGTCATACAGGTAATGAGAACCTTAATGTAAGCTACTGGTCTGGTTCTTGGACTTATCTTGGTCAAATAACAAACACAGGTTGGACAAATCTTACAGCAACAGGTCTCTCTGATGCCACCTATGAAATACAGCTAAAAGGAGATAACGAGTCAAGTGATAGTATTCAGGATGACTGGAATATCGATGTTATTATGTTGCATACTTGGACTACACCTACAGTCCCAATCGTCTTAACAAACTTTTCAACAGGAGTTGAAGAAAACAATGCTACATTAAATGGATATCTGCAAAGCAACGGAAGCGCAGACACAACTACTTACTTCCTATGGGACAATGATGCATCAGGAGAACCATACGCAAATAATCAGAGTAATGGTATAACGGCGAATTTAAGTGAATTCCAATTCGACGCAACAAGTCTAACAAGCGGAGATTTATACTATTTTAACACAAAAGCAAATAATAGCGCAGGATGGGATGATAGTGGAGGAGAATTAACCTTCTTCACCAAACCACCAGCAGTGACTAGCTTCATA
This sequence comes from Thermoplasmatales archaeon, assembly GCA_020341795.1. Taxonomy (GTDB): domain Archaea; phylum Thermoplasmatota; class E2; order DHVEG-1; family DHVEG-1; genus M9B1D. The sequence goes on from CP070836.1 coordinate 1,687,358, forward strand.
GAAAGTGCTTCAACTAACACTAGCCTTACCTACACATGGATAGAAGCAACTGTTGGCAGCGGTGCAACCGCATATTCAAGGATTCAGTATAAAACCGGAAGCAATCCAACATCAATCAGCGATGGAACTAATACCTATAACGGAACTGATGAAACCGACAACACTGGTAGTCTGAATCCTGGGACACACTATTACTTCAGCGCGTTCAGCTGGGGAATCGAAAGTACTGTAGGAAACTGGAATGATACATACGATACCATGGACGCCTGGACTAACCCTGGAGATCCAACAAGTGTAAGCACAACCAATGGAACAAACTGGATAAATGTTACATTCACACATGGGACTAATGGATCCTATACCATGATCCGTCGAAATACTACTGGATCAGCATATTACCCTGCAGATCGCTCCAGCGGCGTCCTAGTTGATAATACCACCCACCAATATGCCAATGACATCAGTCTCAACTCTGGTATTACCTATTACTATAGTCTTTGGACCTGGGATCCCGATGGTAAGAAATGGTGCGACAACAAAATCACCATAGCTGAAAACACCTCTTGGAATACATCAATAGAAATCATCCCGGAGCAGTGGATTCAGGGAAATATATGGATAGGGGACACCAATGCTACAACTGGTTTTTATTTTAATCTTACAAACGAGGGAAATGTTGCTTTAAACATACAAATAAATGCAAGTAATGCTACTAACTCTTCAACAGGTGCTGAATGGAAACTCAATTCAACACCGAGTAACGATAATTTTACGCTTCAGTATAACAAGAGTGGTGGTGGTACCTGGACTAATATTAACACTACATATGATGTTTTTGTCACCAACTTGGGTGTAAATTCCTGGCAGACTTTTGATTTGAAACTGATTATGGCTACTGAATCATCTACAGAAGATCCATTATCTTTTGAAGTGACATTCAAATCTGTAAAAGCATAAGATGTTTGATATGTAGGTATGGATACACTATAAAGATTTTAGATAATTTTTCTATTTAGCCATTTTGTTACAATGTAAATTTTACCAACTTGCTATTTTACCAAATTATTTTTAAATATAATTAATGAGAGAATGTATCGTGTTATCACATATCAATATAGGTTGTAATATTCAAAACAACCAAGAAACGGAAGGAAAAAAGATGAAAGGAAGGCAAAAGAAAAAAAGAAGGATTTCCTTATTCATATTTACCATTACTTCTGTTTTTATATTTTTTATACCAACTGGGCTAACCAATGAAGAAATAACCCTTGGTTTTAAACCTAATCTAGGAAATATACCACCTTATCAGCCAACAGATCCTTATCCTCCAGATGGAGCTACAAATCTCGAGATCCCTGTAACATTAAACGTCAACGTGCCAGATCCAGATACCGACCCAATGGACGTGTATTTTTATAACGCATTAGATGACTCTATTATCGGAACGGATACAGTTCCAAATGGATCAACTGCCTCATGCACCTGGAGTGGATTAGCACCAAATACTATCTATCGTTGGTATGTTGTAGCCAATGATTCCGAATACGAAAACACCTCATCCATATGGAGTTTCACAACTGAATCATCATATGGTAGTGGAGGAGGTTCTCCCCCACCAGTAAATCAAAAACCAATAGCCAAAGTTACAGGCCCTGATACTGGATACGTTAATGAATACATATCTTTCTCAGTTCAATATAGCTATGACCCTGATGGAGATATTACCGGTTACCGATGGGATTTTAACAATGATGGATTATTTGATACCGACTGGATTGAAGATACACTCATGACTTATACCTATTTCCAACCTGGTAATTATTCCGTAAAACTTCAAGTAAAAGATGATGATGATGCCACTTCTACCGACTCCTATGTGATAACTATTATACAACAAGAGCCGGATCAACAATCTCCTGTAGTTCAGGCCAATGGACCGTATGATGGACTTGTATATGAAAACATTACTTTCACCGGCGTCGGCAGCTTCGATCCCGATGGAACAATAGTTAACTATACCTGGGACTTTGGAGATGGAATAATAAGATATGGAATTGAAATAATCCATAGCTATAACATCTCAGGGATATATAACATAACACTGAGTGTTACAGACAATTACAACCTTACTAGTAATAATACCACCGTAGCTAATATCTTGATAGACTCTGATGGAGACGGCTGGAGTGATGAAATAGAAAAATCATACGGAACAAACATATCAGATCCAAATTGCCAACCATTAGATAGTGATAGCGATGGAATACCTAACAATGATTCATTGGATGGCAACTATACAGGAGACATTGATAATGATAACGATGGGCTCGACGATGAAACAGAAAAAATATTTGGAACAGATCCCAACAATGAAGTAGATGTAATAAAACTAGAAATAGAAGAAAAAACTTATTATCTCATCAACACAAACAATGATGAACAAAGTGACATCCTCTATATCCCATTTACTGAGGAAAACACAATAATAAAATTAATAGATGGTAAACTATATTTAGACACTGACAATGACAGTAAATGGAATTATATATATGATCCAACAACAACTCAAATTATGCTATATAAGCCAGAAGAAGAAAGTATACAACTGCCTTTACTATTCTTAATAATTATTGCTATCATTGTTACAATCATTACCTTCCTGTTCATACGCAAACACTATGAAATCAATCGCCTGATAAAACAATTAAGTAAACTAAAGAAAAAACAACAAATATACAAAAAGAGAGCTAATAAACTTAGGAGTACCAAAAGAACTAATAGAAAAAGAGCAAGTACATATTATCACACAAAATCCAGGAATTCCATAATAAAAACAAAAATAAAATCAAAGATTGTATCGCAAAAATCCGATAGAAAAAATCACAAAAAAATATAATATATTTTATTAAACAAACTAATTCTATGATAAATAAACAGATATCAAAAAAACTATTGGGAATATACATTTATCTTGTAATAATTCTCATATTTTTACTAAGTTACAATATAAGCGTAAGCTAACCTCAAGTTGCAAAAACGAAAATTTTAATAACTATTTTTTCATATTAGACCCAGCACTCTGTCTTTTATTACAGATAGAATAAATAAGTGTGAAATGATGGGATGCAAGAAAAAAAATAAAAAATATTGTAGAAAATTCATTTTAAGATAGGATGGGATGTAGATATGAAAATAAAAAAGACATTGATGATAGGTCTGATTTTAATTATGTTAGTCGTTGTATCATTTGCACCGGTATCAATCACTGTAATAGCAGCTACGACTGATACAATTACCATAGAATTTGATCCTCAAGGTAATATCTCAATTGATGTTAGCCCAGGGACATACAATTTTAGTACATTTTGGTCTTATAGTGACGAATCTACAGGTGGAACATATTTCACAATTTGGAATAATGGTACTGCAGACAACATGCAAACCGATATCCAGATAACAGGTAGTCCTGCTTCTCTAACAATAGATGAGGATAGTGAACCTACTGCTGATGATAACTACGCGCTTTATCTAATAGGTGGCACTGCTTCAGGCATAAATGCATGGGTTAAAGAAAGCGCAACTATCCAGTTAGATAGTGACCTTGATACAACTGGTACAGAAACTTTTGGTTTTCAACTTTACATATCTAACATTACAGCAAATCATACTTGGCAATCTATGACATTAACCTTGACGGGTTCACAAGCATAAATAAAAATAAAACACATAACTTTATTTCTTTATTTTTTATAATGTTATTATTTTATCAAAGATTAATAACAATGTTTTTAAGTAAAATTAGTATATGATTTAATACTGGAGGATGGGCTGTGAGGATAATCAAGATTCTATTTTTAATTTTTTTATTTTTATTAATAGGCCTCAACATTTTTTTACCTCCTCCTGTTTCATCAGGTGGCCTATCTATATGGCCAGGAAAGCTAACTATCACAATGTCAGATGGTTATCCTGAGGAAGAAATCCAGTATGAAATCAAAGTAAGTAATAGTAATACCTATGATATCAATGTTACAGGAGAAATTGCAAACCCAAGTCTTCACCGTTTAATGAAGAATTATACTTTTATTCCTGATTTATCCTGGGTTCAAATCACATCTGATATCGTTCATATACCTGCTAAGGAATCACGTTTTTTAAAAGTAATTATTAATATACCTGATTCAGAAAAAACATTACATTATAATGAACGCTGGGAAGTATGGATAGTAGTATCAGAATTAATTAATCAATCACAAGATGCTGGAGCTTTTATCCAGACTGAACTTGTTGTAAAATTTTTTATCATTACTCCATTTGTTGAAGAAAAGTCGCAAATACTACAATTTTTTTATTTAATAATATTATTTACTATAGGTGGATTATTAACTGCATATGTTTTCTATATCAAATCTCGCGGGAGAGATATATTTAGAAATAAACAGAGTGTTTTTTATTTTAAAAAATGGAAAAAACGTTGAGAAATCAAATCGTAGAAAGTAAGCAAAGAAAATAAATTATAACCATAAATATTCTTTTTCTGTTATTTTTGTATTTCTTATCTTGTTTTATGTTGTTTCTTGAATCTATATTAGTTCATTTTTTAGGATATATTTATCACAAAATTCAATTATGTGATTCATATATGAATCATATATGATTTATATATAAATCATATTTAAAGCAAAAATATATAAATAAATGATTCATATATGATTCAAACATGGGTAAAATCCAGAGGTTTCCAGTTGGTTTTCCTCCCATCATACGGGAAATAATAAAACAACAAGTAGGCACACTAGGTAATTCCGAGGCTGAAGTCGTCAAAAACATGGTTCTTATTTATCTGACTGAAAAAGGAATGCTAAAACGCTTCGAAACCAAACATAAAAAGGAGGAGAAAAAAAGATGAACTGGAATCTTAAAGTCCAAAGAGTTCTCTTACTGACAATATTCTTTTTCATATTTATAGCACTCTCAATTACTATAAAATCAATTCCTCCTGTCACACAAGAAACATTAATAGTTGACATAAGTGGTAATGGAGACTATATCAGTATAAAGGAAGCAGTTAATAATGCCAAACCAACTGATATTATACATATAAAAGAAGTAGTATATAAGGAAAATAATCTGGAGATCAATAAGAAAATAACGATCATAGGGGATAATCCTGACACTACAATTATTAACTGTGAAGAAAAAAACGGATTTATGTTTTCCAGTACATATGTTGATATAAAAAATATTCAACTAACAGACACCAAAGAATATGCAATTTATGTTCCATTTGAGAGTAATAGTTGTTCCATATCTAATTGTATTATAAACAAAGACACGGCAGGTGTTGGTATTTTAGTACGAGCTAATTCTGTAATTATTTCTAATTGTGATCTAAGGGGATATAATAAAACTGCAATAGGTATCCAGTTACAAGAATATAACAATATTATCCAAGAGTGTACTATCCAAAGATTCGACGTAGGTATCTTAGTCATTCTAAATGCACATGATAACAAGATTCTAGATAGTAACCTATTGGACAACAAAAAAGCAGTAGACATTAGAATCAATTCAAATAACAATTTAGTAACTAATTGTAATATCTACAGCAACAAAATAGGAGTTCATATCTGGCAAAGCTCCAATGATAATCTAATCTATCATAATAATCTCTGGAAAAACGATGAAGATGCAAAAGATGAAAGTAATAATCAATGGGACAACGGTAATGTAGGAAACTATTGGGATGATTACATTGGTATTGACAACGATGGAAACAGCATTGGAGATACACCATTTATAATATCTGCAGAAAATGCAGATAGATTCCCGATTGTAAACATGATTCTCCCAGATTTTATATCAATTCCAACTAATGTAAAACATGTGTCAAGCGTATCTGATAACACTCCATCTTTTACATGGGATCCCTCGTTTTATAATAAAGGTGTCAAGGGGTATTATGTAAGGATAGATAGCAACCCTGAAATAAATATCGGTAACGATATAACAAGTTGGACTTCACCTGTTATCATCTCAGAAGGGATTCACAGTTTCTATGTCTGGGCAGAGGGCACCGATGATACTAATAGCAGCTATGCCTCAATTACATTTTCGATTGATACCATATTTATAGACAACGACCAAGACGGATGGTCTGATGAAGAAGAGCAAAGATATGGTACAAATCCAAATGATCCGGACAATTACCCCTTGGATACAGATAATGACCATATACCTAATCCTGTTGATTCCGATGATGATAACGATGGTTATAGCGATGACATGGAACGATCTTATGGGACGGACACAGTTAACTTAAATAGTTATCCAATCGACACAGATGAAGATTATTTACCGGATGATGACTCACCAGATGGAATATACACTGGAGATATCGATGATGATAATGATGGCCTTATAGATATATTTGAAATAAACCTTGGATCTAACCTATTAGATGGAACAGATGTAATAAAAATCTATATCGACGGAAAGCCATATTATCTTGTTGATATATCAAAGAGTGGACAATATGATATCATTTATGAACCAAGTAGAAAATCTACAACTGCCGTAGAAATTTATGATGAAAATTATCTTATAGATCTAAATGGGGATGGCTCATGGGACTATATGTACTATGTTTTAGATGGAACAGTATCTGAATATGCCGAAATAGTTTTACCGTGGACGTTTGTTACCGGAATACTATCAATCCTGGTAATACTCTTTATTATATCAATTATCGTTATATATTATATTAGAATTAGACCCATAAAATATATATTCTATAAAGAAGCAAAGAAACCTGTTGAAAAACGAATGATTAAAAAACCCTTTAAATTCTATGCTGACGATAAAGATACTATTAAGATGATTAGTCAAACAAAATACCTTCTACAAAATATTCAACGGGATGTAACAGTATATATGGATAAACTGAATCAAATCGAAGATCAAATCGAAATGACTATAGCTGAAGATGAGGAGGCTTCAACATCTTTAGAAAAGTATACAAGTAAACCAACAAACAATGTTGATATAGAAAAAGAAGTAGATGAACTCCTATCACGATTCAGTAGAGATGACAAACAGCAGTAAACAGCAATACAATGATTATAGTGTGAAAGTTTACAAACTTCATAATAGAAAAAGTATGATAATATGAAAAAAACAGTCTCATTAATGACCATAATTTTATTTTTGTTGATGTTAATTCCAATATGTAAAGGAGACTTTATTGTTCAACCTCGAGAAATATCAATTACGATGGATAACGAGTTCATCCTTAGTAATACGTCAAAAAAAATCATGATAACAAACAACAACGATTACAGCATTAACATCTCATGGTATCTTGAACATCCTAATCCTATCTCCTGGATGAGACCAAATAAAACGTTTATCCCTAGTTTATCCTGGATTGATTTAAATCCTAAATGGTATATTATCCCGCCAGATGATAGTGTTTCGTTTTATATCTATTTATATGTCCCTGAAAGTAAAGATCATCTGAAACAAAATTGGGAGACATGGGTTACTTTTAAAAAAGAATACCAAGAGGGCATATTTAACCAAGAACACGCTGTGAGGATATATATAGATACTCCCATCATAATGACAAATAATAATAATTATAGTCAAAATAAGCCATCGATACCAAGAAAAGAACACATAAACATCCCATTCTTAGTTATAGTGATTTCAGTAGTTTTTGTGATAATACCACTGGCACTAGGTGGTTTATCTTTCAAAAAGAAGAAATCATAGAACTATCGCATTATGATTAAATGTTCATTATTCTTGTTTCAAGACATAGCAAAACTAAGTGTATCTTAGCTACTTTTCTCAAAAGAATATAATTGTTTCTTGCCGGGCTCATTTATATGAAAGAATTATTTAGATTAAATTTTTTTACAATCAATCTATTATCATCCAAGATAAAAATTCTGTCTTATCTTTTAAATATTTGATTTAAAAAAATATTAAAAAGAAATTATGTTATAATAGATTTTTCAACCATATTTTTAATACAACCAGGGTCAGAAGCTAAAAAATTTCCCGTATAGCCATAAGCCCGTGCTCGACATCCACCACAGAAATAACGGTATTCACATTTACCACAATTACCTTTCAGTTCATCCTTATTTCTTAGATCGTCAAGAAATGGATTGTTTCTCCATAATTCTTCAAAGGAACTAACTTTTAAATTACCAAGCATAAAGGGGAAAAAAACACATGGTTCTATATCACCATTTGGTTTAATGGCACAATACAATCTTCCACATCCACAACCACCAATAAACTCAGTAAGATTTACAAGTTTACCTTGTAACTCCGGATTTGAAAAATGAGTAGGGACAATTTTTTTATTTTTTCCAATTTCTGATTCAAGTGCTACACGTGCAAATTGAGGTGCAGTTGTTAAAACATTCATTTTTCTACCAGATTTTAATCGTTCCCATAACATTTTCAGAAGTTTTTCACGCTCAATTGGTGATAAATCATTCTCAGATATAAACTCTCCTCGTCCTGTTGGAATAAAATTATAGACCATAAACCAGTTAACATCAAGATCTTCACAGAGCTTAATAATCTTAGGAATTTCAGAATAATTATAGTGTGTTGCAGTGGTTGCAATATTTACAAAAAAATCTTGATCAACACAATTACGAATACCCTGTATAGTCTTTTCATAAACCCCTTTTATCCCTCGGAAATTATCATGAGTTTCAGCAGAAGCGCCATCAAGGCTTATTTGAACAAAGGAAACACCATTATCTTTCATCTCATTAGCTTTTTCTTTTGTAATCAAAGTACCATTTGTTGCAACAGCAACATACATCCCTTTATCACGGGCATATCTAGTTAATTCAAAGATATCGTTTCTAACTAAAGGTTCCCCACCTGAGAATGATAGGATGGGGACACAAGCACGATCAAGTTTATCAATAATCTCTTTTGCTTCATGAGTTGTTAATTCATCCCCGAGAGATTTACCAGCATTGGCATAACAATGTTTACATCGAAGATTACAAGAATAAGTAATATCCCAAACAACAAGGAATGGAGCACCAGTAATAAAGGGTCTTTGAATGCCAAAATGTGCAATACCTGTCAAAACATTTGCAAGACCTTTTCTCCATGAAGGATGAGAAAAATGTTCTTTTAACTTTTCTGGTGTTACGCCGAATGCTTTACCACCTGTTTTTAAAACACTGCTAATTGCTTTTTTAGCAAGGATACATTTAATACATGCATCTTTACGAATACCTACATATAATTCTAAGGCTACTTCAACACGGTTTTTACCACATTTTTCACAAAAACCAAGACCAGACAAAATCTTACGTGTTAAAGGATTTCCGATAGTGGACTTCAATATTTGGATTGTAGTAACAGTCCCCAAATATTTCTTCCTCCAAAATATATTTAATTTAAATATTTTTTTATTGATCCGCACTTAGTTAGGATTTTATATTATATATAAATATTTTCCCGATTTTGTTTTTAAAAAAAGGTTTTAGAAAAAACAGGTTATTTAATTTAGAATTTTTAGTTTTTAATAATTAATTTATTCAATTCTCTTTATATTAATAGGAAGGAGCCTTCTGGACCAGTTTGTTAATTATAAGGCTTAATTTGAAAATTATATGTATAATGGAAACGTAATTATATCCTGTATATCCATTGAAGCATTATTTTCATTATTATAAGCAATTACTCTTAATTCATGTGTACCACATTCTTCGCATGGTAAATACCATTCAAATGGTTTTTTAGAAATATTATATTTTAAATTTTTATCAATATAAACCTTGACATTTCTAGTATCCTTAGAAGCATCCATTTTAATAGTAGTCCCTTTTATTATTATAGCTTCTCCTTTTTTTACAATAAATTTTCGCAATAATGATTTTTTCCAAGAAATATTATTAAAATACATCTTACCTCTTTTTGGACTTTCTATGTAAACTTTTGGTACATCGGGTTGGAAATTACCATATACACCATCTATATATAATATACCAGTACCTCCATAAAAACCTATGAAAAATGGTTGAAGAGGTCTATGCGCATTATATGATACTCTTATCCATCCTTCCTCACCCCAACCTTTTCCCCAGCTGTTTTTTATAAGCCAACATTGTTGACTATCATCATAACCAAATATAGTAATAACATGTCCTCCTTCTATTTTACCCCATAGATTTCTATAAATTCCACCTGAGTATCTCTGGAAATCACTTCTTACTATCATACATATCACTAATGGTCCGTAATTGATCAAAGCATTTTTTATAGAGTCTATATCAGTATCTACCCATCCCCAGTTTTCAATTTTAATTGTTCTATTTTCCCATCCTGGAAGTACATCATCAGGGGAGCTATCCCATGGTCTTCCAGGATCTGGATAACATCCTTCATCTGGAACCCCAACTTCTTTTAGTTGAGTCATACATTTTTTTATATCAACTCCCCAGTCACATGTACCACCTGAACTAAAAAATAAATGCATTTCTGAAAGATCACATTCGAATGGGTAACCAACTTTGTATTGTATTATTGTTTCAAGAGAAGCAACTAACGCATATGCCTCACAACTTGGACAGGGTGCTTGGTTTTTTATGGAGGTTGAATAATCAATTCCATTTATATTACACCAGTTAAAAGATGATGGTAATTCTTTATTTTCTTCCTTGTTTATTTCATTTTTTTGTATTATTTGAGGGGTAAAAAGAGGTGAAAAAATTATATTAGTAAGAAATAAAGCTATTATTATTGATGATTTTGTTAGATATTTTTTCTCCATAGATAATATCTCACATTTGAATTATTTATTTTAATAATTTTTTTATTAATGGTAGTTTTAAACTTTCAAATAATTTTAATATTGAAAAATCTTGAATTATACTCATTTTCGGCATTCTGACAGATAATGGATCTGACCATTCACTTTCATGTCCATTTGTATCTTTTGCTTTAACCTTTATCTTATAATTAGTCCTTATTTGCCATGTGTTTGATGCTTCTGCTTCTTCACCTGACTCATAGGGTCCTATCCATCCACTATTAGTTCCATCACCCCAGTAGAAAAAGTAATAAAGATCATTTCCTTGAGGATCAGTTGTAGAAGTAGTATAAGTGTATTCTACACCTGCACTTCCAGATATTGGACCTGATGGTGTTCTTGGTTTATTTGGTTGTTCATTTCCTATTTGGACTTTTTTTAGTGTACTAAAATCTCCCCATCCATGTTCAGAATTAAATCCTTTAACACGATAGTAAAAAATGCCATCTTGATGATTTGTAACTGAATAATAATTATTCTTAATATTATCTGAAAGGGTGGCAATTTCATCTATATCTGATATTGGTGATATGTCATCAACATAGAATCCTTCATTATTTCCTCCATAGTCACTACTATAACGAAATCGTATATATACTGATTCATTAGTATAGTCATCTAAACTATACTCTTTATATTCCCAACCTTCTGAGGCACCATTGAATGAATCAAGAACATCATAAAGTCTTCCTTCTCGGCTGACTTCAACAAAAGCATAATCATATCTATTTTCCATATCATACCAGCACCAAAAAGATAGTACTGAACCTAATGATACTGGTACTGGATTTACACTAGTCATAGACGTTATACTCATGGAAAACGTCTCTGTTTTATAGGAATTACTATCTGAATGCGGTCTATCCTCTGATATTTTAAAACCATCTAGAATCCATTTATCTGATCCTGATTCACTATCATCCACAATTAAATTTAAACTTCTAAACTCATCTAATTGAAATTTACTAGTTTCTGCTTCTGGATTTTTTTCAGTCCAGGAAATTACAAAATCTCTATATTTAAGATGACCGAGATCATCAATAATTGGAGGTGCTACTCGTGGAATAACATTTTGTTTTATATTTTCAGCTTCTTTTAGTAAATAAAGGGCTCCTTCCCAGTTTTCTTTTGTAATTTGTTCAAGATTAATACTTGCAGGATGATATGATTGGCAAGCTTCAATTGTATATGCAAAAAGAGGTTTACCTAATATATAATGATAATATCCATAAATCCAATCGGTGGTATCACCAGTTGTTGGATATAAACCTGCGGCTTGTGTAGGATAATATGTGTCTAAGTTATCCTGTGTGTTTATCTGATTTGCAATTCCTATACCGATTTGAGACATAAATTGATCATCAGGAGCTTGAACATCTCCTGAATACCCCCACGGCCACATAACAAGTTCTCCATGGGTATGCCAAGAGATTGTTGCTGTTATGTCATTTTCAAGAAAAACTCTGCTTGCAGCTTGAATTTCAAGTTCTGACATAGGACTAGGACCACAATAGACTTCTGATTTAGGATTATGCTCAACAGATCCACGGCCTATTGAACCCCATGTCCCGATTATATCACCATTACATGAACCAGGATAATTACGATTTAAATCCACCCCATATGTAAGTGTGTTTGGGAAAAAATGTCTATTTTTACGCCAATCATGACCTAAATCATGTGAAAAATAATATCCATCAGGATTGACACATGGGACAATCCAAATACGTAGATTATTTACAAGATCAGTAATAACTGGATTAGAACCATATTGCGCTGTTAACTGTTGAGCAATGTACAGACAAATCTCCATTGTCGGCCATTCACGTGCATGATGAAGACCCATAAAATACACACCAGTCTCACCTTCATCTACACCAGGATTATCAGATAATTCAAGACACCAAATATCTCGATTCTCATAACTTAATCCAAGACTATTAAGTTTAGCTATATTTGGGTAGTCATTAGCTATTTCATGTAAACTGTTTTCTAATTCCTCAAATGAGTGATAATCATCTGCAATATTCTGTAGATAAATATCTAGGTTATCAATAAGAATTGTGACATCTTCATTAGATGATAAAAAATCTTCAAAACTTGAGCTGGGAATAATTATATCCCACCATTTATCAGGTTTTCCGCCTATTATTTCATGATCTAAAGATAAAATATCAAAATTATTAATATTTGTTATTCTTACTAAAATACAATGGTCATCTGAAGATTGAGAATTAGTCAAATTAACAGCAGATGCACAAGATATAGTTATTAGAAAAACACATAGAAAAATTGTAGGTAATTTATAATTCATATAAATATGCCTCCAATAAACCATAATGTAGGAAGCATTATATAATTTTATTTAACATGCGTTAATTATGAGTTTTAATAAATTTTTGCAATCCTTTAATTGCGTGAAGTTTTTGTTTATTTCCAATTTTAGCCTGATTTATTCCAGATTTAATAATTATTATTGATTCATCCATAGCTTTTCGATCAACAGGGAAGGGTACGCCATCTTTACCGCCGACAGTAAAACTATATTTAACAGGATCTTTCCAACTAGGTTTAGAACCATAAATAAGCTCAGATATTAATGCTAGAGCACGAACTGTATTTGTACCCACTCCATTTATTGATAAAAGTTCTTCGTAGTCTTTTGGTTGAAAATCATAAATTTTACGCATTGTATTCCAATTGATGCTACGTGGCATATCAAGACAAATTCTGCTTTTTTTATTATTATCAACTGAAAAAAAACTATCTAATCTTTTCTGATAAATTTTGTTATTTAGATATAAAAAATCATTTTTTATATGATTAGGATTATCGTTTACAAGATCTACACAAACTTTCTGACAATTCTCACTATTTTTTGAAGACATGTCAAGTACTTTTGAATTACTCTTCTCGCCAATTATGCTACTATGAGGATTACAAAGAAAATTATCAAATTTATCTGAAAACCAATGATATCGTCGAGCATAATTTGTCTCATCATTCATACCTTGTTGTATAACACTCCATTTACCGTCCTCAGTTAAAAAGAAGACATGATGATAAAGATTATGACCATCTTGAACAGCTGAATTATCAACTTTAGCAGTCATACGACTTGCATATTTAATTTCATCAATCTTAGTAGTAGATATGTTAAAATAATTACCTATCTTTTCAAGCTCTTCAGGTGTTTTTCTTGATACTTTACCTTTACCGCCAGCAATTCCAATACCGTGTTCTTCAGGATTTAGAGCTTCTTTTAAAGCTCCGCAAGTAACAGTGGTTGTACCACTAGAGTGCCAGTCAAATCCTAAAACACAAGAAAGACATTGAAACCAAAAAGGATTGGAAATGTGTCTTAAAAATTCCTCTTTACCATATTCCATTATTATTGCTTCAATTATACCTTCTGATAGGGAAACCATTCTTCTAAATAACCATTTTGGAGCGCTACCACCATGTAATGGTAGATTCGCAATTCCTGTTTTCCACATGATTATTTTAAAATTAGAATTACTATTTTAATTATTTACTATAAGGTAATTAAAACTATGAGATGTACTTGAGTACTTTTAATTATCTCTTTTTTAGGTTTATATAGTATTATTGCAGTACATGATATTAGATTGACGAAATGATACGGGGGACATGCCAGCCCCCCAACTGGCTGGCATTTCTGCCAATATTTAGAATTAATATTTTGCATCCCTCAACCCATTCCCATCCCCTCCTTTTTTTCTTTTATGATACTTTTTTAATATTACCACTTGTATTCACATAGAGTTTATGATACGCAGTCTTTCATCATTTGACATCTACGTTTTAATAGATGAATTGCAGGAAATCGTAGATGACATTGTAGATAAAATATATCAATTATCTCGTGACGAGATACTAATTAAAGTTAAAAATATTAAAACCAAGAAAAAACAAAACATATACATTAGAAACGGTAAATTTTTAACTATTACAAATAAAAATTTTTCAACACCTGATAGACCATCAGTTTTTGCTTTAACATTACGAAAATATCTTATGAATGGCATTATAAGCAGTATTGTCCAACATGAGTTTGACAGAATATTAAAATTCAATATAAGTAAAAAAGAAGGAGAATACACTCTTGTCGTTGAACTATTTTCAAATGGTAATATAATATTAGTAGATCCATCTAAAAAAATAATTCTTCCATTGATAAAACAATCTTGGGCACATAGAAAAATAAAAGGTCGTGAAGAATATACTCCACCTCCATCTCAGACAAATCCTTTTAAACTATCTAAAGAAAAATTTGCAGAACTTATTAAAAACAGCAGCACAGATATTGTTAGAACTCTTGCTGTTAGTGTTAATTTAAGTGGCATTATTGCTGAGGAAATATGTAATCGTGCTAATGTTGATAAAAAAATAGCAGTAAAGGAAATTAATGATAAAACCATAAATAGAGTTTATAAATCTTTGAATAATTTTTTAGATATTTTTAAAAAAAAGGATTTTAATCCTGTTTTTGTAAAAGAAAATAATGTTATTGTTGATATATTACCATTTGAATTTACAAGCTTTAAAAGTCATAATTTTGAAGAAATAAATAGATTTTCAAAAGGTTTAGAATTTTTTATTAACAAAAAAGAAAAAGTGGTTAAAAAAGAAGAATCAAAAGCTGATGAGAATCTTGGGAAATTAGAGCGTCAGCTTACTCAACAGAAAGATAGAATTTTATCATTAGAAGAAGAAATTAAGAGAAAAAAGCTTGAAGGTGATCTTATTTACCTTCATTATCAAGATATTGAGCAGATTTTAAAAGATATTAAAAATGTTTTAAATCTTACGGAAAAACATATCGAAATTAAAAAAATCAATGAAAAAAAAATAGTAAAAAAATTTGTTCCTGATCAAAAAATATTAATTATTAACCTATCTGATACTAAAGGTCAGGTTTTTGATGTAAAAATTAATCATAGACTTTCAGTTGCAGATAACGCTGAAAAAGCATATGATGAAAATAAAAAGTTTAAAACCAAACTTTCTGGTGCAAAAAAATCTTTGAATAAGACATTAGAAGAAATACAAAAAGTCAAAGAAAAGAAAAAAATCGAAGATCAGAAAGCTGTTAAAAAAATTGTAAAAAAAGAAAAATATTATTGGTTCGAACGTTTCCGCTGGTTTATCTCATCTGAAGGAAATATTATTGTTGGAGGTCGTGATGCTAAAACAAATGATATTGTTGTTAAAAAATATCTCAAAGAGGGAGATCGTTATTCACATGCTGACGTTCAAGGTGCTCCCAGTATAGTTATTAAAAGTAAAAATTTTCAGGGTATACAAATTCCAATATCTGAAAACACTTTAGGAGAAGCATGTATATTTGCTGCAAGCTTTAGTAAAGCATGGAAACAGTTTGCAGAAGCACAAGCATATTGGGTTCTTCCGGAGCAAGTAAGCAAATCTCCCCAAAGTGGAGAGTTTGTTCCTCATGGTGCATTCATTATTAGGGGAAAAAGAAACTATCTACGATGTAAGTTAGAAGTAGCATTAGGTAAGATTGTTTTAGAAAATACAGAAAAAGTTATGTGCGGACCAGTCAGTGCTATAAGAAAGTATAGTAAGAATTTTGTTGTTCTTGTCCCAGGTAATATAACAAAAACTGAAATTGCAAATAAGTTAAGTAAGATTTTTGATGTCAATGTCGATGAAATAGATCGTGTTTTACCATCTGGTGGTTCACAAGTAGTTGACTCTATAGGTGTTAAAATATGAAGGTTATTTTCAAAGATCTTAAACATGGTGAAATAAAGTTAGTTGCTGAAAACCTTGATGACATATGGCATCTTTACAATATTATTGATAAAGGGGATTTAGTGAGAGCAGTTACTTTCAGAACTAGTGAAGATGAAAAAGATGATAAGATTCGCTCTAAAAAATTAGAAAAAAAACGAATGAAACTTGGAGTAGATGTCGAAGAAGTAAAATTCCATGAGTTTTCAGATAGACTAAGGATTCATGGTAAAATTGTTGAAGGACCTCAGGATTTAGGTTCATTTCATACATTAAATATTACCGCGGATTCAATGGAACCTCTATCTATTGTTAAAAAAGATTGGAAACACTATCATCTCAAACGCATTGACGAAGCATATAAACAAAGAAACCAACCTGTAATAACATTTGTCTCTCTTGATGAGGATACAGCATCTATTGCATTACTACGTCAAAGTGGTATACAATTTATTGCTGATGTTAATTCAAAGAGAACTGGTAAAATGTTTGATGGGGCTGATACGAGTAATGATTACTATGCAGAAATTATATCGGTTTTAAAATCTGTTTTAAAACCTAATACAGATCTTGTTATTGTTGGTCCTGGTTTTACCCGTGAACATTTTGTAAAAAAAGGTCATGAGAAAAATCCTGATATGTTTACTAAATGCCATGTTCATAGCACAGGACATTCTGGAATGAATGGTATACATGAAGCAATAAAGACAGGTCTTGTTAAACAAATTACACAGGAAAATCGAGTAGTATTTGAAACTGAGCAAATTGAGAAACTATTTGAAGAAATAAGAAAAAATGGACTAGCAACATATGGACTTAATGAGGTTGAAAATGCACTAAAAAGTGGAGCAGTTGATAGATTACTTATAACAGATAAAATGGTTAGAACAGCTGAAGGTGAAAAACTACTATGTCTTGCTAAACAATACAATAGTGATTTTACTATTATAAATACAATTCATGAAGCTGGTAAAAAAATAGATGGAATAGGAGGCCTTGCGGCTTTACTTCGTTTTAAGATTTAAAGAAAGATTATAAAAAGCCACCAAGGCTCATTAAAGCCCAGGGAGTGGCATATGAGGTTTCTGTATTTTGTCCCATTGGTGGTTCTTCTTCCTCTTCTTCTACTTCGTCTCCAAGTTCATACTCGTAGTAATTAAAATTAATTGTTACTGTAAATTGATCAGTGCCGAATCTTTCTCTTATTCTTGCAAGAAATCTTAGTTTACCATTTATTGTTAATTGTCCGGATATTTGGAACATTTGACCATTCCATTTGCTGTTTTCAGCAGTTAAATTTGCTAGAGCCATTTTAGCTTCATCCTCTGATTTGCCCATTATTGTTTCCTGTGTTATTTTATTGCTAACATCAATTGTTATGTTTTTCTTTCCACCCATTAATGTAATTACATGTTTTACTTCATCTGGGTCAATAATAGTTATTGATAATTCATCTATTCCAAGTTTTGATCGTCCAAGTAAATTCAAAATAGTACTTAATATTGGAAAGCTATTCTGTGAATCAGTATATTTAACTTCAAATATAATGTTTTCAACATTGTCTTTATTCAATGTAAATAAATCCATTTTACCAGTTGTTTTATAATCTAATCTTCCAAATTGTCTAGCTAATTGAAGTGTGTATGTTTGCGGATCTTCTTCATCCTCTTTTGGTGTAACTTTTATCATATAAGTTTTTTCCTCTCCATCTATATCCGGAGCTGGTGATTCTCCATTTTCTGGTACATATAATATAACTCCGATAGCAGCAATAATTAAAATTGCTACCCCTACAATAGCTATCATTTTGTCACTTTTTTTCAAATTCATGGATTCACTCTCAAGTCAATTTTATAATTTATTAATCTATATTTATAAGTATATTTTGTTATTTATTAAATTTTTCCTTTAATCTTATAAATTTATTTTCTTATTTATATATAAAAATAACTCTATATAAGTTTTGTGTTATTAATAAAAATAAAAAAATATAAACTTAACACAATATAAAGATAGATAAATGAGTCAGACAATTGATTACACGAGATATAAAAAAAGACTTCCTATTTTTAAAAAAAACTCAATTATATTATCATTAATCACATTAATTCTTATTTTAGTGGGAGATTTATTAGTAACAGTGCATGCAATAATATAAATTTTAATTAAATTTTTCTGGAGATCAATTAATAGTATTAGAATTAATTTTCGGAGCCGTGTCTTCAGGACTTTATAAAAATATATACAAATTAGTTGGATTTATTTTAGGTGTAGTAGCAATATGCGTTGGAGCATTATTTACACATATCAGCCTTAGTTTATTGTTTTAATATTTTAAAACCACATTTACTACAATTACCATCTTTAATACCATCCTTTTCTATAATAAAACCATTTCTAAGGATGCAGATATTTCCACATTTTGGACAATGTGTATCTTCATAATCACCATGTATTATATTACCAAGATAAGGAAACAATAAACCTTCTTGTTTTGCAAGATTATAAATTTTTAACATAGTATCCATGGGTGTTCGTGAAATATCTGTCATTTTATAATCAGGATGAAAACATGAGAAATGAACTGGGGTATCATCACCAAGTTTTTCAATTATCCATCTTATAAAATTTTTAATTTCTCTCAATGAATCATTGATACCAGTTATAACAAGATATGTAAGTTCTATATGAATCCCTAATTCTTTTGCATAAATACATGTTTCAAGTACAGGTTGCAATTTTGCTTTACATACTTTTTTATAAAAATCCTCTTTGAATGCCTTCACATCTATATTCATTGCATCAAGATTTGATGAAATCTCTTCCAAAGGATCTTTTGATATATATCCATTTGTTACATATACTGTATATAAGTTATTTTCTTTTGCTACTTTTGCAGAATCATAAGTAAATTCATACCATATTGTTGGTTCATTATAGGTGTATGCAATTCCTTGACATTTGTATTGTTTTGCATATTTTACTGAATCCTCAGGTGTAATTTCTTTTAGATATGGGTAATTAATATCTGCTGTTGAGATACTATAGTTCTGACAATGTAAACATTTAAAATTACAACCTATAGTTCCTAATGATAGAGCATTTGTCCCTGGATAAAAATGATATAGTGGTTTTTTTTCTATTGGATCTGTATGGATTGAAGAACAAGAACCATAAATGAGTGTGTTTAGTTTGTTATTCTCAACCTTTCTTACACCACAGATACCTGTGTTATTATTTGATATTTTACAATTATGATTACATAGATTACATTGAACTTTACCCTCAGAAATAGTTTTCCAGATTCTTGCCTCTTTTTTCATTAATCATTATCACAATAAAATAAATTATTATTAAATCTTATTCCCCAAGTATCAAACCATCAAGACTTCGGAAGGGACCATTACGTGGATATTGGTCATTTATCTGAGGTTCCATCCATCTAAAATCCTTATAACTCTCATCATTTTTAAAAACATAACGAGCGTAATAAAAAGCTTCTTCTACTGAGATTTTACCATCTTTGAAAATTTGTAACCTTGAAGGTCTTCCCATTTCAAAAAAACCAGGTCTATAACCATCTGCTTTACCAGATGTAATTCCTTCAAACCAAACAAGTGAAAACAATGGACCACGAGTTGTACTTGCATATCCAACTCTAAATTTACTTGTACCTGTTATAATAACTCGTCCAGGTTTAGGAATCTCTGATTTAAATAAAAAAAACTCAGGAAAGCTTAATATTGTCTTATCAGCAAAACCACCGCTATAACATCCATCAACAACAACACAAGTTCTTTTTGATGCAAGATTGGATAAAAGATTACCTAAATCTTTGTCTGTTAAAATTGTTGAATCCCATAAAAAAATACCACAGTTTTCAAAAAATTTGCCACCAGTAACTGGATTTTCACTATCTCCATATACATGACCTGCTAGCCAAATAAAAACCTCGCTATCTTCATAACTATTTACTTCTTGAACAATGTTTTTCAAAGTTGCTTCAACGTTTTCCCTTGTTGCACCCTCATAAGTTATATCATATTTGTGAAAACGCTGTTGAAGGGGTTCGAGTCTATTTCCATAACCATTATCTTTTCTAATCCAACCATCATCAAATAAAATGATAATATTTGAAGTCGGATAATTTTTTTCTTCAATTAAGAATTCAGCCATTTCTTCAGCTAAAAATAAACCACCATTTCCAAGTTTACTTTCATTTTCTACCGGAAAGTTTGAAGCAAAAATAAAAACAGCCCATTTATGCTCATCTGATTCAACAATTTCAGGATTAAAAATATTAAGCGTAATACTTTTTATATCTGAATATACTGCACCATCCCAAGCACGAACACTTAAATTATAATTGCTATTGTTTAAGTTATAAATCGTCCAAGTATAACTCCAAAGAGTGGTACCATCTACAATTATCCATGAGTCATTAATTAAAATTTCAACTTGCTTAATTGTCTGATCACCATCAGGATCTGTAGCTGAACCAGATATTGTTACAATTTTTGATACAGTATCACCATCAATAGGAAAAATAATTTCAATAGATGGTTTTTTATTTATTGGTCCTTTTTCTTCAAAAAAATCTGACATGAATGGTACTAAGATAGCAATAGTAATGATAATAGTAATTACGGCAATAGTTGTATTTTTCATGGTAAGTTTCAATAATTTACTTATCTTTTATTATTTATATTCTTTATTTTACAAATATTACCTTAAAAACCTCCTTATTCAAAAACTTTATCATAACAATATTGTTTCCACAAATGGTATAAAAATGAGGCGATACATTTGAAGAAAATGACATATGCTGATAGTGGGGTAGATGTCCTAAAAGAAGAAAAAGCAATAAAAGAAATACTGTCTAGCATAAAAAGCAAACGCAAAGGCATAGGTAAACCTCTGGGGGGACATTATGCAGGATTAATTGAATTCGGAGAATATGCACTTGTATTATGTACCGATGGAGTAGGTAGCAAAGTAGAAATAGCAAATAAAATAAAAAAATGGAACACAGTCGGAATTGATTGTATAGCAATGAATGTAAACGATGCAATTTGTGTTGGTGCTGAACCTCTTGCATTTGTTGATTATTTAGCAATTGAAGATCCTGATCCACAGATAACAAAAGAAATTGGAAAAGGACTATCAGAAGGAGCAGAGCTTTCAAAAATTTCAATTATTGGAGGAGAAACAGCATCACTACCTGAAATTATAAATGGTTTTGATCTTGCAGGAACATGCTTGGGATATGTTAAAAAAACAGATATTATAACAGGTAAAAAAATTCAACCTGGAGACATAATAATTGGCTTATCAAGCAATGGAATTCATTCAAATGGTTACACATTAGTTAGAAATGTTATAAAAGAATTAAAACTTAAATACACTGATAAATTTCCAAATGAAATATATTCAAATAAAAAGATAGGAGACGTTTTACTTGAACCAACACAAATCTATGTTAAAGAAATAGTTAATCTTATAAAAAATATTAAAGTACATGGACTTGCACATATAACTGGTGGAGGACTAAGAAATTTATCGAGATTAAATAAAAATGTAAAATTTGTTATTGACGACCCATTTACTCCACAACCAATTTTTAAATTCATACAAAAAAACGGAAATATTGATGACAAGGAAATGTATCGGGTATTTAACATGGGAATGGGATTTTCAATAATTGTGTCTAAAAAAGACGTAAATAATACAATTAATATTTTAAGAAAATATTCAAAATCTAATGTAAAAAAGGTTGGAATAATAGAAAAAGGTAAAGGTGTTGAACTAAAAACGCTCGGAATTAAATATTAAATGAAAAATGGCACTTTTTCTTTATATTTTTTATAACTTTCAATATGTGCCATTTCTTTTTCCTCAATTCTACAAACTTTAATATATTTATATACTAAAATCACAGCAAATAACACTGTTAGAATAGTAGGCCAACCGATAAGCCATCCAAGAATAACCAATATAAAACCTAAATATTGAGGATGACGAGAATATGCATATACACCTACTTTTACTAGATCTTGTTTTTTAATATTTCTATAAAGGGTGAGCCATCCTATAAGGATGAATAAAGTTCCAATAATAATTAAAATTGTTGCATAAAGCATTGCCATATCCATTGCAATATTTACTCCTAGAAACTCAAACTCATATACTACCCGCGCAATCCCAATGTTTGTTGGATAAATCGATTTAGCTACAAAGAGAATCGATAAGGGAATTCCATACATTTCAATAAATAATGATACAAAAAAAGCAGTTACAAGACCATACTCTTTCCAATTTATTTTACGTCTAAAAGAAAGTGGAATTAAAAAAGTGGTGAACATTAATATATTTATAATTACAATATGCCATTGTTCAGTTATGACATTAGGTAGAATTGAACCGGTAAAATGAGAATAAATATGAATATAAAAATCTATGAAAAAAATAATTGGAATAAGTATTAATGAAAAAAACAAAAACCTCAATAAAAAATTTTTATGTTTAATAAACCTAATCAATTTATCAAGCATGATACTTTTCTCACAAAAGAATCCTATATGAAATCTAATATAAAACTGATTCTAAAAAAAAGTTAATAGCGGGGAATGGATTTGAACCATTGATCTACGGGTTATGGGCCCGTCGGGATTTCCTGGCTACCCCACCCCGCTGTATTTTGGTAGCCTACCTGATTTTCTTTTGGGAATAAAGTTACTCATACTTAAACCTAATACTCATTGTTAATTCAATTATCGAACATTACGGAAAAAACATTATAAACCTAATAATAAATTAATAGCTGTGTTTAACGATGGAAGTTAAAACCCGACTTGTAAAAAAAATTGCTAAATTTCCAAAGGTTTGTACAAGTTGTAATACACAAATATCATCTGGTGATGCATATCATCTAGAAGAAGGAGTTGACCATCATATACATTCACTTTTAGCACGGCTATATTGTTCAGATTGCTATGCAAAATATGGAGAAAAAAAACTGCTAATTGGAAATTATTGATGATTTTTTATGTGCAGATTAATAATTTGCAAAAAGATTTTTGAGCGGTTTATATATTAGTGGTTTTCAGCTTGCAGGGGTACCCGAGCGGTCAAAGGGGCAGGGCTTAGGACCCTGTGACGTAGGTCTTCGAGCGTTCAAATCGCTCCCCCTGCACTAATAAAATTTAATGGTGTAAGATTGAAAATTATTGCATTTACTGGTATGCCTTTTTCAGGAAAAAGTGAAGCAGTAGAGATTGCAAAAAGAAATGATATACCTGTTATCCGCATCGGTGATATGATATGGGATGAAGTAAAATCTCGAAATTTGGAACTAAGCGATGAAAATGTTGGAAAAATTGCAAATGATATGAGAAAAAAACACGGAAAGGATATTTGGGCAAGACGCACTATTGAAAAAATTAAAAAAATGAAAACAGAAGATATTTTAGTCGTTGACGGTGTTCGTAACGATGAAGAAGTTGAAACTTTCAAACAAAACCTTGCAAAAGATTTTATTTTAGTAGCTGTAGAAGTACCTGACAAATTACGATACCAACGTGCAATGAATCGTAATAGACAGGATGATGCATTAGACTTGGAGAAAGTTAAATTAAGAGATAAAAGAGAGATTGGATGGGGTATTGACAGAGTGATTGCATCTGCTGATATCGTTATCTCAAATAAAGGATCGTTAGAAGAGTTTCAAAGGAAGATAAATAATTTATTTAAACGATAACCTTATCTATTAAATGTCTTATTTTCGGCTACGGTTTATTATGTATAAAGCTAAGGTTACAATTGGTCTTAAAAAAGGTGTTTCTGATCCTGAAGGTGCAAATACACTTAAAGCTTTAAAATTACTAGGATTTGATAATGTTCAAGAAGCAAAAACAATTCGAACTGTGGATCTTTTAATTAATGGAAAAAGCAAAGATGATGTTAAAAAAAGCGTTGAGCGAATGTGCCAACGTCTCCTAATAAATCCTGTTATTCATAATTATAAAATTGAAATTAAAGAAAAATAAAAACCTGTTAGGGGAGTATTGGTGAATTTAGAAAGATTATTTAAAAAAAAAAATGATGAGTTTTTATTATATGAGATTGATCTTTTTTCAGCAACTGACGAAGAACTAATAGCTATTAGTGACCGAATGGGAATAGCACTTGATCTTTCTGAGATGAAAAAAATAAAAGATTATTTTAAAAAGAAAAAAAGAAATCCGAATGATATTGAACTTGAAGCATTAGGACAAGCTTGGAGTGAACATTGTTGTTATAAATCTTCAAAAGTACCACTAAAAAAATATGTTTTTGGTATAGAAGAAAAAAAAATTATTACACGTGAAGATGCAGGAGTAATTGAGTTTGATAAAGATCATTATTATTGTGCAGCACTAGAGTCGCATAATCATCCATCTGCTGTTGAACCATATGGTGGTGCAGCAACTGGCGTGGGTGGAATAGTCCGTGACATAGTTTGTATGGGTGCACAACCAATAGCTTATATTGACCCTTTGTTTTTTGGACCATTGGATTTACCATACAAAGATGTACCAAAGGGCACCAAGCATCCAAGATTTTTATTTAAAGGAGTCGTTGATGGAATCCGAGATTATGGTAACCGAATTGGAATTCCAACACTCTCAGGTCAAGTATATTTTCATGAAGGATACACAGGTAATTGTCTTGTTAATGTAGGCTGCATTGGTATTATGAAAAAGAAAGAATTAATACATAGTCGAGCAAAAGCACCAGGAAATATTTATGTTTATGTAGGTGGGAAAACTGGTCGCGATGGAATACATGGTGTAACATTTGCAAGTGCTGAACTTACAGATGACAGTGAAGAAAGTAGTAGATCCGCTGTTCAAGTTGGAGATCCAATTACAAAAGAACCTCTTATTCATGTAACACTTGAATGTAACAGAAAAGGACTTCTCGAAGGACTTAAGGATTTTGGAGGAGGAGGTCTTTCCTGCGTATGCGGTGAACTTGCATATGATGCAGGATTTGGTGCAGAAATCTATCTTGATAATATCCCCCTAAAAGAAGAAGGTCTTGCGCCATGGGAGATATGGGTATCTGAAAGTCAAGAACGTATGATGTTTTTAGTTTCAGAAGAAAATCTTGATACAGTTCTACATATATGCAAGCAATGGGATGTTACCGCAGTTGTTGTTGGGAAGGTAATTTGCGAAAAAATTACACGTGTATTTTACAAAGATCGGAAAATTCTTGAAATGGATATGGATTTTTTTACGGGAGGTCCTGAGTATGATACTTATAAGAGACCTTTCACTATTCAAAAGAATAGGAAATCAAAAGAAAAAGATTTTAAAATACCTGATTTGAATCAAGTGCTCAAAGATTTATTAAAAAACATCAACATTGCATATAAAGAATGGGTTATCCGCCATTATGATCATGAAGTCCGAGGTAATACATTTATTAAACCTCTTCAGGGGAAACTAAACTTTGAATCACATGGTGATGCAACAGTTATAAAACCACTTGAGAAATCATTTAGAGGTCTTGCAGTAACAGCAAATATAAATCCTCGTTTTATGGAGCGAGATCCTTATTGGGGTGCATGCTCTGCAATTGATGAAACATGTCGTAACCTTGTATCAGTTGGAGCATCCCCTGATTCACTTCTTGATTGCCTGAATTTTGGAAATCCTGAAAAACCTGATAAAATGGGTGAGTTTTATGAAGCTTGTCGTGGTTTAGGTGATGCTGCTCGTGATCTAGGTCTTCCTTTTATGTCTGGTAATGTAAGTTTTTATAATGAATCAGTAAAAACTGCTGTTCCACCAACTCCAGAAATAATGGGTATAGGTATCGTGCCAGACATTAGAAAATGTGTAACTTCTGATATCAAAAATCAAGGTAATTCAATTTATCTTGTTGGTAAAGCAACTGAGAAAGAAATGGGAGGTTCAGAATATTATAGTTTAATTGGTATTGAAGGAGACATTGTACCAAGATTTGATGCAGAAGTTTTGAAAAACTGCCTTAGAGGAATTCTTTCAGCAATTGAAAAAGAGCTCATTGCATCATGTCATGATGTAAGTGAGGGAGGAATTGCAGTTTGTATCTCTGAGATGACAATTGGAGGAAATATTGGTACAGAAATTGATCTGTTAAAAGTTGGTGCAAATTTAAGATATGATTTTAAGCTCTTTTCAGAATCAAATACAAGATGGATTATCGAAATTAAAAAAGGTAAAGATAAAGAATTTGAAAAACTACTTTCTAAAAATAAAACACCATTTGAAAAAATTGGAAAAACCATTAATAAAAACATAATAATTAAGGATAACAATAAAACAATTATAAATTTGAAAGTTACAAAAATTAGAGATATCTGGAAAAATACAATTTGGAATATTATGGGATAGAAATCTTAAACAACATGTAATTGTTTTACTTATTCGGTGATGAACGAACCCTTTCTGAACTTTAATAGGTGATGATGAAGATCTTGAGTACTGAATAAATATTCATTTTACATATGTTTTCCTAGCATATCTGCAATTTTTTCTAAAAAAACAGCATCTTGTTTTGAAAAAGCAGCTGGTATATCTGAATCAATATCTATTTCAGCAATAATTTTTCCATCTTTTTTAATTGGTACTACTATTTCTGATCTGGTTGTAACAAAACATGATAAGTATCTACTATCTTTATGAACATCATCAATTAATTCTGTTTTACCTGTTGATGCTGCAGAACCACATATTCCTTCTCCAATTGGGATTTTTACATGTTCAGTTGAATGTGGTCCATTCCAGCTTCTGAGAATTAAATTGTTTTCTTTTACAATGTATATTCCAACCCAACTATAATTTTTAAAGTTTTCATAAAGAAAGTTTACAACATCATCCAAAACATTTGATGAATTAGTAATAACATTTTTTATTTCTTCTTCTGCTTTAATATAATCCATATAAATCATCTCATTTTTCAATAATCTATAAGACTTGTTTGATTGCTGTTTGGTCGTGTTTTTATTTCGATTATATTATCATCACTTGGCAGTTCTATTCTTCCATATTGTCCACCGCCCCCCGGGTGAACTATTATTTTACGTTCTCTAAATGCTTGAATTGCTTCTGCTATAGCAGGAGCTGTAAACTTTGCAATTTCTCCGATATCAATTTCGAGTAGAACATTTATTTCACTTTTGAAATGTGACACAAGTTCACTCCATCTTTTGTTTACAGTTTGTGTAAAAGGATTTTGTTGACCTATTGCTTTTGTTATAATTTCTGTCAGTGGTATTAAATGTAAATATAATGGTCTATGATCTGGGTGTTCTGGTTCTGCAAACTCTGCTCGTTCACTAATTCGATCTTTAACTCCTTTTTTTATCCGTTTTCCACAACTGCATTTCCATCTTTTTAGTTGTGCTTCTTCAAGTGTGTAGTGTGTGTAGCATGCCCGACATGCTGATTCATGATATTTCCCTTCTTGTGGAGGGATTCCAACATTTAAAACAGTTTTATTTCCATTTATTCTTAGTATTGCTTTTTTTATTTCATTATAAGTTGCATCATTTACTTGGAATCGGTTGAATTCTCTTGCGATTCTAGCTGGATGTGGGCTATGACAATCAGAATTAGTAAGGAAAGTAAGCTTATGGAGTTCTTTTATCTTATCTGCAAAATATGTATCTGCACTTAGACCTAGTTCAACAAAGGAGACATATTTAGCAAGATTACCATAGCATTCAGAAAGGGAATTGAAATAGGCATACATTGCTGTATATGGTGTAAATGCATGAGCTGGACCAATTAATACATCTAGGTCTTTTGATATTTGAGCTAGCTCTTCACCACTCATATCAATATTTGGTCTTCCATCAGTTTCAAGGTTTTTTGATTTATGTTTTATTCTTTCCTTGAAATCTTCAACAGTTGAGATACTTGGAAAATATAAAAGATGATGAACTCTTTTTTGTGCTTCTATTTCTGTATTTAATATAAATCGTGTACCTTCGAATTCAAATGTACCTTCATCTAGTTTGTTACATCTTTTTATTTCTTCTATCCATTCAGGATGTAAACAATCTCCAGTTGCGATAATATCAATACCTTTTAAGGGTGCTACTAGTGCAAGATTTTGTATATTCATTTTATTACTTGTTGCACTTGAAAAACGAGAGTGTATATGTAAATCTGCGTTAATTATCACCAAATCCCCATATTTGCAATATGAAATGCTGATTTAGTATTTACTAAAAAAGAAAAAAAGAGTTTATAGTTTTGCTCCACATTCTGGGCAAAACATATCGCCTTTTTTTAATTTATTACCACATTCAGAACAGAATTTATCTTTTGATTCTTTCTTTTTTTTAGTTTCTTCTTTTTTGACAGCTGGTGCTGGCGGCGGTATAACTGTTTTCTTTTCTTCTTCAGTTATTTTTGGTTCATAAAATATTTTATTTGGAACAACTTCTAAAATACCAGCTATTATCATTATAATTCCAGCCACTAAAAGAATTATAGCACCACTTCCAAGCCCCCAATGCATTTGGACATCGGCAAAAAAAGAGTTTTGTGTGATAGTATCAGATAATTGACCACCAAAGGGATTACTCGAGATTGAGTCAAGCATATTTGATATAAATATTGCACTATCCGAAGTTGTATCACCTGTCACTCCTGAAAATGTACCAATTGCAATAATTGCAAAAATAAGTATCACTATTACTACAATAAACCTAATACCTCTGAAAATATATTTAGTTCCAAGCTTCTTACTTTTATGAACACCAAATGTTGAAAGAAGCATCAAGATAACACCAATTATTAGTATTGCAGCAAAGGGAAATATAACAGTTCCTAATGGTATAGTTCCAGTAGGTCTAGGCATATACATATTAATACCAGATCCATCAATGACCAATAGGTCAAATGTACCACCTCCACCAGTTATTACATTAGATATAATATCTGCAGAGACAACATACCATTGACTATAAATTCCAACAATAGCAAGAATTAATCCCAGAATACATAAGACATTTCCAATCGTGTTTAGATTAAATCCATCAATGTATAACAATGACATTATTCTTGGACCAAGTCCATATTTTTTATTAATAGTATAAATTCTAACAATGATGACAATTAGAATAACTATTGTTAAAATAATAAATATTGTCATAAAGTGATACATAAAAAGTTCAAGGATAAACACCATATCATTTGCTTGAGGAAGATTATTTCCCCAAGTAACTCCACTCCACATATAATTACCATACATATCTGTTCTAAACATGGGAGTGGGAGTGCCATCGCTTCCAATAGTTAAATAACCTGGATTATAAAGTTCTCCCCATAAGACTTCTTCTGTATACCATGATGTAGTTGTAATATCAACAAGAGTGTAATCATTAAGTTTCAATATTTTTCCATTAGCTCCAACTATGCCACTAGCAATACCAAGTTTACCTGAGAAGGATCTTAAATAATTAGCATGTGAGCCACGGGATACATACACCTTTATGTGATCTCCTTCTTTTTCTACTTGATTCCAAGTTGCTCTTTGACCACTATAATGCTGACTATATCCAACCCATTTTAAACCTGATACAGGTATTACGACCTGTACCATCTCCCAGTCGCCTTCATGCTGATTGTGCTCACCTGGATTAAAAGCATAAAATATCCAATATTGAATTACTTTATTGTCACCGTCATCATATTCATAATAATAAACCGTATAACCTAAATTACTCTCTTGACTTTGATAATCAGTAATAATTCCTCCGTCATTTCCTGTTCCAAGTCTATTGTCCAGATAATTTATTGTTTTTCCACCAATATCTGACGATTTTAAATCTGAATTATCTAAGTGATATTCTACTTCTACAGGGAAACAAGTTTCTTCTCCTTCAAAATAAAATATTGGTGCATAATCATCTGCAATTGCAGCATTACATATAAAACCAAACAATGGGACTAGCAATAACAGAAATATTATAAAAAAAATTTTTCTAAAGCTTAAAATACCTTTATTTTTTAATATTTTTACCATAATATCCTCCTCAAAACACCACTCAAGTTATAATTTGCCCTGTTTTAATATTTTATTAAATAAAAAAATTGGGTAAAAAAAGGATTTTTTAATAGCAACATTTATTAGTCTTTACTCCATATAAAAAGTGGTAAAAAATTGCATTGATGATGGGGCAAAAAATCCTTGTGAAAATTTACCTGAATTAGTGTGGATAATAAACATGAAGTGAGATTCTATGAACGAAGATAAAAAACGTGAAAATGGAAGCTATGATACAGACTCAATACAAGTACTCGAAGGTCTTGCAGCAGTAAAGAAAAATCCTGCAATGTATATAGGAAGCACTGATGATAGAGGACTTCATCATCTTGTTTATGAGGTAGTTGATAATAGTATCGATGAAGCTCTTGCGGGTTATGCATCAAAGATCAATGTTACACTAAACAGGAATGGTTCTGTAACAGTAAATGATGACGGCCGTGGAATACCCGTGGCAATGCACATGAAATACAAGAAATCTGGTGTAGAACTTGTTATGACTACTCTTCATGCTGGTGGTAAGTTTGACAGTCAAGCTTACAAAGTATCTGGTGGACTTCATGGTATAGGTGTTTCCGTTGTAAATGCTCTTTCAACATGGCTTGAAGTAAAAGTTAGAAGAGATGGTAAAGAGTATTATCAAAAATATGATCATGGTGCACCACTTGATCCTTTAAAAGAAGTAGGATCCGCATCTGAAAATGGGACAACTGTTGTTTTTATGCCAGATCCAGAAATCTTTGAAACAATTGAAATAAAATATGATATTATTGCGACTCGACTGAAAGAACTTGCTTATTTAAATGCAGGTCTTGAAATTGAGATTTATGATGAAAGAATTGACAAATCTGAAACTTACAAATATGATGGAGGAATAAAGGAGTTTGTAATATATATTAACAGAAATAAGACACCGCTTCATCCTGATCCAATTTATTTATATGCTGAACGTGAAGATTTCGAAGTTGAAATAGCAATACAATATACAGATGGTTACACTGAAAATATTCATACATTCGCAAATAATATCAACACACATGAAGGTGGTACTCATCTATCTGGATTCAAAGGTGCTCTAACAAGAGTTTTAAATGATTATGGTCGAAAAAATAATTTGTTTGAAGAAATTGATTTTAGTCTCAGTGGTGAAGATTGTCGAGAGGGGATCACTACTGTTATATCCTGTAAAGTTAGAAATCCACAGTTTGAAGGACAAACCAAAACTAAACTTGGAAACTCAGAAGTCAGAGGTATAGTTGAAAGTCTTACCAATGAAAAACTTAGCGAGTTTTTTGAAGAAAATCCAGTTGTTGCAAGAACAATTATTGATAAAGCAATAACTGCAAGCAGAGCACGAGAAGCTGCACGTAAAGCTCGTGAACTTACCCGGCGTAAAGGACTTCTTGAATCATCTGCATTACCAGGTAAATTAGCTGATTGTAGCACAAGAGAGCCAAGTAAAGCAGAATTATATATTGTGGAGGGAGACAGTGCTGGTGGTTCTGCTAAACAAGGACGGGATCGGGGATTTCAAGCTATCTTACCACTCCGTGGAAAAATTTTAAATGTTGAAAAAGCACGAATGGATAAAATTTTGAAAAACAATGAAATACTTGCACTGATTACAGCAATAGGAACAGGTATTGGTGAAGAGTTTAATCTTGAAAATCTACGGTACCATAAAATAATAATAATGACAGATGCAGATGTAGATGGTGAACATATTCGAACACTTTTACTTACGTTTTTCTTCCGTTATATGCGATTTTTAATTGAGGAGGGACATTTGTTTATTGCTCAACCACCTCTTTATAAAATTTCAAAGGGAAAGCAAGTAGCATATGCTTATTCAGAGCGGGAGAGATTAGAAAAAGTAAAAGAATTAGGTGATCAAGGAGTTGGACTTCAACGTTATAAAGGTCTTGGAGAAATGAATCCTAATCAGTTATGGGAGACTACCATGAATCCTATGAATCGTACAATGGTGCAGGTAACAGTTGATGATGCAGTTGATGCTGATGAGTTATTTACTATTCTTATGGGTGAAAAAGTTGAACCCCGAAAGGAGTTTATTGAGATACATGCTAAAGAGGTTACGAATTTGGATATTTAGGGTGATGTTATGACAGATGAGGAATCCAGTAGTAAGGAATATATCCGCGCTATTGAGTCAGAGATGAAACGAGCATTTATAGATTATTCTATGAGTGTGATAATGAGTCGTGCTCTACCTGATGTTAGAGATGGTCTAAAACCTGTTCATCGACGTATATTGTATGCAATGAATGATATGGGACTTGCATCAAACAGACCTTATAAGAAATCAGCTCGTGTAGTCGGAGAAGTACTAGGTAAATATCATCCTCATGGTGACCAAGCTGTATATGATTCCATGGTGCGTATGGCTCAAGATTTCTCGCTTAGATATCCTCTGGTGGATGGTCAGGGTAATTTTGGTAGTATAGATGGAGATAGTGCTGCAGCGATGCGATATACTGAGAGTCGGATGGCTAGAATTGCAAATTTAATGCTTCAGGATATAGAAAAAGATACAGTTGAGTGGACAGAAAATTTTGATGGATCACTGAAAGAACCATTAATGCTTCCATCGGTTCTGCCTAATTTGTTGATTAATGGTGCATCAGGAATTGCAGTTGGTATGGCAACAAATATGGCCCCGCATAATATATCAGAGGTAATAGAAGGTACCATTAGAGTTGTTGATGATCCTGAGATTTCTACTATTGATCTTATGAATATAATTCAAGGTCCTGATTTTCCAACTGGAGGAATAATATATGGAAAAGGTGGAATTTTGCAGGCTTATTCTGAAGGACGCGGTCATGTTCGAGTCCGGGCACGGACATATATCGAAGGTGATGATAAAAAAAAGATCATTGTAACAGAACTTCCTTATCAAGTTAATAAATCTAATCTCTTGCAGACAATAGCTGGGCTTGTAAAGGATAAAAAAATTGAGGGAATATCTGACCTACGTGATGAAAGTGATAGAAAAGGAATGCGTATAGTAATCGATCTTAAAAGAGATGCAATTGAAGAGGTTGTACTATCCCAGCTTTTTAAACATACTGATTTACAGACAACATTTGGTATTTTAAATCTTGCAATTGTTGAAGGTGAACCAAAAATTTTGAAACTTAAAGAAATAATTCAACATTATATAGAATATCGAATCCTTGTCATTACTCGTAGAACTACTTTTGAATTAAATAAAGCAAAAGAAAAACGACATGTACTTGAAGGATTCATGATAGCTCTTAAAAACATTGATGAAGTAATTAAAATAATAAGAGGTAGTAAGACAGTTGATGATGCAAAACAGGGGCTTATGAAACGTTTTAATTTTTCAGAGGTACAAGTAAAAGCGATATTAGATATGAGACTTCAAAAACTCACAGGCATGGAGATGGAAGCAGTAGAAAGAGATTACAATGAAACAAAAGAGTTAATACAAAAACTTGAATGGTTACTATCAGATAAACAGCATATTCTTGATGAAATAAAAAGAGAACTAGTAGAAATCAAAGAAAAATTTGGAGATGAACGTCGCACTGAAATAATTGAAGGTGAAATTGATATCGAAATGGAGGATCTAATCCCTATTCAAGATGTGGTAATAACAATCACAGACAGTGGATACATCAAACGTATTCCTTGTGAGACATATCGTACGCAACGCCGTGGAGGAAAAGGTCTTATCGGCATGAAAACAAAAGAGGAAGATCTAGTTGTTGACTCATTTATCACAAGTACTCATGATTATATCATGTTTTTTACTAACCATGGTAAATGCTTCTGGCTAAAAGGATATAAAATACCAGAAGGAAGCCGTCATCACAAGGGTAAAGCAATAATTAATCTCCTACCTAGACTTGAAGAAAAAGAATACGTTGAAACAGCGATTCCTATTCATGAATTTGATGATGAGCATTTCCTTATATTTGCTACGAGAAATGGTATAATTAAAAAAACAAAATTATCAGCATATAGTCATATAAGAGTAAATGGTGTAAG
This sequence comes from Thermoplasmatales archaeon, assembly GCA_020341795.1. GTDB lineage: Archaea > Thermoplasmatota > E2 > DHVEG-1 > DHVEG-1 > M9B1D. The sequence continues at coordinate 1,722,111 of CP070836.1, forward strand.
ATCGATAAAACTTGATGAAAATGATGAATTAGTAGGTACAAGACTTTCTGATGGTAATCAAACAATTATGATTGCAACAGCTGATGGTCAAGCTTGCAGATTCGATGAAAAAGAATCACGTCCAATGGGACGTGTAACACGTGGAGTTATTGGAATTCGTCTTAGAAAAGGCGATAAGGTTGTATCTATGGCCGTGGTTGGTAAAGAGGGAAATCTTCTAACAATTACAGAGAACGGTTATGGTAAACGATCTCCAATCCAAGAATATAGGAAAACTCATCGTGGTAGCAAAGGTGTAAGGACAATTATAACAAATGAGCGTAACGGAAAGGTTTTATGGGTTAAAGAAGTCGAAGAAGAAGATGAAATAATGCTAACAAGTAAGGATGGTATGATGGTTCGTGTACCAGTAAAAGATATACGTATTCAAGGTCGAAATACAATGGGTGTAACAATAATGCGTTTAAACGAGGGTGACAGAGTTGTATCAGTTGCTAAAGTTGTTGAAAATGAAGATTAAGAAAACTGTAAAGTTGAAAACAATAAAGAATCCTAATAAATATTATAATTATAAAATTTTAGAAATTTTTGTTATTTTGATAACTATTTCATGGTAAAATAATATTCTATAAATAAAAATATTTATATTAGAAAAACATTAATATATAAAGGTATATTTGGGAAAACGGGGAAAAAAAATGAATAAAATATTATCTATTTTAATAATAGGAGCATTATTGGTAAGCAGTTTTGGAGTTATAGCTGCTAATACAAATGATGTGTATGAAGCTAGAGTATTAGTAAAAACAAAACAGTCAAATATTAAAATCTCAAAGATTGATTTTGAAGTTACAACTGAAAAATATTTGGAAGTAACAATTGATGGATCAGCATCTTATCTAATGGCATCTGGAAAACCTATGCTACCAAAAGTTGTTAATACTTTTGAGCTTCCATTTGGAGCAAGAAATATACAAGTGGAGGTAATACCTTATGGTGTAAAAGAACAAACAATATCTTATGAGGTTAAACCTGCACCTATTCATCTGCCATTAATTCAAGTATCAGAGTACTTACCAGCGAATAAAAATGAAATAAAAGATCATAGTGTGTATTCTAGCTCAGATCCTTATCCTTCTAGTTGGTATTCAGTTGATATAAGAGTAGGATTAAATACAAATAATATAAGACAAACATTTGTAAATGTTCCATTTTATCCTATTAAATATTATCCTGCTGAAAACAAAGCCGAAATAGCAGAAGGTGCAGATATAATTATTACCTATGAAGATTCAGGCGATAATCCATTTCCTACTAATGCAGATTATGACCTTGTTATCATAGCGCCACGTAAATTTGAACGAGATCTAGGAAGATTTGTTGAACATAAAAACGATTTTGGAATTAGGACTTTACTAATGACAACTGAAAAAATTTATCAGGATTATTTAGGAGTTGACAAACCTGAGAAAATTAAATACTTTATAAAAGATGCAATTGAATCATATGGTATTACATATGTTTTACTCTTTGGCGGTCTAAAATCCTTGATTTACGCAAAACCACGTGATGATGCCAATCAGGGCAGTAAAGGATGGCATGTTCCTGTGAGATATAATAATTTATGGGATAATCCTGAGCATCCTCTCGCTGAATCAACTATACATGATCCAGGAGTAATAGTTGATCTTTATTATGCAGATATCTATGAGGAAGGTGGTGCTTTTTCAACTTGGGATCCAAACGAAGATGGTATATTTGCAGCTTGGAGCAAAGACGATGTTGAAAACGATCTAGGAATAGACATGATGCCCGATGTAATTATTGGAAGACTTGCATGTCGAAACACAAGAGAAGTAAAGGATATTGTGGATAAAATTATAAAATATGAATCGGAAAAGGCAGATCCAAGCTGGTTTAAACAGGTTTTATCAATCTCAGGTGATGGTTTTCTTGATCAACAACCTCTTGATATACAATGGGATACAAATGGACTTGAAGATGGAGATTACATTATTAATGCTCAAGGTTCTTTTGAAGAAAAAGAGGAAGATTCGCCAATACAACTTCTAGATGGAAGAGAATATGGCCCAATAGAACAGATACGTATTACACTTAATAAAAATGTTGAAACAAACCTAACCTTTAACCATAATGATTATGAAAGAATACCAGGATTTCCAGATCAATTTATATATCCAGCCCCTCCAATTGCAGAAATTGTTACCGTCTCAGAGGGTAATATTCTAGGAAACACTAATTATGAGTATTCACCAAAAGAAGGCCAAGCATATGGAAACGAGTTTTCAGGTTGGGCAAATATGAGTTATATAGATGGGGTATTGACAATTGGTGGTAAATGTTACAATCCAAAGCCCTATGGTGATACCACAGATATTCATGTCTGGATTGAAAATGAAAACTTTGAGTTAGTGTTTGATGAATGGGTTAATGGATCAAAGATGTACTATGAAGGAGAATGGGTAGTTGGTAACAGAATGCTTAAAGGCGGTGGAGGAGCACTATATTATATGGAAGATTTTGGGAAGAAATATCTATGGGCATCAAATGGTCAAATTACCAATAAAGAGGATCTAATCGAAGAATTTACCAAAGGATATGGTTTTGTATTCATGAGTGGACATGGAAGCCCTAACTCATGGGGAGATCACTTCCCTGGAATACCAGGTAACCGTGCCTATGGAAGTTTCGGTGGAATGACAGCCTCAAGTATTAGAGCTTGGCCTCCATTTTTCAAAATACCAATATTTCCAATGGATTTACTTAATAATGAAGGTAAACCATCAATTGTTCTGATTGGTGGATGTCATAACAGCCAGTTTAATGTATCATTAATACCTACACTACTTGATTTTATGCCAGGTAGATACATGTGGACACATGGATTTGGAGTACCTGAATGTTTCAGCTGGCATATGACCAGACTCAAAGACAGAGGCGCAATAGCAACAATCGGTAACACAGGTCTAGGATATGGAATACTAGGAGAAGACTGTTTGATCGGGGGACTTGATGGTGGAATTTGCATAATGTTTTTCGAGCGATACAGTCGGTTAAAAGATGAAAATGATAATGCTATACTTGGAGATGTCTATCAGGAGACTCTAAAAGACTATTTAACAATGTTTATTGATCCACTTGATCCTGAAAACGATGAATTCGACGACCATGTAAAAACAATACACCAATGGGTACTACTTGGTGATCCAACATTAATGATTGGAGGATATCCCTCCTAAAATTTTTCTTTTTTTTAAAATATTAATTAGCATTATATTTTAATTGTTAATATTATTACATATTTTGGGATTAGATTTGACAATTAAACAAATAAAAGTTGGATATAATAATTTCACCTATATCATATATGATCAAGTCAATAAAAAAGCTACAATTGTTGATCCTGGTTTTGATTCATCTAAAACTCTTAGTTTTATTTTATCAAACAACCTAGATCTAGAATATATAATTCTTACTCATTATCATAGTGATCATACAAGTTCGAGTAAAAAAATTATTAATGAATACCCAAATTCAAAGGTGATTACTTCAAAGTTAGATAGTTCAAAGCTATGTTTAAAAATAGAAAAATTTGTTGATGATAAATCCAAATTATCACTTGGGAATATTACCCTTGATTTTCTTTTAACTCCAGGTCACACTCCTGGAAGTATATGCATAATAGTTGATAACAAAGCAATACTTACAGGGGATACACTTTTCATTGGTGATTGTGGACGAGCAGATCTTCCCGGTGGAAGTGTAAGTGATTTGTTTAATAGTATTCAAAGAATCAAGAAGCTTCCAGATAGTTTAATTGTATATCCCGGTCATGATTATGGATCAATACCATTTGATAGTCTGAAAAATCAAAAGAAAACAAACAAAACTCTAATTGCTAAAACATTAAATGATTTTTCGAAAATCCCATAAAAAAATGGTTAATTTTATATTTTTTATAATTTACCTTCATTTTGTGGATCATATGGATTAAATGCTGGATCTCCAAGTAGGTTTAACTGGTAAACTGCACAATATTTTTCAACCGGTACATTTGATCCTGCTGTAGAAGATGTAACAATTTCATCTTGAAGTTCTTGTGGAAGAGATGATGGTATTGAAAGTGGAGGCGTCCATAGATATCTTACTTCAAAATTGTTTGGTAAATAATCGTTTTTAGCATCTCTTAAAGCTAATCCTATTGTTGCATCTTCATTTAGTATATGCTGATAGGATTCCTCAAATATATAACCACAGAAGTGTACAGGCGGATAAACATTGTTTCTTGTGTTTTTAACAGCCTTTAGATATCCAACTATTCCATATCCAACACCTGCATCAATTGGTAGGTTATCCCATGTTGGTCTTGGATCAAGATATCCTCCTATTGCTGAATACGTGGTTGGGGAAATATATGCATTCACTCCAGCATGAAGGTATGCATTTGCTATTGTGTTTGTTGGATGAATACTATCAATTTTACCTGATCCACAACCTTCTACGAAAACAAACGATGGTCCAAATTCCATCTCGGTTACATCTCTCACAGTATAAGCACCATGATGTTCTAAACCTGAGTAAAAACCACTGATTATTGGTACAAATCTGCTTATAAGTTGATAAAACCAATAAGGCCCTCCCATTGTTGCTAGCATTGAGTCCCCATGTTCGAATTCGAACCATATACCATGTGAATTTGACATTATTAAATTAGAATTTTCTTGTGTTTCACCGCCTTTTATACCTGATCCGTCACTAAGCGTTTTTTTCCACCAATCCAGGCTAAATAAGGATCCAACATGATCAAATCCTTGGATTATTTGTACAAGTAATTTTGGAAAACCAAGACGATTTAGTAAGCCATCTGTTTTAATTTCGGAAAGTGCTGCTTTTGAAAAACCGACTCTTTGAGCTTGTCCTCGCTCGAGTACCTCAACATCAAATCCACCTTGTTTTAAAAGATATTCTGCTCTCATTCCAAGAATATGTTGTTCGCCAGTAGGAAACTTCATTGGATCATGTTTGTTTAATAAATTATATATAAAGTTAAAAATTGGCATTTTCTGAAATTCTAATCCTGCACCAGATAAAACAGCAGCATTATCTTTCCATTCGTCAGCAAGTGCATTATAAATTATCTCATCATAAAAAATTGTTCGTACAATCAGTGCACTTGCATCCTGAATGTCGTATCCTGTAATTCTTCCAACTACATTTTCTACTTCAGGAAAACCCTGTGGATATTTATCATTTTTATTACTTGGAAAAAGGTCATTTTCTAAATCTTTTGGTCCATATTGTGGTTGATAAGAATAATCAATTGGATCGATATTTCCATATATGAAATCACTTGGACAGTTTGTACCATAAGATCTATCAGGTTTGTTAAATGGGTCATTATGAGGACTTCTGTAATAATATTGTGGAAGCATTATAGTGTCTCCAACAAGTGCTATAAATAATGGATCCCACAAACATTCCTCTGTAAGAGTCTGAATTTGTTTATATTTATCATCTAAATCTATACCTTTAACTTTTGCTACTAGTTCATTAATTGGTTTATGAATATTATCCATCACGTGTTTGTTTATTAAAGGAATAAGTTTTGGATTTCTAAAAGCAGTAGTGGAACCTGGTAATGTTTCACCATTTAATTTAACATTATCATCGGCTACAAATGCAAACTCAGGTTTCCCATAAATTAAACCTTTGTGATATGCAGTCAAGTATGGTGCGAGTGATGAAAATTGAGGCATATGAGGGTAATATGGATTGTCAAGTTTTTCAATTGTAGCAGTTACTTCAAAGTTTGCACTAGGATTTACCATAAAGGTTGGATTTATTTTTAATAAAAATTCTTCTCCGCCGCTATCATAAAGTATTGTTTCCCAGTTAAATTGATCTGCTACTATATTTCCTGCTTCATCCTTTTTATACGGACTTGCAACTGATCTAACATAGTTTATAAGAGAACCTTGTATTATAACATTGTCTCCAAATTCCTTGCAATACTCTGGATTTTCATCTGTTTCAAGATGAATTCTAACACGTGCATATTTATAATCTTCAGGAATTTTGAATTTGAAATTAGAACCTCCAGAACCTCTTATACTCGCTATTAAATGAGATGGGAAAATATTCTGAATTGTTAGTTTTCCTTTTTTTGTTTGAGTATCATTTACTTCTAATACTTTAGGAAGAAATGCATCTCTTGGATTTGTGATTGTAATGTAATCGATTTCATAGTTGGTTTCTTTTGTTTTGAATTTTTCAATCAAAAACTTCATTGTCATATTGAATATTTCATCTACATTTTCAAATCTTTTAACTCTTCCAAAACCTGAGATATTTTCACCACAAACAAGGGTTTTTTTAACACCTAAATCTCTTAAGATTTCTATTACATCTTGATCAAGTTTTTCTGCAATAATTACTGGAATTCTCATATATGATGCAAGTGGTACTGCCATTACTCCAAGACAATAACCTGAATAATTGTTTTCAATTATTAAAGCAGCAGGGCTACTTTCCCAATATTTTCTTGCGATTTCAATTGATAAATTTTTGGGTGAATCATTGTTTTTTTTATTTAGCTTTGTTACTTCGAAATCATCTAATTGCTCATACTTTACTCTTTTAACTGCATCTGATAACATATCATTGTTTTCAACATAAAGAGGTTTTACAGTTTGAATACCTGTTTCGTTATAATTAATTGCTAGAGGTGTTGCTATCAATGGATAAAATGGATTTTCATCTGTCACACTAATTGCGTCAGGTTGATGCTCCATCATATTTCCTGTTAATTTAAAAAAATCTTGGTCATCTGCATATTTTTCATCTGTGGTCTCAGGTTCCCAATAATAAATACCAATTGAAGAAAGAATTAATATAACCACTCCTAATAATACCACTAGCTTATCATTTTTCTTCATTTTTTATCCCCAAAGAAGAATAAATATGTATATCCTACTATATTTCCAACTTTCTATATAATATTTTCTATTAAATAATTAACATAAGAATATTAAATAAAAATAGTAATAGATTATACTGCTACAATACCTTTAATAAGCAATTTCTTATTTACCAGCAAAACAGTGGAGAAAAAAATATGGCAAATGTAGAAATGTCTAAACAGTTACAAGATCAGATAAATAGACTTCAACAGATGAGAATGCAACTTCAAATGATTATTCAGCAAAGACAACAAGTAGATTTAAGATTAAAAGAAATTGACGAAGCTCTTGCAGAACTTGAAAAAACAGATAATAAAACTCCAATATACAAAAGTATAGGAGCTATATTAATTAAAACAAATGGTAAAAATATGGTATCTAAAGAGCTAAAATCGAATAAGGAAAATTTGGAACTTAGAAAATCAACTCTTGGTAAACAAGAGGATAGAACCAAAGAAAAATTAAATGAACTACAGGAAAAGGTCCAAAGTTCATTAAACCAAAAAAACGGATCGAGTTAAAAATTTAAATATGGTTGAAATGTTTAAAAAAAGATATTTCTCTACACAACATGATTTCAAAACAGGTATATTATGTAAAATTACCCTGTTTTTTGGGTTTCTTTTTTTAGCTATTTATCTTTTTTTTATAGTTATATCACTTTTAGTAGGTATTGAAAGTATTGGTGTTTTGAAACAATTATACGATATTTCACAATCTACGGTTCCAGTTTCAATTGTTTCTTTAGCAATTATTCTAATATTTTTTGGAATAATGTTTTATTTATTTAGCTGTCAACTTGCTAAACTTAAAAAAATAGCTGATGAAATTGAAAATAGCGAAGAGTTTTTTGATGACCAAATTGATTAAAATAAATATTATTTATATTCCATATCTTCTTTGTCTTTGCTGAACTGTTCTAATAGCCTTTAAAAAATCTCTTTTTTGCAGAGCTGGCCAATAAACATCGGAAAAATAAAGCTCAGAATACGCGAGTTGCCATAACAAGAAATTTGATATTCTTTCTTCACCTGAAGTTCTAAGAATTATATCTGGATCTGGAATTCCATTGGTATACATATATTTTGACACAATTTGTTCTTTAATATCGTTGATTTTTAATTTATCTGTCTTGACATCCTCAGCAATTTTTTTTATAGCATGAATAATTTCTTCTCTTCCACCGTATGCTAAAGCTATGTTAAATGAATATTTATAATAGCTTTCGGTTTGATACATTATATTTTTTACTTCTTCTGCAATATCTTTTGGGAGTGATTCAATATGACCGATTATCCTAATTCTTACTTTGTTTTTATGAATTCGCGAGTCTTTTGCAGCTTTTTTCAGCTCTTCCTTGCATAAATCCATAAGTGTGTGTACTTCGCTTGTACTTCTTTGAAAGTTTTCTGTTGAAAATGCATATATCGTTAGATTTTTAATACCTAGTTCAAAACACCATTCGAGTACCTCTTCAATTTTATCGCGACCAAATTGATGGCCTGCTTCTGGAGATAAACCTAAACTTTTTGCAAATCTGCGGTTTCCATCCATAATTATTGCTACATGTTGGGGCATTTTATTTTTCTTTGTATCTTCTAGAAGCTTTAAATCTCTCATCTCGTTTAATTTTTTTGAAAAATGATTATAAATATCTGAATTGTAAATCATTGCAGCTATTTTTCTTAAAATACTATTTTTAATTGCATAGTCTTCTATTTTGTCAATTTTTTTACCTGCAATATCTTTTAATGATGGTTTTTTAGATGGGATTTTGCTTTTCCCTCCTTTTATATAAAGCTATCTATAGGTAATCTATTATTTATAGATTAACATCTTATTTATAGTAATTAAAAAAATGAAATAATATGAATATTATTTTTGTAACAATTTTTTATTTTGTTTTTTCTTTTACAAATTTTTTTATTTCGTCAATATTGTCAAGTATCAATTGTGCTTTTCGTAATCCAAATCTAAAAGGATAATTATCATTTTCATCTCTTTTAAGTGAAATTACAGGATTCCCATTATATTCCTCTATTTCTGCAACCATATTTCCTTTCCTCCGATTAATATAAAGTATATCTTAATACTTTATTTTAATATTAATAATATTAAGGTTGTAAAGTATTAATTATTAATAAAATTATTCATTTCCAAAGTCTTTATATAAAGAAAACATATACCGGCTCCTTATAAAAGTAAGGTGATATACTGGGAAACATTAGACCAACTTACATCAAAAATATAGCAATTGATCTAGCGAAAAAGTATCCTAATCAGTTTAAACATGATGATTTTCAGCATAATAAGCAAAAAGTAGCTGAACTTTCTGATGTTAATAGTAAACTTTTACGTAATCGTATAGCTGGATATATTACTCGTTATCTTGCTTCTCAAAATAAAGGACCAATAAGTCCACCAATTTCTGAGTAGCAACCCAAAATTTATTTTAATGAAGCTTAATCTATACCATGGGTGAATTTATAAAAAAAATACAAAAAGCAATTAATGATTTGCGAAATGGTAAGTTCATTCTTATATACGATGATGACAAAAGAGAAGGTGAAACCGATTTAGTAATTGCCTCTGAGTTTGTAACATCAAACTCAATTAAAACTATGAGAAAAGACGGTGGAGGATTAATATTTTTAATGACCTCCAAGCAAATTGCAAATAAACTTAAACTTCCTTTTCTTGCAGAAATGTATTCTTGTATTGATGAAAAATATCCAGTATTAAAGGCTCTAGTCCCAAATGATATTCCATATGATACAAAATCATCATTTTCGCTTTATATTAATCATCGGGAAACATTCACAGGTATTACTGATAACGACAGGAGTCTTACAATGAAACGTTTTGCAGAACTAACAAAAAAAATTAATTCCCAAGATGACGGTTATGCCACTACAATGTTTGGAGAAGAATTTAGATCACCTGGACATGTACCAATTTGTGTTGCAGCGGAAAAACTTTTAGATGATCGACGAGGGCATACTGAACTTGTAATATCTATGATGATTATGGCAGGACTTGCACCTGTTGGTAGTGGATGTGAAATCATGGGAGATGACGGTAAAGCATTATCCCGTAAAAAAGCAAAAGAATATGCTAATAGATATGGACTTGTTTTTTTAGAAGGAAAAGAGATAGTTGAAGCGTGGACGAAATGGTCAAAGTAATGGCAACAGGCACTTTTGATCTTCTTCATCTTGGACATATTTATTATCTTAGAGAAGCAAAAAAATTAGGAGACACTCTTTCTGTAGTTGTTTCAACTGATTCAACGGTTCGAAGATTAAAACATGAACCAATAAATACTGAAGAAATTCGACTGAATCTTATAAAAGAATTAAAAATTGTTGATGAAGCATATCTTGGTCATGAAGATGACATGTATGAAATCGTAGATGAAATAAAACCTGATATTATTGCACTTGGTTTTGATCAATTACATGATGAAAAGAATATTAAATCTGAGCTTAAAAAACGAAACATTAATGCAAAAGTTATTCGACTTTCAGAATTTAAGGGTGGAAGTGATTTGGAGGGAACCCGTCGAATTATTAATAAGATCATTTCAGCATATGAGTTTCAAAAAAACATGGAGCGTATTGAAAACAAATGAAAAAAATAGGAGTTGCTGATACAACATTTGCACGATTTGATATGGGTGGTGCAGCCGTCGATGAGTTAAAATCAAATGGAACAGGATTTAAAATAATTCGCTATACTGTTCCAGGTATAAAAGACCTCCCGGTTGCATGTAAAAAATTATTTGAGGAGCAAGATTGTGATATAGTAATTGCACTAGGAATGCCAGGATCAAAACCTATAGATAAAACATGTGCACATGAAGCAAGTATTGGACTTATCAAAACCCAACTTATGTGTAATAAACATATTTTAGAAGTTTTTGTCCATGAAGATGAAACAGATGAGGAAAAAACACTGGCGTGGCTTGCTGAAAAAAGATCACGTGAACATGCTATTAATTGTTTAAATTTATTATTTAAACCTGAAAACCTTACTAAAAACGCTGGTAAGGGATTACGTGAGGGATTCCGGGATGCAGGACCATTAAGGATGTGAAAAATATGGTTAAAGAAGAAAAAATTAGAATTGGAGCTGCTGTTTCAGAGTTTAACTATGATATAACAATGGTTATGCTTGAGCGTGCAAAAGAACATGCATCTTTTCTTGGTGCTGAAATCTCAAAGGTTGTTAAAGTACCAGGTGTTTTTGACATGGGCCTTGCTATAAAAAAACTCCTAGAAATAAAAGATGTTGATGGTGTAATTGCTTTAGGTGCTGTTATAGAGGGTGAAACAGAACATGATGAATTAGTTATTCAACATGCTGCTCGTAAAATCGCTGATTTAGCAGTAGAGTATAATAAACCAGTTGGTTTGGGAATTTCTGGACCAGGAATGACCAGGCTTCAGGCAGAAGATCGTATTGAACGTGCAAAATCTGCTGTTGAGGCGGTTGTAAAGCTTCATAGAAGATTAAAACTATAGCATATTTCTATCTTTAAAGGATAATTTAGGGGATGGAACTCATCTTAATACTTTTAATGGCAGTCAATTTCTTGACAATATAGTTTAATATAATAGGAAATCTAAAAATTTTTTAACTTGAAATTAATGGTAGTTACAATAAATAATTATAATAATAAGGATTAATAAGGATGGTCTGATATAATAGAAGTTGATATAGTAGGTGGCAGTCTTGCTGGATTAAGCGCTGCAATTTCAATTAGAGAAAAAGACAAATCAATAAAAGTTGTTGTTCATGAAAAATATAAAAAAATAGGATTCAATCATGAAGGACGTAGATGTGGAGAAGCCCATCCTATTGAAAAGGAATGGAATAAATGGATACCAACTGGTAAAAGTATTTTCAATGAAATAACAAGAGCAGAAGTAATACATAACAATAAAAAATATATCTATCATCGAAAACCAGAAACATCTTACATACTCAATAGACAAGAGTTTATATGCCAATTAGAAAGAAGGGCAAAAAAACATGGTGCAATAATTCAAACTGATGATAAAGTCTCAAGCATAAAAGAACTTGAAGGTGACTTTATAATAGATGCGTCAGGGTGTCCAAGTACAATTAAAAGAGAACTAGGTTTTAATAGAGGTATAAAAGGTATTACTTATCAGCAATCCATTGAGAATTCAAATTGTTTTAAAAAAAATACACTAAAAATAATATTTACTGGACCATTAGGTTATTATTGGATTTTTCCAAGAAATCCAGATAAAAAAGAAGTAAATGTAGGATTAGGATTTTTTGGAAATGTAAAAGTTAATTTGAAAGAAAAACTTGAAGAATTTAAAAAGGAGCAAAGCATCAAAGGGGAAGTCAACTATATAGTTGGTGGCAACATTCCTTGTGGTGTTCAAAGACCTTTAAAATATAAAAATATACTTTTTGTCGGAGATGCAGGGATTGGTACCCTTGCCTTTATTGGTCAAGGAATATACCGTGCTTTGATATCAGGTGATGTTGCTGGAAGATGTATAGCATTTGGTTATCCTAACAAGTATCCAAGGATCATTTATAGATATTTTATGAAATATGAGGTACTAAGTAAACCTTTGATTTTCTATGGCATTTTTTTTAATTATATTAATTGTAAGAGGATCCTACCTTTTATAGATAGTTTTAAAATGCTTTCAAAAATTAGTCATATTTAAAAAAATTTTAGCTTTTTTTATCTCTGTCTATCATCTTAAAAAGAGAAGGAAGATGGATAGTATAACTTCCATCTTTTTGAATTATGATAGGTTCTTCTTCAAGTAAACCTTTAATATCAATTTTATAGCTACCAGATCTTTCAATGTCAATGGTTTCAGGTGTATCAGATTGTTCTGCTTCTGATTCAAGTTTTTCAATGGTTTTTTCTCTATAGTCATCATTTGTTAAAACATCAATATCTTCTTTTTTATCTTTATTAATTTTTTTTTGTTTAGGGATATGTTTTTCCATTGCTTTGCGTACATCTTTTGGTTTGATCTTTATCCATTCACTTGAATCATTTATAACTTTTTGATTTTCTATCCCTATCAACTCCATAATTGTAGTGTTAATGTCCTTTCCAACTTCTTTAATTATTTTTTCTCTTTCTTGTTCACCTAGAGGTTTCTTAGTAAAAAAGAATCGATTTCCTCCGCAATCTGGGCAACCTTTTAAAAGCTGGGCTGATCCTTCTTCGAATATTTTTCCACATTTAAGACATTGATGAGGCATAATTTATTTTGCTCCACTACGAGATATTATCATGGTTTGAATCATTTCATTATCTTTTTTAACCATTTTTAATAGATTTGCAGGACCAATTAATGTAATACGGGGTTTTTTATGCATTCCTAAAATTTTCTGAAAAAACGTTGGTTGATCTGGACCGTATCCTTCCATTTCAAAACCAATAAATGTATCATGTTCAATTTCTTTCATTGTATGCTGAATTAAACTTGTTTGTTCAGTTGGAGTAAGCCCTTGTTCTAGTACAAGTATTTTACCATTTTTGATTTCTTTAATTATAAATTTTAGTTTATCCTCTGTATTAAGTTCTTGAAGTTTATGTCGTGAAATCAAGTTAAATGCTATACCATTTTCTTTTTTTGTCATATGGTTTTTACCTCCGTTTTTTCTTTTTTTTACTAAACTGCTTTACCATTGTAGTGTATAAATTGTCAGCATTGTAACCAGTCAGTGCACTAATTGGAACTACTGGATGTTGTGGAAATGCTGATTTTAATGTTGCAGGACTAGATTCCTCTACATCTATCTTATTTGCAGCAATAAGTACAGGTAAATTTCTTGCTTCTAAATTACCAAGTATTGTCACATTTACTTGAGTAAAAGGATCTTGTGTTGAATCCATTACAAGAAGAACTCCATCTATATCTTCTAACCATTTAATTGATTCAATTACACCTTCAGTTGCTTCCTTTGCACGTCTTCTAGCTTCATCTTTTGAAAGTCCCCAAGTATTCATAAATTCTTTAAAATCTACTTTAGTAGAAATACCTGGTGTGTCAACAATGTCCATAACAAGAGATGAGTTTCCATTATCGATTTTTACATCCTTTTTCCATTTAGCACGTCTAGTTTCATGAGGGATTTCTGATACACTACCCATAATATCTCCAGTCCAATCACGAAGAATACGATTTGCAAGTGTAGTTTTGCCAACGTTAGGTGGACCATATATTCCAATTTTTGCATGTTTTTTACCAAAAATTCTTTGTAAAATAGACGAAAAAGTAATTTTTCCAAATAATCCCATCCGCTTATTCCTCCTAATAACTAAGTAATTTGTGTTTAGTGGTATCCTAATTATAGTTTATATGCTTAATGGTAAATTATTTTATCATTTTTGAAATAATAAACTTTTTTAAAATTAGAAGGTAAAACTACTAAGGATTAAATTTTATGAAAATTTTTAAATAGCAACAACCTCATACTCGTTGTCCATATTTTAATTGGGAGGCTTGAAGACTATGACTGAGGAAGATAAAGTCGAGGTAAATGTTGGGAATTTGGATTCACTAAAAGAAAAATTAATGGCAGTTACTGAAGAAATTGATATGATTAAAACTTCTTTTACAAAAAGTACTGAGGAGTTAGCAAGAATTCAAACCATGCTTAGTGCTGATCAAGTTGGAGATATAGGAAATATACTTGAAAAATATGAAAGCAGAGTCGCCGAAGCTGAAAAACAAAGAATGGAAGCAGCTAATGGTGCTAAAAAATATAGTGAAGAACTTGAAAAAGAAAAAGAACGTCTCATTAAACTTTGGGATGCATATAAAAACCAAGAAGAAGAGTTATCAAGTAGTGAGAAAAAATTAATTGATTACGAAGAAAGAGTACGTATAGCGGAAACCAGTAATAAACAAATAGAGGAAGACTATAATTCTAGAATTCAAACTTTAGAGCAGAAAATACAGCAAAACGAAGAAAAATTAACCCAATTTGATGAATATAAAAATAGATGCGAAGAATTTGATACAATTAGAAACAATTTAGAGAAAGAAATCCATGATATAAAAGAAGAAAACACTGCTAAAAACCAAGAAATAGAATATCTAAACAAGAAATTAGATGAAATGAAAGAAATGGAAAAATATGCTGAGTACAAACAAAAATATGAAGAAGTAAACGCTGAGTATGAAAAAGAAAAAGAACGTCTTACAAAACTCTATCAACTTTATGAGGAAACAGACTCTGAATGTAAAAGATTAAAAGAAGAAAATATTCAATGGAAGAATTGGTACAATACTAAAATGGATATGTTTAATCAACTATTCTCAAGCACTCCACCATCAACTACAACTCCACCAGATAATCTTATAGATCATCCAATTAAAAAAAAGTTTAAAAAGAAGAAAAAACTTAAGTTGAAAAAATAAATTTTTACTTCTTTTTTATTCTATTTTTATTGTACTAATACCTTCTTGGTTTTCATTTACATAAATAATATTTTCCATATCGTTTTTAACATCCTCAACATGAGTGATTAAAAAAATCTGTCTAAATTTACCAGAAAGACTACTTAAAGATTTCATTATATTATGACGGCGAATATCATCTTGAGATCCAAAAATTTCGTCAAGTATTATAAAGTTAAAAATGCCACCTGCACGCTCAGTAATAACCTCTGAGATAGCAAGTCTTAAACATAGATTTGCCAGATCTTCTTCACCACCACTAAAACGATTTATGCTATATTTTTCGCCATTGTCATAAACAATTATATCATAATTTTCATCAAGTTCAATTTCAGGGTATTTACCATCAGTAAGTCTGATAAAAAAATCTGTTGAATAACTTGATAATGTAGGACGTATTCTTGAGATAAGATGTATTCTAAAATCATTCATAATATTTGAAAGGATGCTAATAAATCTAAGAGAATTTTTCTCCTCGCTTATCTTCTTTTTAATGTCTTCAATTTCTTTAATTTTATTTTTAAGATCTTCCATTTTTTGATTAATAAGATTTAGTTCACCTTCTTTTTTCTCAATTTTTAAAATTATTTCTGAAAATTCGTCTTTTTTATCATTTAGAACAGTAATTGATTTCTGATAATCTTTATAAAATTGCTCAATTTGTTTTTTAACATTATTAAAATCTTTTTCATTAAAAGAAATCACACCGATTTTTTTAATTTGAAATTGTTTATTTTCGAACTCTTTTTTCTCATGTTTAATCTCTTGAGATAAATGATTTATTATAGTATTTATTTTTTCTTTTTCCCTAATTTTATTTAAAAAATAGTTTTTCTTTTTTTCAAGAGCAATTTGTTCTCTGATAATACTATCTTTTTCTGATTGTTTATTTTTAATATTTTTAAAAAAGATTTTGTTTTGTTTTTCTTTTTCTGTTTTTTCTTTTTCAAATTTCTTAATTAATGTGTTGTATTGATCAGATAAAATACGATCACATGTTGGACATTTTGCATCTGGACCAATTTTTTCAATTTTTCCTTTTTTAATATTAATTTCTGAAATATCTTTTATATATTGTTTAGATAAAGTTTTTTTCTGTTCAATTGTTTTTAATAGTTTTTCTAATTGTTTATTTATTTCATTTAATCTTTTATTATTTTTTTTAATATCATCTTCAATTGTTGTATATTTTTCAAGTTTCTTTTTTTCATTTATAAGGTTTTTTTCTCTAAAAGAAATCTTATTTTTTAAATTTTTTATTTCATTCATTAGTTGTTTTTTTTGTTCAAAAAGATTTTTATATTCAGATAATTTTTCTTTTTGTTTATTTAGTTTTTCATAATTATTTTTAAGTTTCTGGTTTTCTTTTTCAAGATTTTTTATATCTTTTTTATTAGACTGATTATTTAGTTTTAATTTTTTTATTAAGGTTTCTATTTCTTTTTTTTCTTTTTGAATAATTTTTATTTCTTCATTATAAATTTCATCTTTGTTTTTACCAATTTCATTTATTATATCTTTACTTATTTCTTTTATTAATAATTCCTTATTTTTCTTGTCAGATCTAATCTCTTTTATTATTAAATCTAATGAATCAATTCCAAGCATACGTAAAATTAGAGGTCTTCTATCACTAGCGTTCATTGATGATAACGCATTGAGTTCTTTTTGCTTTGCAAATATACTAGTAAAAAAACTTTTAAAATCCATTCCAAGTTTTTTTTGTATAAAACGTGTAACCGATTCAGCACTTGTTGCAGCAACTTTACCATTTATTGTTGCAGTTGCAGTTGCTGTAAGACTTTTTCCTTTCATTTCACGAATAATACGATATTTATCATTTTCAAATTCAAAATCTAATTCCACTCTACATGTAGCTGAGTTATCAGCCCCTTGTCTTTTTATTTGATCTGATGGTGTTCGAGCTGCAACAGGACCGTATAATACCCATGCTATTGCTTCGAAAATTGTTGATTTACCTGCTCCATTTAATCCAACAATACCTGTTACTCCATCTGGAAAATCTATTGTTGTATCTTTGAATTTTCTAAAGTTTTTAATTGTTAAGGTTCTCAGATTCATTTTCCTTCATCTCTTGATACAATTTTTTCAATATATCCAATTCCAAGTTTGAGCAATATTTCTTTTTCTTTGATTTTTTGATTTTTAATATATTGTTTAAATTCGTTTATAAGGGCATTTATTTTTGTTGAACTTGGCTGATTTATTTTATCGTCCTTAATCATATCAACTTTTATTTCGTAATGTATAGCATCGGCACTGAGTTTTCGTATTTCATTAAAGTCAAGTCCTCGATAGATATGAGCAGGAATATCTTCAAGTGTTAATCTGTATGTTTTTTCTTTTGGTTTTAATTCTGTCACAGTTTGTTTAATTTTTTTCATTATTTGATCAATTTGTAGGTTTGAACATTTTATTGGTCTAATGTCTATCATAGGTCTTGTTTTAATTTCAATAAAACTAGTAATAAATTTGTTCTCTTTGATATTTAATTCTAAAAATCCTTTTCTATCCCCTGCATCTGTAAATGTTAATGACTCGGTTGAGCCAGAGTAATATGTGTTTTCCGCAAGTTTTGTATATTTATGGAAATGTCCTAATGCTATATAATCAAAATTTTTACTAATTATTCTGGCTGGAATAATAAGCTCATTGAACTCATTCATATAATAATCCTTCACGCCTGTCA
Source organism: Thermoplasmatales archaeon (assembly GCA_020341795.1). GTDB lineage: Archaea > Thermoplasmatota > E2 > DHVEG-1 > DHVEG-1 > M9B1D. The sequence goes on from CP070836.1 coordinate 1,740,275, forward strand.
CTGAGCCGTGTGTAGAAAACAAATTATAATCGGATTCTTTATTTGGTTTTAGTTTTTTTATTTCTTTGTTGTATTCAGATTTGCTATTGCATTGTGGAATAGCATGAATATCAAAGTGTCTATCCATTAGTTTAAATTTTAATATTTCATATTTACTATTGTATACTGGATAAACATTTTCTATATGGTCAAAAATACTAAAAATGTGACCTGTTTCTTTTAGTTTTGGATGCTCATGGTTTCCTGCAATAATAACAATTGGGATTTTGTTTTTTGAAAGGCGAATTAATTGTTTAACAGCAAATGTAATAGCACGATTATTAGGACGTACTGAGTCAAATAGATCTCCAGCATGTAAAATAAGATCAGGTTTAGAGTCAACAGCATAGTCAATGAATTGCTCGAAAGCATTATAAATGTCAATTTCACGCTGATTTATTCCTTCCTCTGTTGCCTTACGGTAGGCAGAATAGCCAAGATGCGTATCAGCAACATGTAAAATCTTCATAATCTAACGTTTTTTTTGAGCAATTTTCATAAAAGCTATATCACAAACTAATGTTTCAGCATCCAGTGTTGGTGCAATAGGTGGAGCATATGCAGTTTCAAGCTTTCTATAAGTATCAATATCAAGTCTTGCAAGAATTGCACAAGCAATTGTATTAATTCTTTGAGCTGCATTTTCACCAACAGCTTGTGCACCCATTATAATTCCTGTGTATTCATCAACCAGAACCTTAATTGATATAGGTTTTCCACCTGGATAATAATCTGGTAGTGAAGACCCATTATAACGAGCTGAGATTACTGAAAACTCATTATCGATTCTAATCGATATTGGTCCAACAGCTGCAATATCAAGATTAAAAAACTTAGATGTATTAGTATTTAAAAACCCCATTGGAAGATTATATTCACCTCCAGCTGAATTTACTCCTGCAGCTATTCCTTGTCTTACAGCTACACTTCCAAGACCAGCTAGTAATGGTTTTTTTGTTACATAATCAATATACTCTGTACAATCACCAACAGCATACACGTCTTTTACAGTTGTTTCTGATTTTTCATTTACTAAAATACCACCTGTTATTCCTATTTTGCATCCAATACTTCGGGCAAGCATGGTATCTGGTTTAGTACCAGTAGCAATTATTAAAATATCAGTTTCAATATATTTTTCTTCATTGTTTTCTTTGTTTTTTATAATTACTTTTGTAATTTTTCCATCCTTTTGCTCCACTTTTTTAGCAGTATGATTTGTGTATATTGAAATGTCGCATGGTATTTTTTCTAATACAATTTTCGACATATCTTCATCAAGGTTATTTGCAAGTATGTTTTGAAGAGTTTCAACAATTGTTACTTGTAAACCATTTTGCCGAAGATTATCAGCAATTTCTAGTCCAATAAGACCAGCGCCGATAATAGTTGCTTTTTTTAAATTCTTTGAATAGGCCAGAATTTTTTTTGTATCATCAATTGTTCTAACTGTAAAAACACCTTTGATATTAATATTTTCTATAGGAGGAATAAAGGATTTTGCACCTGTGCAAATAATTAATTTTTTAAATGATTTCTCAATTGTTATATCATTTTGTTTTGCATAAATCATTTCTTTCTTTATATCAATTTTATTAACATTTGCTTCAAGTATTAGATCGATATTTGCTTTTTTGAACCATTCTTCATTAAACTCTATAAGATTTTTAAAATCTGATATTACACCTGAAACGACAAATGGTAAACCACATTTTGAATATTGAGGATATTTATTTTTTTCAAAAATGGTAATTGTTGATTTTCTATCTATTTTTCTTGCAAACTGGGAAGCAGTACCACCTCCTGCTCCACACCCTATAACTACTATATCTCGATCTTGTGTCAATCAAAAAACCCCTGAAAGCTTAATAGCATAGTTTTTTAAATGCTTTTCACTAATTTTTGTAATTCTTTTTAATCAAAATTATTAAAAGAATTAAAATAATTACAAATACAATAATTATTAGATTTATATTTTCAAATTTGCCATTTAATTCTTCTTTGTTTTTACTTATAGGGGATTTTCCTTGCATTATAAGTTCACAGTCTTTATATGTTTTTATTAGAGTTTCAAATCCATTTGAATATTTTTCCTGATTTATTTGTTGTACTCCTTGCTCAAATTCTTCCATTAAAAATGATGTATTTTTCCCGATTAAAGCTATTATGTCTATTTTTGTTTTACAAATGTCAAGTCCAATCTCTGCGATTTTAATATAAACTATTTTATCAATATCTTTTTCTTTAAGTTTTGAAAAAGATAATTTCATTTGTTCAAGAGATTTTGAATAATTTGTTTCCCATATTTCTTGGATTATGTTTTGGATTTCCTCTTTGTTTGAATTCTTATTTGCAATTAACCATAATTCCTCTGTATAGTATGCCTGTCTTTGCATCCCCATATCAACTGCTGTTAATATATCTGACACATACTTATTTTTATTAATTAGATCAATCGCAAGGTTCTCAATATTATCTATTTCTTTGATAAAAACTCCTTCTACTTTTGTGAAATTTTCAGACAGTCCCCCCGGACCATATTCATATAATAATTCTAAACATAAATTTGCTGCTTCTGGAGTAGTATATGTATCTTCAATGTCTTTATTGCAGATATGAAAAGGAACATATATTGATGAACAAGCATGATTTGGTGAATACCATCCCATACTTAATATATCATAATTTTTTTCGGGAACTTTGTAGATTGCTACCGTTTCAAATGTTACAACTTTTTGACACATTCCTCTAAGTCCATCAAGATCTCCCTTGTGAAGACGGGACCATTTAATCATATCCTCAATATTAATCGATCCAATACTAGGTTTTATTATCTCCATTATTTTGTTTTCCCATGCTTTAAAAATATAACATACTTTTAGAGTTGCTTTGTTGTTATCCATATCTAATAATTCAACTGAGAAATCTCCAACTTTTTTTCTTTCACCAAGTCTTATTTCAACTTTATCATCCATCAAAATTATTTCCTTATTATATGTTTTAAAAAACGGAACTTGTTTTGCAATTATACTTTCTGACTTAATATCAAGAACTCTAATACCTCTTATAGAATTTAATCTAATTGTTCCTCCTTTTCTAATTGTTTTTTCTTTTGTAAAATCAAAACTTGGTGCAATTGTCCTCAGGTTATGTAGTTGTGTTTTCCAAAGTTCTTTTGGGTAGTTAGAATAAGCTGCAACGTCATCAGTTATTTCTTTTATATCATAACGAAAAGCATCTGCTTCAATGACAAAACCTGTTTTCGGACCTATTATAAAGAGATTTTCTGAAACACCTGTTGCATGCATTTCATCAACAAGATCTTTTGTTAATAATGATATTGCTTCATCTTCATTGTCTGCTTTTTCACATGCATATCTTATCCAATCAAAATCATCCCATGCATATTTAGTTGGATTCTTCCATCCTGAATTTGTATCAGCATCACCAAAAGCTAAACCTGCTTCAGTTAGAGTCATACCGGCTTTTACAATATTAGGAATAATATCGTTTTCAGAAGCAACACCAATATATTTTTTCTCTGTTGTAAAAGTCATGGATTTACCAGTCCAAGGGTGATGATAAGTATATTGATATCCTTCTGGAACAATGCATAAAACCTGCAGTCCAGGTCTACTAGGATCCCTTATTTTCATTAAGAGATTGAAATCACCAGCTGTAGCATCTCCTGTAGCAATAATATCTTTACATCCTAAAACTGAATTAGAAAAAAATAAACATAATACAATTAATATCAAGAATAGAATATTGATAATTTTTAATCTATTCATAATTCTCTAAACATTAATAATGATATAATTATATAAAAAATTATTTGAAAAGATAGATATTACTTTTTAGAAGTTTTTTTCTTTGCTATTGTCTTTTTTTTAGTTGCTGTTTTTTTTGTTGTAGTTTTTTTTGCAAGAACTTTTTTAGTAGTAGTTTTTTTCGGAGTGGATTTTTTTACGGTGCTCTTTTGTTTTTCTGTTTTTTCTTCTTTTTTCTCTACTTTTTTTGGTTCTTCTGGTTTTTTTTCTTTTTTCTCAGGTTTTTTCTCTTCTATTATAATAGTTGGTTGTGATATTACTTCTGTTTTGTATATTTCTATTCTTTTAACCGGATATAGTTTCTTGCAGTTTTTATAGATATCACTTCCCATTTTTCCTTCAATAATACTTTGAATAAATTCATACATGGTGTTTGTTTTTGCTTGGTCTTCAAGTGTTTTTTTCATAGATTCACGAATAACTCTTTTTTGTGAGTTTTGAATACGTTTCTCTGTTGTGGCAAATGGTTTTATTCTTAAAAAAGCTCCGTCTTTTGTTGTAACATCATACACTCCTTCTACTTTTGATCTTCGTCTTCTAATCATTCTACGAAGGTAATCTGATGTTAGAGTATGACCTGCAAATTGCGTGTGTGCATTGTTATCCTCAATTTTATGGATTTTAAAATAAAGTATAATATGTGATTTTCTGAAATCATTTGTTAAATCTTGTAAGGATACACCTGTTACACGGTTAATTAAGGTATCTGGATTATCTGAAAGTGTATCTGCAACTGTTACATTGTCAAATGAGGCTGGTGCTAGTATGTTGTACCAGTTTTTTGCTTTCCATCTGTCTTTAATTTTTCTTGCGGTTGTTCTTGATCTTGCTTTTGCCATAATTATCCCTATTAATATTATAACTAATTATTAAGTTGGTTTTCCAGGTAATATTCTCCTTATACTTAAAATTATGCTGCAAATAATTTTCAAAAATTTTTATTAGTTAGAATGCTGAAGATACTTTGATATTTTTTTGAGTGCAGATTTTTTCTATTTCTTTATATATTTTAGGATAATCAAATTCATCATAATTTAATATTTTCCAGTTTGGAGCTTTATTAATTATGTTGTTCATAATACCTGGTTTCTTATTCAACTTATCATACATTATCTCAGATGCGCCATAATTAGTGAATGTATCAATAATCTCATTTAAATTTTCAATTTTTATTGTTGGATAAATTGGTCCAAAGAAAACAGAAGTATTTATCCCATTTTTTGAAAATTGTTTTATTATCTCTAATCTATCATTAATTGATGATGTATATGGTTCTATTATTTTCCTTTCATCGTCATTTAAGGTTCCAATACTTATCATAATGTCTGCATTAGTAAATTTTGAAATCATATCAAGATCTCTTAGTATTAATTTAGATTTAGTTTGAATACTGACTTGGAAATCATATTTTAATAGTTGTTCAAGACAATATCTTGTAAGATTGTATTTTTTTTCAATTGGTTGATAAGGATCGGTAACAGTTGATATGGCTACAATACCTGGTTTTTTATTTCTTAGTTCTTTTGATAAAACATTTGGTATGTTTGTTTTAATATTTACAAAGCTCCCCCATTCTTCTCTTTTTATCCTTAAAACATTTGGAACGTAACAGTATGCACAATTATGTTGACAACCTCTATAAGGATTTAGGCTATAAGTAAGTCCAGGTAGATTGGATTTCGAAAGTGCAGTTTTACAGGTTACTTCTTTAATTTTCATTTTTGGAAATCCTCAAGCCTTTTTTGATAAAGTTGGCTTTTTAAAACAGCACTATTTTTTATCCATCTTTGAAGTGGTATATCCATTTTATTAGAAATAAAAATTAAAGCTTGGTCTAGGGTTTCAAATTTCATATATGGCTCTTTTAATGCTTTTCTTACACTTTCTCTGACATTCCATACACCTATTGGCAAAATATATCCAGGGTGTGCTTCTCTAAATATTACAACTCCTGATTGTCTTCTTTCTTTGTTTAATATTTCATTTACTGCGAGACGAGCTGCATAATAGCATCCTCCTATTTCAGCATATGTAGTTCTTCCTTTGAAAAACTCATAACTATTAAAAATTGATATTCCACGTCCGTATGGATTCCAGGTTGTATTTGGATACCATGCTTCAATTAGTTCATACTGCCATTCTGAAGGTGTCATAATTACAGCCCATCTGTTATCAAATTGATCATGGTAGTAAACTCTAAACTCGTTAATCCATGGATATGTTTTTGTGTTTTTTATTAAATTTTCTCCAATATTAGAATCAACTGCTGTAATACTCCATCTTGTTGGTACAAATTTTCTATGTTTTTTTACTCCAAATGCTCCTACACTAAAAGCTCGTTGTATTTTTGATATATTTACTTTGTTTGTATAAAGGTTAAAAACTGCATCTTTTGCTTTTAAATCTGTATCATAATATGCTTTTTCGATGTTTTGTTCATATTTTGGGTTTGTTATATCAAATTTTTTTAATGGAGCAGAGGGTCCATGTGGTTGTGACTCATCATAAAAAGCTATTTTTCCACGAGGTTTTTTAGAAAATTCGGCTTCTGTATAAACACTATTTTTTGAAAGTGCTAGTTCCCGAGTGTATTCAATTATTTTATTTGGACTTTCAACATCATATACATCTATAGTATGTTTTCCTCTTACTAACATTGATCTGAAATCAACAATATCATCAATAGTTTTATCAAGCCACATTTCTGGAGTGTCAATTATGGATGTATCTCCCATTACCGGTGGAATCATTGGTCCAATTGATACCTTTGGATAACCTATTCTTCCAATAAAAACACTAGGTGGTGAAGAACCTCCTATTTTAAAGGTATCTATAAGAGGTTTTACTTTATCTCTCGAATGATATTTTACAATTACTGGGCATCGTAGTTTTCCACATAGAAGTTTGGTACCTCTACATAATGCACAGACATTAGTTGATTCTTTATTTGATATTTTTTGAATAGTTTTTTGATTGTTAAAATTAAATATAGTGTTTTTCAATATTTTACAATTAGAAGACATAATTTAAATATTTTCCGAGAAGTAAGTTGAAACTATAACGTAATTTAATAATCTATTTATGTATCATTTTTAGATTGAAAATTTCCAAAAAGCTTCTGAGGAGCTCGAAGATATTAGATTTGATAAAATAGAACCGCCGTATAATAGATAATATCCACTCATTTTTGTATTTTTTTATTCGAAATTTTTATTAATAGGTTTAGATATTTGGACAACAATTAAATTGATATGTTGGAACCTTAAAATAAATACAAAAAATGGTTTTAAGAACGCATTTAAATATAAAATTTAGTTAACATCTGTTAACTTATTGGGGGTATAGTAAGTAAATTATATAAATAATGAAAAGAATATTTATATAATACATTATATAAAAATAAAAGAGGATTAATATGATAAAATTAAAATTGACGAGTAAAAAAATAATAGCAGTTATCATAGTTGCAATTCTTGTAATTTCAGGTATTTACATTTATTCAGAGTATTATAATGGAAATGGAAACGGGGAACCTGAAGAACCAGTTAAAGTAATGGAAGATATAGTTAGTCCGGATCCAAATCAAGCTATATATTTAGAAATTCACAGAATAAGAAGAAAAGGAATAATTGACCATATGGAAACATCTGGTCCGTTATATGATTTCATTCAAAGATTACCTATTAGTGAAAAATTAAAAGTATCTGTAGATGGAATAAGACCTGGAATAGGTTGGGATGAAAAACCATCATTTTCATACATAGCAACACTTGATGATTATGAGGAAAAAGGACGTGAAACTTATAGAGGATGGGATACTGGATATATTAATAATGTTATCTGGAGAAAAGTCGAAGATGAAAAAGAGACAACTTTAATTAATTTTAAAATATCAGAAAATGTAAAAGTGGATAAATTAATCGGATCGGAAATAGTAAAACAAATAAAAGATGAATTTTCAGTAATGTATGATTTTAAAACTGGACGTTGGCAAGGTGATGATGAATTTAATGACACTGATGGATATGGACATTACGATGGTGCTAATTATGAAGTATGGTTTTCATTAACTCATAACTGTGTAGATGAAGATTCAATACCATACTGGGTTGAAGTAAATGTTCTTGGAACTGATCCATATGTTGACGATGGTAAACTTGATCCTGATGAAGATGGTATATCAACTGAATGGGAATGGAAATGGGGATATGATCCAATGGTATTTGATAATCATACAATACTTGATCCTGATTACGATGGTCTTCAAAACGATGAAGAATGGTTTATGGAAAAATGGTTGGCAAATCCATATCATCCAGAAATTTACATTGAAGCAGACTATATGACTCAAACACCTAAAAAAATATTTTATAAACTTAAAAATAGTAGAAATAGTGGATTTGATGGATGGAAACACACATTTTACCCTGAATCACAACAAATGCTGATGGAAAGATTCAATGAACATGGAATAACAATACACATTGATGATGGAACCCATGGTGATATGAGCAGAGGAGGTGACATATTACCATTTGGAAGAGGGAATGGTGCATATCAACAAGACAGTGGAGTTGTGGCAGGTTTTTATGCAAATAATTTCGATGATGAGAGAAAAGGTATTTTTAGATATCTGGTTGTAGCTTATGGTGGCGGATGGTGTCATCCACAAGATGATAATCACTGGTATGATTGTATGGCTGTTCCACATAACTATAATTTCTTTAAAAACCAGCTTGGATTTGCATTGTCAGAAAGAACAATAAGAATTGGGCAAGCAATATCAGTTATGCATGAATTAGGACATAGTCTTGGAATGCTTTATTTACATAGTGGAGGTGTTGATAATTCCACTAATAAACACCCGGATGATCCTAATTACCCATGGTTTGACTATGTAAGTGTTATGAACTATGATTATTTCTGGCTTAGATACCTAGATTACTCAAACGGTGAAAATGGGGAATACGATGCAGATGACTGGGGATTTATTGATCTTACATACTTCCAAAGACCTGCTGAAGAAATGGAAGGATTAGGAGCGCTTTAACCTTAAAATATCCTTCTTTAAAAATTTTTTTATTAATCTTTTTCTCAAAATACTTATTTAGTATATATCGTATTTCGCCTTCGGTTAATTATGAGTGCAAAAAATATAAGTTCAGATAGAAAACGTTCAAGACCAGTGGTTAAACAAAGTAAAATAAAGAAAATAAAAAGAAATAAACCTGCAATGGCTCTAGCAATCATTATTATTTTAATGTTGATATTTAGCTCTGTTTATGTTATATTTAGCAATCTTGGTGAATCAGATAATACAAAAATCAATACAGATATAAATAATCCAGAATTACAAAATGCGATTGATAATTCTAATTATCCTGTTGCTCTTCTAAATACTACCAAGGGTTTAATTGCTGTTGAATTATATGATGATAAAGCTCCACTGACCTGCCAGAATTTTATAAAACTTGTAAA
>CP070836.1:1749721-1789198 GCA_020341795.1 Thermoplasmatales archaeon
ACTCAAAAAGAAGATAATGTTACTCTCTATGAAAAGTATGGATTTTCTGTTAAGAAAAAAATAATTCTTCCAGAACCATTGAATTTACCAATGTGGCTTATGGTTCGAGATGCGAAATAAATTTGCAAAACAGTACTCAACTCTTTTTTACTGGTAAAAAAAGAGTTCAAATCACCTGATCTAGTTTAAATTATTCTTTTTTGACATGATATAGTACATATTTTACATTCCTTCCCGCAGGGTTCAAAATGGATATCCACATTGCAAGAATCATATATTTCTTCTAGGCTTGATTTTAACCTATGGCATAACTCATGTGAGTTCTTTATTGGCATATCTTTATCAACAATGAGATGCATTTTTATATCCTCACCATTAGATCCCCGAATAATCTGAATTTTATGAAAAGAAATAATTTCTTTTTGTTTATTTAATATATTTTCTATGATTCGTCTCTTTGTTTTTAAATCATTTTGTATTACCTTTGGATCGAGATGAATAATAGTTGAATAGTGTGTTCTGGCACAAATCTTCATCTCTAAATTATCCGCTATCTTATGTGCTTGATTAAGTGAGAGATTACTATCAAACTCTGCATGAATTGTTAGAATTTTTGTGGTTCCGTAATCATGAATTGATATATCATGAATACCTAGCACATTGTCAGTTTTTTGTGCGATTTCCTTAATTTGTTTAATCAAATCTGGGTCAGGGCTTTGACCTATTAAAAAATTTGATGTAGTTCTTACAAGATTAATACCAACATAGATAATTATTAAAGATACAATTATTCCAAATATTGGATCAAGAATTGGAAAACCATATCTAGCACCTAAAATTCCAAATGCAACACCAATCGATGAAATTGCATCACTTCTATGATGCCAAGCATCCGCTTTTAAAACATCGCTTTTAATTTTTTTTGCTATAGAATTTGAATATCTAGCCATTAATTCTTTTAAAATTGCCGATATTATTACTATAATACTAATAATTATAGCATATTCTCCATGTTGTAGGGTTTCTAAATTGATAATACGCTCTATTGATTGTTGAATAAAACCAATACCCACTAAAATCAATAAAATTGCAATTATTAAGGATGCAATATATTCAGCTCTTCCATGACCATAAGGATGATCTTTATCGGGTTTTTTCTTAGCAATTCTAAATCCAAAAATAACAACACCTGATGTTGAAACATCTGATAAAGAGTGTACCCCATCAGCGATGAGTGCAATGCTGTTAATTAAAATTCCTAAAAATAATTTTATAAAAAATATTATAATATTTCCAATAATGCTAATTGTTGCTTCTAAATAACCGTATTTTGCTCTAATATTTGGATCATTTATATCACCATAATCTGGAATAATTCTAAATTCATTTGATTTTAACATTCAAATCCTTGATTTATTAAGGCGATATATGTTTTTGCTTTTAATTATCATTTAAAAATTTCATTTAATAGAGTAATAATGCTATTATTTTATGTAAATGGAATTCTTCCTCTTATCGTCGTAAATATCGTCAAAATTTCGTCGAAAATCTAAAAGTTTTTTTCTTAAATCTTTCTTTTTTTTATTTTTTTGCTGAAAATGAGCCGAAACAAAAGTAATTATTATAGATATTTAAAGGACTTTCTTTATAAATGGAAAAAAAATATTATTATTATGAATGTTAACTGATTTACCAAATTCCAGGTAATATTCTATATTTTACCTCTTTTATATAATCCATATAACCGATTAATTCTTTTTGTAGTGTTTTATCTTCTAAATAAGTTCTTATAAAAATTAAAACAATAGTAAAAGGTAATGGAATTAATCCCAAAAATGAACCAAGAACAAAAGGAATAGCAATAGTAAATAGAATACCTCCAGCATAACCTGGATGCCTTATAAATCGATATGGTCCATCTTTACAGACTTTCTGGTTTCTATCCGATTGAATTCTTACAACTGACGAAAAGAATTTATTCGTCTGTTTTGCCCATAGTACAATAGTCTGTCCTATTATATACAATATAACTCCAAAAATTATTAAACCTATAGGAACTTGTAGTCCCCACTCAAAACGACCTGCATCTAAAATTGAAATTATAAACATAATAAAAAATATTGGTGTTGAAGTTAAATAATAAATTTTATCCCATTTTTTCATCCCTTTTCCTGGTTTTAGCCTTTCTTTTATAAGATCTTTCGTATTCAATAATATAATATAAGTTAAAACAATGAAAAAGATATTCAATCCATTGAATACCCACCCTTGCCAATAGTCAATTCGACCTGCTGAGATAAAAGTAATCGCTAAAAAAACAATGAAAATAAGAATTGATTTTAAAATTAATTTTATGTCTAAAGATTTGTTTTTAAATTTATTTTTTTCTACCACTATAATATCATCCACCTATTTTAATCAAAAATAAACATCTATTATTTTAGATTATTTTTTAACATTTTAAGTATAGGTATTTCATTAAATTTATCTCCTAAGATATTCCATTTTATACCTAATGGTTTTTCGTAAATTTTTTCTATTTTTATTATTTCATCTTGAGTAACTATATAATCTAGTGGGACATCATGTTCCATCATAGGAATATCATCTCTCAATATCTGACAGGGATGTACTGTTGAAAGTGTTGGAGTTACTTCATTAACAATATTAAACTCTCTAACAATCGCATATTCAAGATCAGAAAAACCTCCACCTTTTCCCACTTTTGCCCCAATTCGATTAACTGCAACCGACCCTATTATTATAAGATCTACAGTATCCATCTCATCAGGATATATCATCCTTCCATATCTAAACGCTCCTTTTATTGTTGAAGCATAACTAATATTATCAATATTTTTGGGTATCAGTTCTAAAAAACATTTTTTTTCCTTTAAACGTGGAATAGCTATATACACTTTTTTATTATGCTTTAATGCTTTTTCTCTAATCCATTTTTGAGGTGAATCTGGATTTGATTTAATAATTCTGGATTTTCTCCATATAGATAATTCTTTTAGTTTTTCAGCAGCAATATTTGCCCCAATAAAATTAGGAATACGATCATAAACAGGCCTTGGAAATGAAGCAATATTCCTTTCTTCTATCAAATCCCATATATATTTCCTAATTTCTTCTTTATTTTTAATTAGACCACGTCCACAAGAATATAAATTTGAAATATATAAAATAATTATGAGCAGTCTAAATAAAAAATAATCGGGTTTTCTCTTGTTAAGGATTTTTTATTTTTGTGATAAAAAACAAACTATAAAGTCAATGTTGCTACTGCTATTATAATTGTAGCTATAGCTATAAAACTTACTCTTTTACATATCAGAGGTTCGAGAGAGATTATTTTAATATCATAAATTATTCGAGCGATTAATAATGACATAATTTTTTACTCTTTATATACGATATACAATATATTCGATGGAATCTAAGATAATAATTTATTTCGAAATTAATTCCAATTGGATTAGACATTTTTCGTATGTTTCCTTTGCTTTTAATGCAATTTTTTCATCAATCTTTTTACCCTTGTGAATTATATCATTACTGATTTCATGCATTTTGTACACTCGGTTTGCTAAATTGACATCAAACGCACGAAAAGCTCTTTCCTTAAATAGTTTCGGTAAAAGAATTGGTGAACATTTTATCCGAAGTCATCTTAAAGAATGTGCAAGTGAAGCAGGTATACAAAAAAATGTCTATCCTCATATGTTTCGGGCATCCTGCATAACGCACCTTTTGAATAAAGATATAAATCTACTAACAGTTCAGCACCATGCAGGTCACAGAGATTTTAGAACAACAATGAAATATAATAGATCAACACAGCAACAAATGAAATCTCAAATTGAACGAGCCTTTGTTATAAAATCAGAGATGATAGCCGAGGATAGAGCTAAAGCAGTATTTGATAAGTATTTATGGGGAGAAATCACAATGAGCGAACTTAACAAGTTGCTTGAAGTTATGCAACCAAAAGATATAAATCCAAATTCCGAATTTACTGGATACGTATAGGACGCATAGCTCCGTTTTGGCCACATAACTCCAAAATTGGGCGGGTAACAAAGTGGCTATGTGGCGGACTGCAGATCCGCATACGGGGGTTCAAATCCCTCCCCGCCCTTTAGTTCCAACAGGATAGAAGAGTGTCAATAGATCCTAAAATGGTTGTTTCTTAAATTTCAATGTTATTTATCTGATGAATGTTAGGATGCTTGATTATGATAATTTGGTAATTAAAAAAAAGTAACCGTTTTATAAGCTGGAATTAATTCAAAATATGAAGATATTGTAAAAAAAGGAGGAAAAAATATGGTAATGATTCTGGAAGATGTGAAAGTAAATGTGAAAGTAAAGCTTGCATTATTATGGGTAGCTTTAATGTTTTTTTATATATATAACGATGTATTCTCATTGTTTCAACCATGGCATGTCGCAGAGTTAGTAGAGGGACATTTAGAAGGTATACAATTTACTCAAGAACTTTTGTTCGGAGCTGCAATTTTAATGGCACTTCCGAGTATTATGGTTTTTCTGTCCTTGACATTGAAGGCTAATGTGAATCGCATGGTAAATATCATAGTAGGTATATTCCACATTATTGTTTTGGTCAGTACATTGCTTGTACCAGGGGATCTTTGGGCTTATTATGCATTATATATGGTTTTTGAAGCAGTATTTATTTTACTAATTATCTGGACTGCATGGAAGTGGCCTATACAAACAACAAAATCCTAATAGTGAATATTGCTTTAAGGAAATATGCCAGATCGATGCGAGTAGTTATTGAAGAAATAAAGTATTTTTTATCTGTAAAAACAAGTTCAAAACTTTTTCCCGCAAATATAAAGCACTGGCTAATTAAGTCCATGTCCAGATTCTAACAAATCAACAAGTCGTGTAACAAATCAACCGGTTTGAGCCCCATTTATAACATCGTGATCTAACAGAATAGTCAAATGTAAAATATCTTGTATCTAAATCTTTTTATTAACTACCCAAGTTTTTCCAATAATTGACCCTAAACGAAAACATAAATTATGCATATCTTTAGGTAGTACCCAACCAGGAAATCTACTAATCATTCCAATTAAAGTTACAACAGTTCCCATGCTCTGTTTTTTTTTAAAGGATTACGTATAATAGAACGCCAAAATAGCATTCTTAACCATTGAGGCATAGATTAAAAAGATTCATTTTAACCTTAGATTGTTTCACCCTAAAACAAAATCGCTTTCATCCTGAACAATTTTATTCTTTACAGATTGAATCTCTTGGTTTATTTCTTGAATTGATTTTGTATTTGTATTTTTTATCAATACTGGGAGTAATACTCTTTTGTTATCTAATCCCTTTTTAACTGGCATTGCAATAATTAATATTATCAAAGAGAAGAAGCTTGTTTGTTCCATAAAGAAATCTCCTAAAAATATAAAAATTATAGCATCATAAAAATTTTAATTTCCATTGATATTTATGTTTAATTTAAATAATTTCTAATTATAGTATATATTATATTTTGATATGATTGTAAAAGAATGTTAAGTTGTTAATAATGTGATAAAAAATGTTTTGCTAATGTATTTTAGAATTAGTAAATAAAAGAACCAATAAATCCTGATAAAATATAAATTGGACTTAAAACAACAGATTATAAAAACACTATTTATATAGCAATACTATACACAATGACTTTTATACTTATAGAACATAATTGGAGAAAAAGAAAATGGAAATAGTTATTTTACCGTTATCTATTATATCAATATTTACAATTGTTTTTATTATTGCTGCACTCTTTTATGCAATTTACAAGAAATGGATGATGACATATGCAATTATAGCAATTAGTTTTGTTGTTTTTGTAATTAGTCTTATTTTTAGTGAAGAAATTGTTGGTGAGCTTGCTTTTAGGCCGATTTATTTAACGGTTGAATTTTTTCCACAACTTTATACATTGTTTTCTTCGATGTTTCTTCATAGCATTGTCAATCCTTTGCATATTATTTTTAATATGTTTATTTTTCTTCTGATTGCTCCAAATTTCGAAGATAGAATTGGTGCAAAGAAGTTTTTAGCAATATATATTATAACTGGTTTTTGTGCAGCTATTGCTCATTCATTGGTTGCACCATTTTTTTCAAATGATCCAAATATTTCAAAAATTGGTCTAGTTGGTGCATCAGGTGCAATTGCTGGTATTCTTGGTGCTTATGCATTCTCATATCCACGTGATATGGTGTTTTTCCCTGTGATTTTTATAATCAGAATGCCTGTTATTTATGCTGGTATATTTTTCCTTGCGATGAACACTTTTTTTACAATCATGCCTGGGGAAACTAATGTTGCATATTCAGCCCATGTTGGTGGTTTCATAGCCGGTATAATAATGGGCGCTATTTTTATCAGACGAAAAGGTCCTGCTTTAAATGAACCAATAACTAAAGAACAAAGAATTTATGATTCCTATACGCAACAAAAACCTAGTAAGATTGATTTTTCAGAATTAAAAAAACTTGCAACAACTCGTGAACTTAAAGAAATGCTTGTAAAAATTAAGGATGAAAACGTTCCACAGGTAAGAGAAATTTGGCTTGAGCATTTCCTTGAAAAAACAATATGTCCAAAATGTGGAAGCCCACTTAATCACTTTGATGAAAAAATATGGTGTGAAAAGTGTGATTTTAAAAGTAAATATTAAACTACAATTTAAATGCTCAAACCCACAATTTTACCATAAATAATAAAACTGGAAATCAAATAACCGCCTATTGCACCGCTACAAAGAAGAGGTAAACCTGCTTGTGGTTTCCCTTTCATTACCGATGTCATCAAAATGAGAAAACCTATGAGTGTACCAAGAATTACCGAAAGTGCAATTGGAAGTCCATTTTCGATATGTGAATATGCTGCTGCAACAAGTATTCCTGGCATCACAATATCTCCTAGTCCCATGAAAAATGCGTCTCTTTCTTCTCCTTCTTCAATTTGTTCTTTCAGACGTCTTGTCTCTTTAATTAGTGAATATTTTCTTATCTTTGGCACAACAAGAAGTATCGGTAGTTTAAGATCCATTACAGTGTCTGCAAGATCAATCATATGCTTGGTTTTGTACACAGATATCGCATCATAAATCGCAAGACCAATAAGCAACAAAATTACAAGTAAAATGCCAAGCGATATTCCAAAAATAATAATAGCTCCAACACCAATAATTATCCCTGATAAATCAATAACATACCACTCTGGATATTTATAAAGAATAATAACAAGTATTATCGCAAGTAAAATAGATAATCCAAGTACGATATATGGATAATTTGGAAATATAATATTTAAAACCGGTAAGAAAAACGCATAAAACGAGGTATAACCAACCGCGAACAATATTATAAATTGTATAATTTTATCTTTCCAATACCTTGCAATAAGCAATATTACAACTGTAATTGCAAGCATTATGACAATTATCTGAAGAATATTTATTGGATTGTTAATATCCTCACCCCAGACTTGCTCAACACCACCTCGAATTACAAAAGGTTCAATTAGAATAATCACTAGACCATAGATTAACAAAAATAATAGACCCATAATTGCTACTGCAAAATACTCTTTTTTATCTTTTTTAAACATAAACATTTGTGATATAAGTTTTTCACTATTTAACGGGTTTGATATTTATCATTTAGGAATTATATACCAGATGAAAATGGCATATATTATAAGCATTAATACCCCTTCTTTTCTGGAAATTATATTTCCTGTGAAACAAATAGGTATCATTAATAATGAAATTCCTGAAAGTATCAAAATGTTATCAATAGATTCCGCGGCATTTAATGGAATGAAAAGCGCAGCAAAACCTAAAATTAGTAAAATATTAAACACATTTGAACCTAGTACATTACCAACTGCAACATCTGATTCACCCTTATAAGCAGCCATCGCTGATACAACTAACTCAGGAAGAGATGTTCCTATTGCAACCATTGAAATCGCTATTATAAATGTTGGTATACTGAGTATATTAGCAATAGTAACAGCTGATTCAATAAGTAGATATGAACCAATTACGACTCCTACAATTCCAAGCATTATAAGAATTATGTTTTTCCAAGTTTTACCAGAGTTGTATTTTTTATTATTGAATCTTTCTTTTTTAGCGCAATAGACGAAAAATCCGACAAAAACAGTAAAAAGTACAAGAAATGATACTCCTCCTATAATATGATATGATCTATCTAATAGACCAAAATACGCCCAAATTAAAAGTATTATTGTAGCAACTATCATTATAGGTACTTCACGTTTTATGATTCCTCCTTTTATTTTTATAGGTTTTATTATTGAAGCGATTCCAAGAACTAACAATAGATTTGCTATACATGATCCAATTATGTTTCCTAACGAGATACCAGCACTATCAATATTATTCTGAACAGCAGCACCAACAGATATTGCAAACTCTGGTGCACTTGTTCCAAAACCCACGAGCAAAACAGAGATAATTAAAGCAGAAACCCCCAACTGTACTGCAGTTTTTACAGTACCATCTACTAGAATGTCAGATCCTTTGTATAATAATAATACTCCTCCAATAAATGCAGGTATTGCTAGAAACTCAAGACCATTGGTAAACATTTTGAGGAGTAATAATAACCCTTATTTATATATCTAACAGTTTTATTATAATATTGAAGATTTGTACAAGTGATAAAGTTTTTCTATAAAATAATATTAAGAATAATCAGTGAAAAAGTATGCCAAAAGGAAAATTAACTTTTATTGGACTTGGACTTTATGATGAAAAAGACATATCAGTTAAAGGATTAGAAGAAATAAAAAAATCAGATAATGTATATGCAGAGTTTTATACAGCAAAACTAGTTGGTGCTAATTTTAAAAATTTAAATAAAATTACAGGTAAAAAAATTAATATATTAACTCGTGAACAAACTGAAAAAGGAGATATTATATTAAGCTCTGCAAAAAATCAAAATGTTGTTTTTTTAACAGCTGGAGATCCAATGACAGCAACAACTCATATAGATATATGTTTAAGAGCAATAAAACAAGGTATTTTTACAAAAATAATTCATGGTGCAAGTATTGTAACAGCAGTACCTGGGTTACTTGGTCTTCAAAATTATAAGTTTGGACGGACAACAACTCTTGCGTATCCTGAAGGTGATTATTTCCCAACAAGTCCTTATGATGTTATTATGGATATTAAAAAAATGGGTCTACATACATTAGTTCTTCTTGATATACAAGCTGAAAAAGAAAAATATATGACTGCTGGAGAAGGAATAAAATATCTTTTAAAAATGGAAGAAAAAAAAGGTATGAAATTATTTAATAATAATAGTATCATATGTGTTGTAGCCAGTGCTGGTTCAGACAAACCAATTGTAAGAGCAGGAACTATGCAAGATATGCAACAAATGGATTTTGGCCCTCCCCTTCATAGTATTGTTATCCCAGGAAAGCTTCATTTCATGGAAATAGAAACACTCATGGTACTTGCACAATTACCTGCACAACAGGGGGAAAAATTGCAAAAAGTATAATAAACCCAGGTTGTATATTGACGAATTAATAAGGGGATTTGAGATGCCACAGAAAGAAAATGTTGTCGGTTATATTTATGGAGATGTAGGCAGTACAGATTTTAATTTTGCAGTAAATGGACAGAATTTACGTAAGTTTGACTATATTTATGCACCACATAAAGAAGGAAATATTCTTGCACAAATAATGGATATACGAGAAATATCTGATTTAAAATTTGAAGATGCAACCATGATGATGCATAGCGGTGAGATGCCTACTATTCGCACAAGTCTTTCTGCCTATGCTGATGTAATTGGATATCGTGATAAAAAAGGACTTCTTCAATCTCCAAAGTCTCCGTTTGGATCTGGGACTGCTATTATGCTAGCTAATGAAGACCTTATTCGTCATGTATTAGGTCTTAGTGCATCAAAAGAAAACGGTGCATACCTCGGTCTTCTAAAAGGACATAATCTTAAAGTTTTTTTAAATGTTGATTCTCTTGTTCAAAAACATATTTGCATTTTAGCTAAAACTGGAGGAGGTAAGTCTTATGCTTGTGGAGTACTTGTTGAAGAAATGATGAAGCATAAGATTCCTATGGTTATAATTGATACTCATGGCGAGTATCATAGTCTTACTAAACCTAATAAAAATCGCAAAGATCTGAAAAATATGACTCGTTTTGATGTTAAAAACAAATCATACTCATCACAAATAAATGAATATTCGCCGATCGGTTCACGGGGAAATATTAAACATTTAACTTTGAAAGGAGTGAATTTGAAAGCAAGAGAAATTATTGATCTTTTATCAGCAAAATTATCTGGACCACAAGTTGGAGTTCTATATCAAGCAATTAAAGAACTTAAAGAGTATAAAAATGTTTACAATCTTCGTGATATTATTGACTCTGTAAATAGGAGTAAAAGCAATGCACGTTGGAATGTTATTGCATCTCTTGAATCTCTAGATTCAATAGGTGTTTTTAATGATACAGGAACAAATACTTTAGATATCGTGCGAAATGGTAAATGTACTCTTATAAATATGAAAGGTGTACCACCTGATGTTCAAGAAGTTGTAGTTGCACGTCTCACCAAAGAGCTTTTTGATGATCGTAAAGCAGGAAAAATTCCACCATTTCTTATGATTGTTGAAGAAGCACATAATTATTGTCCAGAAAAAGGTGTAGGAAAAGCTGTATCATCAGGTATACTCAGAACAGTAGCATCTGAAGGTCGTAAATTTGGAATGGGTCTATGTATTGTAAGTCAACGTCCTGCAAAAGTTGATAAAAACATAATTTCCCAATGTAACACTAACATTATCTTAAAGGTCACAAATCCTAATGATCTCAAAGCAATTATTCAGAGCGTTGAGGGATTAACCACTCAGACTTATCGTGAAATACAACGTCTACCAATTGGTGTTGCACTAATTTCAGGTTCAGGACTTCAAATGCCTGTTATGACAGAAATACGGACTCGGGAAACCAACCATGGTGGTAAATCAGTAAGTATATCTGGAAAAGGTGAACAACAGATATCACAGGAACCAAGAGTTCCAAAGGGTCCAGCACCACCTCCAAGGATAAATGCACCTCCAATTAAAACTGAACCAGATACAAAAACAGAGCCAATTGTTAAAACAGAAACTGCTACTGATAAAGCAAAAACCGTAAATCGAGTTGCAAAAAGACTTGGATGGGTTGAATCAAATGATCCAGATGAAGCAATTAAAATCCTTACTAAAGAAGCAGAGAAAATGAATGAAAACGTTTACAAATATCTTGAGTCATTAGCAAAGCTTGGTACAAAGTTCTGCTTTGTTGAAAATCCTAACTGCCCAAGTTGTCCAATGAGTCAAGGATGTCTATACAAGGCAACACATCAAACTCAAAAGAAAAGATTTTTTAAAAGATAAATGAAAGAGTGAAATGTATAAAAAAAACCTACCAAAATTCATAGTTTTAATCTTTATAGTTTTAATAATAACAGGATGTTTCTCAGAAAATAATCTTATTATTTATGAATCCCATGCAACAAAAATAAGTTATAGAATAACCTATGGATACCAGATTAATTGTAGCGGAGAAGGTGAATTAACAATTCTTTACGATTGTGATACTCCTGAAGTTTTAAAAGGTACAACTGAGATTGAAAATATATTAGATAAAACCTATTTTTCAAAAACAATTGCAACACATAACGATATAATAAGCTGGAATATTACAACAACAAATTGTACAAATTACAAACTTGGTTTGACTGCTAATATTGTAGCTGAAAGCTCTGTAATCTCCGATTTAAATGGTGAAAACGCACTTAATATTCAACAGATAAAAGAAATACGTCCCGATTTAATAAACAAGTATTGTAACCTTCAAGCAAATGAGACAATAACGTTTATTAATCCAACTGATTTAGATATAATTAACCTAGCTTATGAACAATATGAAAAAGCAAACTCAGATAATGCATTAATTGTTGCAAAAGAATTATTTAAATGGTTAAAGGAAAAAACAATATATACAACACATATTGATAAAAATAATGTTCAAACATCATCATATACACTAGAAAAATGCACTGGTGACTGTGATGATTTATCATTTTTATATATCTCATTATGTAGAGCTGTAAAAATACCAGCAAGATTTATAAGAGGTTTTTTAGTTGAAGATAATAACGCTATTCCACATGCATGGACTGAAGTATACGTAGGTGGAGGAATTGGCAACAACGGCTGGATCTCGGTTGAATGCGCAGGTACTGCTAAAGGAGATAATAAATTACAATATGAATTACATCAAAATTTTGGTATAGAAAGTGCAAATTATCTCAGATTATTTATTGACGATGGATCAAATGAATCTCTCATTGAATCATTCAAAGGTATATCATATCTAGCAGATTCAACACTTGATATTGACTCTCCAAGCTCATTAATAAAAGTTCAAAACTACATGGAACTTGAGTCACATGAACTACATGTAGATAAAAACAATATTAGAAAATATAGATAGATAACCATTAGAGTTTTATAATATAAAAATATTAAAAAAAATAGTAGGGATGCACAAAGCAACAAATGATCTAGAATCAAATAGACAACCTATATTATGCTAAAAATTCGACTAATTAATTATAAATTTGTTGTGGTTTAATAGATTAATTGAACATAATAATTTAAATATAAGAAGTGCATACAGCCGTTACTCTATACCAACAGGTGAAAGAAATTGGGTAAAGGAATTAATGCTGCAAGAAAACTAAAAAAAGCAAGAAGAAAACAAAACTGGAATGATCGTTATTACAAAAAACGAGTTTTACATTTAAAAGAAAAAGCAGATCCACTTGAGGGTACAGCACAAGCAAGAGGAATCGTAATAGAAAAAGTAGGTATAGAGGCAAAGCAACCAAATTCTGCAATACGTAAATGTGTTAAAGTACAACTAATTAAAAACGGTCGTCAGATAACAGCTTTTGCACCAGGAAATAACGCAATTAGCTTTATTGATGAACACGATGAAGTAATGGTTGAAGGTATAGGCGGACGTATGGGACGATCATACGGAGATATTCCAGGTGTACGATTTAAAGTAATAAAAGTAAACGATGTAAGCCTTAATGAAATGATTAAGGGCAAAGTCGAAAAAGCAATGAGACGATAAAGATGACAGCAAAAAAAACAAACACAGAAACAATAAATTTTTTCCCTGTTCTTTCAAAATACAACATGGAAGATGTTAAAATTGAAGATCAAGGTCTTGCAAGATACATCAACTTAGAAACAGAAAATATATACTTAGGTGGTGTATATTCAAATAAACTTTTTGCAAAATCAAAAATACCGATAGTAGAGCGATTAATCAACAATTTGATGAGAACTGAAAATTATAATGGTAAAAAAAGCAAAGCATACAAGGTTGTTAGAAATACTTTTGAATTTATTGATAAAAAAGCAAAAATAAATCCTGTTCAAGTTTTTGTTCAAGCATTACAAAACGCAGCTCCTAAAGAAGAAACCACTCGACTTCGTTTTGGAGGGATAAGTGTTCCAAAAGCAGTTGATGTAGCACCACAGAGACGTCTTGATATTGCTCTTAGAAACATATGCAAAGGAAGTGTTTCTGCAAGTCATAAAAATAAAAAAAGTATTGAAAAATGTCTTGCAGATGAGATTATAAAAGCAAGCAAAAATGATGTTGCATCTTTTGCAGTTGCTAAGAAAAACGATATTGAGCGTGTAGCTAAATCAGCTCGATAAAAAAAGATGAAGAATGTAAAAATTTATTTTAATATTAATTAGAGGTGTTAATTAGTATGGGAAAAAAAGAAGACAACATCAAAAAAGCAAAAAACTTGATGAACAAACTAGATCAAATAAGAAACATAGGTATAGCAGCACATATTGATCATGGAAAAACCACTCTTTCTGATAATCTACTTGCAGGTTGCGGAATGATGAGTGAAGATCTAGCTGGTAAACAACTTGTTCTTGATTATGATGAACAAGAACAAAATCGTGGAATAACAATAAATACAGCATCAGCAAGTATGGTTCATGAATTCGAAGAAAAAGAATATCTTGTAAATCTTCTTGACACACCAGGCCACGTTGATTTCGGTGGTGATGTCACCCGTGCTATGAGAGCAGTTGATGGATGCGTCGTAGTAGTATGTGCAGTAGAAGGGGCAATGCCACAGACAGAAACTGTTGTCAGACAAGCACTACGAGAAAAAGTAAAACCAGTACTTTTTATAAACAAGGTTGACAGGCTCATTAATGAATTAAGAGTTACACCTGAAGAAATGCAACAACGATTTGTTAAAATAATTGCAAAATTCAACGAACTTGTAAACAAAGTAGTACCAGATGAGTTCAAAGGAAAATGGAATGTTAAAGTGGAAGATGGTAGTGTTGCCTTTGGATCTGCATATTATAACTGGGCAATTTCTGCCCCATATATGCAAAAAAGCGGTCTCAGCTTTAAAGATATATATGACTATTGTCAAAAAGATGATCAAAAAACACTTGCTAAAAAATCATCTATACATGAAGTCTTGCTTGATATAGTAATAGATCATTTACCATCACCAAAAATTGCACAAAAATATAGAATTCCACATATTTGGCGTGGAGATGAAAATAACACACTTGGAAAAAGTATGATTGAAACAAATGAAAATGGTCCTCTTGCACTTATGATAACAAAAATAATTATGGACCCACACGCTGGAGAAGTCGCAGTTGGTCGAATGTTTAGTGGCAAAATTGAAAGAGGACAAGAATTATATATAATAGGAATGCCTCGATCTAACCGTATACAGCAAGTAAATCTGATGGTAGGTGCCGATCGAATTCCAGTAGAATATGTAAGCGCCGGAAACATTGTCGCAGTAACAGGATTGCGAGACGCAATAGCTGGGAGTACAGTTACAGATGATCCTGAAGCAGAACCATTCGAAAGAATTGTACATGTTAGCGAACCAGTTGTAACAGTTGCAGTAGAAGCAAAAAACATGAAAGATCTTCCAAAACTAATTGAAGTACTAAGAACAGTTAGCAAAGCAGATCCAAGTATCACCATTGATATTAACCAGGAAACTGGTGAAAACTTAATGAGTGGAATGGGAGAATTACACCTTGAAATCACGGAATACCGAATTATAAACGAATATGGAGTAGATATAGTAACAAGCGAACCAATTGTTGTTTACCGTGAATCAGTTGGTAAAAAAAGTCAACAAAAGTTTGAAGGTAAATCACCAAATAAACATAATAGATTTTACATAGAAGTTGAACCTCTTCCTGAAAACTTTACAAAAGCACTTTATAACAATGAAATACCACAAAATATAAAAAAATACAAAAACGAAGCAGTTAAAAAACTCCAAGAACTAGGCATGGAAAAAGATATGGCCAAAGGAGTTTTTGGAGTATATGGACAAAATATTTTAGCAGATACTACAAAGGGAATTCAATACTTATTTGAAACAAGAGAATTAATAAAAGAGGCCTTCGATGAAGTAATGAAAAGTGGACCCACAGCAGATGAACCATGTCAAGGATTGCTAGTAAAATTAGTGGATGCAAAATTACATGAAGATGCAATTCATCGAGGACCCGCACAAGTAATACCAGCTGTAAGAATTGCAATTTATGGATCCATGACAATATCTGATCCGATTATTCTTGAACCAATGCAAAAAGTATTTATCAGCACACCACAAGAATTAATGGGAGATGCCTCAAGAGAACTCAACCAAAGAAGAGCAGTAGTAAGAGACATGCAAACAGAAAAAGACATGGTAAATATTGATGCTAAAGCACCTGTTGCAGAAATGTTTGGATTCGCAAGTGCAATTAGAAGTGCCACAGGTGGACGAGTACTATGGAATACAGAAAACATAGGATTCGAACCTCTTCCAAAACAATTACAACCCGATATAATAAAACAAATAAGGGAACGTAAAGGACTCAAACCAGACCCAAATCCAGCAAGCTATTATATGGATTAAAAAAATTAAAAAATATTATATTCAATATCACTTTATCATATAAATGAGGATGCACCAATGGATCAAGGTATAATTCCAATAGATAAGAATTTTGAATTACAATATGTGTATTATGAAAAAAATCCAAAATATAAATATTTTAACAGAAAATTTGAAATTTTTATAGTTGAAAAAAAATCTTTTAAGAAAAAATATGTTATGCATATGGACAATGCAGATATAAGACAGATGATGCCTCGTATTTTCAAAGCATCAAGTGGTAGCAAACGTCATGATTTTGGCGTAACAACATTAAACTGGAACGATATTAAAACCAAGTTTACAGATTATATAGTATCAGAACTTGGAGAAAAACAAAGAAATAATATTAAAAAAGCAGTAGGAAAGCTTAATTCACCAAAAATATAAAAATACATTTATAAATAATTACACCGCAACTCTTATAAATAAAAGACATTAACAACTGTTACGAAAGTTTATGCAAGCAGTTAAGATATTAGCAATTATAGTAATCATATCATTGTGTTCATCACAGGTTTTATCAATATCTCCAAAGATAGAATCAAATTTTTCAAACAAAGAGTTACCCGATAGTCACGTTATAGAAAATGTACCATATTTCTCTCAAACAGAAGGATATTTCTGCTACTATGCATCAATTGCAATGATTTTTAGTCACATGGGACTTAACACTGATCTTGAAGAAATAATATTTCTTGATGGTATTGGATATACACATTCTTATATTAGATCTGAAAAAATTATTAAATCAACACATTATGCTAGCTTAGATTTTGTTTTTAATTTATTTGGCGTTGAGGAAACCTGGTGGTATCCAAATAGAACATTATCAGATGAACAACGATGGAATTTATTTTTTTCAAATCTAAAAGAAAATATATCAAATAACAAACCAGCAATTACAAGAGTTGATCCTTTTTCAATGGGCTCACTTCGAGATCAATTCATAATATCAGATAGTTTATGGAATGCACTATTTCCACCTAGTCATCACCTTATTGTAATTGTTGGTTATGATGAAATTAATCAAAGTATCTGTTATCATGATCCAAATGCTGGATACTATGGTGATGGTTCCTTTGGTAATTATGCATGGATAGATATTACAGATTTTCAAAAAGCAGTTAAACTGGGAACATGGTCAGATTATCTTTTAACAACGTTCATTCAAACCTCAGATAGTTTTTCAAAAGAAGAAAGATTTGAGCAAGCATTTAAATTAAATATAGAAAAAATTAAAGGCAATTATCAATCTAATCAGAGTTTATTTGGTATAAATGCATCAAAAGAATTAAAGAAAGCATTTTCAGATGAACAACGTGTTAAAACAATTAAAATTTATAAAAAACTGGAAGATGCAGGATTTAGCTATATATTATATGAAACATTGCAGAAACTTACAAAAATTTTATTTTCAAATAAAGCAAATATTTTTGATATCTTTATGGTGGGAAAAAGAATTCCCTTTGAAACAACTAGTAATATAATCAAACAGATAGCAGAGTTTTTAGAAAACAACAATTTTCATCAAGATTTATGTACAAATCAATCCTCTTTTTTAAAACAAGAATCAGTACTTTGGGCTAAATTTTCAAATTATTTCAAGGTTTTTAAGAGAAAAGGTAAACTAATATCAGATTTTCAAGCTAATATCATAATTAATAAAATGGAAAATGTGTTAGATGAAATTATTATTATTCAACAGCAAATTATAGATGATGGACAAGATTATTTTTAATATTCAGTAATTTTGTATTTACCATGGACTGGTTCATAAATCTGACCTTGACGCTTAAGTCGGTCAAGTGCTTCTTCAACCTTGCTTGATTCAAGACCCTCGATTTCTGCTTCCTGTAAGATATCTCCACGAGTAGCATTACCATCTTTTGATTCATTACCAAGTCGTTGAATAATATCCATAAGTGTTCGCATTCGGTCATGTTGGCTATGAGAGATACCAGTTGCAATAATATCAATATCAAACCGTCCTGTTTCACGGTCCATCCCAACTCGTCGAAGATATTGGTCTATAATATAGATTGCACGTTTTGCATCATTAACGGTAACCTCTTGGCTAAGTCGAATCTTAGCACTAGCTTCAGAAAGTCTCACAAAAGCTTCTAGTTGACGTGGTGTAAAAGTAACTGACTCTTCTGATGAACTACGGAAATCAACATAATAATTTTTAAGTATCTCAAGTGCTTCATCAGTCATAACTGGGAAAATTTTTCTTTTTGAATAAGCAATATATTTGCGCAGAAATTCTGGATTATATATTGGTTCAACAATTTTCATAAACTCTTCTTGCTCTTTTTTCTTATGTTTTGATTTTTTAACACGCATAATTTGCTCGGTTAATTCTCCACCTTTATGTGTCCTTAGAATATGACTTGCTAGATCAGTGTCTCTTTCACGATTTGGTTTATCAAGAATTGAAAAAATAAGATCAAAACGAGAAAGAAGGGCAGGAGGCATATTAATCTGTTCATGAATTGGTAGAAATTCATCAAAACGTCCAAGTTTCGGATTTGCAGCAGCAAGAATTGAGCATCGGGATTTAAGCGTTGCATTAATCCCTGCTTTAGCAACAGATATTTCTTGTTGCTCCATAGCTTGATGCATACTACTTCTATCACTTTCTTCCATCTTATCGATCTCGTCAATACATGCAATACCCATATCAGCAAGAACAAGTGCTCCTGCTTCTAGTGTCCATTGACCTTCACCAAATTCATCACGTACTGCAGCAGCTGTTAGTCCTGCTGCTGATGATGCTTTTCCAGAAGCATAAATACTTCGAGGGGCTAGTTTTGAAAGATAAACCAAGAGCTGTGATTTAGCAGTACCAGGATCTCCTACAAATAAAGTATGTATATCACCACGCATACGAGTTCCATCTGGCATATTTTTTGCAAGACCTCCAAATAGTTGTAGAACAAGTGCTTCTTTTTCAATATCCATACCATAAATGGTTGGGGCAATACTTTTTTTCATTTTATTATATAAATCAGGATCTTTGCTTGTTTTTAGGATTTGTTTTTCATCTTCTGGTGTTATATCAACTTCTTCAAATGCTAGCTCTTGTGATTCAATACAATTTGCATCCATTGTCTTATCAAAACTTGTAAGTCTAAATGTACCACGACGTCTCTGCATACTATGCAGAATACCATTTACAATTACTCTGTCACCAGGTGCTATTTCACCAACAAGGTCATCTTCAAGAAAAACACTTATACGTTCTGGTTGTGCACCACCACGTAATCCTTCAGGATTTTCCTGAATTTCAATTTTTTGTGAATCAATGAACTGTGAAAGAGTTGGTAGAAGCTTAAATGATGATAAACGTCCACATCCACCCTGATCTTCATAGCATTCAGAGGGTTCTTTTAGAATATCTTCTTCTTGTTCAATTCGTATTATCGCTCCACATTTTGAACATTGGAAGGCACCAACTGTGAGTTTAGGTCTAACTTCTGTACGTTTCTTAACAAGTCCATCAATTGCCATAAATTTTCCAAGATGATTAGCACGAATATTACGTATTATAATTCGATTAGTATCAGGCAAGTTTTTAATACGAAAATGTAGAATAAGTTTAGATTCAGATGCAACATCTATATTTTTTAAAGCTTCTTCAGCATTATAAACAGCTTTATAAGGTTGATTTAGAAGAAGTTCTGCAAGTTTTGGATCAATCTCATCAATATCCCAATAATCAACATATAAACTTCGTTTATTAGGATATTCAAGTGCTACTGTTTCTATTTCGGATTTGTAATGTTCCTCTAAAAACTTCTGCCATTGAGCTACTAAACTCTCATCCTTCAATAACCGTACCAAAGTCATTCCCCCCTCAAAAATCCGAAGGTAAAAAAATGATAACAAAATATTATTTATAAATATTTTTAGTAGGTCACTGAATGTTTTTTAGCGGGTGTGGAAACTCCGCGAGTGGTTGCACGTGGCAAAGATTGACTTCCCAGATGCATTCTCGACCCCGTTAACCCTTCGAGCATCAGCAGTTTGCGGTAAGGCTGCTCACTTCCGTGCCTCACCCGGTTCCCGCAACGAAGATGTACATATAACCCTCCAGTTATATGTGGTCATCACCTCTAATCCCAAAGGACAAGGTCTCATAGTCAACAAATGGATCAATAAATGCTCGACGCATCGCCTCTTGGGTTCGACCTCAGCATGAAGGCGATTTCTGAAAACAGGGAACGCCTACCTCCCCAGTCTATTCCACACCTTTCGCCAAACCATTTTGTTTACAGTGAACGTCGCATAATTGTGAACAAATTACGAAAGAATTGATAAAATATTAAAGCAAGGGCGATAGCAATAACAACCAGGTTAATACTTACGCTTATCCAAAGATCTCTGCTACTAGTATCAGGATTTACCAGAAATGATCTAACAAGTAGTCCTATGAAGAGTGCTACTATGAAAAATAGCACTATGTTAATGTACACTGACCACTTGTACCAAGTTTTTTTGCTAGTCTGACGAATTATGTTTTCAACCATAATTATTAACTCCTAATAAACACATTGCAATAAATAAAAGGTTATATTTAAATTATGCTTAAATTACAAATAATCAGAAGAAATCATCAAGTTTAGTGGTTTTTACTTTGTCACTAATAAATAATGAATCAATAGATTTTTCAACAAGAACAATACGTTGACGAGCATAAGGAGAAATATTATATCTTTGTGCAATTTCCTTTGAAATTTCAAGGTATTTTTTTACAGATTTCTCATGAACAGTAAGGGTGAGCTTACCGTTACATTTGTTACAAACACCTTGTAAAGGTGGACGTCTATAAGTAATATTACAAGTAGGACATCTAACTGATTGTTTACTAAAAGCTCTAAGATTTCCAAGAATATCAGGTAGAAAATGCTTTTCGATTACTTTATAGGCAACATCTGCTTCATCAACAGCTCTTATCTTTGCAGCAAGGCTAAGTTGTGCATTCATTTTATCCATCATTGTTTTGAGGGTTTTATAATTAGACATCTTTGGACCCTCAGATATATCATCTGTATCATGTGTAAAACCAAAATTTTCAAATTGTAGTGTTGTACCAAGATGAGAACCTACTAAACCCATAATTTGTTCAAGGTCTTTCGAATGTTCATGACGTAAAGTAGCCTCATAAAAATCCAATGGATAACGAGAAAGTATATCCACATTATGTGCTTCCTTGTCTACCTCTGATGGATCAATACGCGTAGTAAGGATAAGTGGTAAATCCATTTTACCTCCCCGTTTTTCAGGGATGTAAGAATGAGAAAAATTCAAAAGAGCATCCATAAGAAGCATTAAACCATCTTCATCACCATCTGCATTCCGTCGTTTTGATGCATGATAAAATGGATGTGCATAGCAAACTTGTGCATCTGTAAATCCAATAATTCGTGAAAGGGATCCTGCAGATGTATGAGGTGCAAGCCCAACAGTTAGATGACCTGTTAGATTTTCTAGTTTTTTTAATTTATAAAACCGATTCATGTCATAGAATTTCCATAACAAATCGTCAATGAATTTAGTAACCTGTACAAAATATTCAGCACATGATTTTGATATTATTACATCTTGTACTTTCAACTCAACGATTTGATCATCAGATACAAGGTCATTATTCAGATAATCTTTTGTATATCCTAGCTCTTTAAGTCTTTCAATTGATACATTTATTTCTTTTGGTTTGAAATGAGTAAGTGGTGCATCTGTCATATCAAATCTTATTGTTCCATCTTTAAATACATGTACTCCATGTTTTGCTCGAAGTATTCCTTTTTCAAGAGGTTCTGGTGTTTTATGTTTTGATATTGTTCCTATAACACCCTTAATTGTTTCTGGGAGAGTTCTTTCTTTTATGTTTTCTTGTGCAATTTTTAACTCTTCTGCAAGGTTTATTTCAAGTGTTTCTATGTATCCATTCCCCATATCTGTGTGATTTCCACAATTGCAGAATAGCCGGTGAGTTTTTTTTCTACAATTTGAACAGTATCTTACACCTGCTTCAATTTCAATTTTTCCAAGTTCTGCAGCATTGCGTATTAGTCTTTGATTACCTCCATAGTTTCCAATTGGGAAAAGCACATGCGGTGGTGGTCTCATTTTTCGAGCTGCTGCTTTTTCTGGTCTTCCCATTCTGGTTCCAATTCTAAAAGGTGCTCGTGGTTGAATACGTATTCCGGATTGTTTTGATACAAGATTTACTGGATTTTTTTCATTTGTTGTTTTTTGATAACGATTTGATTCAACAATTTTTCCATTTTTAACATCAAGTCCGCAACATTTGATTAATGGATATGAATATCTGTTAAGAATAAGAGTATCATATTTTTGACTATGGAGTGCTCCCAGGTTGATCAATATTTGTTTTATATCATCATTTTTTGGTAATAATAATGAATTATTTGTTAAGTTACCATTTTCTAAGATATATTTTGATAAATGTATTATATCTTCAACCTTTATATCATGCCAAAATAAGTTATAATAAGGATGCAATGGGATTTTATATTTTTTAGAAAGCCCATATGCTTCATCCCAGAGTGGTTTATGTAAATCAATATCACTTCCAAAATCATTTATTATTTTAGTTAGAGTTTTTTCATCTGCTTGTTTGATATTTTTAAATGTATAATCTTTAGGTAAAAGATCTAATTTCTTTTGAAGATCTTGTATCCACCACTCATAAACATAACTTGAATCTGGAAGAAGAGCATTATTTTCAATAAATTCACCAAAAGGAATAAGTATTTCACCAAGATCTATTATTTTTTTAATTTCATTTTTTTTAATATCTTTAAGCGTGTTTAATTGTACAAGATTTCCATTTCGAAGAAGACATATCGGACCTTCTATAGTGTTACATGGCGTTCCAATTGTCCCCTTTCCAGGTCTTTCAGTTTTTAACTGAGTTCCAACAGCAATAAAACCATCAAGTATGAACATGGATGCAGGATTAATCGCAGTAGATGCAAGACCTGCGGTTCTTGCACGACCATATCTGAGTCTAAAACCACCTTTTCTTGATGGATGAGAAAAAACAGGACGTCCTGCAATTACATCTCCTATATATTTTGAAGAAGAATCAATTACTGGAATTTCATCTGTTTTTTTTTCATCACTTATAGTTTTAGATTTAAATATATCTAAAAAATCCCATTCTCTAAGTTTTAGTTTTTTTACATGTTTTAATATTTTTGGAGCCTTTAAACATAAACCTTCAGCGATAACTAGACAAGCTCCTCCACGTAGACGGTTTGTACCAACACGAGGCAGATCTCTATATCCAGTTACTTCTTCATCTTCTGTACCTTCACCGTTTATACATATTGGGCAACCTCTAACGATTTTATCTATTTCTTCAATACTTGGAGTATATTGTAGATGTTGTGCTCTCTTGTATAAAGGTATTTCTTCCTTATATCTTTCAATTTCTCCATCTGTTGGTATATATGGTCCGATTTTCATTTCACGACGTACTATATCTGCGATTAGAACACTCATTGCCTGTCCGGTTCCACCGGCTGATCTTATTGGTCCTGAAAAATATAAGTCAATAAAATTAGTTCCATCATTATTGTTACCTAGTTTAACTTCAGCAATCCCCTCAAGTGGTGCAACAAGAACTCCTTCTGTTAGTATCGCAAGGCCTGTTCTAATTGCTTGGTCTAATGCTTCTTCTGATGTTTTGAAATTATATTTTTTTTCCTTTACAATTTCTTTTGCTATTTCAATAGATACTAATTCTCTATTTCCAATTTTTTTTGTTACTTGTCTGATTTTTGGAGCGATATTTTTTGGTCCGACAAGTTGTTCTACTCGTGCTGCAAGATCAAGTGCTTGAGGTATTTCTACATTAAATTCAGGGTCAAGTCCTTTCTTTCTTGCTTCAATAGCTATTTCATAGCATAAATCAATGTTTTTTTGTAAATTTTGAAAATACTCATGCATTTCTGAGCTAGCAACAATATTTTTCGAAAGGTCCCCACCCATGTGTCTCCATCTCTAAAAAAGTAGGTAAAATTCTTAAATGCAAAAAAAACGTTTAAAGTTTTGTATATATTAAAAAATAAAAAATTTTGGATTTTTATCTAGCTGTAAAATCCATCATTGTGACATTACCAGTTTTGAGGTCAACAATTGGTAATTTTGCAGAATCTGGTATAAAATTAAGCATTTTCTGATAAGAAGTTTGAGATAGCCAGCTTGATGCATTTATAAGTTTTACACCGCGGTAATCACTGAATTGCGCAAGATGGACATGTCCGGTTACAAAAATATCAGGTATTCTATCGATAACCATATAATCAAGATGCTCTGGTGCAAGAGGTGTATAACCACCATAAGTCGGTGCAAGATGATGCTTTCGAAGCATTACCTTCATGATTTCCACCGGATCATTATATTTTAAATGTTGAATGTTTGTAGCAAAATCTAAAAGACTCTGACCATGATATGATAAAACCTCAACACCATGTAGAGAAAAATAACAAGGATTTCCAACAAAGGTCATATTCATATCTGAAAATAATTCCTGAATTTCTTTTTCAAAAGTTGGCTGGGGTTCGGCAGGTCGGACAGCATCATGATTTCCAGGTTGAATAATCATTGAAATATGATCCGGGATTAACTTTAACTGCTCTGCAAGGGCTTCATATTGTCTATAAACATCAACAATTGAAAGTTCTTTATCTTGGTTAGGATAAATACCTATTCCATCAACAACATCTCCAGGTATAATAATATACTTGATTTTTCCAGCGACATCACGCTGACGACTATTACCCATCTCACCATTTATCCATCTGAGAAATCCTTGCCATTCATCTTGCATAAATTGTTTACTTCCAACATGAATATCAGATAGAAAAGCTGCGTAAACAGGTATATCTGCTTTATGAGACTCATAATGAATACTAATATCTGGAAATACAACGCTTCGAATAACTAATAGATCTCCATTTTTACTAAGCTGTCCACGAATACCTATTATTTCATCAAGTACAACTTCATTAGCCATCCGCAGAACATCTCTTTGTTTTTTAAGAGCGATACAAGTTATTGTATCAGATTCATCTTCAAGCTCTAGTAATCTATGACCATTAGTTGTATTCCTAACATCTTTTACAATACCTATTATTTGAATATCCTTAAAACCACTTTTTTTAATTTTATTAATTGGTATTGCATTTGCAAGTTCTCTTCTTTGAAGTCTAAGAATTTTTCTTAAAGAGTTATAACGATTTACAAAAAGTTTAGTAAAATCATTCGTGGTTCCTTCACAAATGGAATTACCTGTAATATCTTTGATAATATCAATTTCAGAGTTATATTCTCTAGCTTGCGGTTTCCATCCTTTCACTTTTTTAATCTCAATTACTTTTGGAAGTGTTTTTTCTGATTCTTCTTCTGGGATACTTATCTGATCCTCCTTATCAGGATCGTCATAGTCAAGTTCAGTATCAGCACGTGGATTTATTACTGGTTCATTACCATATAGTGAAGATAGCATTTTAGTTTGTAGTTTTTTAATTTCTAAAGGATCAGCATCTATTTTTGATGGTTCTTTAGTTGGTATGTTTTGTTCAAGGTTTTTAACCAATTCAACTGTTAATACTAAAGGATATTCCTCTATATTTTTTGTTATAAAAGAGACAAATTCATCAGGTTTTTCTTTTGATATTATGTATTCTAGAGTTTCTGGTTGTATAAATGTTCCATGCTCTGAGAATGTTTTGATAATGTGCTTCATTTTCCCGTCCCATAAAAAATAAATATGTGTAAAAAGGTGTATGTAAAAACCTGGTTTTTATTATTACGGTTAAAAAAACATTTTTAAAAAAAACAAAACCTCGGTATTAAACTCTAGGTAATATATATATTTTTCTATAAATATAACATTTTATAGTTAAGAAAATACGTTATTTTACATATGAAAATTGAAGTTATAAAATATTCATTTTTTTACTTAATTTTTCCAAAAATATATAAAAGAGAAAAATCTAACATTAGAGTGGGAACAAGAAAATGATCAGCCTAAAAATCTATAAACAAGGAAACGAACTACTCGTTGGTGCATGCGATGAAAATCTAATAGGAAAAAAAATTGAAGATGGGAAATTCCAATTAGAAATTAAGAAAGAATTTTATGATGGTGAAAGAGTATCACCAGATATACTAAAACAATTTTTAGCAGAAGCAACAATTGCAAATCTTGTAGGAGAAACAACAATTAAAGTAGCAATAAAAATGGGACTTATTGATCCTGATTGTATTATAAGAATTAAAGGTATTCCTCATGCTCAGATGGTAAGAATGCTATAAACTGTTAATTTTTTGTATCATATTTTTAAAATGACTTCCTTGCCAATAAATTTTGTCACATTTTTTACAATACCAAAAATTTTCATTATTTTTAAAAATTCTATTAGGTACTTTATTTTTAATATCATTTTTATTAATCTCGCTGACAAGAGAATTACATAATAAACATCTTGATAAAAAAAATTCTTTATCAATTTTAACTTTTTTTAAGACTTGATTTAATTGCTCATCTATATTTTTTTCAGTAACTTTAATTGATTTAATATTTTCTCTTCTTGATTTATAAATAAGTTGTATATCACGAGTAATAAGTATACGGTTTTCTTTTTTTGCAATTTCTATTAACTTGTTATCATCTAAATCATCTGTAGCATAAAGAGTGTCTAAACCATATATACGCAACCATTTAGCAAGAGTACCAAGCATTTGATCGCATAGGAATTTCATTTTATCAATCTATAATGAACTAATATACCATTACCTATTTTATTTACATCAACAACTTCAAGATTAACAATATTTTCATTTTTAGTTATACCTTCTCCATCGGCCATAGAAGGAGTGTATTTACCACCTATTATCACTGGACCAATAAATACAAATAAATCATCAACAAAACCCTGTTTTAAAAAATTCCATATAATTGTACTTCCACCTTCAACCATAAGTTTATTAATTTCATAATTAAGGAGTTTTTCAAGCATTTCTTCAAGATCTATTAAACCCTCAGAATCAATCCCACATTGAATGATTTCAACATTATCCCCATATTTTTTATCACATTCTTCATTTGCAAAAATTAAGGTTTTTGCATTTTCATCAACAGCGAGTGAATTAGGTTTTGTTCTACAATGGGTATCTAAAATAATTCTTATTGGATTCCTTGGATTTTTCACATATTGTTCTTTTACAGTTAATTTTGGATTATCAGAAAGAATTGTACCAACACCAACGAGTACCGCATCGTTACTATTTCTTAGGTTATACATACTTTTAATATCTTCTTCATTTGAAATACGTAATTGATGTCCGGTAGGGGATGCGATTTTTCCATCAGCACTCATTGCACAATTTATAATCACATATGGTCTTTTCATAAAACATCATTTTGGATAAAGTGGACAATCTTTTTTATTTTCAGGACAAATTTTCTTTGTTTTACATGCTGGACCTGCTTTTTTGAATATAGTTGGAGCAATTTTCTTTACTTCTTTAAGCATCTTGTTTGCAAGTTGACGGATCTCCCATTGTGCATGTTGACAACAACGTAACTCAAAAAAATTCATCAAACTTCGAGCATTCATTGTTACAATAATATTTGTACATGTAGCGTTTGGAAGAACAAATCTAGCATCCTCTGCAGGGATACCCATTTCAATCAGTTTATTATATTGGCTCCATATGTTTTCCATTGTCTGATCATAGGCTTTTTTCATAATATTATTTTTAATAATTTTAGGAGGAGTAACATAGCAAGGATCATTTAAATTAACATATCGCTGGCTTTGCTGAGCGTAACTTGCTATACGATGGCGTACAAGTTGATGAGTAAGACTTCGGCTAACATCGCTTATGGCAAAAGTAAAACAAGTATGCTCAATTACACTTGTATGCCCTTGGTTTACAACATGATCAAGAATAGCTTTAAGCTCCTTTTCAGATGATTTGTCAAGATCCTCTGGTTTAGTCTTACTATGTGTAAGTTTTGCTGCCATAGCTGGTAGTTTCTCAGGATTTGGAGTAAAACCTATCAGTTTAACATTCATATATATTTCTCCACAGATTTCAAAGGTATGCACTTCGCTTTTATTATTTTTAAGGTGAGTTAATTTAATAGTTATTAATGCTTAAAATAAAACCATAAGCTTTTAAAAACCATTGGAAATACACTCAGGCAATTACATTGAAAAAATAAGGGAGGATATACATGGTCGCATTTGTAATTACAACTATTGTATGTTTCATAACCTACCTGTTACTCACAACAGGAACAGCAAACAATTCATCCATGGTAAATTTATGGTTATGGAGTATTGAAGAAATCATTTTAGGACTAATTTTATCGATAATTGTTGGAATCATAGCAAGAAAAATATTTATTAAAAAAAGTATTAGGATGTTAAATCCGGTTAGATGGTTTATTTTTATCGGGTATCTTTTTTATTTCTTTTATGAAATGGCAAAAGCAAATTTTGATGTTGCTTACCGTGTGATAACTGGTAAGATAAATCCTGGTATTGTTAAAATATCACCAGATCTTAAAACAGATCTTGGAACAACAATGCTCGCAAACTCAATTACCCTTACACCAGGGACATTAACTGTTGATGTAGATGAAGATTGTAACGATTTATATATACACTGGATAAACGTAAAAAAAGAAGCACTTGAGAAAAAACCAGTAGATTGTAAATATGTATGTGCAGGTTTCCCAAAATGGGTTAGGAGGATTGCGGAATGATCGAGTTTTTTGGTTTAGATGTATCAATACTTCTAATTGTATTAACTCTTTTATTTTTATCAATCACAATGGCAATCATAAGAGTTTTAAAAGGACCAACAGCACCAGATAGAGTAGTCGGACTTGATACAATAAATACAATTGTAATAGTAAGTATGATAATATATGGTGTTATTAGTAAATCAATTATTTACATAGACGTAGCAATTGTTTATGCGTTTTTATCGTATATATCAACACTTTTTATCGCTAAATATCTAGAAGGAGGTGAATTCTAACCATGTGGTTTGAAATAATAATGTATATCCTTCTTGCTATTGGAGTTTTTTTCAATTTACTTGCAGGAGCTGGTTTACTCAGATTCCCAGATGTTTATACAAGGCTTCATGCCGGAACAAAATGTACAACCTTTGGATCTATATTCATATGCGGATCAGTTATACTCCTTGGATTGAAAGCATGGTTATTTAATGGTAATGATGGTGGTGCATCATTAGCATTGCATACAGGTGTTGCTCTTGCCGCAATATTACTTACAAATCCAACTGGTGCTCATGCGATTGCTAGAGCTGCACATAGAAGTGGTGTAAAACCTGCCCAAGCAGTTATTGATGAACTTGAAAAAAAACCTGAATCAAAGTATGAGGTGAAAAAATAATGACAGAAGATCTTCTAATAAGCTTAATTCACATTGTGGTTCCTATTCTAATCATAGCGGCTTCAATTGTTGCTATATATCTTAAAGATTTAATCGCTGCTGCAATTGCAGTTGCAGCAATGAGTCTCTTATTATCTCTCGAATTTTTCATACTGCAAGCACCAGATGTTGCAATTGCAGAAGCTGGAGTGGGCGCTTGTCTTACAACTGCTATTTTAATTATCGCAATTAAATCAACAAAACGAATGGAGGATGAAGCGTAATGACAATGAGAAACGCTGCTGGAGTAATCTTCTTTGCTATTGTTGCTGTATTTTTTATTTTCAGTATACTAAGTTTACATCCATTTGGTGATTTCGGCGAAGAAGGAGATAAATATTATTTAGAACCTAAAATGGATGATTATATAATTGACAACGCTCAAAATGAAACAGGTGCAAACAATGCTGTTACATCTGTAGTATTTGATTATCGAGGTTTTGATACTCTTGGTGAAGCCACTGTTTTATTCACTGCAGTTGCAGGTGTCATCCTTATCTTTAGGAGGTTGGGTAAATGAGTGGTATGTCAAAAATTGTTAAAACAATTACAAGTATTGCATTTCCTTTTGTAATGATATACGGATTATATGTAATATTACATGGTCATCTTACTCCAGGTGGAGGATTTCAAGGAGGAGCTGTTGTGGCATCTGCATGTGCAATGATCGTTGTTGCATTTGGCTCAATTTGGACAATGAAAAAAATAAAAGAAAATCAGCTTTCTATATTAGAAAGTATAGGTGCAATAGGTTTTATTGTATTTGCATTTTTAGGACTTATTATTCTATTTGATAACAGTGGGATTTTTTTCAAAAATGTATTTGCAAATTCAGTCTATTTATTTGGACAATCAGTTGAATATGCAAGTACTACAGCTAATATCAACACAGCTGGAACTCTACCTTTAATGAATATTGCTGTGGGATTAAAAGTAATAGCAGGTCTTTTTGTAATTGTATTAGTGATGGCTTATGCTTCTAATAAAATAAAGGAGAGGGGAGACTAAATGATGGCTTTTTACGTTCCATATATTGCAGTAGTAGCATTAATACTGATTGGGCTTTATGCTGTTGTTTTTAAACGTAATTTGATTAAGATTGTAATCGGTATTACATTTATCGAGTGTGGAGTAAATCTATTTTTAATAACACTTGGATATCGTGAAAAGAGTATTGCACCTATTTATACGAGTTCACCAGGGGGCATTATGAGTTTGCCAGTTCCTCAAGCATTGACTCTTACAAGTATTGTTATAGGTGTTGCAGTACTTGCTTTGATGCTATCTTTAGTTGTTCACATTTATCGTCATTATAAAACGTTGGATGCTAGAAAAATAATAGGAGGAGATGAAGAATGAACGGAGTTGTAGATTGGTTGATTTTACATTCTCCAGCACTTATTATTGCAATTCCATTATTAGGTGCATTTCTAACAATTTTAATAGGTAAGATTGGTCCAAGAATTAGAAATGTTTTTGTGATAATAATCATGGCAATTACAAGCTTTTTAATTCTATTATTGGTAAATGATGTTTTTACAAATGGTATTAGAACCTATGTATTTGGTGGAGGTTCAACATCAATTGAATCCTCTTATGCAATAAGAATTCTATTTGAAATTGATGGACTGAATGCATTTATTGCAATAATTGCAGCTATACTTCCAATTGTAGCTATAATATATTCCTGGGCTTTTATGAAGGAACATACTGGTTTAGACAAATATTACACATTAATTCTTCTAATGACTGCAGGTATGCTTGGTATGATTCTTACTGGTGACTTGTTTAATTTCTTTGTGTTTTTAGAAATTACAAGTATTGCATCTGCCGCATTGATTGCTTTTTACTTAGATAAACAAAATTCTATTCAAGCAGCATTTAAATACATTGTTATTAGTGCGATTGGTGCACTGTTTTTATTATTTGCAGTAGCTTTGTTCTATGGTCAATATAACGCTTTAAATATGGCTGTCATTGCAAATAATATATCTTTTACATTCATAGATAAAATAGCTCTTGTAGTTTTATTTGCTGCTCTTGCAATGAAAGCTGGAATAGTTCCAATGCATATGTGGCTTCCTGATGCATATGGACGAGCCCCTGCATCTATAACAGTTATACTTATTGGAACTACACTAGCAAGTTTATATGGACTTTTCAGAGTGATATTCACAATTTATGGAAAATATTTATTCTCATTTGATTCAACACAAATGGCTTTGACCTTAGGAGTTTTAATCATAATTTTAGCAGTGGTTACAATAGTAATTGGTGTTTTCATGGCTTTGAAGCAAAATGATTTCAAACGAATGATTGCATTTGCGGCTATAGCTGAAATAGGGTATATGTTTCTTGCTGTGGGTGCAGCTTTATCAACATATACTTTTGAAAGAGGCGCTGCAATAATATCTGCATCAGGTCAAATGGCACTTAAAGGAGGGATTTTCCATATATTTAATGATGCGTTAGATGTTGGACTATTATTCCTTGTTGCTGGTGCTGTTTATTATGCTGCAAAAGAAACATCTTTAAACAAACTTGGAGGACTTGCAAGAAACATGAAATACACCACTGTTTTTTTCCTCATAGGTCTTGCAGCAGTATCGGGTCTACCACCTATGAATGGATTTGCATCTAAACTTATAATTTATCAATCTATGTTTCAGATAAATCCATTATTAACCATTGTAGCAATTTTATGTAGTATATTGCTTCTTGCAGTATTTGTAAAGGTTTTTTACTCTGTATTCCTAGGTCCAAAACTCCCAAAATTTTCAGGTGTAAAAGAAGTTCCAAAAAGTATGCTTATTGCTATGGGGATAATTGCTAGCATAATAGTTTTCATTGGTCTATTTCCAAACATTTTTGTTGAAAACATTGTAACACCAGCCACAAATGCACTTCAAAATGCAACTAGTTACATTGGAGGTGTTTTATAGATGCTTGAATGGATTGAGCCTTTAATAAAAACACTTACAACAGATAGCGGTTTTTGGAATCCATTAGTATGGGGTATAGTTTTCATAATATCATATCTAGTAATCTATATAGTCAGAGGAATGGGTAAAAAAGAATACAAAAAAGACACAGGTCAGACTCAAGTGTTTCTCTCAGGAAATCCAGAATACGATAAAGAAAAAATGCATGTACCTGGTGCAAATGTTTATTGGGGTTTTACAGAAGCATTAAAATGGCTTTATAACAAGTTTGATAAAATGCACACAGGTAATGTTAGCGACTATATTCTATGGTTTGTTTTAATAATGGGACTATTTCTAGTTATTATGGTGGTGATCTAAAAATGTTAGAAATAACAGATCTTTCATTTTTTATTCTTAAAATCATAATAGGAACAATCGGACTTATTGCTTTTGGAATCGTATTCGGACTTATATACAAAGGTGTTGACAGGAAATTATCAGCACATATGCAAGGACGAATAGGACCCCCAGTACGCCAACCATTTAGAGATATAGTTAAACTATTTACAAAAGAAAATATTGTTCCAGATAATGCAATACCATGGGTTTACAATCTCGCACCTTTGATAGGACTTATTGCTACAATGACAATATTATTATACCTACCTATTGGAGGATTTAATCCCCTGCTATCAAATCAAGGAGACCTAATATTAATACTTTATTTATTGTTAATTCCTTCACTTGCAATGGTAATTGGAGGATTTGCATCAGGATCACCATATGCAACAGTTGGTGCACAAAGAGAAATGGCAACAATGATTGGATATGAGTTTCCACTTGCTATTGTAATAGTAACTTTTGCATGGGCACTAGGAAATCAATCACTTGCACCAACTGTTATTCAAGGTATATCAGGAGCAGCTGAGCCTGTAGTATTGCAAAATACATTTTCATTAGCAGTTATTTCAGGAATCCCTATATGGGGAACAGTTGGAATAATAGGTTTAATAGGTATAATAGTCCTGCTTCTTGCACTTCTTATTGTGACACCTGCTGAGCTTTCAAAAATACCCTTTGACACTCCAGAAGCTGAAACAGAAATCGCAGGAGGTTTATTAACAGAATACAGTGGTAGAAACCTTGGTATTTTTTATCTCACTGACGCTGTAAAAACTGTGGTGATGGCATCTATAATTGTTGCATTGTTCTTTCCATGGAATCTAGCAGAATTACTATCTATTGAAGATCCAATTTGGCTTGTATATGTACTAAATATCATTTTCTTCCTAATAAAAGTCCTAATCGTAATCATATTTTCAGTTACTCTTATAAGAGTTGCAATAGCACGTTTAAAAATCGATCAAATAGTATATACATACTGGCTATGGATAACTCTTCTTGCACTAGTTGGATTAATATGTATAATGTGGGATCAGCAAATGATTGTTAGCCAATGGAATTTCCTTGATGGCTATCAACCAATCGTTTCTTATCTGGGATTATAAAATATCTCTATACCATATTTTTTTTCTTTTTCTTACTAATTTTTTCAAGATATTCTAAATAATCATAGTTTTGTCTGATAATTTTTTTGAATAAATACTTGACATAGAGAGTTTCTAAACCATAAAAAATCTCACCATGTCCAAAATGACTAAAGACTTTTGAATTTGAGTAAAAACTTTGATAAGCATCAATTATTCCTTCTTGTAGCTCAAGAGGTGTCATATTTTTCGGGTAAAAAACAACATGTGTACCATCATAGTAATCCCAATTGTTTGAAAATATTCTATTTTCTGTTTCAAGTTCAGTTCTTATATCTGTTCCTACGTATGGCGTTAAAGCACTAAAAGTGGGAAAATCTATTTCAGTTTCTTGGCAAAAATCAACTGTTTTTTTATAAACTGATTTATCATCATGATCCGCACCAAAAATAAATGATCCGAATACACGAATTCCATAATCTTTTATTTTCTTAATGTTATTTTTAATAATTTCTGGTGTCTGTATTTTATTATAAGAATCAAGTACTTTTTGATCAATCGACTCAAGACCTATTGCAAAATGAAAGCTTGATACTTCACTGCACAATTTTAAAAGGACATCATCATTTGCTACATCTATACTAACACTAGGCCAAGCATATTTGGGTGTAATACTATTTTCTTTCATCTGCTTTAAAATATCAATTGCTCGTTTTTTATCAGCAGTAAAATTAGGCTCATCAAAACATAGAGTTCTAAGATGATTAAAACTTAATAGATAGTCAATAATCCTTTTTGTAGAAACTACTCTATACTTACGTCCAAACATAGCTTTAAGTGAGCAAAATTTACAGTTAAAAGGACAACCTCGACTGGTACAAACTGATACATTTTTAGGAGTTTTCATCCCTTCAACAAGATTGTAATCAGGCATGGGAATAGTGTTTAAATCAACTACTGGAGAACCCTTTATAATATCTTTTTTTGACTTGTTATTCAGTAAGTTAAATAGAACATTTTCTCCTTCACCTAAAATAACATTATCACAATGATTTAATGCTTCTTCTGCTTGAAATGTAACATGCAATCCACCCATAAAAACCTTTGAACCTTTCTCTAGAAATAAATCTCCAAGTTCATAAGCACGGTTAACTGTTGCACTCATAGATGTGATAAGCACATAATCAGCATCTATATTATCATAATTAGGAGTTTTAAATGACTCGTCATACATTTTAACAGAATAACCTTTATCACGAAGCATTGTACCAAGAATTAAAATACCAGATAAAGGAGTTTTAATAACAGAGATA
This sequence comes from Thermoplasmatales archaeon, assembly GCA_020341795.1. Taxonomy (GTDB): domain Archaea; phylum Thermoplasmatota; class E2; order DHVEG-1; family DHVEG-1; genus M9B1D. The sequence goes on from CP070836.1 coordinate 1,785,081, forward strand.
TCTGAAGCACTCTTATTTTTTGCTCGAGGAGCAACAAGTAGTACAGATTCCACATTAATCCTTTAATTAATATTTGATTTTAAATTTTTTCTAGACAATTTTCTATAATACTATAATAAGCCTATTAAATCAAATCCGTATTTAGCAAACGAATTAAGATGGATTCACCTTTAAAAAAAGCGGAGAGTAACAGTGTAGCGTTTCTATTTATATTAATTCCTACAATAATGTTAATTTTTGGTTATATTTTATTTCCGGAACCAACCTATTCTGAAGATCTATCAATAATATTATTGCAAATACCGATGTTTTTGGGATTAATTCTTCTGGGAATTGGTTTTTTTATAAAAAATTCTATTGGTAACATTGTAAAAATATTAGGATGGTTTGTCTTTGCAGCTTACTGGGCAACGCAACCAGCTATAATGTATTTGAGTGAAGATGGGGATATTTTCAATGCAGTGGTTGGTATATTAGGTGTCTATATTCTTTGTTATATTGCATACCATGAATGGATCTCATTGGAAAGAAAAGAGAAAATAAGCTGCTTAAATTGGATAGCTGGTGCATCAAGTATTGCAGGTATTGTTTATTTTGGAATTGAAAGAACAGCTATTGGCACTTGGCTTACTGAAAGAGTTGCTGAACAAAGCGAATGGGTTTTAAATTTAATAATTGGAAATTCAGAGATAAGTGGAACACATATATCATTAGATGGGAATTATGCAGTTACAATAATTTTTGCATGTACTGCGATACAAGCAATGGTTGTTTTCATTGGAATGATAGGTGCATTACCTAAAATAAATCTAAAAAGAAGAATAATCGGACTAATGATAACTTTGATACCAATATATATTCTGAATCTTCTTCGCAATGCAATGGTTGCATTTCTTGTTGGACGAGACATCACTGATTTTTTTATAGCTCATAATGTAATTTCTAAACTTGGTGCTTTAATTACATTAATAATTTTACTTTTTATTGTCATTAAGTTAATACCTGAGATTTTTGATGAAATTATGTGTCTTGTTGATCTTCATAAAAGAAATGGACCTATTGAAAAAGCGTTTAAAAAAATATTTGGGAGTAAAAAATAAAATGAGAATTGCCCAAGATTCAAAATCATGGATCTATTTTTTCATTTTTCTATCAATTATTTTTTTAGTTTTATCCTTAGTTTTAATACAATTCAACATATTATTTATAATGTTATTGATTTTTTCGTTTATTTTTTTCTTGATTTTTTTGTTTTTACTCTTATTTTTCAGAGATCCTAACAGGAAAATCGGATCAGGAGTATTAGCCTGTGCCGATGGTAAAATTAGGAGTATTACGAATTTAAAAGATGAAATAATAGGAGATTGCATATGTATTTCTACTTTTATGAATTTGCATAATGTGCATGTTAACCGCTCTCCTTTTGATGGAATTGTTGATAACATCAAACATATTTCTGGAATTCATCTACCAGCTTTTAAGAAAGAATCCGAGAAAAATGAACGTGTTATTACCATTATTAACACCTCAATTGGAAATTTAAAAATAGTACAAATCGCAGGGACATTTGCAAGACGTATTGTACCATATATATCTAAAGGAGACAAGATAAAAAAAGGTGATCGAATTGGAATAATCAGGTTTGGTTCTCGTGTAGATTTGTATCTTCCAAAAAATAAAATAAATAAATTAAATATTAAAATAGGGGATATTGTATTAGCAGGGGAGGATAGTATTGCAGAGGTCAATGGTTAAACTATTATCTCTAGCGGATATATTTTCAATTACAAACGCCATATTTGGATTTCTTGCAATTCTAATACTTTTTACAGATCTAATAGGTTCTTTTAATATAAAAGTACATATATCTTTATCGTTAATTCTACTCGGCCTTCTTGCAGATGGACTTGATGGAATAATTGCTCGTAAAGTAAAAAAAAGTCAGATAGGTGAATATCTTGAGACAATGGCTGATATGACTTCAATGTGTGTCGCACCTGCAGCATTCATATTTTTTGTATACTATTCATCAGAAATTATAACATTTAGCATTTATAGACACATTTATTTAATTGTCGCTCTTGTATTATTTTTATCATTTGGTATAGTAAGGCTTGCAAGTTTTCATATTATAAAAGAGGAAAAAATCTACATAGGACTTCCTGCATCAGCTAGTGCCATTTTATTATTGATTCTTGCATATTTTGAAATATGGTTTATATTAATTTTACCTGTAGTAATAATAATTGGTGCTTTCATGGCATCCAATATTGTTTTCCCAAAAACTAACTTAAAAATAAATGCAACTGCATTTATTTTGATTCTTTTAACAATAATTATTGGAAAAGAATTTTTTGGTATAGCCCCATTTCTTCTATTTCTAGCAATCCTTATTTATGTTATTGCTGGTCCAATTTATTTAAAAACATCAAAGAAAAATCGATAAAAACATTTCTAAAGAGAAAACGCATTACCTCTTGCTATTATGGATGATATACCAAAGATTGGTATTACAGGTATGCCAAGTGTGGGGAAGACAGAAACTCTTCTAAAAATAATTAAATCACTTGAAGACCATGGTTATGTTGTTCAGGGCATGATCACCGAACCTATTATTGAAAAGAAACATCGTGTAGGTTTTTATGTAACTAATTGGCGAACAAAAGAACACGAAGTCTTTGCCCATATTGAATATGAGCATAAAGAAAAAGTTGGAAAATATGGAGTAGATACAGGTGCTCTAGATAGAGTCGGTGTTCCTGCTATCGAAGAAGCAATAATTGATGAAGAAGTCAATATAATAGTAATTGATGAAATCGGTAAAATGGAGATGCTCTCTGAGAAATTCTGTGAAATGGTTATTGAAGCACTGGATTCAGATAAACCAATAATGGTGACACTACATAAGAAATCCCGTACACCATTGTTGCAGGATGTGAGACGCCGTGATGACATACGCATTTTAGAGGTAACACCTGTAAACCGTAATCTTCTACCATATAAAATTGAAAAGATAATGGAAGAAAAACTACCTCCTTTGTTTTAGTTATGAAACTAAGATCTGTTTTTAAAAAAATAAAAGAAGGAAATACAATTTTTTATGTATTTAGTTATAAAAAAAAAGATAAAGGACCTGGGAATAAGTCTGATGCTCCTTTTTATAATCCTGCGATGGAATTGAATCGTGATCTCTCTGTTATTTTATGTCAATGGTTTATTAATAATAATAAGAAAAATTTAAGATTTGTCGATGGTCTTGCAGCATCTGGCGTTAGAGGTTTTAGACTTGCAAATGAACTCGAGGGAGATTTTAAAATAATAATAAATGATTGGGATTTAAATGCTTTTGATCTTATCAAAAAGAATTTTGAAAGTTATAATTATAATAATGTGTTAATTTCAAATGAAGACTTTAACGTCCTTTTATCGGGGGGCAATTTCGATTATATTGATATCGATCCTTTTGGAAGTCCAGTATATTATATTGATTCAGCAATGAGAAGTATTAAACATAATGGAATTGTTGCTTGTACTGCAACTGATACTGCAACACTCTGTGGAGTCTATCCAAAGGTATGTTTTCGCCGATATGCAGCGGTACCTTTTCATTCAAATGCCATGAAAGAGGTAGGTCTTAGGATTTTGCTTGGTTTTATTTGTAGAACTGCCGGAATATACGATAAAGCAATTGAACCAATAGTTACTTACACTTCTGATCATTATTTTCGAGTTTATGTTAAAATTAGTAATAGCGTTGGACGAACTAATGAATCAATGAAAAACTTTCAGACTATCAAATCAGGAGAATTAATAGGATATGAAAAAACAAAAAAAGATACAGGGCCACTTTGGATGGGAAAACTTCAAAATGAAAGAATCATAAAAGAACTAATAACTATTCTTTTTAAAAAAGATATTGGAAAGAAAAATCAATTATGGAAGCTTCTTGATATGTTAGAAGAAGAATCTAACTCACCTGCTTTTTTTTTTACAACAGATGGCTTGGGATCTTACTTTAATAAATCACCTCCTAAAATGAGTACATTATTTGAAAAAATTAAATCAAAAGATTATAATATAAGCCGAACACATTTTAGCCAAACAGGTTTTAAAACAAA